>NZ_SLZU01000007.1 GCF_004342065.1 Primorskyibacter sedentarius | reverse complement strand
AAGCAGAGGAGGCCTTCTATGCAAACTTGAACGCGGTCGAAAAAGTAGCCTAATCATTGAACCAGAAACTCTCCGGTAAACCCGGGGCGGTTCAGTTTCTGCAGCGGGCGAGAGCAGCGAGGACGTGTTGACCGCGTGGCGCTGCACGATCCGTCCGGGGATTGACTACATGGCGGATCAGGCCGTCGGATGACCCTGCGCGGCACTTGGAAGGTCACAAGCTATTGTAATCAAAACCTGATCTTACGCCGCGCGACAATAGCTGTGGTTCAGGGCTGTTACTGCTCAGTCAAAGAGAAGGGACAGACGCGGACGGGTCAAAGCCGCGTCAAACTGGTTGCGAGACAGGTAAAAAAGCGGGCGCTAGACGCTTGAGGGCCCGGCTTTCAGCCGCCGATCTTAGCCCGGTCACACCTTGATCTCCTTTGCGCGGCGATGAACGTAGAGCTGAGCCATTGCCGCCGAGGCCAGGCGCGCCATCACGCCATCGGATCGGCTGGTCAGGACGATCGGAACGCGCGTGCCGAGGACGAGCCCCGCCGCGTCTGCACCGGCGAGATAGACCAGCTGTTTTGCAATCATGTTCCCGACCTCCAGATCCGGAACGATCAGGATATCGGCATCACCTGCCACGTCAGAGACAATGCCCTTGGTCTCTGCCGCCGACCGCGAGACGGCATTGTCGAAGGCCAGCGGCCCATCCAGCAGACCGCCCGTGATCTGTCCGCGGCTTGCCATCTTGCACAGCGCGGCGGCATCCACCGTCGAGGGGATGGTCGGCGTGACGGTTTCAACAGCGGAGAGAAGAGCCACTTTCGGAAGCGAGATGCCAAGCGCGTGTCCGAGGTCGATGGCGTTCTGAACGATGTCGCGCTTGTCTTGCAGATTAGGGAAGATGTTGACGGCGGCGTCGCTGATCAGCAACGGCTTGGGGTAGTTGGGCACGTCCAGCGCGAAGACATGGCTGATGCGCCGTTCGGTCCGCAGGCCGGTCTGGCCATCGACGACAGGTTCCAGAAGTTCATCCGTGTGGAGCTTGCCCTTCATCAGCATGCTCACCTTGCCCGCCCGCGCAAGCTCCACTGCTTTTCGGGCAGCGGCGTGGCTATGGGGCGTGTCGATAACCTCTGTTCCGGTCAGATCACGGCCGATTTCCCTGGCCGTGGCTTCGATCTTGGCCCGGGGGCCGACAAGGACCGGAACGATGATCCCTTGCGATCCCGCGTCAAGCGCCCCTTGCAGCGACAGCGCATCACAGGGGTGAACGACCGCCGTGGGGACCGCAGGAAGCGGCGCTGTCGCCTTGATCAGATCGCGGAACCGTTCGCCGCGTTCGTGCAGGTGAACCTCTGGCAAATTGACGCGCGGGCGACGCACTTTCGCGGTGGGGGCGATGACCAGAGCCTGCCCCTCGATCACGGTTTCGCCGCTTTGGTTCAGGCAAAGGCAGTCAAGTGTGACGTGGTGATGCTCCGCCTCCTTGTCCTTGACGGTGACCCGGACGGTAACCGTGTCGCCCAGCCCGACCGGCCGCCGAAAGCTGAAGTTCTGATTTAGGTAAATCGTTCCCGGGCCGGGCAGTTGCGTGCCCAGCACCGCCGACACCAGCGCACCCCCCCACATGCCATGGGCGATCACCTTGTGGAACATGTCGGACCGGGCGAATTCCTCGTCGACATGGGCCGGGTTCACATCCCCGGACATGACGGCGAAAAGTTCGATATCCTGCGACGATAGCGTGCGGGTCAGTTCTGCACTGTCGCCGATCCGGATCTCATCGAAGGTCTTGTTCTCGATGAATTGCATTTCGTGAGGCCCTCTTTTCGCGGCGGCTTTCAGCCCCCGGCAATCGCAGCATGATCGTGATTCTCAAGATCGCAGTTGCGTTGCTCATTTCGGTTCTTGTCGCATCCAAGGCGTCACGCCATGTATTCGCCGCCATTCACGCTCAGCGTGGCGCCGGTGATGAAATCGGCGTCGTCGCTGGCCAGAAAGGCAATGGCGCGGGCAATGTCCGCCGGTCGGCCAAGGCGGCCCACAGGGGTTGCTGCAACGATCTGCTTGAGGATGTCATCCGGCACTGCCGCGACCATGTCCGTGTCGCAATATCCGGGCGCGACCGCGTTGACGGTGATCCCCTTGGCCGCTGTCTCCAGTGCCAGAGCCTTGCTGAAACCGATGATCCCGGCCTTGGCTGCGGAATAGTTGGTTTGGCCGAACTGCCCCTTCAGCCCGTTGATCGAGGACACGTTGACGATGCGGCCAAAGCTCCGATCCCGCATGCCCGGTACCACGCTACGGCACATGTTGAACACCGATCCGAGATTGGTGTTGATGACAGCCGACCACTGTTCGGCGCTCATATGATGCAGCGTGGCATCGCGGGTGATGCCAGCATTGTTCACAAGAATGTCGATTGGCCCAAGCTGTTCTTCAACCTTGGCGACCCCATCGCGGCAAGCCTCGAAGTCCGAAACGTCCCATTTGAACGTGCTGATGCCCGTTTCGGCGGTGAAGGCGTCGGCCGCTTCGGTATTGCCGTGATAGACCGCTGCGACCTTGCAGCCCTGCGCCTTGAGAGCCTTGGACGCGGCCGCGCCCAACCCTCTGGTGCCACCTGTAACAAGCGCGATTCTGGTCATCTGTCAGACCTCCTGAAATAGGGTTGAGCGTTCAATTGATTGCCTCCAATGCAAGAGCGATCCCCTGACCGCCGCCGATGCACAGGGTGACGACACCCCGGCGAATGCCGTCGCGTTTCATCGAATGGATGAGGCGCGTGGTCAGGATCGCACCGGTCGCACCGATGGGATGCCCGTGGGCGATTGCGCCGCCTTCGACGTTGACCACGTCTTCGGGGAGCTCAAGCTCCCGCATCACCGCGAGCGCGATGGCCGCGAAAGCCTCGTTGATTTCTACCCGGTCAAGATCGGCAATACCCCAGCCCGCGCGCTCCAGCGCCTGACGCACGGCAGGGACGGGGCCCAGCCCGAACATGCCGGGCTCGACCGCACCGATGCCATAGGACACAAGGCGGACAAGCGGCTCGGCGCCCTGCATCTCTGCCCAGCCACGCTCGGCCACCACCATCGCGGCGCCTGCGCTGTTGAGGCCCGGCGCGTTACCGGCGGTGATCGTGCCATCCTTGCGGAATGCGGGCTTCAGTTTCGCCAGCGACTCTGGGGTCGTGTCGGGGCGATTGTGTTCGTCCCTGGCAAAGATCGTCGCGCCTTTGCGGGTCTTGATCTCGAACGGTGCGATCTCATCCTCGAACAGCCCTGCGGCTTGCGCCTTGGCAAAACGCTGCTGCGACCGAAGCGCCCATGCGTCCTGATCTTCGCGGGTGATCTGGAACTTCGCCACCAGATCCTCGGTATGCCAGCCCGAATGCTCGTTTGAGAACGCGTCGTTGAGCCCGTCGCGCAGCATGCTGTCATAGATCTCCGCCGTTCCCATGCGGTAGCCCCACCGACCACCGCCCAGCAGATAGGGGGCCTTGTCCATATTCTCCATGCCGCCCGCCACGGCGGCCTTGATATTGCCAAGCCACACTTCCTGCGCGGCCGATGCGATGGCCTGCGCCCCGGATCCGCAGACCCGGTTGACCGTCATCGCAGGGACCTCAACAGGCAGGCCACCATTGATGGATGCCTGTCGGGCGGGGTTCATTTTTGCACCGGCCTGAACCACCTGGCCCATCACGACGGTGTCTATATCCGCGCCGGTCAGCCCGGCGGCTGACAGGCTGGCCCGGATGGCAGCGGCCCCGAGGCTGGGCGCCGGGGTCTCCTTGAGCGTGCCGCCATAGGTGCCAATGGCCGTTCGGATCGGTGCGCAGATTACGACTTCGGCTTTGGTCATTTTGGATGTCCTTCTGTCTTGCGATCCAGTTACGCCAGCACGTGGTAACCGGCGTCGACATATGATGTGTTGCCCGTCACTTTGCGCGACAGGTCGCTCACCAGGCCGACAGCCATTTGCCCCACGTCATCAATGCTTACGAGGCTTCGTTGCGGCGCTTGCTGGCGCGCGGCGTCGATCAGTTCGTCGAAGTGATCGATCCCGGACCCGGCGCGCGTATGCAGCGGACCGGGCGAAATGGCGTTGACCCGTATCTGCTTGGGCCCCAGCTCTGCCGCGAGATACCGCATCGTGCCTTCAAGCGCTGACTTCACCGGCCCCATGATGTTGTAATGATCAACAACCTTTTCCGCGCCGTAGTAGCTCAGGGTCAGGATACTGCCGCCTTCCGGCATCAGCGGGATTGCAAGGCGGGTCATGCGGATCAGGGAATGGACGGATATGTCCATGGCCTGCGCGAACCCGGCCTTTGAACATTGGGACACGGGACCATGCAGATCTTCACGGTTGCAATAGGCGATCGAGTGCAGGACAAAGTCGAGATTGCCCCAGTCACGCGTGATCTTGTCAAACACGGCTTCCATCTGGCCATCGACCTCGACATCCATGGGCATGAAAATCGGCGCATTCAGGTCTGACACGACCGGTTCGACAAAAGGTTTTGCCTTTTCATGCCCATATGTGACCGCCAGTTCTGCCCCGGCGGCGCTCATGGCCTTGGCGCATCCTGCCGCGATGGAATGCTCGTTCGCGATCCCCACGACCAGCCCGCGCTTGCCTTTCAACAAATCGTCCAGCATCGAATTCTACTCCTGATACACATAGGTGCCGGGCGCGTCGCAAAGCGGCGGATACCCTTTGTCTTTGGGTGCAAGCGGGGGTGGAGTGGCCGCTGCGCCCGAGTGTTTCCCAAGCCAGTCCGAAAGTGCGGGCCACCACGAGCCATCGACCGGGTCGACCTGCGCCATCCAGCGATCCGGGTCGAAATAGGGGGCGTCTTTGGCCAGCGTCGCGATGCGGTAATGCCGGTGGGGATGGCCCGGTTCCGAAACGATCCCGGCATTATGGCCGCCGCTCGTCAGCACAAAAGTCACATCCGTGTCGCAGAGCAGGTTGAATTTGTAGACCGACCGCCACGGCGCCACATGGTCCCGCTCTGTTCCCACCATGAACACCGGCGCCCGGATATCGGAAATCGTCACCGGCCGGTCGCCGACATGATACCGCCCTTCGGCCAGATCGTTGTTCAGGAACAGCCGCCGCAGATATTCCGAATGCATCCGGTAGGGCATGCGCGTCGCATCGGCGTTCCACGCCATCAGATCAATCATCGGGGTCCGTTCGCCCATCAGATAATCGTGGACGATCCGCGACCAGATCAGATCGTTCGAGCGCAGAAGTTGAAACGCGCCGGCCATCTGGGTTGTGTCCAGATAGCCCTGGTCCCACATCATGTCTTCGAGAAAGGCAAGCTGGCTGTCATTGATGAAAAGCTGCAACTCTCCCGGTTCGGTGAAATCCGTCTGGGCGGCCAGAAGTGTTATGGTTCCCATCCGTTTGTCACCCTCGCGGGCCATGGCCGACGCGGCAATCGACAGTAATGTGCCGCCCAGACAATAGCCGATCGCATGCACCGTTTCGCTGTCCGTGATGGCCGTGGCGGCATCAAGCGCGTCCATCACACCGAGGGACAGGTAGTCATCCATCCCCAGATCGCGGTCACCCTGATCGGGGTTTTTCCACGAGATCATGAAGACGGTGAAGCCCTGACCGGTCAGAAACCGCACCAGCGAATTATGCTCGCTGAGGTCCAGAATGTAGTATTTCATGATCCAGGCCGGCACGATCAGGATCGGCTCAGGGCGTACCTTGTCGGTTGTGGGGGCGTATTGGATCAGCTCGATCAGACGGTTGCGGAACACCACCTTGCCCGGTGAGGTCGCCATGTTCCGGCCGACTTCGAACGCCTCGGCACCGACGGGTTTCTGCTTGGCATAAAGGCGCGATGCGTCGTCGATGTAGTTCTGCCACCCGCGCAGCAGGTTCGTGCCGCCCTCACGGATCGTTTGTTCGACAACGTCGGGGTTGGTCAGCACGTAATTCGACGGCGAGAAGACATCAAGAAGCTGACGCCCGGCAAAAGTAACAACGTTTTCATGCTGCTGCGTGACACCCTCAACCCCCGTCGTCGCGTTGTGCCACCATTGCTGGTTCAGCAAAAAGGATTGATAGAACAGGTTATAGGGCCATTTCTGCCAGTTCTGACTTCGGAACCGCCTGTCCTGCGGCAAAGGGTCGATGCAGGTCTTCGACGTGTCGGGATGGGTTGCGCAAAACCCGGCATAGCTGGCCAGCCGCCATGCTTTCTTTCCGGCCTTTTCAAACAATTGCAATTGCTTGCCGGGCGCTGACGCCAGATGCAGGGTCCAATCCGCATAAGCAGCCGCAAGCGCTATTGGCGACAGCCCTGCGGTCAGCTTGGCAATGCCTGCCTTCACCCCCTTGTCCAGGGCTTGTTCCATTGTCGTATGCGTATGCGAAACCGGATGTTCGGGCGCCTCTATGCGGGGCGACTTGGGCAAAATCGCAGGCACCCCAGCAGAGACTTTGTGTTTCGGCAGATCCAGATCGCCGACCGTGGCCAAATTTGCCATGCTCCGTACCTTTTTCAAGCGCGTCAGACGTTCAACCCGTGAAACGCGGAAGTTGTTGAAAGTTGCGTACCTTTTAGCGCCATTTCGCGTTCGCGAATTGACGTATGTCATTCTGCGAACCGAAAAGGCGTGGCAAATGCCAAGGAGGAACGGCCACGGGTCGTCGTTCGACTCAAAGATTAGGAGTGGCTTTAATGGGGCGCGGATCATGAACAGGAAATGGCTGGTTCTGGCCGTCGTCGTCGTGGCACTCGGTGGGGCCGGGTGGCTTTGGTGGCAGAACTCCGTCGCGTCAGAGGTGCCCGAGGGTATCGCATTCTCCAATGGGCGGATCGAAGCGGAGCGGATCGAAGTTGCCACGAAGCTGGCCGGACGGGTTGCCGAGGTGGCCGTGGATGAAGGTGACTGGGTCGAGGCCGGACAAATCGTCGCCCGGATGGAGACGACAGAGCTTGACGCCCAGTTGCGCGCCGCGCAGGCGGCGGTCGTGCAGGCCCGCCAACAAGAGCTTCAGGCACAGGCGCTGTTGCGTCAGCGCCAGTCCGAACTCACCACGGTAGAGGCGGAATTCGAACGGGTGCAGAAACTGGCCAGCGACGGGTTCTACAGCGAAGCACAGCTGGACGCGCAGCGCACTGCATTCGACACCGCGCAGGCCGCCCTGGCTGCGGCAGAGGCAGGTATCCCTTTGGCAGAGGCCAATATCGGGGCGGCTGAAGCTTCGGTTGAGCGCTTGCAAAGCCTGATCGACGACGCGCAACTGTCCGCACCACGGGACGGGCGCGTGCAATATGTTCTGGCGCATGCCGGCGAAGTCCTGGCTGCCGGTGGGCGGGTCGTGACCCTGACGGATCTTGCCGACATGTACATGTCGATCTTCCTGCCCACGCGGGATGCCGCGCGATTGTCCATTGGCGACGAGGCGCGGATCATTCTTGATGCGATCCCCGACTACGTCATTCCGGCCACTGTCACCTTCGTTGCAAGCTCTGCCCAGTTCACGCCGAAATCCGTCGAAACCCAGGAAGAGCGGGACCAGCTGATGTTCCGGGTCAAGCTGACCATCGCGCCGGAGCTGTTGAAGGAATATCAGGAACAGGCGCGGGCAGGGGTGCCGGGGGTCGGCTATGTCCGTGTCGACAAGTCGATCGCGTGGCCGCAAGACCTTGCGGTGAAGCTGCCGCAATGAACAATACCCCGGTCGTCCGCCTTTCAAATGTGGCGCATCGCTACGGCGCGACCATTGCGCTGGAGGATGTAAGTCTGGATATCCCGGCCGGATGCATGGCCGGGGTGATCGGTCCTGACGGGGTCGGGAAATCCACTCTTCTGGCGCTCTCTGCCGGGGTGCGCAGGATGCAGACCGGGGATTTGCAAGTGTTGGGGGGCAATATCCGTGACCGCCAACATCTGAAAGCATGCAACAACCGCATCGCCTATATGCCTCAGGGGCTTGGGAAGAACCTTTATCCCACCCTGACGGTCACTGAAAACCTCGACTTTTTCGGCAGGCTTTTTGCGCAAGGCGCGGCGGAACGGCAAAGGCGCATCGATACCCTGCTGCAAGCCACCGGTCTTGATCCGTTTCCGGACCGTCCGGCGGGCAAGCTGTCGGGTGGCATGAAGCAGAAGCTGTCGCTGTGTTCGGCGCTGATACATGATCCTGACCTGCTGATCCTGGACGAGCCGACCACCGGGGTGGATCCGCTGTCGCGGCAGCAATTCTGGGATCTGATAGACCATATCCGTGCGGATCGGCCGAATATGAGCGTCATCGTCGCCACGGCCTATATGGAAGAGGCAGAGCGCTTTGACTGGCTGGCGGCCATGTCGGACGGAAAGGTTATCGCGACGGGGACGCCGTCTGAGGTGCGCCAAAAGGCCGGGCAGGACACGTTGGAAAAGGCGTTTATCACCCTGTTGCCAGAGGCTGTCCGGGCGGGGCATCGCGATGTTGTCGTGCCACCCTTTGTGCCAAGCCAAGAGGAGCCTGCCGTTCAGGCGATCGCGCTGACCCGCAAGTTCGGCGATTTCGTGGCCGTTGATAACGTGGATTTCGACATCGCGCGCGGCGAGATCTTCGGGTTTCTCGGCTCGAATGGCTGCGGCAAGACCACAACCATGAAGATGCTGACCGGGCTTTTGCCCGCAAGCAGTGGCAAGGCGCTGCTGTTCGGCGCGCCGCTGGATGCAGACGATATGCGCACCCGCCAGCGTGTTGGCTATATGTCGCAATCCTTCTCGCTCTACACCGAACTGACCGTGCGGCAGAACCTTGATCTGCACGCGGACCTCTACCAGATCCCGGCGCAGGACCGGCAGGGCCGTATCGGTGAAGTGCTGGACCAGTTCGAGCTATCCGAGGTGGCAGAGCAGCGGCCCGACGCGCTGCCTCTTGGCATTCGCCAGCGATTGCAGCTGGCCGTCGCCGTCATCCACTCGCCCGAAGTGCTGATCCTGGATGAGCCGACCTCCGGGGTTGACCCTGTTGCGCGCGACGCGTTCTGGCAGCATCTTGTGGGGCTGTCGCGCGATCAGGGCGTCACGATCTTCGTATCAACCCATTTCATGAACGAGGCCGAACGATGCGATCGCATTTCGCTCATGCATGCGGGGCGCGTTCTGGTCGTCGGTGCCCCTGAGGAGATCATCGCGCGCAAGCAGGCCCAAAATCTCAACGACGCGTTTGTCAGCTATTTGCGGGAGGCAAACGGGTCCGACCCTTCACCGTCGCAGGCAAAGACGCACGAGCCAATTCCGACAGAGCTGCCGGTGCAAAGGCGCCAGCCCATGTTCAACCTCGCGCGGATGTGGGCCTTTGCCTTGCGCGAAACGATGGAAATTCTGCGCGATCCCCTGCGGCTGACCTTCGCGTTTCTCGGGCCGGTGATCCTGATGCTGACTTTCGGCTACGGCATTTCCTTCGACGTGGACGAGCTGCCCTATGCCGTTTCGGACCGGGACCAAAGCGCGGAGAGCCGCGAGCTTCTGGAGGCATTCTCCGGCTCGCGCTATTTTCTGGAACAGCCGCCAGCGACCAGCACCGAAGAACTGGCAGACCGGATGCGCGCGGGAGAGATCACGCTGGCAATCGACATCCCGCCGGGCTTCGGACGGATGCTGCTGCGTGATGAATACCCGGAAGTTCGGATTGCGATAGACGCCGCCATGCCGTTTCGCGCGGAAACGGCGCGCGGCTATATCCAGGGGCTCGCGCTGTCCTACATGCAGGAACAGATGCGCCGAACCTACGGAGAGGTGCCGGATTCGGGCGGCGCGGATGTCGTGACCAGATACCGCTACAACCAATCCTTCGAAAGCGTCTTTGCGATGGTCCCGTCCGTGATCATGATGATGCTCGTGCTGATCCCCTCGATGATGGCGGCGATGGGGGTTGTGCGCGAAAAGGAAACCGGCTCCATCGCCAATTTCCACTCGACCCCCGTCACCCGGACAGAATTCATTCTGGGCAAGCAACTGCCTTATGTCGTGATCGCCAGTCTCAGTTTCCTGACGCTGCTGGCCATCGCGTACGGCGTCTTTCAGGTGCCCATCAAGGGGTCGTGGGCGGCCTTGCTGATGGGCACGCTGATCTATGTTCTGGCGACGACCGGCTTTGGCATTCTGGTCTCGACCTTCACGAAAACGCAGGTCGCAGCAACGTTTGCCACCGCGATTATCGCCATCATCCCGGCGGTCAACTTTTCCGGGCTGTTCGTTCCCACATCCTCGCTCTCGGGCGGGGGGCGTCTGTTGGGGCTAAGCTTTCCGGCCGCCTGGTATCAGCAGATCAGCATCGGCACGTTCACCAAGGATCTGGGATTTGCCGAGCTTTGGCAGAACCACGTGGCCCTTGCAGGCTTTGCCGTGCTTTTCGTGACTGCGGCCATCCTGCTTTTGCACAAACAGGAGCGCTGAGATGGGGCGATGGCTGTTCAACATCTACCGGCTCGGGCTCAAGGAATTGCGCAGCCTGAAGACCGACCCGGTTCTGCTGTTGCTGATCGTCTACATGTTCAGCTTTGCGATCTACGCTGTCGCGACCGGCGCCAAGGTCGAGGTTGTGAACGCGTCGGTGGCCTATGTGGATCTGGATCAATCCGATCTCAGCGGGCGGATCGTGGATGCAATCCTGCCGCCCGAATTTGAAGACCCGCAGCGTATTTCGGCGGCCGAGGTTGATCGCGTGATGGATGATGGCGAGTATGTTTTCGTCTTGTCCTTCCCCCCGAATTTCGAAGCGGATGTGATTGCGGAGCGCGTGCCAGAGCTCCAGTTGAATGTGGATGCGACCGCGATGGTTCAGGCCGGTAACGGGTCGGTTTTTCTGCAACAGATTATCGCGGACGAGATCACCAAATTCGAATCCCAGGATGACACGTCCAGCACGCTTCCCATCGATCTGATCGTGTCGGCGCAGTTCAATCCGAACATGAAATCCACATGGTTTTCATCCGTGATGCAGATCATCAACAACGTCACCATTCTGGCCGTGATGCTGACCGGCGCCGCATTGATCAGAGAGCGGGAACACGGAACGATCGAGCATCTGCTCGTCATGCCCGTGTCACCCTCAGAAATCATGTTGGCGAAGATTTGGGCCAATGGTCTGGCGATCATCATTGCGGCCATTCTGTCGCTCTGGCTGGTGATACAGGGGTTCCTGTCCGTCCCCATTGCCGGGTCGATCATGCTCTTTATCGCGGGAACGGTGCTGTATCTTCTCTCGGTTGCCGGTTTGGGCATTTTGCTCGCGACCTTCACCACTTCGATGCCGCAATTCGGTCTTCTGGTCATGCCGGTTCTGGTCATCATGAACCTGCTATCCGGAAGCACGACACCGATGGAGAGCATTCCGGAATGGTTGCAGACGATGATGCAGGCCTCACCCTCCACGCATTTCGTCAGCTTCTCGCAGGCGATCCTGTATCGCGGCGCGGGAATGGAAACGGTCTGGCCTGACATGGTGGTGATGGCGGGCTTGAGCGCCGTTTTCTTCGCAATATCCCTGATGCGGTTTCGTCAGACCATGGCCAGCGGCCAATAGCGACGCGTCCATTCGGAAATAGGGCTGGCGGTTCTTGTCTCGGGCCGCCGCAGCGCCCCGTGTGATGGGCGCGAAGATCACGGAATCAGGTTACCCATTCGGGGCGGCGGCGCGCCGGACCGGCGCTGTCCCTGCGCCTTCAACGCGCCGGGTTCCGATCATGATTTCGTGAACTTCGATGAATTTGACGCCGTCCAGCCCGTTTGCGGCCCAAGGCGTGCCCGGCGATTGACGCATGTCAAATCGCGGCGCTGCAGCATTGCTAATGTGGGGCCGGACGCGGGCCCTCAGATGCAGGATCCGGTCAGAACAGCTGGATACCGCGAGTGATGACCCAGACCACGACACAGCCTCAGGCGCACGACACACAACCCACCATATTGGCGGAGGGTCGTATCGCGGCCATCCATGGCGGGATCGTCGACGTGGCGTTCGAAGATGCCGTGCCCCGCATTCACGACCTTCTTTACGCAGGGGAGGTGCCGCTGGAAGTGTCCGCGCTGATTGGCGACGGTATGGTGCGCGCAATGGCCATGGCCCCGGTGCGCGGGCTTGGGCTTGGCATGGCGGTCACCTCAACCGGCGGGCCCATCACGGTCCCGGTGGGCGAGGCGGTTCTGGGCCGGATGCTGGATGTCTTCGGCGCGCCTCTGGACGGGCGTCCCGCCCCGGAAACGGGCTCGTACAAATCCATCCATCAGCCGCCGCCCAGCCTGTCCCAACGCGTGGTCCATTCCAACTTTCTGGAAACCGGGATCAAGGCGATCGACCTACTGTCGCCCATCGAACGCGGCGGCAAGACCGGCCTTTTTGGCGGCGCCGGAGTCGGCAAGACGGTTCTGATCACCGAACTCATCAACAACACCGTCCAGCACCACAAGGGCGTCAGCCTGTTTTGTGGTATCGGCGAACGGTCGCGCGAGGCCGAAGAGCTTTACCGCGAGATGGGCGAGGCGGGCGTGCGCGAAAAGACGGTCATGCTTTTCGGGCAAATGAACAAGGCACCCGGCGTGCGGTTCCTTATCGGCAACACGGCGTTGACGATGGCGGAGTTCTTTCGGGACGAAAAGGGTCAGGATGTCCTGCTGCTCATCGACAATATTTTTCGGTTCGTGCAGGCGGGGTCAGAAGTGTCGGGCCTGTTGGGACGGATGCCGTCGCGGGTCGGGTACCAGCCGACGCTGGCCACGGAACTGGCCGCGCTGGAAGAGCGGATCACCTCTACCGAACGCGGTGCGATCACCTCCATTCAGGCGGTTTACGTGCCAGCGGATGACTTCACCGATCCTGCGGCCGCGCATATCTTTTCGCATCTGTCCGCCTCGGTCGTGTTGTCGCGCAAACGGGCCAGCGAGGGGCTATACCCGGCGGTGGATCCTCTGGCATCCACCTCGGTGATGCTGACGCCATCGGTCGTGGGGCAAAGGCATTACGACATCGCTCGCGCGGTGCGCAGCACGCTAGCCGAATACGAGGAACTGCGCGACATCATCGCGATGCTGGGGCTGGAGGAGCTGTCCTCGGCCGACCGGCTTACCGTGGCCCGCGCCCGGCGGCTGGAGCGGTTCCTCACACAGCCCTTTGTGACGACCGAAGCCTTCAGCGGCATGAAAGGCCGGACCGTTCCGATTGCAGAAACACTCGACAGTTGTGAGACGATCCTGAACCAGACCGAATTTCCGCTGCCCGAAAGCGCCTATTACATGATCGGCGATCTGAGCGATCTGGAAGGTGCGCCATGAACATGGCCCAATACATGAGCGTCAGCCTGCGCCTGCCGACCCGTCTGCTGTTTGAAGGGCGCGCCCGGCGGCTGACCGCGGTGGCGCCCAACGGCGCCTTCGGCATTTTGCCAAATCACGTCGATTTTGTCACCGCGCTGGTGCCTTCTGTCCTGACGCTCTGCCTTGACGACGGGGCAGAGGCGATCTTTGGCATCGACGAGGGGCTGCTCGTCAAGAAGGGGCACAGCGTTTCCGTGGCCGTGTTGCGAGGCGTTCAGGGGGATGATCTGGACAGTCTGCAACATACGGTCGAAGCGCGTTTCGTGCAGATGGACGAAGAAGAACGGCAAGCAAGATCGGCCCTGTCGCGGCTGGAGGCCGACATGGTCCGTCGCTTTGCCGACCTGCAAAGGCCCGCGCCATGAGCCCCGATCCCGACAAATCCGCAGAGCACATCGCGCGTCAGGCCAAACGCATGAAATCCTCGCGCGATCATCCCGGACCCAGCCCGCTGCGCGGCATCGGCACGTTCGGAATGATCGGCTGGTCCATCGCCGTTCCGACGGTAGGGGGCGCGTTCCTGGGCCAGTGGCTGGACCGCGTGGCCCCGCAGCGCTTTTCCTGGACGATCGCCCTGATCCTTGGGGGCGTCGTGATAGGCGTCTTCATCGCAGCGGCCTGGGTCAACAAAGAAGGAGGCGAGAAATGATCGTAGTGCAATGGTCGGCCCTGGGCCTTGGAGCGGCTGCCGGGACATTGGTGAGCGCGTTTTTCTTTCTTGGGCTGGCCTATGGGATGCGGTCTGCCTTGCAGGGCGAAAATACGATCGCGACCCTCGCTGTGAGTGCTGTCCTGCGTATCGCTGCCCTTCTGGGCATCGGCTGGTTTGTCGTGACACAGGCCGGGCCGTGGGCCTTTGCAGGCTACGGCATTGCCTTTTTCGTCTGCCGGCGCATCGCCACCACCATCGCCCGCGTTCCGGTGCAGGCAGGGGGCGCGAAATGACCCTATCACCTGACGAGACGATCATGTTCATGATCTGGGGCATTCCCGTCAATGCGACCATTTTTTATACGTGGATCGTCATGGCGGTGCTGACGGGTGCCTCCATGCTCATCACGCGCAACCTGCGGCCGGATGTGCCGCCAAACCGGTGGCGGACCGCGCTCGAAGTGATCGTGCAGGGCATTCAAAGCCAGATCGAAGAGATATCGCAAGGCCCGTCGCGCCACCTTCTGTATTTCGCAGGGACGTTGTTTCTGTTTGTCGCGGTGTCCAACCTGCTTCTTGTCGTTCCGGGGTTCGAACCGCCCACGTCGTCGCTGTCGACCACGACCGCTCTGGCCCTGTCCGTTCTCGTTGCCGTGCCTCTTTTCGGGATCACCAGCCGGGGCCTCGGCGGTTACTTCAAGACCTATCTCGAACCCTCGTTCATCATGTTGCCCTTCAATATCATCTCGGAGTTTTCGCGCGGCATTTCGCTTGCGATCCGTCTTTACGGCAACATCATGAGTGGCGCTGTCATCGCGGCAATCCTGCTGACCGTGGCGCCGTTTTTCTTTCCGGTGGTCATGGATCTGCTGGGCCTGCTGACCGGCATGATCCAAGCCTACATCTTCGCGATCCTGGCCACTGTCTACATTTCCAGCGCAACCAAACCCGCAAACCCGTCCACAACTCAGAAGGACAACTCATGACCGACCTTGCGATTATTGCCGCCATCTCGATCTTCACAGCCGGACTGACGGTTTCATTCGGGGCGATTGGTCCCGCACTGGGCGAGGGCAGGGCGGCTGCTCAGGCGCTTAGTTCGATCGCTCAGCAACCCGACGCGGCCTCCACCCTGTCGCGTACCCTGTTTGTAAGCCTTGCGATGATCGAATCCACGGCAATCTACTGTTTTGTCGTGGCCATGATCCTGATCTTCTCCAACCCGTTCTGGAATGCGGCAGTCGAAGCGGCAACAGCAGCGGCGGGCGGCTGATATCATGTCTATCGACTGGATCACGGTCGCAGCCCAGCTAGCCAATTTTCTGGCGCTTGTCTGGCTGTTGAAGCGATTTCTGTACCGCCCGATCCTGGACGGCATAGACGCGCGCGAAGCGGAGATTTCCGAACGGATGCAGGTTGCGGTTCATGCCAAGGAAAAGGCCCGCGCGGCGGAGGCCGATTACCGCGCGCAACTCTCGACGCTGCAATCCGAACAGGCATCGGCGACGGAGGCCGTTCTGCGCAAGGCGGAAGAAGAGAAAAACGCCCTGTTGGCAGAGGCGCATGATCGGGTTGAACGCGAACGCGCCGCCTGGGCTGCGCATCTGAACGACGAGGCCCGCGCCTTTACGGCAAAGATGCACCGGGCGGGCGGGCATGCCCTTCTGGAACTGACTCGCAAGGCCCTGACCGATCTGGCAGATGACACTCTGGAGCCACGCATCGCCGCTCATCTGGGCCGGAAGATAGCCGCCATGGACACAGAGCTGCAACGCGCGGCGGGCAAACCGGACGAGGCCCTCGTCACAAGCCACGAGGCGTTGCCGCGATCAGTGCAGGGCGAAATCAGCGCCACGTTGCGTGAACGCTTTCCCGACCTCAACGTTCGGTTCGAAACCAGTGCGGCCATGGCCCCCGGTCTGTCGCTAAGTCTGGGTGGCGCGCAGCTGTCGTGGACGGTCGATACCTATATTGACGGTCTTGACGCGCTCATGGCCGATCAACTGGCCAGCGGACCCGATGCGATGGGGGGCGCGCGATGACGCTTGATATCAACGCTCCCTCTGTGGAACCGGAAGAGCTGATCCAGGTGCTCTTGCAAAGCCCGCCCCCTGCGCCGCGCCTTAGCGAAGTGGGCGTGGTCGCACAGGTCGGTGACGGCATCGCCATCGTTTCCGGGTTGGAACGCGCCCTGTCCGATGAGGTTCTGGAGTTTGAAAGTGGCGTCCGCGGCATCGTGCTCGACCTGGAACCCGACCGGCTCGGAGTGGTGTTGCTGGGCGCGTCGGAGCGTGTCGCCGTCGGTGAACGGGTCATGAGATCGCACCGCGTCGTCAGCACGCAGGTCGGAGAGGCGCTGCTGGGCCGGGTCGTCGATGCGCTTGGAAACCCCAGCGACGCGAAGGGGCAGTTGAAGGCATCGGCCCTGCATGCGGTCGAGGCAGAGGCCCCGTCCATCCTTGCCCGCCGCGCCATTTCGCGGCCGCTCGCAACCGGCATCAAGGCGATCGACGCAGCCGTGCCCATCGGTCTTGGCCAGCGCCAGCTTGTAATCGGTGACAGGCAGACCGGCAAGACATCGATTTGCGTCGATGCGATCCTTAATCAGAAATCCACGGAGGTCATCTGCATCTATTGCGCTATCGGACAGCGCGGCGATGCGGTGGCGAAGGTCATCGCCGCCATCCGTGAAGGCGGCATGATGGAACGCACCATCGTCATGGCCGCCGGGGATGAAGAGGCCGCGGGACTGGCCTATGTGGCACCCTATGCCGCCATGACCATGGCAGAGAATTTCGCGGGGCAGGGCAGGGATGTTCTCGTGGTGCTGGATGATCTGACCCACCACGCCCGATCCTACCGCGAATTGTCGCTCTTGCTGCGCCGACCACCGGGAAGAGAGGCGTTCCCGGGTGATATTTTCTACATCCACGCCCGCCTGCTGGAACGCGCGGGCCAGTTCACCGAAACGGCTGGGGGTGGGTCTATCACGGCGCTTGCGATCGTGGAGACGCAGGCCGAGAACCTGTCGGCCTATATTCCGACCAACCTCATTTCGATCACGGATGGGCAGGTTTATCTGTCGCCCCGGCTGGTGCGAAAGAACCAGTTTCCCGCCGTCGATCTGGGCAAGTCGGTCAGCCGTGTCGGTGGCAAGGCGCAAAGCCCTGCCTTCCGGTCGGTGGCCGGCAACCTGCGCGTGACCCTGTCGCAATTCGAGGAACTGGAGGATTTTGCCCGTTTCGGCACGCGACTGGATGACGCGACCCGCGCGCGGCTGACCCGCGGCGCTGCGGTCCGGGGCGCCCTCCGTCAGGCCGAACGTGACCCGATGCCCACGGTCGAGCAATTGGCCGTGCTGACGGCCGCCAATGAAGGCGTCTTTGATGGTCTGAACGAAGCTGACGCTGACGCGGTCATATCGCGGTTGCGGAACGCAGCACGGCGCGACCTTGCGGACATTGCCGACAGCATCGCAAAGGACGGGACGCTTGACGATGAGGCCCGTGCCCGGATGCTTGCCCTTGGCCAGCGCGCGCGCGATCCAGACCGGAGCGTAGATGCCCCAGACGCTTGAAACACTGACGCGCCAGATGGGCAGTATGGAAAGCATCCATAGTGTCGTGCGCACGATGAAAACGCTGTCGGTCATCAACTCCGCCCCCTACGAACAGGCCGGTCGCGCGATCGAGGCCTACCACCAGACCGTGCTGGACGGGCTGCATGCGTTTCTCCGATCAACCGGGCCGCTGGACGTGCCAGTGCACGAGGTCAGCGAAAAGGTCTTTGTGGTCTTCGGTTCGGATCACGGGCTGTGCGGCAGTTACAACGAAGTGCTCGCCGCGCATCTGTCCGCTCAGATCGCGTCTGAGGGGGGTAGCGCGCCGACCGTCCTGTGTGTCGGCGCCCAGATGGCCGATGCGCTGGCGGACCGGTCGATTGAGGTCGAGCGGCTCTTCCTGCCGCCCGCATCGGTCGACGGTATCGGGCGATTGGCGAACCTGTTGACGCAGCATCTGGACGAAATCCGGCAAAAGGCCCATCCGTCGGATATCGCAGTGAACCTGACCTTTACTGCGCGCGGCGACGGTGGCGGACAGGTCACGAAAAGCGTTCCGCTGCTGCCTCTGGGCGATGCGCTGTTGCACGATCTTCAGAAAGAGCCGTGGGAGTCGCGCAGCCTTCCGACCTTCTCGATGCAAGCGCGCGAGCTGTTCCTCTCGTTGATCCGCGGATTTGTCTTTGCAAGCCTCTTCAAGGCCTCCGCCGAGGCGATGGTAACCGAGAATGCGGCGCGTCTGGCGTTGATGCAGCAGGCGGAACAGTCCATCGAGGACCGGCTGGAGGCTCTGAGATCGGATGCCAATGCCCTGCGCCAAAGCGGCATCACCACAGAGCTTCTGGACGTGATCATCGGGTTCGAGGCGCTCAGGAAAACCGGGAAAAAGACATCGGCTCCACGCGAAACGTGACCTGGAGACGAAGCCAACCGTTAGGGAGATGGCGGACGGAAATCCTGAACCCTTCCGGGATTTAGCGCCAAGGCGCAGCATGGTTTTACGCTTCGGCCGGACTGCCGCGCTTGCATCTCAGATGATCTTGAACTTCTCCGGGGTCTTGAGATCGATCCGACCCGTCCGCTTAAGGTGGCTGAAAGCCCGGCTGACACTTTCCGTCGATAGTCCGATATGGTCGGCAATGTCGCGGCGGGACATTGGAAGGGCGATGTAGCCGGTGCTGGGCCGCGACGCGGCAAAGGTTACGAGAAAATCCAGCAGCCGTTGCGGCCCTTTGCTATGCGAAAGCATCAGCAACTGTTTTTCACGTTGGGCAAGCAACGCCCGGATATAAGCCCTGCTTTCCTGCCGCAGCGCTGTGTTGACCGCGAGTTCCTGTTCAAGCACCGTCCGGGGCAGCGATTTGACAACGACATGGTCAACGGCTTCCGCAGTAAAATGCCAGCGATCCGTATCAGAGATGCCGACAAGCTCTCCCTTTCTAGGAAAGGCGAAAATCTGACGGTGGCCGAAGCTGTCAATGGTGCAGGAGCGGACAGTCCCCGTCTCGATCAGGTAGACCACATTGGCGGGTTCTTCGTGCAGCAGGATCGTGCTGTCGGGTTGGAAATGCTGAGTATAGCCGCGCGCCCGGATGAAAGAGAACAGCGTCTCGTAACTCTGCTTTTCCTCGGCCAACGCAGCTTTTGCACGCGGTCGCCCGGCGAAATCAGGCGGGCAGGGAAGACCGGGATTGCCCTGAACGGGGGGCGGGCTTGGCTCAAGCGTCTTGCCCCAGTCTGAATTGCCTTCAGCGCCGCGTCCTGCATTCAAGGATGTCATGGTCCCACGCTCACTTCTTGTTCACTCGTTTGGCTGTGTTCCGGGTCCAATGACCGACAGGCGCGCCGCTTTTCCGTGGGCCGTGTCAGCGATGTCCTCAGTCAGTGTCAGGCTCTTGTCTCATAGGGTTTCCGAAGGCTGCGGTCGGGGGCCAGTTGGTCGTGGCGTTCCGGGTTCGTCGCATTTCAGGATCTCATTCTTCCTCATTGGCCAGGACGGATTTCCTGGTCCCCGGCACCGTCCCACCCAAGCCGTCCCGCAAGCGCCGGGACAAGTCAAACAGCACCTTCGCATCATCTCCAATAACGGTCCGGATGGTGTCATCCAGTGCCGACCAGGCGTGGTCGATCCCCGATACCAATGCCTGCCCCTCGGCCGTGAGCGCCAAGATGTTCTTGCGTCGCGACTCCGGATCCTGAACGCGCGTGATATATCCTGCTGCCAACAGCCGGTCTGTCATCGTGCTCATGCCTGCGGATGTGACCCCAAAGCTAGACGCCAGATCGACCTGCGAGGCGGTCCCCATGCGATCCAGCGCTTCGATGACACGCGCCTGCCGCGGTTGTATCCCGAATGGTGCGAGCTGTCGCCGCAATTCTGCCTCTATGAGGTTGGCACTGTGGAGCAGGCCGTGAAAGTCATGTTTATCAACTTGCATATTAATAGTTAATATGGGTGCTGAGTGGCAGCTTCAACAACTGGCTTGAAGTTTATTTCTGACTTTAGGGCCGTCATGCTTAGAAAACCGGAGTTTGCTATAGTGACGACCATATTTCTGGCCGGTTTGCCGCTTGCGTGATCAATTGCAATCTGACCCGGCGACGGTGCCTTCCGTTCTATAATGCGGACTTTTAGGACAACAGGGGCTGGCTGACCTGCGATCAGGTGCCGGGGCATCGGTTGCTGCAAATGTGCAGATTATCCACGGCTGTTTTCCCAGCTTTGGCCGCTATTGCAGGACCTCAGGGGGTGGGAATGGAAATCACGGCTGCTTCCAGCTCCTCCAGTTCGACCTTGGGATATTGGGCGAGCAGTCCGGCAACCCCCGCGCGGCAGGCTGCACCTTGCCAATCGTCGGGAAAGACGTGGTCGGGCAGCGCCGGTGTTTTCAGTACGATCCGTCGCCAGCCATGGACCAGCAGAACGCGGATTTCTGCAATCTCAAGAATGGTCAGATCTGGCGAATTGGTTAACTGGGGTCTTATCGTTGCCAATGCCGATGCGAAGGTGCCGGACAACTCTACCGTCGTCTCGTCACAGATCTTTGCCGTCATCCATTGGGGCAAGGCGGTGTCCACGGGAATGCACGTGGCAAAGGCTTGAGGGTCGTCCGGCATGGCGGACGTGATCACCGCATGTGACGTTACCCAGACGCCGTCAAGGTCTTTGCCGGGCGCGGGCTGGCCGGGATTGAACATGCCAAACCACGCGGCCTCGGCGGCCTGCTCTGCCGCATAGATACGCGGCGAGGCTGACGCACTTTGCGCGCGCCCCCATTCGGTGAGAAAATAGGTGCTGGTGCGTCCCTGCCGTTCGCTGTCGATCCAGCCATCCTTGCGCAGACGGTGGATGGCCACGCGCATCGCATCGGGTTTGATGCCGATCTGGCCGGTGATGTGCCGAAGCAGCGGCCCGCTGATCCGCGCGTCCCTGTCTTGCGCCAATTCACCGAAAACGGAGATCAGGAACGACCAGACCCGTGGGGTCTGGCCCATTGTCAGATGTTTGACGACGGTCTGAAACGGCGTGGCGCGCATAGGGGGTTCCTAGCCCGCACCTGCCTGATTTCCAAGCTTAACTTGCGTAGGCGTTCATCGTCAGCAGGTCATATTCCGCCACCAGTTCGTCTTGCTGACTGGTGAGGGTCACGTGCCAGCGCACCTCGCCATATTCTTCGTTGCGCGGTGTCTTGTGCTTCACCGTCAGGCGCACCTTGATGCTGTCGCCCGCTTCGACGGGTTTCATGAAACGAAGGTTGTCCAGCCCTGTATTGGCAAGCACTGGCCCTTCATTTGGTTCGACAAACAGGCCCGCGGCAAAGCTGAGCAGCAGGTAACCATGGGCGACGCGCCCCGGGAAGAAAGGGTTCCTCTTGGCGGCGGCATCGTCCATATGGGCATAGAACGTATCGCCGGTGAACGCGGCAAACTGCTCGATATCGGCCAGGGTGATCTTGCGCGGTTCGGTGCGGATCGTCTCGCCAATCTCCAACTCGTGAAACGTGCGGGTGAACGGATGTGACGGCGCGGGCTTTTCGGCAGCCCCCGGCACCCATTTGCTTCCGATCGCCGTCAGGATATCGGGGCTGCCCTGAATGGCGGTCCGTTGCATGTAATGCATCACACCGCGGACACCGCCCAGTTCCTCGCCGCCGCCCGCGCGTCCGGGGCCGCCATGCACCATATGGGGCAGGGGGGAGCCATGGCCGGTGGATTCCTTCATGCTGTCGCGGTTGTTGAAATAAAGCCGCCCGTGGAATGCGCCCGCACCAAGGGCCACTTCGCGCGCGACCTCGGGATCGTGGGTGATGACGGACGCCACCAGAGAGCCTTCGCCGCGATTGGCCAAAGCGATGGCATGATCCAGATCGCGGTAGCCCATGACGGTCGACACCGGCCCGAACGCCTCTGTGTCATGCACCCGTTCGGCGGCGTCGGGATTGCCACAATGAAACAGCATCGGCGGCAGGAAGGCGCCTTTGGACGCGCTGGCGCCGTGGACGTCGAAATTGTCGGGATCGCCAAACACACGCTCGGCCTCGGTGCCTATGATTGCAGCTTTTTCCAGCACATCGCGCTTTTGACTGTTGGAGACAAGCGCCCCCATGCGCGTGGCGTCGGCCCTTGGGTCGCCGATCACGGTCTTGGTCAGTCGCGCAATCAGCGCTTCGATCACCGCATCGACCTGTGCCTTGGGCGCGATGATGCGCCGGATGGCGGTGCATTTCTGCCCGGCCTTGGTGGTCATCTCGCGATGCACTTCTTTCACGAAAAGTTCGAATTCCGGCGTGCCGGGGGTGGCATCGGGGCCAAGGATCGATGCATTCAGGCTGTCCTGTTCAGCGACAAAGCGGATCGAATTGCGCAGGATGTGCGGCGCCGAGCGTAGCTTGAACGCGGTTTGCGCCGATCCGGTGAAGCTGACCACATCCTGGCAGGTCAGCCGGTCCAGCATGTCGCCCAGACCACCCGACACAAGCTGCAATGCCCCTGCGGGCAAGATCCCGCTGTCGAGCATGATCTTGACGGCCAGCTCTGTGACATAACAGGTGGCGGTTGCGGGTTTCACGATGGCAGGAACACCGGCAAGCAGGGTCGGTGCGAGCTTTTCCAGCATCCCCCAGACGGGAAAGTTGAAGGCATTGATATGCACTGCCACGCCCTGAAGGGAAATTGCGATATGCTGTCCCAGAAAGGTGGCGGAGCGCGAGAGTTGCTCGACCTCGCCGTCGAGATAGACATGCGCATCCGGCATCTCGCGGCGGCCCTTGGAGGCGAAGACAAACATCGTGCCGATGCCGCCGTCGATGTCGATCATGTGGTCGGCCTGCGTGGCCCCGGTGGCGAAGGACAGATCATACAGCGCCTGTTTGTGCTTGCCCAGATGGGCGGCCAGCGCCTTGAGCATGCGGGCGCGGTCATGAAAGGTCAGCGCGCGCAGGGCAGGGCCGCCGGTCTTCCGGGCGTAATCCAGCATCGCTTGCACATCCAGCGCGTCATTGCCCGCGCGGCCCAAAGGCGCGCCGGTCACGGCGTTTTCGATCATCCGGGCATTGGCATCCGGAGCGACCCATCGACCGGCTGCAAAGCTGTTGATCTCAAGAAGGCTCATGTGGTTTCCTTTCGCAGGGTCGGCGGACATCTAATGCCCAAGACCGCCCATCTGGTTTGGCAAGAAAAGAACGAGGATCGGCAGGGCCACGATCAGCGCAAGGCGGATGATGTCGGCGATCCAGAACGGCGTGACGCCCTTGAAGATCTCTCCGGTCGATACGTTTCCGACCACGCCTTTGAGGATGAACACGTTCAGCCCGACAGGGGGGGTGATCAGCGAAATCTCGACCACGACAACCACGACGATGCCGAACCAGATCGGATCAAAGCCCAGCGAGGTTACCAGCGGGAAGAAGATCGGCACGGTCAGCAGCAGCATCGACATGCTTTCGAACACGCAGCCCAGCACGACATAGACCAGCAGGATCATCATCATCACCATCATCGGTGACACGTCATAGGCGGTCACAAGGCTGATCAGCGCCTCTGGCATGCCCGCGACATTGACGAAGTTGGAAAAGACCTGCGCACCGATCAGTACCGCGAACAGGCTGGCAGAGGTGAGCGCGGTTTCTTTCAGAACTTCGATCAAGGCGGCGAAATTCAGCCCGCCTCGCGACAGGGCGATGATGAACGCGCCCATCGCACCCATGCCCGCTGCCTCGGTTGGCGAGAAGGTCAGGTTGAGCGGTGCGAAATCGAAAATGCCGTAGAGGCCGCCTATTACGAGGAAGAACAGCAGCAGCACCGCCCAGACGGATTTCAGCGCGGTGATCCGCTCTGGCCACGGGGTCGTCTCACCTGCGGGGCCCGCCTCGGGCCTGCGCCAGACGGTCCAGCGCACGGCGCCAAGGTAGAACAGGATACCCATGAGCCCCGGAATGATCCCCGCCATGAACAGCTTGCCAATCGAGGTTTCCGTCAGGATGCCGTAGATCACAAGGATCACCGAGGGTGGGATCAGAATGCCCAATGTGCCGCCGGCGGCGATGGATGCGGTGGCAAGCCTGTCGGAATAGTTGAACCGGCGCATCTCGGGCATGGCCACTTTGGACATGGTGGCGGCCGTGGCCAGCGACGACCCGCATATCGCAGAGAACCCGCCGCAGGCCATGACCGTTGCCATTGCCAGACCGCCGCGCATATGGCCGAGAAAGGCGTTGGAGACCGCGTAAAGCTCTCGCGCCATGCCGCCTTTATTCACGAAAAGACCCATCAGGATGAACAGCGGGATCACCGAAAGGCCGTAATCCTGCGCCGTATCGGTGATTTGTCGTCCGACCATCGACAGCGACGCGCGCATGCCACGTTCATCAAACAGGCTGCCTCCGCGCTCATAGGCAAATCCAAGCGTGCCGACAAAGCCCATCGCAAACACGATTGGCATGCGCAGCAGGACCAAAAAAAGAACGACGCCAAAGCCGATCAGTGCAGCGGTCATGACTGCAACTCCTTCAGAACAGCGGGGGCGATCAGGGTCAAAACCCCGGTGACCACCATGGCAACAGCCGCCAAGGTGATGCCCGTCCCGATCAGATACATGGTCAGGAATTGTGGCAGGCCGAGATATTCGGTGACATCGCCATAGCCTCTGGTGCGCTCTGCAAGTGTCCAGACCTGCGACACGGGCCAGTACAGCATCACGCCCGACACCAGCAGGATCAGACCGTTTCTCAGCCGCGACAGGCGGAGCCGCTCAAAGACGCCATCTGTCAGATCAACCGCGATATGGCCGTCGCTGACCGCGATATGGGGCATCACGGCAAAGACCATGACGGCGACGAATATCCGCGTCAGTTCGGTCGCCGCTTCGATCGGGGCGTCAAAGCTGGATCGCAGGATCACGTCGCTGAAGGTCATCACCATCAGCGCGAACAGCGACGCACAGGCCAGCCAGATCGGGACCTGCACGAGAAAATGAAAGATTTTCCTGAACGTCGGCATCAGGCGTCTCCTTGGGAGCGTGGTGCTTCAGGGACCGGGCAATGGGACTGCCCGGTCCGATAGGGTAGACGTCGTTACTGAACACCCAACTCGCTGCGGAAAGAGGCGAGTGCGGCTGCGGCATCAATACCCTTGGCGCTGACTTCTTCGATCACGCTGGCCTGAACGTCAGTCACAATGGAGGCGAAAGCAGCGATATCCTCGACCGAGGCCTGGGTGATCGTGTTGCCTTCGGTGTCCTTGGTCAGCTGAATGCTGAACGCATCGCCTTCGTCCCAGACGGCGCCCGACATGCGGCTGATCGGTTCGCCAAACACCTTGTCCTCAAGTGCTGTTTGCAACTCTTCGGGCAGGTCGGCAAACACGTCTTCATTCATGATGTAGGCAAAGGATCCGCGAAAGAAACCGCCGGGAATTTCAAAATAATGCGGCGCGACTTCGGTCAGGCGAAAGCCCTGGCGGCTGTCGATCGTCATCATCACGCCATCCGCCGTGTTGGAGGACAGGGTCTCGTAAACCTTGGGCGCAGGCACCTGAATGCCGGTCGTGCCAAGGGCCGTGCCCACCTCGCTTGCGACGCCGCCGGGCATGCGCAGCTTGAGGCCAGCCATATCGGCAAGGCTGTCGACGGGCGTATTGGTGTGCAGCTGACCCGCGCCATGGGTGTGCAGGCCGATCACCTTCACGCCGCGATGCTCGTTGAGCGCCGCCAGATGGTTTTGAAAAAGGTTCCAATAGGCAACGGACGCAGCCTCGGCCGTGGTGTCCACGCCGGGAAGCTCGACCAGTTTGTAGCTGGTAAAACGACCGGGTTGATAGCCGTGGAACACATAAGCCACGTCAACCGCCCCATCGAGCACAAGGTCCATCTGCGCAGGCGGCGGTGCGATGCCCATGCGGATTTCTCCGGTTACACGCCCGCCAGTGGCCTCTTCGATCATCTTGATCATGTTCGGCAGCATCTGCGCGTTGATGTTGTGCGTGGGCGGAACCCAGCTTGAAAAGACCAGCGTGTGTTCGGCTTCGGCATGGGCTGCGACGCCCGCTGAAAGTGACAGGGCCGCGACCGTGGCCAGCAGGGATTTGTTCATGTTGTCCTCCTCTTGAATATCGGGTTTTGCGTCGATTTAACGGTAGCGTTGTGCGCGGATCCACGAGCCGGGGCTTTGCAGCTCGAGCGTTGTCAAAGCGTTGCGAATTGCATCTTTTCCAACCGTCTCAGCGGTAAACATCGGCCCGCCGCGCCAGCGCGGAAAGCCGTAGCCATGCAGCTTGACCATATCGACGGCCGCATCGTTTTCGGCGATGCCTTCCTCGACGATCCGCGCGCCTTCATTAGCCAGAACAGCGAGCAGCTGGGTCTGAATTTCGTCTTGGGCATAAGCCTTGCGCGGGATGCCGTTCTTCGCGGCATACTGCGTGATCAGGTCGGTCACGACAGGGTCCACACTGGGGGTGCGGTCGCCCTTGGCGTAAGCATACCAGCCTTTGCCAACACGCTGACCGGTGCGGCCCAGGGCGCAAAGCTGATCCGAGATCGTGACATAGCGTTCTTCGGCGGGGCGCGTGGTGTCCTGTCTGCGGCGGTTGGCTTCGGCGATTTGCAAACCGCCCATGTCCTGCGCCTCGAACGGGCCCATGGCCATGCCAAAGGCGCGCATCGCCTCGTCGATCTGCTGCGGCAGGGCACCGTCGGCCAGCATGTATTCAGCGGCGCGCCGGTAGGCGGCGAGCATCCGGTTGCCGATGAAACCGTCGCAGATGCCCGAAAGGACCGCGACTTTTCGCAGACGTTTGCCAAGCGCGAATGCCGTGGCGAGCGTATCCTTCGATGTCGTGGGCAGCTTCACGACTTCGAGCAGCTTCATGATATGCGCGGGTGAAAAGAAATGCAGCCCGACGCAGCGGGACGGGTTCTTGACCCCTTCGAAAATGTCGCGCGGATCAAGGTAGGAGGTGTTCGTGGCCAATATCGCGTCTTCGGCCATGACCCGCGCCAGACCCGCAAAAGTGGCTTTCTTGGCGCTCAGATCCTCGAACACGGCCTCGATGGCAAGATCCGCGTCCCGAGCTGCACCATAGCCTACATCTGTGCTGAAGGCGGCGATCTGCGCGTCATGCTTTGTCTGGCCGATCTTGCCGCGCTTCAGCGCGCCTGCGATCAAACCCTGCACGCGCTCTTGCGCAGCGTTGGCGGCATCCTGGTCTCGCTCGATAAGGGTCACGCGGTAGCCCGCGCTCAGGCAGGCGGCTGCGATTCCCGCGCCCATGAGGCCACCACCGACAATGGCAATGTTCGCAATGTTTCTGGGCGTCGCGTCCGAAATGTCAGAGGGCTGCGTAACCGCGCGTTCAGCGAAAAACGCGTGCCGCAAAGCCCGGCTTTCATCCGAGGCGCGCAGCGACAGGTGCAGCGCGCGCTCCTTTGGCTGCCCTTCGGAAAACGGCAGCGTGGCCCAGTGGAGCGCATCCAGATTATGCAGCGGTGCGGCCTGTCCGCCTGCGCGGCACATCAGCGTGTTGCGCTTTTCCGCGAACCAATCCGCATCCAGCGGCGGGGCAGGGCGCAGCGATATGGGCGTTCGGGGGTCAGGTGTCAGTGCTCTTGCCGCGTTTTCAAGGTCGTCTTCGATCGCGTCGATGGCCCCAAGGTCCAGCGCCTGTTTCGCTGTCAAGATCTTGCCAGAGCAGGCCATGTCAATCGCGGCATCCCAGCCGAAAAGGCGCGGCGCGCGTTGCGTCCCGCCTGCGCCGGGGACGAGCCCGACATTAACCTCCGGTAGCCCGAACCTGGTTCCCGGCGCTGCAATCCGCTGGGCACAGCCCATCGCGATCTCAAGACCGCCGCCCAGGACCGTTCCATGCAGCAGCGCCACGAACGGTGTGCCGCTGCATTCGATGGCGTTCACGACGTCCGGAAGGTGCGGTTCCTGCGGCGGGGCGTCGAATTCGCTCATGTCGCCGCCCGCGATGAAGGTACGGCCGGCGCATTGCAAAATGGCCAGCCGCGCGCCTTGTACCTTGCCCACGGCGTCAAGCAGCCCCTGACGCACAGCTGTGGAGGTGGCGTTGACCGGAGGGTTGTTCACAGTGACCCAGGCCAGATCATTTTCCATGCGAAAATCGACAACGCTCACGACGTTTCCTCCCCCAGAATCGTTGATGCATGATTAATTGACCAACCGGTCGGTTTATGCAAGGATGAATTTGTGAAGGCCATAAGGTGACTGCCGAATGACGACCCCGATTCTTGTCCAAGCCCACGAAAACTGGGCGGAAATTACACTTAACCGACCGGACCGACTCAACAGTTTCAACGACAAGATGCACCTCGCTTTGCGCAAGGCGCTTGAAAGCGCGCGCGACAACGGCATGCGCGCGGTGCTTTTGACGGGGGCGGGACGGGGCTTTTGCGCGGGGCAGGATCTTGGCGACCGCGATCCTTCGAAACTGACATCACCGCCCGATCTGGGCGCGACGGTTCGCAAATTCTACGCGCCTTTGGTTCGGTTGATCCGGTCGCTTGAATTTCCGGTTGTCTGCGCCGTGAACGGTGTGGCCGCCGGGGCGGGGGCCAATCTTGCGCTCGCATGTGATGTCGTCCTTGCTGCACAGAGCGCAAAGTTCATTCAATCCTTTTCCAAAGTCGGGCTGATCCCTGACACCGGGGGCAGCTGGCACCTGCCGCGCCTTCTGGGGGAAGCGCGCGCCAAGGGTCTGGCCTTCACCGCGCAGCCCTTGCCCGCGCAGCAGGCCGAAGACTGGGGCCTGATCTGGAAGGCGCTGCCGGACGAGGATCTGATGCCTGCGGCGCGCGACATGGCCGCCGGTTTTGCCAATGGTCCGACGCTGGGTCTGGGCCTCAGCAAATTGGCCATTCAGGCAGCCGCAGTCGATACGCTTGAGGACCACCTCGACCTTGAAGCGCAATACATGAAGACCTGTGGCGAAAGCGCTGATTATGCCGAAGGTGTGTCTGCCTTTCTTGAAAAGCGCGCAGCGAATTTCAAAGGAAAATGACGATGACACCAAAAGAACGGGCAGAGCGTTCTGCCGACGCGATGTGGTCGGGTGACGGGGCATCGCAATGGCTGGGTATGACGTTGGTCTCGGTCGATGAAGGCGCGGCCGTCATGAGCTTGACCGTGGAAAAGCATCACTGCAACGGCCATGGCATGTGCCACGGCGGCATCACCTTCTCGCTTGCAGACAGCGCCTTTGCCTTTGCCTGCAACAGCCGCAACCAGGCGACCGTGGCGCAAAACAACATGATCACATACGTCGCGCCCGCCCGGATCGGGGACACCCTGACCGCGGACGCGCGCGAGGTGTCGTTAACCGGGCGCAGCGGTATCTATGACGTGCGCGTCAGCAACCAACATGGCCAGACGATTGCGGAGATGCGTGGATTGTCACGGGCGATCAAAGGCCAATTATTCGAGGAGTGACCCGAGGGATGGAGGAGATGAAATGAAAGACCTGAGCCCGGCAAAGGCCGATCTGGACCCGATCGAGATTGCCAGCCGCGACGAAATTGCCGCCCTTCAGCTGGAGCGCATGAAATGGTCGCTGCGGCACGCCTATGACAACGTGCCGATGTATCGCAAACGCTTTGACGCGGCGGGGGTGCATCCAGACGACCTGAAGGATCTGAAGGATCTGGCCAGATTCCCTTTCACCTATAAGGACGACCTGCGCGACAATTATCCCTTCGGCCTTTCCGCGGTCCCGAAGGAAAAGCTGGTACGCATCCATGCGTCTTCGGGCACCACGGGCAAACCGACGGTTGTGGTCTACACCAAGAACGATATCGACGTCTGGGCCGACACGCTGGCGCGCAGTTTACGGGCGTCCGGGCTGCGGGCCGGGGATATTATCCACAACGCCTATGGCTACGGCCTGTTCACCGGCGGGCTTGGCGCGCATTACGGCATCGAAAAGCTGGGTGCCACGGTTGTGCCGATGGGCGGCGGGCAGACCGAAAAGCAGGTGGGGCTTATCACCGATTTTCAACCCACGGGCATCATGGTCACGCCGTCCTACATGCTCAATATCCTCGAAGGGTTTCACAAGGCCGGGCTGGACCCGCGCCAATCCTCGCTTCAGGTGGGTGTCTTTGGCGCCGAACCCTGGACCAACGCGATGCGCAAGGAGGTCGAGGAGGCCTTCGACATGCACGCCGTCGACATCTATGGGCTGAGCGAAATCATGGGCCCCGGCGTGGCCAATGAATGCGTCGAGACCAAGGACGGGCTGCATGTCTGGGAAGATCATTTCTATCCCGAAATCATCAACCCGACCACCGGCGAAGTGGTCGAAGACGGTGAAGAGGGCGAGCTGGTCTTCACCACGCTGACCAAGGAAGGCATGCCGATGATCCGATACCGCACGCGCGACCTGACCCGGCTCTTGCCCGGCTCGGCGCGCAGCATGCGGCGGATGGAAAAGATCACCGGGCGTTCGGATGACATGATCATCCTGCGGGGTGTCAACGTCTTCCCGACCCAGGTCGAGGAACAGGTCTGTGCAACCGGCGGTCTGGCGCCCTATTTCCAGATAGAGCTTTACACGTCGGGTCGCATGGATGCGATGCGGGTCCTTGTCGAGGCCAGCCCGGATGCGGCAGATGAGTTGTCCAGAACCGCAGCTGCCCGTATGTTGACCAAGCACATCAAAGATATGGTCGGGGTTTCCACCGAAGTTGTGGTCGGCGATCCAGGGTCCGTTGCGCGCAGTCAGGGCAAGGCTGTCCGCGTCGTGGACAATCGTAACAAGGAATAAACGTGTCGCGTCCCATTGCAAAAGACCACGACGAAAAACGTGCCCATATCCTGAAAATCGCCGCTCGCGTGTTTGCCGATCAAGGCTTTGCGCGGGCGTCGATGTCTCAGGTGGCGAAGGACTGTGGTATCTCCAAGGCCAATATCTATCACTATTACAGCAGCAAGGATGCGCTGCTGTTTGATATCCTTGATACCTATCTGTCCGCGCTTCGGGACCGGATCATCGGGCTGGATCTGGCCGGTCTGCCCCCGTCCGAACAGCTGGGGCGCATCGTGATCGAAACGCTGCGCGCCTATGAGGGCATGGACCACGAACACAAGATCCAGACCGAAGGCATCCCGCTGCTGCCCGAAGATCAGCAGAAGATCCTCAAGGCCTACCAGCGCGATCTGGTCAAGCAGATGAGCGATGTCGTGGCCGCAATTGCGCCCGAGGTGTTTGAAGACGATCCGCGAAAGCTGCGCGCCACGTCCATGTCGATATTCGGGATGCTGAACTGGTTCTACATGTGGAACAGTCCCGCCGACCAGAAGGCGCGGGACGAATATGCCAAGCTGGTGACGCGGCTGACATTGACGGGCGTGCGCGGCCTCTGAGGGCCGCGTCACGATCTCCGCCTGCTCAGGCCAGCGTTGCGGGCCGCTCCAGCCCCAGTTTTTCCAACGCGGCAGATGCCAGCCCTGTCCAGGCGTCGTGCAGTTCTGCGTTGCTCTTGCTGCGCAGGCCCATCGCTTTCAACGCATCGCTGCGCGGCGATACACCGGTGCCGAAGCTCTCGCTGACACGCGGCCACCAATAGGCGACGCTTTGTTTCACCGCGTTGGTCTTGCCCTGCCGGATCAGCCTCTCCACACCTTCGGCGGCCAATTCGGTATGGCGCTTTTCGCGGGGTGCAGCCTCCCGGATGGCTTCGGCAAAAGGTTGGTAGGACGAGGACAGAAATTCCGAAAGCTGCACGCCCACGGCCAGACCCATCAGCAGGTTCATCACCACTGCATCGGTCCAGCCTGCCAGCGGGTAATTCAAAACCGACAGCCGCATGTCATGCGCATTGCGCGACGCGCCAGGTGCCGTGTCGCGGGGCAGGCGGTCTGTCCAGGGATGATGATCGACGTAGCGATCGGTATTCGCGCCGAACTCTCCCATGATTTTCAGCACCTTGTCGGCATTGTCGGTCTTTTCCAGCACGATGCGGGCGGCGGCGATGCGTTCCTTGATGCCGGGGCCTGCATTGATCACGTCGGCAAACCCGGCGGCCCCGGCCAGTTCGCTGTCCACAAAGGTCGCCATGATCTTCATCAGTTCCGCGCGGTAGCGGGACGGCACATTCGCGGGGTTGGTCAGACGGCCGCCCTGGGCAAGGTAGTCGGAAATATCCATCGTTTCGGTCATGGCTCTGGCTCCTATTGATCGAAATCCACGACCACACGGTCGGTGAGCGGGTAGGACTGGCAGGACAGCACATAGCCTTGCGCCACTTCGTAATCCTCAAGCGCGTGGTTCGCGAGCATCTCGACCTCGCCCTCCAGCAGCTTGCATTTGCAAGTCGAACAGACCCCGGCCTTGCAGGCATAGGGCGCGTCCAGCGCGTTTTCCAGCGCCGCATCAAGCACCGACTGATCCTTGTTCATGGTAAAGCTGCGCGCTGATCCGTCCATGGTGATGGTGGCCTCGGTGGACTTGGCCGCGACACCATTGGCGGCACTGCTGGCCTTGCGCTTCAGGCGCCCGGGCTGGGCGCTTGCAAACAGCTCGAACTTGATCTGATCGTCGGTCAACCCGTGCTCGCGCAGTGCCGCGGCAATGCCCAGCATCATCGGTTCCGGGCCGCAGATGAAAGAGGTGTCCACGCTGTCGATATCGATCCAGTGTTCGAACAGCGCCTTGCACTTCCCGGCATCTACCCGGCCGGTGAAAAGGTCGATATCCTGCGCGTCGCTTTCCAGCACATGGACCACGGTCAGCCGCCCCATATGCAAATTCTTGAGGTCCTCCAGCTCTTCGCGGAACATGATCGTGTTCACGCCGCGATTGGCGTAGACCAGCGTGAAGGTGCTGCGGGGTTCCCGCGCCAGAACGGTTTTCATGATGGACAGCACCGGCGTGATGCCTGATCCGCCAGCAAAGCCAAGGTAGTTCTTCGCCTGTTGCGGGTCGATCGGCGTGTGGAAACTGCCCATCGGCTCCATCGCCTCGATCGTCATGCCGGGGGCAAGGGCCTCATTGGCCCAGGTCGAAAACGCGCCGCCCTCGACCTTCTTGATGCCCACCTGCAGGACGCCATCGTCCTTGCCTGCGCAGATGGAATAAGAGCGGCGCACCTCGGTCCCGTCGAAATTCTGGCGGAAGGTCAGGTATTGGCCCTGGATGAAGTCGAAATCGCCGCCGTTGACCGGCTTCAGTGTCACGACAACCGCGTCGCGGATGGTCTTGGTGACGTCAGTGACGGACAATGGATGAAAGCGCGCCATCACATGCTCCTCAGATACATTTGAAATAGTCGAAGGGTTCGAGGCAATCCGTGCACCGCCACTGCGCCTTGCAGGGGGTCGATCCGAACTGGCTGATCCGCGTGACATTGGTCGATTTGCAGCGGGGGCAGCATTCTGGGCCCCCGGCTGCGCGGGGCGGCGCGATGCCGTAATCCATCAGCTTGGCACGGCCCGTGTCAGACAGCCAATCCGTGGTCCAAGGCGGGCTGATCCGGGTCTTGATGCGGACGTTTTCGATACCCCGGTCGTGCAGCGCCGTTTCGATATCCATCGAGATGACGCCGGTGGCAGGGCAGCCCGAATAGGTCGGCGTGACCGCCACTTCCAGCGTGTCCCCATCCCAGGCCACATCCCGCACGATGCCCAGATCAACGACCGAGATCACCGGGATCTCGGGGTCGGGCACTTCGTCAAGCCAGCTCCAGATTTCCTCTGTCGCGGGTTTCATCCTACCACGATGCTCCGGGATAGGCGCGCTGCAGCCATTGCATTTGCGTTAGCAGATGGCCCAGATGTTCGGAATGCTGGAAGCCGGATTTGCCGCCCTTATGGGCAAAGCCATCCTCGGGAACGCTCAGTGTCGCCTCCGCCAGAACCGCGCCGACCCGCGCGTCATAGGTCTCGCGCAGCGCCGCTGGATCCGGCGCAATACCTGCCGCTGCCACCGCGTTGTCCACCGCGTCGGCGGCAAACATCTCGCCCACATAAGGCCATAGCAGGTTCAGCGCCTTCTGCATCCGCGAATGGCTTTCGGATGTGCCGTCGCCCAGCCCGACCACCGTGTCACCGGAGCGTTCGACGTGGTACTGCACTTCCTTGACCGACTTGGCCGCAATCGCCGCGATCTGGTCATGCGACGATCCGGCCAGCGCCCCCAGCATCTCCAGATGCCAGGCATCGAAAAGGAACTGGCGCATCATGGTCTGACCGAAATCGCCGTTGGGCTGTTCGACCAGCAGCACGTTGCGGAAATCCCAGACGTCGCGCAGCATCGCCAGATCATCGGCGGAACGGCCCTTGCCCTCGACCTCTGCCGCAAGGCCCAGCCACATCTGCGTCTGGCCGATCAGGTCAAGCGCGGTATTGGCCAGCGCGATGTCCTCTTCCAGAACGGGCGCGTGCCCGCACCATTCGCTGACCCAGTGGCCCAGAACGAGGGTATTGTCGCCCATCCGGCACAGGAATTCGAACAGCTGGGCTTGATCAACCTCTGCCATCACATCGCTCCAACTTCGTCGGGAATGTCGAAAAATGTCGGGTGGCGGTACACCTTGCTTTCGGAGGGCTCGTAGAGCGGGCCTTTTTCCGATGGGCTGGACGCGGCGATATGGCGTGCCTCGACCACCCAGATGCTGACGCCCTCGTTGCGGCGGGTGTAGACATCGCGCGCGTTCTTGATCGCCATCTCTTCATCGGCCGCGTGCAGCGAACCCACATGCCGGTGGCTCATGCCGTGCTGGCCGCGGATGAACACCTCCCATAGCGGCCATTCATGGCGCTTGGGTTTGGTCTGCGTCTCGGGCGTGTCGGGATATGCGGAATTGGGAGAGCTCATTCTGCGGCCACCTTTCTGAGTTTGCGTTTCTCGGCATGGGCCAGAAGCCCCTCGCGCACCCATTTGCCATCGTCCCAGGCCTTGTTGCGTGCGGCGAGACGTTCGGCATTGCAGGGGCCATTGCCCTTGATCACTTCGAAGAATTCGTCCCAGTCGGGCTCCGCGAAATCGTAGCCGCCTTTCTCCTCGTTCCATTTCAGCGTCTCGTCGGGCACGGTCAGCCCGAGGTATTCCGCCTGCGGAACGGTCTGATCGACGAATTTCTGACGCAGCTCGTCATTGGTGTTCATCTTGATCTTCCAGGCCATGGACTGGGCCGAATGCACAGAGTCCTTGTCGGAGGGCCCGAACATCATCAGCGACGGATACCAGAAACGGTTCAGCGCATTCTGCGCCATCGCCTTTTGGGCGGGCGTGCCCTGCGCCATCTTCATCATGACGGCATAGCCCTGCCGCTGATGAAAGCTCTCTTCCTTGCAGACCCGGATCATAGCGCGCGAATAGGGGCCATAAGAGGTTCGCTGCAGCGGCACCTGATTCATGATCGCCGCCCCGTCAACCAGCCAGCCGACCGCGCCCATATCGGCCCATGTCAGCGTCGGATAGTTGAAGATGGAGCTGTATTTCATGCGCCCATCCAGCAGCATCTCTGTCATCTCGTCGCGCGACACGCCCAGCGTTTCCGCTGCGCAATACAGGTACAGACCATGGCCCGCCTCGTCCTGCACCTTGGCCAGCAGGATCGCCTTGCGCTCCAGCGTCGGTGCACGCGTAATCCAGTTGCCCTCGGGCAGTTGGCCGACAATCTCGGAATGGGCGTGCTGGCCGATCTGGCGGATGAGCGTCTTGCGATAGCCCGCGGGCATCCAGTCCTTGGGCTCGATCTTCTCGCCCGCATCGATACGCGCCTGAAAGGCCGCGAGCTTTTCGGGGTCTTCCTGCGTCGCTTCGGATTTCACCATCTGTGCATACATGTCGTTCTCCTCCCGGTTCAGACGCGTTCGATAATAATGGCCGTGCCCTGACCCACGCCCACACACATCGTGCACAGCGCATAGCGCCCGCCGGTGCGTTTAAGGTGATGCGCCGCCGTCAGGACAAGCCGCGCGCCGGACATGCCCAGCGGGTGGCCCATGGCGATAGCCCCGCCATGCGGGTTCACCCTTGGGTCGTCATCGGCCACGCCAAGCCTGCGCAATGTCGCGAGGCCTTGCGAAGCAAAGGCTTCGTTCAATTCTATCACATCCATCTGGTCGATGGTGAGCCCTGCGCGCTTCAGGACCTTCTCGCTCGCAGGGGCGGGGCCGATGCCCATGATGCGCGGCGCAACACCGGCCGAGGACATGGCGACCACGCGTGCCATCGGGGTCAGGCCGTGTTGCGTGGCAGCGGCCTTGGACGCAATCAAAAGAGCGGCCGCACCATCATTGACGCCGCTGGCATTGCCTGCCGTCACAGACAGGTCAGGCCCGTTCACGCCTTTGAGTTTCGCAAGCTTTTCCGCAGCGGTGCCGGGGCGCGGGTGTTCGTCCGTGTCCACAACGACCGGCTCCCCCTTGCGCTGCGGGACAGAGACGGGGATGATCTCGTCCGTGAAGATACCGGCCGCATGTGCCGCGGCCCAACGCGCTTGCGAGCGTGCCGCAAAGGCATCCTGATCTTCACGGCTGATGTTGAACTCGGCAGCGACGTTATCTGCGGTCTGCGGCATGGATTCGACGCCGTACCGCTCTTTCATCTTCGGATTGATGAAACGCCAGCCAATCGTCGTGTCATACACGGCGTTGGACCGGGTGAAGGCACTTGTCGCTTTTGGCATGACAAAGGGGGCTCTGCTCATGCTTTCAACGCCGCCTGCAATCGTCAGGTCGTAGTCCCCGGCCTTGATGCCGCGCGCGGCAAAGCCAACCGCATCCATTCCGCTTGCACACAGCCGGTTGATCGTGGTGCCGGGAACATCTGCGGGCAGGCCTGCCAGCAAGGCCGCCATGCGCGCGACGTTCCGGTTATCCTCACCCGCCTGATTGGCAGAGCCGTAGATCACTTCGTCAACTGTTGTCCAATCGACTTTGGGATGGCGTTCCATCAAGGCAGATATGGGCAGGGCCGCCAGATCATCGGTCCGGATGGACGACAGCGCACCGCCATACCGCCCAATCGGAGTGCGAACCCCGTCGCAAATCAAAGCGTCCATTGCGAATCCTCCCAGATATTAATCGACCGCACGGTCGGTGTATTGCGGAAAGCCGATCCGATCAAGTTAAAAGTTACCAAAAATTACAGAGTATGAAAATATGGTAACATTATGAAGGTATCATTCTGCGCGACATGGATGACACGACCTGCTCGTCCCAACGCGCGAGCGATCGCGAACCGAAACCCGTCTCTCTTGTCAGGGGCGGGGCACGCCCCCACGTATCGCGGCAAGATGGCGGGCGACGTGGCGGCGTGAATTGGCGCGTTCTTCTTATGTTCTTCGTTTTGTGTTGGCGAAACGCAGACGGTCCACTATGTGTTAACCATCAATCGCAGGGGCAGTCATGGCTGAGCTGAAGCATATCGAGGTGCGCGGGGCGCGCGAGCATAACCTCAAGAATATCGACGTGGACATTCCGCGCGACCAGTTGGTGGTGATCACCGGGCTTTCGGGCTCTGGCAAGTCTTCGCTCGCTTTCGACACGATCTATGCCGAGGGGCAGCGCCGCTACGTGGAATCGCTCTCGGCCTATGCGCGCCAATTCCTTGATATGATGCAGAAACCAGACGTTGATCACATCAGCGGCCTGTCGCCTGCAATCTCGATCGAACAGAAGACGACGTCGAAAAATCCGCGTTCGACCGTTGGCACGGTGACAGAGATCTACGACTACATGCGCCTTCTGTTCGCGCGCGCAGGCACGCCCTACAGCCCCGCCACAGGCCTGCCCATCGAGGCGCAGCAGGTGCAGGACATGGTCGACCGCGTGATGGCGATGGAGGAGGGGACGCGTGCCTATCTTCTGGCCCCCATCGTGCGCGACCGCAAAGGCGAATACCGCAAGGAATTCATCGAGCTGCGCAAACAGGGCTTTCAACGCGTCAAGGTTGACGGCACATTCTACGAGCTGGACGAGCCCCCCACGCTGGACAAGAAATTCCGCCACGATATCGACGTCGTCGTTGACCGTCTGGTTGTGAAGGAAGGGCTGGAGGTGCGTCTGGCCGACAGCTTCCGAACAGCGCTTGATCTGGCCGATGGCATCGCGGTTCTGGAAACCGCGGTCAGTGAGGGCGAGCCGGAGCGCATCACCTTTTCAGAGAAATTTGCCTGCCCCGTCAGTGGCTTCACGATCCCCGAGATTGAGCCGCGCCTGTTTTCCTTCAACGCGCCCTTCGGTGCCTGCCCGGAATGCGACGGGCTGGGGGTTGAACTGTTCTTCGACCCCAATCTCGTTGTGCCGGACACCACGCTGAAAATCGGCGACGGGGCGCTGGCTCCCTGGCGCAAAGGCAAATCGCCCTATTTCACCCAGACCATCGAAGCCATTGCGAAACATTACGAATTCAACAAATCCGCCAAGTGGAAGGACCTGCCAGCCCATGTGCAGCAGGTCTTCCTCTACGGTTCCGGCGATGACGAGATCCCGTTCCGTTACGACGAAGGCGGACGCGTCTACCAGGTGACCCGCAGCTTCGAAGGCGTCATCCCGAACATGGAGCGGCGGTACCGCGAGACGGATTCCAACTGGATCCGCGAAGAATTCGAGCGCTACCAGAACAACCGCCCCTGCGGCACCTGCGACGGCTACCGTCTGCGGCAAGAGGCTTTGGCGGTGAAGATCGCGGGGCTGCATGTCGGTCAGGTCGTGCAGATGTCAATCAAGGAAGCGTTCGAATGGTGCGAAACCGTGCCCGAACATCTGACCGTCCAGAAGAACGAAATCGCCCGTGCTATTCTGAAGGAAATCCGCGAACGGCTGGGCTTTCTGAACAATGTGGGCCTCGAATATCTGACGCTGTCGCGCAACGCGGGCACGCTGTCGGGGGGGGAATCGCAACGGATCCGTCTGGCCAGCCAGATCGGCTCTGGCCTGACCGGGGTGCTTTACGTGCTGGACGAGCCGTCGATTGGCCTGCACCAGCGTGACAATGACCGGCTGCTTGGCACGCTGAAAAATCTGCGGGATCAGGGCAATACGGTGATCGTCGTCGAACATGACGAAGAGGCGATCCGCGAGGCGGATTATGTCTTTGACATCGGTCCGGGGGCAGGGGTGCATGGCGGGCAGGTTGTCAGCCGCGGAACACCGGCAGAGATTGTCGCCGATCCGGCCAGCATGACCGGGCAATACCTCTCGGGTGCGCGCGAAATCTCGGTGCCGGCAGAACGGCGCAAAGGCAACAAGAAGAAGCTGAAGGTCGTCAAGGCAACGGGCAACAACCTCAAGAACGTGACGGCGGAATTCCCGCTGGGCAAGTTCGTCTGCGTGACGGGCGTGTCGGGCGGCGGCAAGTCGACTCTGACGATCGAGACGCTGTTCAAGACCGCGTCGATGCGGCTGAACGGCGCGCGCCAGACGCCTGCGCCTTGTGAAACGATCAAGGGGCTCGAACATCTTGATAAGGTCATCGACATTGACCAACGCCCCATCGGGCGCACCCCGCGGTCCAACCCTGCAACCTATACCGGTGCCTTCACCCCGATCCGCGACTGGTTCGCCGGTCTGCCAGAGGCCAAGGCGCGTGGCTACAAGCCGGGTCGGTTCAGTTTCAACGTCAAGGGCGGGCGCTGCGAGGCGTGCCAGGGGGACGGTGTCATCAAGATCGAGATGCATTTCCTGCCGGATGTCTATGTCGAATGCGAGACCTGCAAAGGTGCCCGCTACAACCGCGAGACCTTGGAAATAAAGTTCAAAGGCAAGAGCATAGCCGACGTTCTTGATATGACGGTCGAAGACGCGCAAGAGTTCTTCAAGGCGGTGCCGTCCATCCGTGACAAGATGGATGCGCTGGCGCGGGTCGGGCTTGGCTACATCAAGGTTGGCCAGCAGGCGACGACCCTGTCTGGGGGCGAGGCGCAGCGGGTGAAGCTGTCGAAAGAGCTGTCAAAACGCTCCACCGGGCGGACGCTCTATATCCTCGACGAGCCAACGACTGGCCTGCATTTCGAAGATGTGCGCAAGCTGCTGGAGGTGCTGCACGAGCTGGTCGATCAGGGCAACTCCGTGATCGTGATCGAACACAATCTCGACGTCATCAAGACCGCCGACTGGCTGATCGACATTGGCCCAGAAGGCGGCGATGGCGGAGGTGAGATCGTGGCCACGGGCACGCCGGAACAGGTGGCCGAAGAACCGCGCAGCCATACCGGGCATTACCTCAAGGGCATGTTGGGGCAGCGCACCGTCGCGGCCGAATAGGGCGCGGCGGCGAGGCTGCTTGCACGCGCTGTTGCGCGTCAGTCGAGCACGGCCGCCACCGCGCCGATCATGTCAAGAATCTCCCGTGTCTCGCGGTCGACCCGAAAGGCCTGATCACCCACCCGGTAATAGCTGTGCCGTGGGTTCAGCCCGTACCTGTCGGGATTGCGGATGATGGTGTAGTCGCCCCGCGAAATCACATCGCCCACATGGTAACGATGCTGACGGTCGGACTTGGCATGACCGGGCGGCACACAGGCCGGGCTTTTCTTGGCAAGTCCGGGCGGGCATCCTTTGGGCGCGGCCATGGCCACCGACCCGGAGCCAAGCACCATAAGGATAGCCACGGCCGGGGCCATCAAAGAATTTACACGCATGTCTCGTCTCCTTCGCGTTCAGAAGGGACAATCTACCCAAGGCCTGTCCGGTTCCAGCGGTATCTTACGCGCGTGCGGATCTTCGCCAGCCAAGATGATGGGCGCGCGGAAGTCCGCGCGCGCCGTCACTCTTTTTTCGTGCTGATACCCAGCAACGAATAGGGCGGGCAGGTGCCCAACGCGGCCGTGGCCAAGAGCACCACTGCCACGATGCCAACGATCCACGCCCAGACACCGGCAAACGTCGTCAGGGCAAGCAGCAGAAGTACAACGCCAGCGACGGCGCGAATTTTGCGGTCGGTTTGACCCATGTTCTTTTCAAGCATTGGTTTCCTCGCGGGAATATTTGTCCTCATCAGACCCTAGCGTGAAAACACAAATCTTGAATATGACATGGATCAATCGTGGCCGCGTTTCTCGAACCGGGGCAGCATCGCTGAAAAATCCTTGCCCCTGCCGTCCTCATCCTCGACGAAGCGCTTGTAAAGCGCCAGCGCCCTGGCGCCCATAGGCGTGTCTGCGTCAGCCGCTTCGGCCGCTTGTTGCGCGAGGCCCAGATCCTTCAGCATCAGTTCTGCCGCGAATCCCGGTTGATAGCCATTGTCTGCGGGCGATTTGGGGCCGACACCGGGGGCCGGGCAATAGGCGTTCATCGACCAGCTATAGCCCGAGGAGGTGGAGACGACATCGAACATCGCCTGCCTGTCGAGCCCGAGCTTGTCGGCCAGGGCAAAGGCCTCGCAGGTCGCGATCATGGTCACGCCAAGGATCATGTTGTTGCAGATCTTGGCGGCTTGCCCGTTGCCTGACGGGCCGCAATGCACGGCTTTCTGTCCCATCACCTCGAAAAGCGGGGCGGCCTTGGCAAAGCCCGCCTCGTCGCCGCCAACCATGAAGGTGAGCGTGCCGCCTGCCGCGCCCCCGACGCCGCCAGAAACAGGCGCGTCCAAGGCAGAAAGCCCCGCTGCCTGTGCCTGCTCTGCGACGGCGCGGGCGCTGTCCACATCGACGGTCGAACAGTCAAGAAAGACGGCGCCGGGTGACATGGCGGGGATGATCTGATCCGCGACATCGCGCAGGATCGCACCATTTGGCAGCATGGTGATCACGATATCTGCGCCGGTTGCCGCTGCGGCGGCGCTGTCGGCGATCTGCACGCCCTCGGCCGTGGCACCGGCAACGTCAAAGCCGGTGACCGTGTGGCCTGCCTTCGCAAGATTGGCGGCCATGGGCGCGCCCATATTGCCCAGCCCGATAAATCCGACTTTCATGGTTGGTCCTTTCACTCAAAGTTCAGCGTATGTTGTCCGAGCGGCGCCAGCATCTGCGTCACTGCGTCGGCAGGCACATCCGACAGCCCGTAACGCCAGCGCGGGTTTCGGTCTTTATCGATGATTGCGGCGCGGATGCCCTCCAGGAAATCCCCGTGTTCCATGATGCGCCAGGATACGCGGAATTCCAGCTCCAGCGCGGTGCGGATCCTCAATGCTCCGGCACGCAGCCTGCGAAGCATTTCCAGCGTCACGGCGAGCGACAGAGGCGCATTGCGCGACAGCGACTTCAGCGTATCGGCGGCAAAATCGCTGTCATCCTTCTGCAGGGCATGCACCAGACCGGCGAGGTCGCCGTGGTCGAAAAGCCGGTCAATCCGGGCCTGCTGCGCCGCAAGCGGGCCTGAGGGGGCGGGGCTGGCGGCGGTCGCTGAAATGGAGGCATTGCCGGTGCGGGTAAGCTCTGCAATCAGGTCCGGCCAGTCTGCTTCGGGCAGGAAACTATCGGCAAAGCCCGCATGGATCGCGTCCCCCGGGCCCATGCGGGCGGCAGTCATTCCAAGATACTCCCCCAGCCGTCCCGGCGCGCGCGCAAGCAGGTAAGATCCCCCCACATCGGGTACGAAGCCGATGCCGCATTCGGGCATGGAGATGCGGCTGCTTTCGCCGACGACACGGTGCGAGGCATGGCCGCCCAAGCCAACGCCGCCGCCCATGGTGAAGCCCTGCATCAGGCTGACCACCGGTTTGGGGTATTCGGCAAGGGCTGCGTTCATCCGGTATTCGTCTCGCCAGAACCGCCGACCGAAATCGTAATCGCCATCCAGGCCGCTGCGATGCATCTCTGCAATGTCGCCCCCGGCGCAGAACGCCTTGTCCCCGGTCGCGTCAAGGATCAGCAGGTCGATCCCGTCATCTCTCCGCCAATTCTCAAGCACGGCTGCGACGGCAAGACACATCTCGTAGGTCAGCGCATTCAGTGCCTTGGGGCGGTTGAGGGTGATGCGCCCCGCACGGCCATCGCGGCGGATCAGGATGTCGTCACTCATCGCGCGGGCCTCCGGCAGTCATGTGGCTGCGTCGGTTCGTGAACCCATGCTGCGCGGTGCTTTGCCGATCGCCATGTCATGCGCGTTCCGCCAGCAACTGGCGCGAGATGATCAGGCGCATGATCTCGTTGGTGCCTTCCAGGATCTGATGCACACGCAGATCGCGGACAATCTTTTCCACCCCGTAATCGGCAAGGTAGCCGTAGCCGCCGTGAAGCTGCAGGCAGCCATTGGCGACCTCGAAAGCGGCGTCGGTGACATAGAGCTTGGCCATGGCGCAGAACTTGGTGGCATCCGGTATCCCGTTATCGAGCTTCCACGCGGCCTGACGCAGGAACGTCCGCGCCGATTGCAGCGCAACCTCCATTTCGGCCAGGCGGAATTGCAGCGCCTGAAACTGATCGATGGTCTGGCCGAAGGCCTTGCGCTCGCCCATATAGGCCAGCGTCAGATCAAATGCGTTCTGAGCACCGCCAAGAGCAGAGGCCGCGATGTTGAGGCGGCCGCCGTCGAGGCCCGCCATGGCATAGGAAAAACCACGTCCTTCCTCGCCGATCAGGTTGTCATGCGGCACATTGCAATCGTCGAACTGCACCTGCGCGGTGGGTTGGGCGCGCCAGCCCATCTTGTCTTCCAGCCCACCAAAGCTGAGGCCGGGGGTGCCATCCTCGACCACAAGTGTGGAGATACCCTTTGGTCCATCCTCGCCAGTGCGCACCATCGTGACATAGGCATCGGAATAGCCGCCGCCCGAGATAAAGGCTTTGGTCCCGTTGAGCACATAGCCTTCATTGGTCTTGTCCGCGCGGGTGCGCAGGGCTGCAGCGTCAGAGCCGGAACCAGGCTCGGTCAGGCAATAGCTGAAAACCTTGGACATGGAGCAGATATCGGGCAGCCACTTTGCCTTCGTCTCCTCGCTGCCGAACTTGTCGATCATGCCGCCGCACATGTTGTGGATGGACAGGAAGGATCCGACAGCGGGGCAGGCCATGGCGAGCGCCTCGAACACCAGCGTGGCATCAAGCCGCGACAGCCCCGAACCGCCGTATTCCTCGGATACGTAGATCCCGCCAAGGCCAAGCTCTGCCACGCGCGGCCACAGCTCCCTTGGGATGGTGCCCTCATTCTCCCACTCGCGGGCATGGGGTGCGATATGGTCCTGCCCAAAGCCATGGGCCATGTCGAATATGGCGGTTTGTTCCTCGCTCAGTGCGAAATCCATGATACCCTCCCAGGCGAATTCGAATTGAACAGCTGTTTAATTCCCGTTTGTTGCAGGAGTGTTTCGCGGGATCAAGGGTGTGACGCGGGTCTGCGGCAATTTCACAAAGCATCAGGCCGCGCTGTCAAAGGTCGGCGTGAAACTCCTCGACCAGATGGGCCACGACTGCGCGCATCTGATCCTCGTGGCTTTGCCCTTCGGCCTTCGCGGCAGCGAGAACCTTGCGCTGTCGGGTCGCAGAAGTGCCATTGGCAACGATGCGGCGCAGGTGGTCAACTTCCTGCTGACATTTCAGCGTTCCGGCGTCCTCCTCTACCAGCACAAGCAATTCGTCGATCAGTTCCTTGAAGGGAACGATCTCTCCCCGCCCGAAATCGATCAGCCCTTCGGTTACGCCGTAACGCTGTGCCCGCCAGCGGTTCTCGGCAATCAGGAAGCCTTCGTAGATACGCCAGCGCTGGTTTTTTACCCTCAGCCGCCACAGCATGCGCAACAGGCTCTGGTTCAGCGCGGCCAGCGCGAGCGTGTCCTCCATCCGCGGCGACACGTCCATGATGCGGGTTTCCAGCGTGGGGAACCGTGCGGAAGGGCGCAGATCCCACCAGATCTTGCTGCTGTCCTCGATCACGCCCAGCCTGACCAGCACGTCGACGGACCTCTGGAAATCCTGCCAATTGTGGAATTGCGGCGGCAGGCCGGTGCGGGGCAGGTTGTCGAAGACCGAAATCCGGTACGAGGCCATCTGTGTATCCTGGCCTTGCCAGAAGGGCGAAGAAGTCGACAGCGCAAGTAGGTGGGGCAGAAAATATGCCATCTGCCGCATCAGGTCTGCGCGCAGGGAATCGTCGTCCAGCCCGACATGGACGTGGCACCCGCAGATCAACATGCGCCGCGCCACACCGCCCAGATCACGTTGCAGGCTGTTGTAACGATCCTTGTCTGTGTGGTGCTGGTTCTTCCAATCGGCAAGCGGATGGCACGAGGCCGCAATAGGGGCAAGGTTGAACCTGGCGGCCTCCTCGGCGACCGTGTTGCGCAGGCGTTTCAGGTCTTCCCGTGCGGCGCCTATGTCGGCACAGACCTTGGTGCCGATTTCGATCTGGCATTGCAGGAATTCCGGGCTGACCTGATCTTCCAGCTTTGCCACACAGGCTTTCATTAGCCCGTCGGGGGCCTCTGCCAGCGCGTAGCTTTCCAGATCGACAAGGAGATACTCCTCTTCGATGCCCATGCTGAAAGCGGGTTCGGTCATGCGGTCCTTCTCCCGTCGACTGAACTTAGTTGAGCAGAGCAAGAACGCCACGGCAAGCACGATGCGGTGTTTTGGCCCCATGTGGCACAGGCAAATTTCATGCACACCGGGGAGAAATGGAAAGGGCGGCCATAAGAGCCGCCCTTTTTCGTCAGTCTGATTGGTAGGGTTCAGTCCATCGCTTTGAAGTTGAACTCGCCGCCATCTTTGATGCCCGAGAACCAGCGCGCCGTGACGGTTTTGGTCTTGGTATAGAAGCGGAACGCGTCGGGCCCGTATTGGTTAAGGTCGCCGAAGGCCGATTTCTTCCAGCCGCCGAACGTGTGGTAGCTGAGCGGCACCGGGATCGGGAAGTTGATGCCGACCATGCCAACATTGACCCGGTGGGCAAAGTCACGCGCGGTGTCGCCATCAGCGGTGTAGATCGCCGTGCCGTTACCGTAAGGGTTGTCGATCACAAGGTTCAGCGCATCCTCGTAGGTTTCGGCGCGCACGGTGCTGAGGACGGGGCCAAAGATCTCTTCCTTGTAGATATCCATGTCCGGGGTCACGTCGTCAAACAGCGATGGGCCCACGAAAAAGCCATCCTCATAGCCCTGCATCTTGAAGCCGCGGCCGTCGACGACCAGCTTGGCGCCCTGATCGACGCCGGAATTGACCAGACCTTCAATCCGCGCCTTGGAGGCCGCGGTGATGACAGGGCCGAAATCAACGTCATCGCCTGCCGTGTAGGGGCCGACTTTCAGCTTTTCGACGCGGGGTGTCAGGCTCTTGATCAGCCGGTCCGCGGTTTCCTTGCCAACTGGGACCGCGACAGAGATTGCCATGCAGCGCTCGCCAGCCGCGCCGTAACCTGCACCCACAAGCGCATCGGCCGCCTTTTCGACATCGGCATCGGGCATGATGATCATGTGGTTCTTGGCGCCGCCGAAACACTGCGCCCGCTTGCCATTGGTCGCGGCACGGCCATAGATATACTGCGCAATCGGGGTGGAGCCGACAAAGCCCACGGCCTGCACGGTTTCATTGTCGAGGATCGCGTCCACGACCTCTTTGTCGCCATTGATGATCTGAAGCACGCCATCGGGCAGGCCCGCCTCTGTCAGCAGCTCCGCCAGCCGCAACGAGGTGGAGGGGCAGCGCTCGGACGGTTTGAGGATCATCGCGTTGCCGCAGGTCAGGGCAGGGGCCATTTTCCACAGCGGGATCATCGCGGGGAAGTTGAAGGGCGTAATGCCCGCAACAACACCCAGCGGCTGGCGCATGGAATACAGGTCGATGCCGGGACCACCATCATCGGTGAACTCGCCCTTCAGCAGCGAAGGCCCGCCCATGCAGACCTCGACCACTTCCAGCCCGCGCTGCACATCGCCGCGCCCGTCTGGCAGGGTCTTGCCATGTTCGCAGCTGACCAGCTCTGCCAGCTCGTCCATATGTTCGTTGATAAGCTGTCCGAATTTCATCATCACGCGGGCGCGGCGCTGCGGGTTGGTGGCCCCCCAGGCCTTCTGCGCCTCTTCGGCCTTGGCGACGGCGTCGTTCAGCTCTGCCACCGTGGCCAGCGGCACCTTGGCCTGCACCTCGCCGGTGGCGGGGTTCATGACATCGGCAAACCGGCCCGACGTGCCCTTGACGTGCTGACCGTTGATATAGTGGCTGAGTTCCTGCATCCGACGTTCCTCCTTGGATCCGAGATTGGCGCCACAATAGTCTTGCAAAAATGCGCAAAGAAGGCCCAATTTACCAAAAAGGTATTGCAAAAATGCAAAGGAAGCCAGATGGCGCAAAGCTGGGACGATATGCGGATTTTTCTGGGCGTCGCGCGTGGCGAAAGCCTGTCAGCGGCCGGCCGGGCGCTGCGGATGGATCCGGCCACGGTGGGGCGGCGGATTTCGCGGCTGGAGCAGGGGTTGGGCACGCCGCTGTTTGCCAAATCGCCGCTGGGTTACGCGCTGACAGAGGCGGGGCAGCGGCTGATTGCCCATGCTGAACGCGCCGAGCAGGCGATGCAGGCGGCGCAGGACGCGGTGACCGAGGGTGCCGGTGCTCTGTCAGGTCAGATCCGCATCGGGGCGCCGGATGGCTGCGCGAATTTTCTGCTGCCGCAGGTCTGTGCCGAAATCTCTGACGCCAACCCCGATCTTGAGATCCAGATTGTCGCCTTGCCCCGCGTGGTAAACCTGTCGAAGCGAGAGGCCGACATGGCCATCGCCGTCAGCCCGCCACAGACCGGGCGTCTGAGCGTTCAGAAGATCACCGACTACCACCTGCATCTGGCCGCCGCGCAAAGCTATCTTGACCGAACCGGTCCGATTGACAGCACGCAGGCGCTGCGCGGGCGGCGGCTGATCGGCTATATCCCCGAGATGATTTTTGACAAGGAACTGGACTACCTTGACGATTTTGGCCTGACGCGGGTGGCCCTGGCCTCCAATTCCGTGTCCGTTCAGTTTCACTGGGTGCGACAGGGGGCCGGTCTGGGCGTGGTGCATGATTTCGCGATCCCGTCGACCACAGGTGTGCGCCGCGTTCTGACCGATGAAATCTCGCTGACCCGCAGCTTTTATCTGATCCGTCACGCCGATGATCGCAGGCTGGAGCGGATGAACCGGCTGGCCATCGCCCTTGCGGACGGATTGCGCCGGGAAGTGGCGCGGCTCGAAGCACTGACTTGACAGCTACGCCTGTTCCGTAGACGCTGAAACCATTGCAATTTTGTGCGGAGGCTCGCCACATGCTCGTCCACCAGATCCTCAATTCCAAAGGTGATTCCGGCGTCATTACAGTCAAGCCGGATGCCAAGGTCTCGGAGGTCACACACCTGCTTGCAGAGCGTCGGATCGGGGGCGTGGTCGTGTCCTCGGATGGCAAGGCCGTCGAGGGCATCCTGTCGGAACGCGACATCGTGCGCTCTTTGGCACTGAAAGGCCCCTCTTGCCTTGACGAGGAAGCCCGCGAAATGATGACGCGCAACCCGTCGTGCTGCGCACCGGGGGATCAGGCTGACAACATCCTGCAACGCATGACCGATGGCCGGTTCCGCCACATGCCGGTGACACAGGACAAGGAGCTTATCGGCATCGTCACCATCGGTGACGTCGTCAAGGCGCGCCTGCAGGAACTGGCAATGGAGAAGGATGCGCTTGAAGGGATGATCATGGGGCATTGAGCCCCGGTTTCCGCTTGCATTCCCGCGCGCAATAATATTGCGTGCCTCGCAGTAAAAACGAGGGACGCCCTATGCGCATCGGCCTATATCCTGGCACTTTCGACCCTATCACCATGGGGCATATCGACATTATCCGCCGCGCGGCCGTGCTGGTTGACAGGCTGGTGATCGGGGTGGCGATCAACCGCGACAAGGGGCCGCTGTTTTCTTTGGAAGAGCGTGTCGCGATGATCGAGGCGGAATGCGCCTCGCTATCCGAACAGACCGGGACAGAGATCATCGCCCATCCGTTCGAAAACCTGCTGATTGACTGTGCCAGCGATGTCGGCGCGCAAGTGATCGTTCGCGGCCTGCGGGCTGTCGCGGATTTCGAGTATGAATTCCAGATGGTCGGGATGAACCGTGCGCTGAACGCCTCGATCGAGACGGTGTTCCTGATGGCCGACGCGCGGCATCAGGCGATTGCCTCGAAGCTGGTGAAAGAGATTGCGCGTTTGGGCGGGGATGTGCGCAAGTTCGTCACACCACCGGTGCGCGACGCGCTTGTCGAACGGTTCGGAACCGGCTGACCCGTTCGCAATGCGAAAAAAAGGCGCCGCCCCGAGAAAGAGCAGTGCCTGATTTTCGCGATATTGTCAGCTTACTTGCCGTAGACCGCGCGATGCGCGATTTTCCGGATGTCACCTTCGTAGATGTTGAGGTCCAGCCTGCTGTTAAGCGGCAGCGCTGACAGTTCGTTCAAGGTGCGGTTGTAGGCGATGCGACGGTTCATGTGCTCGCGTACGGAAGAAATCATGGTCATGTCTGTCCCTTTCCTGAGACGGGTGCCAAAGGCAATCTCGGCTTAGTTGCCGTAGATCGCTCGGTGGACGAATTTGCGGACATCGCCTTCTGCGATGCCGAGGTCACGTTGACTGGCGGGCGGAAGCGCCGACAGTTCGGATACGGTGCGGTTATAGGCGATGCGGCGGTTAAGGCGCTCGCGAACCGAATTGATCATATTGGGCATCTCTTGTTCCTTTCCTGAAGGAGTTGCCGATGACCCAAAGATAGGAATGCTGCGGCGCAGCACAATCGGTCGAAGTGGATTGCCGCCATGCACGTTTTGCATGGCAAGAGTTTTACGCCCGCCTGCGCGAAGAATTTGAGGTAAGTGACTATCATAAATAAGATTTGTGGGATGAGGGGGAGCTGGAAGGCACAATTCCCATAGATGCACGTTCGCAACGGTTCCCTACGGAAATGCCCTGAATTTTCCGAATTCGGGCTGCATCACAGGATTTCTCGCAAAGAAAAACGCCCCGGATTTCGGTCCGGGGCGTTCAGCAGATCAGATATCTAACGAGGTTTAGAGGAACTTGCCCATCGCAACGGCCGTGTCGGACATGCGGTTGGAGAAGCCCCACTCGTTGTCATACCAAGTCAGGATGCGGCACATATTGCCGTCCATCACCTTCGTCTGGTCATAGGCGAAGGTCGAGGAATGCGGGTCGTGGTTGAAGTCAGAGCTGACCAGCGGCTCATCCGTCGCGCCAAGGATGCCCTTCAGCGGGCCAGACGCGGCAGCAGCGCGGATCGCCTCGTTGATCTCTTCGACCGAGGTGTTGCGGTCCGCCTCGAAAGTCAGGTCGACGACCGACACATTCGGGGTGGGGACGCGGATGGCGACGCCGTCCAGCTTGCCGTTCAGCTCGGGCAGCACCAGACCCACGGCCTTGGCAGCCCCGGTGGAGGTGGGGATCATCGACATGGCTGCGGCACGCGCGCGGTAAAGATCCTTGTGCATTGTGTCCAGCGTCGGCTGGTCGCCCGTGTAGCTGTGCACCGTGGTCATGAACCCGCGCTTGATGCCGATGGCGTCATTTAACACCTTGGCGACGGGCGCCAGGCAGTTGGTGGTGCAGGAGGCGTTCGACACGATCACGTCGTCAGCCGTCAGCGCGCCGTCGTTCACGCCGAACACGATGGTTTTGTCGGCATCCTTGCCGGGTGCGGAGATCAGAACGCGGCCGGAGCCGTTTTCCAGATGCGCTTGGCAGGCCTCTTTCGAGGTGAAGATGCCGGTACATTCCATCACGATGTCGACATCGCCCCAGGGCAGATCGGCAGGGTTGCGCATCGCCGTGACCTTGATCGGGCCGCGGCCTACGTCAATCGTGTCACCGTTGACCGTCACGGTGCCGGGAAAGCGGCCATGCACGCTGTCATAGCGCACCAGATGGGCGTTGGTTTCGACGGGGCCGAGATCGTTGATTGCGATAACCTCGATATCGGTCCTGCCGGATTCGATGATCGCCCGCAGAACATTTCGTCCGATGCGTCCGAACCCGTTGATGGCAACCTTGACTGTCATATCTGCGCTCCTTGAATTGGCGTAAGATCTGTTAGCGGTAACAAACTGAACTGGCCGCAAAAGTCAACCGGCCACTGGTCACAGGTTCGCTCACCTCAACGCCAGAAGGCAACCCAGTCAATGAGGTCTACGAATTTTCTTGCAAGGAACAAGAGGCTGTCGCCGTTGGTCAGAAACATATCAAGGGCAATGCCTCCCACCAGCAGCAGGCCCAGAACGATGGAGAGGGAATTGGTCATGCCGGTCTTGTCGTCAATCTGAGGCTTCAGTCATGGGCGCTGTGCCCTTGCACCGGGATGGCAGATGGGCGCGCGCCTGTCACGTTTTAATTGCAGGTCGGGGGCACGTGAAAACGCCCGGCGGGCGTATGCCAACCGGGCGTAGGTCTTGCAGATCGGTGGGTAGATCAGTGCAGAAGGCGGCCCATGCAGGCGGCCACGTCTGCCATTCGCGCCGAAAAGCCCCATTCATTGTCGTACCAGGCCAGCACACGCACGGTGCGCCCGCCGACGACTTTGGTCTGGTCTGGCGCAAAGATCGACGAATGCGTGGTGTGGTTGAAATCGATGGAAACTTTGGGTTCGGGATCGTAGGAGAGGACAGAGCCCATGCGGCCCGAAGCGGCCTCGCGCACGACCTCGTTCACATCTTCCACGGTCACGTCCTTGCCTGCCTCAAAGGTCAGGTCCACGGCCGAGACGTTCGGGGTAGGGACGCGCAGGGCGGTGCCATCCAGACGACCTTCGAGTTCCGGCAGAACTTCTTTCAGCGCTTTCGCGGCCCCGGTGGATGTCGGGATCATCGCCATTGCGGCGGCCCGGGCGCGGTACAGATCCTTGTGGCGACGGTCCAGCGTGGGCTGGTCGCCCGTGTAGCTGTGGATCGTGGTCATGATGCCGCGCTCAATGCCGATGGCCTCGTGCAGCACCTTGGCCAGCGGCGCAAGGCAGTTGGTAGTGCAGGAACCATTGGAGATCATCCGCTCATCGGCCAGCAGATCGCGATGATTCACGCCGTAGACCACGGTGCGGTCGACATTCTTGGCAGGTGCCGAGATCAGAACTTTCTTCGCACCCCGGTCGAGATGGACCGAGGATTGCTGCCCGTCATTGAACTTGCCGGTGCATTCCAGCACGACATCGCAGCCGGACCAATCCAGTTCAGCCGGGTCATAGGTGGAGAACACCTTCATCGGGCCACGGCCCAGATCCATAGTGTTGCCCGAGACGCGAACCTCGCCGCCAAAGCGGCCATGCACGCTGTCATAGCGCAGCAGGTGGGCGTTTGTTTCGATCGGGCCGGTGGCGTTGATCTTGACCACTTGCACATCATTGCGGGCGGCTTCGGTGATATGGGCGAGGGTGCTGCGGCCAATGCGGCCAAATCCGTTAATTCCAAGTGTCACGGTCATTGGGCGGGGCTCCTGTCCGGCGTCTGGGTTGCACCGCCTATAGCCGTCAATGCCGCAAGCGCAAAGGGTGAAAATCCATATCTGGCAAGGTGTTAGCGTTAAACGTGACAGACTTGCCCATGGTGGCGCTAACCGTTTCCGCAAACAGTTTCCGCCTCACCCTAGGGAAGGTTCTTATTGGCCCGGAAGGCTCAGCAAATCTTGCGCAGGAGTCGCAGAAGCGTCTCACGTTCCTTTTCGCGCAATGGCGCCAGAGTCGCCTCGCTGACAAGGCTTGCAGAGCGGACAGCTTCGTCTGTCAGCGCCTCCCCGGCGGGGGTGAGCGAGACAAGATGGCGGCGACGGTCGCCGGGGTCGGGGCTGGTCCGGATCAATCCGCGCGTGACAAGCCGGTCGACCACGCCCTTGGTCGTGGCGGCGTCCATCGCGACAGACCGCCCAAGCTGGTTTTGCGACGCGGGCCCGTCCTGTGCCAACCGAAAGAGCAGCGCAAATTGCATCGCCGTGAGCTTGCCCGGCACCAGATCCGCAAAAAGGGTGGAGTTTCGCTGGTACGCGCGCCGCAGCAGGAAACCGATCTGGTCGTCCAGAACATAGCCATTGCGCGCATCGGGGCTGTCCGGGCCATCATGGCTCATCTCATACGCTCCCCGGCAGGGGATGCGCGATCAGACCGACAGATAGGCATCACGGATCTCTGGATGGGCTTCGAGTTCGGCAAAGCTGCCGTCGAACTTCTTCTCTCCGCCTTCGATGATGATGGCGCGGTCGGCGACAGCGCGGGCGAAATGCAGGTTCTGTTCCGAAATCATCACGGTCAGCCCTTCGGATTTCAGCTTCAGGATGGTTTCTGCCATTTCCTCGACAATCACCGGGGCGATGCCTTCGGAGGGCTCGTCCAGCAGCAACAGCAGCGGGTTGCCCATCAGGGTTCGCCCGATTGTCAGCATCTGCTGCTCGCCCCCCGACAGTTGCTTGCCGCGATTGGTGCGGCGTTCGGCAAGATTGGGAAAGATGTCGAAGAGCTGCTCGACCGTCCATGCGGGTGCGCCATCGCGCGGAGGCTGGCGACCGACTTCGAGGTTTTCCAGCACGGTGAGGTCGGAAAAGATGCGCCGGTCCTCGGGGACATAGCCAATCCCGGTCTTGGCGACGCGAAAAGCCGGTTTGCCCACCAGTTCCTGCCCCTGAAAGCTGACAGAGCCTTCGCGCGGGCGCACAAGCTGCATCACCGATTTCATCGCCGTGGATTTGCCGGCCCCATTGCGCCCCAGCAGCGCCAGCACCTCGCCGCGCTTCACCTCAAAGCTCAGCCCGCCAAGGATATGCGCCTTGCCATAGTAGCTGTGGATGTCGTTGACGTTAAGCATCGCGCGCCTCCGCAAACAGCGTGCCGCCGCCAAGATAGACCTCTTGCACCTGCGGATCGTTGCGGACCTCTTCGGCGCTGCCATCGGTAATCAGCTCGCCCCGGTTCAGAACCATGATGTGATGGGCATGGGCAAAGACCACGTCCATGTCATGTTCGGTAAACAGCACCGAGACGCCCTGATCCTGCACGATATCGGCAACAAGTTGCATCAGCGCGATACGCGCGCTGGGGGCCATGCCAGCAGTCGGTTCATCCATCAGCAGCAGGCGGGGACGGTGACACAGCGCGATGGCCAGTTCCAGCCGCTTCAGATCGCCATAAGCAAGGATTGAGCACGGCCTGTCGGCCTGATCTTCCATGTCGACGATGCGCAGGAATTCGAAGGCTTCGTCGCGGTAAAGCTTCCATGCGCGCGGCGCGATGGAGAAGATGTTGTGGTGATGGCTGATCAGCGCCATCTGCACATTCTCGATCACCGACATGGACGGGTAGGTGCCGGTGATCTGAAAGGTCCGCCCGACGCCGCGCCGCCAGATCTCGCGCGGGCGCATGCCGGTGATCTTCTTGCCATCCAGAAAGACATTGCCCGCCGTCGGTTTCAACTGCCCCATGAGCATGTTGAAACAGGTGGATTTGCCCGCGCCGTTGGGGCCGATCAGCGCCTTCAACTCTCCTTTGTCGACGGAAAAGGACACGTCATTGACGGCCAGAAACCCGTCATAGCTTTTCTTGAGGTGTTCGACGCGCAGGATCTCTGTCATTTCGCCACCTCGTCATTTGTCCCGCGTATGCGCATCCACAGGCTGCGGAGCGAGCCGACAATGCCTTCGGGTGCGATGATCACCACGGCGATGATAAGCAGGCCCAAAAGGAGCCGCCAGTATTCCAGGCGGGTCAGCCAATCCTCGACCACCGTCATGAAGCCTGCGCCGACAACGCCGCCTGCGAGCGTTTTCACGCCGCCGAGAAAGACCACGATCAGCGCGTCGAAACTGGCCGCGATTTCCAGCTCTGTCGGAAAGACCGAACCCTTGGAAAAGACAAAGATGCCGCCCGCGAGGCCCGCCATGGCGCCTGCAAGTGCAAAGGCCACATATTGCACGCGCTTGACGTCGATCCCGGTCGCCTCTGCCTGCCTTGGGCTGTCGCGGCCTGCGCGCAGGGCATAGCCGAAGGGCGCGTGGATCACATGCCGCAGGAACAGGATGCCTCCGACCCCAAGGGCGAGAGTGAAGTAGTAATACGCCTCTGGGCTGTTGAGCCAATCGGCGGGCCAGATATTGACCAGCCCGTCATCGCCGCGCGTCACACCCCGCCATTGAAAGGCCAGCGACCAGACAAGCTGTGAGAAGGCCAGTGTCAGCATCGCGAAATAGACACCCGTCAGGCGGATGCAGAACCAGCCGATGCCAAGCGCCAGAAGACCCGCGGCAAGGGGGGCAAACAGAAAGGCCAGCTCCATCGGGGTATCAGTATGAAAGACCAGCAGGGCCGCGGCATAGGCCCCGCCACCAAAGAACGCGGCATGCCCGAAACTGACCAGACCGCCGGTCCCGAGGATGAAGTGCAGCGAGGCGGCGAAGAGCGCAAAGACGATCATGTCGATGGTCAGCGTCAGCACGAATTGCTCGGCAACAAAGGGCAGGGCGGCCAGCACCGCCAACAAGGCCGCGACCAGCGCTCGCCCGGTGGGGCCATAGGGGCGGATGGGCTGCTCGGGGGCGCCGACCTGCCCATGTTCGCCCGCCACTTCCTCGCGTCCCAGCAGGCCGTAGGGCCGCACGATCAGCACGATGGCCATGACGACGAACATAAGGACAAGGGTGGATTGCGGCAGGTAGGTCACGCCAAAGACGCTGAGCACGGAAATCAGGACCGATGCGATGAAGGCACCGGGCAGCGATCCCATGCCGCCGATCACGACGACCACGAAAACCGCGCCGATGATGTTGAAATCCATCAGCAGATCGGCCCCGCCCTTGGGCAGTTGCAGCGCGCCCCCCCAGCCCGCCAGCGCAGAGCCGAGCGCGAAGACGCCGGTGAAGAGCCATGCCTGATTGACGCCCAGCGCGCCGACCATCTCCCGGTCCTGGGTCGCGGCGCGGACAAGCACCCCAAGCCGGGTGCGGTTGATGAGATACCACAGCGCAAAGAGGATGAAGGGTGTGATGGCGATCAGGATGATGTCATATTTCGGCACCGGCTCGCCAAAGATGCGCCAGACGCCGCGCAGGCCGGGTGCGCGCGGGCCAAGGCGATCCTCGGCCCCCCAGATCATCAGCGCGAGGTCCTGGATTACCAGGATCACGCCAAATGTGGCGACAAGCTGGAACAGTTCGGGTGCGCGGTAGATCGGGCGCAGAACGACCATCTCGATGAAAGCGCCGATCGCTCCCACGGCCAGGCCGGTCAGCAGGATCGCACCCCAGAAGCCAAAATGCCCGGGCAGGAGATTCATCAGCGTGACACCGATGAAAGCCCCCAGCATGTAAAGCGACCCATGCGCGAAGTTCACGATCCGCGTGACGCCAAAGATCAGCGACAGGCCGGAGGCGACAAGGAAAAGTGCGGCGGCATTGGCAAGCCCGGTCAGAAACTGGGCGAAAAAGAAGGCCATATCGGTCCTCAGTCTGACGGGGAGGCGAATACCTCGGCGCGAAGCTTGCGCCGAGGGCGAGGTCCCGGGTCAAGCCCGGGACGCGGAGCGCGAAATTGCGGCCGGGCGCTACCTGCCCCGGACTTGATCCGGGGCCTTGCGTCCGGCTGCCATCTGCTCACTCGGCAGGCCGCATCGCCTGGATTTCTTCATCCGTCGGCATATAGGGGGCGGGATCCTTGTAGGACCAATCCACCATCACGCCCTTGCCATCCTGAACAGCCAGGGTGCCGACATAGGCGCCCATGGTCGACTGGTTGTCGATCTCGCGGTAGCTGAGCTTACCGATCGGGGTATCTTCGATTTCAAGCCCTTCGAAGGCGGCAATCAGGGAGGCGGTATCGGTGGCTCCTGCCTTTTCGATGGCCGCAGCGATTGATTGCACCGTCATATAGCCGACCAGCGATCCGATCTTGGGTGTCTCGCCGGTTGTCTCCATATAGGCATCCACGAATTCCTTGCCGGGCGTGCCTTCTTCCAGCGCGTACCAGGGGTAGCCCGTCACGAACCAGCCCTCGGGCGCCTCATCACCGAGCGGGTCGAGGTATTCCGGCTCTCCGGTCAACAGCCCATAGACATTTCGGCCTTCGAACAGGCCCCGGTCGCCGCCATCGCGTACGAGCTTGGCAAGATCCGTGCCGAAGGTCACGTTGTAGATGGCGTCCGGCTTGGCACGCTCCAGCGCCTGCACCTCCGCTCCCGCATCGATCTTGAAGAGCGCGGGCCACTGCTCTGCGACGAACTCCACCTCGGGTTTCAGCCGGGTGAGGTTCTCCTTGAAGGCGGCCACTGCGTCCTGACCGTAAGCATAGTTGGGCGCGATAGTGGCATAGCGGATCGCATCCGTTTTCGCGGCCTCTTCGGCCAGCATAGCAGCCTGCACCCATGTCGAGGCGCGCAGACGGAAGGTCTGCGGGTTGCCCGACGCCCAGACAAGGCTGTCGGCCAGCGGTTCAGCGGCGAGGTAGAGGTAGCCCTTCTCGGCGGCAAAGGACGACAGCGCCAACCCGACATGGCTGAGGATCGTGCCAGTCAGCATCACGGTGCCTTCGCGGGTCATCAGCTCTTCGGCGATCTTGATCGCTTCGGCCGGATCGCCCTGATCGTCGCGGAAAATGAATTCCAGCGGCTTGCCAAGCACGCCGCCATCGGCGTTGACCTCTTCCACCGCCAGTTCGATCCCCAGCTTGTAGGGTTCGGCGAATGCGGCAAGGCGCTTGTAGTGGTTGATCTCGCCGATCTTGATGCTGTCCTGCGCCAGTGCGGCCACCGGGGCCAGTGCAAGCGCCGTGGCAGTGGCGAGCATCGTGCGTCGCGATAGGGTCATATGGTTGGTCTCCTGTTGGTCGGCGGGCCTGAGGCCGCGCTATGGTCCGGTCTTGCGCCGGTCAATCGTGATAGACGAAGGCGGGCGACAGATTGCCCGCCAGATCTTCGGTTCGTTCCAGTTCCAGAAGTTCGCTTATCCGCTTGCGATAGACAAGCGGCCCCTTGTCGATGGCAATCCGGATCGGGCGCCGTTTGGCCGGGCGCAGCTCTTCTTCCTGCACGGCCTCAAGGATCGCCTTGTCCTCATCGAAGGCCTTGCGGAACATCGCGCCCATCGTGGCCTCTGCATCCGGATCGTCAAGCGCGGTGTTGCGGACATGCATCCAGCGGTCGATTGAATAGGTCTCTGTCACGGGGGTGATGAAATGCAGGGCAAAGATGCGCACGCCGCGATCACGTTCATCCTCGGCAATGGCGTCCTCTGCGGGGGCAGAACCGAAATCGATCACCGCCGTGCAGGGGGTATAAAGATAGTAGTAATGCCACCGGTCCACATTGCCTGTGAACCCGCCGAACCCTTTGAAAAAGCCGATAGGTTCCGCATCGCGGATCCACCGCCACGCAACGATCGCCTCGCCCTCGGTCTGGACATGCACGGGAACATTTTCCGACGCGGCGTTGCCCAGCGTGGTGGGGTGGACAAAGCTGACATGCGCGGGATCAACAAGGTTTTCCGCGACGTTGAGGTAGTTTGACTTCAGATGCAGCGCGTCGCCGTGATGCGTGGCCCAGCCGGGATCGGTGAATTGTGGCAGGTCGAACACTTTGGCAGTGTCGGCCTTGTCCGGGTCACCCATCCAGATCCAGACGATGCCGTGCTTTTCGTAGGTGGGGAAGGCTAGGACATAGGCGCTCTTGGGTTGGTTGGTCTGGCCGGGCACGCGGATACAGGCGCCCGAGCAGTCAAAGGTCAGCCCGTGATAGCCGCATTGCACGTCATCCCCGACACGCTTGCCCTTGGACAGCGGCAGCAGGCGATGCGGGCAGCGGTCTTCCAGCGCCACGACGCCGCCGTCAGATTTGCGGTACATCACAACGTGATCGCCGAGGATAGTGAACCGGCGCAGCGCGTCGTCGATTTCCGTCGACCAGCCCGCGACATACCAGGCGTTCCTTACGAAGTTCGTCATCTGTCTGCCTCCGTCCTTGGCCTAGCGCAGCCCATCTGCGCCGATCACCTCTTCATGGGCAAGCCCCCCAACCCGCGGGTTGGGCCTGCCGCCCATTTGCAGCGCCACCGCCACCAGGATTTCATTTGCGCGCGGGCCGTCGGGCAATTGCAGGCGCATCCCGTCGAAATGGCTGCGGACATAGGCGGCGTCCTTGTGCCCCAGGGGCACGTCGATCACACCGCCCGGACCGCCCATCGCCTTGGAGGAGGGCACCAGCGCCTTGCCGCCGCCCAGCACGTCGCGCAGCGGCGCGCCAAGTTTCGGGTGTAGCAATGCGGCGGCGTGCTCCAACTCTCCGGCCTCGCCGACAAGCGCCGCCTTGCCATAGCCCTGAACCTCGCTCGCGGCGCATCCAAGCGCGCCAAGCGCCTCTTCGCCCAGGATCCGGCCCAGTTCTGCGCCGGTCTCTGCCAGCTCGGACAGGTCCTTGGCATAGCGCCCGGCGAACGGGTTCTCGATCACCGCAGCGGCGAGGGCGCGGCGCGCGGGTGGGGCAATCTCTTGTCCCATCTCGTGGCGTGTCTCCTCAACCAGCGTGATGATCAGGCGCAGTTTCACCGCAAGCCGTCCTTGCCCGCAACGTCCTTGGCCTTCAACCCGCCGACACGCGCATGGATGCGCGGGCCGGTCGTCATCACCAGAACAAGAAGGATCTCGTCCGCCTTGGGGGCATCGCTGAGGCCCACCTCCATCGCGTCGAAATGCGACCGCACGTAAGAGGCGTTGGTATGTGTCACTGGCACGTCCAGCCTTGCGCCGGGGGCGCCGACCTTCTTGGTGGAGGGCACAATCGCCATGCTCTCGGCGATCTTGTCGCGCATCGCATAGCCGCCGGGGACGTGCCACAGCGCGCCATGCTCCAACTCACCATTCGTGCCGACAATCGCGCCTTTGCCATAGCCTTCGACCACGGAGGCGTCGCCGCCAAGCGCGTCGATACAGTGCTGCGCCATCTCTTTGCCAAGCGGTTCGAGGTCTTTCATGAACCCTTCGATCTCTTCGACATAGCGCCCGGCAAAGGGGTTGGCGATCACCGTCATGCAGGCCGCACGGCGCAGGGGCGTGTCCGGGGCCGGGCCGCCCTCGTGATAGATCGTCTCCACAAGGGTTGCGGATTTGCGGATCCGGGGCTCAGGCATGGGTCAGGTCCTTCTGGCGATTGCTGGTATTCTGTATGGTCCGGTCCGCAGGGATTGTCACGGCGCCACCGGTAGAGACCCGTTCGCCCTGACACGAGATGCAGGCAGCACTGATCACACCGCGCGAAAGGTAGTCCCGCGCCCGCCCAAGCCCGTTTACCAGGGCGGTGCGCCGGTCCGCTGCGGACAATGCGGCGACGGAGGTCGTCACAAGCCGCGCGCCCAGATCGGTGTCCGGGGACAGGCTGTTTGCGGGCGCGCGCGCAATGGCAGGGTGGCCGGGCAGGTCGACGACATTGGCAATCAGCGTCGCCGCGGCATCCGCGGTTGCCGCGTCGCGTGCCAGAACGGTCACAGCGTCTGCGATGCCCAGAGAGTGGGACCGCCCGCGCCAGCCAGATGTGGCGACTCCACCGATGCCATCATGGGGCGCGATCCTTGCCCGAGCGCCCATCGCGCCGGTCTTCGGGTCTTCGCAAATGGCGATGCGAAAAGGGGCTTCGCCGGTCCAGAGCGCGATATCGCCACCATTGTTGACTGCCGCGCGGCTGAGGCCGTGACCGGGTGTCAACATGGCCGAAAGGAGATGGTCTGCGACCGCGCCGGCAACGGCGGCCATCGGGGTGACAAACACACCCGCGAAGCAGGAAACTGCCTCATGCATCCTGCGAGCGACATCACCCGTGGGGGCAGGGCCGGAGCCTGCCCGCAGGCGCGGAAGCTCGGCCACGAGATCCTCAAGCAGTGGCGGGAAGGCGGACCACGCCCGTCTGCGCGCGGCACGTTGCGCCGCGACCGGACCTTCCAGTTGAATGATCACGTCAATCGGCCCATTGGTCAGCCGCAACCTGCCGTCTGGCAGGTGATGCGCCTGGGCGGTCTCGGTCCAGTTCATGTCTTGGCCTCCCGGCTGACGGGCCAGGGAGAGCCGGATTTGCGCGTCTCGGCCCGGCGTCCGGACAGGCGGTGGTCGTTCTGCCGCCCGGTGGCCCCCCGCAACGCGTCCTCAAGGGGCATGACATAATCCATATGACCGCCAAGACTGGCGTAATCCGCGGCGGTCATGGTGAATTCGATCGGGGCGACCAGTGCGGGCGTCGGCACGTAGCCAAAGGCGTTCTTTGGCATCTGCGTGACGTCGGCCATGAAGGTGATGCCGCCCCCCGGCCACATGAAGACCGGCGCGCCGCCAACCGTCACCCGCGTCAGCCGCGACTGGACAGAACGTGTCAGGCTGACCGGGTTTTCCGTCACACCCGACCGCAGCGACCCGCCCGCACCGGCCATGAAAAGGACCGAGGCAAGCGAGGGTTCGCAATTCTCTTCGATGCGGCGGACAGAGGGCAACAGCCGTTCCGGCATCTCCTTCTGCTCTGGCACCAGCGCGTCGTTCAGCTCGTAATAGGCGGCATTCTCGCCGGTGGTGGACACCATCAGCAGCGACAGGCCGGGCTGCGCCTGTTCAGGCTTCCAATCGCCAAGGATGGTCAGCGGGTCGGTCAGATCGGTGCCGCCCCAGCCGGTGCCGGGCTCTGCCACCTGAAAGTAGCGACCGGGGGTCGACCGGCGCCCCTTGATGCGGATGCCGGACGGGGCCCAGCCGATCACCTTGCCCGCCTGATGTTCGGACATGACGCCGGTGATGTGATCATCAACCACGACGACCTCATCCACCAGCCCCTGCCATTGCGCGGCGAACATGCCCACGGTGGCAGAGCCGCAGCCCACGCGCATGCGTTCCTCTTTCTGGCCGTCGACGATGGGCGCCTCTCCGGCGGTCACTTCGATCTCTGCGCCGCCATCGATGGTCATGGCGACGCGTTCACCATTGCACAGCGCCAGAAGTGCGGCGCAGGTGACACGCCCTTCTTTCTTCGACCCACCGGTCAGATGGTTGACCCCGCCAAGGCTGAGCATTTGCGAGCCGTATTCCGAGGTCGTGACATGGCCAATGGCCTCGCCATCCACCCGTACCGGCGCGCATTCCGCGCCCAGATGCCGATCCGTGTCGATCTTCACCTTTGCGCCGCAATAGGAAAAAATGCCTTCGGTCACCACGGTGATCATGTCGGCATCTGCGGTCTTTGAGGCGACAATGAACGGCGCGGGCTTGTAGTCGGGATAGGTTGTCCCCGACCCCACGGCGGTGATGAATGTATCCTCTCCGCTGACCAGCTCGCCATCCCATTCGCGATCAAGGAACGGGACGACCGCCGCGTCAGAATCGCGGTTTTCCAGAATGGTCAGCGGGTCGAGCCGCACCAGCACGCCCGCGTCATTGGCGTAGCGATCGCATGCACCCGAACGGCCATCGGCGATGTAGCACATCACCGGACAGGCATCGCAACGGATCTTCTCGGGCCGGTCAGGGCGGGCGGTGGGCTCTGTCACATCGCGTGCTCCGCTGGCTGGGCCTGCGCGGCTGCGCGGGCCGGAAACTCGTTTGTACACGAACGCACAAGTGCAGTTTGCCTGTCAACTGATTTGGCACATTCGCGGCACGGGAGAGGTGCCACACCATGATGGCAGACCATTTGACGGGCACTCCCGGGCGGCGCGGTTACCACGCTGGGTCGCGTGTGCCGGAACCACCGCCGCGGCCGAATTTTCCGGCAGGCGATATATCCCCTTCAGGTGTATGCGGCTTCCAACCTTTTCCGTGATTGACAAGTTTTCCGACAAGTTCTTACGGTGGGTGCACGTCGTTCGCATACAAACGATGCTTCACATGTTCACGGAGGCCTCCCAAATGCTTCACCGTCCCCAAACGCTCGACGCGGCGCTGGCGCTGTTGTCCGCAGGGGATGCCGTGATCCTGGCGGGGGGAACCGATATCTACCCGGCCTTGCGGGACCGGCCACCACCGGCCGAGATGGTGGACCTTTCGGGCATAACTGGCCTGCGCGGCATTGGGCGGGAGGGCGACAGCTGGCGCATCGGCGCGGCCACAACCTGGACCGAGATTCTGCACGCCGATCTGCCGCCGCTATTTGACGGGCTGAAGCTGGCGGCGCGCGAAGTGGGCTCTGTCCAGATCCAGAATGCGGGCACTGTTGCGGGCAATATCTGCAACGCATCACCTGCGGCCGATGGTGTGCCTGCGTTCTTGGCGCTGGAGGCGCAGATAGAGGTGCAGGGGCCGGGAGGGACGCGGTGCATGGCGGTGGAGGATTTCATTCGCGGTCCGCGCATGACGCGACTGGACCGGTCAGAGCTTGTGACGGCGATATATGTGCCGGACAGCCCGGGGCAGGGCGCGTTTTTGAAGCTGGGGGCGCGAAAATATCTTGTGATCTCCATCGCGATGGTCGGGGCCGTGGTCTTGGCCGAAGGGGACCGGATCGCCAAGGCGCGCGTTGCGGTCGGGTCATGCTCGCCCGTGGCCTGTCGTCTTCGGGATCTGGAAACAGCGCTGGCAGGGATTTCGGCCCGCGACATTGCCAAAGCCGTATCCGCAGCGCCCCTGCCGGAACTTGTCCCTATCGGGGATGTGCGCGCCACGTCGCATTACCGGTCTGACGCCGCACGCACCCTTATAACCCGGACGCTACTGCAGGCGATGGAGGCGCGGAATGTCGCTTGACGCTCCGGGCTGCCGGATAAGTTTTACCCTCAATGGAACAGAGGTCAGCGCGGACAGCCCCGCGACAGCGCGCCTGTCTCAGGTGCTGCGCGAGAAGGTCGGCGCGAAAGACGTCAAGGTCGGCTGTGATGCGGGCGATTGCGGCGCCTGCACGGTTTTGCTGGACGGCGCCCCGGTCTGTGCCTGCCTTACCGCCGCCGGTCAGGCAGAGGGTCGGCGCATCGAAACGCAGGCGGGGCTGGTTGCGCGCGATCCTCATGGCAGGCATCTGGCCAGGGCATTCCAGCGGCACCACGCGGCTCAATGCGGGATATGCACGCCCGGGATGATGGTGTCTGCGGTTGCTTTGCTGCGCTCTGGTGGCGCGCTGACCGAACAGGTCGTGGAGGATGCGCTTGGCGGCGTGCTTTGCCGCTGTACCGGCTATCGCAGCATCATCGCCGCCGTGCTCGACACGGCGGACCGCCCCGCAGAGACGGAGGGCGGGGTAGGCGCCGTGATCGAGCGCATCGACGGGTGGGCCAAAGTCTCGGGGGCCGAACAGTTTGGCGACGATGTGTCGCCTGCTGATGCGCTGACGCTGCGGGTGATCCGGTCGCCCTTTCATCGCGCCGCTTTCCGGTTTGGTGATCTGGATGAATTCCGTGACGCGGCCGGGCTGGCGCTGATACTGACCGCCGCAGACGTGCCCGGCGAGAACCGGTTCGGCGTGATCCCCGGCTTTGAGGACCAACCGGTTTTCGCCTCCGACGAGACCCGTTTCAAGGGCGAGGCAGTGGCCGCCGTCGTGGGCAGACCGGATCTGCTGGATGCCATGCCCGATTTCCCCGTCTCCTGGTCAGAGCTGCCGTCCAACCTTGCACCCGATCTGGCCGTCGCGGCGCCTTTGCTGCACGCGGACCGCGCCGGAAATGTCATGTGTCGTGGCTATGTCGCGCGAGGCAATGCGAAGGCCGCGCTTGAAGGGGCTGCGCATGTCGCGGCGGGTGAGTTTTCGACCGGGTTCATCGAACACGCCTATATCGAGCCCGAGGCCGCATCGGCCTGTCGGGTGGGGGACCGGATAGAGGTGCAGTGCTGCACACAGGCACCATATATGAACCGCGACGGGCTGGCACGAATTCTGGGAGTGTCGCCTGACGCGGTGCGCATCCGTCCGACGGCCACAGGGGGCGGTTTCGGCTCCAAGCTGGACCTGACCGCGCAGCCCTTCGTGGCGCTGGCCGCGTGGCGGTTGGGACGCCCGGTGCGCGTGACCTATAGCCGGGCCGAAAGCATCGCCACCTCGACAAAGCGCCACCCTTCGCAGATCAGGATGGAGATCGGCACGGATGCAGAAGGCCGGATCGTTGGCGCGCGTTTTGACGGGTCGTTCAACACCGGTGCCTATGCCAGCTGGGGGCCGACCGTTGCCAGCCGTGTGCCGATCCACGCCTCTGGCCCCTACCTGACCCCGAATTACGAGGCCAAAAGCGCGGGCATCCACACCCATACCGCGCCCTCCGGTGCGTTTCGCGGCTTTGGCGTGCCGCAATCTGCCGTCGCGCAAGAGCAGCTTTACGATGAGATGGCCGGCAAGCTGGAGATGGACCGGCTGGAGTTTCGCTACATGAACAGCCTTGCCGCAGGGCAGCCGACGGTGACAGGGCAGGTGTTCGAGCAGGGTGTCGGCATCCGCGCCTGTTTCGAGGCACTTCGTCCCCATTGGCAGCGTGCGCTGCGCGAGGTTGCGGCGTGCAATGTCTCTTCCCGGCCGCATCGGCGCTGCGGGGTTGGCATTGCGGGCGGATGGTATGGGTGCGGCAACACCTCCATGTCGAACCCGTCGACGATCCGCGCGGGCATCACGGCGGACGCCAGGATCTGCCTGCATCAGGGGGCGGTGGATATCGGGCAGGGCTCCAACACGGTGATCGCGCAGATCTTTGCCGAGGCGCTTGGCGTGGCGGTGGGGGACATTGTTCTGATCGGGGCCGATACCGATATCACGCCGGACGCTGGCAAGACCTCTGCCAGCCGACAGACCTTTATCAGCGGCGCGGCGGCAAAGCTGTGCGGCGAGGCGCTGCGCCGCCAGATCCTGCGGCTTGGCAATGTGGGCGGCGGCGCGAAAATTCACCTGCGCGATGGCGTGATCGAACTGTCGGAAAACGGCGCCTCCCACAGTGTCCCGCTGCCCGAGGCCAATGCCCAAGGCTACGCGCTGGAAGCCGTGGAAAGCTATGACCCGCCGACGACGCCGCTGGACCAAAACGGGCAGGGCGCGCCCTATGCCGTGTTCGGAAGCGCCGCGCAGATGGCAGAGCTGGAGGTTGATTGCGAGCTTGGCACCGTCCGCCTTGTGCGTATCACGGCCGCGCATGACGTGGGGCGCGCGATCAACCCGGCGCTGGCGCAGGGCCAGATCGAGGGCGGCGTCGCCCAAGGCATTGGCCTTGCGCTGATGGAGGAGTTCCTGCCCGGCCGCACTGAAAACCTGCATGACTACCTGATCCCGACCATCGGGGATGTGCCGCCAATCTCCTCGATCCTGATCGAGGGCGGTGATCCACACGGGCCTTACGGGGCCAAGGGGCTGGGCGAACATTGCCTGATCCCCACGGCACCCGCGATCCTCAACGCCATCACCCATGCCTGCGGTGCGCGTATCCGCGACCTTCCCGCCACGCCGGACAGGCTGCGCGCGGCGATCCTCTCTCTGCGCAACGGCGGGGGGCTGTGAAAGCGTCGGCGGCACCGCACCGGTGCATCCCCAAGCCAGCCAGAAGGGCGATTTCATGACCAGGACCAACCCGCCCGGCGGCAGCTTTGCAGGTATCGATGTGGGGGGCACGTTCACCGACCTGCTGCATTATGACAGCACCGCCGGGCAGGTGCGCCTTGCCAAGGTGCCAACCACGCTGGACAATCAGGCAGATGGGGTGCTGGCGGCGCTGGATGCGGCAGAGGTTGACGCGGCGGCGCTTGATCTGATCGTGCATGGCACGACGACCACCACCAACGCGGTGCTGGAACGGCGGCTTTGCAAGACGGGCCTTGTCACGACGATGGGTTTTCGCGATGTGCTGGAGCTTGGGCGCCGGACCCGCCCGCAGGCCTATGGGATGTCGGGGCAGTTCCGCCCGCTGATCCCGCGTGATCTGCGCCTTGAAGTGCCTGAACGGATGCTTGCCGATGGGACCGAATACTGCCCGCTGGACGAAGACGCCTTGCGCGCTGCCCTGCGCCAATTGCGCGAGACGGGGTGCGAGTCGCTCGTCATCCACTTTCTGCACGCCTATGCCAACCCCGCGCACGAGATCCGGGCGGGCGAGATTGCGCGCGCCGAATGGCCCGAGGTCAACCTGACGCTGGGCCATGCGCTTCTGTCCGAAAGCCGCGAATACGAACGCGGCGTGACCGCGGCGGTCAATGCTTCGGTGCAGCCACTTTTGCGGCGCTATGTCGAACGGCTGGCCGACCGGCTGTCAGACCGTGGCTATGCCCGCGATCTTTTGGTGATGACCGGCAATGGCGGCATGGTCTCGGCCCGTATCGTCGCTGAAGAGGCTGCCAAGACGGTGATGTCCGGCCCCGCATCTGGTGTGATGGCCGCCGCTTTTACCGGTCGGCGCGCGGGCATTCCGGACCTGCTGACCTATGACATGGGGGGCACGTCGACCGATGTGGCGATGATCCGGGGGGCCGATCCGGCGGTCAGCCACGAGATCGAGATCGAATACGCGATGCCTATCCACGTGCCCATGGTAGACGTGCGCACCGTGGGGGCAGGGGGGGGATCCATCGCGCGGGTCAATGCGGCGGGTCTTTTGCAAGTCGGTCCGGACAGCGCTGGCAGCACGCCGGGGCCGATATGTTACGGCAAGGGCGGCACCGATCCCACGATATCGGATGCCAATATGGTGTTGGGCCGGATGGATCCCGGCAAGCTCAACACCATCTCTGGTGACGTGTCGATTGATACGATCCGGCAGGTATTCGCATCGCAGCTGGGCAGCCCCTTGGGGTTGGATGCCGAAGCCGCCGCTGCTGCCGTGCTGCGCGTGGCCAATGCCAAGATGGCCGATGCTGTGCGCATGGTGTCCATTTCTCTGGGCGAGGACCCGCGCGATTTTGCGCTCTTTGCCTTTGGTGGGGCCGGACCACTGCATGCCTGCGCCATTGCCCGCGAACTGGGCGTGCCGCGCGTGCTTGTGCCTGCGCGGCCCGGCATCACCAATGCGCTTGGCTGCATCGTCGCCGATCTGCGCCACGATTACGTCCAGACCCTCAACACACCGCTTGATAGCTGCGATATGGCCGCCGTGCACAATGCATTTGCCCAGCAGATCGAGGATGGCCGCGCCGCGATTGGCCGCGAGAAAGTCGAAATCGCAGAACTGCGCGTGACCCATTCCGTTGACATGCGGTTTATCGGCCAGACACACCTGCTGCGCGTGCCGCTGCCCGGGCCTGAGCCCACGCGCCATGCGTTGCAGACACTGTTCGAAGAGGCATATTTCAAGCGGTTTCAGGTCGCCCTGCCAGAGATCCGCGCTGCCCTTGTCAACGTCAACACCTCCGTGATCGGGCGCCGCCCCGAGGTCGACCTGTCACTGCTGATCGACGCCTCCGGGCGCAAGCTGACACTGGCCGAGGCCCGGACTGGCACCCGCTCCGTCTGGTTTGACGAATGGATTGACACGCCAGTTTACTGGCGCGACCATCTGCCCGCCAGGGCCGCGCTGACCGGTCCCGCCATCGTCGAACAGATGGACTGCACGCTGGTGCTTGAACCCGGTGATCATGCCGAGCAGGACGCCGATGGCAATCTGATCGTAACGGTAGGGGGCGCGCAATGACCCCTTGTTGTGAACCTTGTGTCCAACCTCGCAGGGCCATCTGGTTGCGAAGTTGCAGGTCGGCACGAAGACCGTCCTTGCTTCTTCCCGGTCAAAACCCTCCGGCCATTTGCGCGCAGGTCTTTAAGGTAGTGTCATGACGCTTGATCCAATCACCCTCACCGTCATCCAATCCGGCTTGCAACAGGTCTGCGACGAGATGGATCTCAGCTTCTCCCGCGCGGCCTTTTCGCCCGTGATCGCAGAGGCGAATGACCGCTCTGACGGGATCTACTCTGCCGAGGATGGCAGCCTGATTGCACAAGGGTCGCAGGGCCTGCCGGTTTTCGTGGGGGTCATGCAATTCTCCACTTCGACGATCATCAAGATGATTGCGGCAGGGCAGGTCGCAGCGCCAAAACCCGGCGACATTTACATCGTCAACGATCCCTATCTTGGCGGCACCCATCTGATGGACGTGCGCTTTGCCATGCCGGTCTGGCGGGAGGGTGAAATCTTCTGCTGGCTCAGCAATACCGGCCATTGGCCCGATACGGGCGGCGCGGTGCCGGGTGGCTTTTCCGCATCTGCCACGGCGGTCGAGCAGGAAGGGCTGCGGCTGCCCCCGGTCCGGTTGTTCAAAGAAGGTGAGCTGGACCCCGAGATCTACGCCATCATCTGTTCCAACATCCGCGTCGCCGATCAGCGCATCGGGGACGTCAAGGCGCAGGCGGCGGCACTTTATGTCGGGCAGTCCCGCCTGACCCGTCTGCTTGACCGCTACGGCGACGACACCGTCCGCGAAGCGATTGCAGAGCTTCGCGCCCGTGCCGCGCAGCAGATGCGCGCCCATATCGCGCAGATCCCGCCGGGGACGTATCACGCAAGCGCCTTTATCGACAGTGATGGCGTCGTGAACGAACCGCTGGAAATCCGGCTGGCCATCACGGCAGATCAGGGGGAGCTGACTTTTGATTTTACGGGCTCTTCCGCGCCTTGCGCGGGGCCAATGAACTCTGTCCTGGCGACGACGCATAGCTCGGTCTACCTTGCCATGCGGCACATCTTTCCCGACGTGCCAATCAGCGCAGGCGCGTTCGAACCGCTGAATATTCTGCGCCCCGAGGGCACGTTTCTGGACGCCCATTACCCGCGCCCGGTGTCGGGCTGCGCCGCAGAGGTCAGCCAGCGCATCGCAGAGGCTGTCTTTGCTGCGCTGGTCGAGCCGTTGCCGGATCTGGTCACAGCCTCGCCCGCCGGATCATCGGGCAATTTCGCGCTTGGCGGCGAAGTGCCGGAAGAGGGGCGCAGCTACGTGATGTACCAGATATCGGGCGGTGGCTATGGCGGCTATGCGGGGGGCGACGGTATCTCCAACGGGTGTTCGACCATCGGCATCTCAAAGGCGCCCCCGGTCGAGATCATGGAGCAGCAATTCCCGGTGCTCTACCACCGCTATGCCTTGCATGAAGGCTCGGCAGGGGCAGGCACGCATCGCGGCGGGTTCGGATTGGATTACGAGGTCGAAATACTCAAGGGCACCGCGCGGGCAAGCTTTGTGATGGATCACGGGCGCACCGGACCGCAGGGCGCGTTGGGGGGGCAGGACGGCGGCGTCAACCGGGTGGAGGTGACGCAGGGCGGGACAAGTTTCGTGCCCGAGCATCTGTCCAAAGCACAGGACATCGCCCTGACGGCCGGCGACCACGTTCGCGTCCGCACCCCCGGGGGCGGTGGTTATGGCCCGCCCTCCGATCGCGCGCCAGAGAAGGTGGCTGAGGATGTTCGGCTGGGTCGCTTGACCGAGGAAGAGGCGCAGCGAGACTACGGCAAGACCGCAAGCTGAGCAGGGGCTGCCTTGGGGAGGTGCCCGACGGATTACGCGGCGGGCGCCTTTTTGTCAGCAATTTGAATCGCTGTTTCGATGCCGCGGCGGTAAGGCCGCGAGAGTGTTCCGGGCTTTGACAATTGGCATGTGCGAGGCTTCGCCAACCGGCTGCCATAAATCGCGCGTTGTGAATATCTCCCGTGTTCGGTAACTATCCTGCCACTGTCGCGACGTTCGCGTGCAGGTGTTGTAATTCAAGAGCGCCCGTATGAAACGACTTCTGATCCTCGTGACCGGATTGGACCACAGTGGAACGACGATCCTGGACATGGCCCTTGGGGTTTCTCCTCAGATCACCGGCCTTGGAGAGGCGCTTTACATGCTGGGGGCGGGCGAGAAGGTCACGGCAACCCGGGCATTTTCTGGCGGAGATCTGGCCAGCGTTGAATGCACATGCAGACAAAGTGCGGCCAACTGCGCCTTCTGGTCACAAGGCTCTGCGCTGTTCAGGGACTACAGTATAGGAAAGACCTTCCCGGCGCTGCATGACATCGCGATGGCGCGGTTTCCCGAAACCCGCTTCGTCCTCGACAGCTCTCCAAGTTCGTGGCGCTATCTGGATCAGCTGGATGAATTTGACCTGCGTGTCATCCGTCTCACCCGCGACGTGCGCAGCTGGTCCGCCTCTTACCGCAAACGTCGCAAGGCGGGGACCATCCGCAGCTATCGTAGATGGATGTCGCGCAACAAAGAGATCACCCGGGTGCTGAATGAGAAAGGGCTGGATGTGTTCCGCGTCGGATACGAGGAGCTTGCCCTGCGGCCCGAAGACACGCTGCGAAGGATCTGTGACTGGCTGGGCGTGGCTTTCCTGCCCGAAATGCTTCAACCCAAAGCGCATTCGGGCAGCCATATCGTCGAAGGCAATGTTGCAGGTAAGAGCAGCGTGCTTTCCGCATCGATCCGCTATGATGGGTCCTGGATGGCCGCGCCGGGACACCCGTTCATCGAAGGGCTGCTGATGTCACTTTGCAAGCGCCAGAATAACGCCTTAGTCTACAGCAACAAGGTTATCCGACGCAAAGCCTGAGCGGGAGAGCCCGGTTTTCGCACATACGCGCTGCAAGCAAAGACCGGCAAATGGCCGGTTTCACAGCCCTGGCTTTGGCGTCTGTGCAATTTGATGTCTGATCCTTCCGCGAGTGTGGGCCCCAAGCACCCGGCCTGCCCGATACCCGTTGTACAAAAGAGAAAGGGGCCACGCGGGCCCCTTCGGTAATCTGGTCTTTGACAAGCCTTCAAAGAAGCGATTTGGCCAGTTCAACCGTCGCCTCTGGCGTGATGCCAAAATGCTCGAACAGCTCGCCGGCTGGGGCGGAGGCGCCGAAGCTGGACATGCCGATGAAGCCTGCCTTCGCCTCGCGGCCGCGCTCGCCCAGCAGCCAGCGATCCCAGCCCTGACGCACGCCCGCCTCGATCGCGATGCGGACAGGGCCGCCCGGAAGGACGCGCTTGCGATAGGCTTCGTCCTGCGCCGCGAACAGCTCCATGCAGGGCATGGAGACGACACGCACACCGATCCCCTCGGCCTGAAGCGCTTCGCGCGCGGCGAGTGCAATGGAAACCTCGGACCCGGTGGCAATCAGAATGACCTGACGTTTGCCTTCCGCATCGGCCAGCACATAGCCGCCCTTGGCGGTCAGGTTGGCATTCTTGTGCTCGGTCCGCACCGTGGGCAGGCCCTGACGCGACAGCGCCAGTACCGACGGGGTGGAGGTCGAGGTCAGCGCCAGTTCCCACGCCTCTGCCGTCTCGATCGTGTCGGCGGGGCGGAAGACCCACGTGTTGGGGGTGGAGCGGCTGATCGCCAGATGCTCGACCGGCTGGTGGGTCGGACCGTCCTCGCCCAGACCGATGCTGTCATGGGTCATCACGAAAACGCTGGGCACCTTCATCAGGGCTGCCAGGCGCATCGCGGGGCGGGCATAATCGGTGAAGCACATGAACGTGCCGCCATAGGGGCGGATACCGCCATGCAGCGCCATCCCGTTCATCGCCGAGGCCATGCCATGTTCGCGAATGCCGTAATAGATGTAGCGGCCCTTGCGGCTGTCGACATCGAAAACGCCCAGATCACCGGCATTGGTGTTGTTGGACCCGGTCAGGTCCGCAGATCCGCCAATGGTTTCGGGCATGATCGGGTTGACCACTTCCAGCACCATTTCGGAAGATTTCCGCGTGGCCACTTTGGGTGCGGCTTCAGAGTTCTGCTTCTTCAGCGCCTTGATCGTGGCAGACAGGCGCTTGGGCGCCTCACCGGCGAAGGTGCGCTGGATCTCTTTCTGGCGCGACTCCGAAAGGCCGTCGATCCGGCTTTGCCATTCCGCGCGCTCTGCCGCACCACGGCGGCCAATCTCTTCCCATTGCGATTTCACATCATCGGGAACTTCGAACGGGCCGGTCGTCCAGCCGTAGGCCTGCTTTGCAGCGGCAAGCTGGTCGGCATCGGTAAGCGCACCATGCCCCTTGGACGTGTCCTGCGCGGCATGACCCAATGCGATATGGGTTTTGCAGGCGATCATGGAGGGAGAGCCGGCCTTCTTTGCGGCAGTGATCGCGGCGTCAATGGCTTCGGGGTCGTGGCCGTCGATTTCCTGAACGTGCCAGCCCGCAGCCTTGAAGCGCTTCACCTGATCGGTGCGGTCGGACAGTTCCACCTTGCCGTCGATGGTGATGTTGTTGTTGTCCCAGAAAACAATCAGCCGCGACAGTTGCTGGCGTCCGGCAAGCCCGATGGCCTCGTGGCTGACGCCTTCCATCAGGCAGCCGTCCCCGGCGATCACATAGGTGTGGTGATCCACGACCTTCTTGCCGAACCGCGCCCGCAGGGCTTCTTCGGCGATGGCGAAACCGACGGAATTGGCGATGCCCTGACCCAGCGGGCCGGTCGTCGTTTCCACGCCATGTGCCAGGAAGTTCTCGGGGTGGCCCGCAGTCTTAGCGCCCAGCTGGCGGAAGTTCTTGATCTGGTCCAGCGTGATCTCGGCATCGCCGGTAAGATAGAGCAGCGAGTAGAGCAGCATCGAACCGTGGCCCGCCGACAGGATGAACCGGTCGCGATCCGGCCATGTCGGATCCGCCGCGTCGAACTTCAGGTGCTTTTCGTAAAGCACGGTCGCCACATCGGCCATGCCCATCGGCATTCCGGAGTGTCCGGAATTTGCGGCGGCGACGGCGTCCAGCGTCAGGGCGCGGATGGCGGCGGCGCGCATCCAGTGATCGGGGTTGGCAGAGCGGAGAGCCTGGATATCCACGTGGGTCTGTCCCTTGCTTGAGAAAATGTCGCCTTGCTCATATCAGGCCGGGATTGAAGTTCAAGCGCAGCCTGTAAGGGCTTGACACATAAGGGGGCGCAATTCCCCTTTATGGTTGCTAAAGTTACGCAACAATCGGGTACGGCTGATTCGCCTACGAACAGTCGAGCAAGCCCTGGGGCAGACGGAGGTTCGAGGCCTATGACGCAGATTCAAGAGTTGGAGCGCCGCATCGTCGCCGCGCTTGACAGGATCGGGCAGGGGGTGGAAACGCTGGACGCTGCCCGCGCCGCGGTGCCAGAGCCGGTTCCCGCGGTTGACCCGGAAGAGGTCGCACAGCTTCGGGCGGCGCTGGAAAACGAGCGGATGACAAACGCGCAGCTCGAAGAGCGTGTACGCGCCATCCGCGACAAGCAGCAGGGCGAGGTGCATTCGCTGCGGGCAGAGCTTGAAAGCAAGCGCGCCGCGATGGAAAAGCTCGACCAGCAGCTGCAACGGCTTCGCAAGGCCAATGACCTTCTTCGCGACAGCAACGACGCTTTGCGCAACGCGCTGGAAGAGGGCATCGACGAGCCGAACCTGATCAACACCTCCATGTTGGCAGAGCTTGAGGGGCTGCGCGCGACCCGCGCGGCGGACGTGGCCGAAAACCGCGCTGTTCTGGCCGCGCTGGAGCCTTTGCTTGTGAATGCCGCAGGTGCCGGGCCAGAGCTGCGCGCGGCAGAAGACAAAGAAGGAGGCGCCTGATGCCTGAAGTCACAATCACCATCGGGGGCCGGAATTTCGAAGTCGCCTGCCAGGAGGGCGAGGAGCATTACCTGCATTCCGCAGCCAAGATGCTGGATACCGAGGCTTCCGTTCTGTCCAATCAGATCGGGCGTTTGCCCGAAGCGCGCATGTTGTTGATGGCGGGGCTGATGCTTGCGGACAAGACCGCGGGGCTGGAAGACAAGCTTCGCGACGCAGAAGACCGGTTCGCGGCCGTTCAGGCCGAACTGCGGGATTTGCAGCAAAGACCGGCACCAAGGCCCGAGCGCGTGGAGGTGCCAGTGGTGCCAACCGCGGTTACGGACCAGTTGGCGGAGATTGCCGCACGAGCCGAAGCTCTTGCGGACGAAGTGGACTCCAAGCTGTCCGTATAGAACGGGCCAGCTCTTGCTGGGATCGGGACGGTCGCCCTTGTCCATTGCCCCTTCATACGCAGACGCGGCCACCAGTGCCGCGTCTTTTCGTGTGAAATGCAGGATTTTCGGATCGAAGACCCCGGTCAGACCCGACCAATCTAAACTGCCCGAATGCCTTGGCCCGGCCGACGTCCGGACGGGCCAGAGCGATCAGCCGTTGGCTTCGCGGATCTTGTCGGCAGCGTCCTTGTCATAATTCACGCCGTTGCTTTCGAAAAGCTGATCCAGTTCGCCTGAAAGGGTCATCTCTGTAATGATGTCGCAACCGCCGACGAATTCGCCCTTCACGTAAAGCTGCGGGATTGTGGGCCACTCGGAATAGTCCTTGATGCCTTGACGGATTTCGTCATCGGCAAGAACGTTCACATCCGTGAAATCCACACCCATGTAGTTCAGCACCCCGGCCACGCGGCTGGAAAACCCGCATTGCGGCATGGATTTCGTGCCCTTCATGTAAAGAACGACATCGTTCGATTTGACGGTCTCGGCGATTTGGGTCTTTGCGTCGGTCATCATAGTCTCCGTTTCGTGGCGCGCCGGTCCATTTGCCGGGTTGTGCGCCAGTATCTTGGGCCATATTTGATCAGTCTTGGCAGATCACAGATCAGCGTTGCGATGGCGTGGCCAAGGTTCAGAAATGTCAGGAGCAACTGGAAGAACACCGCCCCCAGCGACTCCATCATATCACTCCGGAACTTTGGTCGTCAGCGCCAGCGCGTGCAATTCGCCGTGATTACCATCCATGCGGCCTTTCAGGGCGGCATATACTGCGCGTTGTTGTTGCACCCTGTTCTTGCCGCGAAAGCTTTCGTCAATCACCTCGGCGGCGTAGTGATTTCCATCGCCGGCGAGATCGGTAATTGTGATCTTGGCCTGCGGAAATTCCGCGCGGATCAGATCCTCGATTTCCTGGGCTTGCATTGGCATGGGTATTCCTTCTCTGAACTCGAAAGCTAAGCAGCGCGGGCGCGGTTGACAAGTGGGGCCTAGCCCAGAAATGTGACGGTGGAAAGGCCACGTATCGCTTCGACGTCGCGGGCGTAGTTTTCGGCCAACCGGGCGCGGGTTGCATCGTCCCATGGATCAAAAGCGGGGCTGTCTGAGGATTTGGGATAAAGCCTCTGAGCCGCCTTGAACGCGTCCTGCCGGGCATCTCCGCCGCGTCTGAGATGCGCGACCGCTTCGGCGGAAAGCCCGCTGTTCACATATCCGTCGCGCAGCGTTACGTCGCGCGCGGCAGGCTCGCCCAGCAGATGTGTCAGCAATGTCGGCGCGATCTCCGTGTAGTCCTCGTAGCGCCACACCGTCAGGCGCCGCCCACCAGAGGCACGCTGCAAATCGGTCACAAGCTTCGCCCAGCTAAGCTGTGACAGGTCAACGCCGCGAATATACTGTCTGAAGGGATAGAAATCGCCGCCCTTCATATCCTCTGCCCAGGCAGAGACGAGGAAATCGGCCTGCGACCGGATTGCCAGCCCGATATCAATGTCGTGATCCGGAAAGAGCGAACACAGCCGCTCCAGCCGGTCCGGCGCGGGTGCATAAAGCAGGTTGCCGCGAAAAAGCGGCTTGGGGCGGAGTTGCCCCATGATGTTTTCATTCATCAGAACGGCATGGGGGGCGTCGCCGCAATAGTTTGACAGGAAGGCCTCGGCCACCATCTGCAAAAGGGCCGGGTCCGTCCGCTTGCCCGCGAGCTCTGCAAAGGGAATCAGGTCAGCGCCAAGGGGCATGGGCCCGACCGCCGCCACACCATGCGCAAGCAGCCTATCAGCGCAGCCTTGCAGGCTGCGTTGCAGATGCGTCGTCGCGGTCTTGTGAGCCCCGATCAGAAAGGTGATCCGGCGGCGCATCCGCGTATCAGGCGAAAAGGTCTGCAAAGCTGCCGCGATAGACCGCTGACAGCTCTTCCAGCGGGGCAGAGGAGCCGCCCAGTCGCACCGTATCGCCCACAAAGCGGCCAACGCTGTCAAGCGGCACACCCGCATGGCCGGCCGCAACGATCAGCGCCTCGGCCTGGTCAAAGTTGCAGGCGATCAGATAGCGGCCCTGATCTTCGCCAAACAGGGTGCCCATGTCGCCTGCATCAAGGACAAGCCCGACGCCTGCCGCCTCGGCAAGTTCAAACGCCGCCAAAGCGAGCCCACCATCGGACAGATCGGTGCAGGCGATGATGTATTCGCGGTTCTCGCGAATGAAATCGCCGTGGCGTTTCTCGGCTTCCAGATCGACATGCGGGGCGTCGCCGTCTTCGCGGTTGAACACCTCCGCCAGCAGGGCGGACTGACCCAAATGGCCAGTCGTCTCGCCCAGCAGCAGCGCGACATGACCCTCCCGAACATCCTTACCGATGATATTGTCAATATGGTCGATAAGCCCGACGGCGCCGATGGTCGGGGTGGGCAGGATGCCCTGGCCATCGGTTTCGTTGTAAAGCGAGACGTTGCCGGACACGATCGGCATATCGAGCGCCGAACAGGCCTCGCCGATGCCTTGGATGGCGCCAACGAACTGCCCCATGATCTCTGGCTTTTCTGGGTTGCCGAAATTGAGGTTATCCGTCGTTGCCAGCGGCCGTGCGCCCACGGCGGTCAGGTTGCGATAGGCCTCTGCCACCGCCTGCTTGCCGCCTTCGACAGGGTTCGCGCGCACGTAGCGCGGCGTCACGTCAGAGGTGAAGGCCAGCGCCTTGTCGGTGCCATGCACGCGGATAATGCCAGAACCCAGACCCGGCCCGCGATTGGTGTCGGCCATGACCTGACTGTCATATTGCTCATACACCCATTGCTTGGAGCTGTAGTTGGGGCTGGCAAGCAGCGCCTTCAACCCGTCAATCGGGTCGATTTCCGGCACATCGGCCAGCGGTTCGGCCTCTGGTGTCGGCTCCCACGGGCGGTCATATTCGGGGGCGGTGCCAGAGAGGGCCTTCAGCGGCAGATCGGCCTTGGTCTCACCGTTCAACTGGATGAGGAAGCGATCCTCGGGCAGGGTCTCGCCGACAATGGCAAAGTCGAGATCCCATTTGTCGAAAACGGCCTTGGCCTCTGCCTCTTTCTCGGGGCGCAGAACCATCAACATGCGTTCCTGCGATTCCGACAGCATCATCTCGTAGGCGGTCATGTTCTCTTCGCGGCAGGGGACCTTTTCCAGATCCAGCCGGACGCCCAGCCCGCCCTTGTCGCCCATTTCCACTGCCGAACATGTCAGGCCAGCGGCGCCCATGTCCTGAATGGAGATCACCGCGCCGGTCTGCATCAGCTCCAGCGTGGCCTCCATCAGGCGCTTTTCGGTGAACGGGTCGCCGACCTGAACGGTGGGGCGCTTTTCTTCGATGGTCTCGTCAAATTCGGCGCTGGCCATCGTGGCCCCGCCAACGCCGTCACGGCCGGTTTTCGCACCAAGATAGACGACGGGCATACCGACGCCCGAGGCGGCCGAGTAGAAAATCTTATCCGCATCGGCAAGGCCGGCCGCAAAGGCGTTGACCAGACAGTTGCCATTATAGGCTGCGTGGAAACGGACCTCGCCGCCGACGGTCGGAACACCGAAACAGTTGCCGTATCCACCGACACCTTCAACAACGCCATGCACAAGCTGGCGCGTCTTGTGGTGGGCCGGCTCGCCAAAGCTGAGCGAGTTCATCGCCGCGATGGGACGCGCACCCATGGTAAAGACGTCGCGCAGGATGCCCCCCACGCCGGTCGCCGCCCCCTGATAGGGCTCGATATAAGAGGGGTGATTGTGGCTTTCCATCTTGAAAACCACGGCCTGACCGTCGCCGATATCGACAACGCCTGCATTCTCACCGGGGCCGCAGATGACCTGCGGGCCTGTCGTGGGCAGGGTGCGCAGCCACTTCTTGGAAGACTTGTAGGAACAATGTTCGTTCCACATCGCCGAAAAGATACCGAGTTCGGTAAATGTCGGCTCCCTGTTCAGAAGCCGCAGGATCTCGGCATATTCGTTTTCTTTCAGGCCATGGGCCTCGATCAGGTCGGGGGTGATCGCGGGATCTTGCATAGGTCATACATCCAGGTCTGCGGGTTGGCGTCTCTTTAGGGCAAGCAACGCATGGGGGGAAGGGGGAGGCGGATTTTAGCGAATTGGCCGACAAAATCGACGTGCCTGCTCCCGGTTGCATCCGGACTATCGTGACACGCGGGGCGAAGCGGGTAGGCGCCTTGGCGAGAACGCGATGCGCAATTGTGTCAAGCGTCAATCGCGCAACAGTCCCGGCGCAAAAAAAAGGCCGAGCACAAAGCTCGGCCGAAGTCCAACAGGGAGGTTGATAATGATGCACCAAGCGGCGCTTCATCGTCAAAAGCTCAATTAGTGATCGAAGTTGAGTCGGGCAAGTCCTACAAAGGCACAACACAGGCAATCCCGCTATGCGTGCATTGCATAGCTCAGGCGCTCGCCAGAACCTTCAACTGCTTGCGATGGGCAAAAATCTCTTCTTCCACGAAGTCGCGGAACGCGGCTATGCGCTTGGATTGCCTCATTTCTTCGGGATAGGCGAGGAAGACAGGCACCTCGATTGATTCCACCTCTGGCAGGACGCGCACGGCCCAGGGGAAATCCTCGATGATGTAATCGGGCAGGACGCCGATACCCAGATGGTTGATCACACCCTGAAGAACGCCGAAATAATTGTTGATCGTCAGCATGGACTTGATGTCATGCGTCAGAAGCTCCTGCACCAGGTTAAGACCGGCGCCCACCTGCGCAGATGTCGTGTTCTGACAGATCAGACGGTGCTCTGACATGTCCTCCATCCGGGTGGGGGTGCCGTTCTGTGCCAGATATTCCGGGGACGCATAAAGCCGCATCCGCACGCTCATCAGTTTCTTGCGGATCAGATCAGCCTGGCTGGGCTCTTTCATGCGGATGGCGACATCGGCCTCGCGCATCGGCAGGTCGAGCACACGTTCCTCAAGCATAAGGTCAATCTTGAGATCCGGGTATTTCTCGTAAAGCTTGGTCAGGCGCGGGGCCAGCCACAGCGAGCCGAAGCCGGTGGTGGTGGTCACTTTTAAGTCGCCGAACACTTCCTCTTCGCTGTCGCGAATCCGGGCAGAGGCGGCATCCAGCCGTTTGACCATCGCGTTCGTGGCGTCGAACAGCAATTCGCCCTGCTCGGTGAGAATCAGTCCGCGCGCATGGCGGTGGAACAGCGTCGTGTTGAGCGACTCCTCCAGTGCCCGCACCTGACGGCTGACAGCTGATTGCGAAAGGTGCAGCACGTCCCCTGCATGGGTCAGGCTGCCCGCATCCGCCACCGCGTGAAATATTCTGAGCTTGTCCCAATCCATGTCGGTAACTTTCACCCTGTTCGAGGTCGTTTGTTGAAATACAGTCTCATAAGCATGTTTGGATCAAAGTTCACGGGAAAACGAAAAAATTTTCCCTATACAGGTCAGCAACTGTGACCTAATGTGGCGCTATATGATGCATCACTGGCGACGGGAGACGCGAGATGAGCAAGACAGATATTACCCTGAATGACCGATTCGATCTGGAAAAGTCACCGGTTCTGCTGAACGGGACGCAGGCGCTGGTGCGGCTGATGCTGATGCAAAAGGCGCGCGACCGACAGGCGGGGCTGAACACGGCGGGTTATGTGACAGGGTATCGCGGCTCTCCTCTGGGCGCGGTTGATCTGCAAATGACCCGCGCGGGAAAGCTGCTTGCCAGCAATGACATCACCTTCCAGCCGGGCCTAAACGAGGATCTTGCGGCGACCGCGCTTTGGGGCAGTCAGCAGGCCGAATTGCGCGGCGAGGGCAAGTATGACGGCGTCTTCGGGCTTTGGTACGGCAAGGGGCCGGGGGTGGACCGGTCCGGCGACGTGATGCGCCATGCCAACATGGCGGGCTCGTCGAAAAACGGCGGCGTGCTGATGGCGATGGGGGACGATCATACCGGCGAAAGCTCGACCGTGCTGCATCAGTCCGAATGGGCGATGGTGGATGCCTATATGCCGGTGGTCAGCCCGGCGGGCGTTCAGGAAGTGCTGGATTACGGCATCTACGGCTATGCCCTGTCGCGCTTCTCTGGCCTTTGGGTGGGTCTGAAGACGATGAAGGACACGATCGAGGCGACGGCGGTTGTTGATGGCCGCCCGGACCGGATGCATCTGATCGTACCGGAATTTGCCATGCCCAAGGACGGGTTGAACATCCGTCTGGGTGACACGCCGCACGCGCAAGAGGCGCGCATGATTGATTTCAAACGCTTCGCCGCCGAAGAATTCAGCCACGCCAACAAGATGGACAAGCGCGTCTGGGGCAAGCCCGGCGCCAAGATCGGATTTGTTGCGGCCGGCAAGAACTGGCTCGATCTGGTGCACGCGTTCAGCTTGCTGAATATCGACGAGCAAGAGGCGCTGCGGCTGGGCCTGACCACCTATAAGGTCGGGCAGACCTGGCCTTTGGATATGAAGGGATTTCACGACTGGGCGGACGATCTGGATCTGATTGTCGTGGTCGAGGAAAAGCGCAAGCTGATCGAGGTGCAGATCAAGGAGGCGATTTTTGACGACCGCAAGGGCCGCCGCGTCTATGGCTGGTACAAGAGCGGTGCGGGGGGCATGCATGATGACGAGCTTTTCCCGACGCGCGCCGCCCTGGACCCGATCCTGATCGCCGAAAAGATCGGTGGCATCCTGATCGAGGAAGGGCGCGGCACCGATGGCGTCAAGGCCGGGATGCAGGCGCTGGACGAGGCGCGCCGCGCCGACAATGCCGAGGATATCGCCGCGCGCCTGCCGTATTTCTGCGCCGGTTGCCCGCATAACAGCTCTACCAAGGTGCCCGACGGCAGCCGCGCCTATGCGGGGATCGGCTGTCACTACATGGTGCAGTGGATGGACCGTGAAACCACCGGGTTCACCCATATGGGCGGCGAAGGTGCGAACTGGATCGGCGAGGCGCCGTTTTCCAAGCGCGGCCATGTTTTCCAGAATCTCGGCGACGGGACCTACAACCATTCGGGTGTGCAGGCCATTCGCGCGGCTTTGGCGGCCGGGACGAACATTACGTACAAGATCCTTTATAACGACGCGGTTGCCATGACCGGTGGCCAGCCCAACGAGGGCGGTCTGTCGCCACAGCGGATTGCCGCGGAAATCAAGGCGATGGGGGTCCGCAACATCGCCGTTGTCTATGACGAGAAGGAAGAGGTCGACTTCAAGACCTTCCCGCAAGGCATTGAAATGCATGAACGCGCGGACATGCCCGCAGTTCAGGAGGCGTTCACGAAACACGAAGGTGTTTCGGCCATCATCTATGTGCAGACCTGCGCGGCAGAGAAACGCAGGCGTCGCAAACGCGGCAAGTTCCCCGATCCGGACAAGCGGGTCTTTATCAATACCGATGTCTGCGAAGGCTGCGGCGATTGCGGTGTGCAATCGAACTGCGTGGCCATCGTGCCGGAAGAGACCGAGTTGGGCCGCAAGCGGGCGATTGACCAATCCGCCTGCAACAAGGATTTCTCTTGTCTCAAAGGGTTTTGCCCGTCTTTCGTGACGCTGGAGGGCGCGCAGGTGAAGAAGGGCGCGACCGCCCAGCTCGACCTGCCGCATCTGCCCGAGCCGGAGATCCCCGCGATCAACGGCACCTATAACGTGGTCATCACGGGCGTGGGCGGCACGGGTGTGGTGACCATCGGCGCCGTATTGGCGCAGGCCGCGCAGATCGATGGCAAGGGTGCGGGCATGATGGAAATGGCGGGCCTCGCCCAGAAGGGTGGCGCGGTCCACATCCATTGCCGGATCGCCGAGCGGCCCGAAGATATCAGCGCGATCCGCGTGGCCACTGGCGAGGCGGACGCGCTGATCGGCGGCGATCTGGTGGTCAGCGCGGGCGCCAAGACGCTTGGCCTGACCCGGACGGGCCGCAGCGGCGCGGTGGTCAACAGCCACGAGATCGTCACCGGAGATTTTACCCGAGATACTGAATTCTCTTTACCTTCCGATAGGTTGCGACTTGCTCTTGAGGCAAGACTTCAGGAGCGTCTGGACCTTTTCGACGCCACAGAGATTGCCCGCGCGACGATGGGCGACTCGATCTATTCGAACATGATGATGCTTGGCGCCGCCTGGCAGCGCGGGCTTGTTCCGCTGAGCATGCAGGCCATTGACGCAGCGATCGAGCTTAACGGTACGGCAATTGACCGCAACAAACGCGCCTTCCAGATCGGTCGGTGGGCGGTGCTGCATCCGGAAGATGCGGCACGGTTGGCAGAGCCGACTGTCGTTCACTTGCCCAAAACGCTGGATGACAAGATTGCCTATCGGGCGGAACAGTTGATCGCCTATCAGGGCAAACGGCTGGCAAAGCGCTACCGCCGCATGGTCGAGCGGTTTGACGACCCCGCGCTGAAGGAGGCTGTGGCGAAGGGCTATCACAAGCTCTTGGCCTATAAGGACGAATACGAGGTTGCCCGCTTGCTCTTGTCCAGTCGTGACAAGGCGCGGCAGGAGTTTGACGGCGATTTCAAGATGAGCTTTCACCTCGCGCCGCCGATGCTGGCGCGCAAGGGCGCGGACGGGCGGCCGCAGAAACGCGAATTCGGCCCCTGGCTGGAACGGCCCCTGCGGGTTCTGGCGCGGCTCAAGGGATTGCGCGGCACCCCGTTCGATCCTTTCGGCTACACGGCAGAACGCCGGATGGAGCGTGCGCTGATCAAGCAATATCAGTCGGACATGGCCGAGATTGAAAAACACCTGTCCCCCGACACGCTGGACATTGCCGTCGCCCTTGCCGAATTGCCGCTTCAGATCCGTGGGTTTGGCCCGGTAAAGGCGGCGAACGAGGCAAAGGCCGCCAAGCGCCGCGAAGAGTTGCTGACCATGTTGCGTGCGGGCGGGGCGCCGCTGGCGAAAGCTGCCGAATAGGCCCGCCGGCCAAAGGCTCTGGAAAGGTTGTCGCAACCGGATTAGACAATCCGCAGATCAAGAGGGTTTGCCGGATGCCCAAGGGACGTCACGTCGCAAAAGACATCAGCTACGCCTACTCCGCCAGCACGCGGGGTGGGCGGGCCATGATCCGGTTGATGGAAAACGCGACCGGACGGATCGGCCTGATCAAGCGCGCCAGGGGCTATGAGGCCGAGGTGAGCGGCGGGCGGGATTTCTGGCAGGTCATGGTGGAACGCTATGGTCTCGGGTTGGAAATCCTCGGGGGAGAGCTGAACAATATCCCGACAGATGGCCCGCTGATCGTGATCGCGAACCACCCCTATGGCATCCTCGACGGGTTGATGATGGGGCATATCCTGTCGGTGGTGCGGGGGGATTTCCGTATCCTTGCAAATTCCGTGTTCCGCAAGGCCGATGATCTGAACAAAGTGATCCTGCCGATCTCTTTTGACGAGACGCGCGAGGCGATGGCACAGAACCTGGAAACCCGGCGCGAGGCGCTGCGCTACCTCGCCGAGGGTGGGGCCATAGGGATCTTTCCGGGGGGGACCGTCTCGACCGCGGCGAAACCGTTTTCCAGACCGATGGATCCGGGCTGGCGCGCCTTTACCGCGCGCATGGTGGCGAAAAGCGGCGCGACGGTGGTACCGATCTATTTCGACGGGCATACGTCCCGCCTGTTCCAGCTTGCCAGCCATCTGCACACGACCTTGCGTCTGGGGCTGCTGATCAAGGAATTTCGCAAACGTGTCGACACGCCCGTGCGCGTCGTGATCGGCAAACCCATCGACCCTGCCGAGATCAAGGCGCGGGCGAAGGATACGCGACAGCTTATGGATTTCCTGCGCAAAGCGACGTATGAGCTTTCACCGACCCCGCTTCGGTCTTATGACTACGGGTTCGAGTTCGAGGAAAAACGCAAGAACTGACGACCGGGGTTTCCGCATGGCGGTAGGGATTTTCGACAGTGGTCTGGGGGGGCTGACAGTCCTCGACGCGGTTGCCAAGCGGTTGCCGGACGTGCCTTTTGTCTATTTCGGTGACAACAAGCATGCGCCCTACGGGGTGCGGGATGCGGACGATGTCTACGACCTGACCACGGCGGCGGTATCGCGGCTTTGGGATGAGGGCTGCGATCTGGTGATCCTGGCCTGTAACACCGCGAGCGCTGCGGCGTTGCGGCGGATGCAGGAAAGCTGGATTCCGTCCGACAAGCGGGTGCTGGGCGTTTTTGTGCCATTGATTGAGGCACTTACCGAGCGGCAATGGGGCGACAACAGCCCGCCGCGCGAAGTGGCGGTCAAGCATGTGGCGCTGTTTGCCACGCCCGCCACCGTCCGCAGCCGGGCCTTCCAGCGCGAGCTGGCCTTCCGGGCGATCGGTGTGGATGTTGAGGCGCAGGCCTGCGGCGGCCTTGTCGATGCCATCGAAGAGGGTGACATGATCCTTGCCGAGGCACTGGTGCGCAGCCATGTGGATGCTTTGAAACGGAAAATGCCCGAACCACAGGCCGCGATTCTTGGGTGTACGCATTACCCGCTGATGCAGGATGCGTTCCAGGCCGCGCTTGGCCCGGAGGTGACCGTCTACAGTCAGGCCAACCTTGTTGCCGAAAGCCTTGCCGATTATCTGGAGCGTCATCCGGGGATGTTGGGGCAGGGTGACAAGACCCGCTTTCTGACGACAGGCAACCCGCGCAAAGTGTCGGATCAGGCGACGCATTTCCTCCGACGACAGGTCGAATTCGAGAGCGCCTGACACCGGCAAGTTGGTGCCTTTTGTGCCTTTTGCCCCCCGAATCTGTACAAATGCCCTTTGAAGGGAAACTCACATGACCCATAAGATCGCGATCCTCGGTGCCTCTGGCTATACCGGTGCGGAACTGATCCGCCTGATCGCCACCCATCCGTCGATGGAAATTGCAGCCCTTGGCGCCAATGCCAAGGCCGGCCAGAGCATGGCGACGGTCTATCCGCATCTGCGCCATCTGGACCTGCCGGATCTGGTCACGGCCGATGAGATCGATTTCGGCGCGGTTGACCTGTGCTTTTGCGCGCTGCCGCACAAGACCAGCCAGGAAGTGATCCGCGAGCTTCCGCGGGATCTGAAGATCGTCGATCTGTCGGCGGATTTCCGGCTGCGCGATCCGGCGGCATATGAAAAGTGGTACGGCAACCCGCATGCGGCCGTCGAGGTTCAGAAAGAGGCGGTTTACGGCCTGACCGAATTCTACCGTGACGAGATTCGGGGCGCGCGTCTGGTGGCGGGCACGGGCTGCAACGCGGCAACCGGGCAATATGCGCTGCGGCCGTTGATCTCTGCCGGGGTTATCGGGCTGGACGACATCATTCTGGACATGAAATGCGCCGTGTCCGGTGCGGGCCGGGCGATGAAGGAAAACCTGATGCATGCCGAGCTGTCCGAGGGCTACAACGCCTATGCGGTCGGCGGCACGCACCGGCATCTGGGCGAGTTCGATCAGGAATTCTCCAAACTGGCGGGCCGGCCGGTCGAGGTGCAGTTCACCCCGCATCTGATGCCGGTCAATCGCGGCATCCTTGCCACGACCTATGTCAGCGGGAACCCGCAAGAGGTATACGCGGCGCTGAGCGAGACCTATGCCGATGAGCCTTTCCTGCATGTGCTGCCCTTTGGCGAAACGCCGTCGACCCATCATGTGCGCGGCTCCAACTTCTGCCATATCGGCGTGACGGGCGACCGCAAGGCGGGTCGGGCCATCGTTGTCGTGGTTCTGGACAACCTGACGAAGGGCTCTTCGGGCCAAGCATTGCAAAATGCGAATTTGATGTTAGGTGAGGAAGAGACCGCAGGGCTGACACTGGTGCCCTGTTTCCCATAGGGACGGGCGTCCCAAGGCGTGCCGCTATGGGTCTTGGGACATCTTGCGACAGGGTTTCGCAAGCGCGAGAGGAGAGGGCGGATGAAGAGCCTCAAGAAGAAACGCCGCATTCAGGTTGTGGGCGTGGCCGTGGTCGCACTGGTGCTGAGCACCGGGCTGATCGGCTATGCGATGCGCGACGGCATCAACTTCTTCCGCTCACCCAGCCAGGTCATGGAAGAACCGCCCGCACCGAATGAGACGTTTCGGATTGGCGGGCTGGTCGAGGAAGGCTCGCTGGAGCGCGGCGTCGGAGAGCAGATCCGGTTTCGTGTGACCGATGGCGGGGCGACCGTGCCGGTGGTCTTTGGCGGCGTGCTGCCCGATCTCTTTGCCGAGAATCAGGGGATGGTCGGCACGGGTCGTTATGTGAATGGCGTGTTCGAAGCCTCTGAAATACTTGCCAAACATGACGAGACATACATGCCCAAAGAGGTCATGGATGCGCTGAAGGAACAAGGCGTCTACCAGGCCCCCGACAGCTGATCCGGGGCGGGCTGCGCGCGGTCAGATCGGGCCGCGTTAACCAATTGCTGCAATCGTTTGTGCCGAGGTTTCAGGCAAGCGAGAGGCAGCCAACATGCCCCAAGTCAGGCAAATTGCAGAAGAGATCGTGGCCCGCGAGGGCGGCTATGTGAACGACCCGGATGATCCCGGCGGTGCCACCAATCACGGTGTCACGATCCATACGATGCGGCGGTTGGGGCTTGACCTGACCGGCGATGGCCAGGTGGACGCAGCAGATGTGCGGCGTCTTGATCGCAAACAGGCGGTAGAGATCTTCCTGCGCCATTATTTCATAGAACCGCGTCTGGCAGAGCTTCCCGAGGCGCTGCAACCGTCGGTCTTTGACATGTATGTCAATGCCGGGTCCAATGCGGTGAAGATCCTGCAAAGGCTGCTTTGCGAGATGGGCGAAAGGGTTTCGACCGACGGTGTGGTCGGGCCGCAGACGATTGCGGCGGCGGCACGGGCGATGGCTGCGGCCTCGGCCCATCTTGTGGATGCCTACGGGATCGCGCGGCGCAACTATTACTTCGGGATCGCCGATGCGCGCCCGACCTCGCGCAAATATGCGCGGACGCGGGCGGGGGGCAAAGGCGGCTGGATCAAGCGCGCCGAAGAGTTCATCTCGCCACGGTTCCATCTGACAGAGGCTGCGTTCCGCGCGCGGGTGTCGGCATGGGGTTGATCGACAGGTTGCTGGGCGTCGTCTTCGGGGGCGGGCGCAATGTCGTGGCCGAGACGGCAGAGATCTTCCGCGTCAATGCCGAGGCGGAAGCGGTGCGCGGCGCCACGCTGCGCGGGGCGGCATTGCAGCAGTTCGGGCAGGAATTCGTGCAGCCCCGGCAAGGCACGTTCGACCGGTTCATGGACGGGGTGAACCGCATCCCGCGCCCGGCGCTGGCGCTTGGCACGCTGGGGCTGTTCGTGGCGGCGATGGTGGATCCGGTGTGGTTCGCCGCGCGCATGGCCGGGATCGCGCTGGTGCCAGAGCCGCTGTGGTGGCTGCTGGGCGCGATCGTGTCCTTCTACTTTGGCGCGCGCCATCAGGCGAAGGGGCAGGCCTATCAGAACGTGCTTGCCCGCACCGTGGGCATGGCGCCGCAGGTCGCCCGCGCGGTGACAGAGATCGAGGCCCTGCGCGGTGGCCACGCCGCGGCTTCGGCGCAACCCGGTGCCGTTGCAGCACAGGACGGTGCGGTGGCCGCGCCACGCACACCGGCCCCCGAGCCGGTGTCTTTGCCCGCCGCCACCACCGACAACCCGGCGCTGGCCGAGTGGCGGGCGCATAAGGGCGCGACAATGTGAACGGGGCGGGGCGGGGAAAACCATTGGCCCGCCCCCCATTGCGCGAATATAACGCTTGGTATGATTACAGAACTCGGGCATTTCGCCCTCATCCTCGCCTTTCTCGTCGCCATCGTGCAGACGGTTGTTCCCATCATCGGTGCGCATAAGCGCTGGCCGGGCTGGATGTCCGTGGCCGAACCCGCCGCCACCACGCAGTTTCTGCTGGTGGGCTTTGCGTTTGCGGCGCTGACATATGCGTTTGTCACCAGCGATTTCAGCCTGCAACTGGTGGTGCTAAACAGCCATTCCGCCAAGCCGATGATCTACAAGATCTCGGGCGTGTGGGGGAATCACGAAGGATCGATGCTGCTCTGGGCGCTGATCCTCAGCTTGTTTGGCGCGATGGTGGCCTGGTTCGGGGCGCAGCTTCCGCCGACCTTGCGCGCGCGTGTACTGGCCGTACAAGCGGCCATCGGCGTGGCCTTCCTGGCCTTCATCCTCTTCACCTCCAACCCGTTTTTGCGGCTGGCGATCCCGCCCTTTGACGGGCAGGATCTGAACCCGCTTCTGCAGGATCCGGGGCTCGCCTTCCATCCGCCGTTTCTCTATCTCGGCTATGTCGGCCTCAGCATCTGTTTCAGCTTCGCGGTCGCCGCCCTGATCGAAGGGCGGGTCGATGCCGCCTGGGGCCGGTGGGTGCGGCCCTGGACGCTGGCTGCGTGGATTTTCCTGACGATCGGCATCGCGCTCGGGTCCTGGTGGGCCTATTACGAGCTTGGCTGGGGCGGGTTCTGGTTCTGGGATCCGGTCGAGAATGCCAGCTTCATGCCGTGGCTCTTTGCGGCGGCCCTGCTTCACAGCTCCATCGTGGTGGAAAAGCGCGAATCGCTGAAAAGCTGGACCATCTTGCTGGCGATCATGGCATTCGGCTTCTCGATGATCGGCACATTCATCGTCCGCTCCGGGGTGCTGACCAGCGTCCATGCCTTCGCCAATGACCCCGAACGCGGCGTGTTCATCCTGATGATCCTTGCATTCTTTACCGGCGGCGCGCTGACGCTTTTCGCCGCGCGGGCCGGCGCGATGGAGGCGAAAGGGGTCTTTGCCGTTGTCAGCCGCGAAAGCGCGCTGGTGGCCAATAATATCCTGCTGTCGGTCGCCTCGCTGGTGGTCTTTGTCGGCACGATCTGGCCGCTGGCGGCCGAGATGTTCTTTGACCGCAAGCTGAGCGTGGGCGCGCCATTCTTCAACATGGCCTTCACGCCCTTCATGGTGGTGCTGGGTCTGATCCTTCCCATCGGGGCGATGCTGCCGTGGAAACGGGCAAAGATCGGCCGGGTGATGCGCCAGCTTGTGCCCGCATTCGTGCTGGCCGTGGCACTTGCCGGGCTGGCCTGGGCGATCCAGTCCGGGCGCAGCCTGCTGGGCCCCGTGGGCCTTTTCCTTGGCAGCTGGCTGGTCTTTGGCGCGCTCACCGATCTGTGGACCCGCACGGGACGGTCGCGCGATCTGCGCCGCCTGCTGCGCCTTCCGCGGGCCGATTGGGGCAAGTCGGTCGCCCATGCCGGGCTGGGCATCACCATCTTCGGCATCGCCGGGCTGACCGCCTGGCAGGCCGAGGATATTCGCGTGGCGCAGATCGGTGCGCCTTACGAGGTTGCGGGATACGAGCTGACGCTGAACGGTGTCGAGCGGGTGCGGGGGCCGAATTACTTTTCGACCACGGCGGATGTCACGCTTGCCAAGAACGGGCGCGAGATCGCGACCTTGCATCCTGAAAAGCGCAACTATCCCGTGGCGCAGATGCCGACGACCGAGGCGGCAATCGATTACCGGTTCCTGCGCGACGTCTATGTCGTGATCGGGGATGCGCAGGGCGAGGGCGCCTGGACGGTGCGGACCTATGTCAAACCGCTGGCGGGCTGGATCTGGGCCGGGTGCATCATCATGGCCCTGGGCGGTGGTCTGTCACTGTCTGACCGGCGCTACCGCGTCGCCGCCGGGGCGCGCAAGGTGCCCGCAGGGGTGCCCGCGGAATGAGGCGGTTTGCCCCCATCAGGTCTTGTGGGCTGGCGCTGTGCCTTGCGCTGCTTGCGGCCCCGCTTTGGGCCGTGCAGCCCGATGAGGTTCTGGATGATCCCGCGCTGGAGGCACGGGCGCGGGAGCTGTCCAAAGGGCTGCGCTGCCTCGTGTGCCAGAACGAAAGCATTGACGAATCCAACGCGTCGCTTGCGCGGGATCTTCGTCTTCTGGTGCGCGAGCGTCTTGTCGCGGGCGACAGCGATGACGAGGCGATTGCCTATATCGTCGACCGTTACGGCGAATTCGTCCTGCTGCGGCCAACGACGGGCGGCGCCAACTGGCTGCTCTGGGCGGCGGGGCCTGCAATGCTGATCGCCGCACTTGGCATGGGCACGGTCTATATCCGCCGCCGGTCGCAGGCTGGCACCCCGTCCGATGACGGGCTGGACGCCGAAGAAGCCGCGCGGCTGAAAGAGATCCTGCACCGCGACGACAAATGACGCCGCGTTCGGCTTTGCCATTCGGCCCGCGTCCGTGTTTGATGCGGCCCGAAGGTTGATCGGCAAGGAGACCGCGACGTGCATTACGAAACCATCACCTATGAGGTGAGCGACGACATCTGCGTGATCACGCTGAACCGGCCTGACGTGATGAACGCGCTTGATACGCAGATGCGTGCCGAGATCACCCAGGCCATGCGTGCCGGGGCTGCCGAGGCGCGGGTGGTCGTGATGACCGGCGCGGGCGAGCGGGCCTTTTGTTCCGGGCAGGATCTGGGCGACCGGGCAACGGCGGCCAATCTGGACCTCGAACGGGTTCTGCGCGACGAATACGAACCGATGCTGAAGGCGATCTACGAATGCCCTGTGCCGACGATCTCTGCGGTCAATGGCGCGGCTGCGGGGGCGGGGGCGAACCTTGCACTGGCGGCGGATGTGGTCATCGCCACGCAAAGCGCCAGCTTCATTCAGGCCTTCACCCGGATCGGCCTGATCCCGGATGCGGGGGGCAGCTATTACCTGCCGCGCCAGATGGGCATGGCCAAGGCGATGGGGGCGGCGCTGTTCGCCGACAAGATCTCGGCCCGGCAGGCGGATGACTGGGGCATGATCTATGAGGCGGTGGCGGATGACGCGTTCGCCGGGCATTGGCGCAAGCGCGCGGCGCATCTGGCGAAGGGGCCGACCGCAGCCTATCATGCGCTGAAACAGGCGATCCGTGGCAGCTTTGACAACTCTCTGGACGACCAACTGGCGCTGGAGGCAAAGCTTCAGGGGCAATGCGGAAAGACCCGTGATTTTCGCGAGGGCGTGGTGGCCTTTCTGGAAAAACGCCCCGCCCATTACGAAGGGCGCTAAGCCGCACTGTGATACGGGAACCGGGCGCCAAGGGGCGCCCGTTTTTCTTTTGGGCGGCGCTTTTGTGATCGGGCTTTCCGCCTGTTGTTGATCAGCTGTGCGAATTCGAGACTGAACTTCTCGAAAAACGGCCGGGCGGCCCGGTTCGATCGGGGCAGGCTGGGCATGTCCCGCCGGGTCATCTGGCCTGCGGGATTTCAGTCCCGGTACGGGTGCCTGTTTTCTGTGCAGCCGGACGGGAGGCGTTAACTTTCGTTACGAATTTAGTTGAAATCGTGTGAACGTATATCGTATACGATTAAGTATAGATTTTGTTAAACGACGACGATTTTGAACTGACATTTTTCTGGGGGCCGCTGCGTGCAATCTGCGTGGTTTCTTGGAAATTGCGTTTTATGACGAAGAGAAGCGGGTGAGTGGCCTGTCATTTTCTCAAGTCGCGGAATGAAGCCTGCGTGGGGAGTACGCAGGGTTCATTCCGTGGCACTTTACAGCCTGCGCATATTCGATCCGTAGGTCAGCCCACCCGGTAAATCCACATTTGCATGCTGCGCGGCTGATGTGCGGCCTTCCGGCGTCATCTTCGCATGAAAAAGCCCGGCACCCCGAAGGGGCCGGGCCGATTTCGCGGCGGCTGAGCGGGTCAGCGCTTTTCGATATCCACGTAGTCGCGCAGCGTCTCGCCAAGATAGAGCTGGCGCGGACGGCCGATCTTGTTCTGGGGATCGCCGATCATCTCTTTCCACTGCGAAACCCAGCCAACGGTGCGCGACAGCGCAAAGATCGGCGTGAACATCGAGGTGGGGAAGCCCATCGCTTCGAGGATGATGCCCGAATAGAAATCGACATTCGGGAACAGCTTCTTCTCGGTGAAGTAGGGGTCCGCGAGGGCGGCGGCCTCAAGCTCTTTGGCGACCTGAAGCGTCGGGTTGTTTTCAACGCCCAGAAGATCCAGCACCTCGTCCGCGGACTGTTTCATCACCTTGGCGCGCGGGTCGAAGTTCTTGTAGACGCGGTGGCCAAAGCCCATCAGGCGGAACGGGTCGTTCTTGTCCTTGGCACGCTCGATGAATTCGGGGATGCGGTTGGGGCTGCCGATCTCGCGCAGCATCTCAAGGCAGGCCTGGTTGGCGCCGCCATGTGCAGGCCCCCAAAGGCAGGCAATGCCGGCCGCGATGCAGGCGAAGGGGTTGGCACCGGAGGACGAGGCCAGACGCACGGTCGAGGTCGAGGCGTTCTGTTCGTGATCCGCATGCAGGGTAAAGATGCGGTCCATGGCACGGGCGAGGATCGGGTTGACCTCGTATTCCTCGGCCGGAACGGAGAAACACATGCGCAGGAAATTGGACGCATAGTCCAGATCGTTGCGCGGATACACGAAGGGCTGGCCGGTGTGGTACTTGTAGGCCCAGGCGGCGATTGTCGGCATCTTGGCGATCAGGCGGATCGAGGCGACCTCGCGCTGCCAGGGATCGGTGATGTCGGTGGAGTCGTGGTAGAAGGCGGACATTGCCCCCACGACGCCGACCATGATCGCCATCGGATGCGCATCACGGCGGAACCCGCGGAAGAAATACTGCATCTGTTCATGCAGCATTGTGTGGTTGGTCACGCGGCTTTCGAAATCCTCCAGCTCGGACGCGGAGGGCAGTTCACCGTAAAGCAGCAGGTAGCAGACTTCGAGGTAATGCGATTTCTCTGCCAGCTGGTCGATTGGGTAGCCGCGATGCAGCAGCTCGCCCTTGTCGCCATCGATGAAGGTGATCGTGCTGTCGCACGCAGCGGTGGAGGTAAAGCCGGGATCGTAGGTGAAGACGCCCGCATCCGCGTAAAGTTTGCGGATGTCGAGCACATCGGGGCCTACGGTGGGGCTGTAGATCGGCAGGTCGAAGCTTTTGCCGTCCAGTTGCAAGGTAGCGTTCTTGGTACTCTCAGCCATGAATTGGTCCCTTCGTCTCAATGCCGTGGCGCAGGCGCGACGGCTTCCTATGTCAACAGGCATTGAGGGAAGGGTGACCTCGACGGTCAGCTTGCCTCAATCGCCGCAGCCTGATCAAGCCGGGACAGGGTTTCATCCCGGCCCAACACGAGCATCATGTCGAATACGCTGGGGGTCACGGAACGCCCGGCCAGTGCCGCCCGTAAAGGGCCTGCGAGCTTGCCGAACTTCAGGTCATGTGCCTCGGTGAACCGCGACAGGACCCCCTCCAATTCGTCTCGCGACCAGCTAGCATTTTGCAGCTGCGGCGTCAATGACGTCAGTATACCACGGGATACCGCATCAAGCTGCGCAGCGGATTTCTCGTCCGGCACGATCGGGGTATCTGCAAGCACAAACTCCGCTTTCTCAAGGAGTTGCGGGAATGTCTTTGCCCGGTCCTTGAGGCAATACATCGCACGCCCCAATCCGTCTTTCTGCGCGGGGGTCAGCGCGGGCTTGTTCGCTGCCGCTAGGTAAGCAGCAATTTCTTGCAGCAGTGCAGCATCGTCGGCCACCGCGATATGCTGACCGCAGAGATTCTCCAGTTTCTTGAAGTCGAAACGGGCGGGGCTTTTGCCGATTCCGTCCAGCCCGAACCACTCTTTTGCCTGCGCGTCGGTGAAGAATTCATCGTCGCCATGGCTCCATCCCAGACGGGCGAGGTAGTTGCGCATGCCCGCCGCCGGATAGCCCATCGCCTGGTATTCCTCGACCCCGAGAGCGCCGTGGCGTTTGGACAGTTTCTTGCCGTCCGGCCCGTGGATCAGCGGAATATGCGCCCAGACCGGCATATCCCAGCCCATCGCGGTATAGATGCCCATCTGGCGGGCGGCGTTGTTAAGGTGGTCGTCCCCGCGGATCACATGGGTCACGCCCATGTCATGGTCGTCCACCACCACGGCCAGCATGTAGACCGGCGTGCCGTCGGACCGCAGCAGGATCATGTCATCCAGCTGGTCGTTGCGGATCGTGACCTTGCCCTGCACCTGATCGTCGATGACGGTGGCACCTTCGGTGGGGGTCTTCAGCCGGATCACGAAAGGCGCATCCGGGTGCGTGGCCGGGTCGGCGTCACGCCAGGGGCTTTGGAAAAGGGTCGATTTGCCTTCGGCCTTGGCGGCGTCGCGGAATGCGGCGATTTCATCCTGCGTGGCAAAGCATTTATAGGCGGCCCCTTTGGCCAGCAATTCATGCGCAACCTCGGCATGGCGCGCGGCACCGGCGGCCTGGCTGACCGCCTCGCCGTCATGGTCCAGCCCCAGCCAGTCCAGCCCTTTCAGGATGGCGGCGGTCGCCTCGGGGGTTGACCGCTCGCGGTCGGTATCTTCGATGCGCAGAAGGAACCGCCCGCCGCGACCGCGGGCGAACAGCCAGTTGAACAGCGCCGTGCGCGCCCCGCCAATATGCAGGTAGCCTGTGGGAGAGGGCGCGAAACGGGTCACGACTTGGCCGGTCATGGGCAATATTTACCTTCTGTAAACCTTGGGAGAGATAGCGTTGACGCATCCATAAACGTCACGCCAGCGAAGGACAAGATGCGCGCCCTGGACCGGATCGAAGCGGCCCTGCTGGATCAGCGCGGCCACCTCTTTGCCTGGGTGCCGGTTTTCCTGGCACTGGGGGTGGGCGGCTATTTCCTGCTGCGGGTAGAGCCTGCGACATGGGTTCTGGGCCTGTGCGCCGGGGCGGGGGCGGTGATGCTGGTGTTTCAGCGCCGGTTGGGCGCCGCGTGGGGGCCGCCCTTGGCCGCTGTGGCGCTGATCCTGCTGGGCGTGGCCGTGGCAGGCGCGCGGGCGCATCAGGTCTCTGCCCCTGTGTTAAGCTTTCGCTATTACGGTCCCGTCGAGGGGCGCATCATCGGTATCGACCGGTCCGCCTCTGACGCGGTGCGGCTGACGCTGGACCGGGTTGTGCTCAGCCGCACCTCGCCGGACCGGACGCCAGAGCGGGTGCGCGTGTCCCTGCACGGCGAGCAGGGCTTTATCACGCCGACACCCGGCATGACGGTGATCCTGACCGGGCATCTGTCGCCCCCCCAGGGCGCGGTAGAGCCGGGCGGGTTCGATTTTCGCCGCCATTCGTGGTTCCTGCGATTGGGCGCGGTGGGCTATACGCGCACGCCCGTGCTGATGCTGGAACCGCCAGAGGGGGGGCTGTTCGTGTTCCGGGCGCGTATGGCGCTATCTGCGAAGGTGCAGGCGGCCCTGCCGGGCGAGACAGGTGCCTTTGCCGCCGCTGTCATGACAGGCGACCGGTCCGGCATGGGGCAGGACACGCTGGAGGCACTGCGGCAGAGCAATCTGGCGCATCTTCTGGCTATCTCTGGACTACATATGGGGCTTCTGGCCGGGTTCGTCTTTGCGGCGTTGCGGCTGGGGTTTCTGCTTTGGCCCGCAGCGGCGCTGCGCCTGCCGGTCAAGAAGCTGGCGGCGGGCGGTGCGATGCTGGTTGCGGGGTTCTACCTTGCGCTTTCGGGCGGCAATGTCGCGACGGAGCGCGCCTTCGTCATGGCCGCCGTTGCACTGGGGGCGGTGATCGTCGACCGGCGCGCGTTGAGCTTGCGGGCGGTTGCGATGGCGGCGCTGATCGTCCTGATCCTGCGGCCGGAGGCGCTGCTGGGGCCGGGATTCCAGATGTCCTTTGCCGCCACCGCGGCGCTGGTGGCTGTCTTTGGCGCACTGCGGGATCTGGACATGGAGTGGGTGCCGCGCTGGGTCCGGCCAATTCTGGCGGTGGTGATTTCCTCTGCCGTGGCAGGCGCTGCGACGGCCCCGGTGGGCATGGCGCATTTCAATCAGGCGGCGCATTACGGGCTGCTGGCAAACCTTGTCTCCGTGCCCCTGATGGGGGTGCTGGTCATGCCCGCCGCCGTCGTTTCGGCCTGCCTTTTGCCATTCGGGCTGGAAGGCGTGGCCCTGTGGTTCATGGGGCTGGGGCTGGATTGGATCTTGCTGGTGGCGACCACCGTTTCGGGCTGGGAAGGGGCAGTTGGTCAGGTCACCAGCCCCGGCCCATGGGTGCTGCCGATGCTGGCGCTTGGCATGTTGTTCCTGATGCTGTGGCAGGGGCGGGTCCGTCTGGCGGGTCTGGGGCCCGTCGCACTGGCGCTGGCGCTGTGGGCCGGGGCTGACCGGCCGGGTGTTCTGGTGGCCGAGGATGGCGCCTTGATGGGCGTTCTGGGGCCAGAGGGCAGAGCGTTGAGCAAACCCAAAGGCGCGGGGTTCGTCGCGGGCGTCTGGCTGGAGAATGACGGCGACGCGGCAGAGCAGGCCGAGGCCGCCACGCGCTGGCCCGGGGGCGGTGTCCTGCGCGAGCTGTCCTACGGCGCAAGGACTTTCCGGCATGCGCAGGGCAAACGCGGATTGACCGCATTGTTGGAGACAGGCTGCGCGGCGGAAGAGATCGTCGTCACCACGGCCGATCTGGAAGGGCGGGAGCTGGCTTGCGACGTCTACGATCCGCAGCGGCTCCGCCAGACCGGGGCCATGTCCTTTGATCTGGAGGAGGGGCGGCTGGTGCGCCGGACAGCTGCGGAATATGCGGGCGACAGGCTCTGGACCGGGGCGCCGCGCAAGAAGCTGCAGCTTGCCTCGGCGGAGTGAGCGGATCGGCGCGCATTGTCGGCGCGACAGGGCAGAAAGCACAAGACCGCCGCGCGCCGCTTTGGTCAAAGGGCGCAGGGCGGTCCTGACAGGTGAAGCGGGGTGCGCCTAGTAGGTGCGGATCAGTCCGACAAGCCGCCCTTGCACTTTGACCTGACCATTCGGCAGGACACGGGGTTCATAGGCCGGGTTTGCAGGTTCCAGCACGATCATGTCGCCCTTGCGCTGAAAACGTTTCAGCGTCGCCTCGTAGCCATCCACCTGGGCCACGACGATATCGCCATTATCGGCCTGGCTGGTTTCGCGGATCACCACGACATCGCCGTCGTTGATCCCGGCATCGATCATGGAATCGCCTTTGACCTCAAGCGCATAGTGGCGGGCGGAGCCGCGAAGCATCTGGCCGGGAACGGCAATGCCGGGCGGGTTGTCGGCCACAGCCTCGATCGGGACACCGGCGGCGATGCGCCCCACCAGCGGCAGTTCCGTGGCATGCACCGCCTCGATCGGCTGGGCATTGGCGGGCTGCCCCGAGGAGCCCCCCTCGATCACGCGGGGGGTGAAACCGGCAGGGGCGGCATTCATGCTGTCGGGCAGCTTCACAATCTCGATGGCGCGGGCACGGTGGGCAAGGCGGCGGATGAAGCCGCGCTCCTCCAGCGCCGTGATCAGCCGGTGAATTCCGGATTTGGAGCGCAGGTCGAGCGCCTCTTTCATTTCGTCAAAGCTGGGCGGGACGCCGTCACGCAGCATCCGCTTGTTGATGAACTCCAGCAGGTCCAATTGCTTCTTCGTGAGCATTTCGCCACTCCACCTCATGTATCTTGCTTTGTTCTACGCATGTTCTCGTTTTGTGTCAACGACTTGTGCCGGTGCGGACGGTTCGGGACCACCCTCCAGCCGGACGAATGCCGCCCGATCTTGACCCCGGCGCGTTAAGACGGGGTTAAGCTTAACAAGGTCTTTCCGTGGGGATGATCGGGGCGGTGTGGCCTGCGTAAATAACTTTATTACAATGGGTTAGGGCGCGTGCGTTTTCCGGGTGCCAGCCGGTTTCATCGCCGAAAAATGCAGCCGAAAACGCCCCCGATATCTGGTGTGGCGCGGCTGGATTGCCACAAGATTCAGTTGCGTCAGGCAAGCTGCCCGAACAGCGCCGCGCCTTCGTCATCACCGATGCTTTGGGCGAAGGCCGCGGCCTCTTGCACCATGGTGTCGATCACAGGGCGGTACGACGGGTAATGCGTGTAGCGGTCAAAGCCGGGATCGGGGCGCGGGGTCTCAAAGACGTTGATTTCTTCCTCGGGGTCGGCATGGCGGTTGAAAAGCTCGTGATTGCCGTCATCCGACACGATCAGCTTCCACCCTTCGCTGAGCCATGCGCGTTGATGCAGGGCGCTGACATGGGTGATGGTCTGGACATAGAAGGCCCGGCGCCAGTCAGGCACGGGCCAGCCGTCAAGCATTGGCTTCAGGCTGTGGCCGTGGCACGGCGAAAGCGGGGGGGCGCCTGCAAAATCCAGAAGCGTCGGCGTCAGATCCTGAAGGCCCACCAGATCGGTCCGTACAGCACCCGCAGCGATGGTGCCGGGCCAGGAAATCAGCATCGGGATGCGGATGGAATCATCCGTGCAGACGAATTTATGTTCGCCCTCTGGCCGGTAGCGAAACGTCTCTCCGTGGTCGGAATAATAAAGCACGATCGTGTCCTCGCGCAGCCCGGTGGCGTCGAGTGTATCGAGGATGCGGCCGATTTCGTGGTCGAGCGCGCTGACGGCGGCATAGTAGCCAGCGAAGGGCACGCCCTTGTGGCGGAAGGGTTCGTAAAACCGCGCGGGCGCGGTGAACGGGTCATGCGGCGGGTAATAGCTTTGCACCATGACGAAGGGCTGGTTGTTGCCGTCTGCGGCCTGATCGCGCAGAAACGCGATGCAGGCATCGGTCTGGACGGTGGGCCGGTATTGCCCGTCAAGCCGCCCGTCGACCCAGTGACCCACGCGGCTGTTGAAGCTTTCCTCCCAGATATCGAAGAAGGGCGGGTGGCCGTCGCCCAGATGCCATTTGCCGAAATGCGCGGTCAGGTAGCCCGCCTGCCGGAGCTGATCGAAGACGGTGCGCTTGACCGCGCCCACGCTTTCGAAGGCGTTATCGATGTCATAGACATTGTCGATGATCCGATGGGCATGCGGGTAGACGCCGGTCCACATGGTCGCGCGGGCGGGGGTGCAGACTGGCCACGGCGTGTAAGCGTTCTGGAACCGCACACCTTCGGAGGCCAGCCGGTCAAGATTTGGCGTCTGGACAAAGGCGCTGCCCGCGCAGCCCATCGCATCAGCGCGGTGCTGGTCGGCAAAGATCACGACGATATTGGGCTGTGCGGTCATGCGGTCTGTCCTTTGGCGGCAAGAGCGGGGTCAAGCAGGTGGCAGCGGGCGGCATGCCCCGGGGCCAGTTGGGTGCGGGCGGGGGGCGTGCTGCGGCAGATCTCCATCACATGCGGGCAGCGCGTGTGAAACCGGCAGCCCGTGGGCGGATCGATCGGGCTGGGTATGTCGCCTTTCAGCACGATCTCGGGGCGTTCATGCACGCGGGCGCGCGGTGCGGATTTCAGCAGCGCCTGCGTGTAGGGATGGGCAGGGGTGCTGAAGAGCCGCGCCCGGGGGGCGATCTCGACAAGCTCGCCCAGATACATCACGCCGATCCGGTCGGCGATATGGCGCACGATTGCGATGTCATGGCTGATGAAAAGATAGGTCAGCCCGCGTTCGCGTTTCAGCTTTTGCAGCAGGTTGATGATCTGCGCCTGCACGCTGACATCAAGGGCAGAGACAGCCTCGTCGCAGACCAGAAGATCGGTTTCCAGCGCCAGAGCGCGGGCGATGCCGACTCGCTGACGCTGCCCGCCCGACAGCTGATGCGGAAAGCGGTTGGCAAAGTCCTGCGGCAGGCCCACGAGGTCAAGCAGTTCGGCCAGCCTTGCGCGGCGCTCTGCATTGGTGCCGACGGCGTGGATGTCGAGCGGTTCCATGATCGCCTGACCGATCAGCATGCGCGGGTTGAGCGAGCCGAACGGGTCCTGAATGACGATCTGCAACCGGCGCCGCAGCTTGCGCATGGCAGTATCGTCAAGGGTGCGAATATCCGTGCCCGCAATCTCGATCCGGCCGTGATCGGCCTCTATCAGGCGCAGAATAAGGCGGCCCAGCGTGGTCTTGCCGCAGCCGGATTCGCCGACAATGGCAAGCGTTTCGCCGCGCGCCACGGAGAAAGAGACATCTTCCACCGCGCGTACAACGCCGCGTTTGCCGCTGAAAAAACCGCCCCGCCCGGCAGAGAAATGCTTTGTCAGGTTGCTTACGCGCAGGTAGGGCATGGGCGGTTCAGCCATGTTCCACCTCCAGCAGATCGTTGACGACGTAGCCTCTGGGGCGGATGCAGGCGGCGCGGTGGTGATCGGCAAACCACATCAGACGCGGATCGGCCTGATCGCAGATTTCGCGGAAATGGGCGCAGCGCGGGCCAAAACGGCAGCCTTCGGGGCGCAGATGCGGTTCGGGGACCGTGCCGGGGATCGTGGCGAGCTCTGCAAGATCGGCATCCACGGGCGGATGGCTGCGCAGCAGACCTTCGGTATAGGGGTGCAGTGGCGCGTCGAAAATCTGTTCTGTCGTGCCGGTCTCGACGATCCGGCCGGCATACATCACCGACACATGGTCGGCATAGCCCGCCACCACGCCCAGATCATGGGTGATCAGCAGGATCGCCATATGCAGCTCTGATTGCAGATCGTGGAGCAGTTCGAGGATCTGCGCCTGAATGGTGACGTCCAATGCGGTGGTGGGCTCATCGGCGATCAGCAGCTTGGGCTGACAGGCGATGGCAATGGCGATCATCACCCGTTGCCGCATGCCCCCCGAAAGCTGATGCGGGTATTCGTCGATCCGCCGGTTTGCGGCGGGGATGCGCACCCAGTCCAGCATTTCAAGGGCGCGTTTGCGGGCGGCGGTGCGGGACAGGCGCTGGTGCACGCGCAGCGTCTCGGCGATCTGTTCGCCCACCGGCAGCACCGGGTTTAGCGCCGTCATAGGTTCCTGAAAGATCATCGAGATTTCGGCCCCGCGCACATGGCGCATCCCGCCTTCGTCCAGCCGCAGGAGCTCGCGCCCCTCGAAGGAGATATGCTGGGCTTCAACCTCGAATTGCGCGGCGTCCAGCAGACGCATGATCGCCATGGCAGAGATGGATTTGCCGCTGCCGGATTCGCCGACAAGCCCGTGTGTCTGCCCCTTCAGCAGGTCAAGCTCCACCGCTTCGACAAGAGCGACGCCACCGGATCGGACCTCCAGTCCGCGGACAGATAGCAAGGGTGCGACCGACATGTCGGAACTCCGAATCTGCATATTGGCCATTATGCACGCCCGGCGGTAAAAGACGCGTTGCAAAATAGCGACTTGCGATATTCGTATACGATCATACAATTCCCGAAACGGGAGTCATGGCGCAGCGGGACCGGCCGCATTGTAGACGGCGGGAAACAGGGATTTCGGCCAGCGCCTGTGCGCCGTGGCCAATGCTGCGCGAAAAAGGATCGGAGCCTCGCATGAAAATCACGGATGTCAGCGCAGTCTATCTTCGGCTGCCGGAGATCAAGGCGCGGACCGACAGCTCTCAGGATGCGTTGCTGGTGCGCATTGATACGGATGCGGGCGTGACCGGGTGGGGAGAGGTCGATGGCTGCCCCTGGGTGGTCAAGGCCATCATCGATGCGCCGATGTCCCACACGATTGTCACCGGGCTGCGCAACCTGCTGATCGGCGAAGACCCGATGGATGTCGCGCGGCTTTGGACGAAGATGTACGAGGGCACGCTGTATTACGGGCGCGAAGGGGCGGTCATTCAGGCGATGGCGGGCTGTGATCTGGCGCTGTGGGACATCAAGGGCAAGGCGCTGGATCAGCCGGTCTGGAAGCTTTTGGGCGGGCGTTACCGCGACAAGCTGCGGGTCTATTCCTCCAACATGTTCCAGTTCACGCCCGAGGCGACCGCCGACCGTCTGCGCGCGGCGATGGATGAGGGCTTTACCGCCGCCAAGTTCGGGTGGGAGCCGTTCGGCAAGGACCCGGCCAGTGACTGCGCCTATCTGGACGCGCTGCGCAAGGCGGCGGGGCCGGATTTCGACATCATGCTGGATGTCGGGCTGATCTGGGATGCGACGACCACGATCCAGCGGGCAAAACTGTTTGAACCTTATGGTCTTGCCTGGATCGAGGAGCCGGTCCATCCTGACGACCTGAACGGCTATCGCCGGATATCGCAGAACATCACTCAAAGGTTGGCCGCGGGCGAGGAGGAATGCACCTTGCGCGGGTTCCAGCGGCTGATTGACGAGGGCGGCATCGGGCTGGCACAGATTGATCTGACGCGCTGCGGCCTGACGCAGGCGATGAAGATCGCGCAATACGCGGCGGACAAGGGGGTTCTGGTGGCCAACCATAATTTCACGACAGATCTGAACACGGCCGCGTCGCTGACCTTCCTGTCTGCGGTGCCCAATGCCTATGTGCTGGAATATTGCGTGGAGCCGTCGGAGCTGTCGCGCAACCTTGCGCGCGACCCGTTCGTGCAACGGGACGGGTTCATGGATGTGCCGGACGTGCCGGGGCTGGGATTCGAGCCCAATTTCGACGTGATCGAGAAATACGCGGTGGGCAGTCTCTGAGATGGGCACCGCCCGCCCGAATATCGTGGTGGTGCTGGTCGATCAGCTGCGCCGCCACGCGCTGAGCCTTTACGGGGATAACAACCTGCGCACGCCTGTCATCGACCGCATGGCCAGAGAGGGGCTGGTATTCGATACCATGTGCGCGACCTTTCCATCCTGCGTGCCATTCCGGTTTTCCTTCCTGACCGGCGAATATGCCCATAGCCGTATGGTGCCCTCGCTTGGCTACCGGTTATCGCCGGCCGAACGCACCCTGGGCGAGGCGATGCAGGGCTGCGGATATCACACCGGATACCTTGGCAAATGGCATCTTTACTCGCTTTACGGGATTGTCGGCGGGCAGACGCTGCAAGAGGCGAACCGCACGCCGATCCCCGCCAGCCACCGGCGCGGCTTTGCCGATTGGCAGGGGTTCGAGCTGCGCAACGATTTCTACGACACGCATCTGTTCGAAGGCGAGGCGGATCAGCCCGTCCCGCTGGAGGGCTACCAGACCGACGCGCTGTTTCAACGCGCCCGCGATTGGTTGTCGGTGCCGCGTGACGACCCGTCCTTTCTGATCCTGTCGGTGGAAGCACCGCATCCGCCTTTCACCGCGCCCGAGGAGGCCATTCAAAAGGTGACCTCGCGTGGGAATTACGCCTGGCGGCCCAATGTCGATGTGCAGGCGATCCGGGCCTTCCCGCCGGAATGGCAGAAAATGGCACAGGATGGTCGCACGCTGGAGGAGGTGACGGGTAAGGAGCGGCAGGCGATCTTTGTCGCCAATATGCAGATCTACTACGCGATGATCGAAGAGATCGACCGCAACATGGGCGCGCTGCTGGAGACGGTGAAGGCCACCGCATCGGGGCGCGAAACGATTGTCATGTTCCTGTCCGATCACGGAGAGCTTGGCGGCAGTCACGGCATGCTGGGCAAGGGAGAGCCGTTCGAGGAATCCATCGGTGTGCCGCTGATGCTGTGGTCCAGCGACCCTGATCTGGTCGCGCCGGGGCGGCGTTGTGACATGCCGCTATGCACCGAGGATCTTTTTCCCACGCTTGTCGGTCTGGGCGGCGGGGCGGCGCCGGATCTGCCGGGGCTGGACCTGTCGGGATTTGTCACGGGGCAGGGCGCTTTGCCAGACCGCGATGCCGTGCTACTGGAATTCACGGCCGAGCTGCGCCCGAACCGGCGCTATCACGACGAAACATGGCGCGGGCTTCGGACGCGGGATGCGAAATACGCCGTGATCGGGAATGCCCATGATGGGGTCAGGCCGTGGATGCTGTACGATCTGTCGCGCGATCCTTACGAGCAGCATAACCTTGTCGGAGAGGACCCCGCCCGTCTGCGCGATATGCACAATCTGCTGATGCGCCTGCTGGCCGAGGCCGGGGACGATTACCCGATTACGGCTCTTCAGAGCTGACGCGCACCTCGCCGTCGCGCAGGCGTTCGTAATTCACGGCGTCGGGGACTTCGAGGATATGGGTGTGCATGTGCTTTTCCAGATCCTCATGCGTGCCGCCCTGCAGGATCGACAGAAGCTCTTCATGCTCGCGGACGATGTCATCCAGACTGGGCTGGAGATAGGTTGACAGGCCGATGACGATGGTCAGTTGCAGCGCCAGCGGCTCCCATGCCTGCATCAAGGCGCGATTGCCGGTCAGCAGACACATGCGCCGGTGAAACTCGATATCGAAAAGGGCGGTGCGATAGTAATCCTCGGCCTGCGCCACCTCGCGCAGTTCCTGCACGCAGTCGACAATCGGGTCGAGAAGGCCGGGTTCGTGGCGGGCGCGTTCCTGCACCTCGCTGGCGGCCAGCATTTCCAGCGTCATGCGAACCTTGCGCAGGCTGCGCATGCTGTCGCGGGACACCTCCATCAGGCGCATGCCGCGATAGGGCATGTTCTCTACCACGCCGCGGCTTTCCAGCAGGCGCAATGCCTCTCGCACCGGCACGCGGCTGACATTCAGCTGGCGGGCCAGATCCGCCTCGACGACCCGGTCGCCGGGCAGGTATTGGCCGCGGGCTGCCGCCTCGACAATCGCGTCGACAATCGTTTCCGCCAGCATCTTGGGCGCAATCGGGGCAATCTGATCTTTTGCCTTGGATGTGGTCGCTGTCGCCTTGATCATGAACTGTCCTGTAGATCCTGACCCGAGCTTTCGGGTCTGCCGGGGGTTGAGTCGAAACTTGTCGCGCGTCATGATAATTCGTATTCACAATTATCGATTGCATCAAGTCTTTCATCGTATACAATCATACGAAGAGCATCTTTCCGTCCAGCAACAAAATGACGGGCACCCGAAAAACTCTTTCTTTTCAGTGAGGAATGCTATGCGCGATCGGCAATCAGGCAAGAGTACCAGCGTATTGGGCCGGGCGATAGCCGTGGCGGCGGCGATGCTTGGATTTGCGGCCACATCGGGGTCTGCGCAGGTCGCCGGAGGGGAGCTGGTGCTGGCGCAAAGCGCCAACCCGCCCAGTCTGGATGCAATGACCTCGTCGTCGGAATCGGCGCGCAACATCAACATGAATATCTTCGAGGCACTGGTAGCCATTGACGAGAATGTCGATCCGATCCCGATGCTGGCAAAGAGCATCGAGGCGTCGGATGACCTGCTGACCTATGTCTTTCCGCTTCGCGAGGGTGTGCTGTTTCACAACGGCAAGGAGATGACGGCCGAGGATGTCAAAGCCTCGCTTGAACGCTACCGCGAGATGGGGGCGACGCGCGGCATGCTCGACAAGGTGAAAGAGATCGAAATCACCGGCCCCTACGAGGTGACCTTTCACATGTCAGAGGCCACGCCGACCTTCATCGAGGGGTTTTCCTCCCCGCGCGCACCTGCCGTGATCATCCCCGCCGAAGAGGCCGCGAAACCGGCCAACGAGATAGAGATCATCGGGACCGGCCCTTTCAGGTTCGTGGAGTTTGTTCCGGACGATCACGTGACGCTGGAACGGTTCGACGGCTACGTGCCCAACGAGGATTTTCAGGGTGCCACGGGGTTTGGCGGCAAGAAGACGGCCTATCTGGATCGCGCGATCTATCGCATCATCCCCGAGGCCGGCGCGCGCGTCGCCGCACTTGAGGCCGGAGAGGTGCAATGGGCCGACCAGATCCCGGTGCCTGCCGCCAAGCGGATGATGTCGGATGAAACCCTGAACGTCTATGAGGCGCGGCAATGGGCGTTCATGACCTTCATCATGAACTGGAACCTGCCGCCCACGGATGACGTGAATTTCCGCCGTGCGGTGCTTTACGCGATAGAGCCCGAAGAGGTGATGGCGATCGCCACCGAAGGGTTCTACGACCTCAACCACGGCTGGCAATATCCCGGCCGGACCTACAATGCGGGCGATATCGGCAAAGAGATCTACGAGACCGCGCATCCGGACAAGGCCCGGGAGTTTCTGGCGCAGTCGGATTATGCGGGCGAGGAATTCCTGATCCTCACCGATCCCAACTATGCCGAGCATTCCCGCGCGGCCGTGGTGCTGGCAGGGCAGTTGAACGCGATCGGTATCAATGCCGTGGTCAAGCAGCATGACTGGGCGACGGTTCTGAAGATCCGCCACAGCGACGAGGGCTGGAACGGCTGGACGCTGATGCAGGGGCTCGAGCCCTTCCTTGGACCCTATGGGATGGCCGCGAAGATGACCGGCGACAAGACCCATATGCGGGGCACGGACCCGGTGTTTGACGAGGCTTATGACCGTCTGATCACCGGCAAGACGGTGCAGGACCGGCAACAGGCCTTTGCGGATATCCAGACCGCGATTTACGATCTGGTGCCGCAAATCAAACTGGGCGATGTTGGACGCATGCAGGCGGGTTCGGCGCGGCTGAAAGGGTTCCGGCCCTTCCGGGCGCCGCGGCTGAACGACATCTGGCTGGAAGACTAGGGGGCTGCGGCCCTGCGGATCACGCAGCGGCCCGGTAAGACCTCACCTGATCTGCCGCAGGGGCGGCAGGGCGTAACGGGTGGCATGTTTCCGTGGCACCGGTTGCGATAGGGAAGGGACACGAAAAGGGGCTCGCAGGTGACGCGTTACATTTTCTCCCGCGCGTTGTCGGCCATCCCGGTGCTTTTCGTGGTGTCGCTTGTGACCTTCCTTCTGATGTGGCTTGTGCCCGGCGATGTCGCCTCCCACATCGCCGGACCCGATGCCACAGAAGCAGAGCTGGAGGCGATACGACAGCGCCTCCAGCTCGACCAGCCGCTGCATGTGCAGGCGCTGCACTGGTATGCCAACCTGCTGCGCGGCGATCTTGGGCAAAGCTACCTGCTGCACCGCCCGGTTCTGGATGCGGTGGTGGAACGGCTGCCGGTGACGCTGTCGCTGGCCTGCATGTCCCTGGTCCTGGCGGTGAGTTTCGGGGTGCTGCTGGGTGTATTGGCGGCCACGAAGCACGATACCTGGGTCGATCAGGTGACGATGACGGGCGCGCTGCTGGGTCTGTCGCTGCCGGATTTCTGGTTCGGCCTTGTGCTGATCTTCTTCTTTGCGGTGGGCATGGGCTGGTTCCCGACCGGCGGCTACACCCCCTTTGCCGAAAGCCCGCTGGGCTGGCTGCGCAGCATGACCCTGCCGGCCGTCACGCTGGCCATCACGCAGATGGGGGTCATCGCCCGCATGGTCCGGTCCAGCATGCTGGAACAGCTTGGGCAGGACTATATCCGCACGGCCAGGGCCAAGGGGATGCCGCGCGGGCTGGTCGTGTTCAAACACGCGCTGCGCAATGCGCTGATCCCGGTGATCACGCTGGTCGGGATCATGACCGGTCTGCTGCTGGGCGGTACCGTCGTGATCGAGGTTGTCTATTCGTTGCCCGGAGTCGGCCGGTTGATCATCGGCGCGATCCAGAGCCGCGACTATCCGATCGTGCAGGGCGGGCTGCTGATGACGGCGGCGATCTTTGTCTTCGTCAATATCGCGGTGGATATCCTTTATACCATCGTCGATCCCAGGGTCCGGCATGACAGGTAAAGCGCAGGCGCACAGCGCCGCAATGGCTTCTGCTTGGGGCGCGCGGGCCCGGCTGGGGCTGGGCATGGCGCTGCGGCACAGGTCCATCCGGGTCGGGGGCGTGCTGTTCGGTTTTGTCGTCCTGCTGGCGGTGTTCGCCGATCTGATTGCGCCTTTCGATCCCAACAAGAACAACTTTCGCGCGTTGCTGAGCGCCCCTGACGCGGTGAACATCTTTGGCACCGACGCCTTTGGCCGCGACATCCTGAGCCGGGTCATCCACGGAACCCGCCTGTCATTGCTGGTGGGGCTGCTGGTGGTTGTCGCAACCGGCGTGCTGGGCGTGATCCTTGGTACGCTGACCGGCTATCTGCGCTGGCTGGATGGCCCTGTCATGCGGGTCATGGACGGGCTCATGGCCTTTCCCGGCATTCTGCTGGCCATCGCGCTGGCGGCAGTTCTCGGCCCGTCGGTCGCCAATGCGGCCCTGGCGCTGACCATCACCTTCACGCCGCGCACCGCGCGCATCGTGCGCAGCTCTGTTCTGGTGCTGAAAGAGATGCCTTATGTGGAGGCCGCCCGCGCCTGCGGTGCCAGTCACACACGGCTGGTTCTGAAACACATCCTGCCCAACGCGTTGCCGCCGCTTATCGTGCAGCTGACCTTTGTCTTCTCGATCTCGATCCTTGCCGAAGCGGTTCTGAGCTTCATGGGGGTCGGCCCGCCGCCGCCAACGCCCAGCCTTGGCAACATCATCGCCGAGGGTCGGTCCTACATACAGGAAGCGCCCTGGGTCGCGCTGACGCCCGGCATTGCGATCGCGATGAGCGTGCTGGGGCTGAACATCATCGGTGATGGCTTGCGCGATACGTTGGACCCGCGATTGCGCAATCTGTGAGGGTCGGGTGCCTGCGCGCCTTTGACAGAGCTGCCGCGCGGGCCTAGCCTTTCATCCATGTTGCAAGCCACACCCGCTTTCGAGGACCCTGAAGTCGCGCGTTGTTTCGACGGGTTTCCTGAACGGGCGCGTCCGTATCTGGTGGCGCTGCGCGGTTTGATCTTCGAGGCGGCAGCCGACACGCCGGGTGTCGGGCCCGTGTTCGAGACGCTGAAATGGGGACAGCCTGCTTATCTGACCGCGCAGACAAAGGCCGGATCAACCATCCGGCTGGGCGTGCCGAAGCCTGGCGGCGTGGCGATCTACACACATTGCCAGACAACGCTGATTTCCGATTTTCGCACGCTGTTTCCCGATGCGTTCAGCTATGAGGGCAATCGCGCGATCCATCTGGACCCGGACAGCGAATTGCCAGCAGAGAAGCTGCGGCTTTTCATTGTAAGTGCGCTGACCTATCACCTGCGTCAGAGGGGTTCGAAGATCTCTACCTCCGGTATAAAAACGGTCTCCGGATCAAGGGGATAGATCGGGCGCGGGCAAAGCCTGTGGCCAAGCCGTTCCAGCCGGGCAGAGGTTGCGCCCTGCGCATCGACCGACACCACCGTATCGGCCCATTCATCGAAATAGCGGTGCTGACAATGGGGGGATTTCACCACGATAATCTGATGATTTCGCGGATCCTCGCCATGTGCCAGAAAGAGCGACCGGTCGAAAAGCTGCACCGCGCGGGACGTGGCGATTACCGTCAGATTGCTTGCGCGCAGCTTGGCGCAGGGGCCGGCCTGTTCCATGACGCCCCAGGTTTCCATCCGGTATTGCCCGTCCGACAGCATTGCGACCGTCGCGTCGAGTTCCAGCGGGGCAAACCGGCTGTCGCAGCTGCCACCAAGCGTGAAGCGACCGGACGCACCGACCCCCATGCTGTGCGCAAGGGCGGTGCAGGGCGCATCGACAACAGGCGCAAGGATCGTCGCCTCGCAGCCTGCATCAAGCAGCGCGCGCACAACCTCCATCGAGTCGCCGGAGGCACCGGAACTGGGCGCGTCCGCGGCATCCTTGAGCACGAGCGGGAAGCGACCCGCAGCCGCCAGCGCCGCAGCCGCATCCAGCGAGACAAGATCAGCCTGCAATTGCGCGCGGTGGTCAAAGAAGCCCTCCGCAATGGCCCGTGCGGCATGCTCTGCCCCGGCAGGATCCCCGTTGCTGATGGCAAGAACCTGGCAGCAAAGCTCTGGCACATCGGTGAATGGGTTGCCGATCAACACACTGGCACCGATCAGCCCGTCCGACGCGACCCGTTCCACCGCCCGCGCGATGTATTGCCCAAAGATGCCAGTTTGCGTGATGCATTCATCCCCGCGCACAAGCATCGGCAGGCGCAGCCGGGCCACAACCGGCGTCAGATCCTCCTGCAACTGGCGCAGCAACAGCCGGGCGGCGCGCGCGCCGGTCTCGGCGAAATCGACATGGGGATATGTGCGCAAACACTCGAAGGCGGGGCAGGCCGCGATCATGCGGCGCGTCAATATCCCGTGCAAATCCAGTGACATGGCAAAGACCGGGGCGCGGCCCACAAGCCCGCGCACGGATTCCAGTATGTCCCCCTCAGGGTCGGTTTCCGCCGTGGTGGCCATGGCCCCGTGCAGAAGGAACAGCACACCGTCAATGGCCTGCGTCATCTGTGCGGCGATTGCGGCCAACAGCTCTGCTTTCAGGTCCAGATAGTCGTCATGCGCCAACGCGCCTGCGCTACAGGCGATTGCGGAATAGACGCAGATCGGGTCGATGCCCTCTGCAGACTCCAGCACGCCCAACGCCCCGCCAGTATAGGTGTCTGTGCCTGCATAGGCGCGACGCATCTCGTCACCTGCATGAACGGTGAAATCACTGCGCGTGCTTGGCACCGGGTTGAAGCTGGACACCTCCTGCTGGAGGGCCACGATCAGGACGCGCTTCATTTCTGCTTGCGGGCGGCAATCCCTGACGAGGGCGGCTCCAGCCAGCTTTCGGACGGCTCCAGCCGCCGGACATATTGCTGTTCGGGCCGGGTCTGGCTGGCCCATTCGTGCAGGATCGCCTTTTCCCGCTCTCGGTTGCGCACGTCCTGAGCGATCCTTGTCGGATCCCAAGTCTCCAGCACTTCGGCGGTCAGCTGCGACCGGATATCGGCAAGGTCGGGGTCGGCGGCCAGATCGCATGTCTCCCCGGGGTCGGTTTCGAGATCAAAGAGCAGCGGTTCATAGCCGTCGATATAGATCAGCTTGTAGCGGCCCTTGCGGATCATGCGCTGTCGCGTCGGTTCAGACCCGCACCAGTTGGCCGTGGTGTCGGTGACATATTCCGAGAAGGTCACGTTTTCCCATCGCGGCACGGGCGTTTTGCACAGCTTCAACAGGCTGCGCCCATGCGAGGCGGGCAGGGGCGGCGCACCGGCGGCGTCGATCAGCGTCGCGCCGACATCGATCAGGTTGGTGACCTGAGCGCGCCTGACGCCTTGCGGCAACCGGCCGGGCCAGGACATGATCAGCGGGACGGCGACCGAATCCTCGTAGAACGTGTTCTTCCACCAATGGCCATGTTCGCCGATCTGTTCCCCGTGATCCGAACAATAGATGATCAGCGTATTGTCATCGAGACCGGCCCGTTCCAGCGCGTCCAGCACCGTGCCAATCAGCCGGTCCATCCGCATCACCAGCGCGTAATAGGCCGTGCGGGCGCGCATCATGTCATCGACATCGGCCTTGCCCACGCCGCAATCACGCCGCCAGCGCACGAGCCACGGATGTTCCGGGTCCGCCATTGGCAATGAGGGCGGCGGCACCTTGCCGTCAAACACCGCATAATCGGCGGGGTCCGCAACGAAGGGGCAATGCGGCAGAAGAAAGCCCACCATGAGGCAGAAGGGATCGCTCTCCTTCGTGGTCTCGGCCCCTTTGCTTGCCAGCCAGTCGCAGGCAATGGCGGCGGTTTCTTCGTCGACGGTCTGATAGCCCGACCGCCCGGTGCCCGAGCGTTTGAGCGAGGTCGGACCCGGCCCCTGTGCCCAGGCCAGCGGGCCAAGGCTTTGCGCAGGCACGCCCGGCCAGTTCGGACCCGCATCACCGCCCAGACGTTCGACAAAGCCGTGCATCTGATCCGGTCCGACAGCATGCATGCGCCCGGCAAGCGTGGGGCGATATCCGGCCGCGCCGAGCGCGTGCATCCATGTTGGCCGGTCGCTGCTCAGATGGTCCTGCAGGGTCCAGCATCGTTGCTCATGCGGGTGTTGCCCGGTGAAGGCCGACATCCGGCTGGGCACGCAGATCGGAGAGGGGCAATAGGTGGTGTCGAAACAGACGCCCCGCGCCGCCAGCCGGTCAATATTCGGGGTCTGCGCCACGCTGTCGCCGTAACATCCCGCAACGCGGCGCGCGTGCTGGTCTGACATGATGTACAGGATATTGGGCCGCTTGTTCTTTCTGCCGCGACGGGGCGTTCTGGTGGAGGAGCGGGGCGTCCGCATCTCAGAGCCAGTCATCGCGGTAATCTTCCATCAGCACGGCGACCGGATCCCCGCGCGTGACACGGCCGGGCCCACCGCCCATCCAGATCACGCCGGAACTGGGGTATTGCAGGATCGTGGGCGCCGTCCCGATATCCTCCGGGAAATGCAGATACCCCGCGATCTGCCCCTTGAAGACGGTCGCGCCGTGGTAATTCGTGGGCTCGAAAATACCCGATTTTGGGGCGGTCAGATAGGCCTCTGTGTCGCGCACCATCATGTGGCGGGTGAAGGGGGTCCCATCCTCGTGTTTCGCGATAGGTTCGCCCTCCAGAATATTGAAATGTTTTAAAATATTTCGGATGCCGCGAGAGCCGACCTTGACCCCGTCAATACTGACGCGCCCCCAGCCACCCAGTTCGGTGCCCAGAGAGATCAGCCGCCGCGCCTCGACGCTGGAGGTGAAGGTCGCGCCCTCATCGACCCCCGCGAAGACCACGTTGTAAGGCGCGCCGAAAGCCTCTGCCGCGGCCATGGTCCTGCGCAGTTTGGTGGCGTCCTGAACGTGATGCATGTTGGTCGACAGTGCTGCGTCGAGGCTGTGGCCGGCTGTGTGCATATCGACCGAAATATCGACATGCGGCAGCACGACACTGTCCAGAAAATGCGCCAGCATCGGTGTGAAACTGCCGCGCGGGTCACCGGGAAAACAGCGGTTGATATCAAGCCCGTCAATGGGTGATAGCCGTTTGTCTGCCAGGGCGGCGGGCACGTTCACGCAGGGCATCATGATGACCTGCCCCTGAATTTCGCCGGGATCGAGGCTTTGCGCCAGCCGCGAAATGGCGATCTGGCCTTCATATTCGTCGCCATGCAGCCCACCGGTCAGCAGCACGGTGGGGCCGGTGCCGTTTTTGATACTGATCATCGGAATCTCGATGACACCCCACCCGGCATTGTTGCGGGAGTGGGGGGCGCGGGCATAGCCTGCTTGGTAACCGTTCTTGTCAAAATCAATTGGGCAGCCGATGCGGCTCAGGGTCGGTGCAGCCACGTCACTGATCCTTCTCAAATAATTTTCGTATGATTGTATACTATCAGGATCGAGTCAACATGGACGCAGATGCCAGCTACTGGTGTGGACCGGCGGTGCTTCGACTGGATCGTGTATCCTTGGCAATGATGGGGGTGCGCTGGAGGTAAGAACGCCTGACCCCGGTTCGGAATCGAAAGGGCCGGGCGTTGCCTGTTCAGGCGAACTCTGCCACTGCGCGCGTCTGCGGGCGATGCCTGCCTGCTTGCGCGCTGCGGGTCATTCCCACTCGATCGTGCCGGGCGGTTTGCTGGTCACGTCATAGGTGACGCGGTTGATGCCCTTGACCTCGTTGATGATTCGTGTGGCCGTTTCGCCCAGGAATTCATGGGTGAAAGGGTAGTAATCGGCTGTCATCCCATCGACAGAAGTCACCGCGCGCAGGGCGCAGGCAAAGTCATATGTCCGACCATCGCCCATTACACCCACCGTGCGAACGGGCAGGATCGCGACAAAGGCTTGCCAGATCTCGTCATACAGGCCGTGCTTGCGGATCTGGTCGATATAGACCGCGTCGGCCTTGCGCAGAATCTCCAGCTTTTCGCGGGTGATCTCTCCGGGGCAGCGGATTGCCAGACCGGGGCCGGGGAAGGGGTGGCGGCCGATGAAGCTGGCAGGTAGGCCAAGCTCGTGCCCCAGAACGCGGACCTCGTCCTTGAAGAGCTCGCGAAGCGGTTCGACCAGCTTCAGCCCCATCTTTTCAGGCAGGCCGCCCACGTTGTGGTGGCTCTTGATGGTGACCGAGGGGCCGCCGCTGAACGACACCGATTCGATGACATCGGGGTAAAGCGTGCCCTGGGCCAGGAATTCTGCGCCTTCGATCTGGTCGGCGTATTTCTGGAACACCTCGATGAACAGACCACCGATGATCTTGCGCTTGGTTTCCGGGTCGGACACGCCGTCCAGCTTGCCAAGAAACAGCGCGCTTTCATCGGCATGGATGAGAGGCAGGTTGTAATGTTCGCGGAACATGGTGACGACTTCGGTCGCCTCGTTCATGCGCAACAGCCCGTGATCGACAAAGACGCAAGTCAGCTGATCGCCGATCGCTTCGTGCAGCAGAACGGCCGCGACGGAGCTGTCAACGCCGCCCGAAAGCGCGCAGATGACCTTGGCATCGCCGACCTGTTCGCGGATCTTGCGGATCGCTTCTTCGCGGTAGGCGCCCATCGTCCAGTCGCCCGTGAACCCGGCATCCTTGACGAAATTCTCGTAGAGCGTCTTGCCGTTGGGGGTGTGGTGCACTTCGGGGTGGAACTGCACGGCATAGAACCGTCGGTCGAGATCTGCGGTGATGGCATAGGGCGCACCGGGGGAGGTGCCGAAAACCTTGAAGCCGGGGGCAAGGTCGGCCACGTGATCGCCATGGCTCATCCAGACCTGCTCGCGCCCCGATCCGTCCATGAACCAGCCCTGCAGAAGGTCGATCCGGTCAGGTTCGGGCGTGACATAGGCGCGGCCAAACTCGCTTGTGCCTTCGCCGCCGACGACGCGGCCGCCAAGGTCCTGCATCATGACCTGCTGGCCGTAACAGATGCCAAGGATCGGCACGCCCAGGTCATAGACCGCTTTGGGCGGGCGCGGGCTGCCTTCGCGGGTCACCGAATCCGGTCCGCCCGAGAAGATCACGGCCTTTGGGGCAAACTCCTTCAGAAAGGCATCGGTGACCTTCTGATAGGGGTGGATTTCGCAATAGACATTCAGCTCTCTCAGGCGGCGCGCAATCAGCTGCGTTACCTGGGATCCGAAGTCGATGATAAGGAGGCGGTCATGCGATGTCTGGCTCATGGGCAAAGCTCGTAGCCCGTTGCCGCGTGCTTCGCAAGACCCGGCTGGCGCGGGCGTGACAGGCGGGGCCGGGCTTGGGCCCTAGCCCATGGAACTGGACTGTTCCGTGCCCCGGATCGCGCCGCGGCGAGAATCCATCCGCGCGCTCCAGATCGCGATGCCGGCCCATGTAAGGACATAAAGCAGGCCGATTCCAATCACGACCTCTCCGCGCAGGGGGCCGACATCGGCGCGGCGGATGACCTCTTCGACAGTTTGCGCAGGGGTGGGATGGACCACGAGCTTGCCCATATAGGCCATCGCCTGGATCAGCAGAATCCACAGATAGTTGCGCCGGATACGCCGCCCGACCGCCACCATGGATGACACGTGATAGCGCGGGCGCAGGTAGTCATTGGCCAGCACCTTCTGCCAGTCCTCTTCAAGATGCAGATCCCCATCGGCCAGCATGGGCGCGTAGAAATGCACCTCCATCCAGCGGGCACGGGCGCGCCAGACATTGAAATAGCGGTAGCGCCGCGCCTCCAGCATCAGGAACAGGATGATCAGCACGCCGACCAGCACCAGCGGCAAGGGCGACGCGTCGGGCGAGGCGAAGGAGATTGACAGCGCAACCCCCAGCGTGACCACGGCCCAGTTGGTTGTGGTGTCCAGCCGGGTGCGCCAGATCGTGCTGCGATAGACCTCGCCGCGATACAGATGTGCGACGGCGGTAATCTCTGACGAGGTCAGGGTTTTGCGTTCCGGTTCGGATCTGGAAACTGCTGCTGGTGATTCAGAAATGCCTGCATCCTCCGTTTTTAGGCGTTCTGCCGCTTTTTAGGGCATGATGCCCATTGCCTGCCGCAAGGTCAAAGGCAATCGGGCGTGAACAATACCGATGTCAGGAATGACCGCGGATGTCGTTTTCGCCTCTTAACTGCCGGAAACCGGAAAAAGACCTGCCGATGCGCGCGGTAAAAGGCTTGAACAGGCGCGCCCGCGATGGGCCCGCGCGGTAAATCGCGAGGCGAGACATGGTTGAAGCAGCAGGCCGCAGACGCGCACGGGGTGGCGGTGGCGCCGCACGCAGGGCAGAACGCACGGCTGTCAGCGTCGAGACGGCCCGCTTCATCGAGCGGAACATCCCGAATTTCGAGGTTCTGACCACCGAGGCGCTGGAGATCATCGAATATAACGCCGAGACCGTGCTGGAAGAGATCGGCGTCAATTTCGTCAACAACCCCGCAGCGCTGGATCTGTGGCGCAACGCAGGCGCTGATATTGATGGCGAGCGCGTGCGCATTCCGCGCGGCCTTGCCCGCCAGCTGTGCAGCACCGCGCCGCAAAGCTACACCCAGCACGCCCGCAACCCCGCCCGCAATGTCGAGATCGGGGGCAAGTCGCTGGTCTTGGCGCCGGTCTATGGTCCGCCTTTCGTGCGTGATGTCGCAGGCGGTCGCCGGTATGCCACGATGGAAGATTTCCGCAAATTCGTGAAGCTGGGCTACATGTCCAAATGGCTGCACCATTCCGGCGGAACGGTTTGCGAGCCGACGGACATTCCTGTGAACAAGCGCCATCTGGACATGTTGCAGGCGCATATGACGCTGTCGGACAAACCGTTCATGGGGTCGGTGACGGAACCCAGCCGGGCGCAGGATTCGGTTGATATGTGCGAAATCCTCTTCGGCAAGGAGTTCGTGCAGGAAAATACGGTGATGACATCGCTCATCAATATCAACTCTCCGCTGACATTCGACGATGTGATGATGGGCTCGCTGGAGGTCTATGCGCGCAACAATCAGGCTTCGGTGATCTCTCCGTTCATCGTTGGCGGTGCGATGGCACCTGTCTCGGTGGCGGGGACGTTGACGCAGGTTCTGGCCGAAGTGCTGGCAGGGATCGCCTATTCGCAGCTGATCCGAAAGGGCGCTCCGGTCATCTTTGGTGCGTTCGTGACCTCGATCGACATGAATTCCGGCGCGCCGACATTCGGCACACCCGAGGCCAGCCATGTCACTTACGGCGCAGGTCAGCTGGCGCGGCGTCTGGGGCTGCCCTTCCGTTCGTCAGGGTCGTTCTGCGGATCGAAACTGCCGGACGCGCAGGCCGCCTACGAGACTGCGAACAGCCTGAACATGGGCCTGCTGTCAGGCGTCAATTTCATGCTGCATGCCTGTGGCTGGCTGGAAGGCGGGCTGGTGTCGAGCTTCGAGAAATTCGTGATGGATGCCGACCAGTTGGGGGCGCTGCACAAATTCGCACAAGGCGTCAATATCGACGAGGAAGCGCAGGCGCTGGACGCGATGCGCGAGGTGGGCCCAGGTGGTCATTATCTTGGCTGCGCGCATACCCAGGCGCATTTCAAGACAGCGTTCTGGCGGTCTGAAACCTTCGACTACAAACCGTTTGAAACCTGGGACGAAGAGGGCGCGCGCGATTCCGAAGCGCTCGCCGCCTTGCGGGTTGAAAAGCTGCTGAACGATTATCAGCAGCCTGCCTTGGATCCGGCGATCAACGAGGCGCTCAACGCCTATGTCGCCGAAAAGAAGGCGTCGATGCCCGACGCCTTCATGTAATTCCCATCAGGTCTGGCCCGCGCTGCGCAGCACGCGGGCCTCGCCCATCATCGCCACCAGCAATTCGACATGCCGGGCGATGGAATAGCCCGCGTCACTTGCCTCGCGACGGGCATTCAATTCCGATTCGATTTCCATAAGACGCATCAACGCCGGGCCGGTACGCGGCAGCGCGCCGTAGCCCAGAAGCCGGGGCAGATGTGCCGTGCGCTGGTAATCCTGCGCGCCGATGCGGGCGGCCCGGATCAAGAGGCGAGGGCGCTTGAGCGAGTGCAGAAGGCTGAGAATGTCTTGCATGGCGTCGGGTCCTTTTCCGTTCGATCTGCGAAAAACATTGCACAACTTTGTCGGGTGTTGCGGAGGCATTGGTCGATGCGAACGCTCGGTTCAGCGCTGTTTATCGATTGGAAAGGATGATGAAAAAACCATGACCATGTTAACGAACCGGAAACAAATGCACGCATAGGTTGTGAAAAATTTAACTCAATTGATCCGGATGCCTGCAGTGGAAAATTCGGACGGGTAACGGCAACGCGAGGACGGTCATGCGATTTGACGTAGAAAACAGCACTATGTGCGCGCTTTCGGGGTGGGTACCGGACGCTGCACGGAATTATCTGCACCACATCGAAGAGGGCATCAGCATCAGACAGCTGGCCCGGGAGTCGGGGTGCCATGCCTCGACCGTGCTGCGGCAGGTCCGCAAGGTCGAAACCCTGCGCGACGACCCGTTGGTCGACGCCGCTCTGCGCAAGCTCGGCCATCACCACGTCCCGGTACGCGTCATCTCGTCAGACAAGGATCGTTTCAAAATGAGCAACTCTCCGACCGAGCCCCACTTGACCCCCGACGACAAGACGTTGGAGCGCGAGGCGCTGCGCATCTTGCGGCGGCTGTGTGAAACGGGCGCCGTCATGGCTGTGGCCGCCGAGATGGACAAGGCCGTCGTCCTACGGGACACAGGGGACGGGACTTCGACACGCACGGCGGTGGTCGACAGTGGTATCGCCCAGGCAATGGCGCTGAAAGACTGGATCGCCTGCCGGGAGCCTGCGCGGATCTCGCGCTACCAGATCACGGCGGCAGGGCGGACGGAACTGAACCGCCTTGTCGCCGCCAGCGAGAACGACACCCGCGGATTTGCCGAAGCGCAGGCCGGTTTCGAAGGCAAGCCTGCCTCAACTGAAACTGACGGCGAGCCGCGCACAAAGCGCGTGCGCTATTCCTTGGCCGAATCTCCGTTGACGGCTTTGGCGCGCCGCCGGGACCATGACGGCAAGCCATTCCTGTCGGAAGAACTGGTGAAGGCCGGGGAACGTCTGCGTGAAGACTTTGAACTGGCGCAGATGGGGCCTCGGGTCGCGCAGAATTGGGACAGTTTCCTGACGGGCGGGGCGCGCGGAAATGGTGAAGGCGCGGATTTGCGCGGCTATGGCCCGACGGCCGCACGTGACCGCGTCGCGGCGGCGCTGGCCGATCTGGGGCCGGGGCTGGGGGACGTGGTTCTGCGGTGCTGCTGCTATCTGGAGGGGATGGAAACCGCGGAAAAGCGCATGGGCTGGTCAGCGCGGTCCGGCAAGATCGTGCTGCGCATCGCGTTGCAGCGGCTTCGGCGTCACTATGACGAAGTGGTTGGCGCCGGGGGCGGCCTGATCGGATGAACGCCGCACGTGAAAAAGCCGCCGCCCGGATCCGGGCGGCGGCCTGTTTTTATCCGGGGATTGCAGATTACTCCGCAGCGATTCCCGCCGCTTCCTTCTGAAGGTATTCGAGCAGGTTTTCCGGGCTCGACACGCCATAAGGATCTTCGGCGTGATTGTCCGAGATACCGGGCTCTTCGAACCAGGCTTCGACCTTGCCGTCGTTCACGATGGCCGCATAGCGCCAGCTGCGCATGCCGAAACCCAGATTGTTCTTCTCGACCAGCATACCCATCTTGCGGGTGAATTCGCCAGACCCGTCGGGGATGACCTTGACGGTGTTCAGCCCCTGGCTTTCAGCCCATTTGTTCATCACGAAGCTGTCGTTCACCGACAGGCAATAGATGGCGTCGATGCCGAAATTCGCAAAGGTTTCGGCGTTCTTTTCAAAACCCGGCAGCTGGTAGGTGGAGCATGTCGGCGTGAAGGCACCGGGCAGCGAGAACAGGATGACGCGTTTGCCCGCGAAGTAATCCTGCGTGGTCATATCCTGCCAGCGGAAGGGGTTGGGTCCGCCGACGGCTTCGTCGCGGACACGTGTGTGGAAAGTAACCTGTGGGAGGGGAAGGCCAGTTTTCATCGGAATTCTCCTGATCTCCTGAGACATAATTGCCCCGAGGCCTAGCGCGAATCCCTCATGGGTCGCAATCAGGAATTGCTGCAACTGCAGCATGGCAGGTTTGCAGAAAAAACGCTTTTCAAACTGACGCTTGTGTGGCAGCGAATTGGTGATTTTTCACGTTATGCCGCAGCTGCACTGCGCGCTTTTCCTAACGGAAAGCGATGCAGGGGGCACTCGGAAAAAAGGCAATGGCTGCATGGCAGTCATGCGCTACTGGTACTACCCCCTGCAATTTCTTATGATATGCGAAGGCATCATCAGCTTCGCGGGGAATAAAACGTGCGCGATCTCAATATCCCAGCCGAACGGCATCCTGAAAAGGCACATCGCCCGGACAATGCCCAACCCAAGAAACCTGACTGGATCAGGGTGAAGGCGCCCGGCGGCCAGGGCTATGCCGACACGCGAAAGATCATGCGCGAGCATGGGCTTGTCACGGTGTGCGAAGAGGCGGGCTGCCCCAATGTCGGCGAGTGCTGGAGCCAGGGGCACGCCACCATGATGATCATGGGCGAGATCTGTACCCGCGGCTGCACGTTCTGCAATATCGCGACCGGCCGGCCTGATACGCTCGACGTGTTCGAGCCGGGCAAGGTTGCCGATGCGGTGCAAAAGCTGGGGCTGAACCATGTCGTGATCACCTCTGTTGACCGCGACGACCTGAAGGATGGCGGGGCAGAGCATTTTGCGCAGACCATCCGAGCCATCCGCCACCGCAGCCCCGATACGACGATCGAAATTCTGACCCCGGATTTCCTGAAATGTGACGCCTCCGCGCTGGAGACGGTCGTCGAGGCAAAGCCCGACGTCTTCAACCACAACCTTGAGACCGTGCCAGGGCTCTACCCGGAGGTCCGTCCGGGTGCGCGTTACTTCCACTCCCTGCGTCTGTTGCAGCGGGTGAAAGAGATCGACCCGACGATCTTTACCAAATCGGGCATCATGGTCGGGCTGGGCGAAGATCGTCAGGCGGTTCTGCAGGTCATGGACGACATGCGTGCGGCGGATATCGATTTCCTGACCGTCGGTCAGTATCTGCAACCCACGCCAAAACATCACGCCGTTGATCGTTTCGTGCATCCTGACGAATTCGCCGCCTACGAGAAAGCCGCCTATGGCAAGGGCTTCCTGATGGTGTCGGCCACGCCTTTGACGCGTTCGTCATACCATGCGGGCGATGACTTTGCGCAGCTTCAGGCCGCACGGAATGCCAGGCTGAACCGGGCCTGAGCCCCCTTGAACGAAAAACAGAACGGCGCCTGCAGATATCCTCTGCGGCGCCGTTTTTCATTGTAAGGCGTGGTTTATTCCTCGCTCTGTTCCGGGACTGCCTTCAGATAGGCCGCAATCGCGTAGCGGTCGGCCTCGGTCAGCAGCGCCATGTTTTCGACCACCGCAACCATATGGCCGCCAACGCTGTCGAAATCGGGCGTGAACCCGGTTTCGAGGTAATAGGCGATCTCGTCTTCGGTCCAGGTCAGCGTGCCGGGGGCAATGCCCGGAATGCGGCCCCGGCCCGACGGGTTGGGCGCGCCGGCCAGCCAGCGGGATGTGTCAAGACCGCCCAGCAGGTTGCGCGGCGTGTGGCATTCGCCGCAATGCGCCAATGCCTCGACAAGGTAGCGGCCCTGCCGCGCCTGCTCTGACGCTGCATTTTTCAGCACCCAGTCATCATTCATGAAAAGCAGTTTCCACCCGCCAAGCGCGCGGCGGATATTGAACGGGAAACCGACATCATGTGCCTGGCTGGGCGTGTCAGAGGCGGGCAGGGTCTGCATATAGGCCCAGAGATCGACCAGATCCTGCTGCTCCATTCTGGCGTAGGACGTGTAGGGGAAGGCGGGGTAGTAATGCTTGCCCTCCGGCGACACGCCGCGCGTCACGGCGCTTGCGAATTCCGCCAGCGTCCAGCCACCGATCCCTTCGGCGGGGTCGGGCGAGATGTTCGGCGCGATGAACGTGCCGAAATCTGACGGGAAGGCCTGACCGCCTGTCAGCAGCAGCTTGTCTTCGCCCTTTGCCTCGGGTGCGGCGTGACAAGAGGCGCAGCCCGCCGCGGTAAAGACGCGCTGACCATTCTCGACATCGCCTTCGGCGCCTGCCAGCGCGTCCTCTTCCAGAGGCACCGCGCGGGTCAGCCAGAACGCGACACCGGCCGCGACAATCGCGGCCAGCAAAAGGTATCTAAAGAGGCGACGCAGCAAGAGCGTATCCTAATCAGTTGGGTTCCTGATACTTTTCATGGCAGCCCTTGCAGGTGCCACCCAGCGCGCCCATGGCCGGGCCAATTGCATCCTTGCCGGTGCCCGCGGCAGCCTGCATCGCAACTGTAGCGTCGGCAAAGGCAGTCCACTTGGTCATGAAATCGTCGTTATCTTCCCAGATCTCCGGCAGCGCCCGCGTCCCGTCCACATCAAGGCTTGATGTGCCTTCGGTCCAAAGCGTCGGCTGGTGCACCATCGCCACGCCTGCCAGCGAATCGGCGGCGTTCTGTGCGGCTTCGGCGTCGTAGTCCATCTTGCCCTGCGCCATGCCGCCAAGGATGCCAAGGTTCAGCGCGATAATCCGCATCTGGCCTTGCCGCGCCTTGATCTGTGCGGACCCGTCGCCCTGTGCAAGGGCTGCTGATCCGGCAATCACACCTGCAATCACTGTGGCGGTAACGATCTTTTTCATACGTTGGACTCCCTGAAAATGCGAGGTTCGCGTAGAGGTTAGTATAGTTTCAGACGACAGCAATAGTATTCTTCAAAGATGCAAACGGGCCTGCGATTCATGCACAACGCAAATTGGGATGACCTGCGCTTTGTTCTGGCGGTTGCCGATAATGGCTCTGTAAGCGGGGCGTCGCGTGAACTGGGGGTCAATCACGCGACGGTCCTGCGCCGGGTCGCCGCCTTCGAAGAGGCGCATGGCGCGGAAGTGTTCGAACGCACGGCGGCCGGCTACCGTGTGCGCCCTGACCGTGCGCGGATGATCGAGGCGGCGCGCAATGCAGCCCAGGCCGTGGCCGCCGTCGGGCAGTTGATGAAATGGGCCGAAGGTCCACGTGACGTGGTCCGGCTGACCTCGACCGACACGCTGTGCAACACGGTGCTGGCCGATCTGCCAAGAACCATGCCGCGTCATGAGGTGTCTTTGCTGGCCGCCAATGGCCATCTTGATCTGTCCCGGCTGGAGGCGGATGTGACCGTGCGGCCCGCAACGGCGCTGCCCGCGGGCATGACAGGCCGCGCGGTTGCCGAACTGGGCTTTGCCACATATCGCGCGCGGGGCAGCAGCGGGACAGACACATGGCTTGGCCTGACCGGCGCGCTGGGGCGGTCGGAACCTGCGCATTGGATGCAGCGCACTGTTGACCCCGCAACGATTTCCGGTCGGTCCGACAGCTTCGTGGTTCTGCGCGAGATGGCATCACGGGGGACCGGCTGCGCCATTCTTCCCTGCATCCTTGGCGATCAGGATGCCCGGCTGGAGCGATATGGCAGTGCCTATCCCGGCCACCGGGTGCCGCTTTGGGTTGGCTGCCATCAGGATCTGGCCGACAGTTCGCGGCTGGCGCCCTTCATCGACGATCTTTGCAGCCTGATCCGAAGCGAGAGCGCCGCGCTCAGCGGATGACGCGGCGTGGGATGCGTTCGGGTGTCAGCGCGTCCGGCCAGCCGATGAAATGTTCGATCCCCCACAGGATCAGCACCAGCACAAGCACCGCCCCCACGACGATCTGCATGCGGCGGCCGGGCGGGCGCCGGGCCCAGCGGGTTAGCCGCAAGAGCCAGATCGGGTTCATCTCAGCCCTCTTCGTCGGTAAACCGCACCGTCCCGATATAGGGCAGGTTGCGGTTGCGCTGCGCGAAATCGATGCCGTAGCCCACGACGAACTTGTCGGGGATTTCGAACCCGATCCAGTCAGAGCGGAAGTCGACCTCGCGCCGGGAAGGTTTGTCCAGAAGGGCGATGGTGCGCAGGCGCGCGGGGTTGCGCGACCGCAAAAGCCCGGTGACGTGGTTCAGAGTATGCCCGGTATCCACGATATCCTCGACCACCAGAACATCGCGGCCTTCGATCGCGCCGCGCAGGTCCTTGAGGATGCGCACCTCGCGGCTCGATTCCATCGTGTCGCCGTAAGAGGACGCTTCGAGGAAATCGACTTCGATCGGCAGTTGCAGCTCTCGCACGAGATCCGCAATGAACACGAAAGACCCGCGCAGCAGACCGACGACGACAAGCTTGTCTGTATCTGCAAATTCGCGGCGGATCTCGGCTGCGAGCTCTTCGATTCGCGCCGCGATTGCCTTGGCCGAGATCATCTCGTCGATGACATATGGACGCTCTGACATGATATCCCCTTGATTTTCCCGCGCCACAATACGACATCGACGGCCACTGTCACGACCCAACCGGAGCGACATGCCGACCCATAGCGAAACCCGCCGACTGCCCTATAGCGCCCAGCAGATGTATGATCTGGTGGCCGATGTGGCGTCCTATCCTGAATTCCTGCCCTGGTGCGCCGCGGCGCGCATCCGGTCGCGCAATGACATCGGCGGCGGCGCCGAGGAAATGCTGGCCGACCTGGTGATCAGCTTCAAGGTTTTCCGCGAAAGGTTCGGCAGCAGGGTGGTGTTACATCCAAGCGAGATGCGGATCGATACCGAATATCTTGACGGGCCTTTCCGCTACATGAAGTCGAACTGGGCCTTTGAAGATACCGACGGCGGGTGCGACGTGCATTTCTTTGTCGATTTCGAGTTCAAGAACGCGATTCTGCAGGGCATCATCGGTGTTGTTTTCAACGAGGCGATGCATCGGATCGTGCGCGCGTTTGAACGGCGAGCAGCAGATCTTTACGGCTCCTCTGTCTGACAAGGGCTTCGGGCGGGAGGATCGCTCGGGCCCTCGGCTCTTTAGACCGGCCTTATCATCGCTTCCCCAGCATGCGACGGGCCTTCGGGCGGCTTGACTGGACCAAACACCCATCATCGGGGCGCAAACGCAAAACGGGGGCCCTGTGAAGGACCCCCGCATCGTAAAGTATACGCGTGCGTTCAGGATGCGTGATCGTAGGCGCGTTCGCCATGCACGATCAGGTCCAGCCCGTTGGTTTCTGTCTCGGCATCGACGCGCAGGGGCGTGATCAGCCGCACCACAAGGACCAGCACGATTGTCACGACGGTGGTGAAAACGCCGACAATCACAAGGCTGCCAAGCTGGGCCGCCCAGGTGCCCGCACCAAAGGCCGCAATCATGATCGTGCCAAAGATGCCGCCAACGCCGTGCACGGCGAAAACATCCAGCGTATCGTCGATCTTGAAGACATTGCGGATCAGGTTCACCGCTTCCTGGCACAGGACACCGGCGACAGCGCCGATCACCAGCGCCTCGATAGGGCCGACAAAACCGCTTGCCGGCGTGATCGACGCAAGCCCCGCGATCGTGCCCGTCACGATGCCCACGAGCGACGATTTGCCAAACTTGATACGTTCCCACAGCGCCCAGGACAGCGAAGCCGTCGCGGCAGAGATATGCGTGACGGTCAGCGCCATCGCCGCGCCACCATCGGCCGCCAGCTGCGACCCGCCATTGAAGCCGAACCAGCCGACCCAGAGCATCGCGGCCCCGATCATCACATAGCCGGGGTTATGCGGCGGCGTGGTGCGGTTGCGGCGTGGGCCGAGGAAGATGGCGATGATCAGCGCGGCAAGCCCTGCGGTTTCATGCACCACGATGCCACCTGCGAAATCCCGGGCACCTGTTTCACCAAAGATGCCGCCATCCGCCAGCATCCCACCGCCCCAGATCCAATGGACGACCGGTGCGTAGCACAGCAGCATCCAAAGCGCCGAGAACAGAAGGACGAAGCCGAATCCGACCCGTTCGACATAGGCGCCGACGATCAGCGCCGGTGTGATGATGGCAAAGGTCATCTGGAAGGCGAAGAACAGGACTTCCGGCAGGGTACCCGCCAGCGACTCTGCCGTGACGCCGGACAGGAAGGCCTTGTCCAGCCCGCCCCAAAGCGCGCCGCCGTCGCCGAATGCGATGGAATAGCCGAAGGCCAGCCAGAGCACGCTCATCAGGCAGGCGATGGCGTAGCAGTGCATGAAGACGCTCAGCACGTTTCGCGCCCGCACCAGCCCACCGTAAAACAGTGCCAACCCTGGCAATGTCATGAACAGCACAAGGGCTGTCGCTACAATTATCCAGGCGGTATCCGCTCCGTTCATTGCTTGTCCTTCCTCCGAGAATCTGCGTTCCGAGCGACAAAGCGGATGCGGGTCGCAATAAAAAGAGGCAAGCGGGCGGACGGGTGTGGAAAAACTGTGCAGTCCCGAAACTGCACATAAACAGGGCGCAATCTTGTGTGGTCGGGTTAATTATTAGGCGCTATGGAAACTGTTGAAGGTCACGCAGCGCGGATGGCTTCGAGGATCAGGGAAAGCGCGTGGTCGCGCGCGCGTTGGCGGACCTCCGCCCGGCCGGGGGCGCCATATTCAACCGTTTCCACCCGCGTAAGGCGCGCGGTGGCGAGCGCGAAACACACGCGCCCTTCGGGTTTGAATTCCGACCCGCCCGGTCCGGCGATGCCTGAAATGGCTACGGCAATATCGGCCTCTGCGGCAGCGCGCGCGCCCTCGGCCATCTCGCGGACCACCTCTTCGGACACGGCCCCCACGGCAGCAAGCGTTTCGGCGCGCACGCCCAGCATGTCCTGCTTGGCACGGTTGGAATAGGTGACGAAACCGCGTTCGAAAATCGCAGAGGAACCGGCGATATCTGTGATCGCGGCGCTGACCATGCCGCCGGTGCAGCTTTCTGCGGCAGTGACAGTTAGCCCCTTGGCGACAGCGCCCTCAAGGATCTGCTGGGCGAAGGTCACATCAGGAACCCATGCGCCAGAACCGCCAGCAGGATGGTGACGACCGCAGCAAGGATGCCCGCGATCACGTCATCCAGCATGACGCCCACAGCGTCGTTGCGCCGGTCTGCCCAGCCGACAGGGCCGGGTTTCCAGATGTCGAACAGCCGGAACAGAACGAAGGCCGCGATCCAGCCGGGCCAAAGCCGCAGGGTGTCGACCCCCATCATCGCCGCGCCGTAAGCCACCGGCATCAGCGCGATCCACTGGCCTGCGACCTCGTCAATCACGATTTCGGACGGGTCGTGATCTGCCGCGCCGCGTGTTTCTGCCTCTGTCGCGCGCCAGCCCAGCACGAAAACCGCGACCGTGGCGATCAGCAGGCCCCAGAACCCGACGATCTGGATGATGGCCCAGGCAACGGGCAGGGCGGCAAGCGACCCCCAGGTGCCGGGGGCAGGGCGCAGGTGACCCACGCCAAAGAATGTTGCGATCGTGTGGTTCATGGGGATACCAGAGTTGCAGTTGCGAGCGCGGCGATGCCTTCTTCGCGCCCGGTAAAACCCAGCCGTTCGCTGGTGGTGGCTTTGATGGAAACGCGGGAGGGGTCAATCTCCAGCAGGTCGGCCATCACGGTCTGCATCTTCTCAGCATGGGGCCCGACCTTGGGCCGTTCGCAGATCAGCGTGCAATCGATATTGGAGATGGCATAGCCTTTGTCGCGGGCAAGCCGGGCCGCGTGGCGCAGAAAGATGGCGCTGTCAGCACCTCTCCACTGCGGATCGGATGGCGGGAAATGCCGCCCGATATCGCCTTCGGCCAGCGCGCCGTAGATCGCGTCAGTCACCGCATGCATGCCCACATCGGCGTCGGAATGGCCCTGAAGCGCCCGATCATGGGGTATGTCGACACCGCAGAGGGTGACGTGGTCGCCGTCTTTGAAACGGTGCACGTCGAAACCGTTACCTAGTCTGATATCCATTTGTCCTGCCAACAATTTTTCGGCCCGGGCGAAATCGCCGGGGGTTGTAATCTTTAGATTGTCCTCCGAGCCGGGGACGATGGCAACCTGCAAACCTGCCGCAAGGGCAACTTCGACGTCATCTGCCGCGCCGCCAGCATGTTCCGCGTGGGCGGCACGGATCGCATCATAGTGAAATCCCTGCGGCGTCTGCGCCCGGTAAAGCCCGTCGCGGGACCGCGCGCCGGTAACGGCCCCATCCGCCCCGGTCCAGAGCGCATCGCTTACCGCGAGGGCAGGTGCAGCACCGGGGGACGTCTCGAGCGCTGCGCAGACATCTGCAATCAGGCGCCGGGATATGCAGGGCCGCGCGACATCATGGATAAGCACCCGGTCCGGGGCGTCGGATGCCAGAGCCTCGATCCCTGCGCGGACCGAGGCAGCCCTGTCCGCCCCGCCCGTCACCAGCGTAACGCCGCGTGCTTCGGGCAAGGCTTTCACGCGGTCCAGATCATCAGGATGAACCACAAGCACAATCGTGCTGATCTCATTGGCAGACTGAAAGGCCCGCAAGGTCCAGGCGGCAACGCTGCGCCCGGCGATCATCTGCCACTGTTTGGGCAGGGGCCCACGGGCCCGGGTTCCGCGTCCCGCGGCGACGATAATCGCTGCTATTTGCATCGCATCCCCCCTGTTTCGGCGGGCGTGGTGACCGCCCGAATTGCGCGCCTGTCTAGGGGGTGAACCGTTGGGGTGCAATCTTCCCCCGAAGGCATGCACAAAAAATAGGCAATGGCGCCCCGTGAGACTACAAATCCGCCTTGGAAGATTGAAGTGCCGGGTGGGCTGGGATACCTCAGGGTTGAATGCACAAGGATTAAGCATGTGACCATCGAACTGGCAGATCTGTCTGTCGATCCTCCGATTTTGCTCGCGCCGATGGCGGGAATCACGGATCTGCCGTTCCGCGAACTGGTGTCGAGCTTCGGTGCCGGGCTGGTGGTCAGCGAAATGGTGGCGAGTCAGGAAATGGTACAGGCAAAACCCGGTGTTCGGGAAAAGGCAGAGCTGGGATTCGGCAAGGCGCGGACCTCTGTCCAGCTGGCCGGGCGCGATCCTCACTGGATGGCAGAGGCCGCGCGTATGGTCGCAGATAACGGCGCCCGCGTGATCGACATCAATATGGGCTGTCCGGCAAAGAAGGTCGTGGGCGGCTATTCCGGCTCTGCGCTGATGCGTGATCCGGACCACGCCCTGCGTCTGATCGAGGCGGTCGTGGGCGCGGTGGACCTGCCGGTTACGCTGAAGACGCGGCTGGGATGGGATGACGATTGCCTTAACGCGCCGGGTATTGCGCGCCGGGCCGAAGGGGCAGGCGTGCGGATGATCACGATCCACGGCCGCACCCGCTGTCAGTTCTACAAGGGCCGCGCCGATTGGGCGGCGATTGCGCAGGTCAAACAGGCGGTCAATATACCGGTGATCGCGAATGGCGATATCGTGGATATCAACTCGGCCCGTCAGGCGCGGGCGCAATCGGGCGCCGATGGCGTGATGATCGGGCGGGGTGCGCAAGGCAGGCCGTGGCTTCTGGCTGAGGTGGCAGCGGCGCTGCACGGGCACCGCTCACCGCAAGTGCCGCAAGGCCGGGATCTTGTGGCGATGGTCAGCGCGCATTACGAGGCGATGCTGTCCTTTTACGGCGAAGATCTTGGCCTGCGGGTCGCCCGCAAGCATCTGGGCTGGTACATGGATGTCGCGCGGACCGCGGCACCGCTGCGGCGCCGCGTCCTGACCTGCAAATCCCCGGCCGCTGTGTTGGAATTGCTGGAAGACGCGCTTCTGCACGGGCAGGAGGCCGCAGCATGACGCCTGAAATGGACACCGCAATCTGGTCTTCGCTGCCCGTGCCAGCCATTCTGATCGACAAGGACGAGAATATCGCAGATCTCAACCCGGCTGCCGAAGGGTTCATGAACAACTCGGCCAAGTGGTTGATGGGACAGCCGATCTGGGACCGGCTGATGATCGACGCGCCCTTGGAAAAGAATATCGAACGCGCCCGCAAAGATGGCACGCCGCTATTCGTCAATGATGTCGATGTCGGCACCGGATCGCGCGCACCTTTGCAATGCAACATGTCCATTGCACCTGTCGCGGGCCAGCCGGGCTGGATGGTCATGCTGATTTCACCGCGCGAACTTGCGGGGCGCATGACGCAGAGCCATTCGGTCAAATCGGCTGCGAAATCTGCGATCGGAATGGCAGAGATGCTGGCCCATGAGATCAAGAACCCGCTTGCGGGCATCACTGGGGCGGCACAGCTTCTGAGCATGAACCTCGCAAAGGAAGACCTTGAACTCACGGATCTTATTGTCGAGGAATCGCGCCGGATCGTGAAGCTGCTGGAGCAGGTGGAGCAGTTCGGCAACCTGTCGCCGCCAGAGCGGCGCGCGGTCAATATTCACGACGTTCTGGACCGTGCCCGACGCTCGGCCCTGCTGGGGTTCGGTGCGCATATGAAGATCGTCGAAGATTACGACCCTTCGCTGCCGATGGCCTTTGGCGACCCGGATCAGCTGTTGCAGGTGGTGCTGAACCTTATCAAGAACGCGGCGCAGGCGGCTGGCTCCAAAGGCGGCACCATCCGTTTGCACAGCTTTTACGAACACAGTTTCAGGCTGCGCAGGGCGGATGGGTCCGGGCAGGCGCTGCCGCTTCAGATCGAGATCATAGATGATGGTCCCGGCCTGCCGGAGAGTATCAAGGGCGACATCTTTGACCCCTTCGTATCGGGCCGTGAAAACGGCACCGGGCTGGGCCTGGCCCTGGTCAACAAGATCGTCTCTGATCATGACGGGTGGATTTCGGTGAATTCGGTGCCCGGGCGCACCGTTTTCCGGATCTCGCTGCCGCGAGCCGCCCAGGAACCCAAGGAGAAAAACTGATGGATGGCACGGTACTGGTCGCCGATGACGACCGCACGATCCGCACGGTTCTGACGCAGGCGCTGACGCGCGCCGGGTGCAAGGTCCACGCGACCAGCTCTTTGACCACGCTGATGCGCTGGGTGGCTGAGGGCAAGGGCGATGTGGTGATTTCGGACGTGATGATGCCCGACGGAAACGGGCTGGAGATGCTGCCAAGGATTGCACAGGACCGGCCGGGCCTGCCGGTGATCGTGATCTCGGCGCAGAACACCATCATGACGGCCATTCAGGCGGCCGAGGCCGAAGCCTATGATTACCTGCCCAAGCCTTTTGACCTGCCTGACCTGATGAAACGCACGGCGCGCGCGCTGGAGAGCCGCCGCCATGTTCCGCAGGCCCCGCGGTCGGATGATCCGACAGATGCGCCCGATGATCTGCCTCTGGTTGGCAAGACGCCGGTGATGCAATCGCTGTACCGCCTTGTCGCGCGGGTGATGAACACCGACCTGTCCGTGTTGATCTGTGGTGAAAGCGGAACCGGCAAGAGCTTGATTGCAAAGGCAATTCACGACTTTTCGGACCGGCGCACCCTGCCTTTCGTCACCGTGACGGGGGCCGATCTGCAAGAGCTGGAAGGCCCGATGCGCGTTCTGGCGCGGGTCAAGGGCGGCACGTTGCTGATTGACGAGATTGCCGATGTCGATGACGAGGTTCAGGCCCGGATCGTGCGGATGATGGATGTGCCGGGCGATCACGTGCCGCGCTTCATGGCCACCAGCCAGAGCGATCTGGCCGCCGCGATGGAAGAGGGCCGCGTGCGGCGCGATCTTTACTACCGGCTTTGCGGGGCCACGCTGAACGTGCCGGCATTGCGTGAACGCGTGGACGATATCGCCCTTTTGACAGAGCATTTCCTGAACCGCGAAGAACGCGATGGCGCGCCCAAGCGCTGGCTTTCAGAGGACGCGGCAGAGCTTTTCCGCGCCTATAGCTGGCCCGGCAATGTCCGTCAGCTGGAAAATGCGGTGCGCAGGCTTGGCCTGACCAGCCGCAGCGAAGAGATCGCCCGGTCCGAAGTCGAAGCCGTTCTGGGCAGCCAGCCCGAAATGGGGCCGGTCCTGCGGGGCGGCAACGATACCGAAAAGCTTTCGGCCAGTGTTGCCCGCCACCTGCGCCGCTACTTTGACCTGCATGGAAACATGCTGCCGCCGCCGGGGCTCTATACGCGTATCCTGCGCGAAGTGGAGGCACCGCTGATCGAGATTGCACTGGATGCTACTGGCGGAAATCAGGCGAAATGCGCCGATCTTCTTGGCATCAATCGCAATACTTTGCGCAAGAAGATCACCGATCTCGATATTAGCGTGACACGCCGCCGCAAGTTGATGTAAAAGAGCAACATAACAGTGGCCCCGGTGCTTCGGTACTGGAAAGGACCACTAGATATGGCGGTTCGCTGCCTTTGGCAGCACATCAAGAAGAGGGCAGACTGTGGCCTCAAGGGCACGTGCCTCTACCTGGACCCGGTTCAACCGGCTGCGGCGGCAACGCCGCTTCCAAAACGCGATGACGTTGGGGCTGGTCTTGCTTGGGCCGGTTCTGGCGGCGGCGACGTTTGCCATTCTCGGCCCGTTGGATCAGGGTGCCGCGTCGCTGCCCTTGCGGCTGATCCTGCTGGCCGATTTTGTTTACGTCCTTTTGCTGGCGGCACTCGTTTTACAACGCGTGGCCCGAATGGTCTCGGCCCGGCGCGCGAAATCTGCGGGGTCGCGATTGCACCTGCGGCTGACGGGTGTCTTCGCGCTGATGGCTCTGCTGCCGACGGTCACTGTTGCCATTTTTGCCGTGCTGACAATCAATGTCGGGCTTGAGACATGGTTTTCAGACCGGGTGCGCGCCGTGGTGGGGGCTTCTCTGGAAGCCGCTGAATCCTACGAGGCCGAACACCGCGAAGGGCTGAGCGTCGATGCGACGGCGCTGGCAGCTTATCTTGACGCCAATCGCCGCGCCACATTCGCCATGAATGATGGCGAGGTCCGGCAGGTTCTGGGCCAGGGGCAAAGCCAGATCCAGCGCGGGCTGCGCGAGGCCTATGTTATAGACAGCGCTGGCGAAATCCGTGCGCGGGGCGAGCGGTCCTACCTGTTCGATTACGAACGCCCGACACCCGCCCTGATCGAGCAGGCCCAACGCGATGGCATCGCCCTGATCCCCGACTGGGACAATAACGAATTCCGCGCGCTGGTGCCGCTGCGCGCCTTCGTGGACAGGTATCTTTATGTCAGCCGCGAGGTGGATGGCGGTATCCTCAACCTGCTGGACGAAACCCGCGAGACGGCGAAATTCTATCAGCAGCAGGAAACGGAACGCGGGCGACGGCTGTTCGATTTCGCGTTGCTGTATTTCGGTTTCGCGATCCTGCTGATCCTGGCTGCGGTCTGGCTTGGCATGTGGTTTGCCGAACGCCTGTCGCGCCCGGTCGGGCGGCTGGCGGGGGCCGCGCAACAGGTGGGTTCTGGTGATCTGGACGTGCAGGTTGTCGAAGAGGATGGCGATGACGAGATTGCCATGCTGGGGCGCTATTTCAACCAGATGACCCGGCAGTTGAAGGGGCAGCGCAACACGCTGCTGGACAACACCCGCCAAATCGAACGCCGACAGCGGCTGTTCGATTCCGTGCTGACCTCTGTCACCTCTGGCGTGGTGGGGCTGGACGAAGAGGGGCGCGTGACTTTCGTCAACCGCTCTGCCGAGCGTCTGCTGGCCTGGAGCGCCGACCAGCAATCGATGCCGATCGCGGTGTCAGTGCCGGAATTCGGACCGATCTTTGAAAAACTGCGCCACGGTGGCAGCGAGACGGTGCAGGAAGAGGTCAAGGTCAGCCGCGAAGGGCATCTGGAGCATTTGCTGGTGCGCATGTCGACGCGGCGCCGTGCCAATGGCAGTCTTGAAGGCTATGTTGTCGCTTTTGACGACGTGACCACGCTGGTCAGCGCGCAGCGGATGGCGGCCTGGGGCGATGTTGCCCGGCGGATCGCGCATGAGATCAAGAACCCGCTGACGCCGATTCAGCTGTCTGCTGAACGCATCAAGCGTAAGTTCCGCCGCCAGTTGGACGAAGAATCGGGCGAGAGCCTTGATCAGCTGACAGGCGTGATCGTACGCCAGACGAATGACCTGCGCCGCATTGTCGATGAATTCTCGAAATTCGCGCGCATGCCGGAACCCGAACGCCGCCCCGAAGATCTGCGGGAGTTGCTTCGCGGGGCGGTTCTTTTGCAGGAGACAGGCCAGCCGGATGTGCGTTTCGTCACCGATATAGATGACAGCGTCATGCCCGCAGAGCTGGACGCGACAATGATCGGTCAGGCCCTGACGAACCTGATCAAGAACGCCGGAGAAGCGATTGAGTCCATGAATGAAAGCGCGGAAGGTGGCGAGGTTTCGCCAGAGGTTCGCATTTCTCTGAAACGGGATGGTGACAAGGCAGAGATCCGGATCATGGATAACGGCATCGGCCTTCCCGAAGATCGCGCCCGCCTGTTCGAGCCTTATGTCACCACCCGTGACAAGGGCACCGGGCTGGGCTTGCCGATCGTCAAGAAGATCATCGAGGAGCATGGCGGCAGCCTGAGCCTTGAAGATGCGCCCGTGTTCGAGGGCGCGTCACATCGCGGTGCAATGGCGGTGGTTCGCCTGCCGCTGGGTGAAGCAGCAGGGGCGGCCGTGACGGAAGAGCCGCCCGAAACAGGAACGAGGGCAGTATGAGTGACATTCTGATTGTCGATGACGAGCGCGATATCCGCGAATTGATCGGGGATATTCTTGAGGACGAAGGCTATACCACGCGGCTGGCGGGGAACTCCAACGAGGCGATGGCGGAGATCAATGCCGAAGCGCCCGCGCTGCTGATCCTGGATATCTGGCTGAAGGACAGCAAGATGGACGGGATCGATATCCTCAAGACCGTGAAGCGTGACAATCCCGATGTGCCGGTGGTCATCATTTCGGGCCATGGCAATATCGAGATCGCGGTCGCCGCGATCAAGCAGGGCGCGTATGACTTCATCGAAAAACCCTTTAATATCGATCAGTTGCTGGTGGTGATCCGCCGGGCGATGGAAACAAGCCGTCTGCGCCGCGAGAACCTGAAGCTCAAGCGCAAGGACATTCATCCGACCGAGATGATTGGCGAAAGTGCAGCCTTCAGGGGCCTGATCGGCCAGCTTGACAAGGTCACGAAATCCAACGGCCGGGTCATGCTGTCGGGTCCGCCGGGATCGGGCAAGGAAGTGGCCGCGCGGTATATCCATGCTCATTCCAACCGCGCCTCTGGCCCGTTTGTTACCGTCAATTGCGCTGGTGTTTCGCCCGAAAGTGTCGAAGAGGTTCTCTTTGGCCGCGAAGGATCTGACCGTGGGGTGGAACCGGGGTTGCTGGAACAGGCCCATGGCGGGGTGATCTATTTCGACGAGGTCGCCGACATGCCGCTTGGCACCCAGTCCAAGATCCTGCGGGTCATGGTCGACCAGCAATTCACCCGCGTGGGCGGGGCAGACAAGGTGCGCGTGGACCTGAGGGTGATCTCGTCCACCGGGCGCAACCTTGAGGCCGAAATCGCGGCAGGCACCTTCCGGCAGGAGCTTTATCACCGGTTGAACGTCGTGCCGATCGCCGTGCCCAGCCTTGAGGACCGGCGCGAAGATATCCCGCTTCTGGCCGCGCATTTCATCGAACAGTGCCACAAGACGCAAGGTCTGCCACTGCGGGCGCTCAGCGAGGAAGCCGTGGCGCTGATGCAGACGATGATCTGGCCGGGAAATGTGCGGCAGCTGAAGAATCTGGTCGAACGCATCCTCATTCTGGGCGAGGGGTCCGGGGAAATCGCGGCCCGCGAGCTGCCGCAGGATACAGACCCCGCCGATGGCGACGAAAACCGGGTGGTGCTGTCGGGAACGCTGGCCACCTTGCCGCTGCGCGAGGCCCGCGAAGCGTTCGAGCGTGAATACCTTCTGACCCAGATCAACCGGTTCGGCGGCAATATCAGCCGGACTGCCAGCTTTGTCGGGATGGAACGGTCGGCCCTGCATCGCAAGTTGAAATCCCTTGGCGTCGTGACGACGAACAAGTCCGGTGCGCGCGTCGCCCGCGTAGAGGACGAAACCGACGCAGAGGTTGACTGACCGCAGCCTGCCAACGCAGGGGCGAACCTGAGCGAGGGCCATCGGGCGCGCACCGGTGGATTGACCCTCGCTGGGGCTTCTGTCATGCAAATCCGGGGAGCGACATTCGCCGGAAGGGCTTTGAATGAAGGTCATCATTTGCGGAGCAGGTCAGGTTGGCTGGCAGATCGCGCGGCATTTGTCGGGCGAACGCAACGACGTGACGGTCGTGGACAACAATGCCGATCTGGTGCGGCGCGCGACGGACACGCTGGACGTGCAGGGGATTGCAGGCTTTGCGTCCTATCCCGACATTCTTGATCGGGCCGGGGCGCGGGATGCCGACATGATCATCGCCGCCACCCATTCGGACGAGGTCAACATGGTGACCTGTCAGGTCGCGCATTCGATCTTTGCCATCCCCCGCAAGGTCGCGCGGTTGCGATCCCAAAGCTATCTGACCGCTATCTATTCCGACCTCTACCGCCGCGATCACATGCCGATCGACGTGGTGATCAGCCCCGAACGCGAGGTGGCGGATGCCGCGCTGCAACGTCTGGCGGCCCCTGCGGCTTTCGACACAGAGACCTTTCTGGACGGCAAGGTGCAGCTTTTGGGCCTGACCATCGAAGACGGCTGCCCGGTCGTGAACACACCGCTGCGCCAGCTGACGGATCTTTTCTCCACGCTGCGCTCTATCGTGGTGGGCATCCGGCGCGACGGCACGCTTTGGGCGCCGGATCCGGGCGATCAGCTTTTTGTCGGGGATGATTGCTATATCGTGGCCCATGCCGATGACATCCGCCGCACGATGGAAATCTTCGGCAAGTCGGTCAAAAAGCAAGAGCGTGTGGTGCTGATCGGTGGCGGCAATGTTGGTCTGACCGTCGCGAAAGAGCTTGAGGCCCGCGCCGAACGCGTGCGCGCCAAGGTGATCGAACGGAACCGGTCTGTCGCAGAGCGCGCGGCCGACACGTTGGAAAAGACCATCGTGCTGCATGGGGACGGGCTGGATGCCGCGCTGCTGTCAGAGGCCAATATCGACCGCGCCGATGCCGTGCTTTGCGTGACGGATGACGACAAGACCAACATGCTGGCCGCGGTCCGCGCCAAGGCGGCGGGCTGCCCGATGGCCATCGCCCTGATCAACGACCCGACGCTGGTTCCGCTGATGGGGCCGCTTGGCATTGATGCCTATATCAACCCGCGCGCCACCACGGTCAGTTCGATCCTGCGCCACATTCGTCATGGCCGTGTGCGCGGCGTCTATTCGATCGGGGACGCCGAGGCAGAGGTGATCGAGGCAGAGGTTCTGTCGACCTCGCCCATCGCCGGGCAGCAGATCCGGGATATCGACTTCCCCGAAGGCGTGCTGGTCGGGGCGGTGTTGAAACAGGACAAGGTGGTCAAACCGTTGGGCGGTCTGCGCATTGACGAGGGCGATCTGATCGTCCTCTTCGCCATGACCAAGGATGTGCCAGAGGTGGAGCGGCTGTTGCAGGTCTCCATCGACTTCTTCTGACGCCATGCTTTTTGCCCGTCTGAAGCTTTTGCCCTTCTTTTTGCTGCTCACGGTGCTTGCCAGCGCCGCGATGATGGTGCCTGCGGGTTATGCGCTGGTGCAGCAAAGCTTTCACGAAGCGCGCAGTTTCTTTTACACCGGGCTGGTCGGGCTGATCGTTTCGGGGCTGGTGGCAACCGCCATGTCGGGCCGTCCCACCAACAAAAGCGCCCTGCGCCAGCTTGCGGCGCTTCTGGCCGGGTTCGTCCTGATCCCGGCATTGCTGGCCGTACCGTTTTTCGAGGCGGTTCGCACGACGACCTTCCTCAACGCCTATTTCGAGATGGTCTCCTCTTTGACCACGACCGGCGCGTCCCTGTTCGAGCCGGAACGCCTGACCCGGACGCAACACCTCTGGCGGGCGGAGGTCGGCTGGCTGGGGGGGCTTTTGATGTGGATCGCGGCGGCCGCCATTCTTGCGCCGCTGACGCTTGGCGGGTTCGAAGTGACCGCAGGCGGGGAGCCCGGACAGATCTCTGCCGCGGGGGCCGCCCGTCAGGACATGGCTGACCCGTCAAAGCGCCTTTCGCGCAGCGCCCACTACCTTGTGCCGATCTATGCCGGGCTGACGCTGGTGCTGTGGCTGTCGCTGATGGTGGCAGGCGACCGCCCGTTGGTGGCGCTGATCCACGCAATGTCGGTGATGGCGACCAGCGGGATTTCGTCGATTGGCGGGTTGGAGAACGCCTCCAGCGGGATCGCCGGAGAGATGATCCTCTTCGTATTCCTGTCCTTCGCATTGTCCCGGCTGACCTTTTCCAGCGATACGATCAATCGCGCCCAGCCCGGCCTGCGCCACGATCCGGAATTCCGGCTGGGTCTGATCGTTGTGATCGGCGTGCCGCTGCTGCTGTTTCTGCGTCACTGGATTGCGGCGTTTGACATTGATCAGGAAGAAAACCTCTCGGCCGCACTGCGCGCCTATTGGGGGGCGACATTCACGGTCCTGTCCTTCCTGACGACGACGGGTTTCGAAAGCGCCGAATGGAACGAGGCGCAGAACTGGTCCGGGCTGCAGACCCCCGGCGTGATCCTGCTGGGTCTGTCGCTGATCGGCGGCGGGGTCGCCACGACCGCCGGCGGGGTAAAGCTGTTGCGGGTCTTCGTGCTGTATCTCAACGGGATGCGCGAGATCGAAAAGCTGGTCCATCCCAGCTCTGTCGGCCGGGCCAGCGCCTTTACGCGGCGCGTGCGCCGGTCGGGGGCGTTCATCGCATGGATCTTTTTCATGCTGTTCGCGCTGTCATTCACCCTCGTCACCATGGCGCTGACAGCGGTGCATGTCTCTTTCGAGAATGCGATGGTGCTGGCAATCGCTGCTCTTTCCACGACGGGCCCGCTGATCACCTCTGCCGCAGAGGCCCCGGTGGACCTTGTTCGCCTTGGCCCCGAGGCCAAGATCATCCTGTGCGGCGCCATGATTCTGGGCCGGTTCGAGACGCTGGCGATCATCGCCATGATCACGCCGGATTTGTGGCGCGATTGACACCGCTATGCCGCGACTGCAAAAGGGTATGGATTTCTGCTGGTAAGTCCCAAAAGGGCGATACATAATCGACCTTCGAGGGCGTGCCGATCCGCGCGACGTGACAAGAACAAAGGCAATTCAATGGCTTCCGATAGGCAAAACCTACAAGACGCGTTCCTGAACCACGTTCGCAAGACCAAGGTTCCGGTGACGGTGTTCCTGATCAACGGCGTGAAATTGCAGGGCGTGATCACCTGGTTTGACAATTTTTGCGTGCTTTTGCGCCGCGATGGTCAATCACAGCTGGTCTACAAACATGCCATCTCGACGATCATGCCTTCGCAGCCGATCAACCTGTATGACGGCGAAGACAACAGTTGAAAGAGCACAAGACGCATGTGACCCGCGCCTGGGTTCTGCATCCTGACATCCAGTCCGACCGGGACCGGCGCGAGGCAAAACCCGCGCTGGACGAAGCTGTGGCGCTTGCTGCGGCCTTGCCCGATCTGGAGGTTGTGGGCGCCGATGTGGTGCGCCTAGCCAAGCCGCAGCCCGCCGGGCTGTTCGGCACGGGCAAGATTGACGAGCTGAAACGGGTTTTCGAGGCGGCCGAGGTAGAGCTGGTGCTGGTTGACGGCCCGCTTAGCCCGGTTCAGCAGCGCAATCTGGAAAAGGCGTGGGACGTCAAGATACTTGACCGGACCGGGCTTATTCTTGAGATTTTCAGCGATCGTGCCGCGACGCGCGAAGGTGTCTTGCAGGTCGAGATGGCCGCGCTTTCCTATCAGCGGACGCGTCTGGTGCGGGCCTGGACCCACCTTGAACGCCAGCGGGGCGGGCTTGGGTTTGTCGGCGGTCCCGGCGAAACCCAGATCGAGGCCGATCGCCGCGCCATTGATGACCAACTGGTGCGCCTGCGCCGCCAGCTTGAAAAAGTCGTGAAAACACGGGCGCTGCATCGTGCCGCGCGGGCGAAGGTGCCCTATCCGATTGTGGCCTTGGTGGGCTATACCAATGCGGGGAAATCCACGCTGTTCAACCGGCTGACCGGGGCCGAGGTCATGGCCAAGGACATGCTTTTTGCGACGCTGGATCCGACCATGCGGGCTGTTCGGCTTGAAAACGGGCTTGAGGTGATCGTGTCGGATACGGTGGGCTTCATCTCTGACCTGCCCACGGAACTGGTGGCGGCGTTCCGCGCCACGCTGGAAGAGGTGCTTGCCGCCGATCTGATCTGCCATGTGCGTGACATCAGCCATGACGAAACCGAAGAGCAGGCGGCAGATGTGCGCGAGATCCTGGAAAGCCTTGGGGTCGGCGACGAAACCCCGATGATCGAGATCTGGAACAAGCTGGATCTGCTGGACGACGAAGAGGCGGATGCCGTGCGCGCCCGCGCCGAGCGGGACGACACCGTGTTGACCGTCTCTGCGCTGACCGGCGAGGGGCTTGGCAATCTGCTGGAGGCAATCCGTACAACGCTGAGCGCCAACAAGGTGACAGAGGTGCTGACGCTGGGATTTGATGGCGGCAAGCAGCGCGCCTGGTTGCACGAGCGCGGCGTCGTCACGCAAGAGCGCCAGACGGAAGACGGGTTCGAGATCACCGTGCATTGGAGCCCGAAACAGGCCGGCGAATACGCGCAGCTTTAGTCAGACGCTGTCGTGCGGCAGGTCTTGTGCGACAGCCAGAAACATCTCCAACAGCGCCAGCTCTTCGTCCTCTGCCAGAACAGGCCCGCTGCGCCATGCAATGGACAGGGCGCATTTCACGGCGGCCCATTGCAACAATCTGTGCTCTGCGACGCCGAATTGAATGCTCCACAGCGCTGCCAGATGGCGCAGGCGCGCGGGGTTTCGCACGGTTCGGGCAGCGCCCTTCGGATTGCGGAATGCATTGGCCAACTCGAAGCTGCGTTCGCCCAGAACGCCCTTGGCGTCAAATGCAGTGAACCCTCGGACCCCGAGTTTGATATTGTCGTGATGCAGATCGCCGTGCAATGGCCGGATGTCATTTTGGGTGCCGACCAGATGCCGCGCCAAGCTCTGGCTGTTCGCTATATTCGCCCTGTTTTCATCACTCAGGCCGGAGGCGCATTGCAGATCGAAAAGGGCGGTGAACCAGCTTTCCAGTTCGGGCAGGTCCAACGATGTCAGCCCCTTTGTCCGCGCGTGCAGACCATTTGCCACTGAAACAAGTTCCAAAGCCGCCACGGTATCCTGACCCGCTCTGGTCATGTCGCCCAGCGACGGGCCGTCCAGCCATTCCATCAGCGCCGCTTTTGGGTGGGTGCCGTAGACCTGCACCAGCGGGGCAGAGGGCAGGGCCGACATGACCGCAAAACCGGGCCGTTCGTTGCCCATGTCGGAGGCGTGGTAGATCTTCAGCGCGGCGGCATCGTGATCGTGCGTGCGGACCTTCCACAGCGTTGCAATGCCGGTCCGTTCCACCAGCGTGGCGTCAAGCACATCAAATCGGGCGGCGATTTCGGGATCGGGCAGGCATGCCGGTTGCATTTGAGTGCCCTTCTTGCAGATCATTCAGGCGGGACAGACGCGCGGGGCGGCCCTATTCAGGGCGCAGAACCGTGATGCCGACGGCGGCCGCCCGTGCCAGATCCGTGTCGAGCGACATCGGGATGTATTCGCCACGCCGCCAAAGCTGCCCAAGGTCGTCGTAATGGCGTGACAGGAAATGCCCCGATTGCCCGGTCGAGATCACGAAGACAGAGCTGTCGGGATCGGCAAAATCATAGACACCGCGAAACCCCGCGCCATGCACGTTGTGAAACGGATCCGGGTCTGTCCCACTTGTCAGGCCGCGCATCAGGGTGTTGTCGCCACCGCTCGTCGATTGGCGGATGTTGACGAAATAGTTGAGCACCGCGACCTCGCCCAGAACGGGGTGGTCATGTGTTGCCTCATGCGCATCTCCCCAGCGCAGGGATTCCAGCGCGGTCCCGAAATTCTCGGCAAGCCAGACCAGCGCGTCATCCAGCGCAAGGCGGGACAGATCGGCGCAAGTCTCGACGGCGGCGCTGCGGATGATGTCACACCAGGCAGCGGCGCCATCCACGTCGCGGAAGACCCGTTCGATGAAAAGCGGCTCTACATGGTCGAACTCATCCGCCAGGGGGCCCAGATCGTCGCGGATCAGGCGTTCCTGCAGCGCGCGCACCCATGCGGCATAGATCAGCGGCTCTGGCAGATGCTCGTTCATCTCGCCATTCCAGCCCGCCAACAGTTCCAACGCGCGCTGCTTGCGGCGTTCGGGCGTGCCTTCGGGGGCCGCTTCGGTCGTGTACCAAAGGTCGGCGCCGATCAGCGGCAGAAGGGTCCGGGCCGTGGTGCTGACCGTATCCAGCTGCGCCTCGATAAAGCTGTCGCGCGTGTGCACTTCGCGCCCCTGCATCAGCCGTTCCCATCGCTGGATGCGCTGGCTGTCGCCCCATTCATAGCTGACATGGTTGGGGAAGGGGCGTTCGATCAGCTTGTTATTGGTGTTGCCGACGATCCCGCCCGCAGGAGAGACAAAGCGAGGGTTGGCCGAGAAGGGCATGCGCCCGTTCCAGCGGTTCTCGGCCCGCCATCCAAGCGTGGGAAGGCGGCCTTTGCTTTGATGCGCCGCGTCGCGTCGGGGCATGGCGCCGACCATGATCAATGCGACCGTGTCCTTGTCGGCAAGGGTCAGGTTCTGGGAGGGGGCGATGAAATCCTCTGACGCTTCGATCGCTTCTGCGACCGATCCGGCATTCATCAGGTTGATCGCCGCCGTCATCGACGTGTCGCGCGGGCTGAGCGCGGTCCAGGACAGCGATGTGACGTGGCCGGGCGGCGTGATGGTGGCAAGGTCGTAATGCGTGCCCGGAAGAACCGGGCCATTATCGGTCCAGCGCAGGGTCATGGTGATCGGCTGCTCATCCTTGATATGGATGATGGATTTGCGCGTCTCAAAGCGTTTGAACCCGTCCGGCGTGCGATACTCTTCAGGATTTTCGGGGTTGAGCTCTTCGATCCTGAGGTCCTGATCGTCCAAGTAAGAGGATGTCACGCCCCATCCCAGCCGGTCGCTGCGCCCTGTCAGGATCGCGGGGATGCCCGGAATGGTGGCGCCGATAACGCCGCCCGCCGCCATTTCCAGCCGCGCCAGATACCAGGTGGAAGGCGCGGTGAATTGCAGATGCGGATCATTGGCAAGCAGGGTGCCGCCCGATGCGGAGCGGTTCGGCGCGGCGGCCCATCCGTTCGACGCGCCCGCAAAGGCATGGCGGCGGGCCGGGTTCAGCGGATCTTTGCTACGCGGGGCAGCTTTGGCATAGCGCGGGACATCCGGCACAAGCGACGCGTAATCGGGCAGGGCGGCCACCCCGGTTCCGGGCACGTCAGGCAGAATGTCCGACAGGCGGTTTTCGTCGGGCAGCAGCAAGGATGCGCGCGCGCGCAAGACCTCTGCCGACAGGTGGCCGGAGAGCTGCAGGGACATCAGCTTCAGGATCGCCACGGAATCCGCAGGCCGCCAGGGAGGGATCGGGTTGTCGAAAAGAAAGAACTCCGGCGCGCCGCGGCCCAGACTGTCCTGATTGATCTCTGCGATGCGGGCATTGACGCCGGCCGCATAAGATGTGAGCGCCGCCACGACATGTGCGTCCTGAGCCTCTACCGAGCGGACGGCAAGGGGGTAAAGATCCAGCCGCCGCAAGAGCTTGTCTATGTTGACGGTGCGGGGGCCGAACATCTCTGACAGCCGTCCCTGAACCGTGCGGCGCATTGTCATCATCTGCCACAGCCGGTCCTGCGCATGCGCATATCCAAGGCCGAAGAACACATCCGGATCGGCAGTCCCGAAGATATGCGGCACATTCGAATGATCGCGGACAATCTCCACCTCGCCAGAGATGCCATCGACACGCAGGGATTTGTTGTAATCGGGCAGCGACCGCGAGGCGAGGTAGTAGACAACGGCCACAACAACGCAGCACAGAACGATCACGGTGGCCGTGAGCCGTACCATCCATCTGAAACCCGTTGCCATGTCTGCCTCCGTTTGACTGCGATTCCTTGTGTTCGGCAGGGATGGCCCCTTGTCAAGCAACCGCCCATTGGACACAACGCTGGGGAACGTGAATTGGAGGAGAGGTTATATGGCGAAGATTGCGTTTTTGGGGCTCGGGGTCATGGGATATCCGATGGCCGGCCATCTTCAGAGCGCCGGGCACGAGGTCACGGTCTATAACCGAACCGCCGCCAAGGCCGATAAATGGGTGAGCGAACATGGCGGTGTCTCTGCCGCGACCCCGGCAGATGCCGCCAAGGGGGCAGAGTTCGTGATGACCTGCGTGGGCAATGACGACGACCTGCGCGGCGTCTGTCTGGGCGAACAGGGCGCCTTTGCCGGAATGGGGGCGGGCGCGATCCTTGTCGATCACACGACCGTGTCGGCCAAGGTCACCTCAGAGTTGTATGCGGCTGCGGCCGACGCAGGATTGGGCTTTGTCGATGCGCCGATCTCCGGCGGGCAGGCGGGGGCCGAAAACGGAGTGCTGTCGGTCATGTGCGGTGGCGATGCCGATACCTATGCCAAGGCAGAGCCGGTGATCGCCGCCTATGCGCGGATATGCCGACGCATTGGCGAAAGCGGCGCGGGCCAGATGACGAAGATGTGCAACCAGATCGCCATTGCCGGTCTGGTGCAGGGTCTGTCAGAGGCGCTGCATTTTGCTGAAAAAGCCGGGCTGGACGGGGCCGCCGTGGTTGAAGTGATCAGCCAGGGTGCTGCCGGATCGTGGCAGATGTCCAATCGTTACAAGACCATGCTGGCGGATGAGTTCGAACACGGGTTTGCGGTGAACTGGATGCGCAAGGACCTTGGGATCTGCCTCGACACGGCGGATGAAACGGGTGCCAGCCTGCCGGTGACCGCGCTGGTCGATCAGTTCTACAAGGATGTCCAAAAACTGGGCGGTGGCCGTTGGGACACTTCAAGCCTGATCAAGCGCCTGAGGGCGATGGACCAGGGCTGACCCGTCAGCCCCCATGTTTCAGCACTCTTTCCCCGGCCTGGCAGGGCCGGGGCCGCAAAGCCGAAACGGCGGCGGAGTCCTGACCCTGCTTCGCACTGAACAGATTATGGCCGAAGAAAGCGGGCAGGTGACCGCGTGATTGCCGTTTCCCGCATTGCGTGCATCGCTTTTAGCGGTGCGGGGTGCGATTGTGGATTGTATTTCCGGTATTTGTCCCTTTATGCTGTCGGAACGGCCAGCTTTCCACATGGGAAAGGGCCGATGAGAGTTTCGCTGCATCGATGTTGCGCCAGGAATTTTCCTGACCACTCGGTTCAGACCGATCAGGCCGCAAGGCCGCACTGAATGCCCGGAACGCGTAAGCGACGGGTCTTAAATGGGCGCCCGACCCGAAACGGTAGGGCGTCGGAGAAGAACCGCGATGAAGCGCGCGCATGATCTGAGGCTGGCAGTGGGGGACCAAGAGTCCGCCACCAGCATTGCGCCGCTCTTCGCCCTGACAAGTCATCGCCGCGAACCATCCGGTCCCCCTGGGATGCGGAATTCTGCGGCGTGCGAACGGAAAACATGGCCAAGAAAATGCTTATCGATGCCACCCACGCGGAAGAGACCCGCGTCGTGGTGGTTGACGGAACCAAGGTTGAGGAATTCGACTTTGAATCTGAAAACAAACGCCAGCTAGCTGGCAATATCTATCTCGCCAAGGTCACACGCGTGGAGCCGTCGCTTCAGGCGGCCTTTGTAGACTACGGCGGAAACCGGCACGGCTTCCTCGCCTTTTCGGAAATTCATCCCGATTACTACCAGATCCCCGTCGCCGACCGCGAGGCGCTGATGGAGGAAGAGCGCGCCTATGCCGAGGCACAAAAGGCGCGTGACGAGGATGACGAAAAGCCGAAATCCTCCCGCTCCCGCAGCCGGTCGCGAAAAAGCTCCAAGACCGAAAGCGCCAAACCGGATGATCTGAAGGTCACGCAGGAAGTCGCCAAGCCCGAGGGTCAGATCTCGGGGATGGAGACGATTGACCTGGACGAGGACGAAGTCGCCGAGGGCAGCTCTCCGATGGAGACTGTGCAGGAGACGCCGTTTGAAGAACCGGTCGATGCCCCCGTTGAAGCGCCCGAAGCGGAGGTCGCAGAGACCGAAGCGGCAGAGGCCGAGACGGCGGAGGTGGCCGAGGCCACCGATGATGCGCCCGTTGAAGACGCCGAAAATGGCGATGCCGAGGAAGACGAGCCCGCCACGGATGATGCCGCAGATCGCGACAGCTCGATTGAATCCGTCGCTGACGAGGACGATCAGGAAGACATTCGCCCGGTTCGCAAGCCTCGTCCGCGCCGCTACAAGATCCAGGAAGTCATCAAGGTTCGTCAGATCCTGCTGGTGCAGGTCGTCAAGGAAGAGCGCGGCAACAAGGGTGCGGCACTGACGACCTACCTGTCGCTGGCCGGCCGGTATTGCGTCTTGATGCCCAACACGGCCCGTGGCGGCGGCATCAGCCGCAAGATCACCAACGCCGTGGACCGCAAGAAACTCAAAGAGATCGCAGCCGAGATTGAAGTGCCCAAGGGCGCTGGCCTGATCGTGCGGACGGCAGGTGCCAAGCGCACCAAATCCGAGATCAAGCGCGACTATGAATATCTGCAACGGCTGTGGGAACAGATCCGAGAGCTGACGCTGAAATCCATCGCACCTGCGAAGATCTATGAAGAAGGCGACCTGATCAAACGCTCGATCCGCGATCTTTACAGCCGCGAGATCGACGAGGTTCTGGTGGAGGGCGAGCGCGGTTACCGCATCGCCAAGGACTTCATGAAGATGATCATGCCGTCCCACGCCAAGAACGTGAAACATTACGCCGAGACGCTGCCGCTGTTTGCGCGCTACCAGGTCGAAAGCTACCTGTCGTCGATGTTCAACCCGACGGTCCAGCTGAAATCCGGCGGCTATATCGTGATCGGCGTGACCGAGGCGCTGGTGGCGATCGACGTGAACTCCGGTCGGGCGACCAAGGAAGGCTCGATCGAGGAAACCGCGCTGAAGACCAACCTGGAGGCCGCCGAAGAGGTGGCCCGCCAGCTGCGACTGCGGGATCTTGCCGGTCTGATCGTCATCGACTTCATCGATATGGACGAGCGCAAGAACAACGCCGCCGTCGAGAAGAAGATCAAGGACAAGCTGAAAACCGACCGTGCCCGCATCCAGGTTGGCCGGATTTCCGGTTTCGGCCTGATGGAAATGAGCCGACAGCGTCTGCGCCCCGGTATGATCGAGGCGACGACTCAGCCTTGTACGGCTTGTCACGGAACGGGCCTGATCCGATCCGACGACAACCTGTCGCTGTCGATCCTGCGTCAGGTCGAGGAAGAAGGCACGCGCGGACGGTCGCGCGAGGTTCTGGTGAAATGCCCGGTCGGCATCGCCAATTTCCTGATGAACCAGAAGCGCGAGCATATCGCCCAGATCGAGGGCCGTTACGGGATGTCCGTGCGGATCGAGGGCGACCCGACGCTGGTTTCGCCTGATTTCTCTCTTGAGAAGTTCAAGACGGCGACCCGCAAAGTGGCAGAGATCGTGATGCCCGTCGTGTCGGTTGATACCTCGCTGATGGATCAGGTCGACGAAGACGAAAGCTTTGAAGAGCCCGAGGATGACGCGGAGGAGGTCAACAAGTCTGACGCCAAGACCTCTGACGACGCATCGGGTACGGGCAGCGACGAAGAGGGCAAGCCCAAGAAGCGCCGTCGTCGTCGTCGTCGGAGCCGGTCGAAATCCTCGGGGGCCGAGAGCAATGGCGAGAACGGCGAAACCCGTTCGGAAGATGCGCCTGCCGAAGAGGTCAAAGCCGCGGATGCGGTGGAAGAGGCCGGAAGTGCCGAGGTGAAGGCCGAGGATGCGGCGCCAGAAGCGCCTGCAGAGACGGCTGAACCGGTGGCCGAAGCCAAAGAGGCCGAGGCGCCTGTCGACGCTGCGGAGCCGGTTCCCGAAGCTGCGCAAGCCGAAGGCACGCCCGAGGCAGAGGTCGAAGCCCCCAAGAAGCCTGCCTCCCGCGCGAAGGCGAAGCCGAAGTCGAGCACCTCGAAATCGACAGCCAAGCCCAAGACCACCCGGTCGCGCGCAAAGCCGAAGGCCGCCGAGAAGGACGCCGTTGCAGCAGCGCCTGTTGAGGCACCAGCCGAAATCGTCGCCGAGCCTGTTGAGGTTGCGGAACTGGCCGAAGCCCCCGTGGCTGACGTTGCCGGACCTGCCGTGCCGGAAGCAGCGATTGCTGAATCGGAAGCGGTAGAGGTCGCAGCGGCTCCTGAGCCGGAAGTGGTTGAGGCCGCGACAGAGGTGGAGCCACAGCCAGAGCCGCAACCCGAGCCGGTTGCGGAACCTGCGCCGCAGGAACCCGAAGCGACAGACAAAGAGCTGGAAACAGCGTCGGTCGAAGCGGAACCCACACAAGAGGTTGAAGAGGACAAGCCCAAGAAACGGGGCTGGTGGTCCCTGGGCCGCTGAACATAATGGTTTTGAACCCCCGGCCATTGCGCCGGGGGTTTCGTTTTTGCGCCAGTGTTTCAAAGCCGCCACGAGGATGTGACAGCATGTGCCGTGACGCGGGCGTCGCGATGATCTAAGCGGGAAACATGTTTGGAATTGACCTTATCGATGCGGGCCTTCTGCCTGCCATGCTGGTGGCGCTTGTCGCCGGGCTGATGTCCTTTCTCAGCCCCTGCGTCCTGCCCATCGTCCCGCCATATCTTGCCTATATGTCCGGTGTGTCGATTGCCGATGCAGGTGCCGGGCGGCGCAGCCAGATGCTCTTGCCTGCGCTGTTTTTTGTGCTTGGCCTGTCGACGGTGTTCCTGCTGTTGGGGTTCACCGCCTCTGCAATCGGCGCGATGTTCCTGCAATTTCAATCGACCCTCAACACGCTGGCCGGGATCATGGTGATGATCTTTGGCGCGCATTTCGTGGGCGTCTACCGGATCGGTTTTCTGGACCGCGAAGCGCGGCTTGACGCGGGGGATCGCGGCGGGTCGGCCTTTGGCGCCTATGTTCTGGGGCTCGCCTTTGCCTTTGGCTGGACCCCTTGCATCGGCCCGCAGCTGGGCGCGATCCTGTCGCTTGCCGCGTCCGAGGCGTCGATCAGCAAGGGCACGTTGCTTCTGGGCATCTATGCGGCGGGCTTGGGCATTCCGTTTCTGCTGGTCGCGGCCTTCCTGCCGCAACTGACCGGCGTGATGGGCTGGATGAAACGCCATATGGCGCAGATCGAACGGGTGATGGGCCTGCTGCTTTGGACCATTGGCCTGCTGATGCTGACCGGTGGGTTCTCTGCATTTTCCTTCTGGTTGCTGGAAACGTTCCCGGCGCTTGCGACACTGGGGTAAGCCGTGGTCTGTCCGGCGATGCGGCGGCCCTGATCGTGCCGGCTTACCTACGTGCGATTGCTCCTGTAGCATGGCCCCAAAAGAGGGCATGACATGGATGGAGCAGGGCAGGAAGTGAGGCGCCGCCGGGTGTTCTACATCCCCGGCTATGATCCCATTCACCCAAGAAGATACCGGGAGCTTTACCGCAAGGAAGGCGCTGCCCAGGCCGAAATCAGCGGTTACGAAGTGGCGCTGCGCCCGCGCGAAAGCACGGCCAAGGGGCGCTATGGTTGGCGCGTGAATGGCCGCATGGAAGGCGCTGAAGTTGCAGCGGAATTCGAGGTTCTTGTCTGGTCGGATATTGTTCGTGACAGCATGGCGCAGGGCATCCTGTCGACCTACGCGCAGCTCTTGCGCACCTCGTGGATCTATATCGGGTCGGGCGCGCTGTTCCGGCTGATGCGTTTGCGTAAGGGCCCGGTCATTGCGGCGCTTTATCCGGTTGTCTTCCTTTTGGTGCAGGCGCTGGTCGCGCTGGCAGCGGGATGGGGCGTCTTTGCCCTGCTTGACAGGCTGCTGGGCTTTCTGCCGGGAGCGTCAGAAAGCGCTGTTGCCTTGGCGGGCGGCATCGGGATTGGCTACGGCATTTCGGATTGGTTCAGGCGGCAGGACGGCAGGTTTTTCGCCTATTACCTGATGCATGATTTTGCCCATTCGGCCGCTCTGAAAGGCGCCTATTCGCCCGACTTACAGCGGCGCATGGCCGAGTTTGCCGCCACAATTGCCGAGGCGCTGCGCGAGGATCTCGACGAGGTTCTGGTCGTTGGGCACTCCTCTGGTGCCCATCTTGGCGCGTCGATTCTGGCGGATCTGATCCGGCAGGGCGGTGTTCCTGCCAAAGGGCCGAGGCTGGCATTTCTGACCTTGGGGCAGGTGGTGCCGATGGTGTCCTTCCTGCCGAATGCCGATCAACTGCGCGCGGATCTGCATTTTCTTTCAGCCCGTGACGAGCTGACCTGGGTCGATGTGACGGCGCCCGGCGATGGCTGCGCCTTTGCGCTGTGCGATCCTGTCGCGGTCACGGGCGTCGCGCCAGAGGGCAAGCGCTGGCCGCTGGTGATTTCGGCAGCCTTCACCCAAACGCTTTCCCCGCAGCGCTGGAAAGAGCTGCGCTGGCGCTTTTTCCGACTGCATTTCCAGTATCTCTGCGCGTTTGACCGGCCCGGAGATTACGACTACTTCAGGATCACCGCGGGTCCGGTCAGCCTTGCAACACGTTTCGAAGGGCGCGCACCGTCCAGATCCCGGCTGGAAACGGCCGTTTCCAAATTCACGTCGATGGCTGCATGACCGACCTTCCGCCAAAGCCGAAATCGCGCCCCGACAAGGTTTCGTTGCTGCGGTATGCGCGGCTCTTTCGTCAGGACATTCTGTCGGCGCAGCCTGCGCGGCTCTACCGGGCATGGATGGCGGAATTCCGAACGCCGTTTTTCCGTTCCTACCTGCTTAACCAGCCTGATCTTGTCAGCACGGTTCTGAAGGCGCGGCCCGATGATTTCCCAAAATCCGACCGCATCAGCGAAGGTTTGCGCCCCTTGCTGGGCGAGAGCGTGTTCCTGACCAATGGCGAGACGTGGAAACGCCAGCGCCGCATCATCGACCCCGCGTTCGAGGGCGGGCGTTTGCGGGGGACCTATCCGGCGATGTGGGCCGCGGGACAACAGGCCCTGACGCGGCTGCGCGCGCGGGCAGGGGAGGTTGTCGAAATCGAGGAGGTCGCCAGCCATGCGGCTGCCGACGTGATCTTTCGCACGCTGTTCTCTGTCCCGATCGAGGATGAGATGGCGCAGGCGGTATTCCACGAATTTCGCAACTACCAACGAAGCCAGCCGCTCCTCAATATTGCGGCCTTCGTGCCACTGCCGCGCTGGATGCCGAGGTTCTTTTCGCGCCGGACGAAGAAGGCGGCGGGCAGGATCCGGACCTTGATCACCCGCATGACCGAAGCGCGCAGGCAAGAGATCGCTGCAGGTACCGCGCCCGATGACCTTGCGACCAAGATCATGACGACGCGCGACCCGGAGACTGGCGAACTTTTTTCGGTTGAGGAAATGGTCGATCAGGTGGCGATTTTCTTTCTGGCCGGGCACGAAACGTCTGCTTCGGCGCTGGGGTGGGCGCTGTACCTCATGGCGCGCTATCCGGATTGGCAAGACCGCGTGGCCGCAGAGGCGCAACACCTGTCCACAGGTGAATTTTCTGAACTGTCCAGCCTGAGGATCAGCCGCGATGTGTTCCGCGAGACGTTGCGGCTATACCCTCCGGTCCCGATGATGGTGCGAGAGGCGAGCTGCCCCGAACGGTTCCGCGACAGGGAGATTGCCAAGGGCGCCCAAATGGTCATCAGCCCATGGCATCTGCATCGTCATGAACGGCTTTGGGACACGCCGGATGCGTTTGACCCGGCGCGCTGGCAAACCGAAAACGGCAAGGCCTGCGCGCGCGAGGCGTATATCCCATTCTCTGCCGGGGCGCGGGTCTGTCCCGGTGCGGGCTTTGCGATGATAGAAGGCGTGATGCTTTTGTCTTTGCTGCTGCGAGATCTGAGGGTAGACCCCGTCGATACCCCGGAGCCTGTCGCGCATCTGACGGTAAGATCCCGGGACGGTATTCGCCTGCGAATTGCAAAGCGCGACTGACGTCGGCGCGGCGCGTCCCTGCCTATGATTCCGGACCATAGGAGTCGTAGAAGCTGCTTTATGCCGGGCCAGAGATCTTCCGTGATCCGCCGGTCACAGGCCTTAAGACGCGAACACCTAACGGGGCAGCCCTGTTTCGCCAATCACGACGCTTGTCCATCCCCGCCCGTGACGGATGCGGGGGCTGGCAATAAGCGATCCTTGTAATACTGAAGGATATAGACCCTGATGGCCGAGGCCAGTCCGGCCTCGATCCCACGTTTCTCGTCAATCTCGGCGGCGAGCACGTTCAGGGGCTTGTCTTCGGCGGCGGCGATCTCGCGGAAGGCATGCCAGAAGGCATCCTCCAGCGAGACGCTGGTGCGGTGGCCGCGCAGGGTCAGGGACCGTTTGACCGGTCGGGCGCTCATGCGTCCTTGTCGTCGACCTTGTGCCCGTCCAAGGCCTTTGCCGCCTTGGACAATTTCGCAGTCATCGCCTGCTTGTCGGCCTTGCTGCGCCCGAATTTCGCGGAATGCATGTTGGCATCGCGCTTTTCAGCATCGCGTTTGCGATCCTTGCGGGCCTTGTTGAGATTGGTGAGGTTGCTCATTCCTTGGGTCCGATCATGTCTTCGGGACGTACAACCCGATCAAAGGTCTCTTCATCGACAAAGCCAAGCGCAATCGCTTCTTCTTTCAACGTGGTGCCGTTCTTGTGTGCTGTCTTGGCAACCTTGGTGGCGTTGTCATAGCCGATTGTGGGGGCCAGCGCCGTCACCAGCATCAGCGATTCCTTCATCAGTTTGTCGATCCGTTCGACATTCGCCTGCGTGCCCACCACCATGTTGTCGGTGAAGGCCGATGCGCTGTCGCCCAGAAGCTGCATGGATTGCAACACGTTGTAGCTCATCATCGGGTTGTAGACGTTCAGCTCGAAATGGCCTTGGCTGCCGGCGATGCCCACGGCGGCGTCATTGCCCATGACATGCGCGCAGACCATGGTCAGCGCTTCGGCCTGCGTCGGGTTGACCTTGCCGGGCATGATGGACGAGCCGGGCTCATTTTCCGGCAGGATCAATTCGCCCAGACCGGAGCGGGGGCCAGAGCCCAGCAGCCGCATGTCATTGGCGATCTTGAACAGGCTGGCCGCAACGGTTTTCAGCGCGCCCGAGAACATGACCATCGCGTCATGGGCGGCGAGGGCTTCGAACTTGTTGGGGGCCGTGACGAAGGGCAGGCCGGTGATTTCGGCCATATTGGCCGCAACCGTTTCGGCCCAGCCTTTGCGGGTGTTCAGCCCGGTGCCGACAGCCGTGCCGCCCTGCGCCAGTTCGTAAATGTCGGGCAGGCACATCTCGACCCGCTTGATGCCCTGCGCAACCTGATGGGCATAACCGCCGAATTCCTGGCCAAGCGTCAGCGGCGTGGCATCCTGCGTATGGGTGCGGCCGATCTTGATGATGTCCTTGAATTCTTCGGACTTGGCGGCCAATGCGGCGTGCAGCTTGCGCAGCCCCGGCAGCAGCACGTCACGCGCCTGCATTCCGATGGCGACATGCATCGCGGTGGGGAACGTGTCGTTCGACGACTGGCCCATATTGCAGTGGTCATTGGGGTGGACGGGGGTCTTGGACCCCATCTCGCCGCCCAGCATCTCGATCGCGCGGTTCGAGATCACCTCGTTCGCGTTCATGTTGGACTGCGTGCCAGAGCCTGTCTGCCAGACGACCAGCGGGAAGTTGTCATCAAACTTGCCGTCGATCACTTCGCCTGCCGCAGCAACGATGGCATCACCGATTTCCTTGTCGAGCCCGCCCTGTTCAAGGTTGGCCATGGCGCAGGCTTTCTTCACCACACCCAAAGCGCGGATAATCGGCACTGGCTGCTTTTCCCAGCCGATCGGGAAGTTGATGATCGAGCGCTGGGTCTGCGCGCCCCAATACTTGTCTGAGGGAACCTCAAGAGGGCCGAAGCTGTCGGTTTCGGTGCGGGTCTGGGCCATGGAACGCTCCTGTCGTATGCAATTGCATGCCGTTTAGCGCCGATCCCTTTCGCCTGCAATCTGCCACAGGCGCGCAGGGTAGGGGCAGGGCGTCTGGGGTGGTTATTTTCTGAAACTGTCGAGACTGACGACTTCGGCGTCCTTCGCGGGCTTTGACGCCTCGGATTTGGACCCTGACGCTTCGCCGGGCCGCTCTTCGTTGCGCAGGATCTCGGGGATATCCGCGTGGCCTTCATTCTCGTCGTCATCTTCGTCGTCATCGTCCTGGGTTTCAAACCGCAGGCCGAATTCGACCGAAGGGTCGACGAATGTCTTGATGGAATCGTAGGGGATATAAAGAGGTTCAGGCGCGTCCCCGAAATTCAGCGAGACACCAAAGCCATCATCGCCGACCTCCAGATTGTCGTACCAGTGCTGCATCACCACGGTCATCTCTCCGGGGTAGCGATCAGACAGCCAGTCGGCGATCTTTACATCCGGGTGGCCGGTATCGAAGGTGATGAAGAAGTGATGCTCTCCGGGCAGCCCGTTCGCGGCCACGTCGGTCAGAACTTCCTTGATCAGGCCCCGCATCGCGCGGTGCATCAGATTGCCGTAGTCTATGCTGCCGGACATATGTGTTTTCCCTGCAAATTTGTCGCCAGCATATGCGATCCGTCGGAAAACAAAAGACCGGGTGGGACGAAAATTTGCCCCTCTTCGGCCCTTGGCCCGCATGGGCGAGGCAACGCTCATCGGGCGGCTGCAGCATGGCGCGGCGCGCCGGGTGCAAACAGGTAACGGAACGTCGTGAATTTCGTCGCGAAAAAGAGGGGAAAGTGCAGGCTTCTGTTGCCAGGTGCCTGCGAACCCCGCCTTACGCTGCTAGGCGCAAGGGCTTAAGTTCGACAAACTCGAACTGCTTACGCAGCCAGAGCCATTGTCGGAGCACGGTTGTCATTTGCAACTGTACGATTTGTACCGATAACGGTGGTAACTCACCGGGACAAAGCTAACCCCTTTAGACGTTCGTCGATCCTATTTCGGCCCCATGATCCCCAAATGAAGGATATTTGGTGGAGCCGCCGGGTACCGCCCCCGGGTCCGATCCGCTTATTACGAGCGCGTTTATGTCCATAGCTCCCGAAGGAGCAAGGTGAATATAGGGGGCTTTGGCGGGCATGCAAAGGGGGGCGGGGCAAAGTTTCCGGATTTTCACCCGCTGCTGCATGGGCCTGCCGGGAATGCCGCCTGTTTCGCCTTGCATGTGCTTTGCGCGATCCGGCAATGTGTGCCGGTGGCGCCGGGTCTGGCGGTGCGGCATCGTTCCTGTGGTCTTGAGCGTGAAAAGGGTAGCCGAATGATCTCGCCTGAATATGTACTGACGATGGCACGCTACAACGCCTGGCAGAACCGCCAATTGCGCGGGGCATTGGAGCGGATGACAGACGCGTCGCTTCGGCTGGACCGGGGCGCGTTCTTCCGCTCGATCTTCGAGACGGTGAACCATTTGTTATGGGCCGACCAGATATGGATGGCGCGGCTGGACGGTGGCACGGCGCCGAAGGGCGGCATCCCGGAAAGCCACAAGTTTCAGCCCACGCTTGCTGCATGGAGCGCAGAGCGGTTCCGAACGGACGGCCGCATTCTGGGCTGGGCAGAGGCACTGACGGAGGAAGAGCTAAAGGGAGACCTGAAATGGTATTCTCAGGTTCAGAAGGCCGAGCAGACTAAGCCAAAGGCGCTTTGCATCGTGCATCTGTTCAATCACCAGACGCATCATCGTGGGCAGGTCCATGCGATGGTCACGGCGGCGAAAGAAACGGCCCCGACATCCGATCTGCCGTTCATGCCGGCAAACGGGCCTTGGCTCTGACGCCCTCTTCGCTCTGACGCCCTGACGGCACCTGCCGCGTTGATGCGCGGCCGGCGCGTTCAGGCAGGGGGCGTCAATCCGGCGCGCCGCATCCGCCGCATCACCGTCGACCGGTTGACCCCCAGCCGCCGGGCGGCCTGCGCCATGTTCCAGCCGCAGGCCTCCAGCACGTCTTCGAGCGTTTCCTGCGGCGCGGCGGGGCCACCAAGCCCGGCTGGCGGCGGCAGGTCCGGCAGGTCGATCACCTCGCCATCGCAAAGCGCCACAGCCACGTCGAGCACGCTTTCCAGCTCGTGCAGGTTGCCGTGCCAGACCCGGCCGGTCAGATCCGCGCGCGCGGCGGGGGACAGGCGGAGCTCGTCCTGCGCCCGGCGTCGTAGCAGACGGTCGATCAGCCAGCCCAGATCCTGACGTTTGCGCAACGGCGGCAGCGCCAGTTCTGCCCCGGACAGCCGGTAGAACAGGGGCTTGTGGAACAGCCCGTCATTCACAGCGCGGCCAAGGTCGGTGCAGCATGTCGCGACCGGGCGCAATCCGGGCCGCTCATCCAGCAGCGAGGTCAAGAGCGCCTGCGCCTCTCTGGGTAGCTCTTCGATCCGGCGCAGCAGAAGCGTGGCGCGGGCCTGTCCGGGCGCGCCCAGAAGCTCTTGCAGCCGGTCGGGGGTTTGTGCTGCACATTCCACCGTGATCAGCGCACGGTCGGCGCCCCCGGCCACGTGGATCGCGCGGGCAAGCCGCATTTTTCCGGTTCCGGTTTCCCCCGATACCAGCAGCGGCACATGCGTTCTGGCCAGCCGCTCGGCCCGTTCCAGCAAAGGCTGCATTCCGGCGTCGGTCCCGGCGAGCGCATCCAGCGGACCGCCGGTTTTGCGCAGTCGGCGCGCAGGAGTGCCCGATGACCTTGGCGATTGCGGCGCGATAGCGTGCCCGAACAATGCGCCGCCATCGCGCAGGTTGACGACGCGATCCTCGGTCGGGCGATCGCGCATGAGGTCGGGCAGATCATCCACCGACAGATCCAGCAGGGAATCGATCCGCTGGCCCAGAAGCGGCGCGGTATCGCCCCGGAAGAGCTTGTCCGCGGCACGGGTGAACCCGATGATGCGTCCGCCCCCGTCCAGCGTCACGGCCGCTTCGGGATCGACATCCAGAAATTCCGGGCTCGTCGACAGGCGCAAGACCCATTCGCGGCGGCTTTGCGCCATGAGGTTGGCCATCTCGACCCGCCGCGCCGAGGAGGTGACTAGGCTCATCGCAAGGTTCTGGCTGGATTTCGGCGAAGGGGATTGCAGCAGGGAAATGTCCAGGACCGCCGCAAGTTGGCCGAGGCTGTCATAGACCGGCGCCGCCGTGCAGGACAGCGCGGTATGGGCGTTGCCGAAATGGTCGTCCTGATGGATGGTCACGGGTTCGCCGGTCACGATACAGGCGCCCGCGGCACATGTTCCGGCCAGATCCTCGGACCAGTTCGCCCCCATGAAAAGGCCCGAGCCGCGCAGCTCGTCCTCGAAATCCGGATCGCCGAAAAAGTCGACGCAGACGCCCTTGGCATCCGTCAGCAGCACGGTGTAATTCTGCCGCGCGACCTGCCGGAAAAGGCTTTGCAACCCGGATCGCGCGGAGGCGATCATCCGTTCGGCCTGCATGCGATGCTCGCGCAGTTCCGCCTCGGTGACGATATGGGCGGGGTCCGCGCGGGTCGGATCCATGCCGTAGATCTCGACGCAACGTTTCCACGACTCTGAAACCTGGCTGTCCCGGCCGGTGGTGCGCCCCTCCAGCACCCGTTCAATCTCTTCGACGTGATTACGTTCGATCATTTCTTCCGTTCAGCTGGTCTGCGGCGGGTTTTAGCATAAAACCACCCCCCTGACTACGCGCCAAAGGTCTGAACCGATGGGGTTGGACTAGGGGCAGGAACAGCATTTCCAGGGCTGCGGATGCGCGACAGGGTGATGGTACTGCAACGGCGTCCCGTACGAAGGGCGGGCGCGGATAAGCAATGTGCTGATGGGCAAGCGATGGAGCGGGTAACGGGAATCGAACCCGTAACTTAAGCTTGGGAAGCTCGCGTGATACCTTTTCACCATACCCGCGCTCTGGAGCGTTTGAATATGATCTGCCCACGGCAAGGTCAAGGGGCAGTAAGCGCGCGGCGTGCAGAGGTCAGGCGCGCGTGCAAAGAGGCCCCGGCGAAAGCAGCTGTTTCTAGCGCTGCGCCTCGCCGGGGCGGAAGAAGGGCTGCTGATTAAGGCCCGGAATTGCCTCGCCCGGTCTGCGTCATGGCGCGCGGGCGTCCGTTGTTTGCAAGTGTTTGCAAGGTCAACTTTGCGCGGCCCGTCAAGTCCGTCGACGCCTGCGGCGGCCACCGCTATCACCGCCCCCGTCGTTAAAACTGACCTTGGGCAGGGTTGCTATGGCTGAAAGGTTCGGGAACGGATCCGTGGCATGTGGAATTGCGTTGGCATTGACGAAATGCTCTTGGAACTTTGGCTCGATGGCGGTTTCCACCTTGGTGATCTGGCGCACTGTTGCCTCAATCTCCACCCTTGAGGCGACGTTGCACAGGGCGATCCGGGCGCCGGTTCCGGCGGCATTGCCCGCGCTGGTCACATGATCCAATGGCACGTCCGGGATCATCCCCAACACCATCGCATGCAGGGGCGAGATATGGGCGCCAAAGGCCCCGGCCAGAACAACGCGGTCGACTTGGTCCACACCCATCTCGTCCATCAGTAGCCGCGCCCCGGCATAAAGCGCCGATTTTGCCAACTGAATCGCGCGGATATCGCCTTGGGTGACGGTGATCAGCGGGCCGCCATCGGCTGTGCCGTCATGCACGACATAGGCATGGGTGCGGCCCTCGGGGATGCTGCGGGCCGTGCCGGTCTGCGCGGCCGATCCGATCAGCCCCGAGGGATCCAGCAATCCCGCAAGGCGCATCTCGGCCACGGCCTCGATGATGCCCGATCCGCAGATCCCGGTGATGCCCGTCGCGGCGGTAGCAGCGTCAAAGCCATCCTCATCCGACCAGAGCGCGCAACCGATCACCCGGAACCGGGGCTCGTGGGTCACAGGGTCAATACGGATCGCTTCGATCGCGCCGGGGGCGGCGCGCTGGCCAGAGCTGATCTGCGCGCCCTCAAAAGCGGGGCCGGTGGGCGAAGAACAGGCCAGCACACGGGTCGAATTGCCCAGAAAGATCTCCGCGTTGGTGCCCACATCGACGATCAGCGACAGATCTTCGCGCTTGCCCGGCTCTTCAGACAGCGCCACAGCGGCCGCATCGGCCCCGACATGGCCGGCGATACAGGGCAGCACATAGATCTGCGCGCTGCTGTTCAGCGCCGTCAGATCCAGATCGCGCGCCGGGAAGGACAGGCTGTCGGATGTCGCCAGCGCAAAGGGCGCCTGACCCAGTTCCAGCGGATCGATCCCGAGCAGGAGGTGGTGCATCACCGGGTTGCAGACAAAGACCGCCTCGACGATCAACCGCTCTGCCACGCCGGCCTCTGCCGCCAGTTCGGTGATCAGCGCGTTCAGCGCATCGCGCACCGCCCTTGTCATCTCGACATCGCCACCGGGGTTCATCATCACATAGCTGACCCGGCTCATCAGATCCTCGCCGAACCGGATTTGCGGGTTCATGATGCCCGAGGACGCCTTGACCTCGCCGGTCACAAGATCGGTCAGATGGGCCGCGATGGTGGTTGACCCCAGATCGATTGCCAGACCGAACAGGCCACCTTCGTGGAAACCGGGCCAGATATCGATCAGGCGATGCGGGCCGGGGACATGCGATTTGTGCAGGGCGACCGTGACCTTCCATCCGCCCTTGCGCAAAACCGGTTGCAGCCGCGCAAGGGTGGACAGGTCGGCGGCAATCCCGGGGATGTCCCATTGTGCCTTCAGCGCGCGTTCCAGCCGTTCGAAATCGCCCGTGGGTTCGTGCATGTCGGGCTCGTCCACCTCGACATAATAAAGCCGCGTCGCCGGATCCATCTCGATCACCCGGGCCGAGGCCGCCTTGCGCACCACCTGACGGTGGACCTGGCTTTCGGCGGGCACGTCGATGACAACATCGCTCTGGATCGTGGCCTGGCATCCGAGGCGACGACCGGCTTTCAGGCCGCGCTTGCTGTCATAGCGTTCCTCTACCGCGTTCCATTCGGACAGGGCATCGGGCGCGACCGTGACGCCATGCTTGGAGAATTCGCCGTAAGAGGGCGTGATCTGGCATTTGGAACAGATGCCACGCCCGCCGCAGACGGAATCAAGGTCGACCCCCAGCTTGCGTGCGGCGGTCAAGACCGGGGTGCCCGCGGGAAAGCGACCGCGTTTGCCGGAAGGGGTGAAGATCACAAGGGGATCGGTGCTCATCTATGCGTGCCCGCCTGACGGAATGGGATTTTCCGCGAACATAGTGATTGTGACGCCGGGGGAAAGTCCGGAAGCGCCACGAAACCGCGCATCTCCGTCACGGATCGGGGCCTGTCCTCGGAAATTCCCGGCTTAGTTCGTCCATGGCAGCACTTCGGGGCCGACCAGCATCACCAGTAAGGGCACGGGGGCGACGGCGAGCATGATCGTGAAAAGCGTGCTCCACGTCCCGAAAACACGGCTGAGGCCCGCAACCATGGCGATGCCACCGCCACCACCGATCACCGAATTGCCGGGCAGGTTGAAGAGGACCGCCAGAGCGATGTAGCGGAACCGGGCAATCGCCGTTCCCAACCGCCCCGGAAGCCGTTGGGTCAGCGCGCCCAGCCGTGCCTCTGCCGGAAGCGCCTGAACGCGGTCGAGGAAATCGGCCGCTCGGCCCAGCCGAAGATCGCTCAGGATGCTGCAAAGCCACGGATAGGGCATGTAGCGCCCGGCCAGAAAGGCCAGCGTCAGCCCGATGCAGGTGGCCAGCCAGACGAAGGGCGCGGCCTCGGCGCCTTTCATCAGCAGCAGCGAGATCCCGATCTCTACCCCCGGCATGAAGGGCACGGCGACAAGCAACGCGTAGACGACAAGCGCCGCGACCATGATGATCGGCATGCCAAAATCCGTGTCGACATGCTGTCCGAAAGCATTCGCCCAGCTCAGCAACCGCTGAAGAAGTACCACCGCCACGGCCGCGACCCCGAACCGGATCAGGTTGCGTCGCAAGGCACGCGGCGGTGCGGGGGGAAAGCGCGGGCGTGTCATGCTGTCAGCCTAGCGGCATGCGCCGTCCGCGGATACGAAGATCGCGCGAACTGCCGGAAAAACAACGTGTATTCACGACGAGGGGCCCATCTGCAGGCAAATGCCGGTCAGCCCGCCAGTTGGGGTGACTTGGCCGCCCTTGCCTTATCGTCGCAACGCGTCAGCGCTGCGCCCTTTCGTGAAAGATGAAACCCAGCGTGTTGAGCAAAAGCTGCGCTGCAAGGATCGAGGTGCTGCCCGTGGGGTCATAATCCGGCGCAACCTCGACCAGATCCAGACCCACGACCTCGTTGCGGCGGGCCACGGCCTGAAGCAGCTCCAGCACCTCGTAGTAGAGAAAGCCGCCGTGGCTGGGCGTGCCGGTGCCCGGCGCGATGGAGGGGCAGAAGGCGTCGATATCGATGGTGATATAGACCCGCACGCCGCGCGGGATGCGGGCCGCCGCTTCGGCCACACTCAGCTCTCTGACCTGACGGACGGACAGAATATCGGACCCCATGGCGCGGGCATCCTCGTACCCCTCCCGCGCGGTAGAGCTGACATTGCGGATGCCAAGCTGGGTCAGGCCGGTCACATGGTCCTGCTCGGCCGCGCGGCGCATCGGGTTGCCGTGGCCGTGGCGGACGCCGTGCCGTTCGTCGACGAAATCCAGATGCGCGTCGATCTGGAGGATATGAATATCGCCCTGATCGTCAAAGGCGCGAATACAGGGGATGTTGATCGAGTGGTCGCCGCCGATGGTGACGGGCAGGGCGCCCGCGGCAAGGATGGCGCGCACGCCGGCCTCTATATTGGCATGGCTTTGCTGGGTATCGGTGTGGATGATGTCGGCATCGCCAATATCGACCATGATGACCTCCGGCCCCAGATAGGTGACGTCATCCTCGTGATCATAGGCGCCCGCATGGCCAAAGCTGAACAGGGTGGAGGCCTCGCGCACACCGCGCGGGCCGAACCGCGCGCCGGCCCGCCATTGCGTGCCCGCATCAAACGGGGCGCCCAGAATGGCTACATCGGCGTCAATTGCGTCCCAATCCTCGATATAGGGTTTCTTGCCGAAGGTGCAGATACCGGTGAAGGGCAGGTTCATCCTGCCGGTGTCATATGTGTTTGCCATCTGGACCTCTGCCTCTGTTTCGCGCTGATGCGACCAGAGCGGCACGCAAATGGCAAGACCTGCGATGACCCGTCGTCACGTTTCGCTCTTTCCTTTCCGGCCGCCCCGTGAGATAGGGACGCGTCAAACGACGCTCCCACCGAAAGGTCTGTTCCATGGAGATTCGCGAGGCACTCACCTTCGACGATGTATTACTGGTTCCCGCAGCATCCAACGTGCTGCCCAACACCGCTGACACCCGCACAAGGGTGACCAAGGCGATTGCGCTGAACATTCCGTTGCTCAGCTCTGCCATGGATACGGTGACGGAAAGCCGGATGGCCATCACAATGGCGCAGGCCGGCGGGATGGGCGTGATCCACCGCAACCTTGATATCGAACAGCAGGCCCGCGAAGTACGCCGGGTGAAACGTTTCGAATCCGGCATCGTCTACAGCCCGGTAACCCTGACGCCCGATCAGACGCTCGCGGATGCCAAGGCGCTGATCGAGCGCTATAATTTCACCGGGTTTCCCGTGGTTGATGAAAAGGGCCGGGTGGTCGGTATCGTCACCAATCGCGATATGCGCTTTGCCGAGCATGACGATACGCCCGTCCGCGCGATGATGACGTCGGACAATCTTGCCATTCTGCAAGAGCCGGCTGATCGCGAGGAAGCCAAGAACCTGATGAAGGGCCGGCGGATCGAAAAGCTGCTGGTGACGGACAAGAACGGCAAGCTGACCGGGCTGCTGACGCTGAAAGACACCGAACAGGCCGTGCTGAACCCGACCGCCTGCAAGGACGGTCTGGGGCGGCTTCGTGTGGCTGCGGCCTCGACCGTGGGCGATGCCGGTTTCGAACGCAGCCAGGCGCTGGTTGAGGCCGGTGTCGATATGATCGTGATCGACACGGCGCACGGCCATTCCGAAGGCGTTGCCAACGCTGTTGAACGCGCGAAGGCGCTGTCCAACGAGGTGCAGATTGTCGCGGGCAATGTCGCCACGGCAGAGGCCACGCGCGCCCTGATCGGGGCGGGTGCCGATGCGATCAAGGTGGGCATCGGGCCGGGCTCCATCTGCACCACGCGTATGGTCGCGGGCGTCGGCGTGCCGCAGCTGACCGCGATCATGGATTGCGCCAAAGGGGCTGGGGATGTCCCGGTAATCGCCGATGGCGGCATCAAGTTTTCGGGCGATTTTGCCAAGGCAATTGCGGCGGGTGCCTCCTGCGCGATGGTTGGCAGCATGATTGCGGGCACGGATGAAAGCCCGGGCGAAGTCATTCTATATCAAGGCCGTAGCTTCAAGAGTTACCGTGGAATGGGCTCTCTTGGGGCGATGGCGCGCGGCTCTGCCGACCGCTATTTCCAGAAAGATGCGGCCAGTGACAAGCTGGTGCCCGAGGGCATCGAAGGTCAGGTCCCCTACAAGGGCACGGCAACGGCGGTGATCCACCAACTGGTGGGCGGTTTGCGCGCCGCGATGGGCTACACTGGCTGCGCCACGGTCGATGAGATGCGCACGAACTGCCAGTTTGTAAAGATCACCGGGGCCGGGCTGAAGGAAAGCCACGTGCATGACGTGCAGATCACCCGCGAGTCGCCGAACTACCGCATCGGTTAACCGAAGGGCGGTTGCCTCAACGGTTTCGGGGGCCTCGCGGAGGCCCCCAAGCGGAAAGCAGCGACGGTCTATTCAGTCGTCGGCGCGCATAGCAGCGCGTCCAGGGCAGCGATAGCCTCTTCATTGCTCAACGCCGCTGCGGACGGCCCGAGGATTTCTTCCAGTGCCGCACGGGTTCTGCGGCCCGGAAACCCGTCAAGCGGCCCGGGATCGGCCCCGGCCTCGACGATCAGCCGCTGCAAGGTCAGGCCCGGTGCCCCTTCGGGCATGGAAGCGATACCGCAGGGGGCTGTCGGGGTTTCATCCGCAACAGGGGCCTCTTCGACCTCTTCCTCTACAGGGACAAGCGGGGGGAGCGGCGGCAGGGCCACAGGCGTGTCGGAAACGGGGGGTGGCAACTCTCTTTCAGACGGGTCGGGTGTCTCTGGCCTGCCCGTTGTGTCCGGGCCATCGGGTTCTTCTGAACCGGATGGGTCGAGCGCCCAGCCATCGGTTTCCGGCGCAACCTTTTCGGGCTCCGGCGCCGGTGGCAACGGGGCCTTCACGGTTTCCGGTGCAATGAAACACTGACCCATCATATCCGCGACCCTCAGCGCCGCCGCGGGTGGATCCCCTTCGGCAGTCTGGGAACAGCTCTCCGCGCCGGGTTCGCACAGGACCGAGACCGACCATGCGGGCTCTGGCCCGATGTCTTTGATCGTCGCTTCGCCATTGGCGTAGATCTGATAGCCGTAGCCACTGATGACGCCTTCTTGCCAGACGCCGGGAAATCTGGGCGAGGGGACATCGGCGCGGCGTGTGACAACACCGGTTGCGCCGGGCAGCGGGCGGTCAAAACTCGCGCCAACGCAGGGGTCTGCCGCAGCAGCTTGCGAGGCGACGATCAGGCCGGCCAGCGGGCCAAATGTCAGCGCGTGTCTAATTTTGTGCGTCATTGGTCCGCCCGTGCGATCGGCCCGTGTACGCGGAAGGCAAGCGACGCCAGAACAACGGCATTCGTGTTGGCCGTTACCGAACCGTTGGTCGATCCGTCCGCCTCGTAGATGCCTTCGGGCCAGCCGCGATCCGTGTCGCCCAGGGGCGCTAATGCAGAGACCAGCTCTTGGGTATAGTCAGTGCCGAAAAGCGCGTCCCAGGCGAAGGCTGTCTTGACCGTGACGGTCCGCTTGCTGTCCAGCCGCTCGCCCTGAAAGGTCATGACGGCCCAGGGTGCGCCACCGCCCCAGATGGTCGAGTAGACGAAGTAGGGCGCCTCATCCAGATGCGACTCGCTGACGGCCGTCAGCTGCCCGGTTTCACGCCAGCGCGCCTCCTGCGCCTTGTAGATGGTGGTGGCAAAGCGGTGGGACCGCGCATCAAACCCGAATTCCAGCCCGTCAAAGACATAAGGTTCCGAAACTGTGAAGGCCGGAGTGACATTGCGGTGCAGCCGGTCATCCACCGGGATGGGCTGTCCTTCGACCTCTTTGACCATCAGGTGATCTTCGGCGCGGTAGGCGCGCACCATGTCGAACCCGCGCAGCATCATCGCCTTGGCGGCATATTGGCCGTACCCGACGCGGCCTTCCTGATCGCGGCGCAGCCCTTCCTCGGCCATGTTGCCACCGATCAGCTGACCATCTTCGACCATCTGATCCAGATCCCAATGGTCCATCACGGCGGCGACCTTGCCCGCAAGGGAGGGGTAGCTTTGCTCTGCATGGCTGAGCGTGCCGACAGCCCGCGCAATATCCAGCGCCGACCAGCCCAGACCGCGTTCGACCGGCTTGTTGGAGTAGTCCACCAGATCGCCGGTCTGCACGTTGTAGGCCTTGTTGGGCAGGATGTCGTCGAACAGACGGATGGACGCAAGCGTATCCATCACCCGGCCCAGACGCTCTTCGGCCTCGTCGCTGTCGATCAGGCCAAGAAGATCGGCGGAAATGACGGCCACGATATAAGACCCGGTTTCCCACATGGTGGTGGAGGGGTATTGATCCGCCGAATTCACCAGACCGGTTTCCGGATGGGTGTTGTTTTCAAAGTACGTCCAGGCGATGCGGGCATGCGCGAGGTCTTCCGGCCGGCTTGACCCCGTGATCGCCAGAGGCAGCGGTTCGATGGCCTCAAAAGCCGCGATGGGGGCAGGGCTCAGGCCCGGCGCCGAAAATTCCGCCGGAACGGGCTGCGCGCTGGTCCGCTCTGGCATAGGGGGATCTGCAGGCATGTTCTTTTCCAATTGCAGCACAAGGCCAAGACCACATCCCAGCGCCACCAGAAAGACAATATGGCTGCGAGCATTGATTAGGTTGTCACGAAAGCTCATGCCGGTTGGGCCTCTTTTGTTTCAGGTGGTTGCCACATCGCTGCGGCAATGATGCCGCCCATGGCAAAACAGTTGTTCAGGCCCCACAGGATGTTGGCCACAACGCCGCTTACGGAATGGTTGGTCTCGCCAAAGGTCAGGGCAGCGACCGCCCAGAGCGTCCCGGCGAGTGTCAGGACGACCACGCCGATCTGTGGTCGCACGAGGGTCAGGAAATTGCCCGATTGGCGAACCTTCGGTGTCACCTTGAACGAGATTTTCTCGCCGCGAGCCACAGTCAGGATTGCCCGCAACCCCAAGGGGAAGAAGGACAGGTAGCTGGCCTTTGACGGATAGCCCGCGATGCCCCATGTGCCCGCCATGATCGCCAGCTCCAGCGTCACCAGAAACGGGATCAGGTGCAGGAAGAATTCGGCCGAATAGGCCGAAACGGGCGAAATGCCGGTGAAAAGATAGATCGCGGGGGCAAGCAGGAAGACGATGTTCCACAGCGGCGCGAGGTAAGAATAGAATGTCGTGCCGTACATGATCCGCTGCCCAAGGGTCAGCCCCTTGCGGAAGATCGGGTTGTCATGGACGAGGATATCCAGACTGCCGCCCGCATATTTGAACCGCTGCACTGTCCAGGTAAGCAGATCCTGCGGCGAGAGCATCTTGCTCTCGACGATCGGGTGCATCTTGGACTTCCAGCCGCGCTCCGTGTCGGAATGCAGAACGATCGAGGTGTAGATATCCTCGGAGACATGGAACCGGTAGGGGGTCAGGACCTCGGTCGCGGCGGCCTCTGTCTTGATCGCTTCCATCAGTTCCGGTGCGACTTCGCGTTCCTTGGAGGACACGGTCACGACTTCCTCGACCGCCCATGTGCGTTCTTCGACTTTCTTGCCAAAGCTGCGCAGCGCTGCCTCCATCACCGCTTCGCGCCGGTGGAGCGATCCCGCACCACAGCAGAAAGAGGCGTTCACCCAGTTCCGGCGGCGCTGGATGACGTCGTAGAACATCTTGGGGTCGTTGACGAAAGGGTCGTCGCCATAGGTTACCGGGCCGATGATCTTCTCGATGCCTTGGCCCAGCATACGACCGGGTGAGCCGAGGTAATTTGCCAGCTTGGCAGGCAGGCGTTCGCCTTCGGGCAGGTCGTAGAACCATTGCGGCGTCTGCACCCAGGCCATCTTGGGATCGCGGAAGTAACCCAGCGTATGTTCCAGAAGCGTTGGAAACGGGCGGGTGTCTGCGTCGCAGATCACAAGGAAATCGCCGTGGGTTTCTTCCATCGCGTTGCGCAGATTGCCGGCCTTGAAGCCTTCGTTGCTGTCGCGGGTGATGTAGTTAGCGCCCTCATCTTCGGTCACCGCGCGCATCTCCGGGCGGCGGCCATCGTCAAGTATATGGATGCGAATGTCGATCGGATGCGGATAGGTCATGCGCTTGGCATCCTGAATGCCAAGGCGGACGAGTTCCGGATCTTCGTTATAGGTGGCAAACATCACGTCGACGGCGATCTTGCGATCCCCTTCGGGATGGTCAGGGGCCACGTCACGCAGGACTGCGGGCGGTTCCTCGATCTTGATCGGCTCGTCTTTCCACAGGTTGAAGACGAACAGCAACATACCGAAGAACGCGCATGTCTCTGCCAATGCCAGAGGCACCGCGAACCACATCGCGTCAGGGTTCAGTGAATGGGACCAACGCCACCAGATATACCAGCCGCCCACGACAAGCGCGACCGTGGCCAGGAACTGCCAGACAAGCTCGCGCCAGGGATTATAGGGAAGGGGGGGCGGCGGCGTGCGGTCTTCGTATTTCAGGAAATAGTCGTCTTCGATCATGCGCCTGCGGCCTTTTTCTTGCGCGCTTCCCACGGGGTCGGGCCCAACCCGACCGTCCATGCCAGCACACCAACTTTTGACAGCCCCAGCGCCACAAGGAACGATCCGGGGAGTGCCACGCAGTATCGCAACAGCACGATCAGGGTGGGCGACATGCCTTCGTAAAGGCCCGAGGAAAACAGCGCGATGTCGTATAGATCAATCACCGCGGGATGAACGAGATAAACGCCGAACGTGTATTTCGCCAGCTTGGACCAGCGTGGCCCCCAGTCGAGGTACTGTCCCCCCAGAAAGATCAGGAAGATGCAGATCGGCATCAGGAAATGGCCGTAGAAATCCCACCCGCTGCGCAGGCCCCAATTGCCGGTCTCGTAGGCGGTGGCGAAAAAGGGCAGGGTCGCCACATAGGCCAGAGCGGCGAAGTAAAAACCGCCCCGGCGAAGCAGTCGGCTTTCACCGCGCGGGATGCCGTCTTTCCAAAGGCCGTAGATCGCAAAGGCCGCAAGGCCGTACCCCACATAGCCAAAGATCTTCAGCGCACGGATGATATAGTCGCGGATTTCGGCCTCCAGCCCCAAACCCCAGACCCATCCTTGGGTGTTGTTCATGATGCCAAGCGTCAGGAACAGCGTCAGGCCCAGTATCGGGTAGCGCGTGGCACCGCGCATCAACGGGTAGAACAGGAAAAGCGCGAAAAGCGTGGGCAGGAAGTGCATGTGATACTGCACCTTGCCGAGGATGAAGTAGCCGAACCAGCTTTGAACCTGGGTAACTTGTGTCCAGATGTAATCGGTGTAGTTGAACGCCTCTGCCTTGAACAGGCGGAAGAAAGCGTAGAACACCACCCAGAAGGCAAAGGGGATCAGCAGGCGCTTTGCCTGCGTTCCGATGGCCGAGCCGTAGCTCGGCATCTTCTTGTCGACCCGCATCGCCATCAGGAAGAGCGAGAAGAAAAAGAACATCTCCGAGCCCGAGAATTCACCCAAGGAGCGCAGGAACACCGGGATCAGACGTTCGGCAGGTTCGGCATCGGCAAAGGGTTTGCCGCCGAAATCGGTTGTCGAATGGATCAGGACGACGCCAACCGCTGCGAATACGCGGTTGGCGTCGAACCAGACCAGCCTTGGCTTGCCCGCACTCATGGCTGCGAGGCCGAGGGGCTGCTGCACGATTTGGGCAACACCTTGCGCGGCGTGGGCAGGGGCAGGTTATGCTTTTCCGGCCGGCAATCCGTTGCTGCGGTCTCTCCGGTGGTGGGGACCGGGCGGCAATAAAGAAACTCTTCAAGCGGAATGACAGGCTCGATCTCGTCCTGCGCGCAGGCACAGCAATTCACGACCTCTTCCATCATGCGCGGATGGCATTTGTTGTCCCGCAGATCGGTCCCGGCATTGGCCGTATCCCAGACTTCCGTTTTGTTGCTGACCTGCTGAAGGATCGGCCCCTGCACCTTGTAGAGCAGCGCGGCAAGGATGATGCCGTTGTTGTTGGCCGTCTGCAACGGGATGAAACCATTGCCGTTTTCGTAAAGCCCTTCGTAGAATCCGACATCAGGCTCGTAAAGGTCGGCGACGCTTTCAAACAGCAGATCGGTGTAATCCGTATCCCACAGCGCCCAAAGCCCGATGGCAGCCTTTGCGGCAATGGCCGAACGGTCGGGCTGATACTCGCCCGTCGGGTCAAGCGTGTTCCACGCATAGCCGTCTGCGAAGATCGAGTCGTAGACGAAATAGGGTTTTCCGTTCACCTGGTGCTCGGACCTCGCCGTGATGATACCGGTCTGTTCGTACCGGCGCTGCTGCACAAGGTAGATGCGGTTCGCGAATTCGGCGCGCCACCCATGAGAGGCCGTCAGACCGTCATTGGTGCGATCGCTGGGCATGTCCCAGCCAAGTTCCAGACCGTCGAGGATATAGCCTTCGGTCAGAACGTAGTTCTGGTTCTTGAAGATGCGCGGATCCCGGCCATCATAGGGCACTTTCACATCGTAGATCGTGGTGTAGGAAAGCGGCTCCGGAGACATGGCCCGGTCCACGTCGAACCCCCAAAGGGCAAAGCCCTTGGCGGCATATTCCTCGTAGCCAAGCCGCCCTTCCTGCACGTAGCGGGTATTGCCATCGCCCTGCGTGAAAGAGCCGAACATCCGGCCATCCTCGTTCACGAGGTTGCAGAAATTCCAGCGCATGGGCACGTTGTCGACGCTGTTGGCAAGGTGAGGATATCGCTCCTTCAGGATCTTGAGCCATACCAGCATCCGCCCGATATCAAGCGCGGACATACCAACCTCGCCGGGTTCGTTAGCATAGTTCACCTTTGCCCCGGTCTGGGTGTTGTACACCTTGTTGGGCGCCTCGCCCCGATACAGGTCAAGGTTGCGGAGCGTGTTGGTCAGCTTCGTGACCCGCGTGTCGAAATCACGCTTGTCGATGACGCAGAGTTCAAACGCCGCCACCATCGCACTGATATAAGAGGCCGTGTCCCACAGCGTCGTGGAGGGGTAGGAGCCAACGGCGTTCACCAGACCGGTTTCGGGTTGAAACCGTTTCTCGAAATAGGACCAGGCGACCTTGGCCATTTCATACTCGCGGTCGGTCAGCGGACCACTGCGCCCGAAATGCGCGCTCGACATCCTGCCCGTACCGCGAGAGCATTCCCGGGCGCGTGTAGAGCCGTCAAAGTCTATGAAGAGCGGCGATTCCGACCGGATCGTGACGCTGTTATACTCCTCGCCATTCAACGTGACGTTGTCGACGGTCAGCGAGCTTGGCGGCGGTGCAGGGGTTTCTTCTGCGTCCTGTGCCGCCAATCCGACTGGCATCGCCAGAGAAAGACAGACTATTGCGCTCTTTGTCAGGTTTTTCGCGATGGGCGCGGTATTCATGATCTCTCTCCGTTCAGGATAACTCTTTAATAACATCGTCGCCGGTCAGCTTTGCGCCTTAAAGGCGAGTTCTAACCTGTTTCTTCGCCCAACAGAACCATAATTGACACGATCCGCGCATTCGAGGATCAATCCAAGCCCGCGACCACCTTCGGCCATGGCATCAATGTCCGACAACGAGCGGGCATTGTCGCGCAGGTCGAATGGCTGTGCGCCTTCGGGATCGAAAAGCTCGATGACGAACTCGTCCCCGCGCATCGTCAGTTGACCATCGATGGTCGCCTCATCTTTCGATGGTTTGGCGTGCAGAACAAGGTTTGTCAGCGCTTCGGTGACGCAAAGGTCAAAGCGAAATTGTGCTTCATCCGGCAACAGCCCTTCCAGCCGTTGCTTGAGCAACAGGACGGTGGGGTCGACTTCCTCAAGCCGGTTGGCCATCTGAAACTGCAATGGTTTCACGACTTCTCTTTCAGCGCCTGGATCGCGTCTGCCTCGTCAGCATAGACTGAAAACACCCGGTCCATGCGGCAGATCCGGAAAAGCTGCGACACGTCCGGGTTCAATCCGCAGACCACCAGATCGCCCCGGTGGCCGATCTTTTTCAGCACGCCGGTCAATGCGCCAAGCCCCGAGGAATCAAGAAAACCGGTATCCTTGAAATCGATCACCAGCCTGCTTGCCCCGGCATCAATCAGGGCGGCGACCTCTTCCTTGAACGCCTTGGCATTGACCGCGGTCAGGCGATCGACGCCGGGGCGGACGACCATGATATCAGGGTCATGCAATTTCGAGTGAATCATTGGGTCAGGTCCTTTTCAAAGCCACCACTGTCAGATCATCTTCGAGTGCCTGTCCGGCGCGCCATTTCTTTAGCACATTGGCCACCATGTCAGGCATGTCGTCGGTCGGAACATCCTTGCATTGTTCGACAAGGCGCTGAAGGCGCTCCGTGCCGTAAGAGACCGCCTCGGCATTTTCTGCTTCGGGCGCCGCATCAGAGTAGATCAACAGCGATCCGCCCTTTTCGAATGTCATCTGGTTGTTTTCATACTCGACGCCCAGGAACATCCCCACGGGAAATCCGCCATCTCCGACAGGCGCGCTATGCCCGTCCGGTGCGACATAGAAAGGCGAGGGGTACGCGGCCTGACAAAAGTCCAGCTCTCCGGTCTCGCAATCAAGCACGCCACAGAACATGGTGAAGTAATCGTCGTTTTCCGAAACGCTGAAGCGATTGTTGAGGTCTTCGACCAGTGCCGCCGGGTCTGCCGGGCCATTGCCCTTGATGACGGTGTTGGAAAAATACTCGGGCGTTATCAGGTGGCCGATGGCGACGGAGAGCAGCGACGCATGGATCCCGTGGCCCGAGACATCGACGGCATAGAAGCCAAGCTTGGTCTCGTTAAGCTCGAAGCAGCCGAACATGTCGCCCGAAACAACTGCGGATGGCACAAAGGCCGATGCGATCTGAACGCCCAGAATATCCTTGTGAATATCGGGCAGCAGTTGGCGCTGCGCGTTTGCGGCCGCTTTCAGGTCTTCGTTGATCCGGTCGTTTGCTTCCTTGAGGATGCGATGTTGTTCGGCAAGCTCGGTGGCATGGTTGATAAGCCGGGTCGCCGCACGGATGCGCGCGCGCAGTGCAACAGGGTCACGCCCCTTGGACAGGAAGTCATCCGCCCCGGCCTCAAGCGCCTCTGCACGGATGTCGTCTGTTTCGCTTCCGGTGATCAGGATGATGTGCACGTAATGCCCAAGGTCGAGCTCGCGCACCTTGCGCGTCAGCTCGATCCCGTTGATATGCGGCATCTGGTAGTCGCTGATGATGATCTGGGCGCGGCTCGTCTGCAAGACTTCCAGCGCTTCCTTGCCATCGGCGGCGGGAATCGGGGTGTAGCCCAGTTTTTCGATCAAACGCGTGAGGTACGTCCGCTGGATGATGTTGTCTTCGGCGACAATGATTTCGAGCGGGCAGGTCACGACAAACCACATCCCGCCATGCCGTCACCCTGCGGCCCCATAGCCCCGGATACGCCCGGATGCATGATCGGCGTGACTTGGCTTCTGGCTCTAATTGCGAGCATGGTCTGGAAAATCCCACTCATTAAACAAACAGATACTTGGCGTACGGCGGTTCATAACGTCCAACCATCGCGCTGCATATGCCCCAAAGGAAAGGTTTGGGGCTCATTTGATCAGTATGGTCGACGGATGGAGACATGAGATATCCGAAAGTACAGCACAACGGGGAAAGGAACCTTTGTTTCTCCTTTTGCCGAATTCCAGTCTTTATAGCCCGACGCAAGACGCAGCCTGACACCATTTCGAAGGGTCGTCATTTGGACGTCCGGCCCTCCACTTGACCAGTGGAACATAAAAACTTGCCCGGCGATAGTTTTTTGCCGTTTATCGCGGCGTCGCTTTGCCGTCAGGTGTCGGGCGCGGGTGGCGCGATCAAGCTCAGAACTTGAATTTATAGGTCAGGGAAAGGCTGCCACCGAATATGCCGGGGCCCGGTGCTTCGCCCTTGTTCCAGGGCCATCTGTTGTTGCTGTAATTATTGTAGGACAGCAGCCAATCATCGTTGACCCGGTAACTGGCGGTATAGCTGTAATCCGGCTGATAGGTGCCTTGACCGCCGGGTGCGTAGAAATATGCCGTCCCGCTGACGCGCAGCTTCTTTGTCACGGCATAGCCGCAAGAGAGGTTGAGGCTCTCCTGCGCGATCTTCGGCAGGCCGAGGCTTGCATTGCAATGGACCGATTTGTCGTTCGGCAGCTTGAAAGGGGGCAGCTTGTAATTGGCGCGCAACTTGCCCTTCAGAAGGTCGGAAACCGGGCTTCCGCCAGCGCCAAACCTGGCAGAGTAATTGCTGTAGCCAAGGCTCAGATTTTCATTCACCCGGTAGGTGAACGCGTAGGTGTAGTCCGGATCCCAGGATTCCTGCTCTTTCGGATTGGCATATCCGATCATGGAAAGCCGCACCGACAGACGATCCGTCAGACGCGCGCTGCACCCAAGGCTGGCGCGCGGTTTGGCAGGGCCGCGTTCATCGGCATTCGTGTTGAGAAAGGCCAGGCTGGTGCTGCCGGTGATCGAGCAATTGATATTGTAACGGTCGATAAAGCGATCGGCCACGTCCGAGGCAGGCTCTTCCGCGGGCGCAGGGGCGCGGTCCGCCTGTGGGCTTGCCGGTTGCTCTTGCGGGCTTTCTGCGCGGGGCGCGGGCGGCGAGAAGATCGGTTGCGTCGTCCGGGGGCGCAGCGGTTCGGTGGGTTGCGCGCAGGAGCCGGGAAGAAACGAGTCCTCTTCGGGGCAGACCGGCTCGTCTTCGAACGATGCCGACTGTTCAGCCTCGGCAGCCAGTTGCTCTTCGGCAAGTGCCGCTTCTGCATCTGCATCCGACAGGTCGCCGTCGGCGTCGGTTTCCGCCTCTGCATCAGTCGGCGTGGCATCCGCGTCAGCGATGGCCGAAACCGGAACAGGATCGACGATTGGCGCCTGTGGCTCTGGCTCCACGACCGGGGGAGGCGGCGGAGGAGGGGGCGGCGCCGTGCCTGCAAGGATCCACTTGGCAAGATATGTCGCGACGCTGTCGAGGTCGTCTCCGTCCCGGCCTGCGGGGCGGTCGCCTGTCCCGACCGGGACGACAAAACCCGACCCGTCGGCCTTGGCAATATCACATGCCTTTCCCGCCACGCAGCTTAGCGAGGCCATGACGAGCGGCCGGTCTGTTCCGTCCAGAATTTTCGCGGTGCCATCGGGATAGAGGACATAGATCCACGGACCGAGCGTGCCTCTTTGATGGCGGGACCAGTGAAGCGCGCTTGGCAGATCGAGCAAGACTTCCTGCGCATTCGGTTCCGCAAGTTCAGCCGTGTTGACGAACGCCTCTTGGGGCAGAGTGGCCGATTGCGGCTCTTCCGGTCCCTGGCTGATGGCTTGCGACGCGCCGCATGCAACAAGCAACCCCCAGACCGTGGCACGCCCCGCATAGGTTTGACCCGCGAACAAAGCACGCAATCGACTGCTGTCCCCAGCCAGGTCTGGTTTTGGGTTGTCCATCCTCATAGTCACGTGCGCCCCGGTTCCAATCAGCGCCACCCTTCCCATTTGCCGATTGGAAGACATTCGCTGTATTGACCAATTCTTTTTGTCTGGCGTCCTTTGATCTTCTGCTGCTCAATTGGCGCGGTCCCGAAAGCTGCACCTGACTTTCAGGTATAGGCGAAGGCAATTGGTTCGCAAAGCTGGATCCGCCGCCGCCAAAACCTAGGTTTTTCAGTGAGGATGCAGCGCAACAAGCCATATGCGCCCGATTACGTATCCGGGGGGGGGCTTTTCGGCGAGAACGGGTAGGGGCCGGATGGCTTTGCCAACTCTATTGGTTACGTCAGCCGCCTTGCATGGGTTGAGGGCGCCGATGCGTCCGTGATGAATGACAGCACGGTTGTTCCCGACGCGATCATGCAATGCAGACTGGGGGCCGCGCCACTCCGGCCACCATCATCTTTGCACCTCCTGCGAGACGCGGCGCGCTTGTCCGGGCGGTGTGCCGAAAACCCGCTTGAAGGCACGGTTGAAGGCGGGTTCGGATTGGTAGCCAAGGTCAGCCGCGATGGTGCCTATCGGCAGCGACGTTTCCCGCAACCGCCGCCGCGCGAGGTTCATCCGCCATTCGGCAAGATACTGCATCGCGGGCGTGCCGACGAGGGTGGTGAACCTTGCCGCAAAGGCGGAACGGGACATGCCCGCAACCTGTGCTAGCGCCGCCAGCGTCCAGTCTGCCGCCGGATCCCTGTGGATGGCCACGATAGCGCGCCCGATCTGCGGGTCCCGCGCGGCCTTCAGCCAGCCCTTATCGGCATCGGGGGAGCGGTTCAGCCAGCGCCGGATCGCTTCGATCACCACGACATCTGCAAGACGCGTAATGACGGTTTCGCCGCCGGGGCGCAGCTCGCGCGCCTCTCGGGCGATGAATTGCAGGGTGCCTTGCAGCCAGCTTCCCGCATCCTCTTCCCACGGGTCTATCTTGAGCACATCCGGCAAAAGCGCCATCAGCATCGGGCTTGATGCGTGATCCAGCCGGGCAAGGCCATACATGATGCTGCACGCCTCTCCACCGCCGCCGAACTCCACCGTCTCGTAGAGGTCCGTGACCTTGCGGATCGGCAGTTCTTCGAGCGTCATCTGCCGGGCGTCCGGATCACTGAAAAGGCTGATCGGCGCGCCTTTGGTCATCAAGACCAGATCGCCCTTCTGGATTGCGAGCGGCGTTTCCTCGCCGACTTGCAGCCAGCCCCGTCCGCCGATCACGACGACAAAGCTCATCACGTCCGGAAAGCCGGGAATGGCGATGCCCCATGGGGCGCTGAGCCGCGACTGGCAGTAAAAGGTGCCGGTCAGCTTGAGCAGATGCAGGATCTCGCCCAGCGGATCGCCGATGGGCTGGGCGAGAAGAGAGGGGTCGGGAACATGTGGCTCTGTCATGGGGCAAGTCTGCGCCCCCTGATGCCGCACGTCCAGACCTTCTGGACGGTCGGACAACAATGCCGGACGTCCGGGAATGGTTCGTCCGAAACCCTTAAGTCACATTGAGGTACCGAAATCACAATCACCCAAATCCAAGGAGACTGAAAATGACTGTTCAACCCATCCTCGTCCTCGGCGCCACCGGCAAGACCGGCGCTCGTATCGCCAACCGCATCGAGGCCAGGGGCCTGCCTGTGCGCCGGGGCTCTCGCGGGGCGGCGATCCCGTTTGACTGGAACGCGCCTGAAACCTGGGGCGCCGTGCTTCAGGGCGTGTCGGCCGTCTATATCTCTTACTACCCGGACATTGCCGTTCCGGGCGCGGTCGAAACGGTTGCCGCCTTCACCAAGCAGGCACGCACGGCGGGTGTCAGAAAGATCGTTCTGCTGACAGGGCGCGGCGAGCATCATGCTCAGCGCGCGGAAGAAGTCGTACGGACATCGGGTGTGCCGTTCACCATTGTTCGCGCGGCGTGGTTTGCACAGAATTTCTCCGAAGGTGCGTTGTATGCGCCGGTGATGGAGGGCGTGCTGCCAATGCCCGGTGGCGACGTGCAAGAGCCCATCGTGGATGTGAATGACATCGCCGACGTGGCCGTGGCGGCCTTGACCGAAACCGGACACGACGGCGAAACCTACGAAGTCACCGGCCCGCGCCTTATGTCGTTTTTACAAATGGCCGAGGTGCTTTCGGCTGCAACCGGACGCCACATTGCCTATCTGCCGATTTCATTCGAGGATTTTCACGCGGCTATTCAGGCAACGGAGGGCGAGATGATCGCCGATGTGCTGACCGGCATCGCCCGTGAGACGCTGGATGGCCGGAACGCGCATCTTGCGGACGGCGTGCAGCGCGCGCTTGGTCGTGCGCCGCGCGATTTCACATCCTTCGCCGAACAGGCCGCCCGGTCCAACGCCTGGGCGGACGCGGCCTGAACTTTCACAGAGTGAGGACCTCTCCATGTCTGTATTCCAGAAACTCTCCCTTGGTGCCGCCGGGCTTACCGCGCTTGGCATCGGCCTTGCGATCACCTTCGCGCCGCATGGTTTCTATGCGGGATATGGTTTGACCGTTGGAACCGACCCCGTCCTGCTGAGCGAGCTGCGTGCGCCCGGCGCCAATCTCGCGGCCCTTGGGGCACTGATCCTGGCGGGCGTGGCGCGCCCCGGTCTGGCACGGATGTCCGCCGCAGTGGGGGCGCTCGTATTTCTCGCCTTTGCCTTCGGTCGCGGTGTCAGTATCGCGCTCGACGGCTGGCCCGGTGAGCAGATACTGGCCGCTCTGGTGATCGAGCTGGCCATCGGTGCGCTGTGCCTTGGCGCCTTGCGATCTAGCAGGACGACAACACAGCAAGCATCCGCCGCGACCGTTCAGGCGGGGTAGGGTGCTTTGAAACAAGGGTGGGGCGTCGCGATGATGCCTCACCCCTTTGTGGGTTGGCGCATATTTCACTGGCAGGCGACATTCTGGCCGACCGCTGCGTCAGATCTGCGACAAAGACCTGCAAGACACCTCGACCGGGGACGCATTGGAAGGGCAAAGACGCGCCAAACTGCGTGCAAATCCAAGCAGGACATCGCGCTGCCACATCCCTCCGGGCGTGCCTCTTTCGCTATTTCTCGGTCGCGCAGGCGGGATGTTGCGGGTACATGTCTCTGGGTAACCTGACTCGAACATAATGAGGTGGCAGATATGGAACTCATCGCCAGAGCAACGGCCTTGGTGGGCGGTACCGTCGCATTCGTGCGGCGTTTGGGATCGCCTTCCCATCAGGCGTTCGGTGCCGCCCCAGAGATCCCCGCAGCGCGCAAGCAAGGTATCATGACCCTGAAAATGCCGGCAGCCGAGGGCTGGAAGGATGGGCACCTGCCGACTTGCGCACCGGGATTGGCGGTCAACGCGTTCGCCTCCGGGCTGGATCATCCCCGCTGGATCGAGGTTCTGCCCAATGGCGACGTCTTGGTTGCAGAGTCAAAAGAGCAGGCAGGCCCGCCCAAGACATTGATGGACCATGCAGCACAGGCGACAATGCGGCGGGTCAAGGCGATCGGCACAAGTGCGAACCGCGTCACCCTGTGGCGCGATGCTGATGGCGACGGGACGGCAGAGATCCGCGAGGTCTTTGTCGAGAACCAGAACCAGCCCTTCGGTATGGCGCTGGTGGGCAACCGGTTCTACCTTGGCAATACAGATGGTATCAAGATGTTCACCTATGCGCCCGGCGACACCGCTCTTTCGGGTGACGGAGAGACGCTGGTAGAGTTCAAGCCGCATGGCCACTGGACCCGCAGCCTGATCGTCTCGCCCGATGGTACGAAAATCTACGCCGGAGTGGGGTCGCTGACGAATATCGCCGATCAGGGGATGGAGGTCGAACAAGGCCGGGCCGCGATATGGGAACTGGATGTGGCAACCGGTCAGGCGCGTATCTTCGCGTCCGGCTTGCGCAATGCCGTCGGCATGGCCTGGGAGCCGGAGACCGGCAAGCTTTGGACCGTGGTCAATGAACGTGACGGTCTGGGCGATGAAACCCCGCCCGACTACCTGACATCCGTCGCGGAGGGCGGCTTTTACGGCTGGCCATATTGCTACTGGGGGCAGACGGTGGACGACCGCGTCCCGCAGGATCCCGAAATGGTCGCCAAGGCGATCACGCCTGATTTCGCGCTTGGCGGGCATACGGCGTCGCTTGGTCTGTGCTGGATGCCCGATGGCACGCTGCCGGGTTTTGGTGCCGGCATGGTGATCGGCCAGCACGGATCCTGGAACCGGTCGAAGCTGAGCGGCTACAAATTGATCTTCGTGCCGTTTGAAAAAGGGGCGCCGAGCGGACCGGCAAGGGACATCCTATCTGGCTTCCTGTCCGAGGACGAGAAACTGGCCTATGGACGGCCTGTCGGTGTGACCGTGGGGCCGGATGGGAAATCCCTGCTGATGGCGGATGACGTCGGTGACATAATCTGGCGGGTGTCGGCGGCGCGCTAGGGCCTGGACAGTTCCCTACGAAGTCGATGCGCGCGGCAGGCTCCGGACCGGCGTCAACGGATGAAATCCGTCGGTCATCCTCCTGATCGCGCGTAGGGGGGGCGACCTTCGGTCTTGGTTGTGACTGCGGTGTAGCCGGTGCTGCCACCCATTCATGATCCGGGCGTCTGAGACGTGTCCAAATACGGTGATGATGATTTGCGTTCGCGCGCGAATGCGGGGCAGGACCGGGATTGCACCTTGTGACGCGCGCCTTGATCTGGGCGCCGTCCGAAGCAATGACATCGAAATTATTTGCGGCTAAGTCTGGAATTCGGAGTGACGCCGAGTTTTCAGCAGGATGCACGCAATGCCCCAGCCCACCATGGCCGCCGGTTTCGCAGCGGCGTTTCTGGACTATGCCGCCCAGCGGGGAGCCTCACGGCAAACGCTTCTGGCGTCAGCAGGGCTGACCGAGGCGGAGCTTGAAGATCAGGACGCGCGTGTTCCCGTCGCGGCCTATCAGGCGCTGGTCATGGCGGGGATTTCGGCGACGGGGGACACGGCGCTCCTCCTCCGGCACACGTTCGAGACGAAGCTTGAGGCGATCTCTGTCGTCGGCCAGATCGTGCATTCCTCGCAATCGCTTGCCCATTCCATCGCGCAGCTCAACCGCTACCTGCGCCTGATGGCAGAGGTCGAGATCGCGGGCACACGTGACCGGTTTGAATTGCTTGAGGAAAGTGGCGCAGTCTGGATCGTTGATCACATCGCGGTTGTGGGGCCTGACTACCTTGGGTTGGAAGCCTCCTTCGCGCGGTTTATCAGCGAGTTTCGCCGGTCGTTTCCAGATTTGCCTTTCGCGCTGGAGATGGAAGTCACGTATCCGCCGCCGCCCCACGCCGCCGAATATCCGGACCTGTTCCGCATCCCCGTCCGCTTTGACGCCCCGCGCAACGCGCTGAGGATCGATCCGGTGTGGCTTAGCGAGGACTCGGCCTTCGAGCCAGGGCATGCCTACAGTTTTGGCATCTTCACCCGCCATGCCGACGCGCTTCTTGAGGCGCTCGGGCGCTCGGAACGGCTGCGGGACCGGATCGAAGCGACGATCCTGCCGGATCTGCACAAGGGCTCTTTGTCGATGGACCAGCTGGCGCGTGATCTTGGGATGAGCCGACAAACGCTCTATCGCAGGCTCAAGGCAGAAGGCGAGACCTTTGCTGACATTCACGACGACCTACGCCGGCGCATGGCGCTGGACTATCTTACTGCGCGCAAGGTGTCGGTCAGTGAAACGGCCTATCTGCTTGGCTTTTCAGAGGCGTCTTCTTTCGTGCGCGCCTTCAAGCGCTGGACCGGCCAGAGCCCAACCGCGTATCTCAACCGGATCGCGTGACGCCGCCGAGACATCGCTTGGCGCAAGGGGTGAGGATCCGCGCCAGTGGTGTGTCTGCCAGCCTAGCTGATAGCTAGCGGATCTGGAATGAAATGGCGGAGAGACAGAGATTCTTTTCGCTATGACCGTTTGTGAAAAATTAAATATTTTCAAGGTAGTTAGGTGATTTATGGATTTCGCTTCAGTCGAGAAATGTGTAGCAAATTGTGTAGCAACGCTCTGACAAGCGGGGTACGGCGGAATGTATGGAAACGGGTGGCACGGATGGCTGGGTTGATCAAGAGAGGCGACATCTGGCATCTGAGGATGCGCGTGCCCAAACGGTATCTTGCCGTCGCCGGGCGCAAGGAAATCCACCGCAGTCTTGCGACCGACAGCGAGCGTCGTGCCCGTGAGTTGTTGCCGGATGTGAAAGCCAAGCTGCTCGCAGAGCTTGACGAGATGACGGTCATCAAAGAGCGCCCAGACGACGCCAGTGCATACCGCGCGGCACAGAAAATCGCGCAGGCGCGGGGCTTCGCCTATCGCCCGATATCTGACCTCATGGATGCGCCACTGGATGAGATCCTGGACCGCGTGGAAGCAGCCGGTGCCGATCCGGCCACGCAGACGGCAAAAGCCCTCCTGGGGGCCGTGGATGAGCCTGCGCTGGCGCTGTCAGGGCTTGTCGATGAAGTCGAGCGTCTTGCGGCCCACGATAACAGGTTCAAGAGCGATAATCAGATGCGTCTCTGGCGAAATCCGCGCAAGCGTGCGGTCGCTAACCTGACTGCAGCCCTGGGCGGCAAAGACATATCCGTGTCGGTGATCGACCACGCTGCGGCCCTGAAGCACAAAGCCTGGTGGCAAAAGAAGATCGCCGCCGAAAATCTTTCCATGCAAAGCGCCAACAAGGACTTTGCCAACATGGCTGGAATGCTGCGTCGATATTACGAGAGCATCGCCCAGCCAAATCCGCCCGAACCCTATCGACGGGTTTCGCTCAAGGACCGGCACAAAGTTGAAGCGCGAAAGCTGGAAATTCCCGTGGATTGGATCACCGAGAAGTGGTTTGCCCCGGGGGCCTTTGAGGCGACGAACGCTGAAGCACGGGACATACTCTTGATCTCGATCGAGACGGGGTGTCGTCAGTCCGAGATCCACGATCTACCGGCCAGCGCCATCATACTGGATCACCCGGTCCCCCACCTGCGATTGGCTTTCGAAGAGGGGGAAGACCGCAGAGAGATCAAGAACAGCGCATCCGTGCGCTTGGTCCCCTTGGTAGGCGTTGCCCTTGCGGCCGCCAAGCGCCATCCCAATGGGTTTCCGCGATACCGGGGCAAGAGCAACTATTCTGGTACGATGAACAAGTATCTGCGAAGCAATGATCTAATGCCCTCCGCAAAGCACACGATCGGGGGTGTGCGCCACACGTGGGAAAGCCGGATTTTGGACGCGACAAAGCGTATGGACGTCAGCGGCGAAATGATGGGGCATAGCGTCAAGGTAATCCGTGGGCGCCCGGTATATGGCGACGCCATGGATTTGGCGGAGCGACAGGAGCTTGCTCAGAGGGTCATGTTGCCAGTGCCAGATCACTTTGCGTGAGCGATATGGTGGCGCATCCATGGACAGGACGAGAAGCACGTCGCAAACGAATGTCACAGCACCAAGCACCGCTTTGAGGCCCAAATTGACGGGCTTGTGCATTTTTGGCCAAAGTCTGGTAAGTTGACGGCCTACTCGGATCAAACCAAATAGCGACTTCAGAGAAAATGCCCATAGCAACTATTCCACCTTTGCGCCTTTTCCATCCTGAAGATGCAACCACGGTGGCGCGGTTGAATGACATGGCGTCAGGGGGGGTGCTCTTTAACATTTGGACCAAAGCGACAGGCGAAGATGGAGACCCTTGGGAACAGGGGCGTTTGCAGCAAATTGACCAAGTGAATTCCGGCTGGGTTGTGATTGTGTTGGATCAAGGCAACGGAGTCGAGGCCGTGCTCATGGGACAGCCGCACACTAAAGAGCCAGTTTCCACAGAGGGCGTGGACCCTATTTGGGTTCCCCTCATGGAGCTTGAGAACTTGGTGCCGGGGAGTTGGTGCATCAACGTCATCGCAACACTGCCGGAATATCGCGGTAAGGGGCATGCGGCAATGCTGGTGAAGCAGGCCGAAGCACTTGCGCGTGACGGTCGACACGCATCCCTTGCGCTTGTCGTGGCCGACGAAAACGTCGGTGCGATCCGGCTTTATCATAACTGCGGCTTTTCGCAGGTTGCCCGGCGCCCGATGGTGAAAGGCGATTGGGATGGACCCGGCGGCGACTGGATACTTATGTTGAAACCATTGCAAGACAATTGAGAAGACAAATAACAGATGTTTCAGCGACATTTCCGAGACGCGAATATTTCTGATGCAGACCGTTGCTTCGCAATCGAAACCTCCGCCTACGAGGGTGACGAGGCCGCGACTCACTCTAAAATTTCCAAAAGGATAGAGACCTACCCGCAGGGTTTTCTGATCCTCGAAGTGGATGGGAAGGTTGCTGGCTTCATCAATTGCGGGTGCGCGCGCGAGGTAGAGATGTCTGACGATGACTTCAAAGAACTTATCGGTCATGATCCCGATGCAGCAAACGTCGTCATTATGTCTGTCGTCGTCGATCCCACGGCGCAGGGTCAAGGCCATTCACGGGCGCTGATGGACGAATTCGTCAGGCGAATGCGTCGGATGAACAAATCAACAATCCATCTCATGTGCAAAGAACATCATGTACCACTCTATGAGAAATTTGGGTACAAATATGTGCAGCCATCAGCCTCTGACCATGGCGGTATGACTTGGCATGAGATGACCATGGAACTTTAGGCCAATGACTGGTTGAGCCGCTATAATTGGATTTACAAATTTGCGACGGGAAAGTCCGCTCCGTCTGCACCTCCGCCCTTCGGATCACCTGCCAAAACGCATCACGCCGCCCGGGTGGGGGCGGCGTGGGTTGCGATTTGGGCGGCTTGGTAGATCAGATCCTGTTTCTCTTCGAGCGCTTCGATTTCGGCGTTGAAGCGTTTGAGCAGGGGGATCATCCATTCTTCGCCTTTGTTGATCTTTTGGGCGATCTGTTCTCTGGCGCGAAGAACCCGTTCAATTTGGCCGTCGATGGCGGCGTTTCGAACTGGGCGGATGTGGGCGGTTTTCGTCTCCGCTACCCGCGCGGCGTGTCTGGTGGACATGGCACTCCATACCCCACCACCGCAGGCTTGCGGCTGGTTTCGGGGGCGGGGGAATGGCTGGCTACATGTCGATCTCCGTTGTTCTTCGCACTGAGTTAGGCGCTGTGGGTGCAAGTAGTAAGGCCTTTATATGGAAACATTGTGTTCTCTGACTTGGCTTGGTGTGGCCCCGCCGCAGATTGGCGCACGGGGCCGCGCACTCATGCGCCACGACCGTTTTCATCAGCGGGCGATGCTTCGGAAGCACTTCGTTGCGCCGCAGCGTCGGCTTTCCACTGCGCCAACTGCACGTCAGTCCGCTCTGCAACGCCTTCGGGAACTTGCGAGTGCTTGAGCATCCGCTTGCGATTTGTCGCTGTCGCGAAGCACGCGAACTCGAAGAACAGATCTTCGACCCGTCCGGGGTCATTCTCCGACATGTAAGCAATCCAGGTGTCGAGCGTGGCGGCAACGGCGGCGCGTGCCTCTCGCTGTATCTTGTCATCCCGACGGGCTTCTTTGTCCGCGTGAAGCGCGACAGTAAGTATTGCACTCGTCAAACGACGGTTCATCGCTTCGGTCGGAACGAACGCGGAGCTTTGGGCCTTGCGGGCGGTAGTTGGCAGCAGGAATTTTGTCATGTCTGGGACTCCAGTTTAAGGTTTTACATTCAACCGAAGCCTTGGGTTTGCCGCCCGCCGCGTTCGGTTACGGATAACTTCGGACGCTTCGAATCGATGTCGGAATCTGCAGCAGCGTTTTTTGCCAAAAAAATCTCAACCATCTGAATTGGCTTAATTCTTTTTCTTAGGTTCTTCCAAGTGGAAGATTTTACGGCTGATCCTTCCCTTTATTTGCCGCGCGACGGGAGCTTGATTTCGCGCGCAACTCAGGATCGAGAACCATGATGCTGGCGGTCAATTGGCGGCGTATCTGGGCAATCCTGGCGCGAAGGTCCTTGGGCAGGTGCTGGGCAATTTGGAGGATGACGTCGTCAGCCTTCTTGATCTCGGAAACCTCTGCGGCAATCCGCCTTTCCGCAGCCTGCTTCGCTTTGGCTTCTGCTCTCTTTGCCAACCTTTGGGCGGCGGTTCGGAACGCCTTTCGAGCTGTGGCAAATCCGATTCCGCTTCGTCGGGCAGGGGGGATTGGTGCATTTGTTGCGGGCATCGCCTCTCGCGGTTTGCCGTCCTCGTCGATATCACCAGAGGCGACAGCCTCGGCATATGCGATGACGACATCAGCGTTCTCCTCACGTTCGGTGAGGTCGCGACGCCGGGTTTCAAGCCGGGCTGCTTTCTGTGCCAGCCGAACCTCTTCCTGAGCGCGCCACTCCGCTGGACGCACATGACGTCGTTTCTTTGGCGGCGCTTTGCCGCTGTGCAACGCATCCCGAATTGCCTGCTTTCGGGCTTCGCCGCGAACCAGACCGATGTCGCTGAACCACTCACCGACGCTATCTTGCGCCGCCTCATAATTCTTGATCAGCGGATGCACCGAAGGCTGCAATACCTGGCACTCGACGCCGTATTTGTGGACCGTGGCGCGCGGCATGATCACCGCATGGATGTGATAGGCCTGCTCATCGGTGTCGGCGCGGGCGTGAATGACGTCGTCGCCAAAATTCTCCTTGAGCCACGCAATCGCGCGTTCTTCGAATTGCCGTTCGCGAGCGGTATTGAACAGCTCATCGCTGCTTTCAGTTTCCTCGAACCAATCCTTGTTGGCCGTCAGGATCACCTCCCGCAGTGGCCCGTGGCGGGACGCACGCCACGGGTTGCGAGGCCCTTCAATGCGGCGCTTTTTCAGATCCTTGCGGCGGTTGCGCCGGTCCAGTTCGGCCAGCTCCGCTGCAAAGGTCTCCATCTTTATCAGATTGATCTCAGCAAGCGCTTCTTGGGCCCATGTGCGGGTTCCGAGCAACCTGCGCGGCTCCGGCTTGTTGCGATCGATATGCCCGAGGTCGCCATATTTGCGATAGCGGTGAGCTTCATACCCGCCGATGTCGGTTGGATCCATTCCGGCAAACCGCAGCACGATGGGGTGTTTTTTCGACGTCATTCTTTGATCTCCAGACTATGAGATCAGAAAATCGGTCGATGGTTCGGGCGTCGTGAGTCGTCTTGTGCAGAAAGATCAGCGGGGGAGGTCAGGAGATTACTCACTAAACAGCCCGCACTCCGGCGCCTACGGCGCTTCTGTTCGGCCTGTCGTTCGCCAGGGGCACGCCCCTGGACCCTGGCCGCCTGCGGCGACCTTGGGAGACGTCCAACTCTCCCAAACCCTCACGGGGCTTTCAGCCCGAGAAAGGGAGGTTTCGCCCACCCCTTTCATCCCCACTCGCAGGGTCGTCGTTCGCCACTCCCCCTGCACCCCCTGGCAGCCTGTCCGGCTCGGACCAAAGAGGGGGCCTTCCCCTCTCTGGACACACCACGGCAAGGACCATTCGCCATCTGTCCCTGCACCCTGTCCGGCGTCTCCGACGGTAGACCGAGGTCGTGATCATGAGCGTTTTAGGCAAATGAACCTTCGTGGCAAAAGCGGCGGTAGACTTGTCGCAGCCCGAAATCGACATTCATGCCAAGCGCAGCATCCGCTCTGCCATAGCACAATCAAGCGGGCTGATCCCCGAAAGCTGACGCTCGGAGCGCCTTTGGGTCAATCGGATATGCCGCAGGGCGCTCGTCCGACAGCGATGCGCAGATAGCGGGCTTTGCAGAATCTTGCAAAGCACGCCTGGTTGTCGCGCCAAGGCCGGTAGAACGCCGCGGCGCAGCTTAGGCATTGCAGCCGTTCTTGGATCGCGCAGCATTTTCGAAGGTCGTACAACGGCACGCGGACTTTGCTGCCTTTCATTGATTAGAACTGAATGGCTGCTTTTGGCGGTCTTCTATGTTCGATGAGCACTGATTGCCGCGCTAACAAAGTCTGTTTTCCGGCCAGCGTATTGGCCGCGACCTTGATCTCCGAGTTCTTTCGCCAGTTTTTGTTTTAGCGCGGCATATTGGTCCCGAAGGTTGCTGTTCGAACGCAAGGCGTCGCGGAACGTAATTTGGTCCCGGCAATCGAAGTCATCTGGTTGATAAAGGTGAAGATTGTGCGTCCTGATATCCCCATCCCGCAAACGTATGAAGAGACGGCCGCTTCGGATGCCTCTATCAATATAGCCCAACCTACTCAGTGCGGCGGCTATCAACTCTTCGTCGTTGGAACGGATTGCGATGTCCAAGATAGGCTTGGCCAGAAGGCCCGGCACAGAGGTGCTGCCGATATGGTTTATGTCGAAAATCACATCGGGAAGCTCTTTAGAAATCAAGGCAGCCTCTTCTTGAAAAAGCTCGGCCCACCTCGGATCGTACCTGACCAAACTGAGGCTAGCTTGTCGAAGGCCAAGGGCTGGCATGTCGGAGTTCATAAAATCGCCTTTCGAAACCGTAATGACTCTAACATTCTCCAACAAGCAATCTGACACAAGCTGCCATAGGGGCAGCGTGCAGCATCCGTCAAAGTGGGCTCTCCTTCCTCCTTCGCTGCGCGGTTCAGGAGTGGCAGCTTCGGGAAGCACAACCGTTCGCTGCGCAATGCTCGAACTGGCAGGACGCGGACTAAGTGGCCACTCGCGGCACCTGCGCCCATGGTCATTTCGTTCGTCAGGTAACAAGGTTCATTCTGCTGAAAATGGGGTGTAACGCCGCGTTTGCGCCGCACCCCGCTTCTCCGCGTCAGCGCATCAAACCAAATTGCGCTCAATCAAGCTTTGCGCTGTTGCGGTGTAACTGTCAGTGAGCCGGATGGGTGCGCGACCAAGCAAGGCGCGGCCGGGTGCTTCGTCCAAAATCGGATTGTAGCCCAGTTCTTTGACGCTTCCGCGCACGTCTGCATCAACCATAGCGTAAAGCCGGATAACCCAATCAGGTGCTTGAAATTTTGGCATCTTTTTGCTGTAGGCAGGGAACGCCTTTTTCAAACATGTTGCTATCTGCATGATCGAATAGACTTCGAAACTGGCAAT
>NZ_SLZU01000006.1 GCF_004342065.1 Primorskyibacter sedentarius | reverse complement strand
CGATCACAAAATCAACCGGCTCGACGAATTGCTTCCTTGGAATTGGACACCAGCACCGCCCGAAGATTGCAAGGCGGCCTAAACCGGGCGGTTACGGAAGACCGTAAGGTCGATTGGCACTACATTGCCCCCGGCAAGCCAATGCAGAATGGCTTCGTCGAGAGCTTCAATGGACGCATGCGCGACGAATGCCTCAATGAGCATCTGTTCGACAACCTGCGCCATGCCCGCAATCTGATCGCCGCATGGCGCATCGACTTCAACCAACACCGCCCACATTCCAGCCTCGCTGGAATGACACCAACCGAATATGCTAACCGGTCAAAGAAGGACCAAAACCTGAACAGAGCTAACCTAAATTAGCGGACTCGATGGGGAGCAGGTCAGTTGAAAGACTAGCTATCCGTCTTTGCGCATACTTGAACTTGCTCTGGTAAGCTTCTTCTTCAGTACCTTCAAGCAACCCAATTCGAGCACATATCGCAGGAACATCGTATGCCTTGAAATTTGATAGTGCTAATGCCAGCTCGGATCGAAGCGTCTTTAGAAGCGACGCGGAAATGTCGTCGTCCATTATTACCCGTTCACCTTGTCAATACCCACACAACTGACTGAGACTGGTTAAAAATTTTATAAATCTCACTCAAAAGAAGAACCAACAGAGCCAGAACATCCAAAGGAGAGCAAGTCTGGAAAGTGCTGGATGTTTTGAGAATTGAGGTGCCTTGTATATGCGAAGGACATGCGAGACGCATAGTGCTGCGTCTAACTGGCCTACAAATGCGCAGTACAGTCCGTGAGTGCTCAGCCTGACAGGGCCATACCAGACCACGCGCCCGTCCCGATAGCCCAAACTGTGTTGATGGCCGAAGCCAGTTTGAGTTTTGGTCTCTCGTTTTTCTGGGCTGCTTCTATGTTCATGTGACTTTCCTTTCCATTCGATGTTGACAGTTCAAAGGCATACGCCAAGCCCCAAAGAGCTATGAAGGTTAGAAGGCCACCGAGACAGAGAACATGAATGGGAATCGAACCCAAACCTACCAGACCTGTCAGGCAAAGCACTCGCCTCAACTGCATACGGGAAGGCTCATTCGATGAAAACTAAAATTGTGTATTGAGAAGTGCCCGCGCCAAGTGTTTTCATCAATCTCGCAACATCCGTGAAGAGCCGCCAAAGTCGGGGTTCGATTAACCCATTTCTGCACCCATGCATCATGTTCGCATGACCACTCAAAACTGATTGAATTTTTGCCTAAGCACTGGCGGACGACTTAACCTAATCATGTGCGACATCGTGCCAACCAAGGAGTATGGGGCTACCAGAACTTCACCTCGAAAGCACAAGGGACCGGTTCGGGCAGCACATTTCACAAAGCCACAAATCAGGTAATTTGGCGCGAGGCCCGTGGGGGGGGGGGACCGATCCCCGGTGCATGGCGAACAGGACCGCACGAGATAGCCCAAAATGCTCGAGTGCATATCAAAGGAAAGAAGCTGACGCGAATATGCACGGTTTGTAAGCACATACCGGAAGTTGGGTAAGATGTTGGGTACCAAAAATATTCAGAATTTATACAATTAATTCAATACGATATGGCGGAGGAGGTGGGATTCGAACCCACGGTACGCTCTCACGCACGCCGGTTTTCAAGACCGGTGCAATCGACCACTCTGCCACTCCTCCGGCTGATGGTGCGATGCCGTCTATCGCCCCTTTCGTGATTCTGAAAGCCGTCAATGCGGGGTTGTTTTTCCGCCATACGCAGCGCATGGACTTTTCATGCGCCATTGGACGCTGTAAACTCTGCCGCGATGGCGCTGCGGCGCCGTTTGAGGGCAGAGACCGGCGAAACCGGCGAGGGACGCTCAAGGCGCGACCAGACAAGAGGCGGAGCATGATGAAACATACGACCGACAGCTTCGCGCGCGCCACAACCTTCGCGGCCACCAAACACCCGAACGATACAGGAGAACGCGCCCCGATGCTAAAGAGATTCTGCCGCATGATCCCGGCCCTTGCAGCGGCGCTGCTCATGGCGCTGCCGGCCAATGCCTTTGATACCCGCGCCCGCGCTGCCTTTGTTCTGGACCAGACCACTGGCACGGTGCTTCTGGCCAAGAATGCCGACCAGCCGCTGCCGCCCGCCTCCATGTCGAAGCTCATGACGCTTTACATGGCGTTCGAGGCGATCCGCGATGGCAGGCTGAGCCTTGATGAGCGTCTGCCGGTATCAAGCCATGCCATGTCCTATGGCGGCTCCACCATGTTCCTTGACACGACGGACCGTGTGCGGGTCGAGGACCTGCTGCGCGGCATAATCGTTCTGTCGGGCAATGATGCCTGCGCCGTTATCGCCGAGGCGCTGAGCCCCGATGGCACGGAAAAGGGGTTCGCCCGCTATATGACACAGCGCGCGCAGCAGATGGGTATGACCAATTCCATCTTTGCCAACTCCAACGGCTGGCCTGCGGAAAACCACAAGATGTCGATGCGCGATCTTGGTTTGCTGGCGACGCAGCTGATTTCGGAATTTCCGGAATTCTACCCGATGTTCGCAGAAGAGCGGTTCGAGTTTGACGGTCGTGCGCCGCAGAATGTGCGCAACCGCAACCCGCTTCTTCCGCTGGGGATTGGTGCCGACGGGTTGAAGACGGGCCACACGTCAGAGGCCGGATATGGTCTGGTGGGGTCTGCCAAGCAGGGCGACCGCCGGGTTGTTCTGGTCATCTCGGGGCTGGACAGTGACCGCGCGCGCGCCGAAGAGGCGGAATCGATCATCAACTGGGCGTTCCGTCAATTCTCGAGCAAGTCGGTTGTGCGCAAAGGGGCCGTCATCGCCGAGGCTGATGTCTGGATGGGGGATACCCAACGCGTGGGCCTGACCGTTTCCGAAGACGTCAACCTGCTGTTGCCGGTCCTTGGCGGCGACGAGATCAAGGGCGAGGTCGTCTATACCGGTCCGATCACGGCACCGTTTGAGAAGGGTCAGGAACTGGCCGAACTGATCATCACGCCGGAGGGCCTGCCCGAACACAGGGTTGCGCTGGTTGCGGATCGCGACGTTGCACGCGGCGGGTTTCTCAGCCGGATGGTGACGGTCAGCGAAGTGCTGATCAAACGTCTCAACGAAGGCCCCGAGGGGGCACTGTGACGAAGAAGGGCCTTTTCGTCAGTTTCGAAGGTATCGACGGTTCCGGAAAATCCACCCAGGCGCGGCGACTGGCAGACAGCCTGACCGCGCGGGGGTATCAGACCGTTCTTACCCGCGAACCCGGTGGCAGCGCGGGCGCGGAGGAAATCCGTGCGCTCGTTTTGCAGGGCGACCCCGACCGCTGGTCGGCAGAGACGGAGCTGCTGTTGTTCACCGCAGCCCGGCGCGACCACCTGGAACGCACGATCCGCCCTGCCCTTGCGGCCGGACAGATCGTGATCTGTGATCGTTTCGCGGATTCCACGCGCATGTATCAGGGGCTCAGCCGCGGGGATCTGCGCGGCGCTGTCGATCAACTCCACGAATTGATGATCGGGCAGGAACCGGACATTACCGCTCTGATCGACATGGACCCCGCCGCGGGTCTGGCCCGCGCCAAGTCGCGCCAGACGGTAGAGGAACGATTCGAGGATTTCGGCGTGACCCTGCAGGAGAAGATGCGCGCGGGTTTTCTGGCACTGGCGCAGGAATTCCCCGACCGCATCCACGTGATCGACGGCAACCGGCCCGAAGGCGAAGTGGCGCAGGATGTGCTGGCCGCCGTGGACAGCTGCCTGCCATGAGTGACAGCGCGCTGCCAGAATCCGACCGCGCTCCGGGCGCACCGCATCCGCGCGAAACACCAATGCTCATCGGGCAGGATGCGGCTCAGGCTGCGTTTCTGGAGGCGTTCAACAGTGGCCGTCTGCACCATGCATGGCTGATCACCGGACCGCGCGGCGTGGGAAAGGCGACGCTCGCATGGCGCATCGCGCGGTTTCTGCTCGCCGCGCCACCGGCAGATGCGGGCGACGGTCTGTTTGGCGAGGCCCTGCCCGCTGCCGCGCCCCAAACTCTGGAAATCGACCCGGACCATCCGGTGTCCCGGCGTATCGAGGCCATGTCCGAACCGGGGCTTTTCCTGTTGCGCCGCCCCTATGACGAAAAAGCCAAACGCCTGAAGACGCAGATTACCGTGGACGAGGTCAGGCGCCTCAAGGGGTTCTTCGCGCTATCCTCGGCCGATGGCGGGCATCGTGTCGTGATCGTCGATGCGGCGGATGAAATGAATGTCTCGGCGGCAAACGCGCTGTTGAAACTGTTGGAGGAGCCGCCCGCGCAAACCACACTGGTGCTTGTCAGCCACCAGCCATCGCACCTGTTGCCGACTATCCGGTCGCGCTGCCGCGAGCTGCGGCTTGCGGCGCTGGATGGCCCGAACATGGCGCAAGCGCTCAGCCTCGCCGGGGTCGATTCCGAAGCGGCCAATACCGCCGCACTTGCAGAGCTTTCCGCAGGCTCTGTCGGGGAGGCGTTGCGTCTGGTCAATCTCGACGGGTTGGCGCTCTATGCCGAACTGATCGCCATCATGGGCACCCTGCCCAACCTTGACCGGGGCCGCGCCCTGCGCCTTGCCGAGAGCGTCACGGGCCGCGCGGCGGATGACCGCTACGCCCTGCTTCTCAGCCTGCTGGACCTGGCACTGTCACGGATTGCGCGGACTGGCGCCACCGGCCAGCCCCCGGTGATCGAGGCCGCCCCCGACGAGGCACGCATCCTGTTGCGGCTGGCCCCGTCGCCCCATGCGGCACGCAGCTGGGCGGAAATCGCACAGACCGTCGGCGCGCGCGTCCGTCACGGGCGGGCGGTGAACCTTGACCCTGCCGCGCTGATCCTTGATACCCTGCTCAAGCTTCGCAGTACCGCCGCCGATCTGGCGCGACAGCACGGACCAACATGACCCAGACCCCCTTGATCACCGACAGCCACTGTCATCTCGACTTTCCCGATTTCGACGAGGAGCGCGCCGCCGTCGTCGCCCGCGCGCAAGAGGCAGGCGTGCACCGCATGGTCACGATCTGCACCAGGCTGCGCCAGGAACCCCAGGTGCGGGCCATCGCAGAGGCCCATGCGCCCGTCTTTTACGCCGCTGGCACCCATCCGATGAGCGCCGCGGACGAGCCGCTGGCAACCGTCGCCGAGCTGACCGCGCTGGCCCAACACCCCAAGTTTGTTGGCATCGGCGAAACCGGGCTGGACTATCACTACACCGCCGAAAGCGCTGAAATTCAAAAGAAATCCCTGCGCGTTCATATCGAGGCCGCACAGGAAACCGGCCTGCCGCTGATCATCCATGCCCGTGCTGCCGATGACGACATGGCGCGCATCCTGACAGAAGGGTATCGCGACCAGCCCTACAGCTGCGTCATGCATTGCTTTTCCTCCAGTGCGGAGCTGGCGAAAGCGGCGCTCGATTTGGGCTTTTATCTGTCGATGTCCGGCATCGCCGCCTTCCCCAAAAGCCAGGAGCTGCGGGACATCTTCGCCGCAGCGCCCCTTGACCGGATTCTGGTGGAAACCGACAGCCCCTATCTTGCGCCTCCCCCCCATCGCGGACGCCGCAACGAGCCGGGCTATACCGTGCATACTGCCATCAAGGGCGCCGAGGTCTTCGGGCTGGAATACGCCGAATTCGCCGCCGCGACAGAGGCCAATTTCGACCGGCTCTTTGCGAAGGCCGCAGCCTATCGGCCCGCGTCATGACCGAAGAGCTGCGCTTCATCATCCTCGGCTGCGGATCCTCCGGCGGCGTGCCTCGATTGGGCGGACATTGGGGCGACTGCGACCCGGACAACCCCAGGAACGCCCGCCGCCGCTGCTCCATGCTTGTTGAATTGGAAACGGCGCAAGGCATCACCCGCGTCCTGATCGACACCTCGCCCGACCTGCGCCAGCAGCTTCTGGATGCCAATGTTGGCGAACTGGATGCCGTTGCCTATACGCATGGCCACGCAGACCATGTGCACGGCATCGACGACTTGCGCATGATCGTCTTCAACATGCGTCACCGCCTGCCGGTCTGGGCCGATGGTGACACGCAATCGGGGCTTTACTCCCGGTTCGGCTACGCTTTCACCCAACCCGAGGACAGCCCCTACCCGCCAATCCTGGACATGCACACGATCAGCGGTGCATTCACGATTGAAGGCGCGGGCGGACCGATCACCCTGACGCCCTTTCAGGTCAATCACGGTTCGATCGACGCGCTCGGGTTCCGGATCGGTGATCTTGCCTACCTTCCCGACGTGGCGCAGATGTCTGACGAGGCCTGGGCCAAGCTTGAAGATCTGGACTGCTGGATCGTCGATGCGCTGCGCCGCACCCCGCACCCGACGCATTCCCATCTGGCTCAATCGCTGGACTGGATTGCCCGCGCCGCACCGCGCCGCGCGGTTCTGACGAACATGCATATCGATCTCGACTACGACACGATCGAGGCCGAGACGCCGGACCATATCACCCCTGCCTATGACGGCATGGTGATCCGCTACCCATTGTGACCTCTCTTCAGGCCGCATCCGGCCGTCGGGTCACCCTGCGCCATTACCGAAAGCGACACACGTGCAAGCACTGATCGATGTCATCCTGCCTGTCTTCCTTGTGATCGGCGCAGGCTACGTCGCGGTCTGGCGGGGCTGGTTTGCCGATGCCGCGGTTGACGGTCTGATGCGCTTTACGCAGAATTTCGCGCTGCCTTGCCTGCTCTTCCGCGCGATCTGGCAGCTCGACCTCGAACAAAACTTCAATTTCGCCCTTCTTGGCAGCTATTACACCGGCGCGCTGAGCGCATTTGTCCTGGGCTTTCTTGGTGCGCGCTACATTTTCAAACGCGATGTCGAGGATTCCATCGCCATCGGCTTTTGCGCGCTCTTTGCGAACTCGCTGATGCTGGGACTGGCCATAACCGAACGCGCCTATGGCAGCGCCGCGCTCGAACCCAACTATGCCATTGTCGCAGTGCACGCGCCTTTCTGCTACGGGATTGGCATCACGGCGATGGAGGTTGCCCGCGCGCATGGTCGCGGGGAAAGCATGCGCCGCCTGCCCTTCACGGTCGGGCGGGCCATGTTCAGAAACGCCCTGATCCTGGGGATTGCCCTTGGCTTTACCTTCAACCTGGGCGGCATCGGCGTGCCGGGCCCGGCGGCAGAAGCGGTCGACATGATGGTGCGCACCGCCCTGCCCTGCGCGCTGTTTGGCCTGGGCGGAATCCTCTATCGCTACCGCCCGGAAGGCGACCTGCGCGTCATCGCCTTTGTCTGCGTGGTATCGCTGATCCTGCACCCGGCGATCACCTACATGATGGGCCGCGGAACCGGGCTCACCACGTCAGAGATGCGCTCGGCCGTGCTCACAGCGTCGATGGCGCCGGGCGTCAATTCCTATCTCTTCGCCAATATGTACGGACGGGCAAAACGCGTGGCCGCATCTACCGTGCTGATCTCCACTGCCCTGTCGATCTTCACGATCTGGGGGTGGCTGCACCTGCTGCCATAGGCTCAAAGCGTCGCCTCTCTACCTGCCGCTGACCGAGGACACGGCCGTGAGGCCGTGACCGAGACATCATGCGCGCCGCAGGCGCCCCTTTGGATCAAACCACCGCTGGTCGTCAGATCCGGCGCAACGCCAGAACCGCGTTAAGACCACCAAAGGCGAAGGCATTCGACAGCGCGACATCGACCTTTGCCTCGCGCGCCTCATTTGGCACCACGTCCAGTGCGCATTCGGGGTCGAATTCCTCGTAGCCGATCGTGGGCGCGATCACCCCGTCCCGCAGCGCCATGATACAGGCCAGAAGCTCCACCGCGCCGGTTCCTCCGATCAGGTGACCATGCATCGACTTTGTTGACGAGATCATCAGACTGTCTGCATGCGGCCCGAACACATCAGCGACAGCGGCGCATTCGGTCTTGTCATTGGCGGCCGTGCCCGTGCCATGGGCATTGATATAGCCGACTTCGTCGCGTGACACGCCCGCGTCGTGCAGCGCCCCCGCAATGGCCCGCGCCGCGCCCTGCTTCGACGGCATCACGATATCCGCCGCGTCAGAGCTCATGGCCTGCCCGACGACCTCGGCCAGAATATCGGCGCCGCGCGCCCGCGCATGTTCATATTCCTCGAAGACGAATACACCTGCGCCCTCGCCCTGCACCATTCCGTTGCGATTGGCACTGAACGGTCGGCAGGCATCGCGGCTCATCACGCGCAGCCCTTCCCACGCCTTCACCCCGCCAAAACACAGCATGGATTCGGACCCGCCCGTCACCATGGCCTTGGACATGCCCGACCGAATGATCTGGAAGGCCTGCGCCATGGCATGGTTCGACGACGCACAGGCCGTCGAGACGGTAAAGCTCGGACCCTTGAGGTTATACTGCATCGAGACATGGCTGGCGGCCGCATTGTTCATCAGCTTGGGCACCACGAAAGGATGCACCCGGTTCTTTCCGTCCTCGTAGACAGAGCGGTAATTGTCGTCCCAGGTCGACACACCGCCGCCTGCCGTGCCCAAAACCACCCCGGCCCGCGCCGCCAACTCGCCGGTGAATTCAAGCCCGCATTGCGCGATGGCTTCCGCCGCAGCCACAAGGGTGAACTGCGTGAACCGGTCATACAGCGTCAGCTGCTGACGGTTGAAGACAGACTCAGCTTCGAAATCGCGCACCTGCCCGCCAATTCTGATGGCCAGCCGGTCAACATCGCGGATATCCAACTCACCGATCCCGCAGCGCCCCTCGCGCATCGCCTCAAGCGTGGAGGCGACATCGCGGCCCAAGGCGTTGATCGTCCCCGCACCTGTAATGACAACGCGTTTCACGTCTTCTGATCTCTGATCAATGTCTCGATCCCCGCGACAATGCTCTGCACCGTCGAGATGTCGAAGTCGCCTTCCGTCGGATTGTTGGCGTTGAAAGGCACAGAAATGTCAAAGGCTTCTTCGATCGCAAAGATGCTTTCCACCAGCCCCAGGCTGTCAATGCCCAGTTCTTCCAGCGTGTTGTCCATCTTGACGTCCGAAGGCTCAAGCACGGCCTGCTCTGCGACGATTTCGATCACCTTGTCCCTGATCTCCATGGCACCGCTCCTCATGTCACATTTCGCCTGTGGCTTTAGCTGTTCTCATCAGCCTTTGGAACCGATTTCTGCAAGGCAGCGACATCGCTGAACAGCCGCGGGAGCCTGCGCATCGCCTTGTAGATCTCAATATGTTTTTGCATTTGCACCGCCGGGTAACCCAGCATGACGCGCCCACTGGGCACCTTTGACAACACCTTGGTGCCGCCCCCGGTAATAACATTGTCCCCGATCGTAAGATTGTCACCAACCCCCGTCTGCCCACCCAGCACGACATTGTTGCCCAGCCGGGTGGAGCCTGCTACGCCGACCTGCGCGCACAAAAGACAGCTGTCGCCGATCACCACGTTATGGCCGACCTGCACAAGGTTATCGAGCTTGGTGCCATTGCCGATCTTGGTTTCCCGCACTGTCCCACGGTCGATGCAGCTATTCGCACCGACCTCGCAATCGTCGCCAATTGTGACCGCGCCAAGGGAATGGATGCGCGCCCAGGCCTGTGCCGAGATTTCGCCCTGATCGCCCAACGAGTCGCGCGCCCGTTCCACTGCTGATTGCTCTGGCGTGACAAAGGAAAACCCATCCGCCCCGATCACGGCGCCAGGCTGGCTGATGAACCTGTCTCCGATGGTGATCCTGGCGCCGATGCGGACACCGTCGCGCAGTTCTGCCTGCACGCCCAGCACCGAACCTTCACCGATATGGCATTGCGGCCCGATGACCGAGCCCGCCCCGATCCGGACGTCACGGCCGATCACCGTGAAGGGACCAACCGAAACATCCGCCCCCAGAACCGCCGTTTCGTGGATGACCGCCGACGGATGAATGCCCGGCTCAAATCCCGGACCCCTGTCCAGCATTCGTGATAGACCAGCGAGCGCGTGGCGCGGGCGCGGGGCAAGGATTGCGCCTTCAAGCCCCATCGCCTGCCAGTCTGCATCCGCCCAAAGCATCGCGGCACGCGCGGCACCTTTGCTCAGATCGGCCGCGAAATCGGGTTTCATGGCAAGCGCCAGATCGTCAGTCCCGGCATCACCGGGCTCTGCCACGGCCTTGATCCGAATGGACGCATCGCCCGCGAGCTGCAGTCCAAGCGCCTGCGCTATTTCACCGATCGAGTGGCTCATCGCATCCTCCGGACCATTGCCCGATGCGGTTTACCCCCGAACCGCCCGCAGGGCCACCCCCGCATTGCGCAGCGTCGCCCAGATCCGCGCATCCCTGCCGTAAACATCGCGACGGAATTCCAGCCCGCCCTTGGCCGTGGTCAACGCGGTCCGGTAGATCAGATGCACCGGGACCGGGGTATCAAGGTTGACGCGCTGCTCCTTCCCGGTCCTCAGCTTTGATCGAAAAAAGCCCTCGGGATCGGAAGTTTGCTTGGCCAGCAGCGCATATGCGAATTCGAAAGGTTGTTGCAGCCGGATGCAACCATGGCTGAAAGCGCGGGATTCCCTGTCAAACAGGCTCTTGCTGGGCGTGTCATGCAGGTAGATGTTGTACTTGTTGGGAAACATGAACTTCACAAGCCCAAGCGCATTCCGGTCGCTCGGCGGCTGGCGCATCGAGAACGGAAAGTTGCTGGCATTATAGGCCGAAAAGTTCACCGCCCCGCGATTGATTTCCCGTCCGCTCCTGTCAGTTATCAGAAGATGGCTGACAGCGTTCCGGTTGCGTTGCAATTGCGGCAGGTATTCCTTGGTCACGATGGAACGCGGGACATACCAGCTCGGATTGATGACCATGAATTCCATCACGTCCGAAAATTCCGGGCTGCGCCTGTCGCTTTCGTCCGCACCGATGACAGAGCGTGTTTCGAATGTCAGCTTGTCATTGTCATAGATCTTCGCAGAGAAATCGGTGAGGTTGACCTTGATATGGCGCGAACCCAACCCTTCGGGCAGGTTGATCCAGCGCTCGCGTTCCATTGCCACGACGACAGAGCCCAACCGTTCCTCAACATCGCGGTTGATTTCGGTCATGGTGATTGCCCCGGCCACGCCATCCGCCATAAGCCCATGATCCTGCTGAAAAGACTGCACGGCTTGCTGCAGTTGCGCATCATAGCCTGCCTGCGCCGTGCGCCCGAGATATCCCATCGCGATCATCCGGTTGCGCAGGGCGATCACGGCAGGTCCGGTATCGCCGGGGCGCAGGATCTCGGCCGGGACCGTCGGGCCCCAGCCCCCTTGCGCCATCTGCATCTCCAGCTTGCGCTTGTGCTTCATAAGGCGGGCATATTCCGCAGTCTGCGGCGGCAGTGTTCTGAAGAAAGACGCAGGGTTGCCTGTTGTCAGCGCGGTCAGGTACGCGCCCGGTTCGCGCCGAGGCGGCTGGCGTTTAATCTCCGAGTCCACGCGCGACGGGACAAGGATACCCGACTGCAGATCCTGCGCGAATTGCAGGAACACTTCGCTGAGCTCGACCTCCAGACTGCCGCGAGACTGTGGATCAGTGGCCGCTTGCATTTTTGAACGCAACGCGTCTGCGTCATAGCGGTGGGATGGCAGACCGTGTTCATCCGCAGCCATGACGGCATCCAGAAGCGCCTGACGCCGCGCCCGGTCGCCATCAGATCGCCCTGTCCAGATCGGACTGAAATCATTCGCTCGGTAGAACGCCGCAATATCGGCATCGCGCGAAGCCGCTTCCGCGACGGCCTGCTTGAAGGCCGTGACCTGCGCCGACGCAGCCGTCATCCAACCAAACGACAGCAGGGCCGCCACCAGCAACCGCAGTCGCAAACCATTCGAAAGACGCAGATTACTGATCATACAAACCCTCGTATAAAAACGCTTAAGTAGCTTAAGCGGGTGTCTTCCATCAATCTCTTCAAGTCTATTCACATTCGGTAAAATCCGGCGAGATTTCCGCCTTCTGATGCGGCACGGCACCCTCCGGCATGCAAGTTAGTAACATCTTTACCATTTTCAGCAAAAAATCGCTCAAATTCCTTGATCCTTTGGAAGCAACCCAAAACGGCCTTGGTGGTCGAATCAGAGTATGCAATAACACGGACGGGGATGTCACTTCATAGGCCGTGCAACGACGCGGTCATTCGGTATAATGAGCGACGGGACAGGCGCTAGTACACATGACTGACATAAGCACTCGCGGAGTAACGCGGCGGCACCTTCTCGGTGCATTCGCTGCAACAATGGTCACAGCGGCACCAACCTTCTCCAACGCGGCAGGGTTTTTGCGCGGAAGCGGCGACATTCGCAGAATTCGGATGTATTCGGGCCGCACGGGCGAACGGCTGGACATGATCTACTGGATCGAAGGCAAATATATCGCTGACGCCGTCAAGGAAGTGTACCACTTCATGCGCGACTGGCGGACCAATGACGTCAAGCAGATCGACCTGCGCACCATCGACATCATGGCGGCCTCCCATAACCTTCTGGATGTGAGCGAGCCCTATATGCTCCTGTCCGGGTATCGCAGCCCCAAAACCAACGCGATGCTGCGGGCCCGGTCCTCCGGCGTGGCGAAGAACTCGCTTCACCTCAAGGGTCAGGCCGCTGATCTGCGGCTGGGCTCTCGGTCGGTCAGCCAGATGGCCAGAGCCGCTGCGGCGTGTCGCGCAGGCGGCGTCGGTCGCTACTCCAAATCCGATTTCGTCCACATGGACTGCGGCCCCGTCCGCACCTGGGGTCGCTAAGCCGTCAGGCATTGCGCCATATACCGGTTCCATCGCGAAGGCGTCCCTCGGGGCGCCTTTTTCGTTGTCCGCACGGTCCCCTTCCGAAAACCGCATTCCGAAACGATCGATACCTGCGATGTCCTGATGTCCCTTCATGCAGGGACAACCCATTCCACGCGGAAGAGTTCCACGCGGATACCAAGCATTTCAGGATTTTTTTGAAGAAGAAGTGGCGCGGTTGACGGGGCTCGAACCCGCGACCCCCGGCGTGACAGGCCGGTACTCTAACCAACTGAGCTACAACCGCGCATTTTAATCAGCCCTCGAACCATCCTGGTTGTGGACCTGACCCCTGGTTCGTTCTTGCAGCGGTGGCGCGGTTGACGGGGCTCGAACCCGCGACCCCCGGCGTGACAGGCCGGTACTCTAACCATCTGAGCTACAACCGCTCGCTGCACACCCGAACCTTGGGCGTGAGCGGTCTTCTATGGCCCAGCCTGCCAACCGTCAAGCGCTTTCCGTTCGATTATTGGTGCATTTTTTCAAGCCCGCGAAAAAGCGCCGCCACCATTCGTCGCGACACAGAACCATCGGGCTATCGCCAACCTGATTGCGGGGCAAATAGTGACGCGAAATGGCGACAGTTGATCGGAAACTGACGGTGCCAGCCATTGCACTTCACCTTCTCCAGTGACTAGAATCGTTAACAGGAAAGCGTTTCGCCAGAGCGCCGTAGGTGTATTAAGTGACCAAGAATTCAAAAAGAAACGACCTGGATGTCGACCTGATGGACACTCTTGGTCGGCGGTTCGACGTAAAGTTGAATGATGTGCCCGACCATTTGCTGCATCGCTCCACCCTGCTCTACTACGTGTTATGTGCGCTCATCCTGCTTGCGACGGATGCGCCGGGCGTTTTGGACAGCTACCCGCTCTCGGTCGCGGTGCTGTTCTGGGTCGTGGGATTCGCCACATATATTGCGCTCTATCCTCCGGCATTGCTGACGGTGGCGCTTTTGCAATCACGGTTTGTCCGCATCCCGATGCCAATGCCGGTGCTTTGCGTGCTGACGCTCGTGCCCAGCGTGGGTTTGGCGCAAGCGGTGGGGGACGCGTTGACGGGCAGCGAGAGTCATGTCTTCGCGCCCACGAGGTTCCTGACACTCTTGCTGACCGTCCACCCGATGGAGACGATCTATTCGCGGTTCGTCCTGCCAAAGGTCAAAGAGCAGACCACCTCTGCCAAGGCACGGGCGCTTCTGCAAAAGCCGCGCTGCGTGTCGGTTGGCACGCAACGGCTGGAAGTCTGCCGCATCCTGCATGTCGCAGCGCAGGAGCATTTCATCAGGATACAGCTAGAAGACAGCCACATTCTGCACCGCGCCCGGCTGAGCGATTTTGTGGCGCAAACAGAGCCTCAGGACGGCATTCAGCCGCACAGGTCCTGGTGGGTCTCGCGAAGCGCCAAACCCCGGCTGGATCGCGACGGACAACGGCATGTCCTGATCCTCGAAGACGAGACCGTCGTGCCGGTCGCTCGCAGCCGCCTGCGCGCCATCGAAAAGTGGTTGAAGGATGACGACGCGAACCAGCATATGGCTGCGGCGGAATAGGCCGGATGGAGCCCCGCGGCGTCACTGGGGCACCGATTGCGCGCGCCTCTGCCGACCGACAAGCAGCAACATCGCTATCAACGGCAGAACGCTGAGCGCAAAGAAGGCCTGGCTGACCGAAAACGCGTAAAGCAACGTCCCGCCCGCGACCGGCCCCAGCAGCTTTCCCGCGTTTCGCAGCGCGCCCACGACACCAAAGGCGGTGCCGGAACTGTCCTGTCCGGCCGCCCTTGCGATCAGGGCATAGCCTGCGGGCAGGTAGATCCCGTTGCCCGCCCCGATGCAAAGCGCCGCGACGAAAAGCTGATCGGACTGCACGGCAACGGGAATCAGGGCCAAGGCAACCGCCAGCATCACCAATCCACAGACCGCAGCAGCCTCATGCGCGTCGTACCTGTCAGCCAGCCGCCCGATAAAGGGCCGCACCGCGGCAGAGCTTGCCTCTTGCACCGACAAAAAGAGCCCGGCCTCCAACGGTGATCCGCCACGCGTGAGGATCATCAGCGGCAGGAACACCTTCACGGCGTAAACCCCCATCCGCGACGTCATCTCGACAAGTCCGAAGGTCACCAACGGGCGGTTGCGCAACATGCCCAGCCCGACCTGAGGCAAGCCCCGCCGGATGGGCGCCGCCTCTGGCGATCCGCGCAGAAAGAAGATCGGCACGAAAGCAATCAGCGCGATGAGGCTGGTCGCCGCATAGACCTGCGCGGGCCCGAGAACGCCCAGCAGCAGACCGGCTATCAGCGGCCCGAGGATCGATCCGCCTGTGCGCCCGAACTCGAACCAGCCGAACCATTCGGCCCTCGGGCGTTTGTCGATCCCGGCCACAAAAGCCAGCGTCACCGGCCCGTAGATTGCCGTCGCGAGCCCATGTACGAGGCGCAGCCCAACCAGCTGCGACGTGGTGGTCACCCACAGATAAAGCAGCGGCGTGACAGCAAAAAGCGTTGTTCCGATCAGCAGCCAGATCCAGCGCCCCTGCTTGTCCGACAGAAAGCCGAACAGCGGTTTTGCCAGTAACCCGGTCAGGGTCGAGATTGACACGATCGCGCCAAGCAGGATGTCGTTCGCCCCCAGCTCGTCAGCGAACACGGGCAACAGCGGCGACTTGCCCGCCAAATAGGCCGTGCGCACGGTAAAATCCGCCAGCAAGATCGCGAAAAAGCTCGCGAGGGCGCTATGTCTGGTCATGTGGTGAACAATCAATAAAAGGAATAAACGAAGGCACCCTCCCCGAACGAAAGCCCGGAGAGGGCGTAAAGGTCACGAGAACAGCGCGACATAAACCCCGGCATTGCCGAAGCCCACGATGTCGGATTTGTTGTTGCCGGTGATGTCGGCCAAGAACCGCGGGTGTTTCTCGACGCGCCAGCCTCCGGCATTGTAGCCGAAATTGTCCACCACGCGGACCGGGTTGTTGAACGTGCCATCCCCGCGAGAGGTCGAGACATACACCCCGGCATTGCCGAAGCCTACGATATCGGCACGCCCGTCCCCGGTCGTGTCGGCCAGGAAGCGTGGATGCATGCCGACGCGCCAGCCGCCCGCATTGTAGCCGAAATTGGCCACGCCGAAGATCGGGTTGGAGAATGTGCCATTGGATTGCGCCAGTGAGACATAGACGCCCGCATTGCCGAAGCCCACGATATCTGCGCGCCCGTCCCCGGTCACATCAGCCATGAAGCGCGGATGCCGGTCCACACGCCAGCCGCCCGCATCATAGCCGAAATTGTTGACCACGCGGACAGGTGCTGCGTAGGATCCGTCGCTTTGCGCCACGGACACATAGACGCCCGCATTGCCGAACCCCACGATATCTGCGCGCCCGTCCCCGGTCGTGTCGGCCATTATGCGCGGATGTTTGTCCACGCGCCAGCCGCCGGCAGTATAACCGAAGTTATCCACGACGCGCGTCACCGCGCCATAGCTACCGCCCGAGCCTGCACGGGACACGTAAACACCGGCATTGCCAAAGCCCACGATGTCTGCACGCCCGTCGCCATTCGTGTCGGCCATCATGCGCGGATGTTTGTCCACCCGCCAGCCGCCGGCATTGTAGCCGAAATTGTTGACCACACGTGTCACCGCGCCAAAGGTGCCGTTGGAATTGGCGCGCGAGACGTAAACACCGGCATTGCCAAAGCCCACGATATCCGCCCGCCCGTCACCATTTGTATCGGCCATCATGCGCGGATGCATACCTTCGCGCCACCCGCCTGCGTTGTATCCGAAATTATCGACGACACGCACCGGAGCGGCGAAGTTGCCATTGCCCGTAGCGCGCGAGACATAGACACCGGCATTGCCAAAGCCCACAACGTCATCCATGCCATCCCCGGTTGTGTCAGCCAGCATGCGGGGATGCTTGTCAACGCGCCAGCCACCGGCATCATAGCCGAAGTTGTTGATGACACGGCGCACGGGCATGGTGTCCACATAGCCAAAGCGCACGACGCGCGGCAGGATCTCGTTGCGCGTCTCGCCGCCTTCCTGCGTATAGCCGGAAGCGACCCAACTGCCCGTTGAAGGCACATCCGCGCGGCAGTTCAGGTAATCCCCCCATTTCGGCAGGTTCGGAGAATCCGATCCCAGCCGGGAATAGCGCGTCACCCAATTGCCAGAGCCTGAATCGTAGGCCCCCACGACATGGCCCGGATTGCGCCCGGCACCGCCGTAGAAACTCGTCATCCCAAGCGTGCCGGAACTGTTGTAGCAGATCGCGGGATAGGCCCAGGCGCGCTGGTTCGACCACAGGTCGGGCTGATCGATCACCGCCTTGGTGCCTTCGTTGATGCGCACGACGCGGCAATAGGCATGGGGCCGGTTATTGCCCGCCCCGGCCGTCCACATGAAGGTGATGCGGCCGCCGCCAAGGCTCGCCCCCGTGATACGGCTGTCGCAGCGGCCCAGCCAGTCCACGGCATTGGGCGCGGTAGAGGAGATCGCCCCGCTCCATGAGTTGACGTTGATGTTCCAGTTGCTGATGTTGTTCGACCCGTCCGGCCAGTAGAATAGCCGCATTTGCGAACCGCTGTTATGGCTGCCGAAATACATGTTGCCGGTCGGGTTCGCCTGCTGGGTCAGCCGGAGCGAGCCGTTATTCGTCGTGCTCCACCACCCGAAACCAAGGCTGCCGCCACTGGCCAGCGTGTCGAGCGGAAAGCGCATGACCACCGCGCGTTGCCATTGCGAGGCGTTGTTGAAGACGTTGAACGTGACATAAAGGTTGCCCGCCGACATTGCCGCGTCTGGATAGTCGAACCAGACGTCATCCCAGTCCCTGTTCAGGGTCGTGGGGGCGATGTCCCACCAGTACCAGCTGTTCGCCGGAAAACTGCCATCGCGCGAAATCGCGATGCGGAACACGTTCGAACCGGAGCTTGTCTTGATATATTGCAGGATCCAGATCCAGATCCTGCGCCGGGGATCATACAGTGTCAGCTGATCGCAACAAAAGCCCCCCGCAGCCGAGGGCGTGGTGTTGTAGGGATCGACATAGGTAAAGCTGCCGCCATTATCGGTGGATCTGCTGGCGTACCAGTTCCCCGTTACGAACAGCCTACTGCCGTTGCTTGCTACAGACGGCTCGCCCACCTGGGACGTAGCGCCGGAAGTGGCGGTGTCGTTGAGCGCGACATTGCGCGTGATAACAATATCTTTGGGCATATGAGCCTCCATTGAAAATACAAGGGCCTGGAGACCGGCCGGAAATTAGGAGGGGTCGGTCGGGTCCGTGTCTTCGGTGTCGCTGTCGTCCAGTTCGCGAAGCGCCTCGGCGGGCGGGATTTCAGGAAAGTCCGGTCCTGCCTGCTTGCGCCTTTCCGATATCGCCTCGTTGAGCCTGTCGAAATCGGGCTTGGCCACCTCCTCGACAGGGACGGCCTCGCTGGGTTCCTTCGCCTGACCGGCATTGGCCTGCGAGGCCGACTCGGTTGCGTCTGGTTCTCGGGTTTCGGTGTCTTCGTCAGCCATGTTCTGGCCTCCTGTGCAGTTTGATGACAGTGCACGCCTCTGAGCGTTGCCTTGCGCAAACCGGTCATCAGGCACGCCTTCCCCGATGCATTCCGCGAACGAAATTGCCGGTGGGGACAGTTGCCAGATCTGCGGTTCCGCAAAGGCGGATCGGCCCGAAAAAAGGCCGGTAATAAGCAGGCCAAATAATGCGGGCCCAAGTGGAAACAATCGTCTGATCTTCAATACCTCCCTGTGTCAGAGAGATGGGTCAGCATACATCAATTTATATAAATTCTCAATATGAGTTGAATGCGCCCGGCGGAATGCAACTCAAGGGGTCAGCCTAAGTGACCGCGATCAAGCCGTCAGTCACGGCTTGCACGGGGTGCAGATGTCAGGGGGCCGTGCTGCCGCCGCAGCCTGTCGCATAGGCAGCTTTCAAGCTGCGGTCTAACCCAACCCAGACGACGACCCGGCGGCGTGTATCGGTGGCGTGTGCGTGCCAACAGTCCGCGCGCCCGGCAAAGGCGAACTGGCCATCGGAAAAAGGGAAATGGTGGGTGATAAGGGATTTGAACCCCTGACATCTTCGATGTGAACGAAGCGCTCTACCACTGAGCTAATCACCCATTGCGCCGCCTATTACCGCTACTCTTCGGTCTGTGCAAGAGGGTCGTCGGCAGTTGCTGTCGGCCTGTCGGCCTGACGCAGATGAAGCGTCGAAATCTGCGCGTTCCCGACCCGTTTGCTGCGCTTGACCTTGATCTTTCCCAAAGGCGGGATGTTGACCTCACGCCCCTTGCTCAGCGCTTCGCCCAGAACGGCCAGTGCCGCCTCGATCGCGGGCTTGGCGTCGCGTTTCTTGACGGGGCACCGCTCGACAACCAGATCAATCAGCTCTTTCTTGCGCAACACCAGGGATGCGTCCGGCGCCGCACTCAGACCGGAAGACCCGGCAGTGTCCGCCACCTGGGCCGGTTTGGTCACCACGGGCTTGCTTGCTTCTGGCTTTGGCGCCGCCGAGTCCGGTGTCTTTGCCTTGGTTGATTTGGTTGTTCTGGGGGTGGTCGTACTGGTTTTTCTCGTTACTGCCATGATGCTCTGGCTACCTCTACTTGGCTGGGGGCGAACTTGGCTGGGGCGATCAGCCACTGCGTTGAGTTGAAAGGGTTACACATCTTGCGCCCCCATGCCAGAGCTGGTTTGGAATGCCCCCGCCATGAGCGAAAATTGCACGGCAGCTGCCACGAAAAAGGGGGGCGCAGTGCCCCCCTTTGTGACTTCACATCGGTCTTGCCGACTTAATGCGCGGTGGCCTGCGTTCCACCCTCACCAACGGGCAAGGCAGCGGTCGCCGCTTCTTCGGCAGCCTCGTCCCACTCGATGGGCTCGGGCTTGCGGATCAGCGCCTTTTCAAGCACTTGCGACACGTGGCTCACGGGGATGATCTCCAGCCCGCTCTTCACATTGTCAGGCAGCTCGGCCAGATCCTTCTCGTTCTCTTCAGGGATGAGAACGGTCTTGACCCCGCCACGCAGCGCCGCGAGCAGCTTTTCCTTCAACCCGCCGATTGGCATCGCATTGCCGCGCAAGCTCACCTCGCCCGTCATGGCGATATCCTTGCGAACAGGAATACCTGTCAGCACTGACACGATGGACGTGACCATCGCCAGACCGGCCGACGGCCCGTCCTTCGGCGTGGCCCCATCGGGGACGTGCACGTGGATATCCCACTTCTCGAACCGCGGCGGTTTGATCCCGATCTGCGGACTGATCGAGCGTACATAGCTCGACGCCGCATCGATCGATTCCTTCATCACGTCGCCCAGCTTGCCCGTGGTCTTCATCCGGCCCTTGCCCGGCAGTCGCAACGCCTCGATATGCAGCAGATCGCCGCCGACAGAGGTATAGGCCAGCCCGGTCACGACACCGACCTGATGCTGTTCTTCGGTCAGGCCGTAGCGATGCTTGCGCACCCCAAGGAAGTCGTCGAGATTGTCGGACGTCACGACAACCTTGTCGGTCTCGCCTTTGACGATCTTCGTAACCGCCTTGCGCGCCAGCTTTGCCAGCTCCCGCTCAAGGTTCCGCACGCCCGCTTCACGCGTGTAGTAGCGCACGATGTCGGTGATCGCACCATCCGTGACCTCGAACTCGTCCTTCTTCAGGCCGTGGTTCTTGACCTGTTTGGACAGCAGGTGACGCTTGGCGATCTCCAGCTTTTCATCCTCGGTGTAGCCCGACAGCGGAATGATCTCCATCCGGTCAAGCAGCGGACCCGGCATGTTGTAGCTGTTCGACGTGGTGATGAACATCACGTTGCTCAGGTCGTATTCGACCTCAAGATAGTGATCCATGAAGGTCGAATTCTGTTCGGGATCAAGCACTTCCAGCATCGCCGAGGCAGGGTCGCCACGGAAATCCTGGCCCATCTTGTCGATCTCGTCGAGCAGGATCAGCGGGTTCGTCGTCTTGGCCTTTTTCAGCGCCTGGATGATCTTGCCGGGCATGGACCCGATATAGGTCCGGCGGTGGCCGCGGATCTCGGATTCGTCACGCACGCCGCCAAGGCTGATGCGGATAAACTCGCGCCCCGTGGCCTTCGCAACCGATTTGCCAAGCGAGGTCTTACCCACACCCGGAGGGCCGACAAGGCACATGATCGGGCCTTTCAGCTTCTTGGAGCGCTGCTGCACCGCAAGATATTCGACAATCCGTTCCTTGACCTTGTCGAGGCTGTAGTGATCGTCATCCAGCACCTTCTGTGCCCGACCCAGATCTTTCTTCACGCGGGATTTCACGCCCCACGGGATCGACAGCATCCAGTCAAGATAGTTGCGCACCACCGTGGCCTCTGCGGACATCGGCGACATGTTTTTCAGCTTCTTGATCTCGGCATCGGCCTTTTCGCGCGCCTCGTTGGACAGCTTGGTCTTGGCAACCCGCTCTTCCAGTTCGGCAACCTCGTTCTGGCCTTCCTCGCCGTCGCCAAGTTCCTTCTGAATGGCCTTCATCTGCTCATTCAGATAGTACTCGCGCTGGGTCCGCTCCATCTGGCTCTTGACGCGGGTCTTGATCTTTTTCTCGACCTGCAGAACGGACATTTCGCCCTGCATCAGGCCATAGACCTTCTCCAGCCGTTCGCTGACGGACAGGGTTTCCAGAAGCTCCTGCTTCTGCTCCACCTCGATGCCCAGATGACCGGCCACAAGATCGGCCAGCTTGGCGGGTTCGGTCGTGTCCGACACCGCGCTCAGCGCTTCTTCGGGGATGTTCTTCTTGACCTTGGCATAGCGTTCGAACTCGTCGCCCACCGTGCGCAGCAACGCGGCAATCGCGGCCGTATCGCCGGGGATTTCGGTCAGATACTCTGCCGAAGCCTCGAAGAAATCGTCATTTTCGATATAGTCGGTGATGCGCACCCGCGCCTGTCCTTCGACCAGCACCTTGACGGTGCCGTCGGGCAGTTTCAGCAGTTGCAGCACGTTGGCAAGCACACCCGTGCGGAAAATTCCGTCGCTTTCGGGATCGTCAACCGAGGGGTCGATCTGGCTGGACAGCAGGATCTGCTTGTCGTCCGCCATCACCTCTTCCAATGCGCGAACCGATTTCTCCCGGCCCACGAACAGCGGCACGATCATGTGGGGGAATACCACGATATCGCGCAGCGGCAGCACTGGATAGGATGCGTTGAGAGGCTGTTGCATGCTCATTCCTTATTATTGGCAAGACGGTCCGGCCCCGTATCTCGGCAGCGCTGCCCGTCTCCTGTCTGGTCTCAAGATTTGGGGCGCGATGCCCCCCTTTTCAACCGTCTCCACGTTTTCACGCCAGAATGACCGCGCGACACGGGGACCGCAACCACGCAATTGTGGGTAACGCGCAAAAAAACGGCAACACCCGGCGCCAAGGGGCAGCCGGAGGAAAGAAAACAAATCATCTTAAGGGCTTGCCAGATGTGGCGAGAGTTTAAGCGTCGGTTTGCACGGTCGCTTTACCTGACGCCAATGCGTGCCGAGGGTTTTGACAGGTTAAAATTTTGCGGTCGCAACGGCAGGGAAAACAGCCATGCAGACGCAAATCTTTGAACCATCGGCGTTCCTTATCAGCCGTTCTGGAACTCGCCGACGATACGTGCCGCGTTGGCGGAGGCAGCGCCTCTGTCCGGGTAAGCTCATCGGTGCTGCTGCCGGGTCCGATCATTGCCGCAGATTTGCCGCAGGATGCATGGCCCAAACGGCCCGACCGAACGGAAAAAGCCGGCGTCCTATCCTGCAGGGTCCGGCAGGGACATCAAACGCGCCCCCTACCCTTCGAAGATCTCTGTTGGCCTCAGCCAAAGCGGCTAGAGCTTTTCGATATCGCCCATCTCGCGCTGGCGGTGGAATTCGGCTTCCCAATCGGCAAACCGGCCTTCAGCAATGGCATCCCGCATGCCCTGCATGATTTCCTGATAGTAATGCAGGTTATGCCAGGTCAGCAGCATGCCAGAGATCATCTCCTGCGCCCGGAAGACATGGTGCAGATAGGCGCGCGAATACCCCCGGCAGGCGGGGCAGCTGCAATGCTCGTCCAGCGGGCGGGGATCATCGGCATGGCGCGCGTTCTTGATGTTGACCTGCCCGCGGCGGGTCCAGGCCTGACCCGTCCGGCCAGAGCGTGACGGCAGCACGCAATCCATCATGTCGATGCCGCGCTTGACCGCGCCCACAATGTCATCCGGCTTGCCCACGCCCATGAGGTAGCGCGGCTTGTCCTGCGGCAGCATGCCCGGCGCGTAATCCAGAACGCCGAACATCGCTTCCTGCCCCTCGCCCACGGCCAGACCGCCGACAGCGTAGCCGTCAAAGCCGATGGCCTTGAGGGCCTCGGCGCTTTCTTCCCGCAAATGCTGGGTGACACCGCCCTGCATGATGCCAAACAACGCATGGCCCGGACGATCGCCAAATGCCTGCTTCGACCGCTCTGCCCACCGCATGGAAAGGCGCATGCTTTCGGCAACGCGCGCATCATCGGCTGGCAAAGCCGGGCATTCGTCGAAACACATCACGATGTCAGAGCCCAGCAGCTTCTGGATCTCCATCGACCGTTCCGGCGTCAGCTCGTGCTTGGAGCCGTCGATATGGCTGCGAAAGGTCACGCCCTTTTCGGTCAGCTTGCGCAATTCGGCCAGGCTCATCACCTGGAACCCGCCGGAATCCGTCAGGATCGGACGGTCCCAGTTCATGAACCGGTGCAACCCGCCAAGCCCTGCGATCCGTTCGGCGCCGGGGCGCAGCATCAGGTGATAAGTGTTGCCCAGCAGAATATCCGCCCCGGTGGCGCGCACCGATTCCGGCATCATCGCCTTCACGGTGGCCGCCGTGCCCACAGGCATGAAGGCAGGCGTTCGGATATCGCCGCGCGGCGTCGAGATTACACCCGTCCGGGCCGCGCCATCAGTGGCGTCGAGGGAAAAGGAAAAACGCGTCATGCGCCTCCTTTGCAGCAACTCGAAAGGCTTGCCAAGTCCCCAGACACAGATCGCGCCGCCTTGCGGGGGGAGGTCCGGCTTGATAGGCAACCAAGGTACATGTCGGATCAGAGGATCACCGCAATGACAGAAACGTTGATCTTCGGGTGGGAAGAATGGGTATCCCTGCCGGATCTGGGCCTGCCGTCGCTGCGGGTAAAGGTCGATACCGGCGCACGCACCTCTGCTCTGCATGCCTTTGATATCGAAACCTTCGGTCCTGTCACACGGCCGAAGGTGCGTTTCACCGTTCACCCGATTCCGGGCCGCGAGGATCTGATCATCCCCTGCTCCGCCGAGATCATAGACCGGCGCGATGTGACCTCGTCGAATGGCGAGACGGAACCGCGCTACGTCATCTCCTCGCCCATGACCGTGGGCGGCGAAAGCTGGGATATCGAGATCACGCTGACAAACCGTGCCAACATGGCAAGCCGCATGTTGCTGGGACGGCAGGCGCTCAAGGACCATATCCAGATCATGGCGACCGACCGGTTTTTTCAGCCGGAGCTCAACTATGATGTCTACCATTCCACGAAGGTGCGCAAATCCGCACCGAACCGTGCCTTGCGCATCGCTGTGCTCAGCCGCGAGGACAATTACTCCACCCGGCGCCTTGTCGAAGAAGGTGAAAAGCGCGGCCACACTGTCGAGGTGATCGACACGACGCGTTGCTATATGGCGATCAACCAGCTTGCCCCCGAGGTCCATTACGACGGAAAACGCCTGCCCCGGTATGACGCGGTGATCCCGCGCATCGGGGCCTCCATCACGCCCTATGGCACGGCGGTGATCCGGCAATTCGAAACCATCGGCACTTATTGCGTGAACGGCGCCGCAGGGATCACAGCCAGCCGCGACAAGCTGCACGCCCATCAGGTTCTCGCCTCGCAAAAAATCGGCATGCCGACCACCGCTTTCGCCGCAAGCCCCAAGGACACGTCGAACCTTATCGGTCTTGTCGGGCAAGCGCCGCTGATTGTGAAGCTGCTGGAATCCACGCAAGGAAAAGGGGTGGTTCTGGCGGAAACAAAGAAAGCCGCCGAATCCGTGATTGATGCGTTTCGCGGCCTGCGCGCCAACTTCCTTGTTCAGCAATTCGTCAAGGAATCCGCAGGCGAGGATATTCGCTGCCTTGTGATCGCAGGCAAGGTCGTGGCCTCGATGAAACGCACCGGGGCGGACGGTGATTTCCGGTCAAACCTGCATCGCGGCGGCAGCGCCGCACCGGTGAAGATCACCCGCCAGGAACGCGAAACGGCCGTTCGCGCCGCGCGCGCTTTCCAACTTGGCCTTGCGGGCGTGGACCTGCTGAGATCTGACACCGGGCCGAAAGTCCTTGAGGTCAATTCCTCGCCGGGCCTTGAAGGCATCGAAAAAGCCTCGAAAAAGAACATTACCGGGCTTCTTTACGACAGTATCGAAGAACGCGCGCGCCCGGCCCCGGTCAGACGACGCAAGGCGGCCCCCAAGGCGCCGGACTGACCCACCCTTGATGGAGAAGCACCCGGCCCGCAAGTTGGGCGGAACCAGAGGTGACCCCGTCTCCCTTGGCGGGTATGGTTGGGGTCATAAGCCGGAAAACACTGCCTGCAAGAATGCCTCCGCCGCAAAATGACGCGTCGGTTCTTGCGCGCCGCCCCTTTACCCCGCGCCTGCCATTTCCTATATGTTTGGTCAGGAAATGACAGGATACCCCAATGAACGAAGTGCAAACGCCCATGGAGGGCACGCCGCTGATCGAGCCGTCCAGCACCGATCATCCGCTTTACGACAGCGTGGTCGAGGCGTGCCGCACGGTCTATGATCCGGAAATTCCTGTGAACATCTATGATCTCGGGTTGGTCTACACGATCGACATCAGCCCCGAGAACGAGGTCCGCATCGTCATGACGCTGACCGCGCCCGGTTGCCCCGTGGCCGGAGAGATGCCGGGATGGATCGCCGACGCGGTGGAACCGCTGGCGGGCGTCAAACAGGTTGATGTGGATCTGACCTGGGAACCACCCTGGGGTATGGAAATGATGTCCGACGAAGCACGGCTGGAACTGGGCTTCATGTGATTTAGCCATGCGCTCTGCGACAGGGCGCATTGCTGTGACATCCCTTGAGAAAGCAGATGCCGGGGCCTATCTTCGGGTCGAGGCAAGGAGTTACGCGACATGTTCGGCATTCCCGGAAAATCCCCCATTTCCATGACGCCCGGCGCCATCCGCCAGATTACACGTCTGATGGAAAAGGAAGGCCGCGCGGGCCTGCGCATCGGCATCAAGAAAGGTGGCTGTGCGGGCATGGAATACACGATGGAATATGTCGATCAGGCCGATCCGAATGACGAGGTCGTCACTCAGGATGGTGCCTGCGTGATGATCGCCCCGATGGCGCAGATGTTCCTGTTCGGCACAGAGATCGACTACGAAACCTCGCTGCTGGAGTCGGGTTTCCGTTTCAACAATCCAAACGTGGCCGATGCCTGCGGATGCGGCGAGTCCATCAAGTTCAAGGATGTTGAAGAGCTTGATCCGGACGCGATTACCACCTCCCGGTAAACGCCTCCCAAAGCCGCACGCCCCCGTTTTGCAATGCCCCGTCAAAGGCGTGTGCCGGTTGGGCTTGACGGCCCCACTCAGCCCGCCATGATGCGCCAAACCGCATGAAGGGGACTGACATGAGACGCAAACTCGCCGCCGGAAATTGGAAGATGAACGGCAGTGCCGCAGCACTGGACGAACTGGCCGCAATTGCCAGCGGTCCCGAAGTAAACTGCGATGTGTTGATCTGTCCGCCTGCCACGCTGTTGTCGCGGGCTGCCGAAACTGTGCAGGGCAAGCCCGTCGCCGTCGGTGGTCAGGACTGTCATCCAGAGGTCTCTGGCGCACATACCGGCGATATTTCTGCCGCGATGCTGGCCGATGCAGGTGCGAGCCATGTCATCCTTGGCCATTCCGAACGGCGTCAGGATCACGACGAGCATGACGATGAAATCCGGGCCAAGGCGCGTGCGGCCTTTGACGCCGACCTGATCGCCGTCGTCTGCGTGGGCGAGAGCCTGGCTGAGCGCGAAGCGTCGAACACGCTTGATATCATCGGCGGGCAACTGTCCGGCTCTGTTCCGGACAATGCGACTGGCCATAACCTTGTGATCGCCTACGAACCCATCTGGGCCATCGGCACGGGCAAGGTGCCCACCACCGACCAGATCGGCGAGGTGCATGATTTTATCCGTACGCGGCTGGAACGTCGGTTTGGCGCGGGCATCGGGCGCTCGGTCCGTATTCTTTACGGCGGGTCGGTCAAGGCCTCCAACGCGGCCGAAATCTTTGCCGTCTCCAACGTCGATGGTGCTCTGGTCGGTGGGGCCAGCCTGAAAGCGCCGGACTTCCTGCCGATTGTCGCCGCGCTGGACGCAAGCTCCGACTGAATATTACCGATCCAGTCGAGTGACTTACAGAGCGGCTCTCACGTCACGCTGTAAGTATTTGTGGCTCAGGGGATCAGCACCGAAGGCAGCCATGTGGCCAGTGCCGGGATGTAGCTGACCGCCAGCAGGACCAGGATATTCGTCGCAAGGAAAGGCAGGATTGCCACGACCACGGGGGCAAGGGGCAAACGTGCGATCCCCGCACAGACAAAAAGGCAGACGCCCACCGGCGGTGTTGTCAGGCCGATCATCAGGTTCAGCACCGCGAAGGTCGCGAAGTGAAGCGGGTCGATCCCCACCGCCTGCGCCAAAGACAGAAGCGGGACGAACAGGATGATCAGCGCCGCGATCGTCTCCATGAACATGCCGACGAACAAAAGCAGCAAGTTGATGATCAGGATCACCATGAACTTGTTGTCGGTCAGGGACAGCACGCCCTCGGCTATCGCCTGCGGGATGTGTTCCGACACGAGGATCCAGCCGAAAACATTGGCAAACCCCACCAGCGCGAGGATACCGGCCGCAGATACGGCACTGTCGACCACGATGCCCGGCAGCTTGGAGACTTTCAGCTCGCGGTAGATGAACGCACCCACCATGAAAGCATAGACCGAGGCCACCACGGCGGTTTCCGTTGGCGTGGCAAGACCTGACAGCAGGCCGTAGATGATCAGGAAGGTCATCGCCAGCGCCCAGAAAGCGCCCCCGAAAGACCGCACAACCTCGCCCGCGCCCTGCCAGGGCTGGCGCGGGAAATCGCGGCGGGCCGAGATGACAAAGCACGTCACCATCATCGCCAGCCCCATCAGGATACCCGGCACGGCGCCCGCAAGGAACATCTTGCCAACCGAGATGCCAGAGAGTGCGCCGACGATGATCATCGGGACAGAGGGTGGGATGATCGGGCCGACAGTCGAAGACGCAGCGGTGACTGCGGCCGAAAAATCAGCAGGATAGCCCGCTTTCTTCATCCCCGGGATCATCACGCCACCGATAGAGGCCGCATCCGCCACGGCCGTCCCCGTGATCCCGCCAAAGAGCATCGAGGCGGCGATATTGGTCAGGCCCAAGCCACCCCGGATCCAACCCACAAGAGAGTTGGCAAAGCGGATGATCCGCTCGGTTATGCCTCCCTGATTCATCAGGTTGCCGGCAAGGACGAAGCCCGGGATCGACAGCAGCACGAAGACATCCATGCCGGCATACATCTTCTGCGGCATGACCACCGGCGGGATACCCGCCAGCAGCAGATAGGCCAGCGACGAGACGCCAAGCGTGATCGCCACGGGAACACCTGCGATCAGCCCGCCGACGAAGACCAGAAACAATACAGTGACTTCCATTGCTCAGTCCTCTTCGGGTTTGCGGGGTTTGCCGTCTTCGGTGCCTGTCAGCATTCCGAGGACGCGCAGGCTGGCGAAAACCGCCAGAAGTGCCAGCATCAGCCAGACGGTGAAATGCACGTAATGCATCTTGATCCCCAGCGCCGGGGCGGTCTGCATCTTGCCGATGGAGACATATTTCCACGCATGCGGCAGCAGGTAGATCGCCAGCCCGGCGGTCACGATGGCCGCGAACAAGCGCAGCACCCAGGGCGCCCTGCCCGGCAATGCCTCGCAGATCACGTCGACATTCACCAGATCGCCGGTGCGGAAAGAAAGCCCCGCCCCGAAGGCGGCCGAGAACAGCAAGGCATAACGGGTCAGCTCTTCTGTCCAGACCGGAGAGCTGCCGATGAACCGGCCGACCACCTGGATCAGAACGGTCCCGATCAGCACCGCAAAGGAGACCCCCGCCCCGATCCGGGCAAGCAGCACGATGAATTGAATTAGGTGGTCTGCGCGTTTCACCAAGGCCCCCAAGGCTGAAAGGAAGGGCGCCGCCCGCGCGGGGCGACGCCGTTGATGTAGCTGCGTCGGTATCGCTTATTCGGCGAACAGGCTTTCGACGATCGGCTTGATCTCGTCGCTGACATTGGCCAGCACGGCATCCTTGGCTTTCGCCTGGAATGCGGCACCGTCAACTTCGACGAAGGTCATGCCGTTTTCCTCCAGATAGGCGCGGTCAGCGGCGATGCTTTCGTTGAACAGCTCGCGCTCATAGGCCTGCGCACGCGACGCGGCCTCCATCACGGCGGCCTGATCTTCTTCGCTCAGCTTTGCCCATGTGCTTTCCGCAATGGTCAGATAAATCCAGCTGCGCACATGCTCTGTCATGTTGACGTGGCTCTGGACCTCGTTGAAGCTGGCCGAGCGGATCAGCGCAAGCGGGTTTTCCTGCGCCTCGATGGTGCCGTTCTGCAGCGAGGTGAACACTTCGGAGAACGCCATCGGGCCGGGATTCGCGCCAAGCGCCTTCCAGACATCGATGAAAAGCGGCACGTTCGGCACGCGCATCTTCAGGCCGTTCAGATCATCCGGCGAGGTGATCGGCCGGTTGGAGGTCAGGTTGCGCGGGCCACGTGCGAAATGCGTGACGGGCCGGATCTGCACCTTCTCGATGATCTCTGCCTTGATCTGGTCACCGATCTCGCCGCTGGCGACTTCATCCATGTGATCCAGAGACTTATAGGCGTACGGCACCGCCAGCAGGGCCGCCATGGGCGCCCAGTTCTGCAGGCTCTCGCCGGTGATCGTCATGTCGACCGTGCCCAGCTGCATGCCGTTGATCAGGTCGATTTCCTTGCCAAGGCTTTCATTCGGAAACACCTCTACCGCGATGCGGCCTTCGGTCAGCGCCGAAAGCTCTTCACCGAATTTCACGCTGGCCTTGTGCCAAGGGTTGTCCTCATTGGCGAGGTGGCCAAGCTTGAGCACCATGTCTTGTGCCATCACCGGGGCGGCCAGCACTGCGGCGAGCGCTGCGGCCAGGGCGGGTAGTCTAAAATTGAACGTCATATATCCACTCCTCATTGGATCGGTGCATTTACCGGAAGGGGAAGCCCCCCCTCCGGCAGGTCGAAAAACTCTGGGTAGGCGGCGACAATCGGCGGCAGATCCGACAGGACCTCGCGCAGGTGGCAGCGGATGGCCTTGTTGGCGCCCTGCCTGTCGGCGGCGGCAATACGGTCCACGATCTCGGCATGCTGGTCGATCAGCTTTGCCACCGGGAACTGGGCCAGCGACAAAAAGCGGACGCGGTCCATCTGCGATTTCAACCCCTCAACCAGTTTCCATGCGCCGCCTTTTCCGGCAGCTTCCGCCAGCGTGAAGTGAAACCTCTCGTCCAGCTGAATGAATTCTGCACGGTTCTGCTCTGTCACTGCTCGTTGAAGATCCAATTGGGCACGCAGGGTGGCGATCAGACTGTCATCGGCGATCTGAACAAGAATGCTGACGATATCGGCCTCTATGGCTTCGCGCAGGAACCGCGCGTCCAGTACGGCCGCATAGGCAATCTTGTTGACGATCGTGCCGCGCTGGGGTCGTACCGCCAGAAGCCCCTGCTCTTGCAGCTTGATAAAGGCCTCTCGGACGGGTTGGCGGCTGACATCGTGAAGCTTTGCGATTTCGGATTCCGAGATCAGGTTCCCGGGCTTCAGATCGTTCTGGATGATACGGTTGCGCAGGATCCGAAACACCTGTGGCGCAATCGGCAGCGCAGGATCAAGCCCCCTGTCATTCGCAATTGTCCCCATCATGATTCGATCTCCCCCTACCGGCTCATATCATGCTTCCATACTTCCATACTAGCCGCCAATCCCGGACTCTGCTATGGCAGTCGCAGACGACGACTCGGGGAGGAAGTGATGAAACAAACCTGGCGCTGGTTCGGTCCAAAGGACATGGTTTCGATTGACGATGTGGCGCAAGCGGGTGCGACTGGCATCGTGACCGCCCTTCACCATGTGCCCACGGGCGCTGTCTGGACGGCGGACGAGATCGCCGCGCGACAGGCGCAGGTGGCGCGGATGCGCGATGGTCGCCCCTCCGGTCTGACATGGGACGTGGTCGAAAGCCTGCCCGTCAGCGAGGATATCAAGAAACAGAACGGGGATTGGCGCGCCCATATCGTCAACTACCGCGAGAGCCTTGGCCACCTTGCCGATGCGGGGATCGAGGTGATCTGCTACAATTTCATGCCCGTGCTGGACTGGACGCGCACCGATCTTGCCTGGCGCCTGCCCAATGGCGGCACCTGCATGCGCTTTGATCTGACCGATTTCGCGGCATTTGATCTGCATATCCTCGAACGCCCCGGCGCGGCCGAGGATTATGATGATGCGCTGAAAGAGGCTGCTGGCAAACGCTTTGCCGAGATGGCCGACTCTCAGCGCACGCAATTGCTGCGCAACGTGGTCTTTGGCCTTCCCGGTGCGGCAGAGAATTTCTCGCTGGAGGATGTGCGCACGCATCTTGCCGAATATGCCGCGATCAGCGAGGACCAGCTGCGCGCAAACCTCGTGACCTTCCTCGAAGAGGTCGCCCCCACGGCCGAAAAGCTGGGCCTGCGGCTGTGTTGCCATCCGGACGATCCACCCGTTCCGCTGCTTGGCCTGCCCCGGATCATGTCGACCGAAGCGCATTACAAGGCGGTGATGGACGCGGTCGACACGCCTGCAAACGGTATAACGCTATGCTCGGGCTCGCTGGGGGCCCGGCCGGACAATGACCTGCCCGGGATGATGGAGCGGTTGGGCGACAGGGTGCATTTCCTGCATCTGCGCAATGTCAAACGCGAGACCTCCGACATTTTCGGCTCTTTCCACGAGGCGGAACATCTGGGCGGCGACACCGACATGGTCGCGCTGGTCGAGGCCGCCCTGCGCGAAGAGGCGCGCCGCAAGGCCGCGGGCCGGGCCGACTGGTCCATCCCTTTCCGGCCCGATCACGGGCAGGACATTCTTGATGATCTGGGGCGCAGTGCCCAGCCCGGCTACCCTTCCATCGGGCGCCTCAAAGGGCTGGCAGAGCTGCGCGGCATCATCGCGGCACTCAGCCCGCGCATCACGGCGGAGGCCTGAATGACCGACCGCCTGTCGCATCCGGACCAACTGCCCGAAAACGTTGCCCCTCCCTCCTACACGCCCGCGGATCATGGTCCCGGCATCGTCCATATCGGTCTGGGGGCGTTCCACAAGGCGCATCAGGCGGTCTATACCGACACGGCTCTGGGTCTTCACGGCGGGGATTGGCGTATCATCGGGGTCAGCCTGCGCAGCCCGGAGGCAGCGGGCGAGCTTGCGCCGCAGAACGGGCTTTATACGCTGATCGAACGCGACATGCAGGGCAGTTCGGCCCGCGTGATCGGATCCATAGCCGCAGCGCTGTGCCTGCCGGATGACCGGCAGAGCATCCTCGACGCGCTGGTCAGCCCCGCCACCCGGATCGTTTCGCTGACCGTGACCGAGAAAGGCTATGGCATTGATCGCACCACCGGCGGTGTCGACATCACGCATCCGGCCATCGCGGCGGATCTTGCCACACCAGAGGCTCCGATCGGCGTCGCAGGCCTGCTGGTCTGGGCATTGGCGCAGCGTCGCGCGCAGGGCACCCCGCCCTTCACCGTGCTGTGTTGCGACAATCTGCCAGAGAACGGGCCGATGCTGCGCGAATTGCTGGTGGATTTCGCGCGCCGGACAGCGCCGGATATTGCAGAGCACATCGCGACAGAGGTCGCGTTTCCCGCGACCATGGTGGACCGCATCACGCCTGCGCGCAACGCAGACACGCTTGCCGCCGCGCGCGAAATGACGGGGCTGGAAGACGCTGCCGCCATCGAGACAGAGCGTTTCACGCAATGGGTGATCGAGGACCACTTCCCGAAGGGACGCCCTGCCTGGGACGCCGCCGGGGCGATCTTTGTGCAGGACGTGGCCCCGTTCGAGATGATGAAGCTGCGGATGCTCAACGGCACGCATTCCATGCTGGCCTGGTGCGGGTTCCTGTCTGGCCACCGATACGTGCGCGACGTGATGCGTAATGCGGCATTGGTGGGGCTGATCCGGCGTCATCTTCATGCGGCGGCCGCGACATTGCCTGCCTTGCCGGATGTCGATCTTGGTGCCTATGCCGATGCGCTGGCGACACGTTTTGCAAATCCGCATCTGGCGCATGAGACCTACCAGATCGCGATGGACAGCACGGAAAAGCTGCCTCAGCGCATATTGGCGGCCGCAGTAGATGCGCAGGCGGCAGGGTTGCCGTTGCGGGCTTTCGCCTTCGCCACCGCTGGCTGGATGCGCTACGCCCTTGCCCGGCATGACAACGGCGATGAGTACGGCCTGCGCGACCCCCGCGAGGCGGAGATCGCGGCAGCCCTGTCGGACGTGGAAAGCGCCGCCGAGATCGTGAAGACCCTGAGCGCCCTGCCCGGCGTTTTCCCCGAAACGCTTCGTCAGGACGCGCAGTGGCAGGCAGAGGTGACCGAGGTTCTGGACGCGATGATTGCCCTTGGCATGAAAGAGGCGATCCGGCGCGAGGCCTCTGCCAGTCCCGGCCCGGAGGTGGCGAAGGTCAGCTAGTCGAGATGGAGCGTCACCCGGCGGTTCTGACGGCCCTTGTTTTCGACCTTGCCCAGCCGGATCTGGCCGATCTCACCGGTGCGCGCGACATGCGTGCCGCCGCAGGGCTGCAGATCAATCTGTGAACTGCCCTTGCCGATCCGGACGAGCCGGATCTTTCCCGCGCCGCGCGGGGGCTGCACCGACATGGTCTTGACCAGCGAAGGGTTGGCGTCCAGCTCCTCTTCGGTGATCCAGCCGTCCGTCACTTCAAGATCGCGGTCCACAAGCTGGTTCAGCGCATCCTCCACGGCATCGCGATCTTCCAGCGCCTCGGGCATGTTGAAATCCAGCCGGCCGCGATCCGCGCCGATCTGGCCACCGGTCACGGGCAGCGGAATGACCACTGACAGCAGGTGCAGCGCGGTGTGCACGCGCATATGGCGATGCCTGCGCTCCCAATCGAGCCGTTGCGTCACATGCGCCCCGATGGGTGGCAGCGCGCGAGGCTCTGCCGCGACAAGGATGCTGGCATCGCCCTCCCCCTTCACGGCCGTCGCGATGGGAAGCGCCTTGCCATCCCATAGGATCTGCCCGCTATCGCCGGGCTGTCCACCGCCCGTGGGATAGAAAAGCGGCGCATCTACAACGATGCCCCCCTCTGGGGTATGCGCGATGACCACACCGGGCGCCTCGCGCTGGTAGGGATCACGCCGGTAAAGCGGTTCTTTCATATCTCACCGTCATCAGGGTCAGATGTTGCGGCCGGATCGGTCCTGGGGATCGGGTTTCTGGCGGGCTTTTCGCTCTCTGTCGTGTCTGCCTCTGGCGGGGATGCAGCCTCGACCTGAACCTCGCCCTTGTCCTGCCGCAGGGTTTCAGGATTGCGCAGCCAGACATCGCGCTGTGCGAAGGGAATCTCGATCCCTTCCTTCGCGAAGGCCTCGACGATCTGGTGGTTCATTTCGGTGCGAACCTTCAGCCCTTCATTGATGTCGGACAGGACGGCCCGGATCTCGAAATCCATCGAATCCGCGCCAAACGCCTTGAACAGCACGTAAGGTTCAGGGGTCAACATCACCAGCGGATGGAACCGCGCGATCTTTAGCAGGATCTTTTCAACCTTGCGCGTGTCCGTGCCGTAAGCCACGCCGACCGGCACGATGATCCGACCCAGCGCATTGCCGCGCGTGTAGTTCGACACGCGTCCCGAGACGAAATCCGCATTGGGGATGATCACATCATACCGGTCGAACGTCTCGATCCGGGTGGACCGGACAGAAATGCTGCGCACCGTTCCATGCGTGCCACCGACTTCGATCCAGTCGCCTTCCGAAATCGGGCGTTCGATCAGCAGGATGATCCCCGACACGAAGTTCGACACGATGTTCTGAAGCCCGAAACCGATGCCGACAGACAAGGCACCTGCAACAATGGCCAGCGATGACAGGTCAAGCCCCGCCGCCGTAATCGCAATGATCGCGGCAAGGAAGATCCCCAGGTAGCCGACACCGGAAATGATCGCGTTTTGCCCGCCAATATCCAGCTTGGTCTTGGGCAGGACCGATCCGCGCAAGCCGCCCTGCAACAGCCGTGTCGCGCCGTAGCCCACAGCAAAGACCAGCGCGAATGTCAGAAAGTCGGTCGGGGCAATCCTGGTGTCGCCAAAGGTAAAACCTTCGCGGAACTGGGCCCAAAGCTCTGTCAGGTCAGCAACCCGCGCGCCCCAGATCAGCGCCAGAACCGGCAGCGCGGCGAGCGACAGCAGGAACCCCGCAAGGACCGGCAGCAATCCGTCTGCCTCTTCCTCGTCGCGCTGCGTCACGGCGGCGTAGAGGTCGGAGATAAAATGCTGCAACAGCAGGACAAGCCCCAGCACCACCAGCGTCATCACCGCCGGGTAGACCATCGCCTCGCCCGCATTGGTGTACCCGATCATCGCCATGACCGGACCAAGCACCGCCACGACCATGGCCGCCTGACCCAGCAGGCGCACGATCCGCAGGCGATAGGCCAGATCCGTCCCGTCCGGGTTGTCCAGCTGGTCCGCGGCACCAACCTTGCGCAGGCTGACACCAAGGCGGAACAGGATGATCCCGGTCAGAACGATCACCGGGAAGGTCAGAACGACGCTTGTCGCGCTGTTGTAATCCTCGTAGGCCGCGATGGATCGGACCACGTCAAAGGCGACCAGCATGACGCCAAGCAAGCGGGTGTTGATGCGCGCCTCGGTCCGTTGCGCCTGTGTGAGCGGGAGCAAGCCGGTCTGATGGGTCTTGGAGAAGACCTGCTCGCCCAGCCACCAGACGCCCAGCACGATCATGGCCCAGCCGGGCACTTCCGCCAAAAGCAGCGCGCCGCGCGTGCCCAGCATCCCGGTGGACAGCGCCGCGCGTGACAGCGCCAGTATCCCCAGCATCGGCACGATGATCTGGCCCAGCGAGACCAGAAAGCTCCAGACCCCTGTGCCGTGCCGCGTCAGGTCACGCAGGCGCTGTACGGCATTGCCGACCCAGCGGCGCCCCCGCAGCAGCAACACCATCCCGACCACCAGCAACAGCAGGGCAAGCGGTGCGGTTTGCTTTGCCCCGGCGCGTTTCTCGTCCGAGGCCCAGTTTTCCTGAAATTCACTGATAAGCTGCCGGACCGATGTCAGGAAAGATTCCGCGGCCTGCGGCCATAGCGCGGGGTTGATCGGCGCCGGGCCCAGCTCCAGCAGCTCTCTGGTCTGGCGCTCGCGGATCTTTGAATCGATTTCGGAAATGATGCCATTGGCCCGGCTATAGGCCTCTTCGGCGCGGCGCACCGGCGACCGCAGCTCTGCCATCTGGCTTTCAAGCGACAACCGCCGTTCAGAGATTTCTTCCGTTTCCTCGACGCCCTCTTCGGGCGGCGCGCCCAGAGCATCGATCTGGCCCTGCAACGTGGCGATCCGCTGGGCATTCACCTTGGTGCCTTCAAGGAACTCCTCGCGCCAGGTCGCCACATCGGCGCGCAGGCTTTCCAACTGCGCGTCCGTCGCATCGCCGCTTTCAACCGTGGCTTCGGCAGTCGCCGCCAGATCGGACCACGCGTCGTAGTCGATCTCTGTCTGGGCGATCCCCTGCACCGCCAGCGTGACGCATAGCGCCAGCGCAAGAAGCGCTGATTGCAGAAAAGTCCTTGGGTTGGGCATCATGTTTCCTGAAACACGCCCGGAATGGATGCAGGCGCGCGGTCGAGCCAGCTTGGCACGGGCAGACCTTTGTCCTTGAGGAAATCCACATTGAACAGCTTTGACTGGTAGCGCGTGCCGTAATCGCAAAGAACGGTCACGATTGTGTGGCCCGGGCCCATTTCGCGGGCCATGCGCACAGCCCCGGCCACGTTGATGCCGGACGACCCGCCCAGGCAAAGCCCTTCCTCTTCCAGCAGATCAAAGACGATGGGAAGCGCCTCCTCATCCGGGATCTGGTAGCTGAAGTCAGGTGTGAACCCTTCGAGGTTCGCGGTTATCCGCCCCTGCCCGATGCCTTCGGTGATAGACCCCCCTTCGGACGCAAGCTCCCCGGTCGTGTAGTAGCTGTGCAGCGCGGCGCCCATCGGATCGGCCAGACCGATCTTCACGCCTTTGGGCTGCAAGGCCATGCCGACCCCGGCGAGCGTGCCGCCTGACCCGACGGCGCAGATGAACCCATCGACCTTGCCACCGGTCTGTTCCCAGATCTCTGGCCCCGTGCCCTCGATATGGGCCTGACGGTTGGCGATATTGTCGAACTGGTTGGCCCAGATCACACCCTTTTCCGAGGATGCGGCCAGCTCTTCGGCCAGACGGCCGGAATAGCGCACGTAATTGTTGGGGTTGCGATAGGGGGCTGCCGGCACCTGCACCAACTCTGCGCCCGCCAGGCGGATCATGTCCTTCTTTTCCTGGCTCTGGGTTTCGGGGATGACGATGATCGTCTTGAACCCCATCGAGGCCCCCACCAGCGCCAGACCGATGCCGGTATTGCCGGCCGTGCCTTCGACAATGGTGCCACCGGGCTTGAGAAGCCCTTTTTCGACAGCGTCGCGGATGATGAACAGCGCCGCGCGGTCCTTGACCGACTGGCCGGGGTTCATGAACTCGGCCTTGCCCAGAATTTCGCAGCCCGTTGCCTCGCTCGCGCGCCGCAGCCGGATCAGTGGAGTGTTGCCGATCGCCTCGGCCAGATCACCTGCAATGCGCATACGGCGTTCCCTTCGCGTGTTCGTTTTCTTTCAGCCCAAAGGTGTAGGGCGCACAAGGGGGGACTTCAACCCGGGCTGGTGTGTCCAATGCGCAAGTTTGGCCGTTCGCGCGCCAGCCACAGCAGCATCATCGCAAGCGGGCCTGCATTCACTTCTCCGCTATCAAGCAGCGCCATCGCCGCATCGAAGCTGATCACATGGCTGCGAATGTCTTCATGCTCTGTATCCAGCCCGCCCAAACCGCCCTCTCGGGTGCCCATATCGCACAGCCCGAGAAAGCAGTGGAAGAACTCGCTGGTATAACCGGGCGAGGCATAGACTTTGGGCATGGGCAGCATGCGCCCCAGCGTCATGCCGGCCTCTTCCTCGGCCTCGCGCCGGGCGCACTCCTCTGGCGTCTCGCCGGCATCGACAAGCCCCGCGACGGGCTCCAGAACCCACGGCGCCGGATCGCCGCGCATCAGGGGGCCGTACCGCATCTGTTCGATCAACAGCACACGGTCGGTGGCCGGATCATAGGGCAGCACCAATGCGGCGTCGAAGGCAACAAACGCCTCGCGGTCCATGACCTCGCTCCAGCCGCCATCAAAGGTCCGGTGCCGCAGGGAAAACGCCCGCATCCGGAAAAAGCCGTCATAGCCCGGGCGTTCTGCGGTGAATTCGACATCCCGCGCCGTCATGTCCGCGCGCAGCGTCTGCGGCGCCGGTTTTGCTGACAGTTGCCGCGCCCAGGCCCGCGAGCGGATGAAGGGAAAGAGCGTGCCGATCTCTTGCGGCGTCGCGTGGCCATAGCGCGCCATCACCTCGCGCGCGGCATCGCAGCTCAGCTGGCCCCACTGATCGACCCATTCCTGCAACGACCAGATGCTGCCCGGCGTCCAGCGACGCTCTACCGGAATGTAGACCTGCGCCGGGACGGGGCCGGTATCTGTCTCGACCGGCATCACCCGCGTGTCGAAATCAAACCCGGCCTCGTAGAAATCCAGCCGGGCGATATCTTCGGCGTCAAGGCCCCGCACCAGCAAACCCCTGGCCTGCGCCCCCGGCTCTGCAAGCAGCATCGGGAACGGGCCTTCGGTCACGGCACGCACGGAATGATCCGGCAGGAAAGCGGTCTGCGAGTCGATGCCCTTTGCCGCCCGGCCGAGCACGATTTCCAGCAACGGCACATGGCGCAGGCTGCCGTAGAAGAAGAGCGATGTCATAGAAATACTTTCGGCATCCTGTGAAAATTCCCGCCGCTCGGGTGCTCGCTCAGCGGGTCAAGGCTGCGCGCTTCGGGCGGGTCTTGTCAGGGTTATCTGGGTCACGTCACAATTGCCGCTGTGAAAGGTCGCGGCACAGGAAGTCAAGTAAAAGTTCCACATCCGCCGAAACCGATCATCAAATCCAAGCTGTGAAATCTCCTCCCAGCGGGCGTTGAACGTATCATGCCAGCGCCGCAACGTCTGGCTGTAGCTCTCGCCAAATTCGACCGAGCGGGCGATCTTCAGCCCGGCCCTTTCCACCTCGGACCGCAAGGCCATCGGGCTGGGCAGCATGCCGCCCGGGAAGATATGTTTCTGAACGAAATCCACGCCGCGGCGGTACACGTCCCAGCGTTTGTCCTGCACGGTGATGATCTGCAGCGTGGCATTGGCACCCGGCTTCAGCCGTTCACGAACCGTGTTGAAATAGACCGGCCAGTATTTCTCGCCCACAGCCTCGAACATCTCGATCGAGGCGATGCCGTCATAGGTGCCGGTCTCGTCGCGGTAATCCTGCAACTTCAGCTCTACCATGTCCGACAGGCCCGCCGCCGCGATGCGGTCGCGCGCATAATCGAACTGTTCGCGACTGATTGTCAGCGCCGTCACCCGCAAGCCCCTCTCTTTCGCGGCATATTCGGCAAAACCACCCCAGCCACAGCCGATCTCCAACACGTGGTCGCCGGGTTTCGCGCCCATCTGATCCACAAGCTGTGCATATTTGGCGATCTGTGCCCGCTCCATGCTTTCCTGCCCAGTCTCGAATAGGGCCGAGGAATAGGTCATCGTCTCGTCCAGCCACAGCCCATAGAAATCGTTTCCAAGGTCGTAGTGATGGGCGATGTTTTTCTTCGCCTGACGGCGCGAGTTTGACCGCAGCCAGAACCGCGCACGTTCAAAGGCACGCACCAGCCCCATGCCGGGGAAGCCGTCAAACAGAACGTCATTGTCAGCATGGATCAGATCCATGAAGGCCATCAGGTCGGGCGTGCTCCACCATTCCTCCAGATAGGCATCGGAAAACCCCAGATCCCCATCGCGGATCAGCCGCGCAAAGATATCGGGGTTGTGGATGTCGAGCTGTGCCACCGGGCCCGGCACCTTGCCTTCCGCCCGAAACACACGCCCATCCGGCAGGACGAAATCGATCCGGCCCCGGTTCATGCCCCGGGCAATGTCGAACACCCGGGAAAAGTAACGCGGCAGGTTGGTCTGGTTCTGTGTCGTGGTCAGGATCATTGGGGGTCCGGCATTCAATTACGGGAAATAAGCTAGGGCTGTGGGGCCCCATGAGGCAAGAAATTTTGACGAAAGCGTCAGAAGCCCCTGTTTTCATAAGCATTAAGCGCACGCTGGCGACCGTCAGATGCTGAAACAACAGGCTCAGGGTAGCTGTCCCCGGCCGACAATCCCCAGCGTTGGGGCACGGCATCGAAATAACTTAACGCAGTATCCGGGGGGGTGCTTTGCCCCTCTGCGATCCACGCGCGCTGATAGGCGCCCTTGGGGTCAAACTTGTCCAGCTGTGTGACCGGATTGAAGACGCGGAAATAGGGTGTGGCATCGGGGCCAGAGCCCGCCGACCACTGCCATCCCATCGCGTTCGATGCCGGGTCCCAGTCGATCAGGCAGTCCTCGAACCACCGCAACCCGATCTTCCAATGGCTCATCAGATGTTTCGTCAGATAACTGGCCACGACCATGCGGGCGCGGTTGTGCATCCGCCCCGTGACATACATCTCGCGCAGGCCGGCATCGACAAAGCGAATGCCGGTGCGGGCCTGTTTCCACGCCTGTACCTCGGCACGCCGTTCGTCTTCGTTCCACGCGAAGGCGTCCCAGTCTTCGCGCCAGTTGCCCGTCAGGATGCGCGGCGTGTGATACATCAGGTGATAGGCAAATTCGCGCCAGACCAGTTCCTTGAGGAAGGTCTCTGCGCCGCGCTTGCCCTCTTCGCGGGCGCGGATGCCCGCGTGCCAGCATTGCTGCGGACTGATCTCGCCAAGGGCAAGGTTTTCTGACAACCCGGATGTGCCGTCAATGTCCGGGCGGTTGCGATCATCGGTATAGTCGGCCACGCGCTGCGCCATGAAAGCCCCAAGCCGGGATTGCGCGGCGCTTTCGCCAAGGCGCACATAGGGGCGGACGATCTCCGCCCCGCGCCGCATCGCCTTGCCCATTTGCCAGTCGCCAAGCGCGTCGCTTTCGGGCCAGCTACCCGGCGCCGGGATCTGTCCCGGTGTTGGCAGGGGCGCTTCGACATTGCGGTCTTTCACATTCTTCCAGAAGGGTGTGTAGACCTTGTAATACCCGCCCTGCCCGGTCTCTACCGTCCAGGGTTCGAACATCAGATGTCCGCCAAAGCTCCGCGCCTCGATTTCGTCTTCTTTCAACCGGGCTTTGACGCTTCTGTCGCGGTCCATGCTGTCGGGATCATAGGCCCGCGTCCAATAGACCGCACCCGCGCCGGTTTGGCCGATCAACTCTTGCAGCACATCCATGGCTGCGCCACGTCGCAGGATCAGACAGCTGCCCTTGTCGGAAAGGGTGCGCGACAGGTGTTCCACACCAAGGCCAAGCCGCCATTTCGGGGCCGCACCCAGCCCTTCCACCAGATCATCCAGAATGAAGACGGGAATGACCGGCCGTCCTGTTTTACAGGCGGCGTGCAACGCGGGATGGTCCGATAGCCGAAGATCGCGGCGAAACCAGAGGATGATGGGGGAAGTGTCGCTCAACTGCCTGTCCTGTATTGTTGTCTTAACAATACGTAACACGCGGATGTGCAGATCAAAATTTGGCCCCGACCCGTTGCAGACCGTCCGTGTCAGGCGAAATCCACGACCACTTGATCAAAGAAACGGCACAGCCGGTCCGCGGGCGGCCGACGGTCCAAGCCCAGCCGCGCGATACCTGCTCAGGCGTCCAGTTCTGCGTCCCAGTAAAGGAAGTCCAGCCAGCTTTCGTGCAAGTGGTTGGGCGGGAAACGGCGGCCCATGTTGCGCAATTCCTCCGCCCCCGGCTGCCGGGGTGGCTTGCGCAAGGAAAGCCCGGCATTGCGCAGCGACTTGGACCCTTTCCTGAGGTTGCAGGGCGCACAGGCGGCAACAACGTTTTCCCAGCTCGTGATCCCGCCCGCCGCACGTGGCACCACGTGGTCAAAGGTCAGATCGCCCTTCGATCCGCAATACTGGCAAAGAAATTCGTCCCTCAGAAAAAGATTAAAGCGCGTGAAGGCCACGCGCTTTCTGGGTTTGACGAAATCCTTGAGGACAACGACGCTGGGGATTTTGAGGCACATCGAAGGACTTCGCACCACCTCGTCATATTCGGCCACGATATCGACCCTGTCGAGGAAGGCAGCCTTGATCGCGTCTTGCCACGGCCACAAAGACAAAGGGTAGTAGGACAAGGGCCGGTAATCCGCGTTCAGCACCAAGGCGGGATGCTGTTTCAACGCACCGGATTCCCTTACGAAATGGGTTCTGAATTCGGCCTGCATCTGCACTTCGTCTCCTGCTCTGTCAGTCCCTCTTCCAACCACCGGAGCAGCGCCGACCGCCCAAGCCTGTCACCACTATATCTCGTGGGCGGCAACGCGCAAGCCCCGCTACTTGGGGGTGTTGCGCCGAACATAGCGGCACGTCTTGACAATGATATGACACCCCGGACAAGCCCGGGCCAATGGCCATCGCCGCGCGCTCGGGGCGCTTTTTCCGTGCAAGGCGATCTGCTAGACTGGGCCTATGGCCGATGATCCGCTTCCCTTTGCTGCCGCCCCCTCCCACCTGCTGGAGGCGGCGGTCTATTGCGCGGATCTGGATGCGGCAGAGCGGTTTTACAACGGCATTCTGGGCCTGGAGAGGATTGTTCGGGACAAGAACCGCAACGTGTTCTTCCGTGTCGGGACGGGCGTTTTGCTCGTCTTCAACCCGTCCGAGACGGTCAAGCCGCCGGGCAATCCTGACCGCCCGGTGCCGCCCCATGGCGCGCTTGGTGACGGCCATGTATGCCTTGCGGTCCCGGGGCCAGCGCTGGATGACTGGCGGGCCCGGTTGGAAACGGCGGGGGTCGAAATCGAGGCGGATTTTCGCTGGCCCAATGGCGCGCGCTCAATTTATGTGCGCGATCCGGACGGAAATTCCGTCGAACTGGCAGAACAGAAACTCTGGCAGCAGCCAATCTGAAGGTGCAGCGCCTCTGACCGCAGGGTCACAGGCTGCATTTGTCCCGCATGAAGGCCAGCGACACGCCAAGACCATCGGGATCAATGCCATGTCCGGTGCCCTTCATGATATGGGCGAACACTTCCTTGAAACCGGCCTTCTGCAAGGCTTCGGCTGCTTCGGGGAGCGATTGCGGCGGGACGACCTCATCGGCATCGCCATGCACCAGCAGCACCGGCGGGCGGCTGACGGTCTCGTCCTCCAGCAGTTCCGGCGACAGCAACCGGCCGGAAAAGCAAACCAGCCCCGCCACCGGATCCTCGCGCCGCGGCGCCACGTGCAGCGCCATCATCGTGCCCTGGGAAAAGCCGAACAGGACCATCTGCTCGGGCAGCATGTCCTCGTCCACCAGCAGCGCGTCAAGAAAAGCGTTCAGATCCTCTGCCGCCGCCTGCATTCCGACCTCGGCCTCTTCCTGGCTGGATCCGTCGATCCACGGGATCGGGAACCACTGAAACCCCATCGGCGCGCCTGCGCAGGCCTCTGGCGCGTCAGGGGCCACGAACAGCGTGTCCGGCAGGTGTTCGCTCAGCGGATCGGCCAGTCCCAGCAGATCCGCGCCATTGGCGCCATAGCCATGCAGGAAGACGACGACCGAGCGCGCCTCGCCCGAAAGTGGTTCCTTGCGTCCGGCCTGAAGTACGCGTGTCATGCCAATCCCTCTTTGTCCTTTGCAACATGGTAGTAGGCAAAGAGCGTGCGGGCTGCAACCGATCGCCAGGGGGACCATGCGCGCGCCATCTCGCGCAGGTCGCGTTCCTTGGGACGGACAGGCAGATCGAACAGAATTCGCGCGGCCTCCTGCAAGGCCAGATCACCGGGGGCAAACACATCCGCGCGACCCAGAGAGAACATCGCGTAGATCTCTGCCGTCCAGACGCCGATGCCCGTCACTGCCGTCAGCTCTTTGACAACCTGATCGTTGGGCGCGTCCCGCAGCGCGTCAAAATCAATCCGTGCCTCGGCCAGCGCATGGGCATAGCGCGCCTTCTGGCGGCTGAGGCCGATGCCGCGCAGATCTTCTTCTGTCACTGACAGAACAGCTTCGGGCGTGACCATACCGGCCGCCTCCAGCTTGGCCCAGATCGCACGGGCAGACGCGACGCTGACCTGCTGACTGACAATTGCCGACAGCAGCTGCCCAAACCCGTCGGGACGCAGCCGCAATGGCAGGGGTGCCACCTGCTCCAGCGCATACGCAAAGCGCGGTTCCGCCTTTGCCAGCCACGCTGCCCCTTCGGCCACGCAGGCATCCGACCGGATGATCCGGCCCACGCCCTGCCCGGTTGCTTCTGCCTGTTGTGTCATCTGCCCTCCGGGATGTCCCCGGAAGGTGTTGCACAGACTGCGGCGAATGGCCAAGCCGAATTCCCGCGATCCGGTCTTGCAGCCCGCCGCATGACCGCTTACCGAAACGGCATGGAAACGCTGCAGTCCGACTCCCGCGCAAAGCGCAATGTCATTGTCCTCGCATTGGCGCAGGCAATCCTTGGCGCACAGATGCCGATGATCTTCACCATTGGCGGGCTTGCCGGGCAATCGCTGGCGACCAACCTGTGTTATGCGACCTTGCCGATCTCGCTGATCGTGCTTGGGTCAATGCTGACGGCCACGCCCATTTCCTGGGCGATGCAGCGTTTCGGGCGCCGGGCCGGGTTCTTTATCGGGGCTGCAGGCGGCGCTGCCGGGGGGGCCGTTGGCGCATTGGGGCTTTACCTTGCCAATTTTCCGATCTTCCTGCTCGGCTCGCTCCTGACGGGCATTTACATGTCAGCGCAGGGATTTTACCGGTTTGCCGCAGCCGATACCGCCTCTGACGCCTACCGGCCGAAAGCGATTTCCTATGTCATGGCGGGCGGTCTGGCCTCGGCCGTCATTGGCCCGCAGCTGGTCAAGCTGACCGATGGCATGTTCGAGTCGCCCGACGCGCGGGTGGCGTCCTTTCTGGGGGCCTATGTCGCGGTCGTGGCGATCAACATACTGGGATCGCTTCTGTTTCTGTTTCTCGACATCCCGCGCCCACCGGTGCCCGAAGAGGACGCGCCCAAGGGCCGCTCGCGGTGGGAGCTGATCGCGACACCCCGCATCGCCGTCGCCGTGATTTGCGGCATGGTCAGCTATGCGCTGATGAACCTCGTGATGACCTCCACCCCGCTGGCCGTCGTGGGCTGCGGGTTTGAAAAGGACAATGCGGCCGATATCGTGACGGCCCATGTGCTCGCCATGTTCCTGCCGTCATTCTTCACCGGTCACCTGATCGCCCGCTTCGGTGTGGAAAAGATCGTGGCCGCCGGTCTGGTGATCCTCGCAGCCGCAGGCGCCGTGGCGCTGCAGGGCGTCCGGCTGGAGAATTTCTTTATCGCGCTGATCCTTCTGGGCATCGGCTGGAACTTCGGCTTCATCGGGGCCACCTCGATGCTGGCAGGCGCGCATGAGCCGCATGAACGCGGGCGGATGCAGGGGTTGAATGATCTGCTGGTGTTTGGCGGCGTGACCTTCGCCTCACTTGCCTCGGGCGGGTTGATGAACTGCTCTGGCGGGTCCGCGCAAGAGGGCTGGTCTGCGGTCAACATCGCCATGGTGCCCTTTCTGGCGCTGGCGGGTGCGGCGCTGATCTGGCTGTACCTGCGTCCCGGCGACGAGACAGAGCACGCCTGACACGGCCCCTGTCCCGCGTGGGTTACACCCAGCCCAATGCGGCAGCCCGGATAAGACGCAGCTTGCGCCCGGCCTCCGGCATCTGGACGGCGCCTGCGGCAACCAACCCCGGCTGAGCCGCAACCCGGCGCAACAAGGCCGCAGCCGTCACGCCCGGGAACAATGCTCCCTTCGACTGCCCTGACAATGCCAGCGCCTTGCGCCCGCGTTTCAGCCGGGCAAGGCCCTCCTGCGCCAAGGTCGCGATTGCGGCTTCGCGCCCATCGACAAGCGGGACGCGGCCGCGCGCTTCCAGCTCTGGCACGGCCTGCAGGAACATGGCGAGCCCCGCGCCAAAGCCATAGTCGGTCACGCCTTCATCGTTCCCGCCAAGCGCACGCACCCCGGCCCGCATCAGCATGGCGGCAGTGTCTTCAAGGTAGTGTTCCAGATGGGTCTCATCCTCGAACGGGTCGCGGTAGATATCCCAGCGCCGCGCCTCGACAAGCCGGTCCAGAAGGCGCGCAGCCTCCGGGTCCAGAACCTCTGCCAAAGGCGTGACCACCTCGTGCCGCCGGACGGGCCCGCCGGATGCGATCTCCTCCAGCGCGTCGCGCCACCATTGCAGGCGCATCTCGGCGATCATGGCTTCCTGCGTCACCCAGGGCGCCCGCGCCACTTCGATATTGAAGGCATAAAGCGGGAAGAGCACGCGCCGCGCCGCAACCGGCGCCGCCATTGCACAGGCAAACCGCCAGGGATCTCCGCGTTCCACCAATGCAGCGCAGGCCTCAATGCTCATTATCGGCATCCCGTTCCATCATGCTGCGCGGGTTACAATGGCTCTGCGGTGAAGACCAGACCCGGCCTCTACTCTTCCGAACTTGATAGCTGGGGGAAGATCATCGGATCGGAGGCGACATGTGAGCGTATAACCGTCAGCATGCAGGTCCTGGGGGATAGGCTGCTGCTGGCGTCAGCCTCCGATCCGATGGTCATGAGTTGCACCAGTCCGCACATCTCATGACACTATTCATAGCCCCTGATGCGACTATGTGCAAAGTGGGAATTGGATAGACCCCTTCCCCCGGCGGAGAGGCGCCACCTCTCCGGTCGGATAGGTCTCAGCCTGCGTCGCGAATAAGTTTCCAGCGCACCGCGTCCAGAAGCGCCTCGAAAGAGGCATCCACGATGTTCGCGCTGACGCCCACGGTGGACCACCGCCGCCCCTGTCCGTCCTGGCTGTCAATGATGACGCGGGTCACGGCCTCTGTCCCGCCCTGGGTGATGCGCACCTTGAAATCGACCAGATGCATATCGGCCAGAACGGCCGAATATTGCCCCAGATCCTTGACCAGAGCCTGCCAGAGCGCGTTGACCGGGCCGCGATCCATACCGCTGGCATCCATCGACTCGCTGACCGACTGGCGCTTTTCGCCATCGACCTTCACCACGACAACCGCCTCGGACAGCGACACCATCTTGTCATACTTGTTCTTGCGCCGCTCAACCGTCACCCGGTATCGCTTGACCTCGAAGAACTCTGTCGCGAGCCCCAGCTCGTCTCGCGCCAGCAGCTCGAAACTCGCCTGCGCGGTGTCGTAGGAATAGCCCTCGGATTCGCGCGCCTTGATCCGTTCCAGAATGCGCGCAAGGGCGGGATCACCAGGCGCGACCTCCAGCCCGGCTTCGGCCAGACGCCGCCGCAGGTTCGACTGCCCGGCCTGATTTGACATCGGGATGACGCGCCGGTTGCCGACCATGCCCGGATCGATATGTTCGTAGGTCGTCGGGTCCTTGAGGATCGCGCTGGCATGCAGCCCCGCCTTATGCGCAAAGGCCGATGACCCGACATAGGGCGCCTGTTTCAGCGGCACCCGGTTGAGGATATCGTCCAGCATCCGGCTGACCTTCGTCAAACCCTCCAGCGCGTCAAGGCTGACGCCCGTTTCGAACCGGCTGGCATAGGGCTCTTTCAGCAGCAGCGTCGGGATCAGAGAGGTCAGGTTGGCATTGCCGCAGCGTTCGCCCAGCCCGTTCAGCGTGCCTTGAATCTGCCGCGCCCCAGCCATCACGGCCGCCAGCGATCCGGCAACGGCATTTTCCGTATCGTTATGGGTGTGGATGCCCAGACGCGTGCCCGGAATGCCCGCCGCGATCACCTCGCCCACGATTTGCGCGATCTCTTCCGGCAAGGTGCCGCCGTTGGTATCGCACAGGACGATCCAGCGCGCGCCCGCCTCGGTTGCGGCATGCAGGCATTCCAGCGTGTAGCCCGGGTTGGACTTGTAGCCGTCAAAGAAATGCTCGGCATCAAACAGTGCCTCGCGCCCCTCGGCCACCAGATGCGCGATCGAGGCGCGGATGTTATCGACATTCTCCTCCAGCGAGATGCCAAGCGCGGTGCGCACATGAAACTCGTGGCTCTTGCCCACCAGACAGACAGAGGGCGTGCGTGCGTTCATCACCCCGGCCAGCACCTCGTCATTGGCAGCAGAGCGCCCGGCCCGCTTGGTCATGCCAAAGGCCACCAGCGTGGCGCGCATCGCGGGCACTTCGTCGAAAAACGCGCTGTCGGTGGGGTTCGCCCCCGGCCAGCCGCCCTCGACATGATCTAGCCCCAACCCGTCCAACGCCGCCGCAATCCGCAACTTCTCGGCCGTGGAGAACTGCACCCCCTGCGTCTGCTGCCCGTCGCGCAAGGTGGTGTCGTAGAGGTAGAGACGTTCTTTCCCGATCGCTTCGCTCTCACTGCTCATCACGACACTCCCCACGTCTGCATGGCAGAGTTACTGCTGGGACACGGGCGCTGGCACGGCTTGGTCCACCCCCGGTTTCAATTTTCCTCCCGACCATTTTACGTCAACCTTTCAAGTGTCGCCGCATCAAAGCCGGGACCGGGAACAAGCTCCACGCCCGCCTTGGACATACGCACTTCCACACCCGCATCGACAAGTGCAGCCTTCAATGTGTCCACGTGCGAGAAGTCCTTTGTCTGCATTGCTTGGTCGCGCAGTCGAACCAGACGCTCCTCAAGGCGATCCAGCACTGCGTATCGAGCTGGATCTACCCAACCGCTCTTCAGCGTTGCAAGATTAAAACCCAAGAGTTGAAGAGACGCACGCAGGGCCCCTGCGTCTTTCTCGCGAGCCAATCGATGCAATACTTGGATTGCCTTATGCGTGTTGAGATCTTCAGCCAGAGCTTCCAATACGCCTTCCGCCACTTCCGTTGGCGGTTTCCCTGCTACTACGCTCAGAAAATGGTCCAAAGTGGCTTTGGCCTCATCCCGCTTCTTCTCCGTCCAATCCATCGGCTTGCGGTAATGCGTGGAGAGCATGACGAAGCGGATCACTTCGCCCGGGATGCCTTGGTCCAGCAGGTCCCGGACGGTGAAGAAATTGCCCAATGACTTGGACATCTTCTTGCCCTCGACCTGCAGCATCTCGTTATGCATCCAAACCTTTGCGAAATCGCCTGACGGGTGCGCGCAGCGCGACTGCGCGATCTCGTTCTCGTGGTGCGGGAACATCAGGTCGTTGCCGCCGCCGTGAATGTCGAACGTCTCGCCCAGCAATTCGAACGCCATGGCAGAGCATTCGATATGCCAGCCCGGACGCCCCCGGCCCCACGGGCTGTCCCAGCCGGGCAGTTCCTCCGTGGACGGCTTCCACAGCACGAAATCCATCGGGTTGCGTTTGTAGGGTGCCACCTCGACGCGGGAGCCTGCGATCATGTCATCGACCGTGCGGCCCGACAGCGTGCCATAGTCGGAATAGCTTTCGACCGCGAAGAGCACGTGGCCCTCGGCCTCGTAGGCATGGCCCTTGGCGATAAGCCCCTCAATCATCGCCACCATCTGTGGAATGAACTCTGTCGCGCGCGGTTCCTTGTTGGGCCGCAATGCGCCGAGCGCTTTCATGTCGTCGTGATACCAGCGGATCGTCTCGTCAGAGCGTTCCTGAACCAGCTCCTCCAGCGTGCCTGTGGCCCCGGCCTCCTTGCGTGCCAGCGCGGTCGCGTTGATCTTGTCGTCAACATCGGTGAAGTTGCGCACATAGGTCACCTGATCCGGCCCGTAGACATGCCGCAGCAGGCGGTAGAGCGTGTCGAAAACCAGCACGGGCCGAGCATTGCCCAGATGGGCGCGGTCGTAGACCGTAGGACCGCAGACATACATGCGCACGTTGTCCGGATCGATGGGCGTGAACACCTCTTTCGAGCGTGTCCGGGTGTTGTAAAGCTTGATCGTCGTCATAATCGTCCTCGCGCGCGGGTCCGCGGCGGGCTTAGCAACTTCGGATCATAGAGGAAACAGAAGAACGGCCCGCCGAGCGTGTCAGCCGGTGATAATCGGTCCGCAAATACAGATCGCCGTTCTCATACGGTTTGATCTACCCGAATGCGAGGCGCGATGCAAAGGCTTTCGCGGGGGCGAGGCACCGGGTCCTTGCGGCCCGGTGCGGGCGCGCGGGATCAGTCGTAGCACACCATTTCGTATTCCACCCCGTCGGGGCCCTCGAAATAGAAGCGGCGGCCGGGTTCGTAATCCGCATGGCTGTGCGGCGTGTAGCCCGCAGCGCGCACTTTCTTTTCAATCGCTTCAAGGTCGTCGACGACGATCCCGATATGGTTCAGCGCGGCCGTGCTGATATGGCGTGGCGCGCCCTTGGACGGCGCCTCTTTCGGGGTGTAAAGCGCGAGGTAGCTGTCCCCTGTTCCCACATGCACGGTCCAGCCATCGTTGAGCGCGGCCCCTTCCCAACGGATTTTCCAGTTGAGCAGATCGCACAGGATCGCAGCAGTGGCCGTGGCATCCGGGACGGTGACGTTGACATGTTCGAGACGGGTCATCGGGTTTTCCTTCATCATTCATTTGGTTGACTTCAGCAGGATAGTTCCTCAACATTACTTTAACTCAAGGACAAACTTTCATTCTGGATCAACATGATACAAAGACGCGGGCTTACCATCGGCCAAATCTCTGATCGGACCGGGCTGGCACCCTCTGCTATCCGCTTCTACGAAGAGCAAGGGCTGGTCACCCCCGACCGGACCGATGCGGGGCAGCGCAGATATGCCGGGTCCGACATTCGGCGGCTGTCTTTCGTGATGATCGCGCAGAACCTTGGGTTTTCGATTTCCGAGATCCGCGCGCAGATGGCCTCGCTGCCGCAGGAACGCACACCGACCAAGGCGGACTGGACCCGTATTGCCAACCGGTTTCGCCGGGTGTTGGATCAGCGCATCCGGCAGATGCAGGCCCTGTCGGACAAGCTGGATGGTTGTATCGGCTGCGGATGTCTGTCGCTGCAGACCTGCAGGCTTTACAACCCCCAGGACCGCGCGGCGCGGCTGGGGCGTGGTCCGCGCTACCTGATGGGCAATTCCGCCAGCGAGGTTGAGTAATGCGCCACGCTGCCGCAAGATCACGTGTATGAGCCGCGAAATCGTCAACCGCATATGTGCCGCCCTGCCCGGTGCCGAGGTCTCCGACCCCTGGGGCGGTGGGCATGACGCATGGAAACTGGGTGGCAAGATGTTTGCCTGCATCGGCGCGATGGATCTGGGCGTGTCGGTCAAGACCGCCGATATCGAAACGGCGCAATTCCTGATCGAAATGGGGCGTGCCGAACGTGCGCCCTATTTTCACCGCTCATGGATTCTGGTGCCCTGGTGGCTGGCCGAAGAGGACGAGCTGCGCGACAGGCTTCTTGCCTCTTACGATCTGATCCGTTCAAAACTGCCAAAGAAAGTTCAGGCGACAATCGCGGACAGAGATTGACAGGGACGCCGCATCAAGGCCCACTTGAAGCAATCACCAATCCTCCACGACCCAAGAGGCCCCTGCCCATGCGCCATGATCCCGGCCCCGCATTCCGCGCCCTGCACATTCCCGGCAATCCGTTCATCCTTGCCAATGCCTGGGATCTGGGCAGCACGCGTATGCTGGCCGCGATGGGGGCGCAGGCGATTGCCACCTCGTCAGCGGCCCATGCCTTCACACTCGGGCGCCCCGATATGAAGGGGGCCAGCCGTGACGAGGCGCTGGCCCATGCGGCGGACCTCGTGGCGGCAGTGAACCTGCCTGTGTCTGGTGATTTCGAAAATGGCTATGGCGACGCGCCCGAAGATTGTGCCGAAACCGTCCGCCTGTCGGCAGAGGCGGGGCTTGCGGGCCTGTCGATCGAGGATGCCGCCCCGCCCGATGCTGCCGCCTACCCGGCTGACCTCGCGGCAGAGCGCATTCGCGCGGCAAGTGCCGCGGCACGAGCCTTGCCACGCGATATGGTTCTGGTCGCCCGCGCAGACGGGGTGATGAACGGGCAATATGATCTTGAAGAGGCGCTGCGCCGGATCGCAGCCTTTGAAGAGGCGGGCGCCGATTGCGTCTACATCCCGCTGCCGCCCGGTTTCGCGGATCTGTCACGCATCTGCGCCGCGACCCGTCTGCCGGTCAACGCCCTTGTCGCGGGACCGTTCACCGCCCATTCGCGGGCAGAGTTCGCAGCCGCAGGCGTCGCACGTTTGTCGCTGGGATCCGCGCTTGCCCGCGCCACCCACCGGCTGATCCACGACGCTGCGGCAGAGATGTTCGGCAACGGCAGCTTTACAAAGCTGAGCGAGAGTATTTCCAGTGACACGGTCGATGCGTTGCTGGCAAAAGGCGCAGGGGCATGAGCACACCCATTTCCTCGATCCGCAATCTTGGCCCGGCCGTGGAAGAGGCCTGCGCCCGCGCGGGCATACGCTCGGCCGAGGATCTGCGGAAACTTGGTGCCCATGAAGCCTATCGCCGCATGTTGCTATCCGGGACACGCGCGCATTTCATCGGCTATTACGTGCTGCATATGGCGCTTCAGGGGCGTCCGTGGAACGATTGCAAGGGCAAGGAAAAAGAGGCGCTGCGCACCCGTTTCGACACGCTCAAGGAAGAGGTTTCGCACAGTACGGACAAGGGCCTGTCCGCGCTGGAGGCCGCGCTCGACGCCATCGGCGTGGTCGAACGGCCCAAACGCTGAGCCAGACACTGTCTCGACGCATTCGGGAACAAACTGCCGGGGCCACACGTTCTATCGGTAACTGAAACACAGCCGAAAGGACCATCCCCATGGACCTCATCCGTATCATCGCTGCCGTCATCCTTCCGCCGCTTGGCGTCTTTCTGCAAGTCGGCATCGGCAAGCATTTCTGGATCAACATCCTGCTGACCCTTCTGGGCTATATCCCCGGTATCGTCCACGCCGTGTGGGTGATCGCCCGCAAGGGCCCTGCCGCCGCATGAGTGTGGCCAACCGCCCACCGGATGCGGCGGCTGACAGGCGCGCGGCCGACAGGGCCGAGGCGCTGGCCCGCCGCATGGACAGTGCCATCCGCGTGCCACTGACGCCGATCCGGTTGGGATGGGACAGTATTCTCGGCCTTGTTCCGGGCGTTGGCGACACGCTGGCGCTTGTGCCGGGTGCTTATATTATCTTTCTGGCGCATCGCACCGGCGTGCCAAAATTCACGCTTGGGCGCATGGCGGTCAATTCCGGTCTGGATTGGTCGATCGGCTTGGTGCCCGTCCTGGGTGACCTCTTTGACGTCGGCTTCAAAGCCAACATTCGCAATGCAGCGCTCCTGCGCGATTATGTGGATGCCCGGCATGGCACAGCCACCACGGCGCATCACGCAACCGCCTAGGTCGCCCGTGCCTCGTCAGGCAAAGTGCGCCCCCCGGGGAGGGCCAAATCGCTTAGAAATCCGCGAATGAAAAAGGGGCCGCATCCTTGTGATGCGACCCCTTTCATTCGGTCTGAGCCGTGGTCTTAACCCACCAGCTCCAGGCCGGAGAAGAAGTAGGCGATCTCAACCGCTGCTGTCTCCGGTGCGTCCGACCCGTGGACAGAGTTCTCGCCAACCGATTCAGCAAATTCTGCGCGGACGGTGCCAGGTGCGGCATCGGCGGGGTTGGTCGCGCCCATGACTTCGCGGTTCTTCGCAATCGCGCCTTCGCCTTCCAGCACCTGCACGACGACCGGCTCGGAGGCCATGAATTCGCACAGTTCGTCATAGAAGGGACGCTCGGCATGCACGGCATAGAACACGCCGGCCTGTTCTTTGGTCAGCTTGATGCGCTTTTGCGCGACGATGCGCAGGCCTGCTTCCTCAAACTTGGCGTTGATCTTGCCGGTGAGGTTGCGCTTGGTGGCGTCGGGTTTGATGATCGAGAGTGTACGTTCGGTGGCCATTATCTGCTCCTGTTCAAAGGCCGGGCCTTGCGCCCTGCCCCGGTAAATCCGCGGCTGCGATAGCATGGGGCTGCGCGGTTGGAAAGGCCTGCGAACACCCATGGCGCCCGATGTCGCAACGTCCTGAATCCATGCGTCACGCGTTTTTCAGCTTCCAGAGGGCAAGAATCGCGTCGCACCCGCCAAAAGCCTCTGCTATGGGGCGGGAATGTTAAGACTTCAGGACATTTCCTATTCGGTCGATGGCCGCCCCCTTTTCGAGGGGGCCACGGCTACGATACCGGACGGCCACAAGGTTGGCCTTGTCGGTGCCAATGGCGCGGGCAAAACGACCCTCTTCCGTCTGATCCGCGGTGAACTCACGCTGGACAATGGCAACATATCGCTGCCCAGCCGTGCCCGCATCGGCGGCGTGGCACAAGAGGTGCCGGCCTCTGAAACCTCGCTGCTTGACACGGTGCTGGCGGCGGATACCGAACGTGCGGAGCTGATGGCCGCGTCAGAGACCGCGACCGACAGCACGCGCATCGCAGAGATCCAGACCCGGCTTGCCGATATCGACGCATGGAGCGCAGAGGGGCGCGGCTCCTCCATCCTCAAGGGTCTGGGCTTTGACGATGCCGAACAGCGCATGCCGTGTTCGGATTTCTCGGGCGGGTGGCGGATGCGCGTCGCGCTGGCCGGGGTGCTGTTCGCGCGGCCCGATCTGCTGCTGCTTGACGAACCGACCAACTATCTGGACCTCGAAGGCGCGCTCTGGCTCGAAAGCTATCTTGCGCGCTATCCTCACACGGTCATCATCATTTCCCACGATCGCGGTCTTTTGAACCGTGCCGTTGGCGGCATTCTGCATCTCGAAGACCGCAACCTGACCTACTATCAGGGGCCCTATGACCAGTTCGCGCGTCAACGCGCGGCGCAGCGTGCCCAGGCCGCCGCGACGGCCAAGAAACAGGCCGCCCGGGTCGCCCATCTGCAAAGCTTCGTCGACCGTTTCCGGGCCAAGGCCTCCAAGGCCAAGCAGGCCCAGGCACGCCTGAAGATGATCGAGAAGATCGACATGGTCACCCCGCCGGAAGAGGCGGCACGCGCCGTGTTCACCTTCCCGCAGCCCGACGCCTTGTCCCCGCCCATCATCCGGATCGAGGATGGCGTTACCGGCTATGGCGGCCCGCCTGTCCTCAAACGGCTGAACCTACGCATCGATCAGGATGATCGCATCGCGCTGCTGGGCAAGAACGGTCAGGGCAAATCCACCCTGTCAAAGCTTCTGTCCGACCGTTTGACGCTCAGCGAAGGCACCATCACGCGGTCGTCGAAGCTGCGCATCGGGTATTTCGCGCAGCATCAGGTGGACGAGCTTCACGTCGACGAGACGCCGCTGCAACACCTGCAAAGCGCCCTGCCCGGTCTTCTGCCGCCCAAACTGCGCGCGCGGCTTGCGGGGTTCGGGCTTGGCGCAGATCAGGCCGAGACACCGGTCGCCAAACTGTCCGGGGGGCAAAAGGCGCGGCTTTCGCTGCTTCTGGCCACGCTTGACGCGCCGCATCTGCTTATCCTCGACGAACCGACCAACCACCTTGATATTGCCAGCCGCGAGGCGCTGGTCGAGGCGCTGACGGCCTATTCAGGCGCGGTCGTGCTTGTCAGCCACGACATGCACCTGCTCTCGATGGTGGCGGACAGGCTTTGGCTGGTCTCGGACGGGACCGTCAAACCCTATGAGGACGACCTCGACTCCTATCGCCGCCTGCTCCTGTCTGGCGACAAGCCTGCCAAACCTGCCAAACCGGCGGCTGCGAAACCCAAACGCGCGCCCCGCGATACGCTGGTGACCCTGCGGGCAGAGGTTCGCAAATGCGAAGAGCGGGTCGAGAAACTGCAACAGATGCAAGCCAAACTGTCGGAAAAGCTGGCCGACCCCAAGCTTTACGAGGATCACATGGCCAGCGATCTTGCCGTGTGGAACCGCAAATTCGCCGAGGTGGAAGAGGCGCTCGCCCGTGCGGAAACCCTTTGGCTCGCCGCGCTGGAAAAGCTCGAAGCTGTAACCACCGCGAACTGACCCCCGCCCCATTGGCCGAATACATCGGGCCGGGGCAACATGCCTCTCGCCTCGGCTATCACCCGGACGGGATCCGGGGCGACACTCCCTGCGCCTTGCGCAGCGGGCACATAGATTGTGATTACGGTCGCGGGGCATCCTGGATTTGTCAGCGCCCCGATCAAAAACCCCTCTTGCCTTTGCGCGCCGCCCGTGGTGGCTATGGGCCATGGACAGCGCCTTTCTCATCACCTCTTTTGCCACGCTCTTTGTCGTGATCGATCCGATCGGGCTGACCCCCGTCTTCATCGCGCTGACCGTTGGTGCAAATGCCAAGCATCGCCGCGCTGTTGCCATCCGCGCCTGCGTGATTGCTGCCATCCTTCTGACCCTGTTCGCACTGTTCGGCGAAGCGGTGCTGGGTTTCATCGGCATCTCGATGCCTGCCTTCCGTATCGCCGGCGGGATCTTGCTGTTTCTCACCGCGCTCGACATGCTGTTTGAACGGCGCAACAAAAGGCGCGAGGGTCAGGCCAGTGAGGCGGATGCCGAGCCGGATCATCCGGACCCGTCGGTCTTCCCGCTCGCCATCCCGCTCATCGCGGGCCCGGGCGCGATTGCGTCGATCATTCTGCTGTCGGGTCAGACCAGCGACCTTGCAGGGTTTGCGACCGTTCTCGGGGTGATGTTTGGCGTGATCGCCATGGTCTTTGTGCTGTTTCTCAGCTCTGGCATGCTGGAACGCGCCCTTGGCAAGACCGGCATCACCGTGGTCACACGGCTGCTTGGCATGTTGCTGGCCGCGCTGTCGGTGCAATTCGTGCTGGACGGGCTGCGCGCGTTCGGCGTTGCCGCCTGACCCCTGTCATTCACCCGCGACCAACCCTATATAGGCGCCATGTCAAACCTTGATTACGGCAGCCTCATCTATCTGGTCCTCCTTGGCGGTGTCCTTGTATTCTGGTTCTTCGTGCAGAACCGGCAGAACCTGACGCGCAAGGTCCAGCAACTCGCAGCCTGGGGGTTCATCTTCCTCGGAACGATTGCAGCCGTGGGGCTTTGGGACGACATCCGCCAGACCGCGCTTCCCGCCCAGATGGTGTTTGAAAGCGAGGGCCGGATCGAGCTTCCCCGCGCCCCGGACGGTCATTACTACATGATGCTGGAAATCAACGGCGCGCCGATCCGTTTCATGGTTGATACCGGCGCCAGCGGCATGGTCCTGACCCGGCAAGATGCCGAAAAGGCCGGGATCGACCCGTCCAAGCTGCCTTATTTCAGTCAGGCGATGACAGCGAATGGACCGGTGCAGACCGCCCCCGTGCGCCTGCGCGAGGTTCGGCTGGGCGACATCACCGATACCGGTTTTCAGGCCTATGTGAACAGTGGCGAGATGCAGCAATCCCTGCTTGGAATGAGCTACCTGCAACGGTTCGAGCGGCTGGAAATCACCCGTGGGCAAATGGTGCTGGTACGTTAGGCATGAATGCCGAACTATCTGATATAAATCAATCCCGTAAAGATCGAAGCTTCAGTATCGCATCAACTTTCTCGCGGCTTCCGGGCACGCTCCGAACCGCAAGATCCTCCCTTAAATCCGCCGTTTTCAGCGCTCTGCCTTCTTCTCCCACCTGCCGCTTTCTTCGGACCAGTATTGCGCCGCGCAACCTTCGTCTGTCAGTGCCTTCCACTGCGTGCGCGCCTTGGCAAGTGCTTCGCCGTCATTCCCGTCGAACAGCACGCAGACCCTCTCCAGCGCCATGACCTCCTGTGGCGAGACCTCGGCGCCATCAATGGCCATCACGCATTGCGGATCATTCGCAGCACTCGCCTGCGTGGTCAGCAGGATCGGTTGAGCCGCTTCATGCGGGCCGCCCGCCAAGCCGTGCGGCAGAAAGCCCTCCTCGCGCCCCAACCAGAGCTTCTGGTCAAGCCACCCCATCCGGCCTTCATCCCGCCCGCGCACGGCCACTCGCCAACCTTGCAAAAGGGCGCGTTCCAGCAATTGCGGCAGTGTTGCCTCCAGCGGCCGCTGCGTCAGGTGATAGAAATAGACCGCTCCCATCAGCGGCGCCCCCCGCAGAAAAAGCGCCTTGCGCGTGCTGACAGACTCCCCATGTCCTCAGTCCCTTTCGAACCGGTCGGCAACCAGCCGGTTGAGCGCAAGAACACCCCAGCCAGTCGCCCCCTTGGGAGAGAGCGGCAGATCGCGCGGCACATGCGCCACCCCCGCGATATCAAGGTGCACCCATGGCATGCCGTCCTGAACGAAGCGCAGCAGAAACTGCGCCGCGGTAATGGACCCGGCCGGTCGCCCGCCGCTGTTCTTGATATCCGCGATCGGGCTTTTCATCATGTCGTCATAGGCCTGCCCCATCGGCATGCGCCATGCGCCCTCGGCCTCGGTTCTCGCGGCCTTCAGAAAACCGTCGGCCAGTCCTTCATCATTGGAGAAAACCGCCGCGTTTTCGTGGCCAAGCGCCACGATGCAAGCCCCTGTAAGCGTGGCCAGATCGATCATCGCGGCGGGCCGGAAACGGGTCTGCGCGTACCACATCACGTCACACAGCAAGAGCCTGCCTTCGGCGTCGGTATTGATCACCTCGATCGTGTCGCCTTTCATGGATGTCACAACATCGCCCGGCCGAACGGCGCTGCCAGAGGGCATGTTTTCCACCAACCCGACAAGGCCAATGACATTGGCACGGGCCTGTCGCCGGGCCAAGGCATGCATGGTGCCCGCGACAGTGCCGGCCCCGCCCATATCCATCGTCATCGTCTCCATCCCCGCCGCGCCTTTGAGGGAAATGCCGCCCGTGTCAAAGACAACCCCCTTGCCGATCAGCGCAAGCGGCGGCCGATCATCGCCCGCACCGTTCCAGCGCATGACGACAACCTTGGTCGGGCTGACAGAGCCTTCGCCCACGCATAGCAGGGCCCGCATGCCTAGGTCCTGCAAAGCGGCCTCTTCAAGTACCTCGACCTCGACCCCCAGATCGCGCAGGTCTTCAAGACGTGCGGCAAACTCTGTCGTGGTCAACACATTGGCAGGCTCGGACACAAGGTCACGGGTCAGGAAGATTCCTTCGGACAGGGCGGAAAACGCCTGCCACGCCTCGCGCGCGGTCTCGGGATCCGACCCCATGACCGTCAGGGCACCGCGCGGCTCATCCTCTGCCGTCTTGTGATCGGTAAAGGCATAGCTCCGCAGGGAAAACCCGAATGCAATTTCAGCCGAAGGCTTGGTGGTGTCGGCAAGCACCAGCATTTCTGCGCCCCCCGCGGCCCGGGACAAGGCCGCACCACCCTTGCGCGCCAATGCGGCGTCAGGTCTGCGCGGAAGGCGCAGGATGTCGACGCTTTCGACCGAAAGCCCGGCCGGATAGGCCAGGCTCAGCACCTGACCGTCTTTCAGCTTGGCGAATTTTTCTCCGGCGACCGCACGCGCCACGGCCCCTTTGGTCATCCGGTTGACCCGTCGCGCGCCCTGACCAAGCTGCCCGGTCTCCGGGACCACCACCGCGATCCGCCCCTGGGCATCCGCAATGGCAGACAGCTCGGTGGCATGGAAACTGACGGTTACAGGTGTGGTCATCTTGGTTCTCCCGGGATGTGGCGGCGTGTATCCGCCCGTTGGCACCACACCTAACAGCCCCCCCGCATCCTTGACCAGATAGGAGTTTTCCCTCGCAGGGCTTTGCGATAGGGTCGCGACACTTCGATGCCGCTAGGGGGTGAACTTGGGCAGATTCGACAGATACATGCTGTCGCAATTGATGGTGCTGTTCGGTTTCTTTTCCCTGGTGCTGGTTTCGGTCTACTGGGTGAACCGGGCGGTCATCCTGTTTGACAGGCTGATCGCCGATGGCCATTCGGCGGGCGTTTTTCTTGAATTCACAGCGCTTTCGCTGCCGAACGTGATCCGAATGGTGCTGCCGATGGCGTCATTTGCGGCTGCGGTCTATGTCACCAACCGAATGACCTCGGATTCGGAACTGACCGTGGTGCAGGCCACCGGCTACAGCCCCTGGCGGCTGGCGCGGCCGGTGGTGATGTTCGGACTTGTGATCGCGCTGATGATGTCTGTGCTGACGCATTTTCTGGTCCCCGTCTCGCTGGGCCAACTGCGCGAACGCGAAACCGAAATCTCGGGCAGCGTCTCGGCCCGGTTGCTGCGCGAGGGCGTGTTCTTGCACCCGATCCGAAGCGTGACGTTCTATATCGGCGACATCTCTGCCGATGGCGAGCTGAGCGATGTCTATCTTTCGGATCGCAGGCAACCCGACCGCAGCGTGACCTACACGGCAGAGCGGGCCTATCTTGTCCGCGACGACGCGGGACCAAGGCTGGTCATGGTCAGTGGTCTGGCACAAACGCTGAACACCGAAACGCGCAGGCTCTCCACCACCAATTTTCGGGATTTCTCTTATGATATCAGCGCGCTGATACAGCAGTCAGGAACGCCGACGCCGCGGGTCAAACACATGTCGACCTTTGATCTGCTGACTCGGACCGAGGACATGGCGGCCGCGGCAAAGGACACAACCGGAGAGGTTCTTGAAGAGGCGCATGGCCGCTTTCAGCAGGCGCTGTTATGCATTGTCGCGGCGCTGATCGGTTTTGCGACCCTGCTGATCGGGGGGTTCAGCCGGTTCGGCGTGACACGTCTGATAGTTCTGGCAATCTTTCTGCTGGTGGTGATCAAGCTGGCCGAAAGCGCCGTCACTGATCCTGTGCGATCGAATGGCGCGCTCTGGCCGCTCATCTACCTGCCCTCGGCTGTGGGGCTCTTTCTGGGGGGTGGTCTGCTGCACATCGCCTCGCGCCCCTTCAAACGAAGGCGCAGCCCGACAAGGGAGGCCGCGGCATGATCCTGCACTATTATTTCGCCCGGCGGTTCCTGTGGATGTTCCTCTCTGTGGCAGGGGTTTTCTTCATCTTCCTCACGCTGCTTGATCTCGTCGAGCAGATGCGCATGTTCGATGCCTCTGTCAGCTTTGGCGAAATTCTGGTGCTGACCCTGTTGAACACGCCTCAGGCGCTTTACCAGATCGTGCCGCTGATCATGATTTTGGCGACCATTGCGCTGTTCCTGACACTATCGCGCTCGTCAGAGCTGGTGGCCGCGCGTGCGGCGGGGCGGTCCGGGGTGAAGGCGCTGATCGGGCCGCTGGCAGTGGCGGCCGTGCTTGGTGGGCTTGCGCTGGCAATGGCCAATCCCATCGTCGCCGCCACGTCGAAACGGTATGACGCGCTCAAGGAGTCGTATCGCTCTGGCGGCGAATCGACCCTGTCGATCGGGTCAGACGGGCTCTGGCTGCGGCAGGGCGACCTTCGCGGACAGACGGTGATCAGGGCGGCACGGGCCAACCCGCAGGCCACGGTCCTTTATGACGTGAGCTTTGTCGCCTACGCCCCGAGTGGCGGCCCTGTGCGCCGGATCGAAGCGGAAACAGCCCGTCTTGAAGCCGGGGAATGGCTGCTGACCAACGCAAAGGCATGGCCGCTGGCGGCGGGGCTGAACCCGGAAGAAGCCGCACTGGATCATGATACGTTGCGCGTGCCGTCCACCCTGACGCAGGACCGTATCCGCGACAGTTTCGGCACGCCCTCGGCCATTGCAATCTGGGATCTGCCGAGTTTCATCAACCAGCTTGAAGAGGCCGGGTTCAGTGCCCGCCGCCATCAGGTCTGGCTGCAGATGGAGCTGGCCCGGCCGCTATTCCTGATCGCGATGGTGCTTGTGGGCGCGGCCTTCACCATGCGGCACGCAAGGCTAGGCGGCACCGGCATCGCGGTGCTCGCAGCGATCCTGCTTGGCTTTGGGCTTTACTACATCCGGAATTTCGCGCAGATCCTTGGGGAGAATGGCCAGCTGGCACCGGCGCTGGCAGCGTGGATCCCGCCAATTGCCTCCGTGCTGCTGGCGATGGGCCTCATTCTGCAACGGGAGGACGGATGATACAGCGGACTTGCCTGCCCCTGTCTTTGCGGCTGCTGGCGGCGCTGTGCTTCGTGCTTGGCGCGGCGCAGGTTGCGCGGGCGCAATCCGACGATGCCGCCATGTTGGTCGCCGACGAGGTTCTGCTTACTGGGGATGACACCCTCGTTGCCAGCGGCAATGTCGAGGCAATCTTTCAGGGCAGCCGACTGACGGCCGCCCGGATCACCTATGACCGGGGAACCGACACGATCCAGCTCGACGGCCCTGTCAGGCTGACCGATCCCCAAGGCAACCTGCTGACTGCAGACAGCGGCACGCTGGAGACGGATTTCGAAAATGGCCTGCTGCGCGGTGCCCGGATGGTGCTGGACGAGCAGTTGCAACTAGCCTCGGTCGAGGCGCGTCGCGTGGGCGGGCGGTACACACAGCTCAGCCGCGTGGCCGTGACCTCTTGTCAGGTCTGCGGCGCCAATCAGGTGCCCCTTTGGCAGATCCGCGCCGGGCGCGTCATCCATGACGAAGAAGAACGGCAGCTGTATTTCGACGACGCGCAGCTGCGCGTGCTGGATTTTCCGGTGTTCTACGCGCCGCGCCTGCGCCTTCCCGACCCGACATTGAAGCGGTCCCAGGGCTTTCTGTTCCCGTCGATCCGGTCGACGACCCTCTTGGGGTTCGGGATCAAGGTCCCCTATTTCATCCCGATCGGCGATCATCAGGACATCACGCTGACGCCGTACCTTTCCCCCGTCACGCGCACGCTGGAGGCCCGCTATCGGCGCGCGTTTCGAAACGGCGACCTGACGGTTGACGCAGCCGTCACGCAGGACACGCTCGACGAAGGGCCCCGCCGGGGGTATCTGTTTGCCGAAGGCGCCTTTGACCTGTCAGGCGATTACAAGCTGAAGTTTGACATCGAAACCACTTCGGACGACGCCTATCTCAACGATTACGACTACGCAGACAAGGATCGGCTGGACAGCGAGCTGACGGTCACCCGCACCAAGGCCGACCGGTATTTCGAGGTCGGCGTGACGCATTACCAGTCGCTTGTTGATGACGAGGACAACTCCACCCAGCCGACCATTATCGCCGATGCCATCTATGAGCAGCGGGTCTTTCCAAAGGCACTGGGCGGAGAGCTTCGCATGGGGCTCGCCGCACATGGTCATTTTCGCTATTCCGACGACGATATTGAGGGCCGCGATGTCAGCCGCCTGAACGCCGATCTCAACTGGCGGCGACGTTGGACCCTTCCGGGCGGCGTGCGCGCCGGGGTCCGTGGCCAGCTTTGGGGCGATGCGTTCAGCGTCAGTCAGGACAGCACCAGCGACCGGCGCGCAGCGCAGCTGACCCCGGCCGCCGCGGTAGAGCTGCGCTGGCCTCTCACCCGCACCGCCGCCAGTGGCGCCCGCGACCTGATAGAACCGGTCATGCAGCTGGGCTGGGTTGGTGGGGATCGTCTTGATATCGCCAATGACGAATCCACTCGGGTAGAATTTGACGAGGGCAACCTGCTGGCCCTGTCGCGGTTTCCAGCCCCTGACCGGCGCGAACGGGGTGTCACCGCCGTTTACGGCCTGCGCTGGATGCGCGAAAACCCCAATGGCTGGAGTGCGGGGCTGACCCTTGGCCGTGTTTCGCGCGCAGACCCCGAAGAAGGCCTGTCGCGCTCTTCCGGTCTTGGCGGCGATGCCAGCGACTGGCTGATCGCGGGCCATCTTGCAACGCGGTCCGGGCTGACATTCACGGCACGCGGCTTGCTGGATTCGGATTCGCGCTTTTCCAAAGCGGCGGCACGGGCCGGCTGGACAAACAGCAGGCTGGACCTCGGCGCCTCTTACGTGCTGCTTGTCACCGACCCGGACGAAGACCGGGACGATGCGATTTCCGAATGGTCGTTCGACGGCAGCTATCGCATCAACCAGCACTGGACCAGCTCTGCGAATTGGCGCTACGATCTCGCCTCCAGTGATTTTGCCAAGGCCGGGCTGGGCCTGGACTACACCAATGAATGTATCGCGGTGGGCTTTTCGGTCTCGCGGAAGTTTCCCTCTTCCTCTAACCTTGAACCATCAACAGATTTTGGCCTGACCGTCGAGCTGAAAGGCTTCAGCACCGGCGGCAGTGCCAAGGACTACCGCCGTTCCTGTAACGGCTGACCTTGGGATGACACGACCTATGCGCTTGCTGAGTATTCTTTCCGCCACCCTGGCCCTTTTCGTTACCGTAGCGGCACTGGCGGCCCCTGCCCGCGCGCAGTTCGCCCCGGTGATCCTAGTCAATGACAGCGCCATTTCCGGCTACGAGCTTGAACAGCGCTCCCGGATGCTGCGGCTGCTGAATGCGCCGGGCAATCCGGCGACGCTGGCGCGCGAACAGCTGATCGATGATCGCCTTCGGCTTCAGGCCGCGTCAGCGGCAGGCATTCGCCCGACAGCCGAGGAAATCAGCGAAGGCATGGCCGAATTCGCGGGACGGGCAAACCTGTCGCGCGACGAATTCATTCAGGCGCTTGCCGGGAACGGCGTTGACGAACAGACATTCCGCGCCTTCGTCGAGGCAGGCCTTGCATGGCGACAGCTTGTCCGGGCACGGTTTGGCGGCCGGTCTGCCCCGTCCGAGGGCGAGGTCGACCGTGCGCTGACTTCCGGCGCAGGTGGCAGCGGTGTGCGCGTGCTGATCTCTGAACTCATCATGCCCGCCCCTCCCGCGCAGGCCGATCAGGTCCGCGAACGGGCCAACCGTATTTCGCAGATCCGGTCCACCGATGCTTTCTCGGCCGAGGCCCGTCGCTACTCTGCCACGGCCAGCCGCGCCCGTGGTGGGCGGCTTGACTGGCAGAACCTGTCCGACCTGCCCCCGGCGCTGCAGCCGCTGATCATGGCCCTGGCTCCGGGAGAGGTCACCGATCCGCTGCCGATCCCCAATGCGATCGCGCTGTTCCAGCTTCGCGCCATCGAAGAGACGGGCTATCAGGCGCCGGAATATGCGGCGATTGATTACGCGGCCTATTACATTCCCGGCGGCCGGAGCGAAGCCGCCCTTGCCACGGCCCGCCAGATCGAAAGCCGTGTCGACAGCTGTGATGACCTGTACGGCGTGGCGAAAGGCCAGCCCGCAGAGGTTCTGGAACGTGGCAGCCTGCCCCCGGCGCAGATCCCCACGGATATCGCGGTAGAGTTGATGAAGCTTGACGATGGCGAGGTGTCGACGGCCCTTACACGTTCGGGCGGGCAGACGCTGGTCTTCCTGATGCTTTGCGGCCGCACGGCGACATTGACCGAAGATGTCGACCGCGAGCAACTGACGATGGGCCTGCGCAACCAGCGGCTCAACTCTTTCGCCGATGGCTATCTCGCGCAGCTTCGCGCCGAGGCCCGCATTCGCACAAGATGACCGCTCCTTCCCGCGCAGCCCCGATTGCGCTGACCTGTGGTGAGCCTGCGGGCATCGGGCCCGAACTCGCCGTTGCAGCGCATGAATTGCTCGCGCAGACAGTGCCTTTCTTCCTGCTGGGGGATGCGAAACATCTGCCCGACGGTGCCGCCTTTGTCACCATTGCCGACCCCGCCGAAGCGGTCGATGCAATGGCCCATGGGCTGCCCGTCCTTCAGCACGATTTCGGCAGTCCGCGTGTCCCCGGCCAGCCGCAACCCGATCAGGCCGCCCATGTGGTTGCCGTGATCGAAAACGCCGTAAGGCTGGTGCAATCTGGCGCCGCATCTGCAATCTGTACCCTGCCCATCCACAAGCAGGCCTTGGCCGAAGGCGCAGGGTTCGGCTATCCCGGACATACAGAATTCCTTGGCCATCTTGCAGAGGCCCAAGAGGTCGTGATGATGCTGGCCTCTGACCAGTTGCGGGTCGTGCCGATCACCATCCATATCGCGCTGGACGAGGTCGCCGGCAGCCTGACGCCCGCATTGCTGGAAACCCGGCTGCGCATCACGCATCAGGCTATGGTTGCGCAATTCGGCATCCCCGCCCCGCGCATCGCGGTGGCCGGGCTCAACCCGCATGCGGGCGAAGGTGGCCGGATGGGCCGCGAGGAAATCGAAATCATCACACCGGTGCTGGAGCGTCTGCGCCGCGAAGGGATGGATCTGAGAGGCCCGATGTCGGCCGATACGATGTTCCACGCCGCAGCCCGGACAGGGTATGACGTGGCCGTCGCCATGTATCACGATCAGGCGCTGATCCCCATCAAGACGCTGGATTTCGACCGCGGGGTGAACGTCACGCTGGGCCTGCCCTTCGTGCGGACATCGCCCGATCACGGAACGGCCTTTGACATTGCAGGCAAGGGGCGCGCCAACCCGACCTCCACGGTCGAGGCTTTGCGCCTTGCCGCGCGGCTGTCCGGATGGCTTTGATGGCGGGGCCTGACCACCATTTCGGCGCATCTGGGCGCGGCGCTGGCAGGGCCGTGCGTTACAACAGGTCGCCCGGAGCGGCGACAAACCTTCCGGAGGGTGTGATTTGAGCGGGATCGACAGCTTGCCGCCGCTGCGGGCGGTCATCGCCGAACATGGGCTGAGCGCCCGCAAATCACTGGGTCAGAACTTCCTTCTGGATCTGAACCTGACCGCGAAAATCGCGCGTCAGGCGGGCGATCTGAGCGGCTGTGACGTGCTGGAAATCGGGCCCGGTCCCGGCGGTCTGACCCGTGGCTTGCTGTCCGAAGGCGCCCGCAAGGTGCTGGCCATCGAGAAAGACGCCCGCTGCCTGCCCGCGCTGGCGCAGATCGCCGAGGCCTATCCAGGCCGGTTGCAGGTGATCGAGGGCGATGCCCTTCAGATCGACCCGTTGCAACATCTCACGCCGCCGATCCGCGTGGCGGCCAACCTGCCCTATAACGTCGGAACCGAACTGCTGGTGCGCTGGCTGACACCCCCGGACTGGCCGCCTTTCTGGCAAAGTCTGACGCTGATGTTCCAGCGCGAGGTGGCCGAACGGATCGTCGCAACACCCGGATCAAAGGCTTACGGACGGCTGGCCCTTCTGGCGCAATGGCGCAGCGATGCGCGGATCGCGCTGACCCTGCCGCCCGATGCGTTCACGCCGCCGCCCAAAGTGTCGTCGGCCGTGGTCCACCTGACCGCCCTGCCAGAGCCGCGCTTTCCAGCCGACCCTGCTGTGTTGTCCAACGTGGTGGCACGCGCGTTCAACCAGCGGCGCAAGATGCTGCGGGCCTCGCTGAAAGGGCTTGCGCCGGATATCGAAGACCGCCTGATCGCCGTCGGCATCAAGCCCACGGAACGCGCCGAGCAGATCTCTTTGGAAGAATTCTGCGCGCTCGCCCGGGCTGTGGCCAAGACCTAGGCCCTTCGCACACGCAAAACGGGCGCCCCGATTGGAGCGCCCGAAAATATCTCACCAGAATGGCGCTGACGCTTATTCAGCCGCGTCCTTGGCCCCGCCTTCACCGCCGTCGGAAGGCTCTGCTGCGGCCGTATCTGCAGGGGCTGCGGTCTCTGCGCCCTCTGCACTTTCCTCACGCTTTTTCGGTGCGGCTTTCTTGCGCGGCTTGCGCGCAGGCTTCGGCTTTGCATCCGCCTTTGCGTCGGCCTTCGGCTCAGGCTTGGTGTCCGGCTGGGCGGAGGCATTCTCGGGGGTATCCACAAGAATGTTGCCCTCGTCCCCATCGCTGAGATCCAGCACATCGGGCTGTTCCGCGCTTGCAGGGTCAGGCTTGCTGTGCTGCTGATCGTGACGGGGCTGGTCGTTCTGCGCCGGTGCGGCCTGTGCCTCGCGCTCAGAGCGTTCGCGGTCACGTTGCGCCTGGCGTTCGCGGTTTTCACGCTCCTGCTGTTCGCGGCGGCTGTCCTGCTCGCGCTGCGCCTCGCTCAGCATCCGCAGGTAGTGTTCCGCGTGCTGCTGGAAGTTTTCGGTGGCGACCCGGTCATTGCTCAGCTGCGCGTCGCGGGCGAGCTGGTTGTATTTGTCAATGATCTGCTGCGGGGTGCCACGCACCTTGCCCTCCGGGCCCGAGCTGTCGAATACACGGTTGACGACGTTGCCAACGGTGGAACGGTTGCGGTTCGATTTCGACCGCGATCTTGATTTGGAAGATCTCATATGTCTCTTGATCCAGCCTTGTCTCTGACTGTTGTGCGACCCGGTGGCGCCTCATGCGCTCAACTTAAGGACGGGCCTCATCGATTTCCGGCTTGGCGTCGGGGGCGAGCGCCTGAGCGTTCAGCCATACCGACTGACAATGCAGTAATCACGTCAACGGCTTCCAGACAAGCAAAAAACGCGCAAGTCGGCATAGTTTCGACAGAAAACGCGTCAATTTGGCCCAGATAAGCAGCACGAAACGACACGCGGCTTGCCAGCCAGATCGGGCTGGACCGTGACTTCGGCAAATCCGTGGCTGCGAAAAATCTCTGAAACTGCCGGGCCTTGCTGCCATCCGATCTCGACCAGAAGACGCCCACCGGGGGTCAGGTGATCGCCGGCCCCTGCCGCGATCTGCCGGTAGGCACCCAGCCCGTCGCCCTCATCGGTCAGGGCCAGACGCGGTTCGTAGTCGCGCACTTCGGGGGCGAGGCCGTCCATTTCATCGGCCCGGATATAGGGCGGGTTGGACACGATCACATCAAACTGTTCCGGCACAGCATCGAACCAGTTTGACTGCCGAAAGCCGATGTTGGAGAGCCCCGCGCGGTGCGCGTTGCGGCGCGCCACGGCCAACGCCTTTTCGCTGATATCCGTTGCAAGGCCGGCAGACTGGGGCCGCTCTGCCAGAAGCGACACTGCGATACAGCCAGAACCTGTGCCAAGATCAAGCAAGGTGTCGAATGGGTGCTGCAATGCCAGTTCGACAAGTGCTTCGGTGTCGGGCCGGGGGTCAAGAACGTCTGGTGTGACTTCGAAATCCATCTTCCAGAAGGCGCGCTGCCCGATGATCTGGGAAACCGGTGTTCGGTCAAGCCGCGCTTTGATCCCGGCCTGGTAAAGTTCCACGGCCTTCGCGCTTGGCGCGCCGCTTTGCGGGTCCGTGCCGCCCTCTTGCATCGCCCAGGCGCGCAGCTTTCGGCAGTCCCGCGTTGGGTCTGCCACGCCGGCACGGCTGAGCTGCTCCAGAACAGCCGGGTCAATCTCAAGCCAGTTCACGCGCCCATCTCGGCCAGTGCTGTTGCCTGCGCATCGGCTGTCAGCGCGTCGATCACCTCGTCCAGGTCGCCCTGCATCACCTGATCCAGCTTGTAGAGCGTCAGGTTGATGCGGTGATCGGTCATGCGGCCCTGCGGGAAGTTATAGGTGCGAATACGTTCGGACCGGTCACCGGATCCCACCTGCGCCTTGCGATCGGCAGAGCGTTCGCTGTCCACCTTCTGGCGTTCCAGATCGAACAGCCGCGTGCGCAGCACCTGCATCGCGATCTCGCGGTTGCGGTGCTGGGATTTCTCGGAACTGGTCACGACAACGCCGGTGGGCAAATGGGTGATCCGCACCGCCGAATCGGTGGTGTTGACGTGCTGGCCGCCCGCGCCGGAACTGCGCATCGTGTCGATCCGCAGATCATTCGGATCGATACGAATATCGACCTCTTCGGCCTCTGGCAGCACGGCTACGGTCGCGGCAGAGGTGTGGATGCGCCCACCCGATTCCGTGGCAGGCACGCGCTGCACCCGGTGCACGCCGCTTTCATATTTCAGCCGGGCAAAGACGTTCTGCCCGGTGATCCGCGCCGTCAGCTCACGGATTCCGCCCAGTTCGGTTTGCTGCTCTTCCAGGATTTCCAGCTTCCAGCCGTGGCTTTCTGCATAGCGTTGATACATGCGCAGCAGGTCGCCTGCGAAAAGTGCGGCCTCTTCCCCGCCCGTGCCCGGACGGATTTCCAGAACGGCGGGCCGTGCGTCGGCGGCGTCCTTGGGCAGAAGCGCCAGTTGCAGCGCATGTTCGGCCTCTGGCAAGGCGGCGCGCAGGGCGGGCAGCTCTTCCTCGGCCAGTTCCTTCATGTCGGGGTCTGACAGCATTTCCTCGGCCTCGGCCAGATCGGCCTGAAGCTTCTCATAGGCGCGGATCTGTTCGACCACGGGGCGTAGCTCTGCGTATTCGCGGCCCAATGCGGCAATATCGCCGTCCCCCTGGGCCATCTTGGCCTCAAGGAATTCAAACCGTTCGGATATCTGGGCAAGTCTGTCTGCGGGAACCATGGCGGCCCGTGTCCCTTATTGCGCGGGTTTGGTCAAGGGCTCTGACGCGCGCGCAGGCAATGGTGGCGCATGCTCAGCCTGCGTTCAGCTCGTCAATCCAGCGATCGACACGCGCCGCATTGACGCCGAAATCGGCCTTGCCGAAACGCAGCCGCGCATAGATGCGGATCTGGCCATCCGTCAGCTGAACGGTGGTGTGATCGGGAAAGCCGAACCCGGCAGAGCGCGTGACGTAAGTGATGTGCCCATCATCCACCGATCCGGCCAGAACCTTCGTCCGCGGGGTGGCACGTGCAATGGCATCGAGCCGCTCAAGCATCTGCGCGTCGCCGGGGATGACGCGCCGCGCGCCACCTGCAAGCGTCTCGTCGGCGTCAAATGTCAAAGGCACATGCCAGCGCGCGGGATCGCTGGGCGACAGCCGGATAAACACCATCAGGCCAATAACCAGAACAAGGACGATCAGCGCTGCGGTTTTCATCTGGTCTCTCCACTTCAGAGGGCGGAGATAGGCCCGTAGGCTCTGCGCTTCAAGGGCGCGCGTCTACGCGCCCTTCCCCAGCCTCGACCAGCCGATCAGGCACAGCAGCTCCATCGCGACATGTGCACCTGCAACGGCCGTGATGCCCGCATGATCGAAGGGGGGCGAAACCTCGACGACATCGCCGCCCACCAGCGTCACCCCCGCCATGCCGCGCAGGATCGCGGCCGCCTGCGCGGTGCTGAGCCCGCCCCAGACAGGTGTGCCGGTGCCCGGCGCAAACGCAGGGTCCAGCCCGTCAATGTCAAAGCTGAGATAGGTCGGCGCATCGCCCACGATCTCGCGAATACGGGCGGCCACGGCCTCGGGCCCGATGCGGTGCGCTTCTGCTGCGTCGATGATATTTAGGCCCATCGTGTCGGGATTCGTCGTCCGGATACCGATCTGGACAGAGCGCGCCGGGTCGATCAACCCCAGTTTCACCGCCTTGTAGACGAATGTACCGTGGTCGATCCGGTCCATGTCGTCATCGGCCCAGCTGTCGGAATGGGCATCGAATTGCACCAGCGCGAGCGGGCCATGCTTTGCCACATGCGCCTTCAACAGCGGCAGGGTGATGAAGTGATCGCCCCCCAGCGTGACCATCGCCGCGCCAGAACCCACGATCTTTGTCGCATGCGCCTCCAGGGCTGCCGGGAATTCCGACACTTTGGCATAGTCAAAGGCCAGGTCACCATAATCCACCACGGTCATTTCGCTCAGCGGATCGAAACCCCAGCCATAGGGCGGGTCATAGGGTTGCAGGAGGCTCGCCTCGCGAATCGCGCGCGGGCCAAGCCGTGTGCCCGGCCGGTTGGTCACGGCCTGATCGAAAGGCACGCCCGTCACGGCAATATCGACGCCGGTCAGGTCCTTGGTGTAACGCCGCCGCAGGAAGGACGGTGCGCCGCCAAAGGCATTCTCGTAGCTCAGCCCCCTTGGGTCGTCGCGCGTGAAGGCATGGTCAATCTGGGTTTTTGCGTCTTCAAGCGCCATCAGGCCACCTTTTTTGTTGAGGGTTGCGCGCGCTCTACCAGCCGCGCGAAGAAGGATGCGCCAACAGGGGCCACGGCGTCGTTGAAATCATAATCGGTCTGGTGCAACCCCGCCCCCGGCCCCTGCCCGAGGAAAAGATAGGCTCCGGGCCGCGCCTGCAGCATATAGGCGAAATCCTCGGCGCCCATCTCGCGCTTCATCGCCGGCTCCACGGCCTCGGCGCCCACGACCTCCGCCGCGACATCAGCGGCAAAGCTGGCGCCCTCTGCATGGTTCACCGTGGGCGGGTAGCCGCGCACATAGGACAGCTCTGCCGTGACGCCATAGCTTTGCGCCTGCCCCGCCACGATTTCTGCCAGCCGCCTTTCGGCCATGTCACGCACATGGGGTACGAAGCTGCGCACGGTCCCGTTGATGAACGCGGTATCGGGGATCACGTTATCCGCGCTGCCGGTATGGATCTGCGTGACAGAGATCACGAGGTCATCCAGCGCGGAATTGTTCCGGCTGACGATGGTCTGGATCGCCTGCACGATGCCGCAGGCGGCAACCACCGGGTCGCGCGTCTCGTGCGGCATGGCGCCGTGGCCGCCCTGCCCGGTCACATGGAACCGGAACTCGTCCGCCGCCGCCATGATCGGGCCGGGCGTGGTGAAGAAATGCCCCTCTGGCAGGTTCGGCCCATTATGCAGCGCATAGACCTGCGAGACGCCGAAACGGTCGAGCACGCCCTCGTTGACCATCACCTCTGCCCCGCCGCCATTTTCTTCGGCAGGCTGAAAGATCAGCGCCACCCGACCCGAGAAGTTGCGCGTCTCCGCCAGGTATTTCGCCGCCCCCAGTAGCATCGCGGTGTGCCCGTCATGCCCGCAGGCATGCATCGCGCCCGGCACACGGCTTTTCCAATCGGGGGTTCCGGTTTCCTCCATCGGAAGCGCATCCATATCGGCGCGTAACCCGATCACGTCGCCCGGCCCCTGCCCGTCGATCATTGCCACCACGCCGCTGGTCGCGATGCCTTCGTGGATCTCAGTGATGCCAAATTCGCGCACACGTTCGACCACAAAGGCCGCTGTCTTGTGGCAGTCAAAGCGCAGCTCCGGCATCTGGTGGAGGTGTCGCCGCCACGCCGCCATCTCTTCTGCAAAACCAGCGATGCGGTTGATGACGGGCATGGGTGGACTCCTTGGGGCGGTGTTGTCAGGTTGCATCTGACGCGAAACCACGGACCTCTGCAATGCCCGAAGATGACCTGATCACCGACCCACATGGCGGCATGCCGCGCCTGCGCGAAATCATGCGACGCCTGCGCGACCCTGAAACCGGATGCCCCTGGGATATCGAGCAGACCTTCGCCACCATCGCGCCCTATACGATCGAAGAGGCCTATGAGGTGGCCGACGCGATCGAGCGCGAAGCATGGGACGAGTTGAAAGGAGAGCTGGGCGACCTGCTGTTCCAATCTGTGTTCCACGCGCAGATGGCCGAAGATGCGGGGATGTTCACCTTTGAAGACGTGGCCGACACGATGTCGGACAAGATGGTCGCCCGGCATCCGCATGTCTTTGGTGACGAATCCAACGCCAAGAGCGCCGAGCAGCAGACCATCGACTGGGAAAAGACCAAGGCCGCCGAACGCGCGGCGAAGGCCCAGACCGGCGCGCTGGACGGCGTTGCCGTTGGTCTGCCTGCGCTTCTTCGGGCGGTGAAACTGCAAAAGCGGGCCGCGCGCGTGGGGTTTGACTGGCCGGAGACAGAGCAGGTTCTGGACAAGATCGCCGAGGAATGCGCCGAATTGCGCGAGGCTGCGGCCTCTGGCGACAAGGCCCATACCGAGGAAGAGCTGGGCGATCTGCTGTTTGTCATGGCCAATCTCGCCCGCCATCTGGACATAGATCCAGAGGCCGCTCTGCGCAGCGCGAATGCCAAGTTCACGCGCCGGTTCAAGGGGATAGAGCGCGCTCTTGCAGCGAAGGGCAAACGCCCTGAGGATTCGGATCTGGCCGAGATGGACGCGCTTTGGGATGCGGAAAAGCTGCGCGAACGGAAACCCTGACTAATTTGTTTGGGTATTCGATTGACCAAGAAAAAGACTCGGGTTAGACAGGCCGCAAATTTCGCGTACTCGAAAGGATGTCCGATGTATCGCCTGACTTGCGCCACCGCGCTGATGCTCTCTACCGCCCTGCCTGCAATGGCCGAAGGTGTGGTCAATATCTACTCTTACCGCCAGCCCGAACTGATCGCCCCGCTGACAGAGGCCTTCACCGAAGAGACAGGCATCGAGGTCAACGTCGCCTATCTGGAAAAAGGCATGGTCGAGCGTCTTCAGGCCGAAGGTGACCGTTCCCCCGCCGACATGGTGCTGACCGTCGACATCTCGCGCCTGTCCGCAGTGGTCGATGCCGGGCTGACGCAGCCTGTTGAGACCGAAACGCTGACGACAAACGTGCCCGCGCAATATCGCGACCCCGATGGCAACTGGTACGGTCTGACCACCCGCGCGCGGATCGTCTATGCCTCCAAGGATCGTGTCGATCCGGCCGAAGTCACCACCTACGAAGATCTGGCCGATCCGAAATGGGAAGGTCGCATCTGCACCCGTTCCGGGACCCATGCCTATAACGTCGCGCTGACCTCTGCCGTGATCGAGCATCAGGGCGAAGAAGCCGCCAAGGAATGGCTGCAAGGCGTGAAGAACAACCTGGCACGCAAGCCGCAGGGCAATGACCGCGCACAGGTCAAGGCGATCTGGGCGGGCGAATGCGATATCGCCATCGGCAACACCTATTACATGGGCAAGATGCTGGAAGATCCCGAGCAGACAGAATGGGCCAATTCGGTCAACGTCCTCTTCCCGGAATTCGAAGATGGCGGCACCCATGTGAACATCTCGGGCGTGGCGCTGACGAAATCGGCACCCAACAAGGAAAACGCCATCAAGATGATGGAATTCCTGACCTCGCCCAAGGCGCAGGAAATCTATGCGCATGCCAACTATGAATATCCCATCGCGGAAGGCACCGAAGCGGATGATATCGTCAAGGGTTGGGGCACATTCACTGCCGATGAGACCAACCTGATGGCCATCGCCGCCCACCGCGCCGCGGCCCTGAAGATCACCGAAGAAGTCGATTTCGACGGCTAATCCCGAGACACCACTCACCACCACTCCCGGCCCCGACCAGCAATGGCGGGGCCGTTTGCTTTTCTGCACCACGGCCTGTTTTCGGTGCAATGCGTAGGCTGGATCGCATTTGGTCTTTCGTGCATTACGCGCGTCCCGCAAGCGTCTGATATGTATCCCGTATCAGCATCGGCCCGTTGAGGCGGCGCCCTTTGGGTCAGGCGCCCGTCGACGCGTCGTAGGCGTTATGGTGACCATCTGCGGCTTCAGGAGACGGGCGCGTTGATTTCCATTTCGTACCGGCGCCTCTCACAACCTCCGTTTGCCGCTGTAATCAGATCGAAGTCGCCACTTCCTTCTCCATGAAATCCCTATCTTCGCGCCGCCATAGGACTGGCAAGAGCCCCACGGCTGGTCTGGGCAGTTCTGCCCGCCTCCCGATGTCCAAGATTGATACCCAGGGTCAAATCCTTGATCGTTGCGGTCATGCCGGTCTGGCTTTGTGCCGTCTATGTCCTGCGCATCAAACAACGCATTTGGGAAATAGGACCATGAATCAAACCATTATCACGCTCTGCGCCGGAACCTTGATCCTGTCGGCCTGTGCCGACAGCGGTGCCAATTACACCCCCATCCTTGACGGCCCCACCACGCCCGCCTTTCAAAGCGATCTGTCCGCCTGTCAGATGCTGGCGCGCGATCAGCGGCAATTCGATCACGAAACGGCCGCTGCAGCCGGTTTGGGCGCAGGTGCCGGGGCGCTTCTGGGCGCTGCGGATGAAGACGGCAGCGCCCTTGGCGGGGCGATCGCGGGTGCTCTGGCGGGCGGCGTTTCCGGGGCTGTCAATGCAAGCGAAAGGCGCGAGGAAATCGTGGTTGAATGTCTTCGCGGCCGGGGCCACCGCGTCGTAGGTTAAACCCTGCCAAAAAGGATCACCGCCATGTCAGCCCAAACCCTCGCCATCATCTACGCAGCCCTCGCGGCACTTCCGATGGCCATGCATATCGCGCTTAGCCTTGGTGCGCCGCTTGGCCGGATTACGGTTGGCGGGCGCTTTTCCGGACGTCTTCCCTGCGCGTGGCGCGGGCTGGCACTGGTGCAGGCCGCTCTTCTGCTGGCGATGGGCTGCGCGGTTCTGGACCGGGGTGGCGTCCTGTCCACAGAGCTGCCCGATGCCGCATTCTGGCTGGCGCTGGCGCTGACTCTGCTGACCGCGCTTGCCAACGGCATCACCCCGTCCCGACCAGAGCGCATGCTATGGGGGCCGGTCACATTCGCCATGAGCGTCGCAGCAATCGGCGTTGCAGCTGGAGGATTCGCGCCATGAAAACCGTTCTTGTCGCCGGGGCGACCGGTTACCTGGGGCGCTACCTTTGCGCGGAATATGCGCGGCGCGGTTGGTATGTGACTGCCCTTGTGCGCAGCCGCGCCCGCGCGTCAGACCTGACTGCCGATCAACTGGTGGAGGCCGAAGCGACTGTGCCCGCCACCCTGCAGGGCATCATGGAGGGCGCGGATCTGGTTGTCTCGGCCCTTGGGATCACGCGGCAGGCGGACCGGCTAAGCTATCGTGACGTCGACTATCAGGCCAACCTTAACCTGCTGCTGGAGGCAGAGCGCGCGGGTGTGGGCCGCTTTGCCTATGTGCATGTGCTGAACGCTGATGCCATGCGCCACGTCCCGCTGGTTGCCGCGAAGGCGGAGTTTGTTCAGGCGCTGCAAGCCTCGCCTCTCCCCTCTACGGTGATCGCGCCTTCGGGGTATTTCTCGGACATGGGTGATTTCCTGTCGATGGCCCGGTCCGGGCGGGTCTGGTTGTTTGCACCCGGAACCCGTCGCATCAATCCGATCCACGGCGCCGATCTGGCCGCTGCCACGGCCGATGCGACGGATGCGGGGATGGCGTGGCGCGATGTCGGCGGGCCTGACACCTTCACTCATATTGAACTGGCCCATCTGGCCGCAGCCGCGGTCGGACGTCCGCCGCGCGTCACCCTGTTGCCTGACTGGCTCCGTCGGCTGACGTTCAGGCTGCTTCCCATGGTCAGCCCGCGCCGGATACACGGGCCTGCACAGTTTTTCCTGACCGCGATGGGCATGGACATGGTCGGGCAAGCCTGCGGCACCCGCCGCCTGAAAGATCATTTTGCATCATCGGTCAGAGGAGAGCACACATGACCCTGACCCGCCTCGGCGGTTTCGCCGCGCTGACCTGCGCCGCCACCTACCTCATCGGTTTTGACCTTCTCGTGACGCTGCTGGCACCGCTGGGATATGGCAGCGCGGCGATCGATCCCGTTGCTGTCACCGCCTTTATCCACGCCCGCCCCGGCGTGCTGATCGCCTGGAACACCACGATCTATATCGTGAACGCACTGGCGCTTGTGGTGCTTGTAGTCGCCCTGGCCGAACGATTGTCCCCTTCGGACTGGGCAGCACTGACGCGCGCCTTTGGCCTGATTTGGGCAACACTTGTGCTGGGCGCAGGCATGATTGCCAATGTCGCTGTCGCACGCTCCGGCCATCTGTATCCGGCCGACCCAGAGGCGGCAGCCGCGCGGTGGCAGGTGTTGCACAGCGTGGAACTGGGCCTTGGTGGGGGCAATGAAATCGCAGGGGGGATCTGGATCGCCTGCGTAAGCTTCGGCGCAAGGGGGATGCGCGCCTTGCCCAGACCAATCTCGGTGCTGGGCCTGCTTACTGGTCTGGGCGGGCTGGTCACGATCATTCCCGCATTGGCTGACATGGCGGGCGCGATTTTCGGGCTTGGGGCGATTGCGTGGTTCCTGACGGTGGCGGCTGTGCTGCTGAAGGTCCCACACAGCTAGACCCCGCCGCGATTGCCGCACCCTCACGGCAAACCGCCGGGTGATCTTTGTCCGGCGCGGGATATGAAGACCGCAAATGCCCGCCCAAAGCGCGCCGATGACTTCGGATCGGTGATGCGACCTATACCGAACGTTGAAAGCACTGGTGCGCCCGACAATAACCACGGTATAACACCGGGCATGAACGGCATGGCTTTCCACCACCTGAGGGTCTATTTCGCGGCACTGCTTCTGGCGGTGACCAGCGTCACGTCCGCAGCGATGCTGGCGCCGGACCGCGCAGAGGCTGCTCTTGCTCAGCTGTCCGTGCTGGGGATGAACGCCAATGACATCTGTGGAGAGGCTCCCGGTCACGATCACCGATGCCCGTATTGTCACCTGCTGGCTGATACCCCAATGCCCTGCCCATCCGGGCTGGAGACGCGGTTGCAATCCGTGATGGCCTGGAAACTGGCCGCTGACCTTTACCGCGCGGCACAGGCGCGGGATCATGCCCGGTCACCAAGGGCTCCTCCCTCCATCCTCTGATCGCGGCTCGAAACAGGGCCATCCGACCAGAAACGCGGCAAGAAAGCCGCCTGACAGCGCGGGCAGCGGTGCGTCCGTGCGCGCGCTTCGATGGAGAAACCTATGCAACCAATTCACTCGGGCCATGCCAAAACCCTGCATGCGACCCCGGACAAAAGATGCGCGGCGCAGACCGGCCAACAGGCCCCCACTTGCGGGACATACGTGCCTGCGCATGCCGCCAAGACACCCACCGCGACGGAGGGGATTCTCAATGCCTGACACAACCAGACAGGCGGGCTCTTCCGCCCTTTACCGCGCCGTCTGGCGTTGGCATTTCATTGCGGGGCTGCTGATATTGCCCTTCGTCTTCATCATCGCCCTGACCGGCGGCATCTACCTGTTCAAGGACGAGATCAACAACGCCGCCTATCGCGACCTGCGCATTGTCGCGCCTGCCGATACCGCGCCACTTGCGGCCTCGCAGATCACCGCAAATGCACTGGCCGCGCATCCCGGTGTGTTGAAGGCCTATCAGCCTGCCCCGACAGCCGACCGTGCGGCAGAGGTGAATATCCTTGGCGAAGACGGGCTGAAAAACTCCATATTCGTGAACCCCTATACCGGCGACGTGCTGGGCAGCCTGTGGGACGCGGGGGCCTCGGGCACGCCCGCGATGTATGTTGTGCGCAAGCTGCATTCGCTTGAATATGTCGGGTGGGTCGGCAACCGGATCATCGAGGCGGTGGCGGGCTGGATGGTGCTCCTGACCGCGACGGGCATCTACCTTTGGTGGCCTCGGGGCAAGAAACTCGGCACTGCCACGATCAAGGCTACCAAGGGTCGGCCATGGTGGCGGGACCTGCACGCGGTGACGGGCATCTACTCTGCCGCGTTCATCGTGTTTCTCGCTATGACAGGTCTGCCGTGGTCGTCGGTCTGGGGCGGGTATTTCTACGACAGTGCCTATGCGCTTGGTCTGGGAATGCCGGATGGCTACTGGTCGAAAACACCTCAATCCACCGTCCTGACCGCAGAGGCGCTGGACCGAACCCCCTGGATCATGGAGCAGCAACCGATGCCGATATCGGGCGCGACGTCGGGTGTTCCGGCGGGGCTTGACCAGATCGTTGCGACGGTCGAGGGGCTGGGCATCGCACCGGGTTATGCAGTGAATATGCCATCGGGTGAAGCGGGCGTCTTTTCGGCCTCTGTCTATCCTGACGACATCACGCAAGAACGGGTGATCCACCTTGATCAATACACCGGCGACGTTCTTTATGATGCCGGGCTAGGCGATCTTGGCGCGCTTGGCTGGGCGGCAGAATGGGGCGTTTCGATCCATATGGGACAGGCCTGGGGGCTGGCGAACCAGATCGTGTTGCTGCTGGTCTGCGTGGCGATGATGGTCATGTCGGTCGCCGCGGGGGTGATGTGGTGGAAACGCCGTCCGGCGGGTGCTCTGGGCACGCCGCAAATCCCAACCGACTGGCGTATCCCGCGCACGGTGCTGCTGATAGCGGTTGCTGCCGGGATTTTCTTTCCGCTTGTCGGCCTGACCCTGATCGTGCTGGCGGCCGTTGAATGCGTGATCTACCTGACAGAGCCGCGCAGGGCGCGAGCGTCCTGATACCAACAGGCCGCCCGGTGACCTGTCGGGTGGCTGATGCGGGACTTGCCCTGTAAACGCACGGTTCGTCGGCGCAGACGCCGCAGCAAGAATCGCGCGCTGTGCCTCGTTAAGAACGCGGCAGACGCGACATGAAAAATCCAGACGCCCCTGCCGTTTTCGATGCGCCTGCGGCGCAGGGCGCGCGAAGACCAGAGTTTTCGATAATTTGCGATGTCTATTATCAGGATTTGCAAGTAACCTGCCCCGGTCCAAACAAAGTTCCGACCGTCCATGCCTCGCAAATCCGCCCCCAAAGACCTCAGCCTCAAATCGCTGGAGCTGTTCCAGATCTGCGCCCGCAAAGGCTCGCTTCAGGCGGCCTCGCAGGAAACCGGGCTGACGTTGAGCACCGTGTCGCACCACCTGCGCAACCTGGAGGACAATCTGGGGGTGGAGCTGTTCAACCATGCCCGGCGGCCCATGGTCCTGACGCCGAAGGGCCGCGCGTTTCTGCGCAATATCGACGACGCGCTGTTGTCGATCCGCAAGGCCAAGGCCGAAGCGTCGGCAGGCAGCGTGACCGAGGCCCGCAACCTCCGGCTTGGCACGATCGAGGATTTCGACAGCGATATCGTGCCGGAACTGGCGGTATTTCTTTCCTCCAGCATGCCCGCCTGCAACTTCATGTATCACACCGATTCCAGCCATATGATCATCGAGATGCTGCGCAACCGGCAGCTTGATCTGGGCATTATCACCGCCCCCACGGACAGCCTGACCGATCTGCAGGATCGCACCCTTCTGCGTGATCCGTTTGTCGTGGTCCTGCCCAGAGGATGCGAAGAGTCGCTCGAAGACGTCGTGGCTGGACGCACGAAACTGCCCTTCCTGCGGTTTTCAGCCAGCCTGATGATCGCGCGGCAGATTGAATCGCAGCTTCGCCGCATCGGGGTGTCCTCCCCGCACCGGTTCGAATGCAGCAACAACCAGACGCTGATGGCAATGGTCGCGGCCGAAGCGGGGTGGACGATCACCACGCCCCTGCTATTCTCACGCGCAAAACGGTTCCACCCCAAGGTGCAGATGCGGCGCTTTCCGGGGAAAAGCTTCTCGCGGACGCTGCTGCTTGTCTCGACGCCGGACTGTTCGCAATCGGTGATCGAGCTGGTCGATGCCAAGATCCGCAGCCTGATCCGGGATCGCGCCATCACGCCCTTTCATCAAAGCGACCCATGGCTTTCGGACAGTTTCAAACTTCTGACCTGAACGACCAAATCTGCCGAAAACTGGCGCTGTCGACACATGCAGCCCCTGCCCTGCGCCGCCCGGCCCCCGAAGCGACGGCCCACCTCTTCCGCGCAACTATCAAATTATCGAAACCTTATTTCGTTATTTTACCAAGGATCGGAAACGGCTTTGAGATTGCACTGATTTTCGGTCCTACTCTGGCAAAATCGCATCAGAGGCTGACCCATGAAATCGCGGACCAAGGTTGTTGTCATCGGTGGCGGTATCGCCGGTTGTTCGACGCTCTACCATCTTACTCAGGAAGGCTGGACAGATGTGGTGCTGGTCGAGCGGAACGAGCTGACCTCGGGCACCACATGGCACTCTGCCGCGCAGGTGACGAATTTCGGCGCCAACCAGACGATGGTGGGGCTGAAGACGCATTCGATCGAGCTTTACAAACGGCTCTCCGAAGATCCGGAATATCCGATCAACTATCATCATGCGGATGGCGGCATCCGGCTGGCCAATACCGAGGCGCAGATGCAGGGCTATCGGCACTTTGCCTCTATGGCGCGCGGCATGGGTGTTGAATTCGAAGTGATCGATGCAGAGGAATGCGCCCGCCGTCATCCGCTGATCTCGACCACCAATCTTCTGGGCGGGCTTTGGGACCCGCTGGATGGCGATATCGACCCGGCGCAGCTGTGTCAGGCGCTGGCCTATCACGCCCGCAAGGCCGGGGCAGAGGTCTATCGCGAAACCCCCGTCACGGCCCTGACCCAGCACAAGGATGACACCTGGACGGTCCATACGGAAAAGGGCGATATCGATTGCGACATCGTGGTCAATGCCTGTGGCTACCGTGTGAACGAGGTCGGCGCGATGATGGGGGTGCATCACCCCGTCGCCTCGATGGAGCACCAGTATTTCCTGACCGAAGACATCCCCGCCATTGCCGTGGCTGGCCACCGGATGCCGCTTCTGCGCTGCCCGATCTCGGATTACTACAGCCGTCAGGAAAAGGGCGGGCTGCTGGTCGGCTTCTATGAACAGGGCTGCAAGACCTGGGGCATGGACGGGATCGACCCGAAATTCGTCAACGCGCTGTGCCCGGACGATCTGGACCGTGTGATGGACGTGCTGGAAGGCGCGTTTGAACGGATGCCCGCGCTTCAGGAAACCGGGATCCGCGCGGTCGTGAACGGCCCCATCACCTATACGATCGACGGGGCGCCGCTGGTTGGACCCATTCCCGGAAAGCGCAACGCTTTCTGCATCATCGGGTTGCGGGCCGGTCTGGGCGAAGGCGGTGGCCACGGCTGGATGCTGGCGCAGCAGATCGTGCATGGCGAGGCATGCTATGACACGTGGTGCATCGATCCGCGCCGCTTTACCGGCCACGCGAATGTGGAACTGACCGCGCTGAAGGCGATAGAGGATTATCAGAACGAATTCCGTTTTCACTTCCCGCATGAACACCGCCCCGCCGGGCGCCCTGCCAAGACCACACCGCTGACGCCCATCCTTGCCGCCGAGGGCGCAGAGTTCACCGTGGTCAATGGCTGGGAACGCGTGGATTACATCAAGCCCGACCCGGATTTTCACCCCACGCTCAGCTTCAATTTCGACGAAGCTTTCGATCTGGTCGCGGCCGAGGTGAAGAACGTGCAGGAAAACGTGGGCCTCTGCGAGGTCAACGGGTTCAACGGGTTCGAGATTACCGGCGCCGACCGCCACGCTTTCCTTGACCGGATGTTCTGCGGCGCGGTGACAAGGCGCGATGGCCGCGTGGGTCTGGGATACCTTTTGAACCACCATGGCAACATCAAGGGCGAGGCCACCATCGCCAACCTGCCAGCGTCTGATCGCGGCCCTGCGCGGGTCTGGTACGGGTCTGCGGCCGCCAGCGAGTATCACGACATGGACTGGCTGACCGCGCATCTGGACCCGGATGAGGATGTGCAGATCCGCAGCCTGACCAACGATCAGACGATCCTTGTTCTGGCCGGCCCCAAGGCGCGCGCCGTCCTGTCCGCCTGCTCCCGCGGTGATTGGTCGAAAGAGGCGTTCCCGTGGCTCAGCGTCCGCGAATGTTTCGTAGGCTTTGCCCCTGCCACCGTTCTTGGCGTCAGCTTCTCGGGCGAACTGGCCTACGAAATCCACGTTCCCAACGCCTCTGTCTACGCGGCCTACCTTGCCTTGCGCAAAGCAGGCGAGGCGCATGGGCTGAAGCTCTTTGGCGCGCGCGCGGTGGAGTCGATGCGGATGGAAAAAGGCTTCCTGCATTGGAAGGCCGATCTCATCACCGAATTCGACCCGTTCGAAACATCGCTTGACCGCTTCGTGAAGCCCGGGAAAGACGATTTCATCGGCAAAGAGGCGCTGTTGCAACGCCGCGAAGACGGCCCGCGCAAGAAGCTCGTCACGCTCAGGATCGACGCCACCCATGCCCCCGCCCATGGCGGTGCGTCCCTCATGCAGGGCGACACGGTTGTGGGCACGATCACGTCGGGCGACTGGGGCCACCGGGTCGGCATGAACCTGGCCTACGGCTTTGTCGCGCCAGAGCTTTCCACCCCCGGCAGCACGATGCAGCTGGACATGTATGGCGATCTGGTCGCGGCCGAGGTTATCGCGCCCAGCCCCTACGATCCCGACTACAGCCGGATGCGCGGATGACCCCAGCATGACGCCGGTTCAGGTCAGCATTCTTGTCGAACCGGGCTTTGTGCCCACTGAACTTGCGCTGGTGCAGGACGTGCTGCGCATCGCGGGCAGGCTTGGTCAGGGGATCGGCTTTGACATCCGGCTTTGCACAACCGCACAGACCGGGGAGGTCGAAGGCATCGGCGGCATGTTTGTGCGCGCGCAGGCGCCGCCACGCCGGGATGCTGCCTTGCCCGATCATCTTGTGGTGCTGGGCGGCGCAGGTATTGCAGCGCGGTTTGAGAAGATCCGCACAAGGCTACGCGGGTTTGAACGTATGGGGCAGGACATCATCCTGCTATCGGACGCGGCCACGCAATGGCAGCGGCTCCATCCCGAGGTTGACAAGATCACCACCCATTGGGAAGATCAGCAGGTCCGGACCATCGCGACCTGTGGACAGGGCGGCACGCGCCCCTTGTTCACGCGGACCGGTCGCATCACCACAGCGGCGGGTATGTTGTCGACAGCCGATGTCATCCTCAGCCTGATCGTCGCGCCGCGCTCTGCCCGGCTCGCACAGGCCGTTGGCAACGTCATGCTGATGGAGCGTATCCGCGATGGCCAATCCCAGCAGCCGCGCAGCGAAAACGATGTCGACGCCCTGCGCCTGGCCAGGATCGAGACGGTGATCCTGGCGATGGAAGATCACATTGAAGAGCCGCTGCGACTGGCAGAGCTTGCCAAATGTGCCGGGCTGTCGATCCGGCAGCTTGAACGCAAATTCAAATCCTGCCTTGGTCAAACCCCGGCAGCCTTCTACAGGGGGCTTCGCCTGCGCCGGGCCAGGACGCTGATCGAAAAGACAATATTGCCGATTGCAGAGATCTCTGTCGCATGCGGCTTTGGAAGCCCATCGGGTTTTGCAAAACTCTATACGGCCGAATTCGGCATCACGCCCTCGCGGCAGCGGGCGCAGCTTTCCGGCAAGGAAATGCCCTCCCACTCCCACTCACAACCACAAGGATCCACCCATGCACCTGTCCCGCTTTCCGCGCGTTCACCTCGCACATCTGCCCACCCCGCTGGAGCCTATGAAACGCCTGTCCAAGGAGCTTGGCGTTGAAGTCTGGATAAAACGGGACGATTGCACCGGCATGTCGACGGGGGGCAACAAGACCCGCAAGCTGGAATTCCTGATGGCCGAGGCGATCGAACAGGGCGCCGACATGGTCATGACACAGGGCGCGACCCAAACCAATCACGGCCGCCAGACCGCCGCCTATGCTGCCAAGCTTGGGCTGGACTGCCACATCCTTCTTGAGGATCGCACCGGCTATAACGATGCCAATTACAACTCCAACGGCAATGTCCTGCTGGACCATCTGCACGGCGCCACGACCCAGAAATTCGCCAATGGCCACGACATGCCCGGCGAAATGGAACGCGCGGCCGAAAAGAAGCGCGCCGAGGGGCGCAATGTCTATGTCATCCCCGGGGGCGGGTCCAACCCGACCGGCGCTTTGGGCTACGTGAACTGCGCCTTTGAACTGCTTGCGCAGGTTAACAATTCCGGGATGCGGATTGACCGTGTCGTGCATGCTACCGGGTCTTCGGGCACGCAGGCGGGGCTGGTGACCGGCATGTGCGCCATGAACGCGCAGATCCCCATCCTTGGCATCGGCACACGCGCACCGCAGCCCAAACAGGAACAGATGGTCTATGACCTTGCCTGCAAGACGGCCGAGAAACTGGGCTGCGCCGGTGTGGTGAAACGCGAGGATGTCGTGGCAAATACCGATTATGTCGGCGACGGCTACGGCCTGCCCACCGAAAGCGGGATCGAGGCGATCCGCATGTTCGCAGAGCTGGAAGGCATACTTCTGGATCCCTGCTATTCCGCCAAGGGCGCGGCCGGTCTGATCGATCTGGCGCGCAAGGGCGCATTCAAGGATGAACGGATCGTCTTTCTGCACACGGGCGGTGCCGCGGCACTTGGCGGGTATGATTTCGCCTTCGACAATTCCGACCGCTGGGTCACCATCTAGGAAAGGGCGCAGCCGTGGCACGCAGGTTTTCCGGTTCGTTCACCCAGCAAGAGCCGATCCCCGCAGAGGCAATAGACGCCGCTGTTGCCGTCCTGCAGTCGGGCCGTTTGCATCGCTACAACCTCACCCCCGGCGAGGCGGGTGAGGTTGCGCTGCTGGAGGCGGAATACCGCGATTGGCAAGGCAGTGACTATTGCCTTGCGCTCACCTCCGGTGGTCAGGCGATCCAGATCGCATTGCGGGCCTGCGGGGTTGAACCCGGCGACGCGATCCTGACCAATGGCTTTACATTGGCGCCGGTCCCCGGGGCCATCAACGCCGTGGGTGGCAAGGCCGTTCTGGTGGAGATCGACGAAAACTTGCGGCTCGATCTGGACGATCTGACCACCAGAGTCAAAGCCTCCGGCGCGCGGTTTCTGCTGCTCTCCCATATGCGTGGCCATCTGTGCGACATGAACAGGCTGATGCAGATCTGTGACGCAGCACAGGTCACCGTGATCGAGGATTGCGCCCATACGATGGGTGCGCGCTGGCACGGCACGCGGTCTGGAAACTTCGGGAAAGTTGCGTGTTTTTCCACCCAGACCTACAAGCACATGAATTCCGGCGAAGGCGGGTTCCTGACCACCAATGATCCACAGTTGGCGGCGCGGGCGACGATCCTTTCGGGCAGCTACATGCTGTACGGGCGGCACGGTGCCGGGCCTGCGCCCGAAGATTTTGACGCCGCGCGCTACGAGATGCCCAATTGCTCGGCCCGGATGGACGCGTTGCGCGCCGCCATCCTGCGCCCGCAGCTTGGCGCCCTCGACAGCAATATCACCCGCTGGAATGCGCGTTACGAGGTCGTCGAACGTGCCCTGAAAGGCCATAACCGCATCGCCACGATCGCGCTGCCCGAGGCAGAGCAGCATGTCGGCTCTTCCATCCAGTTCCGGCTGCCGGATTTTACTGCCGATCAATGCCGCGCGACGCTCGACGCCGCCGCGACCCGCGGGGTGGAGCTGAAATGGTTCGGCGCGCAAGAGCCGAAGGGGTTCACCTCGTCCCACCATTCATGGCGCTACGTGGCGGCGCAGGACCTGCCGCAGACCGACCGCATCATGGGCACGCTGTTCGACATGCGCCTGCCTCTCAGCTTCTCCGAAGCGGATTGCGCGCTGATTGGCGAGCTGATCTGCGAATCCGTCAGCGAGGTGGCGGCATGAGCCGCAATGTCACCGGCATTTTGGGCGGCATGGGGCCAGAGGCGACCATCCTGCTGCAACAGCGCGTAATGGCGACGGTTTGTGCTGCGGATGATGCGGACCACCTGCCGCTTCTCATCGACATGAACCCGCAGGTGCCCTCTCGCATCGCGCATCTGATCGAAGGTACAGGCCCGGACCCTTCGCCCGTCATGGCCGAAATGGCCAAACGGCTGGAGGCTGCCGGGGCCACCGCGCTTGGCATGCCCTGCAACACCGCGCATCACTACGCGCCACAGATCCAGGCCGCCGTAGATATCCCGCTGCTGAACATGGTGGAGCTGTCGGTGGCCCGCGCGGCGCAACGCGTCAGCAAGGGCGCTGGCATCGGAATCCTCGCCTCGCCCGCCGTTCTGCGCACCGGGGTGTTTGATCCCTATCTTGACCGCGCGGGCCTGCACGCGCTCTGGCCACAGGATACCGACTGGATGCTCGTCGCGATCCGCGATATCAAGGCCAACGGTGTCACGCCAGACGCGCAACGCATCCTGTCAGAGGCTGCGGATGAACTGGCGGGCAACGGCGCGGCAATGCTCTTTGTCGCATGTTCGGAATTTTCGCTGCTCTCCCCCACCCTCACTGCCCCGGTGCCGATCATCGACACGATCGATGTGCTGGCAGATGCAATCCACGACCATTCCCTGACGAGAACGAGTTGACCCCATGGCCATCACCTATTTGAAAACCGCGCCCCCCCGGCCCGCTGTCGAAAACAAGGATATCCGGGATATCGTCGCCATTATGCTGGCCAATATCGAAAGCGGTGGCGAGGCGGCCGTGCGCGACTATGCCGAAAAGCTGGACGGCTGGACCGGAGAGATCGTGCTGTCGGACGCGGCCCGCGAGGCTGCCTGCGACCGTGTGCCCGAGAGCCTGAAAGATGACATCCGTTTTGCGCAGGCCAATATTCAGCGCTTTGCAGAGGCGCAGAAGGCAACCATGGGCGAATGCGAGGTCGAGGTGATCCCCGGCCTGATCGCGGGGCAGAAACAGATCCCCGTTTCCAGCGCCGGATGCTATGTGCCGGGGGGGCGTTACAGCCACATCGCAAGCGCCCTGATGACGATCACGACCGCCAAGGTCGCAGGCGTGCCGCATATCACCGCCGTGTCGCCCACGCGGCCCAATATCGGGATACCGGATCCAATCGTGTTTGCGATGGATCTGTGTGGCGCGGACCTGATCCTGAACCTCGGCGGTGTGCAGGGGATTGCCGCCATGTCCAAGGGGCTTTTCGGTGGCAAACCAGCCGATATCCTTGTCGGCCCCGGCAACAGCTATGTGGCAGAGGCCAAGCGGATGCTGTTTGGCGAGGTGGGCATCGACATGTTTGCGGGGCCGACGGATTCGCTGATCATTGCGGATCACACCGCCTCTGCTGAAACCGTGGCATGGGACCTTGTGAGCCAAGCCGAGCATGGCACTGACAGCCCGGTCTGGCTGGTCGCCACCGACGAGCCATTGGCCAAGGCCGTTCTGGCCCGCGTCTCATCCCTGATCGACAGCTTGCCAGAGCCAAACGCCTCTGCCGCGCGGATTGCGTGGAATGAACGCGCCGAGGTGATCCTGTGCGACAGCCGGGAAGAGGCCGCAGAGGTTTCAGACCGCTACGCACCCGAACATCTTCAGGTGCAGGCCGGGGATCTGGAGTGGTGGCTGGGGCGTTTATCCGCCTATGGCTCGCTGTTTCTGGGAGCGGAAACGACCGTGGCTTTCGGGGACAAGACGTCGGGTCCGAACCATGTTCTGCCAACCAGTGGCGCCGCGCGCTATACGGGCGGTCTGTCCGTGCACAAGTTCACCAAGACCGTGACGTGGCAACGCTGTGACGCGGCCGCCTCGCACGAATTGGCGCTTCGAACCGCGCGGATCAGTCGGATGGAGGGGATGGAGGGTCACGCCCGTTCGGCAGAGCTGCGTCTGCGGCCGCGAGTGGCCTGAACCGTATTTTTGGATGAACTGGCGTTTCTTACCGGGTGGCTGTTGGCTCTGGCGCGAAATGTAAAACAAGGCGCGCGCGACAGCCGCACCCGGGCCGTCTGACCGCTGTACCTGCCGCGATCTGCGTCTGGTGGGGCTTGAACCCTGAGACCCTGCAAACCGAAGGTTTGCCAAAACGTCCCCAAACAGATCCCGGGCAGCAAAATGTTGAGGGCACCGCCGGAGATATACCGGCGATGCCCCCAGATTTATCAGGCAGCGCGACGGCGCTGGCGTCCGCCGCCATTGCCGCTTTTGGCGCGGTTGCCGCCATTGCCACCGGCACCACCGCCACCGCCGGACCGACGACGACGCTGACCGGATTTCGGCTTGGCCTTCTCTGCACCGGGAATAGGTTCCCATGGGCGACCGGACGCCACCGGAATGGTGACTTTCATCACCTTCTGGATGGCCTTCAATTCGCCCATCTCGTCAGGCGCGCAGAAGGCGACAGCCTTGCCGGATGCCCCGGCGCGCGCCGTGCGTCCGATGCGGTGCACATAGTTGTCAGGCACGTTCGGCAGGTCGAAGTTATAGACATGACGTACGGCAGGGATGTCCAGACCACGGGCCGCGACATCCGTCGCCACCAGAACCTTGATCTTGCCATCGCGGAACGCCTGCAATGCGCGATCACGCTGGCCCTGGCTCTTGTTGCCGTGAATGGCCGCCGCGGAATAACCCGCCTTGTCCAGCGTCTTGAGCAGACGGTCAGCGCCGTGCTTGGTGCGAGTGAAGACCAGCGCCAGTTCGTCGCGGTGGGCATCAAGCTGTTCGACAAGGAACGCGGGCTTTTCCGCCTTGGCGACAAAGTGGATGCATTGGTCGATCTTGTCTGCAGCCTTGCCCGGAGGCGAAACCTGCACCTTGACCGGGTTGGTCAGGTAACCTGCGGAAAGCTCTTCCATCTGCTTGGGCATGGTGGCCGAGAACAGCATGGACTGGCGGTCCTTGGACAGGTGCGGCGTGATCCGGCGCAGCGCATGGATGAAGCCCATGTCGAGCATCTGGTCAGCTTCGTCCAACACCAGAAAGCGTGCCTTGGACAGATCCAGGGCACGACGGTCCAGCAGGTCGATCAGGCGGCCCGGCGTGGCAACCAAAAGGTCAGTGCCGCGCGCCAGACGGTTGATCTGGGCATTGATCGAGGCGCCGCCCACAACGATGTTCACCTTGATCGGTGTGCCATCGGTCAGGCCTTTCAAAGTGGCCGCGATCTGGTTGACCAGCTCGCGGGTCGGGGCCAGTACAAGGCCGCGCACGGTCTTGGGCGCAGGCTTGCCCGGCTCTGCCAGCATCGCGGTGACAAGCGGCAGGCCAAAAGCTGCGGTCTTGCCGGTGCCGGTCTGGGCAAGGCCCATCACGTCGCGGCCGCTCAGCGCCTCGGGGATGGCTTTTTCCTGAATGGGGGTGGGTGTTTCCAGCCCAAGGTCAGCAAGTCGTTTCAGCAACTGGGCCGGAAGGCCCATGGATTCAAAAGTCGTCAAGGAAAATCCTTCTCTGGCCACGCGACATGCGCAGCCGTGGTCGGGCACGCAGAGGCACCCTCATGGTGGTCGGAGATAAAACCGGCGGCCGAGCCGATTGCCCGCCTGCCCTTCAACTCCGCTGCCCCATGCGTGATCGTGGAAGCATTCCCGGCACTCCGATCAGGGGCGCCACATTGGGCGCGGCCCGTCCTGCTCACGCGGCAGGGAGTACCGTTAGCAGGCATATGAGGGCACGGCCCCGCAAAGTCAACCCGGCGTGGGACCGCCGCGCGAGGCCCGGCCATGTCGTGCCCTGGGGGCCACGTCCCAATGTCATCCGGCAGGAAGTCGCATGGGGGCGGAAATTTAGGCTTGGCCCCCAGCATGGGTATTCGTTAAACGTCGAGGCCACGAAACCGGGGAAGTTCTGATGACCGACACGATCATCGCACGCTGCGAGGCCAATGGCCTGCGCATGACCGACCAGCGCCGGACAATCGCGCAGGTGCTGGAAGAGGCCACCGACCACCCGGATGTGGAAGAGCTTTATGCGCGGGCCAGTGCGCGTGACGCGGCCATTTCGATCGCGACCGTTTACCGGACGGTCAAGCTGTTTGAAGAGGCAGGCATTCTGGAGCGGCTGGAATTTGGCGATGGCCGCGCGCGATACGAGGATGCGGAACGCGACCACCACGACCACCTGATCGACATGCAATCCGGCGAAGTGATCGAATTCGTCGACCCGGATATCGAGGCGCTGCAGGAAAAGATCGCCGAAAAGCTTGGCTATCGCCTGAAGGGCCACCGGATGGAGCTTTACGGCGTGCCGATCACGCCGCGCAAACGCGGCTGAGCCCTGTGCCCTGACGCAGGTCAGGTTGTGCGCCCGGCGCACTGGCCATTCCGGCTGCGCTGGTCTAGGGCGAGGCATTGACTGCCCTGCCCTCTGACCGACAAAGGCCGTTTCATGATATTGCGCGCGATCCTGCTGATGATCCTGGGCATGGCCCTGCTTGCGATGACCGACATGTTCATCAAGCTGTCCTCGGCGCGAATCCCCGTGGGCCAGGTCATGCTGATGCTCAGCATCGGGGGGACATTGGTCTTTCTGGTCGTGGCACGCCTTAAAAGAGCCGCCATTTTCCACCCCTCCGCGCTGACGCCACTGGTTCTGGTCCGCAATGCGATGGAGATGGTCGGCGGCCTTGGCATGGTGCTGGGCGTCGCCCTCGTGCCGCTGTCTCTGGTTGCGGTCATCATGCAGGCAACGCCGCTGGTGGTGACGATAGGTGCTGCGCTTATCCTGAAAGAACCGGTCGGCTGGCGTCGCTGGGCGGCCATCATCGTCGGCGTCTTCGGCATGTTGCTGGTGGTACGCCCGGGTTTCGACGGCTTCGTGCCCGCCTCGCTTTTCGTGGTGATGGGCGTGGTCGGTCTGGCCATGCGCGACCTCGTCACCCGGATGATGCCGTCCGAAATCAGCTCTGTCTCGCTGTCGACCTGGGGGTTCGCGGCAACCATCCCGGTGGGGGCCGCCCTTTTGCTGATCCGTGGCGACGCACCCATGGCCGATGGCATGGCGGCGCTGCAAGTTGCCGGGGCGGTGGTGGTCACGACTTCGGGCTATTATGCGGTCACGGCAGCGATGCGACTGGCCCCGGCCTCTATCGTGGCGCCTTTCCGCTATACGCGGCTCGTCTTTACCATGGGGGTGGGCATCCTCGTCTTCGGGGACCGGCCTGACACGCTGACCCTTACGGGGGCTGCGATCATCATCGCCACGGGCCTGTATTCGTTTATCCGCGAACGCAAACTCGCCCGCGAAGCGCTGATAGAGGCGCGCATCACCTCGCAGATGCACTAAGCCTGCCCCCGCTTTGGGGCGCCCCCGAAATCAGGATCAGGTTAGCGCTAACGGGGGCAGTTTACTTTCCTCACCCAAATGTTATGACTGCTTCGAGTTCAATTCAGGCCGAGGACGCCCCAATGAGCACCATCATCGACATTCACGCCCGCGAAATCCTGGACAGCCGGGGCAATCCCACCGTCGAGGTCGACGTCACCCTTGAGGACGGCACGCTTGGCCGCGCCGCTGTGCCTTCGGGCGCTTCGACCGGTGTGCACGAGGCCGTGGAACGGCGCGACGGCGACAAGAGCCGTTATATGGGCAAGGGTGTGCTGGAAGCCGTGGCCGCCGTGAACGGCGAGATCGCCGAAGCGCTGGTGGGCATTGATGCAACCGAGCAGGTTGCCATCGACACCGCCATGATCGAGTTGGACGGCACCGACAACAAGGGCCGCCTTGGCGCCAACGCCATTCTGGGCGTCAGCCTTGCCGCAGCCCATGCCGCGGCGGATTTCTCTGGCCAGCCGCTTTACCGCTATATCGGCGGCACATCGGCCCGCGTCCTGCCCGTCCCGATGATGAACATCATCAATGGCGGCGAACATGCCGACAACCCGATCGACATTCAGGAATTCATGATCATGCCGGTTTCGGCCAGCAATATCCGCGAAGCGGTGCGCATGGGATCGGAGGTCTTCCACACCCTGAAAAAAGAACTGTCTGCCGCAGGCCACAACACCGGTATCGGCGACGAAGGCGGCTTTGCGCCCGGTCTAAACTCCACCCGTGATGCGCTTGATTTCATTCTCAAAGCCATCGAAAAAGCCGGGTACAAGGCGGGCGAGGATATGTACCTCGCGCTGGATTGTGCGGCGACCGAGTATTTCAAGGACGGCGCCTATCACATGAAGGGCGAGAACGCGGTTCTCAGCTCGGACGAGAATGTCGCCTACCTTCAGGCGCTGGTCAACGACTACCCGATCATCTCGATCGAGGACGGCATGGCCGAAGATGACTGGGACGGCTGGCGCGCCCTGACAGAAGTTCTGGGCGACAAGGTTCAATTGGTTGGCGACGACTTGTTCGTGACCAACCCCGCCCGTCTTGCCATGGGCATCGAGCAAGGCTGCGCCAACTCCATGCTGGTCAAGGTCAACCAGATCGGCACGCTGACAGAAACGCTGAAAGCCGTCGAAATGGCTCACCGCGCAGGGTTCACCAACGTGATGAGCCACCGTTCGGGCGAGACCGAAGACGCAACCATCGCGGACCTCGCCGTGGCAACCAATTGCGGCCAGATCAAGACCGGCTCGCTGTCACGCTCTGACCGTCTGGCGAAATACAACCAGCTGATCCGTATCGAGGAAATGCTGGGCGAGACCGCCGAATTTGCAGGCCGTTCGATCCTGAAATAGGTCCGGACCCTTTGCTGAGATCAGAAGGGCCCCGCCATTACGGCAGGGCCCTTTCTATATTTTAACTTGTTAGAGGTTTTATCTAACACGTTAATTGACATCCTATTCAGTCCGACATTACAAACTTTGGTGCGACATCCGCATTCACGGCCGACGTAAATTGTGCCAATTGTTGGACATTCATGGTGATTTCATCCAGCTTGCTGACCCGATGAATTCGCCTGTCATAGGCCCGCGCGATGGATGCCAGATCTTCGCAAAGCGTATAATTTCCGCTTTTCATCGACGCTTTCACAAGATCGTACAGCACATCGAAAATCCAGGTTTCCTGTGAATTCTTCATATCCATCCCCACTCGTTCATCTACTGGCGTACATATGGGTAATACCCATCCAGCTATATTTTGGATCAAAGGTTATTCTTTATTATTCTTTCCCCCTTGATATTTTGACCTCCGCAACCGGATAGCCATCCTGCATTCAGGGTATGCACGCTATTCAATTGGGTAGGTTTGAGTCCGGTCTGTCGGCATTCGACCGTCATCATCCCCCCAATAGAGCCGTGAAAATAAAGCGCAAATAAAGAAAAAGGGGCATCAGCGTGCCCCTTCTTTAACGTTGACGATGATCTGGCTGTCTGCCGATCCGGTCAGCCGCGATGTCTGAGAACAAATTCCACGAGCGTCCGGGTGGAGGCATCCTTGCCCTCTGCGCCGGTCTCGCCCGCGACAACCGGACCAAGCGACGTGGCCAGTTCCTTGCCCAGTTCCACGCCCCATTGGTCAAACGAGTTGATGCCAAGGATCACGCCTTCGACGAACACCCGATGTTCGTACAGCGCCACGATCTGGCCCAGCATTTCTGGCGTCAACTGCGGGTAGACAAGCGTGGTTGAGGGGCGGTTGCCGGGGAAGACGCGGTGGCGGGCCTGACGCTCCAGCTCGTCGCCGGTAAATCCCTTGTCCGCCATCATCTTGCGTGCTTCGTCCAGCGAACGACCGCGCAGAAGCGCCTCTGACTGGGCAAGGCAGTTGGCAATCAGCAGCGTATGGTGATGCGCAAGCTCCGGCTCGTGCCCTTCGGCGGCGACCATGAATTCACACGGGATTACCCGCGTGCCCTGATGGATCAACTGGTAGAAGGCGTGCTGGCCGTTCGTGCCGGGTTCGCCCCAGACAACGGGGCCGGAATCGACATCGAGCGTAAAGCCATCCATCGCGACACGCTTGCCGTTGCTCTCCATCTCCAGCTGTTGCAGATAGGCGGGCAGCCGCGACAGCCGCTGATCATAGGGCAACACGGCGCGGGTGGCATAGCCGCAGCCCTGATTGTGCCAGATCCCCACCAGCGCGAGCAGCACCGGCATATTCTCTTCCAGCTTGGTTGCCCGGAAATGCGTATCCATCGCCTGCGCGCCCCGCAGGAAGGCGCGGAAAGCGTCGCCACCAATTGCAATCATCAGCGCAAGACCGATCGGCCCCCACATCGAATAGCGCCCGCCGACCCAATCCTCGAAGCCAAAGACACGTTCCGACGCGATGCCGAAATCGCCGGTTTTCTCAAGCGAGGTGGAGACGGCCGCAAATTGCGCCGCCGGGTCCGTGACTTTCTCGGACATCCACGCTTTGGCGGTGCGCGCGTTGGTCATCGTCTCGATCGTGGTGAATGTCTTTGAGGCCACGATCACCAGCGTCGTGGTCGGGTCCAGCCCGCGCAGCGTGTCGGCGATATGCGCGCCATCAACGTTCGAGACGAAGTGGCAGCGCGGCCCGTCATGATAAGGTGCCAGCGCCAGTGTCGCCATTGCGGGGCCAAGGTCAGACCCGCCGATGCCGATATTGACCACATCCGTGATCTTGCCGCCCTGCCCCGTAAAGCTGCCGTCGCGGACCGCCTCGGCAAAGGCCACTGTCTTGTCCAGCCCGTCCAGCACGCCGGGCATCACGTCGGCCCCGTCAACAATGACCGGGTCACCGTCAAGATTGCGCAGCGCGGTGTGCAGCACGGCGCGGCCCTCGGTGTCGTTGATCTTGGCACCGGCGAACATTTCGTCACGCTTGGCCTCGACCCGCGCTTCACGCGCGATCTCGATCAGCATGGCCCGTGCGGCGGCATCAATATTGGTCTTGGAATAGTCGAACCGCATCCCCAGCGCATCCAGGCTGAACCCGTCCGCGCGGGTGTCGTCCTCGAACAGGGTCAGCATGTGCCGGGTGCGGACCGCTTCGGCCGCGTCTTTCAGATCGTCCCAAGTCATCGAAGTCTACTCCGCCCAGTGAACTGTCATCCCGTCAAGCACGGCCGCAATCGGGGCCTCGGACGGTGAAAGGTGACGGGCCCTTTCCAGCGCTTCGCGCTTTTCGGTCCCGAATATCAGCAGATGTTTGGCCAGCGCGCCGTTGAGCACATGCGCGGTGATCGTGATGCGCGGCTCCGGCGCGCCGGGCGCGCGCATCGGCAGCAGAACCGGCGCATCCGGTGCCAGCGCCTCTTCCAGAAGGTCCGCACCCGGAAAGATCGAGGCCGTGTGCATATCCGCGCCCATGCCAAGCAGAACGATGTTCAGCGGCAGGCGCGGCACGATGTCATGCTCGATCTCGACCAGAACATCCTCTGGCGCGCGGGATTCGGCGTAAAGCGGCACGAGGCGCGCCTCTGACGCGTGTCCGGTCAGAAGGCGCTCGCGCAGCAACCGGGTGTTGGAGCGTTCGTGAACCTCTGGCACCCAGCGTTCATCGGTCAGCATCACGTCGACGCGGCCCCAATCCAGCCGGACGCCGCACAGCGCGTCAAAGACCGGGCCGGGCGAGGTTCCACCCGGCACAGCCAGGGTGACGCGGTCGTGGCTTTCCAGCGCGGCGCGCAGTTCCGACGCCAGCTTGTCCGCCAGGTCGATCGCCAGCATTTCGCGGTCCGGATATTCGATCAGCTTCACTTTTTCAGCTCCCTCCAGCGGCGCCCGTCGCGATGCATCAGCATCATCGAATCGTCGGGGCCGGATGTGCCGGGGTCATAAGGTTTGGGCACGTCACCACGGTTCTGCCAGCCTTCGATCAGCGGATCGGTCCAGGCCCAGGCGGCCTCGACCTCGTCGCCGCGCATGAACAGCGTCTGGTTGCCACGGATCACATCCATGATGAGGCGTTCATAGGCATCTGTCACCTCTTCCGCCTCTTCACCAAGCGCGTCGGCAAAGCTCATGTCCAGCGGCACATCGATCAGGCGCATGCCGCCCGGGCCCGGCTCCTTGATGGTGACGTCCAGCGTCATGCCTTCATTCGGTTGCAACCGGATCGCCAGCACATTGCGGTGCCGGCCGGCATCTACGCCGAAAATCGAATGGGGCGCGTCCTTGAACACAACCGCGATCTCAGAGGTCCGGGCCTTCAGCCGCTTGCCGGTGCGCAGGTAGAAGGGCGTTCCCGCCCATCGCCAGTTAGAGATATGGGCCTTCAGCGCAATAAAGCTTTCCGTCGTCGAACGCGGATCTTCGGCATGTTCGCGGTAGCTGGCCTCGTCGCCGCCTGCCGCATATTGCCCGCGCACGATATGATGCGGGTCCACCGGTTCCAGCGCGCGGATCACCTTGAGCTTTTCGTCGCGCACCTCGTCCGGTTCAAACTTCGAGGGCGGCTCCATCGCGATGAGGCACAAAAGCTGCATCAGGTGGTTTTGCACCATGTCCCGCATGGCGCCGGATTTGTCGTAATACCCCCCGCGCCCGCCAACACCGACGGTTTCGGCCACGGTGATCTGGATGTGGTCCACGTATTGCGCGTTCCACAGCGGTTCGAACAGCACGTTGCCAAAGCGCACAGCCATCAGGTTCTGGACCGTTTCCTTGCCCAGATAGTGATCGATCCGGTAAATCTGATCTTCGCGGAAATGCTCTGCCAGCGTGGCATTCAGCGCGCGGGCCGATTGCAGGTCGCGGCCAAAGGGTTTTTCCACGACGATGCGCGCGTCTTCCCTGGCCAGACCGTGGGAATGCAGCCGCTCCGCGATGTCACCAAACAACGACGGCCCGACCGAGAAATAGAAGGCATGCACAACGCCATCGCGGATGCGACTGGTCAGCTCGTCCCAGCCTCCGGTGCCGGTCGCGTCCACAGCGACATAGCCGATGCGTTCAAGAAACGCGTCCAGGGTCTTGGCTTCGCAGGTAAAGCCATTGCCGAATTCGGTGATCGCCTCGGCGACCATCTTGCGATAGCCATCATCGTCGATATCGGAACGGGCCGCGCCGATGATGCGGGCCTCGTCGGGCATCTGGCCTGCGCAGAATCTGCGGAACAGGCCGGGCAAGATCTTGCGGCGGGCCAGGTCGCCGGTGCCGCCGAATATGACAAGATCGAATGGCTCAACAGGGATGACGCGGGATACCATCTGGTCTCGGGCTCCGATTATAGGACGCGATTGCGGGTCTACGCATCGCGCACGTTAGCGCTAACGAGGGTTCTCTACCGCATCCTCGATCAAGAGTCTAACACCGGTTTAGCCTGTCTTGCGGCCTTCATGCAACAAACCGCTTGATGGTGACATTCTTACTATACCTTGACGCTCGTAAAGAACAAAAAGATGACCTTTCGGGATCAACCGGCAGGCACAAGGGCAATCAGGCGAATCGCGACGGCACGCAAGGGCGCGTCAAGCGATGATATCCCTTGATCAGGGCATGCTGACCGTGCCGCCGACCACGGGCACGCCGACCCCTGTCGTCGAAGGGGCAGAGGTCGGCAGACCCCGCAGGACACGGACGGCCAGGTAGGCAAAGGCCTGCGCCTCAAGCATATCTCCGTCCAGCCCGACCGTTTCAACAGGCATGACGGGGCATCCCAGCATCTCCTGCAACATCTGCATCATGACGGGGTTTAGCCGCCCACCCCCTGTCACAAGCACGCGGTCCGGCGGGCTTGGGCAGAATGACATGCCCTGCTTGACCGCCGCGGCCGACATCGCCGTCAGCGTCGCCGCCGCGTCGGCATCCTCCAGCGTCTCTGTCAGGCTCAGCGCTTCGTTAAAGTCGTCCCTGTCGAGAGATTTTGGCGGGCGTTTGGCAAAGAATGCGTTTTTGAGAAATGCCCCCAAGGCCCGTTCAGACACTTTGCCAGAGGCTGCCAAGGCCCCGTCCCGATCACAATTAAGCCCCCGGCGCCGCATCATGAGATCATTGAGAGGCGCGTTCGCGGGCCCGGTATCGAAGGCGAGCAAGGCGCCCTCTTCCTCGGGCGCGGATTTCGTCGGGTCGATCCATGTCAGATTGCCGACCCCTCCGAGGTTGAGAAAGCACATCGGCGCATCCGCCCCGATCCACCGCGCGCAGGCGAAGTGAAAAAACGGCGCAAGCGGCGCGCCTTCGCCGCCCGATGCCACATCCTTGCTGCGAAAATCCCACACGACCGGCACGCCCAGCGACCGTGACAGCGACGCCCCGTCGCCCATCTGATGGGTGCCCCGCCCCTGCGGATCATGCGCGAGCGTCTGGCCGTGAAACCCAACCACCTCTGCCCCCTCAAAACGTGACAGAAGATCCAGATGGGCTGAATGTGTCACCTCTGGCGCCTGTCCCAGATCGTCCTCCGGCCACTTTCCAAGCGCCGCCCGCAAAGCGGTGACTTCCTCTGCCGAATAGGGCCGGTAATCGGTGGTGCCAAAGCTCTGGATCTCGACACCGTCGGTCAGAAGCATGGCCGCATCGACGCCATCCAAAGAGGTTCCGGACATGGCCCCCAAAGCCATGATGCTGCCGCTTTTCTTCATCCTGTCGCCGCCTCTGTCCGATCCCACATCCTGGTTCGATCTGAAACGAAGACCGCAGTTATGCAAGTCCCGACACATGATTCGTCCTTATTTTCCGCCGCCAAGCCCGGCGATTCCAAAGAAACCTCACGAGCATTTACGCCGCCAACACACGCATGGCGCGAATACATAGGTAACTTTACGGACGCAAACTCTGCAAATCGGCCACAGTCGGCCCGTGAGCCCGTTCTGACGCAGCGGAAAGCTAAAGTTTTAAGGGATTTCCCCCTATAAGAGCGAGGTAGGTTAAATGTATCTACGTGAGCGTATCGCGACGGTCTTAACCCGCAAGACACTAGCGGAAAAACTCGCGAATGGTGCGATTGGTAACAAGTGAGAAAATTGAAATGAAAACTAACAAGTTCAGAAGATCTTTTGCCTTGGCGGCTTCCGCTTGTGTGCTGACAGGCGTCCTGGCAACCGGTGCGTCTGCTTCGACAGTTACGGCAGACTATTCTGTGGGCGCAAATGCCTACACAAGAATTGACGCTTCCTCGCAGGGACGCATGAGCGTTCTGGCGGCACAGTTCAAGATGGAAACCACCGCAGGCGAAAGCTTCTTGGCCTATTGTCTTGACCTCGCCCACCACATCGCGGACGGCGTTGCCTACAAGGTGACGACCCTTGCGGATGGCTGGTTCAGCGACACGGCTGTCAAGGACATCGACCGCCTGTTCACCAGCCACTACGCCTCGCTTGGCAGCGACAACACGCGCAACGCGGGCTTCCAGCTGGCGCTGTGGGAAATCGTCGAAGAGTCGTCGGGCAACAGCTACGACCTGTCCTCCGGTGCCTTTTCCGTCACCAGCAGAGCAGCAGCGCAGGGCCAAAGCTTCCTTGACAACCTCGGTTCCGCGACCGGCGGCTACAAGCTGACCTTCCTTGACAGCGACACCAACCAGTCGCTCGTCAGCGCAGACTTCTCCACCAATGTTGCGCCCGTTCCGGTGCCCGCAGGGCTTCCCCTCCTGCTGACCGGTCTGGGTGGCATCGCCCTGATACGCCGCAAGCGCAGCAAGGCCTGATCTCTCCGACAGGGATCCAGCATAATTGACGAAAGGCCCGGGCAGTCCCCGGGCCTTTTCTTTGCGCCTTGAAGCCCGGCCCGACGGTGGGATACACGAAGCCACCGGAAACTCTGGCAAGAATTGGACAAACCATGACCTACCACCCCAAATCGGACTTCATGCACGTCATGATGACGCGCGGCTACCTTGCCGACTGCACCGATTATCAGGGCCTTGACGAGGCGCTGATGTCGGGGGTGGTGACCGCTTATATCGGCTATGATGCGACCGCGCAGTCGCTGCATGTCGGGCATCTTCTGAACATCATGATGCTGCGCTGGCTTCAAAAGACCGGCCACAGACCGATCACGCTGATGGGCGGTGGGACCACGAAAGTGGGCGACCCGTCCTTCCGGTCGGACGAACGCCCGCTTCTGGGGCCAGAGCAGATCGATGCGAATATCGACGGGATGAAGCAGGTTTTTGCCAAGTACCTCACCTATGGTGACGGCAAGAGCGATGCCTTGATGCTCAACAATGCCGAATGGCTGGACGGGCTCAACTACCTCGATTTCCTGCGCGATATCGGCAAGCATTTCAGCGTCAACCGGATGCTCGCCTTCGAATCCGTGAAATCACGGCTCGATCGCGAACAGTCGCTGTCATTCCTCGAATTCAACTACATGATCCTTCAGGCCTATGACTTCCTGGAGCTGAACCGCCGCTACGGCTGCGTCCTGCAGATGGGCGGGTCGGATCAGTGGGGCAACATCATCAACGGGATCGACCTGACACGCCGCGTGCTGGATCAAGAGATCTTTGGCCTGACATCGCCCCTGCTGACCACGTCGGACGGGCGCAAGATGGGCAAGAGCCAGGGCGGTGCCATGTGGTTGAACGCGGACATGCTGGCGCCCTACGAGTTCTGGCAGTTCTGGCGCAATTCCACCGATGCCGATGTGGGCCGGTTCCTGAAGCTTTATACAGAGATGCCGCTGGACGAATGCAACCGGCTTGGCGCGCTCGCCGGGGCAGAGATCAACGAGGCCAAGATTATTCTGGCCAACGAGGTCACAACGCTTTGCCACGGCGCCGATGCTGCTGCGGCGGCGGAAGCGACCGCGCGCGAGGTCTTCGAAAAAGGCGGCGTCGGAGATGATCTGCCCACGCTGGAGCTTTCGTCCGAGGAAGTCGCAGATGGCATTTCTATCGTGCAGCTTATCGTCCGGGCTGGCCTTGCGAAATCCGGCAAGGAGGCCAAGCGCCTGATCGCAGAGAATGGCGCGCGGATCGACGATGCGCCGCTGACGGATGCCGGGCTGATGCTGGACCGGGCCGCGCTGTCCTCTCCGGTCAAGCTCTCGGCCGGGCGCAAGCGCCATGCGCTGGTGCGCGTCGCAGGCTGACGCCAAGCCAGTATACACAAGGTGTGCGCCGATCAGTGGCGCATGCCTGCCTCTGGCCCCTAAAAAAATTCTAGCACGGCGCAGATCGCCGCCGGGATCGACAGGACCATAGCCAGCAAGAGCGCCGCAGCGCGGGTTGGTCTTGGGCGCGGCGCGGCGACGCCCCTTACAGTCTTTATGGCCATGCACGCATTAACCTCGATTTAGGTTTCCATGCCGTTAACTGCGGCAATGACACCCGGTTTTCCCGAAACGCTGCCCCTGCCCCTGCAACAATCGCCGCAATATGCGCGCGCGCTAGGGATGATGGGCGCGTCGGTTCAGAGCATGACACTCGGGCGCAACACGGGATGGTGCCAGATACAGACCCGCAAACTGCGCGCGCTTGGCGAGGTCAGGATGATCTCGCGCGGGCCCGTCTGGGCAGAGGATGCACCATCCCTGACAGCCGACTGGTTGCGCAATTGGCTGCGCGCTGAACCGGCGCGCCCATTTTTGCTGAACGCCGGACCAATCGCGCCGGGCGGGCTGCAGAAGGCCGGGTTCTGGCCTCTCATGTCCGGTGCCAGCGTGGCGGTCCTGCCGCTTGCAGAGCGCGGGGCTATGCGCGTCGGCCTTTCCCAGAAATGGCGCAATCGTCTGAGCCGCGCGGAGGCGGGCAAGCTGACTGTGCAGGCAACGGTCTTCAACGGCGATCCTGCACATTGGCTGCTGGCCGCGGAAGAGGATCAAAGGCGCCGCCGGCGCTATGGCGGGCTGCCACGCGCCTTCACCGTAGCCTATGCCCGCGCCAATCCCGGCGATGCGCGACTATTCTGTGCGCGATTGGATGGCAGGCCGGTGGCCGCGATGCTGTTCTTACGGCACGGGCAGATGGCAACGTATCACTTGGGCCACGCCAAGCCCGACGCACGTGCGCTCAACGCGCATAACCTGCTGATGTGGCGCGCCATGTGCTGGCTGGCAGAGCGTGGGCACCGCTCGCTGGATCTGGGCACGATCAACACGCAGGACGCGGCGGGTCTGGCGCGGTTCAAGCTTGGGACCGGGGCGCGCGCCCTGCCCCTTGGCGGGACATGGCTGCACCTGTCGGCTCTGGCGCCGATTGCGCGCCGCCTGCCATCCGCTCTGGCCGCCTGAAGCACGGTGACGTCAGCGCCCCAGCATCCATTCGCCATCCGGCCAGAAGGCATGAAAGGCAAAGGCGAACATGACATCATGCGCAACATTCTCGCCGCCCTCGTCCAGCACCCGTACGCTGCCAACATCGCGCCCGGCTGCAATCTGGCCGGTGTCCAGCGCAGAGGCCTGCCCTGCCCGCCATGTCAGCACCAGCCCCGTTTCGCTGATTTCCTGCATCTCGGCCAGACGATCCAGTGGCCAGGCGCGCGACCCCACCCGCACGACCCGCGCCAAAGGCGCTATCCCGTGCGGGGGCATCTCGCCATTATACAGGAACGGCCGACGAGAGCTGTCATAATTCCGGTAGGGGTTCGTCCCATAGGCGCGGTTATGCGGCGGCTCTGCCATCACCAGCGCCCCGGGGTTGCGGGTGCGATACTCTGCCCAGCTTTCCATCCATGTCGGCACCTGTCGCAGCTGTGTGCCGGTCAGGTCACCCACGACGGCCTCGCCAATAGCCTGCTGCCACCAGCTTTGCGTTTCGCGGTCATACATCACCATGTCTGAATTGCGCAGTTTGCCCGATACGCCAAAGCTCAGCACCCGCCCGGCCACGCGCCGATCAAAGGTTATGCCGGAATTGCACAAGGGGCAAAAGGTGACTGCGACCGGCACGCCTCCCACGGTATCATTCACGATCTCATGCCACATCAGGTAGCGGACCGGATACGCGCGCGGGGTCTGGCCGCCGAGCTCAACCGTGATGACGGGCTCTTCGTCCTCGATGCGGGTTTCTTCTGCTACGGGGATGAAGAGCGGCGCGTCGATGGCGGGGATACTGTCCTTGGGCGGGCCACCCGACATGATCTCTGCCCAGTCCGGAACGGCGCTTTGCGAGAAATCCGTATCCGGCCATTCCTGGCGCCAGACAGACGGGTCGGCCCAAAGGAGCCTTGGCAACAACAGCAGGACAAGAGCAAGACGTATCATCCCCGCAGCTTGCCCCATCGCATCGCGGTTTGAGAAGTCACCCAACGCGATCGTGATCCCGCGTCACCGGGGATCCGCTGTGCGTGAAAGGCCGCTCTTGCCTAATGTTGCGGGGTCAGGGCGATAGAATGTCCTTGAGGTTGACACTGGGCTGAGGCGTATCGCTCAGATCCAGCGCCGCCACGATATCTGCCAGGTGACGGGCCATCAAAGCCTGCGCCTGCTGCCCGTCCCCCCGGCGGAAGGCCTCGACCAGTGCGTGATGCGCGTGCTCCTCGCAAAGCGCGCTCTGACGTTTCCAGTAAAGCGCTATGATCAGCGACGACCGCGCGACCAGCCGTTCGATGATGCCGGCAATGATGGTCTGATCGGCGATCCGCGAAATCTCGATATGGAACTGCCCGGAAAGGCGCAGCGCCCGGCCCGCCTCGCCCGCGGCCATCGCGGCGTGTTCGGCTTCGATATGTTCGTCCAGACGGGCCAGCGCCTCCGGGGTCATGCGCTCTGCCGCCGAACGGGCAGAGCCCGGCTCCAGCAGGGATCGCGCCTCAAAGACCTCCCGGGCCTCGCGCATCGTGGGCTGAGACACGAAGGCGCCGCGATTGCGCCGATGCTCGACCAGTTGCACATGTGACAGCGCCTGAAGGGCCGATCTGACCACGGTGCGCGACACTTTGTAGATCTCGCTCAGCTCATCCTCGCCCAACTTGGTGCCGGGAAGCAGGCGGTGTTCGTGGATGGCACGGCTCAGAGAGGCCACAAGCCCGGCAGTGGGGCCGGTCACGGTGGGTTGGATGAAATCGGGCGTATCGGGGAACTGTGTCATGCGGCCTCCTCTCCCCCAGATGGACGCTGCGCGAATCCGCGGCAAGGGACTGCACCGCAAAACCGTGTCGTATCCAAAATTGCATACAATATTGTGAACAATTCAAAGTCACCCAAGCACCAACCTGCCTGTTTTTCAGGCAGACAGCGGTCTGGCACGGGCGCAAACCGATTTGTGTTTTGTTCCCGCCCCGGAGTTCGCGCCTTGTTTGCAACGACAACAAAAGCGAGCGCCGCATGACGAAGAACGCAGATCTTGAGTTGGTCGCCCTGACCAAGCGCTATTCAGGGACCGTGGCCGTCGATGCCATCGCGCATCATTTCAAGGCGGGCGTCTATGCCTGCCTCCTTGGCCCTTCGGGATGCGGAAAATCCTCGACCCTGCGGATGATCGCAGGCCATGAAACTGTCAGCGACGGGTCGATCCTGCTGGGCGGGAAAGACGTCTCGCACCTGCCACCGGCCAAGCGCGGAACGGCGATGATGTTCCAAAGCTACGCGCTGTTTCCCCATCTCAGCGTGCGCGACAATGTGGGCTTCAGCCTGCGCATGGCCGGGACGGACAAGGTAACACGCGACCGGCGCGCGGATGAGATGCTCGAACTGGTCGAGATGACGGCACTGGCCGACCGAAAGCCCGATCAGCTTTCCGGCGGGCAGCAACAGCGGGTGGCGCTGGCCCGCGCGCTGATCACGCGGCCACAGGTTTTGCTGCTGGACGAACCGCTTTCGGCGCTCGACCCGTTCCTGCGCATCCGCATGCGGGCAGAGCTCAAGCGGCTGCAACGCGAGCTTGGCATCAGCTTCATCCATGTCACCCATGGGCAGGACGAGGCGCTGGCGCTGGCCGACGAGATCATCGTGATGAACGACGCCCGGATTGAGCAGGCCGGACCTGCGCGCGACGTGTTCAACGCCCCCAAAACGGCCTTCGTGGCGCGTTTCATGGGCGGGCATAACGTGCTGGACCTGCCGCAGGGCAAGGTCGCGCTCAGATCCGACCAGATGATCGTCATGCCTGCAAAGGCCGGCCGGGTCGACGGGCGCATCACCGGTGTGGAGTACCAGGGCACCCATGTCGCGCTGACCGCCCAGATCGCGGGTAGCCAGGATGTGACGGCGCTTATTCCCGAAGCACAGTTCTTTGAGACACCCAAGGCCCCGGGCGAGGTCATCGGGTTGGGTTGGGACGACATCGCGGCACATCCGCTGGCGTCCTGATCACCACAACGAAAAACGCTCCAACAGAGAGGACTTTACATGACAACCATCTCCAAAGTTCGTTACAGCCGCCGGTCTTTGCTGAAATCCGGTGCCGCCGCCGTGGCAGCCTCAGCGCTGCCCGCCCCGATGGTCTGGGGTCAGGAAACCAAGAATATCACCCTGCGCCAGTTCGGCACCGGCGTGTCCAACCTCAACGAAGTGGCGACCAAGGTGAAGGAAGACCTTGGCATCACGCTGGAAATGACCGCGCTGGACACCGACAGCGTGACACAGCGCGCCGCCACCCAGCCCGACAGTTTCGACATTGCCGATATCGAGTATTTCGTCTGCAAGAAGGTCTGGCCCACAGGCAATCTTCAGGCAATGGATGCCAGCCGGATCGCGAATTACGACAAGATCGTCGGCATCTTCCGCAATGGCAAGCTGACACCGGACAGCACGATTGCACAAGGTACGGCGCCCCACACGGTGGGTTTTGTCGAGGGCCCGGCAGGCAAGGAATTCGTGGACAATGAAAGCGGATGGATGACGCTGATCCCCACGATCTACAATGCCGACACGCTGGGCATCCGCCCTGACCTGATCGGCCGTCCGATCGAAAGCTGGGCAGAGCTTCTGAACCCGGAATTCAAGGGCAAGGCCTCGATCCTCGACATTTCTTCGATCGGCATCATGGACATGGCCATGGTCTGCGAAGCGATGGGCGAGATCCAGTATGGCGACAAGGGCAACATGACCCGCGAGGAGATCGACAAGACCTTCGCGATCTTCACTGCGGCCAAACAGAACGGCCAGTTCCGCGCCTTCTGGAAAACCTTCGATGAAAGCGTGAACCTGATGGCCTCGGGTGAGGTGGTGATCCAGTCAATGTGGTCACCCGCCATCACCGCCGTACGCTCGCGCGGCATTCCTTGCGTCTACCAACCCCTCAAGGAAGGCTATCGCAGCTGGGGCGGCGGCATCGGCCTGTCGACCTCGCTTTCAGGGATGGAACTGGACGCAGCCTATGAATACATCAACTGGTATCTTTCGGGCTGGGTCGGCGGCTTCCTGATGCGTCAGGGCTATTATTCGGCCGTGCCGGAAACCTCCAAGGAATTCATGTCCGAAAACGAATGGGGCTACTGGTTCGAGGGCAAAGAGGCGACAGGCGACATCACCTCGCCCTTCGGAGACAAGCTGGCCGGTGCGGGCGAGACCCGCGATGGCGGCTCCTTCGAGGACCGCATGGGCGCTGTCGCGTGCTGGAACTCCGTCATGGAGGAAAATCAGTACATGGTCCGCAAGTGGAACGAATTCCTCGCCGCTTGATCGCGCATCTGCAGGGGCGGATCGCCCCTGCTTTCCCAGACAGACCGGACACCGGAATATGAGCAGACAGATCACCGCCTGGCTTCAGGCCGCCCCGATGGCGCTTGTCATGGTGGGGTTCCTCGTGGCCCCGATTGTCATGATCGTCATCGTCAGTTTCTGGGGGGCAACCGAATATTCGATCTACCCTGCCTTCCAGTTCGACAATTACCAGTTCCTGTTCGGCTCACCCGTCACCTATGCCGTGTTCCTGAACACGTTCAAATATGCCGCCATCACCTGGGCGCTGACCCTGCTGATCGGGTTCACGGTGGCCTATTTCCTTGCCTTCGAAGTACGCACGCTGAAATGGCAGATAGCCCTTTTCCTTCTGTGCACGATCCCGTTCTGGACCTCAAACATCATCCGCATGATCAGCTGGATTCCCTTCCTGGGGCGCAACGGTCTGGCCAATTCCACGCTGATCAGCTGGGGTGTCATCGACGAGCCGCTTGAATGGCTGTTATTCAGCGATTTCAGCGTGATACTGGCCTTCGTGCATCTTTACACGCTGTTCATGGTGGTGCCGATCTTCAATTCCATGATGCGGATCGACCGCGCGCTGATCGAGGCTGCGCGCGACAACGGGGCCAGTGCCGCGCAGACCCTGCGCCATGTCATCATCCCGCTATGCAAGCCGGGGATCATGATTGGTACCATCTTCGTCACCACGCTGGTCATGGGTGATTTCATCACCGTCCGCTTCATGTCCGGATCGCAACGCGCCAATGTCGGGCGCCTGATTTCGAATGACATCAGCCTGCTGCAATACCCTTCGGCCTCCGCCACCGCGGTAGTTCTTCTCTGCACCGTCCTGATCGTGATCGCACTGCTGTTGCGGCTGGTCGACATCCGAAAGGAGCTTTGAGCCATGGGGTCGCGCAGCCGCAGCTTTTATATCCTTGCCGCCTTTTTCGGTCTGTTCGTCCTGTTTCTTTACGGTCCCATCATCACGATAGGCATTCTCAGCTTTCAGGGGCCGCAGGGCGGGCTGACATTCCCGATGAACGGCGTCTCCCTGCATTGGTTCCGCAACCTGTTCGAGGAACAGGCGGTCGGTGACATCTGGGGCAGTTTCCGCCGGTCCTTCGCGCTTGGGCTGATGGTGATGGTGACGACCGTGGTGGTCTCCGTGCTGGGGGGGCTGGCGTTCCGCAAACGGTTCCGGGGGGCGACGATGCTCTTTTACCTGACCATTGCATCACTGGTGATCCCGTCGATCCTGATCTCCCTCGGGGTCGGGCTGATCTTCAACCAGCTTGGGTTTCCCGTGCATTGGTCCAGCTCCGGTTTTGGCAGCCAGTTGACCTGGACCATCCCGTTTGGCCTGTTGATCATGTTCGCCGTCTTCAACCGCTTCGACAAAAGCTATGAGGAGGCCGCCCGCGATCTTGGCGCAACGCCCTGGCAAACCTTTGCGCATGTCGTTCTGCCCATCATCGCGCCCTCCCTGCTCGGTGTCGCGCTGTTCGGCTTCACGCTCAGCTATGATGAATTTGCGCGCACGCTTCTGACAGCGGGCAGCTACAACACGCTCCCGCTGGAGATTTTCGGCATGACCACCAATGTGACCACACCCGTGATCTTTGCGCTGGGGACGCTCACGACCCTCTTCTCGCTCGTCGTGATCGGGATCTTCTTTCTGACCGTCTGGCTTGCCTCCCGCCGGAAGGATCGCAGCTCTGACGCGGGCAAGGGGATGGTCTGAGCCATGACCGTGTTCGTGATCAACCCCAACAGCACGAAGGCGATGACGCAAAGCGCGCTGGCCGCCGCGCGCAAGGCCGCGCCGGAAATTGAATTCGAGGGCTGGACCTCTGACTACGGGCCGGCCGCCATTGAAGGGGCCGAAGATGGCGCGCTGGCCGTGCCGCCGCTGCTCGATCTCGTGCGGCAAGCCTCGGACGGCGGGGCATCGGCCATCATCCTTGCCTGTTTCGACGATACCGGGCTGGAGCAGGCCCAGAAGATCGCAGAATGTCCGGTGATCGGGATCGGTCAGGCAAGCTATATTCTGGCGAGCCTCCTGTCGGGCCCGACAGCGGTGGTCACCACCGTGAAGGCTGCCGTCCCGGTGATCAAGGCCAATATCCGCGCGCAGGGCCAGACTGCGACCGTCCGGCAGGTTCTGGCGGCGGATGTTCCGGTCCTGATGTTGGATCACGACCCGCACCAGGCAGCTCAAGCATTCGAGGCCGCAGCCCGCACCCTGCCCGAGGGGATTGAAAACATCATCCTGGGCTGTTCCGGCGCGGTGACAATCGTGGAGGAGATGCGCCGCAAGCTCTCTGTCAACGTGATTGACGGCGTGACCGCCGCCGCGCGTCTGTGCCGGGCATTCATAGACTGATCGCCGCGACGGCTGTCATTGTAAGACGCTCCGCCCAATGGGCGCGAGGCCATTTGACAGAAAAAAGCCGCACCCGGACGACCCGGACGCGGCCTTTCGTTTCCAGATTGGCAAACCCTAGCGGGAGACGGTGACTTTCGCCATGCGGTCAGGCTCTCCGATCACCGCGCCATTTGGGCCTTCGCCGCGCTTGATCGCGTCAACCACATCCATGCCAGAGGTGACCTTTCCGACGACCGTGTACTGACCGTTCAGGAAATCACCCGGCGCGAACATGATGAAGAACTGCGAATTGGCACTGTCGGGCGATTGCGACCGCGCCATGCCAATGACACCGCGTTCGAATGGCCGGTCAGAGAATTCCGCAGGCAGGTTTGGCATATCCGATCCGCCGCGCCCGGCCATGCGCATATCGCCGCCCAGCTTGCCGAATTCGACATCACCGGTCTGGGCCATGAACCCATCGATCACGCGGTGGAACACCACGCCGTCATAGGCGCCCTGCTCTGCCAGTGTCGCGATACGCTCCACATGTTTGGGGGCCACATCCTCGAAAAGGTCGATCGTCACGGTGCCGCTGGTGCCGCCCGCAACCTCGATCGTCATTTCCGTGGCCAATACCGGCGAGCCTGCCAGCATCAGGGCCAATGCGAGTTTACGCATCTGCGGCCACCTTGACAGAGATCATACGGTCGGGATTCGCCGGCGGCTCGCCCTTGGTGATATCGTCGACATGTTCCATGCCTTCGATCACGCGGCCGTAAACCGTGTACTGACCATTCAGGAAATGGTTGTCCTTGAAGTTGATGAAGAACTGCGAATTGGCCGAATTCGGGTTCTGGCTGCGTGCGGCGCCAAGAGTGCCCCGGTCATGCGGCAGCTTGGAGAATTCGGCAGGCAGGTCCGGCAGGTCCGATCCGCCGGTGCCCGCGCGGCCCGGATTGTAATCCTTTTCCATGTTGGCGTGCTGCACGTCACCGGTCTGTGCCATGAAACCGTCGATCACGCGGTGGAAGGCCACGTTGTCATAGGCGCCCGCGCGCGCCAGCTCTTTCATGCGCTCGGCATGTTTCGGCGCCACGTCGGCCAGCAGCTCGATGGTGACGGTGCCACCCTTCAGCTCGATCAGGATGGTGTTTTCGGGGTCTTTGATGTCTGCCATTGTCTGGCTCCTCTCATGCATTTGGCGTGTTACCTAAGCCTGCTGCGCGCAATTGCCAAGCGTGTGCATTGACCTGCCCGCCCGTGTTGGTCAGAACAAGGGCAACCCAAGGCAGAAAAGGAACGCCCCATGGCCTGGAAAACGCTCGATCAAATGGACATCAATGGCAAGCGCGTGCTGGTGCGTGTGGATATCAACGTGCCGGTCGAGGATGGCCGCGTCACCGACGCCACCCGGATCGAACGGATCGTCCCCACCGTGCGCGACATTCTGGATGCGGGCGGCAAGCCGATCCTGCTGGCGCATTTCGGGCGCCCCAAGGGCAAGCGCGTGCCGGAGATGAGCCTGCAACCGCTTGTGCCCGCGCTTGAAGCTGCGTTTGGCGCGGATGTCGTCTTTGTCGCCGATTGCGTGGGCGCCGCGGCAGAGGCGGCCGTTGATGCGCTGCAGGCCGGACAGGTCCTTCTGTGCGAGAATACCCGGTTCCACGCCGGCGAGGAAAAGAACGACGCGGAGCTTGCCGCCCAGATGGCGAGGCTTGGCGACGTCTACTGCAACGACGCCTTTTCCGCCGCTCACCGCGCGCATGCCTCGACCGAGGCGCTGGCCCGGCTGCTGCCCTCCTGCGCCGGTCGCCTGATGCAGGCTGAACTCAGCGCGTTGGAGGCGGCACTAGGCCAGCCGCAACGCCCTGTCGTGGCGGTGGTCGGCGGCGCCAAAGTCTCGACGAAGCTTGATCTGCTGGGCAATCTGGTGGCCAAGGTCGACCATCTGGTCATCGGCGGCGGCATGGCCAACACTTTCCTCGCCGCCCAAGGCGTGGATGTTGGCAAATCGCTTTGCGAACATGAAATGGCACCGACCGCACTGGAGATCGTCGAAAAGGCCAAGGCTGCGGGCTGCGAGATCATCCTGCCCTCTGACGTCGTCGTGGCGCGCGAATTCAAGGCCGGGGCGGAGAATGAGACCGTGGCTGCAGGCGACTGCCCTGCAGATGCCATGATCCTTGACGCAGGCCCCGACACGGTGGCCCGCATCGCAACGGCTCTGGAAAGCGCCAAGACGCTGATCTGGAACGGGCCGCTCGGCGCCTTCGAAATCGAACCCTTTGATACCGCGACCAATGCCGCTGCTGCCAAGGCCGCAGAGCTTAGCCGCGCAGGTCAGCTGACCTCTGTCGCGGGCGGTGGCGATACGGTAGCCGCGCTGAACAAGGCCGGGGCGGCAGAGGATTTCACCTATATCTCCACCGCGGGCGGTGCGTTTCTGGAATGGATGGAAGGCAAGACCCTGCCCGGCGTCGCGGCGTTGGGCTGACCTAACAAATCTTGCAAAATGCAGCACCAAAAAGGGCCGGGTCATACCGGCCTTTTCCTTGGGTAAACCCGCCCGCTCACCGGTCTCTTGCCACAGATTAACACTGTTGGCGCAAACACTTGCACTGTTAGCGCCACCATCGTTGCAAGCCGCGCAGCCTCCGCCTATGCGAAAGGTATTGAATTCACTGCTGCTGCGAAAAGGGCACGAAAGTCATGAAATCCACGCGTACCGTTCAAAAGATCCTGGCCAATTATGAAGGCGAGACACCCGGTGTGAAGGCCAACCTCAACCGGATGCTTATGACCGGCAAGCTGGGCGGCACCGGCAAGATGATCATCCTGCCCGTCGATCAGGGTTTCGAACACGGGCCTGCGCGCAGCTTTGCCCCGAACGCGCCGGCCTATGACCCGCATTACCATTACAAGCTGGCCATCGATGCCGGGCTGAACGCATTTGCTGCCCCCCTGGGCATGCTGGAGGCAGGCGCGGACACGTTTGCAGGCCAGATCCCCACCATCCTGAAGGTCAACAGCGCCAATTCGCTGATGCCGTCCGAGCAGCCCAAATCCCAGGCCATCACCGCCAGCGTGGATGACGCCCTGCGGATCGGTGCGGGCTGCATCGGCTTTACCATCTATCCCGGCTCTTCCGCGGGCCTTGGCATGTTCGAGGAAATCGCCGAGATGCGCCGCGAAGCCGCCGCCAAAGGCATCGCCACGGTGATCTGGTCCTACCCGCGCGGCGAAGCGCTGGACAAGGACGGCGAAACCGCCATCGACATCGCCGCCTATGCTGCACAGATCGCGGCATTGCTGGGCGCCCATGTCATCAAGATCAAGCTTTCGACCGACCACCTGTCCCTGCCCGAAGCCAAGAAGGTCTACGAATCCGAAGGCATCGACATCGCGACCCAGGCCGCACGGGTCCGTCACTGCATGGATTCCGCCTTTGCCGGACGCCGGATCATGGTGTTCTCGGGCGGGGCCAAGAAAGGCGCCGACAGCGTGTATGACGATGCGCGCGCCATCCGCGACGGCGGCGGCAACGGGTCGATCATCGGGCGCAACAGCTTCCAGCGCTCGCGTGAAGACGCGCTCGACATGCTTGGAAAGCTGATCGAAATCTACAAGGGACGCGGCTGATCCCCCGGCCCGGCGCACGCATTGTGTAATGACCAGCGCCTGCGCCGGGCCCTTCCATAGTTGCCACAAAAACACGGGGAATTTTTTTCGGGATTCTGCATCCGAGAAAGATTCACAAGCATGATTCGCCCGTGCAATAGTGCCTGAAAGCGCTCAGAGAAGCGCAGTGAGGCAGAGCATGAGCATCCTTAGAAACCGTCCCGCCTTTGGCGTCCTGATCTTTTTTGCCGTGGCCTTCAGCCTTGGCATCTACTTCACGTTTGCGGCGGTTCAGGGGGACTATGGTCTTTTCCGCCGTGCAGAGATCAATGTCGAAGCGCAGCACCTTGCCGAAGAGCTTGCAGAGCTTGAAGCAGAGGTCGCGCGGATGCAGAACCTGACCCGCAGGCTGTCGGATGATTTCCTTGACCTCGATCTGCTGGATGAACAGGCCCGCGATGTGCTGGGCCTGATCCGCGCCGACGAAATCGTGGTGCGCTGACCGCCCAACGCCGTTCCCCGCGCCCGTGTTCCGGGTGGGGGCCCCTCGTCGCCCCGACACATATCTGGCGGCCGCAAAGCGCTCATCCCCCATGCTTGCAACCGAATTCCCGCGCATCGGACTTGTCAGTTCTGCCACGCCCCACTACGCTGATGAAAAACGCTTAAGGTTAAACCATTCAGCCGATGGAGGGGCTCGCACATGGCTGCCCGGAAAACCACCCCCAAGCCCAATGTCTCGTCCGAAGAGCTGACGCAATTCTATCGCGACATGCTCTTGATCCGCAGGTTCGAAGAAAAGGCCGGCCAGCTTTATGGCATGGGACTGATCGGCGGCTTTTGCCATCTCTACATCGGACAGGAGGCCGTCGTGGTCGGGCTGGAGGCCGCGGCAGAGGATGGCGACAAACGCATCACCTCCTACCGAGACCACGGCCACATGCTGGCCTGCGGCATGGATCCCAACGGCGTCATGGCAGAGCTGACGGGCCGTGAAGGCGGCTATTCCAAGGGCAAGGGCGGCTCCATGCACATGTTCTCCAAGGAGAAACATTTCTACGGCGGCCACGGCATCGTCGGTGCGCAGGTTCCGCTTGGCGCAGGGCTCGCATTCTCGGACAAGTACCGCGACAATGGCCGCGTGACCTTCACCTATTTCGGCGATGGTGCGGCCAATCAGGGCCAAGTTTACGAGACGTTCAACATGGCCGCACTGTGGAAGCTGCCGGTGGTTTTTGTCATTGAAAACAACCAGTACGCGATGGGGACTGCACAGCAACGCTCCACCTCCACCCCCGATCTGCACACCCGCGGCGAGGCGTTCGGCATCCCCGGAGAGGTCGTGGACGGCATGGATGTTCTGGCTGTCAAGGTCGCGGGCAAGACGGCTGTCGGCCACTGCCGGGCGGGCAAAGGCCCCTATATCCTTGAGATCAAAACCTATCGCTATCGCGGGCATTCCATGTCCGACCCCGCAAAGTACCGCACCCGCGAAGAGGTGCAGAAGATGCGCGAAGAACGCGACCCGATCGAGCATGTGCGCATCATGCTGATCGAGGGCAAGCATGCGAGCGAGGACGATCTCAAGGCGATCGACAAGGAGATCAAGGCCGTCGTCAATGCCAGCGCCGAATTTGCGAAGGAAAGCCCGGAACCCGCGCTCGAGGAGCTTTGGACCGATATTTACGCGGAGGCCACCTGATGCCGCATTTCGAAATTCACGCCACGGACACGGCCCGCGCCAAGGCGTTCTATACCGGGCTCTTCGGCTGGAAATTCGACCCGATGCGCGGCGCGGAAGAGGTAGAGTATTCCTTGATCTCTGGCCCCGGCATAGCGGCACCTCTGTCGGGCGGTCTGATGAAGCGTATGGGCCCCGCCCCCGAACCGGGCATGCCGGTGCGCGGGTGTACCCTGACGTTCGAGGTGGCGGATTGCGATGACCGCTATACCTGGGCACTGGCGCATGGCGGGGCCGAGGCGCTGCCGCCCACCGACTATCCCGGCATCGGTCGTGCAGCCTATGTCGAAGATGGCGAAGGCAATATCGTGGGCTTCATCACGCCCGCCGAGGGAGAAGAGTAATCATGGCCACCGAAATCCTCATGCCCGCCCTGTCGCCCACGATGGAGGAAGGCACGCTCGCCAAATGGCTGGTAAAGGAAGGCGATACCGTCAGCAGCGGCGACATTATCGCGGAGATCGAGACCGACAAGGCCACGATGGAATTCGAAGCCGTCGATGAGGGCATTCTGGGCCGCATCCTGATTGCCGAAGGAACCGAGGGTGTGAAGGTCAACACCCCGATCGCCATGCTGGTGGAGGAAGGCGAAGATGCCGCCTCTGCCACGGTCGACAGCGCGCAAAGCCAGCAACCCGCCCCCGCCGACAAGACCCTTACTTCGGAAAGCGCGCCGGCCGCTGCGAAGACCCATCCAGAGCCCGACCTGATCCCCGATTGGCCCGAAGGCACGGAGCTGCGGCAACAGACCGTGCGCGAAGCCCTGCGCGACGCCATGGCCGAAGAGATGCGCCGCGACGGCGAGGTGTTCCTGATGGGCGAAGAAGTTGCCGAGTATCAGGGCGCCTACAAGATCAGCCAGGGATTGCTTGACGAGTTCGGCTCCAAACGGGTGATCGACACGCCGATTACGGAACATGGCTTTACCGGCATCGCCGTGGGTTCGGCTTTTGGCGGGCTGCGGCCCATTGTCGAGTTCATGACCTTCAACTTCGCCATGCAGGCGATTGACCAGATCATCAACTCTGCCGCCAAGACGCTGTATATGTCCGGCGGCCAGATGGGATGTCCCATCGTCTTTCGTGGCCCGAACGGTGCGGCCGCCCGTGTCGGCGCCCAGCACAGTCAGGATTACGCGGCATGGTACGCGCATATCCCCGGGCTGAAAGTCGTCATGCCCTATTCCGCATCCGATGCGAAGGGCCTGCTGAAAAGCGCGATCCGCGACCCGAACCCGGTGATCTTCCTTGAGAATGAAATCCTCTACGGGCGCAGTTTCGATGTGCCGAAACTTGATGATTTCACCGTTCCTTTCGGTAAGGCCCGGATCTGGCGCGAAGGGTCCGACGTGACCATTGTCAGCTTTGGTATCGGGATGAGCTACGCGCTGGAAGCCGCTGAAAAACTTGCCGAAGACGGGATTGATGCAGAAGTGATTGATCTGCGGACCCTGCGCCCGATGGACACTGCCACTGTTATCGCCTCGGTCCAGAAGACAAACCGTTGCGTGACCGTCGAGGAAGGCTTCCCCGTAGGCGCCATTGGCAACCACATCTCTGCCGTTCTGATGCAAGAGGCGTTCGACTGGCTTGATGCGCCGGTCATCAACTGCACCGGCAAGGATGTCCCGATGCCCTATGCCGCCAACCTCGAAAGGCATGCGCTTCTGACGACCGAGGAGGTTATCGACGCCGTGCGCAAGGTTACCTACCGATGAGACTGGCGCGCGCCCCTCAAACCGCTGGATCGCGACCATGACAGGGGTCGAGGTTCAGGGCCGCGATCCCGCCCGCGAAGCCTACCGCCTGTGCATCCGCGTGCAGGACGCGACTGTGCGCGCCTGGTTGCCGGAATGCCTGATCCCGAGCCTGCGCCCCGGCAGCCGCCCGTCCCATCAGGAAGCCTATGAGTGGATCGCGGCTCACCGCCAGGCCCTACGCCGCGCCATCAAAGAGCTTGCGCAAGGCGGCACCCCGCGCCGACCTTACGACATCCTGACCCTGATCGAAGATGCCCCTGCCTCTTGCTGGCAAACAAATTCCGGGGCTGTGGGGGCTGGCCCCCATGTCCTGCCGTCCACCCACGGCGCACCGTCAAAGAGGACCTGACCGATGCCGACAGAAATCCTGATGCCCGCCCTCAGCCCGACGATGGAGGAAGGCACGCTTGCCAAATGGTTGGTCAAGGAAGGCGACACGGTGGCCTCTGGCGATATCCTTGCGGAGATCGAAACCGACAAGGCCACGATGGAATTCGAAGCCGTTGACGAAGGCGTTCTGGGGCGCATCCTGATCACAGAGGGCACCGAAGGGGTGAAGGTCAACACCCCGATCGCGGTGCTTCTGGAAGAGGGCGAAAGCGCTGCTGACATCGGCGCCGCTGCCAGCGCGCCGGAACCAATGGCCGCGCCCGGTACGGCGCCCGCGCCTGCGACCGCGCCTGCGACCGCGCCGCAGGCTGATGTCGCTCCCGCACCAAAGGCAGCCGATGGCCGCCGGATCTTCGCCTCGCCGCTGGCCCGTCGCATCGCGGCACAAAAGGGCATCGATCTGGCGCAGATCACCGGCTCTGGCCCGCATGGGCGGATCATCCGCGCGGATGTCGAAAACGCGCAGCCCAGCTCCACGACCGCAACACCCGCTGCGGAGCCACAAACATCTGAACCTGCCGCCGCGCCCGCCCCATCAATCTCCTCTTCGCAGGTCGCGAAAATCTATGCCGACCGTCCCCATACCGAAGTCGCGCTGGACGGCATGCGAAAAACGATCGCCGCGCGCCTGACCGAAGCCAAACAGCAGATCCCGCATTTCTACCTGCGCCGGGACATCCACCTTGATGCCCTGATGACATTCCGCGCCCAGCTGAACGAACAGCTCAGCGCGCGCGGCATCAAGCTCAGCATCAACGACTTCATCATCAAGGCCTGCGCCGTGGCCCTGCAACAAGTGCCTGCGGCAAACGCCGTCTGGGCGGGGGACCGCATCCTGCAACTCACCCCTTCGGACGTCGCCGTGGCCGTGGCGATCGAGGGCGGGCTGTTCACGCCAGTGCTGAAAGATGCCGATCAAAAGACCCTGTCGGCCCTTTCGGCCGAGATGAAAGACCTCGCAAGCCGTGCCCGCGACCGCAAGCTCGCCCCGCATGAATATCAGGGCGGCAGCTTTGCGATTTCCAACCTTGGAATGTTCGGGATCGAGAATTTCGACGCGGTGATCAACCCGCCTCACGGGGCGATCCTCGCGGTCGGCGCCGGGATCCGCAAACCCGTCGTCGGCAAGGATGGGGAGTTAACCACCGCCACGGTCATGTCCGTCACGCTCAGCGTCGATCACCGGGTCATCGACGGCGCGCTTGGTGCGGAACTGCTGGCCGCAATCAAGGACAATCTGGAAAACCCGCTAACTATGCTGGCGTGACGCGACCGGCGCCACGATCCGCAGGACGTCCTGCGACCTGAACAGACATCGAGGGCGTAAAGCAGCTTCGAAACCGCCTTACGCCCTTGCGTGCAAACAAAAATCATGTGTCTGGTGCCCCGCGATGGGGACATGCCGGTTGCCCGGTTCAGGCGCCGGATCGCAGGATCTGATCCATGGACATGGAGGGCTGGTCGCAGCCCGCCTCGCCCACGATCCGCGCAGGAACACCCGCCACGGTCTTGCAAGCGGGCACCTCGTCCAGCACCACAGATCCCGCCGCGATGCGCGAGCAGTTGCCGACATGGATATTGCCCAGAACCTTGGCCCCTGCCCCGATCAGCACGCCGTCGCCGATCTTGGGATGCCGGTCCTCTTCTTCCTTGCCGGTCCCGCCCAGCGTCACCGAATGCAGCATCGACACGTTGTCGCCCACGACTGCCGTCTCGCCGATGACGATGGAATGCGCGTGGTCGATCATGATGCCCCGGCCAATCCGTGCGGCGGGGTGGATATCGACCCCGAACGCTTCGGAGCAGCGCATCTGGAAGAAATAGGCAAGATCCTTGCGCCCCTGACGCCACAGCCAGTTGGCGACCCGGTAGCTTTGCACCGCCTGGAAGCCCTTGAAGAACATCAGCGGTTGCAGGAACCGGTGGCAGGCCGGGTCACGGTCGTAAACGGCCACGATATCGGCCCGCGCCGCTGCGGCCAATTCAGGGTCTTCGGAATAGGCCTGATCGCAAATCTCGCGCAGGATCTGCTCGGACATCTCGCCCGAGGCCAGCTTCAAAGACGTGCGATAGGCCAGCGCCGCCTCGATCGTGCCGTGGTGCAGCACGCTGGAATGGATCAGACCGCCCAGAAGCGGTTCGTCACGGATGGCGACATGGCCTTCCTCGATAATCTGGCTCCAGACCGGGTCAAGCTCGGCCAGTTTGGCGCGGGTGGTTGGCATGGCGTTTCCTCCTTGGGCCGTGCTTGACTATACCAGATAGGCGCGCGACGCCAATTGCAAAGCCGTGATGGAGGAGATCATGAACAGGAATGACCGTTTCCGCAGGTTGATAATGGCGCGGCTGGCCGAACTGTCGGCAGAAGATTCGCGCGGCCTGGAAGGACAGGCGGTGGTCGAGCTTGACCAGCAAGCGGTTGGCCGCCTCAGCCGCATGGACGCCCTGCAGTCGCAGGCGATGGCGCGGGCCACGCAGGCAAGACGCGATGCCGAAACGCAGCGGCTGCACAGGGCCCTGGCACGGATGGAGCAGGACGAGTTCGGCTGGTGCGAGGATTGCGGCGAGGAAATCGCCGACAAGCGGCTGGAGGTCGATCTGACCGCCACCCGCTGTATCAGTTGCGCCTCTGGATGAAAGCGGCCCCGCGCCTTGCACGGGGCGCGTTTCATAGCAGCGTCGAGACCGTCGCGAAGGGGCCGGGCCCGAACCGCGCTGACACCTGCGCCACCGCGATTGTCACATCCGGCCCATCGGCGGCCCGTTCTGCGGCGCTGTAGTGCCATGCCGGACTGTTCAGCGACACTTCCCTCAGCACGTTCTGGCCCTGCATCACGCGCAATATATAGGCTTCCTGTTCTTCGCCAATCGGCACTTCCGGCGTTTCCCAGATGTCGCCTTCGGTCCGCGTACGGCGAATCCAGCTGACATCATAGCCGCCCCCCGAAGGTGTCAGCCGCAGATGCGCGGGCCGGTATGGCCTCAGCCCTATCCCGCTGAAGGCATGGACCTCATGGACATAGCTGGGATCGTCATATCCGCGCTTCGCCGGTCCGATCCGGTAATGCCGTGCCAGCCCGCGCGACGCGGTTTTCAGTTCGATCTGCTGCGGCGTGCCATCCAGCATCACCACCCACGACCCGGCAGGCCAGACATCCGGCAGGATGCCGTCGCTTCCCGCCTGTCCCCTCAGCCTGTGCGACAGAAGCCACGTGTCTTCGTCCAACAGCTCGGCATCACGGAACTGGAACACTTCCCAACCACCGGGCGTACCGTCACCGATTGCAGCCGTGTTCGCGCCAGAAAGCAACGCCGCATCGCTGACGCTTTGCAGCGCGCCAGAGGTAAGCTTGACCTGCAGGGCATTGCCACGATCGAAACGGCCTGCGGGGGCGGCAAATAGCGGCGTCTGCGTGACCCCGACCGTCGATCTTGCCGCAATGACCTGATTGAGCGCGAAATCCTCGTCGCTGACGGCATCATAAACCGCCACGCTGCCCGGCCATGGATCAGCTGTCAGCGCAAGATGCGGCGCATGCACCACCTCATCCCCCGTAAGAAGCGGCAGATCAAGGAACAGGGGCAAGACCGGCACGGGCGCGATGAACGGGCGCATGCTGGCGGAATCGTCAGGGAATTCGGAAGGCTGGTAGACATCAGGGTCCACACGCACGGCCTCGATCATCTGACCATTGCCATGCTCGATCCGGTCGACGCGGTATAGCGCGCCCTCCTCTTCCAGCGACACGACATCCCCCGCGCCAAGCTCCATCCGCGACGGCGGAAGGACAAAGCGCACGGCGTCGCGCGACAGGCGGGCCTCCGACAGCCAGCGTTCGGCGGTCTGGCGACCCTCTGCCCGGGTCAGCGACAGCGCCAGTTCGGTCTCTGCAACCGAATGGGTCGTGTCATCGGGAAGAACTGTTTCCTCGGCCACGGTATCGTAATCGCCATCGGCCTGCACAAAGCGCACGCGCACCCGGCCAGATATCTCGACCTCGGCCGCGCGGGTCTGTTCGACGGTGCCATTAAACTCGTCGCTTTCAGCGAATGCCTCACCTTCCAGCAACAGCGGCTTGCCCTGCGCCCGCATGACAAAGCAGATAGCTCCATCGCGTTCCACGGCGTCAAAGCCGTAGGCCAGCATCAGGGGTTGCAAGGCGTTTCGCGCCGCAGCGACATCCGGCATGGAATAGCCACGCACGAGGCCATGCAGGCCCGACACGTCATAATCGCGCAGTCCCGCACGTTCGCAGATCTCTGCAACAACGCTGGACAGGCGCCGTCCCGAAGCACGCCCGCTCAACCAATGACCGCGCAGGTAGTTGGCACCATCCGACCACAGCGCCCGGTTCGCAGGGAACCAGGGATAGGGCCGCGCGTCCCAAGCCCAAACAAAGGCCCGGTCCATATCGATCATCGGCCCGCCATAGATCTCGGAAACCGGGTTATGCTCCGGGTTTCGCCAGTAGCCATGCATGGCCCGAAGATATTGATGCTGGATCAGCTCGTCACGGCGGGCGTCGGAATATCGCGGCAGAGCGGATTCGGAGCTTTTGGGATCAAGGAATTTGTTGGGTTGGTTGGTCCCCTTGTCGATGGCTGCACAGCCATATTCGGTAAACCAGACCGGCTTTGATCCAGGCACCCAGGCCGTCGGCTGCGCCTGTCGTTCGCCGCCGATGCGCTCGTGATGCGTGTTTGACCACCAGTTGCGAATATCCTTGTAGCGCCAGACCCAGGGCTCGTGATGGGCCTCGTCCGTGATGGGCACGCGCCGCTGTGCGTCCCGCGCCTCCTGCGTGGGGTAATACCAGTCATAGCCCTCTCCGCCCTCGATATTGGATTCAAGGTAGGTCTGGTCGTGAATGGCCCCCCAATGCGCATCGGCATGCTCATGCCCGTCGCGCCAATCCGACAGCGGCATGTAGTTGTCGATACCGATGAAATCGATATTCTCATCGCCCCAAAGCGGATCGAGGTGGAAACGCAGATCGCCCGAACCGTCCTGCGGGTGGTGGCCGAAATACTCCGACCAATCCGCCGCGTAGCCGATCTTGCAATCGTTGCCCAGAAGGGTGCGCACCTCGGCGGCGAGCAGCTTGAGCTCTGCGACCGCCGGATATCCCGACTCACCGCGGATTGTGGTCAGCCCACGCATTTCCGACCCGATACAGAAGGACTCCACCCCTCCGGATGCCGCGCACAGGGCGGCGTAATGCAGGATGAAGCGCCGGAACCCCCACTCGGCGGGGCCGGAATAGCTCACCTTGCCGTTCGAGATACTGAAATCGTCGGCTCTCGCGGAGCCAAAAAAGGCGGCGACTTGCGCATCTGCCGCAGCGGTGCCATCGGGCGAGCCTTCCTGGCCGGGCGCCGCCGGCAATGTGATCCGTCCCCGCCACGGCAAGGGCGGCTGGCCTTCCGCGCCGGTCCAAGGATCGGGCAAAGTGTTGTCGGCCTGCTGGTCCATCAGGATGAACGGGTAGAACATCACCTTCTGCCCGCGCTCATTCATTTCGCGGATCGCCTGAACCACCGAGGTGTCGCAGGGCGTGCCACCATAGACGGGCCGGCCCTCGACCTTTGGCACAACGCCCGCCGTCGAGCGGCTCTTACCCGCGACTTTCCACGCCATGTTCGAGGCGTCATACGAAGCCTGTTCAACGCGCGGGCGCAAACTGCACCGACCACAGCGCAAGTCATTGCCGAACCAGCTGACCACCAGCGATACGGCGCGTGCGTTGGGAAGCTCTGCTTCCAGCATGTCAAGCGACTGCAGGATGTCTGGCTGCGCCGACGCCGTGTTGACATTGGCAATCGACGATTTGCCGCCGCCATATTTGAAATGCACCGGTTTCGTGGCCAGCGCATATTCCCCTGTGCCGGGCATCAGTGCGACTCCGCTGACACCGTGGGCCACGCTTGCAGGATCAGCCTTGTCATGATCGGGTCGCGTCACCTCGAAGCTGAACTGAGGGATGCGATTGCCGAACCGCTCCAGCGCCAGATCCTCGAAAACGACATAGGCCGTGCCACGATAGGCGGGCACGTTGTCGGCGCCCTCCATTGCGGCGATCTTGGGGTCGGGCAACTGATCCCGACTGCCGGGATAGACCCGCATGGTCACTTCGCTCAGAGGAATCTCAGCGCCATCGGCCCAGACCCGGTGAACGCCGGTGATCTCACCCTCGCACAGTGCGAGCGCGAGGCTGACAGAATAGCTGTAGCTTTTGACCTTGGGCTGGCTCGGCGCGCCCTTGCCGCCGCCGCCACCACCGCCGCCACTGGTCGTCACATGCTCCTGAAATTCCGTGGCCCAGATCACGTGACCGCCCACGCGCATCCGACCATAGACTTGGGCCACCGGCGCGCCTTCGCCCGCACCTGTCAGGCGGAACCGATCCACCCGCCCTGTCTCGACAGTCTCGGAACCCTGCCCCATAAGCCGCTGGTCAATCGCCCGGCCAAGCGTGGCCCCGGCGAACCGGCCCACGGCGGTCATGGACAGACCAAGCATGCTCCCGCCGACAGAGCTCCCAAGCGCCGCACCCGCGGCCGACAGCAGAATCGTCGCCATGATTACCCCTCCAAAGGAAAGCGGAAACGCGCCACGATGCGGCGTCTCCAGGGCGCGCTCAGCGGGCTTTCGACCACCCCGTGCCCCGTATATGCGTGAATGAAGGCGGGCAGTTCGCGAGCCTCCGACAGAATGCCAAGGTGCTTGGCGACCGACCCGTTCCGCATCCGGAACAGCAGCACATCGCCCGGCACAAGATCCGCGCCCGCATCCTGCAGATGGGCCAATGCGGCGTCCCACAGACGTTCTTCGCCCTGGGGTTCAGACCAGTCGTAGGAATAGGCAGGAACGGTCACCGGCTCTGGCCCGATCACTTCGCGCCAGACGCCGCGCAGCAGGCCCAGGCAATCGGTCCCCGCGCCGCGCACCGACGCCTGATGCCGATAGGGCGTCCCCAGCCAGCCACGCGCGGCAGCCACGATATCCGGCGACGCAGTTGTCATCGGCGGCTCCCCCCGGCTTTCGCGGTAGCGACCGAGGGATGAACCATCACCCAATCCTCTTCGGGTATATCCGGGAAGCCTTGAAAGTTCAGCTGGTTGGCGAATTTCAGACGGCAGGTCTCGAACCGCTTGTCGCAGCCCGCGACGATGCGGATCTCGTCCCCAGCCACGATGTCGGCCCGCATGGCTTCCCAAAGCTCGATCACCCGAGAGCCGCCTTCGGAACGATCCCGTTTGATCGCGCCGGTCAGGCCCTGCGCCCCGCCCGAAAGAACCTCCAGACGCCCGCGCTGGAACCAGCCCGGCTCGAACCCACCCGGCTCTGCAAACTGAAAGACGCGGCGGTCCTTGATCGTCTCGATCACAGCAGTATGGGCGTAGCCCGGCGTGGAGACATCGAAACCGCAGGCCCCATCGCCCAGCACCGCCGTGCAGGGTTTCTGGAAGACCCGCCCCAACGGACGGTTAAGGGCTTCGCTCAGGCCCCGCAGTTCTGCTTCGAAGGCCCCGCCCGACCGACGGATCTCTCCCAACGTTCCACGAAAAAGCAGTTGCCGCTCGTCGGGATTGGCCCAGTTCACGATCCAGGAGGCAACCTCTGCCCCGTCAAACCGGCCGGCGGCGATATCCGCTTCGCTGATGGCGGATGAGGACAATGCGCCGGTCGCCTCGCTGTTATCGACCGACAGACCGGTGCTTTGCTGCAAGGCGCGCGCCGTCAAACCGGTATCGGCGCGATGGACCATGCCGCCGAAGGTCAGATCACAGTCGTGATCGGTAAAGCCCATCTGAACTCCGTCGCGCCGCGTCACGCTCCAGGCGCGGGAAATGGTGGTGCATCCGCTCTGAAGATGCGTTTTCAACCCCTCGTGAAACGTCATCAGACCCGCACCTCCACCACCGGAACATCGGGGATCTCGCCCGCCTGAAAGCTGGAAACGCTCGTGCGGATACTGTCGGTGTCAAAGCGCACCGGCACGTCGAACTCGAACCCTGCGGTCACCTCGGCCTCCGCCAGCGGCGGTTCGGCAAAGGTGATTACACCGCTGGACAGGTCGACCTCGTAATGGACACCGTCCAGCAATTCGTCACCCTGAACGCCTGCGCGGACAGTGCCTCTCACCGGCTTCTTCAACGGACGGTCATAGAACGCATCCCCCGACCGATAGCGCTTGATCAGCTGAAACGAGACCGTTTCTCCGTCACCGCGCGCGATGACCTGATCGTCAAACCGCACCTTCCGCGACGCCCGGCAGCTCTTGTAATCGGCCCAGTCTTTCCACCGAAAGCCGAATAGCTGTCCCTGCCGCGCTTCGAAAAACGCAATCAGTTCGCCGATATCGTCAAGGGACCGCAGGCCCAGACCCGCGTCATATCGCCTGCGCGAATGCGCCCAGGGCGTGTTGCGCTCTTCGAACCCGTTGGCAAGCGTCACCACGTCAGTGCGCCGCTCGGGTCCGCCGACCGACCCAAAGCTCAGGTTGGCCGGAAATCTGACCTCGTGAAATGCCATCTGATCCTCCTTAGCGATTGCGTTGGCCGCGGCTCAACGCACGGCTCATCTGGGCAGCGACCTGCGTTTGGCTGCGGCGGAATCCGTCGACATCCGGAGTCGTGATATTCATCACGACCGTCGTGGCGGCACCGCCACCCTGCGCCTGCACACCCAGCTTCCCGTCTGCCCCGCGGGTCAATGGCATGATGGCCTCAGGCCCCGCTTCGCCCATCAGGCCAGTGCCGCCCCGCATCGGAAAATTCGTAGGGCTCGTCACGACGCCGCCCTTTGCAAAGGGCATCACGCGGCCCTGACCGAAGGCCGCGCCATCGGCAAAGGGCGATACCCCACCAAAGAGACCCGAGACACTGCCCGCCAGCAGGCTGCCGACCTGGTCGGTCACCGGTTTCACTGCCGCATTATAGGCTGTTCCGATCATCGATCGCGCAACCGTCTCCAGCGCGTCAGACAGCTTCATCCCGTCGAAGACGACGCCGTCGATCGCGTTCTTCAATCCGCGGCTCAGCGAATTCTCCAGCGCAGCGACGCCTTTTCCGGTAGCGCTGAACGTTTGGTGGATGCGGCGCAGCTCTGCGTCGAATCCGGCTGCCATCCCGGTTGCCGAAGAGAGTGAACTCTCCAAGGCATCCATCTGATTTTCCAGCGTTTCAGCCGCATCAACATCTGCCATCTTCTGCCCTTTCATGACTGTCCGGACAGGCCCGGATCAACGCCTCGAGCCCGTCGCGCCCCAGTGCCGTTGCGCTGGCCCGCTCGCCCAGCATCACCCGCAGTTCCGCCGGTGTAAGCGCCCAGAATTCCGACGGGCGCAGACCCAGCCCTTGCAGGCCGGCGCGCATCAGCGCCGGCCAGTCGAGCCCGCTCAAGGCGCTATCTCTTCCGGCGGCAGGAAGGCGCGCGTCAAAAGCTCTGCCGCTGCACGGGCGGCCGCCATCGGCCCCCCCGTGATTTCCGCTGACAAAAGATCCGATGCCCGCCCTTGCCAGCCACCGCCGCGCAGCCCGGCAACGACCAAGGCCAGTACATCCCGGCTGCTGACCTTGCCGCTTTCAAACCTGCTGACGAGATCCATCAAGGACCCGCTTTCCAACCCGGCTTCCAATTCTGCCAGCGCGCCCAAGGTCAGGCGCAGCTGGTGCTGCACCCCCTCGATTTCGAGCGCGACTTCCCCTCTCCACGGATTGGTCATCGGCTTACAGCGCCGTGAAGGTCAGCTGGCCGGCCGAGGCCAGGGACAATTCGTAAGTCGCCTCGCCGTTATGCGAGCCCGCATATTCGATTGCCGTAACCAGAAACGGCCCTTCAACCGTTCCGAAATCCGGGATGATGACCTGGAATTCCGGCGTTTCACCGTCAAAGAAGATCTGGCGCGCACGTTCGTCTGTGGAGTCATCGCGAAACACCCCCGAACCGGACAGCGAGGCGGATTTCACACCGGCCCCACCCAGCAACTCGCGCCACCCCCCCGAGCTTTCCAAAGAGGTCACGTCAACCGTTTCGGCGTTAAAGCTGACGCGCGTGGCACGCAGCCCCGCCAGCGTGCGGAACTGACCGTCCCCGGTCAGGTCCACCTTGATAAGCATGTCCTTGCCGTTCTGGGCACCCATGGCATTTACTCCGTTGATGATGTTCAGTTGTCTTCCACGCGGGCGCGGAATTTCAGATCGATGCGGCGGATTGTTCCGGTTCCGACACGTGCCGCCTGCGCCTTGAGGAACCGCATCCCCACCAGACGCCCGCGGCTTAGGGTCAAGACCGGATCGTCAAGCGCATCGCTGATCGCGGCCGCCGCTTCCTTAGCCTGCTGGAACCCGGAGGCACCCGTCACGACGCTGATCGTCAGATCGTGCTCTGCACCTGCCCCCGACGCGTCGGATTTGTCCCGCACGACCTCTGCACCCAGCGTCGCATAAAGATCCGGCACCCGGCCCGAAGGCAGCGCATCATAGAGATGCGCCCCGATGCTGGCCTGCACCCCGGCATCCGCAAGGAGGTACTGATAGACGGCCGCTTGAAGCGGTGCGGAAAGCGCATGGCTCATGCCGCCACCTCTTCTTCGGCAAAGCAAACCAGGAAACGGCCGCGCGGATCGCGCTCGCTGACCGCCTCGATGCGGTAATGTCGGGTCCCTTCGCGGAACCGCTGGCCTGCCTGCGGGCGCATTGCGCTGCCCACCGGGGCGCCGCGCACCGTGATCTTGAACCCCATGACCGAGGCAGAGGACGCGGGCCCTTTCACTTCGCGCCCGGTCCGCGGTATGACCTCGGCCCAAAGCGTGCCAAGTGCGGCCCAGCCTACGTCATAGCCGCCAGACCCGTTTGCCGTCACCAGAGGCGCCTCCAGCACCAGCGGGCGGTTCAACCCGAGGGTACTCATTGCCCTGCTCCCAGGCCGATCCGCACCGGGCGGTAGCGCTCGATCAGGCTGGTCACACCAAATGGCATGCATCCACGGCCTAAAGAGGTTTCGTCCCGGTATTCGTAATAATGCGCGGCCAGCAACATCGCCGCTTGCGCAATATCTGCGGGCAGGTTGCCCCAGTCAGGCGACATACCGGCGGTCAGGCGCAGCACTGCGCGGCCACCCTCGGGGATCGTCGGCAGGCAGCTTCCAACCGGCGCCAGGACCGGGCGCACCGCATCCTGCACCAACCGGTATCTGGCAGGGTCGATCACGGCCGGCACGCCGTCCCGTCCGGCAATGGACAGTTGCAGAACGGCGCTTACGGGCGCAATCGGCAATCCCTGCCCGGCATCGTTCCAGCGTTCAACAGTCCAGGTGTAATCACGTGCGATCAACGCTTTTCCGATGCGCGCTTCGATGGCGGCCATCGCCGCTCGCAGAAAGCCTTCGAGCAAGCCATCCTGCAGGCTCTCCTCGGCAAAGCCCGACCCCAGCCGCAGGTGGCTCCGCAGCCCCGCAACCGGTAGCACCGCCTGCGGCACCGTGGTTTCTTCGATCAACATCATGGATCGTCTCCAAACATCCTGCCCCTCCGCGGGAGCTTTTCTGGCAAAAAAGGCGCGCGCCACTCACGTTGCTCGAACGGAGGGGAGCAGTTGGACAACGCAAGTCTGATGCGGCGCGCGCCAGAGCGGCGGGTTACCCCGCCACCCATCCGCCGCGCCTTAAGAGACGGCGAAACGCAGAAGCTTGATCGCGGCAAAGTCGCTCACGTCGCCACCGACACGCTTGGTCGCGTAGAACAGGACATGCGGCTTGGCCGAGAACGGATCGCGCAGAACGCGCAGGTCGGGACGTTCGGCGACAGTATAACCGGTGCCGAAGTCGCCAAAGGCAATCGCGTCGGCGCCAGAGGCCACATCGGGCATGTCTTCGGCGATCAACACGCGGTAGCCCAGCAGACGCGCGGGCTCTGCCGCCGCCAGACCGTCGGACCACAAGAAGCGTCCGTCCGCGTCCTTCATCTTGCGCACCAGGCCGGCCGTCTTCGAGTTCATCACGAAAGTGCCGTTGGCGCGGTATTCTGCACCCAGAGCATAGACGAGGTCGATCAGCGCATCGGCACCGGCAAAGGCCCCGTCCGCACCTGTCGGCACATAGCCGATATTGCCCCAGCTCCAGACATCGTTGTCGACAGCAGGATGGGTCAGGAAACCGGTGGGCTTGTCATTGCCATCACCGCTGATGAACGCTGCGGCCTCTGCGCGGGCAAATTTGTCCGCAATGCGGCCCGCCAGCCAGCCTTCGATGTCGAACGCGGCATCGTCCAGCAAACGCTGGGACGCTTTGGGCAGCGCCGAAAGCTCGTGCAGCGGGATGGCAATACGGTCAACGATCGGCGTGCCCGTCTCGGTCGAAGAGCCGGTCTCGGATGCCCAGCCCGCGCCTATTTCAGACGTGTCGATCAGCACGTCATAGGACGTAGCTTCGACATTCACGACATTGGCGATGGCCCGGATCGACGCTGTGGTCGACAGCACCGAATTGACCGACGCAGAGGTCACCGGATCCACCAGATAGCCACCGTCTCCGTTCACCGCCGTGGACATCGCCTTGCCTTCCAGCTCCAGGCCACGAAGCCCATCGTCGTCGCCCGACCGCAAATAGGCGTTGAACGCCTTCTGATGCGGCACCTCGGCATCGGCCGTCATGGCCAGTGCGGGGCGGTAGGCAGTATGAGATTTACGATCAAGCATGGTCAGTCGCTCTTCCTGTTGTTGAAGTCGTGCGGACATGTCGTCCTGAAAGGTCTTGAAATCCCCGACGAAACCCGCAATCGCGGATTTCACTTGGGTGACCGGAGACAGATCTTCCCCGATCCGAGAGGTCGTCTCGGTCTTGCTCATGGCGTTGGTCCTGTAGTGGCTTGGCGCGTCAGTCGCGCGTCAGGTTCCGGCGTGCGCCTTCCAGCGCCTGCGCCAATTCACGCAGCATGGCCTCGGCCGGGGCATCGCCCTTGGCCGCCACCCGCGCACTGGGCAGCATCGGGAAAGTGACAAGCGACACCTCCCAAAGCTCCAGTTCCGTCAGAAGCCGCTGGCCCCTGTCGTTCTTCGTGGCCTTCACCGTGCGGTAGCCGATCGACAGCCCGTCAATCGCTCCGGCCGCGATCAGGGCCGCCGCCTCGCGGCCCTTCTGGGTGCTGTCCAGCAACCGGCCCTTGACGTATAGCCCGCGGCCGTCCTCGCGCACCTCGTCCCAGATGCCAATCGGCGTTGCCGGGTCGTGCTGCCACAGCATTTTCACCGCGCGGCGTTCCTCGGCCATGCGCTTCAGCGATGCCTTGTAGGCGCCCGCCTCGACGACATCTCCACCCTGATCGCAGGCGCCGAAAAGCGAGGCATAGCCCTCGATCCGGCTGCCATCGGTCACCGAAACCTCGGTCTCGAAACGGCAGAATTTCTGCTCCAGCCCGTAATCCGTCTGCATGTCTTGTCCTTCCATCATCTCGAATTCCGGCCTCAGGGGGCGGCGGCCATCAGGCCTTGAACAGCCTGAGCCAGGATCACGCCCACCACGCCGTAAACCGCCAGCCACAACCGCCGCTCAAGCCGCTCCATCAGCACTTCGATCTTGTCGACCCGTCTTTCGGCCGCCTCGAACTGCATCCGGGCCAGGCGCTCATGCGCCTCCAGCTTGAGCGACGGCGCACAATCAAAGGGAACGCCCCGGCCATCAGCCATCGTCCTCATCCTCCGCCAGCGCAGGCAGGCCAAGCATCGCGCGTTTCTCGGCGACGGTCAGAAATTCCGCCCCGGTCACGCGCTTCCACTGCGCGTCACGTTCGGCGCTGAGCGCAGGCACCTGATCCAGATCCGGCTTCAGCTCGAACCCTTCGCCCATATGCGCCCCCAGCCAGCCGCTCAGCGCTGCCGCCACCCGCATTGCCAGCGGCAGGACCGTCAGCCGGTAGAAGGCGCGATTGGCTTCCTGGTAATTCGCATAGGTCGCGTCGCCGGGAATACCCATCAACATGGGCGGCACCCCGAAGGCGAGCGCAATCTCCCGCGCCGCACTTTCCTTGGTCTTCTGGAACTCCATATCCGAGGGGCTGAACCCCATCGGCTTCCAGTCCAGGCCACCTTCCAGAAGCATCGGCCGCCCGGCGTTTCGCGCGCCCTGGTGATAGCTTTCCATCTCGCTCACCAGCCGGTCATACTGGTCCTGACCCAGACTGCCCTGCCCCTCGGCACCCTTGTAGACAATCGCCCCGGACGGCCGCGCGGCATTGTCCAGAAGCGCTTTTGACCAGCGGGACGCGCTGCTGTGGACATCAAGCGCCATCGCTGCGGCATGCATCGGGCTTAGCCCGTAATGGTCGTCCTGCGGATGGAAGCTCTTGATATGGCAGATCGGAGAGACCGGCCCCGTCGCATCAAACCGATGCTTGCGCCCGCCCACGGCATATTCATAGCCCACCGGCCAACCGTCCGGGCCCGGGATCACAGACAACCGGTCAGAGCGCAGGACGTGCAGCTCGGCCAAGTCGCCTAGGTCGCTGTTGACCGCCTCGACATAACCATTGCCCGACAGCAGGATCTGACCGTAAAGCGACTCCAGCAACTCGGCCCGGCGCTGCGCGGGGTTGGGCGCGGACAAAAGCGACAGAACCGGATGGCTTTCATAGCGCCGCTCCGCATCCTGAAGCACCAGCGGCAGCGCCGCTGCGGCCTCGGCGATCAGCTTCACCGCGCGAAACCCGACCGGGTTCCCGGCAAAGCCGGTGCGCGTCAGCGAAACCGTGTCACGAGGGCTCCAGGCCACACGCCCCGCGCCCTGCATGGCGATCACGCGACCCACGGCGCTGGCCTTGGCCTCAGGCGCTGCAGGCACCTGCGCCTGAGCTTCTGGAACCCTGCTCTTGCGCATGAAATCAAATACCATCCTGTGATGCTCCTCGTTCCGCCTGTGCCGTGCAGGCAAGCCGCCATCGCCCGTGTCACGCTGGTTTGCGCGGCCCGTCATGCCTGCCTGTCACTCTTGCTGTCCTGATGGCGAGGGTGCCCGCCGCCGTTGAAACCAACCTAGGGCTTATTGGTTAAGGCTGCTTAACCAATGCGAACGCACCCCCTAGAGCGCACGCAACTGCGGCTTGCGCCACCCCGCCGCCGACTGGATCATGCCCTCGGTCAAGGCCCAGACCAGCGCGTCCACGCGATCCGGCGAGCCTTTGCCCTGATAACCTTGCAGGGTCATCCGGCACATCTGATCTTCCAGATCGCCCAGACCCCGCAGGTGGCTGACACGTCCCTGCTCGTACAGCGCCGCGACAGGCTCTGCCCGCGCGACCTTGCCCTTGGCGGCATGCACCTTGGTTACAGGCACCAGCGGATCAACCTGACGGATGACCTGTTCGACCATGTCGCCACCCTGATTGACCTCGGCCACCAGCCGGTCCGCCCCCCAGTGCTCCATGCAGGTGATCGCCGCGCGCGCCCATGTCATCGGGCTGGCCGCACGCACGCTGGCATCTTCCAGCACGACCGCGCGCCAGTCCTGCACCGGCCCCTGCGTGGTGACACCAACCGCGACGATCCCGCATTCGTCAGATCCGGCATGGCCGCTTACCGGCGGATCGACCGCCACAAGCACCCGGTCAAACGCGCCCGCCTTTTCGATACGCACCTCATCCAGCAACGAATGTGTCCAGAGCGCGCCCTCCTCGTCTTCCATCAACACACCGTCCAGTTCCTGCCGCCCCAACCGCGTACCGGCATAGCGCGCCCGCACCTCGGCCAGAAAACTATCCGCAAGGTTGGCCCGGTTCGCTTCGGTCGGCGCATGTGACACCACGGTGGAGCCCAGCTTCAGCAGCTGCTTCAGAACCACTACATTGCGCGGAGTCGTCGTAACGCATTGCTGCGGACACTCCCCCAGCCGCAATCCGAATTGCAGCATGTCCCAGGTATCCTGCGCGCGTTTCCACTTCGCCAACTCATCCACCCAGGCCGCGTCAAACTGCGGACCGCGCAGCGCTTCGGGCTCATGCGCGGAAAAGGCCATCGCCTCGGCTCCATTCGGCCAGATCAGGGTCCGGCGCCCGCCATGCCAATCCGGCCTGCGGTCAGGGGGCGAGCAGGCAAGAATGCCGCTCTCGCCAAACACCATCACCTCGCGCACCTGGTCCAGCGTCTCGCCCACCAGTGCCACACGTTTCGCCCGGCCGGGATCGCGCGGACGCGACCCCTCTACCATTGACCGGACCCATTCAGACCCGGCGCGGGTCTTGCCCGCACCGCGCCCACCAAGAATGACCCAGGACCGCCAGTCGCCCTCTGGCGGCAACTGGTGATCCATGGCCCAGAACTCGAAAATGAAAGGGAGAGCAAGAAGCTCTCCCTTGGGCATACTGTTTAAAAACTCATTCCTCACGGCAACATCTGCGGAGGCGATCCAGGCGGCACCCGATCTCAGATCGTGCGGCGTCGAAATCGATCGCGTAATCCCGGACAATTCCGGCTCTGTCTCGTTGTGCTTTGGCAAGTTGCGCCTCCGTTTCGCTGGCAGCCTTCAACATGGATCGCACGTATGCGAGTATCTTCAGGCCCTCTGTTTCCGTTCCGACTTCCCCGGTGCGAACCCGTTGTCTCAGGTCCTGCAAATCTTTTCGTGCTTCCCGAAGTTCTTCGCGGACCTCGCGGGCCACGTTTTCCAGTTCGGCAAACCCTTCTTCCGGGGTAATAAGTGTCATGTGCTCGATGACCTCTCGGTTGAGTGATCCTCCGCCCGAACCGCATGAAAAAACGGCCACCGGGGTCACCCCCGGGGCCGTTCGCCCACCTGTTCCAGCATGCCACAACCTATACGGAAGACCGTTCGCAGAGTCAAGCCTGAAACCCCTTACACGGTACGTTAAGCGTCTGGAAATGCTTGCTAATTCACGACATCAATGGTTAACGAACCGACCTGAAATCCTTAACGTCTCGTTGCGTCTGACCGACATGCAAAAGGGGCGGCGCCCCATACGGATAGCGTCGCCCTCTAGATGAAGTGGTTAACCTTTGCGAAACCACAACGTTCGCAAGCGCTACTAGTTGCGCTGTGCCTCCAGCGCCCGATAGGCCGCCACGTTGCGATTATGCTCTTCCAATGTCTCGGCAAACAGGTGCCCATCCGCCGGATTGAGCGTTTTCGCCACGAAGAAGATGTAATCGGTATCAAGCGGATTGAGCGCAGCCTCGATGCTGGCACGGCCGGGATTGGCAATGGGCGTCGGCGGCAGACCCTTGATGACATAGGTGTTCCAGGGTGTCGCACGGTCCAGTTCCGACCGGCGCAACCCCCGCCCAAGCACGCCTTTGCCTTCCGTCACGCCATAGATGACCGTCGGGTCGGTTTGCAGCGGCATGTCGACCCGTAGGCGGTTGGTAAAGACCGATGCGACCACGCCACGCTCTTCCGCGTTGCCGGTTTCCTTCTCGATGATCGAGGCCAGGATCAACGCCTCTTCCGGCGTCTCCAGCGGCAGATCATCCGCGCGGTTTTCCCAGGCTGCGGTCAGGATCGCCTCCTGCGCCGTCTGCATCCGTTCAATCACCGAGGCCAGCGAATCTCCGGGCCGGATCTCGTAGCTGTCGGGCGCAAGGCTTCCCTCTGCGGGCACCTCTACCTCGCCTTCCAGCACGTCGAGCGAGGACAGTTCCTGCACAACCTGCCAGCTGGTCACGCCTTCGGCCAGCGCGATACGGAACCGGGTGTCGTCTTTGTCGCGCAGCTCTGCATAGACCGGATCAGCCGCGGCTTCCTCAGGCGCAAATTCCGCCTTCTCGACATAGCGCCCCGTGGCCGGGTCAAGCTCGCGCACGCGGATCCCGGCAGAGGTCACGCCGATGCGGTAGACCACTTCCGTGCCGCAGGTATTCGCCCCGCCGCGCGTGATGATATCGACGATATCAGCCATGGAGCTGCCCTCGGGCACCAGAAAGCTGCCCGCCTTCAGGTCACCGGTCTTGTCCGCATAATCCGCGCCCACACGCAGGAGCGCACCGCTTGTCACAGCACCCTGCTCTTCAAGCTTTTTCGAAACCGACCGCATGTTCGTGCCACGCTCGACCTGAACGCAGATCGCCTGATCAAGCGGGCCTTCGGAGACGTATTCCGACCGGCCCCAGATGATCACGCCACCGGCCAGGAACAGCAAGACTGCCAGGAATGTCAGCGCATTCGAGGCGATATGACGCCACATCAGTCGACCTTTCTGAAGATCACGCTGGCATTGGTACCGCCAAAGCCAAAGCTGTTGGACAGGGCCACGTCAATCTTGCGTTCGCGCTTGGCATTTGCGGCCAGATCCACCTTGGTATCAACGGCCGGATCGTCCAGGTTGATCGTCGGCGGGGCCACCTGATCACGGATCGCGAGGATCGAGAAGATCGCCTCGATCGCGCCCGCAGCCCCCAGCAAGTGCCCGGTCATCGACTTGGTCGACGACATCGTGACCTTGCCCGCCGCATCACCCATCAGCCGCTCGACCGCGCCAAGCTCGATCGTGTCGGCCATGGTCGAGGTGCCATGCGCGTTTATATAGTCGATATCGGCAGGCTCCAGCCCGGCTTTCTTCAGCGCCATGCGCATGCAGCGCTCGGCCCCGTCGCCATCCTCGGAAGGGGCGGTGATGTGATAGGCGTCGCCGGACAGGCCATAGCCGATCACTTCGGCATAGATCTTGGCGCCGCGCGCCTTTGCATGTTCGTATTCCTCCAGCACGACAATGCCAGCGCCCTCGCCCATGACAAACCCGTCACGGTCGGAATCGTAGGGGCGGCTGGCCACTTTGGGATCATCGCTGCGCTTGGTCGACAGCGCCTTGCAGGCGTTGAAACCCGCAATCCCGATCTCCGAGATAGAAGCCTCTGCCCCGCCCGCGATCATCACATCGGCATCATCGTCGCGGATCAGCCGCGCGGCGTCACCGATGGCATGGGCGCCGGTCGAACAGGCGGTCACAACCGAATGGTTCGGGCCGCGGAACCCGTAGCGAATGCTGACCTGACCAGAGATCAGGTTGATCAGCGCGCCGGGCACGAAGAAGGGCGACACGCGGCGCGGGCCACGGTCCCGCAGCACAATCGCGGTTTCGGCGATGGAGTTCAGCCCGCCAATCCCCGAGCCGATCAGAACGCCGGTGCGGTCCAGCTCTGCCCGGTCCTCGGGCGTCCATCCCGCATCCTCGACGGCTTGCGCGGCAGCGGCGACACCATAAAGAATGAACGTGTCGACCTTGCGCTGCTCTTTCGGCGGCATCCACGCGTCGGGATTGAACGTGCCATCAGTGCCGTCGCCATGCGGCACTTCGCACGCATAATCCGTGGCAAGGTGGCTGGCATCGAATCGCGAGATCGTGCCCGCGCCCGACTGCCCGTCCAGAATACGGGTCCAGCTTTCTTCGACCCCACTGGCCAACGGGGTGACGAGGCCAAGGCCTGTTACGACAACACGGCGCATTTTGCTGCCCTTCCTTTATTATTCGCTCCCGTTGCTCATACCCTGCCCTGAGGCAAGGGAGCAAGGCCAACGGGCCTGTCTTTGCCAAGTTCCGCCAAACCCGGCGTGATCCCGCATGCTGCGGCCATCCCGGCCAGAACACGCGTCACGCAGGAAAGCACAGGAACCGGACAATCCACTTAAGAGGAACCTTGCAGGAGCCCCGACAAATGAAAACGGCCCCCGGGTTAGGGAGGCCGTCAACGAGATCGTTCAGGAAACGCCTGTATCAGGCGTTCGAGATGAAGCCGACCGCGTCACCGAAGGTCTGGATGGTTTCGGCGGCATCGTCGGGAATCTCGATACCGAATTCCTCTTCGAACGCCATCACCAGTTCCACGGTGTCCAGGCTGTCTGCGCCCAGGTCGTCGATGAAGGATGCGTTATCGACAACTTTGCTCTCTTCAACACCAAGGTGTTCTACCACGATTTTCTTAACGCGATTTGCGACGTCGCTCATATTGTATTCCTCACGGTCTTGTCGGGACATTCGCCCGGTTTAGCCCTCGCCCCTGCGGGGTCTTCAGGTGCCCTTTTGGGCGGATCTACTCCCCGCAACGCGGGACGGATTCGAAGGAAACAACCCCTTCTGCCCGAAACTTCTGCGCCTATAGCACATGGCGCGGCGTTGGCAAACGCTTTCGCACCGCAGCGTCAAGGCGTAGTGTTACAACATGGCCATGCCGCCATTCACGTGCAAGGTGGTACCGGTAACATAGGCGGCTTCCGGTGCGGCAAGATAGAGCACAGCGGCAGCGATTTCGGCCGGATCGCCCATGCGTCCTGCCGGGATCTGTGTCATGATCGCGGCCTTCTGATCGTCGGTCAGCTTGTCGGTCATGGCAGTGGTGATAAAGCCCGGCGCGACCGCGTTCACAGTGATGCCACGGCTGGCAACCTCATAGGCCAGTGATTTCGACATGCCGACCACGCCCGCCTTGGCGGCGGCATAGTTGCCCTGTCCGGGATTGCCTGTGGCCCCCACGACGGAAGAGATGTTGATGATGCGCCCCCAACGCGCCTTCATCATGCCGCGCAGCACACCTTTGCACAGTTTGAAGGTCGAGGTCAGGTTCACGTCGATCACCGACTGCCATTCGTCATCCGACATGCGCATGAACAGGTTGTCACGGGTGATCCCGGCATTGTTGACAAGGATGTCCAGACTGCCCATCGCTTCGATCGCCTGTTTGGGCAGGGCATCGACAGCGGCAAAATCGGACAGGTTGCACGGCAGCACATGCGCGCGCTCACCCAGCTCTGCCGCCAGTGCTTCGAGGGGCTCCGTCCGTGTCCCGCTCAGCCCCACCGTGGCGCCGGCGGCGTGCAGCACCCGTGCAATCTCTCCGCCGATGCCGCCTGACGCGCCAGTGACCAGCGCGCATTTACCTGTCAGATCGAACATGCCTGTCCCCCGTTTGCGTGGGTGACGGTTTCAAACCGCGCCCGCCGCTTTGTTCCATATCAGTGGCATATCGCATTGCCCGCCCGCATAATCAAGCCGAAGGGGCGCTGCGCGGCTCCCCGGATCGCGGGGCGCAGCACCAACGCGCCGGCGCAAACGCCCGCGCCATTGCAAGGCGTACCACAGGCCGGAATACATCCCCGAATCGCCGCCCTCAGGACAGGCTTTCGGCAGCCGCCTTGACCTCTTCGGGGGCGCCGATGTTGCGGGTGGCGACGGTCTTGTCGATCCGGCGGATCATGCCGGACAGGGCCTTGCCTGCGCCAACTTCCCAAATCTCGGTGACACCTTCGCCCGCCATGAACGCAACGCTTTCACGCCAGCGTACCGATCCCGTGATCTGCTGCACCAGCAGTGACCGGATGGTTTCAGGATTGGCCACATCATGCGCCAGAACATTGGCCACCAACCGAACCTTCGGGGTGGAAATGGCAACGTCGTTCAGCGCCTCGGCCATTGCGCGGGCTGCCGGTTCCATCAACTGACAATGGAAAGGCGCGCTTACTGGCAAAAGAACGGCGCGACGCGCGCCCTTGCCCTTGGCAATCTCGACCGCGCGCTCCACCGCGGCCTTGTGCCCCGACACCACGACCTGCCCCGGATCATTGTCATTGGCAGCCTCGCAGACCTCTCCCTGCGCGGCCTCTTGTGCGACGGCACGGGCCGTTTCGAAATCCAGCCCCAGCAGGGCCGCCATCGCGCCCACACCGACGGGAACCGCATCCTGCATCGCCTTGCCCCGCACGCGAAGCAACCGCGCCGTATCCGCGATGCTGATCGCACCTGCGGCGGCCAGTGCGGAATATTCCCCCAGCGAATGCCCGGCGACAAAGGATGCCGACTCGACCGATACGCCCTCTGCCTCCAAGGCGCGCATCGCGGCAAGCGACGTGGCCATCAGGGCGGGCTGCGCATTCTGCGTCAATGTCAGCGCGTCTGCCTCGCCTTCCCAGATCAACGCGCTCAGCTTTTCGCCAAGTGCCTCGTCAACCTCGTCATAGACCGCCTGCGCCTGAGGATAGGCCTGCGCAAGCGCCTGCCCCATTCCAATGGTCTGGGCGCCCTGCCCTGGAAATACGAATGCGCGGCTCATCTGAGGCCCCCCTTTTGACGTGATACCCCCCTTGTCCCGGGGGCAGTTCAAATTCATTACCCAACCAACCCCCGGGGCGCAACGCGGTTGGCATGACCAGCCAAGCCTTGCGCCGCCGCCATATCCGTGTATATGGACCCTTCCTTTCGCAAGAACAGATGAACCGCGCAGTCTCTCGTGGGCAGGCGCGAAAGGATCACAAGCCTGTCCTTTGAAATGCGCCGCAATTATGAACGGAGATCGCATGCCGCTGTATGAGCATGTATTTATTTCGCGTCAGGATCTGTCCAACACGCAGGCCGAAGGCCTTGTTGAACATTTTGGCACCGTCCTTGCCGACAATGGCGGCAAACTCGTGGATAGCGAGTATTGGGGCGTCAAGACCATGGCGTACAAGATCAACAAGAACCGCAAGGGCCACTATGCCTTCCTGCGCACCGATGCCCCTTCCGAGGCCGTGCAGGAAATGGAACGCCTGATGCGCCTTCATGACGACGTAATGCGCGTTCTGACCATCAAGGTCGACGAGCATAACGAAGGCCCCTCGGTTCAGATGCAGAAGCGCGACGAGCGGGACACCCGCCGCGAGCGCCGTTGATCAACCTGAGAAAAGGACGCTAAACCATGGCAACAAAACCGTTTTTCCGCCGTCGTAAAGTCTGCCCCTTCTCGGGCGACAACGCACCTGCGATCGACTACAAGGACACACGTCTTCTGCAGCGCTATATCTCTGAGCGTGGCAAGATCGTGCCCAGCCGTATCACCGCCGTCTCGGCCAAGAAGCAGCGTGAACTGGCCCGTGCGATCAAGCGCGCCCGCTTCCTCGCCCTGCTGCCCTACGCCGTGAAGTAAGGAGTAAGCATCATGCAAGTCATCCTTCTCGAACGCGTGGCCAAGCTTGGCCAGATGGGCGACGTCGTCGACGTCAAGCCCGGCTATGCCCGCAACTACCTTCTGCTGCAGAAGAAAGCCCTGACGGCGTCGGAAGACAACATCAAGGCATTCGAAGCGCAGAAAGCACAGCTCGAAGCGCGCAACCTCGACACCCGCAAGGAAGCCGAGGCGCTGGCCGACAAGCTGGACGGCGAACAGTTCGTCGTGATTCGTCAGGCTTCCGATGGTGGCAACCTCTACGGCTCCGTCACCACGCGTGACGCCGCGGATACCGCAACCGAGGCAGGCTTCTCGATCGACCGCAAGCAGGTCATCATTCGCGCACCCATCAAGGAACTCGGCCTTCACGAAGTCGAGGTGCACCTGCACCCCGAAGTGATGGTCACGATTTCGCTGAACGTTGCCCGTTCGCCTGAAGAGGCCGAGCTGCAGGCATCCGGCAAATCGATCCAGGAACTGGCCGCCGAAGAAGAGGCTGCTGCAGATTTCGAAATCGCCGAACTGTTCGACGATATCGGCGCTGCCGCATCCGACGACGACGCGCCCGAGGCCGTGGTCGAAGCTGCCGAAGACTCCGACAACGCCTAAGTTGTCACGCATGCCCTCCGGGGCGTATGAACCGCGCGGGCCCACCCCGCGCGGTTTTTGCTTGTCTGGACAGGACACTCTCTCGCCCTGCCCTGCCAAGCTGACCAGATAGCGCCCAAATGCGGCGCCCTCCCCCTTTCAAATCGCCAATGGAACCGTTTCAGGCATCGCCCTATTCCGTGGTTTTGCCATCGAAATGCTCGTGCGATGCGTTGGCCTCGGCCTTGGTTTTCTGAACCGTGCCATCGATATGTTCGGGCGGGCCGTAAATCGTATAAAGCCGCAACGGCTCTGTCCCGGTATTGACGACATTGTGCTTGGCGCCTGCAGGCACGATGACGCCGTCATCGGCCTTGACCTGATTGGCCACGTCGTCGATCCAGACCTCGCCGCTGCCAGTCTCGAAGCGAAAGAACTGATCGCGGTCGTCGTGAACCTCTTCGCCAATCTCCTCTCCCGGCAGAAGCGACATCAAGACAAGCTGGATGTTCTGCCCGGTATAAAGAACCTTCCGGAAGCAGTCGTTTTCCTCGGTCAATTTCTCAATATTGTCGGCGAAGCCTTTCATATCGGCATTCCTTTGTCTGGTTATCTGGGCACGCGCGAATTGAACCGCGGTGACATCCTCCCAATACCACGCCCGCCCCTGACGCAGCCTTGATCTTCGTCAAGGCATTGCGGAAATCGAATGTGTTAACTGGTCTGAAATTGGCCATATCAGACACAGGAGGCAGCCATGGCTGCAAAGGAAAGCGAACAGGACCACACCACGGTGATCGACATCCCCGAGGCCGTCGGCGTGTTCGACAAGTTCGAGGATCTGCAACAGGCTTTCTACGATTTGCGGATGGTCGGCATTCACCATTCCGATATCAGCCTTCTGGCTGGTGAGAAGGCGTTGCAGGAAAAACTCGGCACGGCCTATTGGCGCTCGTCTGACCTCGAAGACGACCCCCGCGCGCCACGTGCGCATTTCGTTTCCGAAGAGGCGATGGGAGAGTTGGAGGGCGCGATTGCAGGCGGTTTTTTCTTCGTCGGCTCCTACATCGCCATGGCGGCCATGCTTACCCCGGCAAGTACACTGGCGGCGTCCATTGCCGCGATTGCGATCGGTGGCAGCCCGGCCGCAGTGATCGGGACGTTGCTGGCGCGCCGGGCGGGCAAAAACCACAAAGACTATTACACACGCCAGATCGAACATGGCGGCATTCTTCTTTGGGTGCGCCTGCGCGACAAGGAACACGAGAAACTGGCCGTTGAGATATTGAAAGGCCATTCCGGCCGCGACGTTCACGTCCATTCCTGGAGCACCTGACCCGCCTCACCCGGCGCGGCATGTGCCGGGAGCGGCTGGACATGAAAAAACCGCGCCTGCAAGAGGCGCGGTTCAGGAAAACTCCGATGAAATCGGGGTTTATTCGTCTTCTTCCAGCGCCTCGACGGCTTTCTGAAGCTCGTCCTTGGAGATCTCTTTCTCAGTGACCTCGGCCTGTTCGACGATGTGGTCAACGACCTTGTCTTCGAAGATCGGTGCGCGCATTTGCTGCTGCATCTGCTGGTTCTGCTGGATGAATTCAAAGAACTGACGTTCCTGACCCGGGTACTGACGCGCCTGGTTCATGATCGCCTGTGTCATCTCGGCATCGGTGACCTGCACCTCGGCCTTCTGACCCAGCTCGGCAAGCAGCAGGCCCAGACGCACGCGGCGTTCGGCCAGCTTGATATGCTCTTCGGTGGGCTCGATCTTGTCGTGGTTGTGGTCGTGGACGTCGGGGTTTTCCTCGTGCCACAGCTGATGAGCGATCTGGCCCGCCTCGGCATCCACCAGGCTCGGCGGCAGCTCGAAGCTGACGATCTCGTCCAGCTGGTCCAGCAGGCCGCGCTTCATGACCGCACGGGCGGCACCGGCATATTCTGCTTCAAGGCGCTCGGCGATCTGCTTTTTCAGCGCGTCGAGGTCTTCGGCACCGAAACGCTTGGCCAGCTCGTCGTCGATCTCGGCTTTCTTGGGCGCTTTCACGGCCTTGACGGTGCAGTCGAACACGGCTGCCTTGCCGGCAAGATGCTCGGCCTGATATTCGTCGGGGAAGGATACCTCGACGGCCTTCTCGTCGCCCACTTTCACACCGACCAGCTGCTCTTCGAAGCCGGGGATGAAGCTGTTGGAGCCCAGCGTCAGCGGGTAATCCTCGGCAGAGCCGCCTTCGAACGCTTCGCCATCAACCTTGCCGACGAAATCGATCACGATCTGATCGCCGTCCTCGGCCGCGGCACCCTCGTCGCGGTCATCGAAATCCTGCGCCGTCTCGGCCAGGTTTTCCAGCGCTTCGGTGATCGACGCCTCATCCGCCTTTGCGACCAGCTTTTCCAGCTTGATCGCGGTCAGGTCGACCTCGGGGATCGCGGGCAGAGCTTCATAGCTCATCTCGACATTGACGTCGTCGCCTTCTTTCCAGTCCTCGTTGGTCATCTTGACCTCGGGCTGGGCGGCGGGACGGTCGCCGGACTCTTCGAAATGCTGGCTCATCGCGCCGTCGATGGTTTCCTGCATGGCCTCGCCCAGCAGACGCTGGCCGAACTGCTTTTTCAGCAGCGGCATCGGGACCTTGCCCTTGCGGAAGCCCTTCATCTCGACTTCGGGCTGCGCCTCGACGAGCTTTTCGTTGACCTTCGCGTCAAGTTCGGCGGCGCTGACGGTGATCGCGTATCCGCGCTTCAGCCCTTCGTTCAGGGTCTCGGTGACCTGCATTTACGTGTCCTTTTTCTCATCCTCTGGTGCGGGTGGAGGGACTTGAACCCCCACGCCTTGCGGCGCCAGAACCTAAATCTGGTGCGTCTACCAATTTCGCCACACCCGCTAAAACCCAAGAGGCAGCCCAACGGGCCGCCCAAGTCCGGCGCTGTCTAGCAAACCCGCAAGCCGGATGCGAGTGGAAAATGCGCATAAATCAGGCGTAACGTCGGGCAATTTGTGGCACCGGCGCCTCTCTGACGGCACTGCGCGAATCTCAAGGCTGCAAGAGCGCCTTCAACACGCTTGGCAAAACCTCGGGCAAGTCCTCTGCGATAAGGCCCGGCCCAAAGCTGCGTGCGCATTCCACATGCAGCCATGCGCCCAGAATGGCGGCCTCGTGGGGCATATGCCCGCGCGCCATCACCCCGGAGATGAACCCGGCCAATACGTCGCCCGCACCCGCCGTTGCCAGCCAAGGGGCCGAACGGTCATAGACTGCGGCATGCACCCAGGCGCGACCGTCCGGCAAGGCAACCACGGTATCCGCCCCTTTCAACAGAACCACAGCGCCGGATCGCTTCGCCGCATCGCGAACGGCATCAACCTTGGAATAGGCCGGACCACGCTCGGCCGACAGAGCCTCTCGGTAGGCCATCGCGGCGGCGAGACCTTCCTGAAGCGCTTCGCCGGTAAAGTCTTTCGTCGAGAGGAGTTTGGGTCGCTGCGGCCCGGCCAGCCGCGCCGAAATGTCGGGAAACAGCCGGGCGAACTCACCAGAATGCGGTGTCAGCACCACGTGCTTGCCCAGCCCCTGAAACGGGTTTTCTCGACGCGACAAGAGCGTCAGCGCATCGGCGTCCAGAACCAGCCGACGACCGCGTCCCAGATATGTGCCTTTGCCCGGCGGCGGCGCAGCCGCAAGCACAGCGTCGAGGCGTTCCTGCGCCCTGGCGTGAAGCCCCAGACCGGGCCCCAAGCATACCACCCCTATCCGGTCATCTTCCAGCGTTTCGGCCAACTGGTCGGCATTGTCTTCGACACGCAATATCAGCGCAGTAATCTGTGCGGCCACTTCCGGGGCCGCGTCCCGTGGCGCGGACAAGGTCACCAGCCCCGCCCCCATACGCAACGCCCCGCGCGCCGCCAGACGGGCAGCACCCGTCGCCCATCGATCGCCCGTCAAGACAAGCACATGACCATGGTCGAATTTATGACCCCGGATTTTTGGGCGTAATGTTGGGCGGCTGTGAACATGGGGTTCGTCAGGCCCGTTGGGCATTGGCGGCACCAGTTGAAGCCGTGGCAACCGCAGACCTCTCCCATCCGCATTCACGCTCCTCCATTTCGTCAGGCCGATATCCCTCACCACCAATTGCCCGCACAGCTCTGGCCCATGGGCAAGAAAATGCCCGGGCTTCGGCGTCTCGAAGGTCACGGTCAACCGCGCGTAAGGTGCCAGCGAGGAAAACGGCTCTGGTTCCGGGCAACCCAGCACTTTACCACTGTCCGAACACAGGCCCGAAGGCACATCCACCGCAACCATGCGCGGTTGGAAATAACCATGATCACCCCCGCTTCCCGCCAGATAGGACAGCAGCTCTGCCAGCTCCCCTTCGGGCGGACGGGTCAGGCCAGTGCCGAAAACGGCATCGACATATAGATCCGCGTCTCTGGCACTGCGCAGGCCATCACGATTCAGGGGAAGGATATCACCGACCTCCTTCCACCGGCTTCGGTTCGTTGCAGCATCGGGCGGCATCTTTGTCGTGTTCTCTGGCGCGAGAACGTGCACCTCCCACCCGCGCTCTTTCAGCAGCCGCGCCACGACGAATCCATCGCCGCCGTTATTTCCCGGTCCGCACAGCACCACGGCCTTTGGCACCCTCCCCCCTTCTTGCTGGTGGGCTGGCCCCCGATCTGACAACGAAGCCTGCGCAAGGTCAGACCACTCCTCGAAGATCGCATCGACGACGCCCCGGCCCGCGCGTTCCATCAACTCAAGCCCCGTGACCTCCCCGCTGGCCATCGCGGCCTGTTCAATTTCGCGCATTTGCGCAGCAGTCAGCAGCTCGGTCATGGCGATAATTTCCTTTCCGCGGCATTTCCGCGACGATATGCGGCCCGCTCCTGTTATCCATTCTATATGGGATGAGAGACAAGTGGGCCGCGTGAACAGCCAGAAAGATGTCAGGTTTTCATTCTGCACTCTTATTGTGCATGGCGCACAAAATTTGTACGCTCATATGCGCCGCCCGCCTGAGAATCAGGCAGTTGCATCGAATCCGATTGAGGCCGGTTGCGCCGCGTGGTCAGACGCTTGCAACACCTGATGCGAGGGAGATCCAGATGAAGAAAATCGAGGCGATCATCAAGCCGTTCAAGCTCGATGAAGTGAAAGAGGCCCTTCAGGATGTAGGCATCCAGGGACTGAGCGTGATCGAGGTCAAAGGCTTTGGGCGCCAGAAGGGCCACACGGAACTTTATCGCGGTGCCGAATATGTCGTCGACTTCCTGCCCAAGGTGAAGATCGAGGTCGTTCTTGATGACGATCTGGTGGATGGCGCCATCGCTGCCATCGTGGACGCCGCCAAGACAGATAAGATCGGTGACGGAAAGATCTTTGTCAGCCCTGTCGAACAAGCCATCCGCATCCGTACCGGCGAGACCGGTTCCGACGCGATCTGACCCCGCGGCGGGGCCATACCCTGCCCCCGCCCTGTCCCCCAAGATATTCCAACGGTTGAGAGATCCCGGCTCAGGGCCGGGATGCGATAAGAAAAGGACAACTCAACATGAGCAACGACGCACTTCTCAAGACGATCAAGGACGAGGACATCGCCTATGTCGATATCCGCTTCACCGATCCGCGCGGCAAGCTCCAGCACGTGACGGTCGTTGCAGACCTGGTCGACGAAGACTTCCTTGAAGAAGGCTTCATGTTCGACGGATCGTCGATCGCGGGCTGGAAATCCATCGAAGCCTCCGACATGAAGCTGATGCCCGACACGGAAAGCGCCTATATCGATCCGTTCTACGCGGAAAAGACGCTCTGCATCCACTGCTCCATCGTCGAACCCGATACCGGCGAAAGCTACGAGCGTGACCCGCGCGGAACCGCCGAAAAGGCCGAGGCTTACCTGAAGTCCTCCGGCATCGGCGACGTATCCTACTGGGGTCCGGAAGCGGAATTCTTCCTGTTCGACGACGTGCGTTTCTCGAACTCGATCAACAAGGTTTCCTACGAGGTCGACGCGATCGACGCCTCCTGGAACACCGACACCGAATACGAGATGGGCAATACCGGCCACCGTCCCGGCATCAAGGGCGGCTACTTCCCGGTCAACCCGATCGATGACGGTCAGGACATCCGCGCAGAGATGCTGTCCACCATGAAGCGCCTTGGCATGAAGGTCGACAAGCACCACCACGAAGTGGCGTCCTGTCAGCACGAGCTGGGCCTGATTTTCGGCACGCTGACCCAGCAGGCCGACGAGCTGCAGAAATACAAATATGTCATTCACAACGTCGCGCAGGCTTATGGCAAGACCGCAACCTTCATGCCCAAGCCGATCTATGGCGACAACGGCACCGGCATGCACGTGAACATGTCGATCTGGAAAGACGGCAAGCCGCTCTTTGCAGGCGACAAATATGCGGACCTGTCGCAGGAAGCGCTGTATTTCATCGGCGGCATCCTGAAGCATGCCAAGACGCTGAACGCCTTCACCAACCCGTCGACCAACAGCTACAAGCGTCTGATCCCGGGTTTCGAGGCTCCTGTTCTGCGCGCCTACTCCGCGCGCAACCGTTCGGGCTGCGTTCGTATCCCGTGGACCGAATCGCCCAAGGCAAAGCGCGTCGAAGCGCGTTTCCCCGATCCCTCGGCGAACCCCTACCTGTGCTTTGCGGCCCTGCTGATGGCTGGCCTCGACGGGATCAAGAACAAGATCGATCCGGGCGAAGCCATGGACAAGAACCTCTACGATCTGCCCGCCGAAGAGCTGGAAGGCATCCCCACCGTTTGCGGCTCGCTCCGCGAAGCGATGGAGGCCCTCAAGGCCGATCACGGCTTCCTGCTGGCCGGTGACGTGTTCACCAAGGACCAGATTGACGGCTACATCGCGCTGAAGATGGAAGAGATCGAGCTGTACGAACACACGCCCCACCCGGTCGAGTTCGGCATGTATTACAGCTGCTGATCCGCAGCCACGAAAATTCCGGAAAGGGCGTCCTTTGGGGCGCCCTTTTCGCGTCATGGCGCCCGTGTCACTCCGCGCCGCCTCCGCGATGTTCCGCCCATGTGGCTGCGGGCGACGTAGCTTCCCCCTTGGCCGCTGATGGCTCTGCGGGTAGTGTCTGCGCTACCAGTTGTATAATCCGGAGGCCGTTTATGCGCCCGATCCTGTCTGCCCTGTTCCTGTCGCTTCTGACGGCTTCGCCGGCCCTCGCCGCGAATTGCATCACCAACAAAGGCAACTTTGGTGCCTACAAGCAGGCCCTGAGCCAGCAGGCGGCGTCTAACGGAGTCGGTCAGCGCGGGCTTCAGGCGCTGGGTGCCGCGTCGTTGTCGAACCTGACCTGGAAATTCGAAAGCAACCCCGCCAGTCAAAGCGGCGTGTCTTACGGTGATCCGGCCGCATTCCTGGCAAAGCGATCCGGCAGCTCGGCGCAGAATTTCATCGCCATGGCCCGGTCAAAGAAAAGCAAGAACCCCAACACCTTTGCCTCGATCGAGCGCAACTACGGCGTGCCCGGCGATATTCTGGTGACGATCTGGGGGCTTGAGACAAGCTGGGGCGGCTACCTCGGCAAGACCCCCATCGTCGATGGCGCGGTCACGCTTGCCTCTTACTGCCGCCGCCATCCGCGTTTCGAAGGCAGCGCAGTTGCGGCGCTGAAGCTGGTGGATCGCGGCGTCATCACATCCAACACACGTGGCGGTCCTTCGGGCGAGTTGGGACATATGCAGTTCCTCGCCGAAAACTGGATTCGTTACGGTGTGGACGGTAACGGCGACGGCAAGGCCGACCCCTATAATGCTGTCGACGCACTTGCGTCGGCCGCGAACATGCTGCGCCAGAACGGCTGGCAGCCCGGCCAGCCTTATGGTGAGGGCACGCGCAACTTTCAGGCCCTGTCTGCCTGGAATGACAGTGGCAACTACCAGCGCGCGATCGTCTACTCGGCGCAGCGCATCGGCGGCTGACGCCCGTCTTGAAAACTTTGATAAACCGGCTGTTTATCCATTCCAAACAGCCGGTTACCATGACTATCGAATGTTCAGAATGAAGAGCCTGATGCGCGCCTTTGCTTGCTATCGCGCCGGGCGAGATATCAAGCCGAGCCAGAGGCGAATGGCTCACCCGCGCGCACACCCGAAAACACCAGCGCTCACCTTGGCGTGACAGCCGTGACACATCTCTGGCGCGAAGGCCCGCGCCTGCCTACCCTTTCGTCAACACCAGAAAGGAGCCGTCATGGCAACTGAACGTATCACATTTGCCGGTCATTCGGGCGACTTGCTCGCGGCACGGCTCGACATGCCCGAAGGCCCACATCTTGCCACCGCGCTTTTTGCGCATTGCTTCACCTGTTCCAAGGATATCGCCGCCGCGCGCCGGATTTCCGGCCGTCTGGCGATGATGGGGATCGCGGTTCTGCGGTTTGATTTCACCGGTCTGGGCCATTCCGGTGGAGAGTTCGCGAACACGTCGTTCACAACAAACGCGCGTGATCTGGAATTCGCCGCGACTTACCTGGCGGGCCGGGACATGGCGCCATCGCTGCTGATCGGTCATTCCCTTGGCGGTGCGGCCGTCCTGCGCGCGGCTGGCAAGATCGACAGCGTGCGCGCCGTTGTTACAATCGGCGCACCTTTCGATCCGGGCCATGTCACGCATAACTTTTCCGACGCGCTGGAACAGATCGCCAGCGACGGTCAGGCAGAGGTTGACCTTGGGGGCCGCCCCTTCACGATCTCGCAGGAGTTTGTGCAGGATGTCACGTCAGAACGGCTGGAACCCGCGATTGCCGGGTTGAAACGCGCGCTTCTGGTCATGCACGCGCCGCGCGACAGCGTCGTGGATATCTCGAACGCGACCCGCATTTTCACCACCGCCAAACACCCGAAAAGCTTTGTTACGCTGGATGATGCCGATCACCTTATCAGCCGCCCGCGCGATGCGGAATACGCGGCAGAGGTCATCGCCGCCTGGGCCGGGCGCTATCTTCACCTGCGCCCGCCTGCCCCGCCGCCCGGCGCACCCGAAGGCGTGATCCGCGTGTCCGAAGCCGATCAGTCAGGCTTCCTGCAGGATGTGCAAAGCGGACCGGATCATCACATGCTGGCGGACGAACCAAAGGCTTATGGCGGCAGCAATCGTGGGATGTCGCCCTACGGTTTCCTCGCCGCGGGGCTTGGGGCCTGCACGTCCATGACGATCCGCATGTATGCGCGGCGCAAGGGCTGGCCGCTTGACCATGTCTCGGTCGATGTGCGCCATGACAAGGTACATGCGCAGGATGCATCCTCGGGTAGCACCGACAAGATCGACACGTTCCGCCGCCGGATCACGCTGGAGGGCGACCTGACTGAGGATCAGCGCGCGAAGCTCTTGCAGATTGCTGACAAATGTCCCGTTCACCGGACGCTCGAACGCGGCGCCACCGTCGTGACAGAGCTCGCCTGATCGGGCAGCCCCCCCTGACCGCAGCGCGTCATCGCGGGCTGCGGCGCGGCGTCTGCGCTCAACTGCCTTGTGGGTCGGGCCGTCAGGGGCTAAACCGCGCGCAATCCCGCCATCAGCCAGGAAGGCCCGCCGATGATCCCCCGCTATTCCCGCCCCGACATGGTCGCAATCTGGTCGCCCGAGACCAAGTTCCGCATCTGGTACGAGATCGAGGCGCATGCCTGCGACGCTCAGGCCGAGCTGGGCGTGATCCCCAAGGCGAATGCCGAGGCGGTCTGGAAAGCCAGGGATGTGGAATTCGATGTGGCCCGGATCGACGAGATCGAGGCTGTGACGAAACATGACGTCATCGCCTTCCTGACCCATCTGGCAGAGATCATCGGCAATGACGAAGCGCGCTTCGTACATCAGGGCATGACCTCTTCGGATGTTCTGGACACCACGTTCAACGTGCAATTGGTGCGCGCGGCTGATCTGTTGCTGGCAGATATGGACAAGCTGCTGGAGGCGCTGAAACGCCGCGCGTTCGAGCATAAGGATACGGTTCGCATCGGTCGCAGCCACGGCATCCATGCCGAACCCACGACGATGGGCCTGACATTCGCGCGTTTCTACGCCGAGATGGACCGCAATCGCACCCGTCTGGCCACCGCACGCGACGAAATCGCAACCGGTGCAATTTCCGGCGCGGTCGGCACGTTCGCCAATATCGACCCGGCGGTCGAAGAACATGTCTGCGAAAAGCTGGGACTGAAGCCCGAACCGATCAGCACGCAAGTCATCCCGCGCGATCGTCACGCCGCGTTCTTCGCCGCCCTTGGTGTGGTCGGCAGCTCCATCGAGAATGTCGCGACAGAGATTCGCCACATGCAGCGCACCGAGGTTCTGGAAGCCGAAGAGTTCTTCTCGGCCGGTCAGAAAGGCTCTTCCGCGATGCCGCACAAGCGCAATCCGGTTCTGACCGAAAACCTGACCGGTCTGGCGCGTCTGGTGCGCATGGCCGTTGTGCCTGCCATGGAAAACGTAGCTCTTTGGCACGAGCGCGACATCAGCCACAGCTCGGTGGAGCGCAACATCGGCCCCGACACCACAATCACGCTGGATTTCGCGCTTGGTCGTCTGACGCAGGTCATCGACAAACTGGTGATCTATCCCGACAACATGCTGGCCAACATGAACAAATTCAAAGGTCTGGTAATGTCCCAACGGGTTCTGCTGGCCTTGACACAGGCCGGTGTCAGCCGCGAGGATTCCTACCGTCTGGTTCAGCGCAACGCGATGAAGGTCTGGGAAAAGGGCGCTGATTTCAAAACCGAACTCCTTGCCGACCCCGAAGTCACCGCAGCCCTGTCGCCCGAAGAGATCGAAGAGAAATTCGACCTTGGTTATCACACCAAGCATGTCGACACGATCTTCAAGCGCGTCTTCGGCTGATCCCGCGCATTCACTGATTTAAAAGGATCCTCCATTGCCTTGGTAATGGGGGATTTTTTGTGCCCTTCTGGCATCCACCCGTGATATGTGCCGCGTCTTTCGCCCCGCAAGGTGATAACGGGTTTTCCAGCGCCTCTTCGGGCTGGATGCGATGGCATTTTGTCGAAACGCGCGGCTGTGCTATTGTCTTTGTACAGTCCAGATGGAGGGTTGGTATGAAACTCAAGACAATTCTGGCCGCAGCCGCGTTGACAGTGGTTCCGGCATTGGGCGCATGGGCGGCATGCTCTGGCCACAGCGAGGCGATGTCCTGCGCGCAGGGCACGGTCTATGACAGCGCGACAGGCACCTGCGTGAAGCAAGTCACCGGCTGACACTGGTTTTTCCTTCGCCGTTCAGCCTTTGTTCACACCAGTCGGGTTAGCTCCGGTTTATACCGGAAACACTCGGCCGAGGTCCTGAGCGGATGACGAACCAGACACAGATTGCAACATTGACCCCGCCTGCCGCCATTCCTCCGGCGGTGACGGGTCCGATCCTTACGCGCCGACAAAAGGCTGCGATTGTCGTTCAGTTCATTCTGAACGAAGGGGCAGATGTGGCCCTGACGACCCTTCCCGAAGATCTGCAGGCCTCTCTTACCCAACAGCTTGGTGCGATGCGCTACGTTCAGACGGATACGCTGAACGAGGTGCTGCGCGAATTCGCGGATGAGCTTGGCGGCGTCGGGCTGAGCTTTCCCAAAGGGATTGCAGGGGCGCTTTCTGCCCTAGATGGCAAGATCAGCGCCCAGACCGCGCAACGCCTTCGCAAGGAAGCAGGCGTGCGTCAGGCAGGCGATCCCTGGACCCGTATCGCTGCGCTCTCTGCCGACGAACTGGCCAAGATGCTGGAGGCGGAAAGCACAGAGGTTGCCGCTGTCGCTCTGTCCAAAATCGAGGTGACCCGCGCGGCAGAAGTGCTGAGCAAGCTGCCCGGCGCTCAGGCGCGACTGATCGCCTATGCCGTGTCCCAGACGGGTTCGGTCACGCCCGATGCTGTTGACCGGATCGGGCTCAGCCTCGCCAGCCAGATCGACAACAAACCGGAACGCGCCTTCGACGCCGCGCCAGAGAATCGCGTGGGCGCAATCCTGAACGTGTCTCTCTCCATGACCCGCGACGACGTGCTGAGCGGGCTTGACGAAGCCGACAGCGCGTTTGCGCAGGCCGTGCGGAAAGCCATCTTCACCTTCGCCGATATCCCGGCGAAGATTGCACCGCTGGATGTGCCCCGGATCCTGCGCGATACCGATGCAGACGCGGTGACCACGGCGCTCGCCTTTGCTGCAAGCTGTGGGATGGAGGCGGCGCGCGACCATCTGCTCGACAATCTCGGGAAACGGATGTCCGAACAGCTTCGTGAACAGATCGAAGAGCGCGGAACCCCTAAACGCAAGGATGGGGAAGAGGCGATGAATGCCGTTGTCGCCAGCGTTCTGGGCCTTGCATCAGCCGGAGATATCACATTGATCCAGTCAGAGGAGGAGGGCTGAGAGCCACCCGCCCTTTGCAACTCTGCCGCCCGGCGCTTGTGATCGCGCCTGCTCCGGCCTATGTCTCGGCATGTCTCAGCAAGGAAAGCGGCGACGGACGTGGCACAGAAAACAACATCCGATAAAGCCGGGGGCACATTGGGCGACTGGCTCGTTGACCGCGCGCTGCGGATGATGATCGGGACTGCGCTGCTCTTGCCCTTGCGGCTGCGGCTGTGGGTGATGGGGCGGTTGATCAGCCACGTGGTCGCCCCGCTTGCCGGGTACCGCGAGCGCGCGATGGCCAATCTTGCCCATGTCTGGCCAGAGATGCCAGAGGCCGAACGCAGGCGCATTGCAGACGCCGTGGCGGACAATGCCGGGCGCACCATGATCGAGAATTACGACGTGAAGGGTCTTTTGCGCCGCATGTCCGACACGCCCGTGCAAGGCCCCGGATATGCCGCGGCCCAGAAGGCGCGCGACGAGGGGCGACCGGTCGTGTTCGTCACCGGGCATTTCGGCAATTACGAAGCTCCCAGGGCCGCGCTCGTCGCCCGGGGGTTCGAGATTGGCGGGCTTTACCGTCCGATGTCCAACACCTATTTCAACGCCCACTATGCCGCCAACATGCATGCGCTGTCCGGTCCGGTTTTCGAACAAGGCCGCCGCGGCACGATGGGCCTGATGCGTCACATCAGGCAGGGTGGCATGGGCGTTTTGCTGTTCGACATTTATGACAGCTCGGGAACGGCTATTGATTTCATGGGCCGCCCTGCCCCGACTGTCACCTCCGCCGCCGATATCGCGCTGAAAACCGGCGCTTTGCTGATCCCCTTCTTCGGCACAAGGCAGCCTGACGGGCGCAGCTTTCATATAGAGTTCGACGTGCCCGTGCCACATGGCGATCCGGTAGAGATGATGCGGCAAGTGACCCGCGCATTGGAGGCCCGCGTTACGGCGCATCCAGAGCAGTGGTTCTGGATTCACCGCCGGTGGAAGCCGAAACGTCAGCGCAAGCGGGCAGCAGCCAAAATGGGGCCATGACCGGCGCTTTGCACCAGAACGACAACAGGCCGCGCATCCCCCAGTGGAAGACGGGCCTTGTAGACGCCCTTGCCATCCCAGCGTCCCAGCACGCGCCAGTCGGTGACAATATTGTGGTAGGTCAGCGTGCGCCCGGCATTCTCGCCACGTTTGATCGCCACGGACTGTTCAGGCTCATACCGCACGAGATGAATTTCTGCCGCACCGGCAGATCCGACGGCACGCGCCTGAATGACCAGCTCTCCACCGCGACGTGACAATTCCAGCGCGACCGGCAGGGTTTGCTTGCGGTGTTCAAGGATCAGGTCGGAAACATCCATCCGGCGATTGCCAACGACATCCTCGGCCCCCTGCACGATCATCTGCGGCGTATAGATGGTGCGATGGCCGGCGGCGGCCGCATATGCCTTTTGCCGTTTCGTGAAGGCCGATTTGGCAAAGATGTCCTTCCAGCCGATGTAATCCCAATAATCGACATGCAGCGCCAGCGCGATCACGTCGTCGCGTTTGGACAGTTCCCCAAGCAATACGTCCGCAGGGGGGCAGGACGAGCATCCCTGTGATGTGAACAGCTCGACCACCACAGGATGATTCTGAGCCGTAGCTGCACCTGCCAACGCGATCCAAGCCGTGACGATCCAAACCAGCAGTTGTTTCATACGGTATTCATTCCTGTTCGAAGCCTTGACCTGACTAGAACGATCTGACTGAAATAACCAATCAAGGTTTTGCGAGAGTGGGTGAGCGCTGGTTTGATATCAGGCCCCGGATGAACTGCCCGCACACGCCCCGGACGGCCCGGAAACCCAGGCAGAAGCTCTTTTCTTGATCGCTTGAGCGTTTTTTGGTGTGCAATGGTATACATAACGCCGCACCCCCCTTGATTGCATGGCCGGGTTAGGGCAGATAGCGGGCAGCAACACCCCTTATCACCCGCATTATGCAAGGGAGGCCAAACATGCCCATCACAGTCGGTCAGGACACAGCCAAGACGCGCAAGACGCTGTCTGTCGGCGACCAGTCCTTCGCCTATTACTCGATCCCCGCCGCCGAAGCGGCCGGGCTTGGCGACTTTTCGAAACTGCCTGCCGCGCTGAAGGTCGTGTTGGAAAACATGCTGCGCTTCGAGGATGGCAACACCGTCACCGTCGACGACATCAAGGCCTTCGCCGAATGGGCGCAGACGGGTGGCAAGAACCCGCGTGAGATTGCCTACCGCCCTGCCCGCGTGCTGATGCAGGATTTCACCGGCGTTCCGGCCGTGGTCGACCTTGCCGCGATGCGCGACGGCATCAAGAACCTTGGCGGCGATCCGCAGAAGATCAACCCGCTGAACCCAGTTGATCTGGTCATCGACCACTCTGTCATGATCGACGAGTTCGGCAACCCGCGCGCCTTCCAGATGAATGTGGACCGCGAATATGAGCGCAACATGGAGCGTTACACGTTCCTCAAATGGGGCCAGACCGCGTTCAACAACTTCCGCGTTGTGCCCCCGGGCACCGGCATCTGCCACCAGGTGAACCTGGAATATCTCAGCCAGACCGTCTGGACCGACAAGGACCAGAATGGCGACGAGGTGGCCTATCCCGACACGCTCGTCGGCACTGACAGCCACACCACCATGGTCAACGGCGCGGCCGTTCTGGGCTGGGGTGTTGGCGGGATCGAGGCCGAAGCCGCGATGCTGGGTCAGCCGATCTCGATGCTGATCCCCGAAGTTATCGGCTTCAAACTGACCGGCCGCATGGTCGAAGGCACCACGGGCACCGACCTTGTTCTGAAGGTCGTGGAAATGCTGCGCGAAAAGGGCGTGGTCAGCAAATTCGTCGAATTCTACGGCGAAGGTCTGGATCACCTGCCGCTGGCCGACCGTGCCACCATCGCCAACATGGCGCCGGAATATGGCGCGACCTGCGGCTTCTTCCCGATTGACGACGAGACCCTGCGTTACCTGCGCAACACCGGCCGGGCCGAGGACCGCATCGCGCTGGTCGAGGCTTATGCCAAGGAAAACGGGTTCTGGCGCGGCGCGGATTACGCTCCGGTCTATACCGACACGCTTGAACTGGACATGGGCACCATCGTACCTGCCATCTCTGGCCCCAAGCGTCCGCAGGACTACATCGCGCTCGACAAGGCGGCCCAGACCTTCGGCGAATACGTCAAGGGCATCCGTGCCGGCCAAGATGCAACCCCGAAGGAAGAAGTGCGTTGGGAAGGTGAAGGCGGCGCGCCCGAACCCGTGGACATCCCCGGCGACGAGGGCCACCACAAGCGCGGCTTCGTCAAGACGGACGAGCATGGCTACCAGCTGCATGACGGCTCGATCGTGATCGCTTCGATCACCTCCTGCACCAACACGTCGAACCCTTACGTGATGATCGGCGCGGGTCTTGTTGCACGCAAAGCCGCGGCCCTTGGCCTGACGCGCAAGCCCTGGGTCAAAACCTCTCTCGCCCCCGGCAGCCAGGTCGTTTCGGCCTATCTCGAAGCTGCTGGCCTTCAGGAAGACCTCGACAAGGTCGGGTTCAACCTCGTGGGCTATGGCTGCACCACCTGTATCGGTAACTCCGGTCCGCTGGCCGAGGAAATCTCGAAGTGCATCAATGACTATGACCTGATCGGCACCTCGGTCCTGTCGGGTAACCGCAACTTCGAAGGCCGGATCAGCCCGGACGTGCGCGCCAACTACCTGGCCTCCCCGCCGCTGGTTGTGGCCTATGCGCTGGTGGGTGACATGAATGTCGACATCACCACCGAAAGCCTTGGCAAGGACAAGGACGGCAACGACGTCTACCTCAAGGACATCTGGCCGACCTCCAAGGAAGTCGCCGACCTGGTCGAACAGACCGTGACCCGCGAGGCGTTCCAGTCCAAATATGCCGACGTGTTCAAGGGTGACGAAAAGTGGCAGGGCGTCGAGGTTCCCCAGCAGGAAACCTATGACTGGCCTGCAACCTCGACCTACATCCAGAACCCGCCCTACTTCCAGAACATGAGCAAAGACCCCGGCACGATCTCGAACATCGAAGGTGCCAAGGTTCTGGCGCTTCTGGGTGACATGGTCACGACCGACCACATCAGCCCTGCCGGTTCGTTCAAGGACACCACCCCCGCAGGCAAATACCTGCTGGAGCGTCAGGTGCCCGTGCGCGAATTCAACTCCTATGGCAGCCGTCGCGGCAACCACGAGGTGATGATGCGCGGCACCTTCGCGAACATCCGCATCAAGAACGAGATGCTGGACGGGGTCGAAGGCGGCTACACCAAGGGGCCTGACGGCGAACAGACGTCGATCTTCGATGCGGCCATGGCTTATCAGGAGGCTGGCACCCCGCTGGTCATCTTCGGTGGTGAGCAATACGGCGCGGGTTCCAGCCGTGACTGGGCGGCCAAGGGCACGGCCCTGCTGGGCGTCAAGGCGGTCATCGCTGAAAGCTTCGAGCGTATTCACCGGTCCAACCTGGTTGGCATGGGCGTCGTTCCGTTCGAATTCACTGGCGGCGACACACGCAAATCGCTGAAGCTTACCGGTGACGAGACGGTTTCCATCTCCGGTCTGGACACGATCACGCCGCTTCAGGAAGTGCCCTGCACCATCACCTATGCCGATGGTACGGTGAAGGAAATCACGCTGAAGTGCCGGATCGATACCGCGATCGAGATCGAATACATCGAACATGGTGGCGTTCTGCACTACGTGCTGCGCAACCTCGCCGCCTCCTGATCCGTCAGGGACTGCCGCGCCGCGCGGCAGGGTGACAAGACAAGAAAGGGTGCGTCACTCCGGTGGCGCACCCTTTTGCTTTCTGCCTCGATTGTCACCGCTCAAGGCCCCCAAATGCGCGATTCTCCGCTACACACAGCTTCGTGACGCGCAAGCGCGGGCATTCCCCCTTATGTCTTTTGCTGCAATGCCCCACCTGAAGGGCAGACAAAGAGGCAGAAGACATGAAAAACCTGATCACATTCGCACAGATCATCGCGCTGAGCATACTTGCCGTCTACGGCGCGCAGGCGGCCAGCAAATCGCCCCCCGCCTGCCCATCGCTGAGCGCGGCGGAACATTGCGCGATCTCGCGCTAAGCCGCGTGTTCGGGATCCCCGGATGAAGCGAAAGTGTGACCCGGCAAACAGCGGGTCAGTCGGCCAGAGCGTCTTTCAGCTTTGGCGCGAAGCGGTTCTCATAATCAGACCCCACCAGCGGCCCGGCGAAGCGGAAGAGCACCGTGCCATCGCCGTCGACGATGAACGTCTCGGGCGGCGCGGTCACGCCCCAGTCGATGGCCGTGCGCCCCTCGGGGTCGAAGGGGACGGCAATGAACGGGCTGTCAGCCTCTGACAGGTATTTCAGCGCGTCCCCCGGCTGATCCTTGAAATTCACCCCGACAATGCGCATTCCCTGTGCCTCCAGCTCCAGCAGCTTGGGATGTTCGGCGCGGCATGGCGGGCACCAGCTCGCCCAGAAGTTCACAAGCGTGACCTCTCCGGTGGCAAGCGCGCCGGGCTCCAGCGCGGGATAGCCTTCCAGAGCGGTTTGCGTGATCGCAGGCGCAGCTTGCCCGATCCGGGTGGAGGGCAACCCCTGCGGATCCTCCCGGAACATGCCAACATAGAACAGCACGGCCAGCCCGGCAAAAATTGCCGGCGGCGCGATCATCAGCGGCGAGACTTTAGCCACGGTTCTTACCTCTTGCTTCAACCCGGTCGAGCTCTGACTTGATCCTGCGGGCGCGCCAGATGCTGACGGCGACCAGCGCCACGATCAGCAAAAGCGACACCGCATAGGATGACAGAACGACATCTGCATATTTCCCGAGATCCGGCATCAGCTCATCCTTTCGCGGGCAAGCAGCGCGCGTGTCCGCCGCGCCCGGATTTCCGTTTGTGTGCGTAAAAAGACCAGCGCGATGAACAGCAGCACGAACCCGGCGATGGAGACGAAAAGAGGCACGGCAAAGACATTGCTGACACGCTCTTCGGTATCGCCCGCAAGCGCCCCGGCCCGCATGACCGACGCCCCCTGGTGCAGGCCCTGGTTCCAGAAATTCACCGCATAGCGGCTGATGATCGCAAAAACCGACCCTACAAGGCACAGGATAGAGGTCAGATCGGCGGCGGTGTCATCATCCTCGATCGCGGCCCAAAGCGCCATGTAGCCGAGATAGAACAGGAACAGGATCAGGAAAGATGTCAGCCGCGGATCCCATTCCCACCAGGTGCCCCACATCGGCTGGCCCCAAAGTGCCCCGGTGACCAGTGCGATCACGGTCATCACGGCGCCCACAGGGGCAGCGGCGCGGGCGGCCAGCGCGCTGACATGGTGGCGCCGCACGATCCAGATCAGCGAGGCCACGAGCATCATCAGCCAGGCGTTGATCGCCATCAAAGCGGCAGGCACGTGCAGGTAGATGATCTTGACGGTGGACCCCTGCCGGTAATCGTCAGGTGTGAAGAAGAACCCCCAGACCAGCCCCACGACCAATGTTACCACGGCCGCGGCTGACAGCCAGGGCAGCACCCTGTCGGTGGTCCGGATGAATTTCACCGGGTTCGCATATTCCCAGATAGAGGCCATGCCTCCTCCCACATTGGTTCCGCAGCCGTCCTAACAGATGGCTCAGCGCAGGTTAATCCGCAACACTGCCGCAGAGGCAAATGGCAATAGCGCGATCACGCCAAATGTGATCCCGGCAAGCATGGTCAGGGGCGTGGCAACGTCCAGCCCGGCTGCCCCGCGCCGCGCGACCTCTGCCCCGAAGATCAGCGTCGGCACGTAAAGTGGCAGGACCAGCAGCGACAGCAAGAGCCCGCCGCGCTTGATCCCAACCGTCAGGGCCGCGCCGAACGTCCCGATGACCGAAAGTGCAGGCGTGCCCAGTAGCAAAGAGACTGTCACCCACAGATAGCCCGGCCCCGGCAGGTTCAGCAGGACGCCAAGCGCGGGCGCCACCAGCACCAGAGGCAGGCCGGTGGTGATCCAATGCGCCAGCGCCTTGATGCTGACGATGCCTTCCATCGGCAGGGGCGCGGTGGCCAGCAGGTCGAGGCTGCCATCCTCCCAGTCGAGGGCAAGGATCCGGTCCAGCGACAACAGGCAGGCAAGCAGCGCGCCCAGCCACAGGATGCCCGGCGCGATCTGCCCCAGCAGGCCGCTTTCCGGCCCAACACTGAAGGGTACAAGCACCGTCACGATCAGAAAGAACGCAAGCCCAAGGCCAAAGCCGCCGCCCGCGCGCACGCCAAGCCGCAAATCCCGGAGAAGCAGCGCGATCACAGGAAAGCCTCGTCTGCTTCGGGTGCGCGCCAGACTGCGCGATAGGGCGAGACATCCAGCACATCCGCATCCAGCCCAAGGTCAATATGGGTGGCGATCAGCGCAGAGCCTCCCTGCCCCAGATGCGCACGCACAGCCGCCGCGAACAGCGCGACAGAGGCGGCATCCAGCGACACGGTCGGCTCGTCCAGCACCCAGATCGCCCGGCCTGTCACCATCAGCCGGGCCAGACCCAGCCGCCGCTTCTGCCCGGCTGACAGCGTTCCTGCCAACCGGTCTGTCAGCCCCTCAAGATCGAAGGCACGCAATGCGGGCGCGATATCGCCGGTGCCAAAGACAGAGGCCCAGAATAACAGGTTTTCGGTGACGCTCAGCATCGCCTTGAGCCCGTCGGCATGAGCGGCATAGGCGATGTCCTCGCCACCGCCCTCGACACGCCCGGCAAGTGGCGGCTGCAACCCGGCAACAGTGCGCAGGAGCGTCGTCTTGCCCGACCCGTTTGGCCCCCGCAAGATCAGGGCGGAGCCGGGCGCAAGCTCAAAGCTCAGCCCTTCGAGGACAGCGACACCGCCCCGCGCCACGCTCAGATTCTGTGCATGCAATGTCATGACAGCGGGCTTAGTTCATTGGGGACGCGCGCAAAAGACGCCAAATGCACGCAGATTTCAAAGCCCGTTATCCTGTACACGCCCCGCGTTTCGCCAGCGCCCCGGTTCAGACCGGCAGGGCGGCCATGGCCACGCGGCGGCCTTCGGACAACAACACGTTATATGTCCGGCAAGCGGAAGAGGCGCTCATCACCTCGACCCCAAGTCCTGCCGCTTCCAGCTCTTCCCGCATGTCGGGCGGAAGATGCCTGACCTCGGCTCCGGTGCCGACGAACAGTACATCGATTTCGCCAGCAAGCTTCAGCAATGGGGCGCGGTCGTCATACCCGCCCCAGCCCTGTACTCCCCCGCCGCTCAGAATGACCGGCCCCTCCACAACCTTGCCGCCGATCCGAAAATATCCCGGCCCATAGCCCTCGACAGGTTGGGCGTCGGTGAAAACGATTTCGTTCAGACGCATGTCTTTCTCCTTCAGTCGAACAACGGAAGACCGCTCAGCACAGCGAGGGCGATGACCCCATAGGCCACGCCTCGGTACAACCGCTCAAGTTCGGGTCGAAATAATGCCTGTCCCAGCGTGAGGGTCAAGAGAAACGGTATGCAGAGCACCCCTGACATTACGACAACCGGCCAGGTTACCTGCCCCGATACCGCCAAAGCCACGACCAAAGCGACGTCAAGCGCCGCAAGAAACAGGATCATATTGGCGCGCATCGTGGCGGCACTGCGCCCGCCGGCAAGGTTGAACAGGATCATGACCGGCCCGGTCAGCCCCGTCATGCCGCCCAGAAGGCCAGCGGCAGCCCCCACCGTGGCAAGCCCACCCTTGTTAAGCTGGCCAGAGTAGCGCCATCCGGCACACACGGCCAGAAGCGTGCCCGCCGCCACGAATGAGACGAACCAGCGCATGAGCACCTGATCAAGCCGTGTCAGGGCGTAAACGCCCACCGGCAGGGCCAGAAGTGCTGCGAAAACGACGAACCCGATCTCGGCCCGGTCGGCATCATGCCAGGCGCGGGGCACCAATGCGGCCACGGTGACCAGACCGGTCAGGACAAGCACGACCACAACCTCTGGCAAGGGCAGGAATTGCGCCGCGACCGGCACGAAGATCAGCGAGGACCCGAAACCGGCAAAGCCGTGCACAAGCCCCGCCATTGCAATTGCCAGGACAACGAAGACCAAGCCCGGCGTCGCCAGAACCTGCGTCAGCGTGTCAGGCATCAATATCCGCGAATTGCGTTCCCGCCTTGCCGTCCGTCTTGGACCAGTCGCGCTTTACCCCCAGCCGCAGCAGGATGGCGGAGGCGACGAAGATCGACGAATAGGTCCCGACGACCACGCCCCAGATCATCGCGAAAACGAAGCCACGGATCACGTCCCCACCAAGCACGAAGAGCGCGATCAGGGCGATCAGCGTGGTGATCGAGGTCATGAATGTCCGGCTGAGCGTTTCGTTGATTGAAAGATTGAGAACGTCTTTCAAATCCTTCTTCTTGTAGCGGCGCAGGTTTTCGCGCACCCGGTCGAACACCACAACAGTGTCGTTGAGCGAGTAGCCGACAATGGTCAGCAAGGCAGCGATGATGGCCAGATCAAACTTGATCCCCACTTCGGAAAAGACACCGATCGTCAGCACGACGTCATGCACCAGCGCGATCACCGCCCCAAGCGCAAACTGCCATTCGAAGCGAAGCCAGATGTAGACGAGCACCGATACGATGGCCAAAGCCACGGCGATCACGGCTGTCTGAATAAGCTCGCCCGACACTTTCGGGCCCACCGATTCCACCGAGACGAATTTGATGTCCGGGGCAACTTCGGCCAGCGCCGCCTCGGCAGCGAGAATCGTCTCGGGCGCGACGCTGTCCGTGTCATCCTGCGCCTGAATGCGGACCATGGCGACGTTCTGGTCGTCACCAAAGCTGGGGTCGAAAACTTCGGAAATGGTGACATCGCCAAGCTCCAGCCCGGCCAATGCATTGCGATACGCACCGACATCCACGCTTTGTTCGCTTTGCGTCCGGATCGTCGTACCGCCGCGGAAATCAATGCCGTAATTCAGCCCGCGCAGACCGAAGGACAGCATCGCAAGCACGATCATCACGACAGAGATGCCCAGCCACAATTTGGGGCGGCTGAAGAAATCCCAGTTCGTTGTCTCGGGTACCAGTCTCAGGCGCATGGGTCAGACCTCGATCGTCTTGGGGCGACGGCGTTCGAACCACATCACCACCAGAAGGCGGGTGACGAAGATCGCGGTGAACACGGATGTCAGGATACCGATGCCCAGCGTGATGGCAAAGCCACGCACCGGGCCAGAGCCCATGGCGAACAGGATGACGGCCGTGATGAAGGTGGTGATGTTCGCATCGGTGATCGCCGACAGCGCCTTTTCATAGCCAAGCTCGATGGCCCGCGCAGGCCCCTTGGCGGATTTGAGCTCTTCGCGGATACGTTCGAAGATCAGCACGTTGGCATCGACCGCCATCCCGATGGTCAGCACGATCCCGGCAATGCCCGGCAGGGTCAGCGTCGCCCCGATCAGGCTGAGCAGCCCGAAAAGAAGCCCGACATTCACCAGCAGTGCGATATTGGCGAAGATCCCGAACAGGCCGTAGCTGAGGAACATGAAGACCAGCACGGCGATGAAGGCGACGATACAGGCGATCTTGCCCGCGTCGATGCTGTCCTGGCCAAGCTCTGGTCCGATGGTGCGTTGCTCAAGAAAATTGAGCCCGGCAGGCAAGGCCCCTGCCCGCAGCAGCACGGCAAGGTTGGTCGATTCCTCGACGGTGAAATTGCCGGTGATGATGCCCGATCCGCCGGGAATATGGCTTTGGATCACGGGCGCGCTGATGACCTCGTCATCCAGCACGATGGCAAACGGGTTGCCGATATTCTGGGCGGTATATTCGCCGAACTTGCGCGCACCGGTCGGGTTGAAGCGGAAGTTCACGGCGGGCCGGCCGTTCTGGTCAAAGGCGGGCTGCGCGTCGGTCAGCTCTTCCCCGGTCACGACGGGGGCGGATTCGAGCGTGTAGTACAGCCCGTCCTCGTCCAGCGAAGGCAGCACTTCCTGCCCCGGCGCGACAGAGGCGTCGGGATCGGACCCGCGCCCGACAACCGGCTGGAAGGTCAGCTGCGCGGTGGTGCCGATGATCTCGATCAGCTCTTCGGCAGACCCCAGCCCCGGCACCTGGATCAGGATCCGGTCGGCGCCCTGACGTTGGATCGTGGGTTCGCGCGTGCCCACCTCGTCAATACGTCGCCGAATGATTTCAAGCGATTGCTGCATGGTCCGCTCGTCCATCGCCGTCCGTTCGGCCTCGGACAGGGTGACGATCAGCACATCCCCCTCGCCCGACACGTCAAGATCGCGCGCGCCTGCGGCGGTGATCGACGTGATCGGCTGAGACAGCTCGCGCGCCACTTCGATGGCGCGGGCCATCCCTTCGGGCCGCGAGATCTTTACCCGCAGGGCGTCATCATCCGAGGGTTGCAGACGGATCGTGCCGACCTCTTCGCGGGCATCGCGCAGGGCGTTGCGCAGCTCGGGCCATGTCGCTTCCATCCGGGCCTGGTAAACATCGGTGACCTGAACCTCGGCCAGCAGATGCACACCGCCCCGCAAATCAAGCCCCAGATTGACCAGGGACGATGGCAGGAAAGACGGCCAAGCCCCTGATTTCTGGACAAGTTCCGGGGTCTCGCCCTGAACCTCTATCGCCGTGACGGCATCGTTATGCGTCTCGACGCGGTTGTAGAAGGCGTTGGGCATGGCCAGAAGCAGGCCAACGGCACAGACTGCCCAGATCAGCACGCGCTTCCAGAGGTCGATTTGCAGCATCAGGCCGCTCCGTCAAGGGGATATGTTGGGCAGATCAGGTGTTCGCAGGTTCGGTCTTGGACAGCACCTGAGCGATGGTCGACTGCACCACGCGGACCTTCACGCCCTCGGCCAGTTCAACTTCCAACTCGTTGTTTTCCTTGACCTTCACGACCTTGCCGATCAGCCCGCCCTGGGTCACGATCTGGTCCCCGCGACGCAGCGCCTGCACCATTTTCTGGTGATCCTTCAGCTTCTTCTGCTGGGGACGGATGAGAAGGAAATACATGATCGCGAAGATCAGGATGAGAGGGAGGAACTGCGCGACGGCGTCCATGGGATGCTCCTTAATGGCAAAACGGGGGCACCCCCGCAAATTCTGGCGGAACCTATGTGCGAACGGGTGCGGATGCAAGGCGGCATGATTGATGCCTTTTGTGCTTTTTGTACGCCCGATATGTACAAAAGCCCTCTGCCCCCCGAAATCCCCCACATTGCCGCCAATGCGCGACAGGGCTAGGCTGCCGAAAAGCCGCCCGAGGCGCGAAATTTTTGGCGAAGGAAATTGATCTGTGATTGAGTTCGGAACCGGCGAAGTCTCAATTGTGTCATCGGCGTTCTGGGGGGCAGCGGCTTACGGCGGTATTGTACTGGCAATCCTCGTGGTAACGACGCTTCTGTTGCAAGTTGGCAGTCCTGAACGCAAGCCCTTTGACAGTTTGCAAACCCGTCTGGGAGTCGCGGGAATTCCACTTGGCCTGTTCTTGATCGTTTCACTGCTTTGGCTTGCAATCTTGTTGATCTTAGTCGCTGGCCTGTTCGGGCTGATTTGGCAGATTCTCTGGGAAACAGTTCCAAACAAAGGCGAAACGACTTCCGTATGGGAATGGCGCTTCTTACTGGTGCAACTCACGGCATTAACCACCGTGTTGGGCGCCGTCGTTGCCTTTCCGCTAACACTCGGTCGGCTAAAGCTAACGAGAGACCAGACCAAGACTTTGGAAGAACAGAAGGAGATTGCGGTTCAAGGCCATATCACCGACCGGATCAACAAGGCTGTTGAAGGTTTGGGTGCCAGCAAAGAGGTCAACCGGCTGGGCCGGAACATCCTCTATACGCTGGACGGAGATATGCACCGGGATTTCGAATGGAAGGATGCGCCTATAAAGTTACATCGCGGAGCGGCACTAGACGCCGAGAACACCCTGAATTGGACAAACGTCGCACTTTCGGAGCCCAACCTCGAGGTGCGTATCGGTGCGATCTATGCACTGGAACGCATCGCAAAGGACAGTCACGACGATCACATCAGCGTCATGGAAATCCTCTGCGCCTACATCCGTCACAATGCACCTAAGACAGGCGTAAAGCCGCTTGACCAATTGGTGACCCCAGAATTGGCCAAGAAGTCCTTTAGAAAAATCCGCAACGTGACAACCCATTGGCTAAACGCGCGAGGAAAACCGCGTAGTGACATTCAGACCGCGCTTACGGTCTTGGGCCGCCGAACACTTGTACAAAGGGAATTAGAGAAGAGCTTCTCTGCCAACCAAGGGCCCGTAGGTTTCAGGCTCGATCTTAGAGGCTGTGATCTAAGCAACGCACAGCTTGACCGAACTCACTTCGATTATGCCCTTTTTGAAGGGACATTGCTGGACGGGGCATCTTTTAAGGGTGCCGAACTACGCAGTGCAGGTCTGCGAGATGCATCCCTTATCGCTACCGAGTTTTCTGGAGCAGACCTTTCAGAAGCTTACCTGATCGATACGCCGCTAACGCTAGCGCGATTTGAACGCGCAACGTTGAAAAGGACCAAGCTTGTCCGTGTGCATCTTGACCAGACCAACTCGTGTAAAGGCTGCGACTTCACCGGTGCGGGATTAGCATCAGCAAGTTTGCCCGCCCAAGAGCGCAAAGCATGGAAGCACAAAGTTTTTGAAGGAAAAATTGAGAACCGAAATAGTTCGTGGGGATACAGATCATTAGTTGATGCTGAAAAAACCGGATGGAGAGCTTTCGAGGTGCGTTGGGGTATTTGGATGGACAGAAATGGGTATAAGAATGTCCACTCGCGACCACTACTCAAACATCACGATCGACGAAAAATCATCGAGGCCACATAGCCATGGTGAAATTTCGGCATGTAAATTGCATTTTCACAAACTTAATCTTTGCGGCCACGTGGTTACTTTTTGGCGGGCAGGCATTGGCCGAGTTGCCGGCCTTGCCGCTCGAGGATCATGCCGATTGGCAGGCCGTGGGGCGGGTCAATCAGGGGGGCTTTAACCGGCGGGCGTCGTGCTCTGGCACGTTGATCGAGCCGGATCTGGTGCTGACGGCGGCGCATTGCGTGATGAAAGGCGACGGCAGCGTGCCTCTGGACCGGCTGCATTTTGTCGCAGGTTGGCTGGGCGGAGAATATGCCGATCATGCCAAGGCCGCGCGGGTGCGGGTGCATCCGGGCTATGCGTTCACCCCCGGCCCTGACGATATTGCGCTGATGTGGCTGGAGCGCCCCTTGACGGTTGCGCCGCTGCCCGTCGCGTCGCCTGTCTGGGCGCAGGCGGCGATGCTGGGCTATCAGGACACGCGGCCTCACCGGCTGGGCGCGCGGTTTGATTGCGACAGGCTGAGCCGGGCGCAGCTGTGGCTGGGCTGTCCGGCGCGCAGCGGCAATTCCGGCGGGCCGATCCTGCAACAGATCGACGGGGAATGGCAGGTGGTGGGCGTTGTGAACGGCACCAACGGGCGGGCCAGCATAGGCGCGCCCGTCACCATCTGGGTACTGGTGCAGATGGAAACGGGTCTGGAGTGACGGGCCGTGCCGGGATGCAGCCTTTGCCGGCGGCAGGCTTTGCGAAACCCCGCCGAAACCAGCGCCCGGGCCGGAGCATGCCGGAAAGCGACAAAACCGACTGTACCATGCGCCGGAAATCTGGTGCATAACGCCCGCGAAGACTGATTCATCATGAAGGACCAGACAGATGCATGACATCCGTGCCATCCGCGAAAACCCCGCCGCTTTCGATGCGGCGCTGTCGCGCAGGGGGATTGCTGCCGTCTCGTCCGAGGTGCTGGCCATTGACGAGGCGCGCCGGGCCGCGATCCATGCCGCAGAGACCGCGCAGGCCGAGCAGAACAAGGCCTCCAAGGAAGTGGGCGCGGCCAAGGGTCGGGGCGACGAGGCAGAGTTCGAACGCCTGCGCGCGCTGGTGGCCGCGAAAAAGGCCGAGATGGCCGAGATGCAGGCAAAGGCCAAGGCCGAGGACGACCGGCTTGGCGCGCTGCTGATGGGCATTCCCAACCTGCCCTATGACGACGTGCCCGATGGTGCGGATGAGGACGATAATGTCGAGATCCACCGCTGGGGCACGCCGCGCGCGTTCAGTTTTGCCCCGAAGGAGCATTACGATCTGGACGGTGTGAAGCCGGGCATGGATTTCGAGACCGCGGCCAAGCTGTCGGGGGCGCGGTTCGTCGTGCTGTCGGGCGGCGTTGCACGTGTCCACCGGGCGCTGGCGCAGTTCATGCTGGACACGCATGTCGAGGAAAACGGTCTGTCCGAGACCTGGACCCCCGTTCTGGTGCGCGAAGAGATGATGCTGGGCACGGGGCAATTGCCGAAATTCGGCGAGGACAGCTATCAGACGACGAATGGCTGGTGGATGATCCCCACCTCCGAGGTGACGCTGACCAATATCGTGCACGGGCTGACGGTGGACGAAGACACGCTGCCGCGCCGCTATGTCGCCCATTCGCAATGCTTCCGGTCGGAGGCAGGCAGCGCCGGGCGTGACACTGCGGGCATGCTGCGCCAGCACCAGTTCGAGAAGGTCGAGATGGTGAGCATCACCCATCCCGATCATAGCCGTGCAGAGCTGGACCGGATGACCGGCTGTGCGCAGGGCATTCTGGAACGGCTGGGCCTGCCCTACCGCACGGTGGTGCTTTGTACCGGTGACATGGGCTTTGGCGCGCGCCGCACCCATGACATCGAGGTCTGGCTGCCCGGGCAGAACACTTACCGCGAGATCAGTTCTGTCTCGGTCTGCGGCGATTTTCAGGCGCGCCGGATGAATGCGCGGTTCAAACCCGCAGGCGGCGGCAAGCCGGAATTCCTGCACACGCTGAACGGGTCGGGCCTTGCCGTGGGGCGCTGCCTGATCGCGGTGCTGGAGAACGGGCAGCAAGAGGATGGCTCGGTCGAGCTGCCCGAGGCACTGCACCCGTGGCTGCGCGGCAAGACCCGTCTGAGCGCCGACGGAACGCTTGAGTAAAGGATGTCCGAATGAAACGCGCCTGGGCAATTCTGGTTCTCGTGGCCGCCGTGGCTTTCGCGGCGTCCCCGTTCCTGTCGCAGGGTTTCAACGGCTTTCCGCCGGACCGCTTCCCCGTGCCGCAGGTCGATCCGCCGGTGCAGCCTGCGGGTTACGCCTTTTCGATCTGGGGGCTGATCTATGCCTGGCTGATCGCCAGCAGCGGCTTTGGCCTGCTGCGGCGCGGGGATGATCCCGACTGGGCGCCGATGCGGCCGTGGCTGTTTGGCAGCCTTGCTGTGGGATCGGCCTGGATCCCGCTGGCCAATCTTTCGCCGATCCTGGCCACCCTGCTGATCTTTGCCATGCTGGGCACGGCGCTGATGGCGCTGTTCAAATCCGGCGACACGGACCGCTGGTGGCAGCAAGCCCCCATCGCGGTCTATGCCGGGTGGCTGACAGCAGCCTCTGCCGTCTCTGTCGGGCTGTTGCTGGGCGGGTATGGCTGGATGTCCGCCACCCCTGCGGCGCTGCTGGCGCTGTCGCTGGGGCTGGCCCTAGCGGTGGCCGTCCAATACGCGCTGCACCGCGCCCCCAGCTATGGCATCACCGTGATCTGGGCGCTGATCGGCATCATCGTGGGCAATTCCGATCCGCTCAATGTCGCGGTGACCGCGCTTGCGATCATCGGCATCCTCGTCATCCTTGCCCTGCGCGGCACCGATACTGAATAGCGCTATCGCACAAAGCCCGGGCCCCTGTTGGTGATCAGGGGCCCGGCGCCCTGGCTGGCACTCTGGGCCCCCGCGCCTGTGCGCGAGGACCCGATTATCACATTATTCGGCGATCACACCGGCCTCGCGGGCTGCGGCCAGCTCTTCCATGTCCACTTCGCCATCGCCAGACGCGTCGATCACGGCAAAACCATCCTCGGTCAGGCCAGGATAGGCGACCTGCAGCTCTTCCATCGAATAGGTGCCGCTGGCATCCTGATCCTCGATCATGGTCTCGGCATGGGCCTGAACTGCGCCAAAGGCCACGGCTGCGCCAAGAGTAAGTGCTGCGAGTTTCATGTGTCATCTCCTCGGTTGATGATGCGACCCGTCCCGGGCCGCGATTGCGACGGCATTGCATCCGTCATGAAGCAAGACAAAGTGCTTCACACGGCCACCTTCAAGCCCTCCCGACCGGCAAAACTGACCCTTGGTCAACATCGGCAAAACGGCGCCGGAGGCAGGCACCTATCCGCCGAGAATCCCGGCGAAAAAATGCAAACTTAATTGCCCGGAACCTGCCCTGCGCAGCCCTTCGCCACCGCTTCGTGCAGGTTCCCGCCGCCGCCCTGCAACAGGGCCCAACCGGCGGGATTTCGCCCGGGTTTCAATGCGTGTTTTCTCAGGGCGCAAGGCCCGGAATCCGCGCAGCTTCCGCGAGGAACCGCATCCGCGAATCGCAGCCGCGACCTGCCGGATCACCGCCCGGAAGGCTTACGCGTCACGCTGCCATCTGCTGAATAAAAAGCGCGCGGAAGCGCCCAATTTGGTCACGCCACCGTGGCCCGGGGCACCTGCCCCGGACGAAGCACCCTCGCGCCTATTTCGGGCGTTTGCCCAAGTGTTTGGTCAATGCGCCCGCATTGGTCTTGCGGCGGCCCTTGAAGGGGTTCTTGTCGCTTTGTCCGCGCATGAACAGCCGGATCGGCGTGCCCGGCATGTCGAAATCCTCGCGCAGCCCGTTGACGAGGTAGCGCGAATAGCTGGCGGGCAGCTTGTCGGGATGCGAGCACATCACCACAAAGCCCGGCGGCCGCGTCTTGGCCTGCGTCATGTAGCGCAGCTTGATCCGTTTGCCCTGCGGTGCGGGCGGCGGGTGCTGTTCCAGCATGCCCGTCAGCCAGCGATTGAGCTGCGCGGTGGACACGCGCCGGTTCCAGACCTCATGCGCCTTCATCACCGCGGCATACAGGCGGTCCAGCCCCCTGCCCGTCTTGGCAGACACCGTCACCAGCGGGGCGCCGCGCAGTTGCGGCAGCAACCGGTCAAAGGCTTCCTTGAGATCGCGCAGCTTGCCCTGACGGTCTTCCTCGATATCCCATTTGTTCACCGCGATCACCACGGCGCGGCCTTCGCGCTCGGCCAGATCCGCGATGCGCAGGTCCTGGCTTTCGAACGGGATCGCCGCATCCAGCAGCACGACCACGACCTCGGCGAATTTCACGGCGCGCAGGCCGTCAGAAACAGAGAGTTTCTCCAGCTTGTCCTGCACCTTGGCCTTCTTGCGCATGCCGGCGGTGTCGAAGATCCGCATCGGCGTCCCTTCCCAGCTTGTCCGGCTGGAGATGGCATCGCGCGTGATCCCGGCCTCAGGCCCGGTCAGCATCTTGTCTTCGCCAAGGATCTGGTTGATCAGCGTCGACTTGCCCGCATTGGGCCGGCCCACCACAGCGATCTGCAGCGGCTTGGCCTCGGTGATCGGGCGCAGCACGGGGCCGTCCTCGCCCGCCTCTGCCTCGTCCTCGTCCAGCGTGACGTCAACCTCTGGCGCGTCTTCGGCGGCGCGTTCGGCAAAGCCGTCGGCCAGCGGCATTAGATGCAGGTAAAGGTCGTTGAGCCCCTCGCCATGTTCGGCGGACAGGCGGATCGGCTCGCCAAGGCCCAGGCCCCATGCTTCGATCACGCCCGCATCGGCGGCAGAGCCTTCGCCCTTGTTGGCGGCAAGGATCACGTGTTTGGCGCGTTTGCGCAGGATCTCGGCAAACACCTCGTCGGTCGGGGTCACCCCCACCCGCGCGTCGATCATGAACAGGCAGATATCGGCCATATCCACCGCGCGTTCGGTCAGCTTGCGCATCCGGCCTTGCAGGGATTCGTCCGTGGCCTCTTCCAGCCCGGCGGTGTCGATCACCGTAAAGCGCAGGTCGGCAAGGCGCGCATCGCCTTCGCGCAGGTCGCGGGTCACCCCCGGCTGGTCATCGACCAAGGCCAGACGTTTGCCGACAAGGCGGTTGAACAGCGTGGATTTGCCCACATTCGGGCGGCCCACGATGGCGAGGGTGAAAGACATTATCAGGCTCCAAGGCGCGTCAGACAGCCCCGATAGCGCAATTTCGCGTCAACGGAAAGCGTGGAGTTGCCCATTGCCCGACACGACATACAGAACACCGCCCATCACGATGGGCCGCGACTTGGCCCCGCCGGGGATGGCAACCGACCCTGCCAGCGCGCCGCTGACCGGATCAAAGCTGCGGATCTGCCCGTCAGAGGAGGCGACGATCAGCCGCCCGCCCGCAAGGATGGGGCCGTAATGCGCGTGGATCGCCTTGCGCTTGCGTGGGCGGTTCTCGCGGGTATAGCCGGGCAGCGGCGTGGACCAGATCCGGCTGCCATCGCTGGCATCCAGCCGCAGCAGCTCGTTGCGGTCAGAGACGAAGAACACCGATCCACCGGTGGCCCAGAGCCCGTCCAGCGCGCCGTCGCGGGCCGTCCACAGACGTTCGCCACTATCGGCGTTCAGCGCCATGGTGCGGCCCGAATGGGTGCCCGCATAGATCACGTTGCCAACCTGCATCGGATCGCCCGTCACATCGCTGACAGTGGCCGCGACAGAGCCCTGGCGCTGACCTGCGAGAGAGGTGCTCCACAACCGGATGCCGCCCTCGCGGAAGGTCGATTGCAGCTCGTTGGACCCGAAGGAAAAGACCACCTGCTTGTCGCTGACAACCGGCGCGGGGCCGCCCGACACGTTGGTGATATCGGCGAAGCCGTCCAGCTGCCAACGGATGCGGCCGGTATCGGCTTCCAGCGCCCAGGCGGTGCTGTCGCCCGACACGACATAGACGATGCCATCATGATAGCTGGGCGTGCCGGTGCCGGTCGCCTCCAGCTTCTGCTGCCAGATCTCGGCGCCGGTGGCGGGATCAAGTGCTGTCAGCGTGCCAAAGCCCGAAGTGACGAAAAGCCTGCCACCGCCGACGGCCAGCCCGCCGCCGCCCGCATCGCCCACACCGTCGCGCGCAGGCGCCACGGATGCCTGCCACAGCGTCGCACCATCGGTGCCCGTTGCCGTCACGGTCGAGGCGCTGTCCATGGTAAAGATGCGGCCCGCATCGGCCACCGGATCGGTGGAGATGCGCACACGGCGCTTGTCGCCCTGCCCGATATTGGCGCTCCAGACGGGAGTAAGGCTGCTTGACAGCCGCGCATGATCCACGCGGAACAGGGGGCTGCCCGCGGCCTGCGGCCAGCTGCCATTGGTGGACATGGCCGGTAGCGAAATCGCCTCGGCCCGGTTGACGCCATCATTCAGCGCCTCGGACTGGTCAATGAAACCTTCTTCGGATTGCAGAACCTCGCGCACGCCCAGCCTTTCGCCGGGCAATACAACTTCACGCTCTCCGCAGGCGCCAAGCAGCACCAGCCCCGCCAAACCGGCCATCCCGCTTATTCTCAGCACCGCATTCGTCCCCTTGTTCGTCGCGTTCCGGACTTGATCCGGAACCTTTTGGCCCAGCCTGCCTGCCTTAACCGGCAGATGTCTCGACCGGCGTGCCACCAAGCGCAACAATCAACTGAGTTGCCCGCAGACGCAAGCCCGAGGTGATCTCGGCATCCTCGAGGATCGCCTGAAGCCGCGCCAGAGCCGCCTCGGTGTCGCCGGTTTCGATGTCGATCAAGGCCAGTTGTTCTTCGGCCAGCACGCGCACGGGGCTTCCCGGCGTGGCCAGCGCCTCAAAGCGCAGGCGGCGATCCTCTGCCGACATGTTGGCATTCCCCCGCGTCAGCGCCTTGAAGGCCGCGATCTGGCGATAGATTTCGGGCACGTCACTGTCGGCGCTGATCGCATCCAGACTGCCGCGCGCGCCCGCATCATCCCCGGCGCCCGCCTGTTCCGAAGCTTTCAGAAGGTTCAGCAGGGCCTTCCCGCCGGGCGTGGGCGCCTCTATCGCGTCCAGCGCTGTCACGCGCTCTTGCGAGTCGTCCTGTTCCAGCGCCGACAGAATGGCATCGCCAAGCTGTTCGGCAGAGGCCCGCGCGCTGGCCTTGCGCCATTCATTCCACGCAGCCCCGCCCACCAGCAGGATCACCACCAGAACCGCAATCCAGCCATAGCGCCGCATCAGCGCAAAGAGCCTGTCGCGGCGGACCTCTTCGGTCACCTCATCGATGAAACTGTCGGTATTGCTCACAAGCGGCCCCTGTCTGCGGATGGTGGCGGTCTATACCACTGGTTTTGCCCCCTCTTAACGGTTGCGGGGCACAGTGCCAAGTCCACATCAATTGCCGGATCGCTCCTGACAGGGCGCGCGGTGCATGCTCTCTTGCGCGGCAGTGCAGAAAAGTTTATTTTGAACCGAATAGTTCAGCGCGACGTATTGACTTCAGGTGTTCAAGCACGGGTCCACACGGCTGCGTGCGCCACAGGTCTGGAAGGAATGTCATGCGGATCATCTCGATTATCACCGCGATTTTGGTGTCCGCACTCTTGTTTGCCGTGGTGTTCCAGCGCGAGGCCTTGCTGGAATTCGCGCGCCAGATGACGCCGGCAGCCTTGCTGGGTGACGAGGCACCCGCCCCCGCCACCGAAGAGGCGGCAGAGGTCCCCGCACCCGAGGCGCAAGAGCAAGAGGCAGAGACCACCCGCCCGGGCACAGTATCGGTGATCGCCCTGCGATCGGTTGCCCGCGAAGTTGACAGCGCCGTGGTTCTGCGCGGCGAAACCACGGCCGCACGGCAGGTCGAGGTGCGGTCCGAAACCACCGCCCGCGTGATGTCAGAGCCGTTGCGCAAAGGGTCTTTCGTCAATGAAGGGCAGCTTTTGTGCCGGTTGGAGCCGGGCACGCGCGAAGCCTCGCTTGCCGAGGCCGAGGCGCGGCTGGCAGAGGCGCGCGCACGCGTGCCCGAAGCGCAGGCCCGCGTGGTCGAGGCGCAGGCCCGGCTGGAAGAGGCGCGGATCAATGACAATGCCGCCTCGTCGCTGCGACAGGACGGGTTTGCCTCGGCCACCCGTGTGGCCACGACCAAGGCGGCTGTCAGCTCTGCCGAGGCATCTGTCGAATCGGCGAAATCCGGGTTGGAAAGCGCGCAGGCCGGGATCGAAGCAGCAGAGGCCGCGGTGGCCTCGGCCAAAAAGGAAATCGAACGGCTTGAGATCATGGCCCCGTTCGAAGGCCTGCTGGAAAGCGACACGGCCGAGATTGGCAGCCTTTTGCAGGCGGGCGGCATCTGCGGCACGGTCATCCAGCTTGACCCGATCAAGCTGGTGGCTTTCGTGCCCGAAACCGAGGTCGCCCGGATCGAAATCGGCGCCCGCGCGGGCGCCCGCCTGACGGGGGGCGAGCAGACACAGGGCCGCGTCACTTTCCTGTCGCGCAGCGCCGACGAGACCACGCGCACCTTCCGCGTCGAGGTCGAGGTGCCCAACCCGGCGCTGTCCTTGCGCGCGGGCCAGACCGCCGAGATCCTGATCGAGGCCGAGGGCGCGATGGCGCATCTTTTACCGCAATCGGCGCTGACGCTGAATGACCAGGGCGCGCTGGGTGTGCGCACCGTGGCAGAGGGCGAGGTTGCGCTCTTCATGCCGGTGACATTGATGCGCGACACCCGCGAGGGCGTGCTGGTTTCCGGCCTGCCGGATGTGGTCGACATCATCACCGTGGGGCAGGAATACGTGATCGACGGCGTGCCCGTGGCCGCCACTTTCAAAGAGGTCACCCAATGACCGGTATCGTCGACTGGGCGTCAGAACGTGCCCGGATGGTCATCGCCTTCATCGTGCTGTCGCTGGCCGTCGGCGCCACGGCCTATGCCGTGCTGCCCAAGGAGGGCGAGCCGGATATCGAGATCCCGGCGCTGTTTGTCTCTGTCCCCTTCCCCGGCATTTCCGCCGAGGATAGCGAGACGCTGCTGGTCAAGCCGATGGAAACCGAACTGGCCGATCTTGACGGGCTGAAGACCATGTCCTCGACCGCGTCCGAGGGTTATGCCGGGGTCGCGCTGGAATTCGAATTCGGCTGGGACAAGACCAAGACCATGGCCGATGTGCGCGATGCGATGTCCAATGCCGAGGCCGACTTTCCCACCGGGGCCGAACAATATTCGATCAATGAGATCAACTTTTCCGAATTCCCCATTGTCATCGTCAACCTGACCGGCGCCGTGCCGGAACGCACGATGACGCGGGTTGCCAAGGAATTGCAGGACCGGATCGAGGGTCTGGACGCGGTGCTGGAGGCCGCCATCGCGGGCAATCGCGACGAGATGCTGGAAGTGGTGATCGATCCGCTGCGGCTGGAATCCTATAATGTCACAGCCGGAGAGCTGATCTCTGTCGTGCAGAACAACAACCAGCTGATCGCGGCGGGCGAGATCGAGACCGATCAGGGCGCGTTCAGCGTCAAGATCCCATCCAGCTTTGACGATGCGCGTGATGTGTATGACCTGCCGGTCAAGACCAATGGCGACCGGGTGGTCACGCTGGGCGATCTGGCGCAGATACAGCTGACATTCGAGGATCGCACCGGCACGGCGCGGTTCAACGGCGAGCAGACCGTCGCGCTGCAAGTGGTCAAGCGCAAGGGCTTCAACTTGATCGACACCGCCGCCGAGGTGACGCAAATCGTCGAGGATGCCAAGGCCGAATGGCCGCCCGAATTGCAGGCCGCCGTGCGCGTGGGCACCTCCAATGACCAGTCGCGCACCGTGGCATCAATGGTGAGCCAGCTTGAAGGGTCCGTCCTGACGGCGATTGCGCTGGTGATGATCGTGGTGCTGGCGTCCTTGGGCACGCGGCCCGCGCTGCTGGTGGGTTTTGCGATCCCGACCTCTTTCTTGCTGTGTTTCGCGATGCTGGCCGTCATGGGGATCAGTATTTCCAATATCGTCATGTTCGGGTTGATCCTGGCCGTGGGCATGCTGGTCGATGGGGCCATCGTTGTGGTGGAATATGCCGACAAGCGCATCAGCGACGGCGTGGGCCCGATGCATGCCTATGTCGAGGCGGCCAAGCGGATGTTCTGGCCGGTGGTCAGCTCTACCGCGACGACGCTATGCGCCTTTTTGCCGATGTTGTTCTGGCCGGGCGTGCCGGGGCAGTTCATGGGGATGCTGCCGGTCACGCTGATCTTCGTTCTGTCCGCCTCGCTGGTGGTGGCGCTGGTCTATCTGCCGGTCATGGGCGGCGTCACGGGGCGTTTCAGCCGCATGCTGGGCAATGCCAGCGCCGTACTGCGCCGCCGCCTGCCCTGGATTGCCCGCGCGCTGCTGGTGCCGGTTGCCCTTCTGGCGCTGTTCGCGGGGGCGATGCAGGCGCTGAACCCCGACTATATCCTGCCCTTCGGGCCGCTGGCGGCATGGGCCTTCTCGGATGAGGGGGGCATCCTTGGCATTCTCGTCGGGGTGCTGGCGCTTGGCCTGCCCTTCGCTCTGGCGGCGGTCTTTGCCTCTATCGTGATGAGCGCCGCGCGGATCGAACGTCGCGCCACGCGCGTGCGCGGGCGCTATCGCCGCAAGCCGTTCGGCTGGGTTATCTGGCTGATCGCGGGCAACCCGGTGATGCCGCTGGTGACCATCGCGGCCGTCGCGATCTTTGTCGGCAGCGTCTTCGCCTATTTCGGCGAGAACAATAACGGCGTCGATTTCTTTGTGGAGAGCGAGCCGGAACAGGCTATTGTTTATGTCCGCGCGCGCGGTAACCTGAGCCTTACGGAAAAAGACGCGCTTCTGGCCGAGGCGGAAGAGATCGTGCTGGCCCATCCCGGCGTGCAGACGGCCTTTGCCTTTGCGGGCGACGGGGGGCTGAATTCCAATACCGGCGGCGCGCAATCGCCCAAGGATACGGTGGGCCAGATCCAGCTGGAAACCGTGCCATGGGAAGATCGCCGCGACGTGCCGGAACTGGATGGCGACGTGGTGCTGGCAGAGCTGACAGAGCAACTGGAGGCGCTGCCGGGGATCGAGATCGAGATCCTGAACCTCGCCATGGGGCCTGCCAGCGGCAAGCCGGTGCATCTGCGCCTCAAAGGCGACAACTGGCAGGACCTGCTGACCGCGACCGATGTCGCACGGACGCATTTCGAGGACACGCCGGGCCTGACCCTGATCGAGGACACGCGGCCCCTGCCCGGCATCGACTGGCAGATCGACGTGGATGTCGAAAAGGCCGGGCGCTACGGCGCCGATGTGGCCACCGTGGGCGCGATGGTGCAGCTTGTGACGCGTGGCATTCTGCTGGATACGATGCGGGTTCCCAGCTCTGACGAAGAGATCGAGATCCGCGTGCGCCTGCCCGAAAAAGACCGCGTGCTGTCCACGCTGGACACGCTGAAGGTGCGCACGGCAGACGGGCTTGTGCCCTTGTCCAATTTCATCACACGGCGCCCGGTGGCCAAGCTGGCAGAGATCAACCGCGTCGACCAGAAACGCTATTTCGACGTGAAGGCGGATGTGGTGGACGGGTTGGTCGTGCTGAAAGAGGTTCAGCCCGATGAGACAGAGCGCAGCGTCGGCATCGGCAAAGCGCGGAGCGAAGACAGCACGGGCACGCCGGATATAGAAGGCGGGGAGTTCGGCTTTGACATCGTTTCGCTGACGGATCCGGCGGCAGAGGTGGACATTGCCGCGCTCAAGACCAGCCCCTTGAACGCCAATGAACGCATCGCCGTGATGACGGACTGGCTGGACAGCGCGCCCTTCCCTGCTGGCATCAGTTGGGAATGGACCGGCGATCAGGAGGATCAGGCCGAAAGCCAGGCCTTCCTCGGGCAGGCCTTCCTTGGCGCGCTGGGGCTGATGTTCATCATCCTGCTGGCGCAGTTCAACAGTTTCTACAATTCGGTGCTGGTGCTGCTGGCGGTGGTGCTGTCCACGACCGGCGTGCTGATCGGGATGCTGGTGATGGATCAGAGCTTTTCGATCATCATGACCGGTACGGGGATCGTGGCGCTGGCGGGCATCGTGGTGAACAACAATATCGTGCTGATCGACACCTATCAGGATTACGCGCGCTACATGCCCCGGATCGAGGCGATCATCCGCACCGCAGAGGACCGCATCCGCCCCGTCCTGCTGACCACGATCACGACGATGGCGGGGCTGGCACCGATGATGTTCGGGCTGAGCCTTGATTTCATCAATGGCGGTTATTCGATCGACAGCCCGACCTCGCTGTGGTGGAAACAGCTGGCAACGGCGGTGGTCTTCGGGCTGGGGATCGCCACGGTGCTGACGCTGGTGGTGACACCTTCGCTGCTGGCGCTGCGGGTCTGGTTCGTGACCTATGTCGGCTGGTTCGCGCGGCTTCTGGCGAAGCTGTCGATGGGCCGGTCGAGTGCGGCCGCGCAGGACTGGGCGCTGCGCCGCGCCGCCCGCCGGATCAAGGCACCGACAATCGTGTGGGAAGACGAGGACGAGCTGCGGCCCGAAATCCTGTCAGACGCAAAACTTCGGGCCGCTGAATAAGCGGCCCGGTCAGGTCTTTCAGAAGATGTCAGGCGGCTGCCCGTCTCAGTCGGCCTTGCGGCGCAGGCGACGTATCACGCCGAACCCACCCAGACCCGCCAGAAGCATCGGCAGGGCTGCGGGCAGCGGAACGGGCGACATTGGCTGATCCTCGACCGTGCCAAACACTTCGAGCGTGGCGCAGAGATAACCGTTCTGGCACCCGCCGTCGAAATACTTGTCATCGAAATCGACGGTGATTTCACCCGCAGCGGTCTGAACCGCAGACAAAAGCGATGTCTCGCTGAACCCGAACTCGGTATAGGAGTAAGAGGTCATCGTGAAGCCCTGCAAGCCCGACACGACGATGTCGAACTGAAATGGCGCAAAGTCCCAGTACTTCGACGGGTTGGCCTCGTAGTCCACAAACGAGAAAAGGATACCGTTGCTGGTCACATCGACCAGAACGCCGTTGTCATCCCCAGCTTCGTTGTCGTAGATCTCGCATTCGTTGCCCGCACCGACGGACACCGAGAAACAGCTGCCATGAGGCGAGCTGACATCGATCGACATTCCGTCAAGCGTTGCAGCGGATGCAGCCGTGCCGCCACCAAAGGCCAAGGCACTGCAAAGCAGCCATTTTTGCGCATTCATTTTCATCACCATCAACCAAATAAACTCGTTCACGGACATTTTTTATGATTTTTAAGAAAATGTCAAACTTTTGAGCGGCACTGCACCTTTTGCGCGCCCGCGGACAAACCAACTCGCCCTCAGGTGGTTGTTACGCAGCGTCTTCTTCGGCTTGCTGGCGCGCCCAGAGCTGGGAATAGCGCCCGCCCCGCGCAAGAAGCGCGTCATGCGTGCCTTGTTCGACGACTTCTCCGGCTTCGAGCACAACGATTCGGTCCGCATCGGCGATGGTCGACAGGCGGTGCGCGATGGTGATGACGGTCCGGCCTTCGGCGGCGCGCGACAGCGCCCCCTGGATCTCGTGTTCGGTCTCGGTATCCAGCGCGGATGTCGCCTCGTCCAGCAAAAGGATCGGCGGGTTCTTCAGCAAGGTCCGGGCGATGCCCACGCGTTGCTTTTCGCCGCCCGACAGTTTCAACCCGCGCTCGCCCACGGTGGTGTCGTAGCCGTCGGGCAGCGAGGCGATGAAATCGTGGATCTGCGCGGCACGGGCGGCTTCGATCACCTCGGCCTCTGTCGCGCCGTCGCGGCCATAGGCGATGTTGTAGCGGATCGTGTCGTTGAACAGCACCGTGTCCTGCGGCACGACCCCGATGGCATCATGCACGCTTTGCTGGGTCACGTCGCGCAGGTCCTGCCCGTCAATGCGGATTGCCCCGCCATCGACATCGTAGAACCGGAACAAGAGCCGCCCGATGGTGGATTTGCCGGACCCCGAAGGGCCGACCAGCGCCACGCTTTCGCCCGCGCCCACGTCAAGCGAGATGCCCTTGAGGATATGGCGGTCGGCGTCATAGCCAAAGGCCACATTGTCAAAGCTGACCACCCCGCCATTGACCGCCAGTTTCGGCGCGCCGGGCTTGTCGGTCACCTCGGCCGGTTGTTCCAGAAGGTCGAACATCTGCCCCATATCGACCAGCGCCTGCCGGATCTCGCGGTAGACGGTGCCAAGAAAGTTCAGCGGCATGGTGATCTGGATCATGTAGGCGTTGACCATGACGAAATCGCCCACGGTAAGATCGCCCGATTGCACGCCCATCGCCGCCAGCACCATCACGACGACAAGGCCGCCGGTGATCAGCAGCGACTGGCCGAAGTTGAGAAAGGCAAGCGAGGTCGCGGTCTTGATCGCGGCGGTTTCATACCCGGCCATAGCGGCGTCATAGCGCCGTGCCTCGCGCTCTTCGGCGCCGAAATATTTGACGGTCTCAAAGTTGAGCAGGCTGTCGATCGCCTTTTGGTTGGCGTCCGTGTCCTGATCGTTCATCTGCCGGCGCAGCTTTACCCGCCATTCGGTGACGGTGAAGGTGAACCAGACATATAGCGCAATGGTCACGACGACCGCCGCAAGGTACCAGACATCGAAGACGAAGAAGAAGATCGCGGCGACAAGCGTCAGCTCCAGGATCAGCGGGCCGATGCTGAAGAGCAGAAAGCGCAGCAGGAATTCGACGCCCTTGACCCCGCGTTCGATGATGCGGCTCAGCCCGCCGGTCTTGCGGGTGATGTGGTAGCGCATCGAAAGACGGTGGATATGGGTGAAGGTTTCCAGCGCCAGCATGCGCAGGGCGCGCTGGCCGACACGGGCAAAGATCGCGTCGCGCAGCTGTTGAAAGCCCACCGACATCAGCCGCGCCATGCCATAGGCGATGGTCAGCCCGACCGCCCCCAGCATCAGGGGCGAGACGCCCTCGCCGCTCAGCGCATCGACCGCGCCCTTGTAGAGCATCGGCGTGCCGACCGCGACAATCTTGGAGATGATGAGCATGACCATCGCCCAGACCACCCGGTGGCGAACCCAGGCGGGATCTTTCGGCCAGAGATAGGGGGCGACTTTGCGGATGGTCCGCCAGGAGGATTTGCGCTCGGCCTGGGCCGTAGGTTGCGCGGCGCTGGCAGCGGTGGTGTCTGCGGGCATGGGAAACTTTCTGCTTGATCGCGAAACAGATAGGTCCTGCGCCGCCGAAAGACCAGTGCGCGATATGCGCAGGCGCTGTGCGCAGGGATGGCGCGCAGGCTATTCGCCGGGGGGTGTTTCGGGCGTTGGGCCGGGTTCGGGCTCTGGCAGGGCGAAGACCTGACCGGGGTAGATCAGGTCGGGGTTGCGGATCCGGTCCGCATTGGCGCGGAAGACCTGCACATACTGAAAGCCGTCGCCATAGCGGTTCGTGGCAATGGCCCAGAGTGTGTCTCCGGGCTGAACGGTCAGCGCCTTGAGCGGTTGCCCGGCCTCGCCAATCGCGTCGGCCAGCGCCTCGGGTGCCTCGCGTTTGAACGGGCTTTCGACGCGGCTGGTCACGGCGCCATCGGCGCCCACCTCATCCACCCTGAGCGTGTAGACGCCCGTATCGACATTGGGCAGCTCTGCGCGCCAGTTGCCATCTTCGGAGATGCGCGAAGTGGTGATGGGCGTGTTATCAAGATACACCCGCACGAAGCCCTGCCCGCTGCCGCGCCCCGAAAGCGCCACTTCGCCTTCGTCGGAATAGGTGATCGCGTCAAGCGCCACCTGATCGGTGTCCTGCACGGTCTTTCCCGATTGCAGCACGCGCACGCCCTGCCGGTTGGCAAGCAGGACAGTCGGGGCCAGCGGTGCAGGTGCGGGGCTGCTGTCGATACGCGGCGCTGTCGCGGCATCCCCGGCGGGCGGCTGCGCCGGAATGGGGGTGGTGCCTGCCTGGTCCGGTTGTGCAGCGGGGGACAGGGCATCGGTGGCGGCAGTCTGCGCCACCGCCGTTGCGGTCGCGCTGACCGCTGCGGCAGTCAGCTGGGGGGGTGCTTCTGGCTCTATCCCGGCCTGTACTGTCTCGGCCTGCTCTGTTTCGACCTGCTCTGTCTCGGCCTGTACAGCTTCGACTTGTACTGTTTCAGCTTGTACTGTTTCGGCCTGCGCGGTCGAGCTGGCGGCACCTGAGGCGGAGGTTTCCGTGGTGCCCCCCTCGCCTGCCAGAGCCTGCGCGTCTTCGCCATCCGTGGTATCGGGCGACGCCGTGGCATCAGCCTGTGGCGCATCGGCGGGCGGAGTGTCTGAGTCTGCGGCCGCGCTCTTCTCCGGCCCTTCCGGGGCCGGTTGAGGTGCAGGCACGGCATCCGGCGTGGCGGCGCGCACCCTGTCCGGGGGTTGGCGGGCGCTTACAGCCTGATCCTGTTCGCCCGTTTCAGGTGCCGTGTCATCCGCCAGATCCGTGCGACTGACCGGTTCCTGAATTGCATCGACCAGCGCAGGTTCCGGCGTCTGGCCGGGGGTTTCGGCCTGCGGCGCGGGCGTCTGCTGCTGGGTTGCTGGCGTCTGCGTCGCAAGGGCCGCGACCTGATCTGCCGCTCCGGCCTCTGCCCCGGTATCGGGCTTGGGCTCGGGCGCGGCCTGAACAGAGCGCGGGGCGATGATCACCCGGTCTTCTGAGTCGGTGCTGCCCTGCGCGGTGATCATGCGCAGGCTCAGCACGCGCGGCTGGTCGCTGGGCGGAAGCGTCAGAAAGCTGACAAAGCGACCCTCGGCATCGGTGTCGACACTGTCATGCTCCTCGCCATCCAGCAGCAGCAGAACCTTCGATTGCGCCACGGCCATGCCGGCGATCAGCGCCTCGCCATCGGGCGCGATGCGCACAACGTCGAAACCGGGATAGTCGGCCGCACCCATCGCAGCGCCAGACCCTGCTTCCTCTGCCGCTTTGGACAGGGCTGCGGGGATCGCCGCAGGGACCGGGGCCTCGGGGCTTGCCGCAATCGCGGCCGGTTCATCGGTGGCGCGCGGCGCGGTGGGCGCGGTATCGCCATTGATGGCAACCGCAACAAGGGCGACCACCCCCGCACCGCCAACCGCAGCCACGCCCCCAAGCGTCATGCTGGCCAACTTGTTCATCGCGTTCCTTTTTCGCACCGGGCCCATCGTGATCAGGCGCATGGACGACACAATGCCGCTACCTCCCCTGCCCGGTTGAGCGTGTATACCAACAAGGGTATCAGGAATCAAAACCTGCAACACAATACGGAGCGCTCACGAATGGCCACCAACCCTACCCGGTCTGTCTGTGTCTATTGCGGCTCGCGCAGCGGCGGCGACCCGGCATATCACCAAGAGGCCGAACGGCTGGGCACCGCACTGGCGAATGAAGGCTGGCGGCTGGTTTACGGGGCGGGCGATGTCGGCCTGATGGGGGCAGTTGCGCGTGCCGCACAGGCCGCGGGTGGCGACACGTTCGGCGTGATCCCCGAACATCTGCTTCGCGCCGAGGTCGGCAAGGTGGACCTGACGCGATTTATCGTGACCGAAACGATGCACGAGCGCAAGAAGGTCATGGTGATGAACGCGGATGCCATCGTGGTCATGCCCGGCGGCGCGGGATCGCTGGACGAGTTTTTCGAAGTGCTGACATGGCGTCAGCTTGGCCTGCACGACAAGCCCATCCTGCTGATGAACGTGAATGGCTACTGGGACAAGCTGCAAGAGCTGCTGGACCACGTGGTAGGCAACGGCTTTGCCGACGCATCCCTGCTGGATTTCGTGGGGTCCGCCGGTTCGGCAGATCAGGTGATCGAGACGCTGCGCGGCAAACTGGCCATTGCCGTCTGAAAAAGCGGCCGCACTCCGCCCGGAAACTGAGCGGAAGGCGGCAGATCAGGGACAGGGCACCGCTGTCGCGGCGAAAACTAGCTGTTTTCCAGCTCTGCCTTGATCAGCTGTTCGATCTTGTCGATCGGGTGGTTGGTGAAGGTCTTGGGGATTTCCGCAATCACGCGCGAGGAGACTTCCTTGTGCATCTTGTCGCGTAATTCCCCCAGCGTGGCGGGCGGCGCCGCGATCACCAGCTTTTCGAACGCGCCCTTATGGGCCTTCTGGTAAAGGATCTCGGCCAGCTCGTCCGCGAAACGCTCCTTCGCCAATTCGTGCCAATCCGTGTCATCCATGGCAGAGCGCTGGCCCACACCCGTGTCGTGCATCCGACCGGGGCGGTTTGCCGATTGCTCCCGATCCGAGGGGTTGTCCTGCTCTTCCTGTTGCAGGACGTTCAGGTCAGGGTCCTGCGCATCCAGATCGTTGCGCAGAAACAGCGCCTTTTCACCGTCCGCCACAAGAACCCAGGTGCCATTCGAAAGACCGCTCATCAGACTTTCTCCTTGTCGCCGCTGCGGTTCTGATCCTGGCCCAGGACGCGCGTCGTGCCTGCCGATGTTTCATCGTGGCGCTTTCCTTCGTCGCGGGTTCCGACCTTGCGGGCGATCTCGCCGCCAAAGCGGCCGGCGGCGGATGGTTGGTCCTCGAGCTCTTCGGGTTTCACGCCAAGCACCTGTTCGGTTTCGCGGGTCCCGCTGGTCGACCGTTTTCTCTCTGCCATGACATCCTCCTGTTTCAGTTGCTGGAAAGGAAACGGATGACGGGGCAAGGATGTTCCACCGCGCGCGGAGATGGCGCGAGAATCTTTTGGGCCTGCCCGGTGCTGGCACAGGTGCGGCGGCGGCGCCAAAACGAAAAACGCCCCGCAGCGGCGGGCTGCGGGGCGCATGTATCAGGCGATGTGACGCCGATCAGGCTTTGGAAAGACGCTCTGCCACGTTTTCCCAGTTCACCAGATTGTCGAGGAAGTTCGACAGGTAGGCAGGGCGCTTGTTGCGGAAGTCGATGTAGTAGGAATGCTCCCACACGTCGCAACCCAGAAGCGCGGTCTGGCCGAAGCAGACGGGGTTTACGCCGTTTTCGGTCTTGGTGACCTTCAGCGAGCCATCCGTGTCGACAACGAGCCATGCCCAGCCAGAGCCGAACTGACCGGCACCGGCAGCGGCGAATTCATCCTTGAACTTGTCGACCGTGCCGAACGCATCCTTCAAACGCGATTCCAGCTCGCCCGGCATATCGCTGGCGCCGGGGCCCATCATTTCCCAGAACTGCATGTGGTTCCAGTGCTGGGACGCGTTGTTGAAGATGCCGGATTGCGCGACCGCGCCCGCATCGTAAGTGCCCTTGATGATCTCTTCCAAGGGTTTGTCAGCCCATTCGGTGCCCGCGATCAGCTTGTTGCCATTGTCCACATAGGCCTTGTGGTGGATATCATGGTGATATTCCATGGTTTCCTGGGACATGCCCTGGCTGGCAAGTGCGTCATGGGCATAGGGAAGATCGGGAAGTTCGAAAGCCATTTTGGGGTCCCCCTGATTGTTGCGGCTGTTGTATGATAACTGAGCTTTCCGTTCAGGAAGGTCAACCCTCGGGATGCGCGGCTTGTTCCTCTGTCACTACGCTTTTCTTGGCGTGCCGGAGATATTAGCAAAGGGACGGCGCGACCGGGCCCGGCGCGCCATGCGTCAGCTCAGCCGCCATGCAGGCCAACGGCGCTGCCCGGACGGGCGGCGGTTGACAGAAGCTCCATCATGTATGGCGCGACAGAGCGGAAGCAGATCACCTCTGCCTGCGTGTCCGATCGCAGCCAGAAAGCGGCGGCAACCTGCGCCAGACGCGTACGGCGCAGCATGCCGGGGCGGAAAGCATCGGGCGCCATGTCGACAGGGGCCAGTTTCGCCAGCACGTCGCGCACGCCATTGCCCTGAAGCGTGAACATCGCCCGCGCATCGGACACGTTCAACGCAAGGTGATGCGTGTCGGAGAGCGTGGCTTGCAGCCGGGCCATTGCGCGGTCAGCCTCGGGGTACGGGCAGAGCAGCATCAGCTCGTCCGGCGACATCCAGAGCAGACCGTTGCGCCCGTCGAGGCTGGCCTCGCGCAGACCGGGCATCGGCACGCCCGCGGCATCCGACACGGCGCTGGTGAACGCATCAGAGCTGAGATCGCCGCGGATCTGGACCATGCCCTGCAATCCCGCCTCTTCGACGGTGACGAAACCTGCATAGCGCGCGCGGCGCAGGGCGCTGACGGGTTCAGACATTCTGCTTCTCCCCTTCCGGATCATAGAATACCGGATCAACGATCCGGGCGGGCACGGTGAACCCCTCGATATGGGTGAACTCGATCACCTCGCCCATCCGGTCCGGCCCGTTCAGCACCAGCCCCATGGCGATGCCCCGGCCCAGCGTCGGCGAGAAATAGGTCGAGGTGACGCGCCCTTGCGTGTTGCGCTGGCCATTGGCATTGGTCCCGTCGGCAACCGCATAGGCTCCTTCGGGCAGGACAGAGCTGTCCTCGGTCAAGAGCCCCACCAGTTTCCAGCGCGCCGGATCGGTCATATGCGGCCACGCCTGCGCGCGCTTGCCAAGGTAGTCGACTTTCTTCTTTGAGATGGCCCAGTTCAGCCCCAGATCCTGCGGGATCACCGTGCCGTCAGTCTCGTCCCCGATCATGATGAAACCCTTCTCGGCCCGCAGCACATGCAGCGCCTCGGTGCCGTAGGGGGTGATGTTCCACTCTGCCCCCCTGGCGCAAAGCAGATCCCACAGCGCGCGGCCATGCCCGGCGGGGGTGGCGATTTCATAAGACAGCTCGCCCGAAAAGCTGATCCGGTAGACCCGCACTGGGAAGCCGCCCAGCGTACCATCCTTCCACGCCATGAAGGGCAGTGCCTCTTTCGAGACATTCATGCCGCCCAGCTTTTCCAGAAGCATCCGCGCCTTGGGGCCGACCACGGCGATCTGGGCGAATTGTTCGGTCACATTGGCGGTGTAGACCTGCCAGTCCCACCATTCGGTTTGCAGCCATTCCTCCATATGGGCATGGATGCTTTCAGCGCCGCCGGTGGTGGTGTGGCACAGGAAGGTGTCCTCATCGATCCGGGCCACGACGCCATCGTCGATCAGGAACCCGTTTTCGCTGCACATCAGACCGTAGCGGCATTTGCCGGGTTTCAGCGTCGACATCATGTTGGTGTAAAGCATGTCAAGGAAACGCCCCGCATCGGGCCCCTTGACGATGATCTTGCCCAGCGTGGATGCGTCAAGCAAACCAAGGCTTTGGCGCACGGCCTTCACCTCGCGGATGACGGCCTGCGCGTGGTCCTCTTCGCCCTTGGGGTAGCAATAGGGCCGCCGCCACTGGCCGACAGGCTCCCAATGCGCGCCATTCTCTTCATGCCATGCATGGATCGGCGTCTGGCGGACAGGCTGGAACAGCGCGCCATGCGCCTCGCCTGCAATCGCGCCCATCGAGATCGGCGTATAGGGTGGCCGGAAGGTCGTGGTTCCGACCTGCGGAATGCTTTCACCCAACGCATTAGAAAGCGTCGCCAAGCCATTTATGTTGCTTAGCTTTCCCTGATCCGTTGCCATGCCCAAAGTGGTATAGCGCTTGGTATGTTCCACGCTTTCATAGCCTTCGCGCGCGGCAAGCTGCACGTCGGACACCTTGACGTCATTCTGGTAATCCAGCCACGCCTTCATCCGCAGGTCATAGCGCGCGCCTTGCGGCATCAGCCAGACAGGCTCCAGCGGTTTCTCGGCAACCTCTTCGGCCTCCGGGGCCACGGTCTGGGCGGCGTCAAAGCCAGCGGCAGTCGCAGCGGCAGCCCCGGTTTCGGCGGCGTCCTGCAGCAGCCCGGCGAGCGTCATGTGACCGTCGGCAGCGCCTGCGACAGAGACAAAGGGTTTGCCATCGGCATCGGTGGGCGCGGCGCCTGCGCGCGGGCGGAAGAAGGCCCCCGCCTCGTCCCAATCCAGCTTGCCGCCGCAATGCGACCACAGGTGGACAACCGGGGACCAGCCGCCGGACATGGCGACCGCATCGCAGGCGATCTCGTCCAGCACGGCACCCTCGCCCAGCTGGTTGCAGACCGCCACGCCCGTGACGCGCTTGCCGCCCAGAACCTTCGCAACCCCGCGCCCCTGCTCGACACGGATACCCATGGCCCGCGCCTCGGCCATCAGCGCGCCGCCGCCATAGCTGCGGGCATCGATGATCGCGGGCACGTCAAGCCCCGCCTTCTTCAGGGCGATCGCGGTGCGATAGGCATCGTCATTATTGGTGACGACAACGGTGCGGTCGCCGATGCTGACACCCCAGTTCACCAGATAGTCGCGCATGGCAGAGGCCAGCATGACGCCGGGAATGTCATTGCCCGCAAAAGACAGCGGACGTTCGATGGCGCCGGTCGCGGTGACGATCTGTTTGGCGCGGATGCGCCACAGCCGGTGGCGCGGGCCGGGTGCCTCCGGCGCGTGATCGGTCAGCCGTTCATAGCCAAGCGCATAGCCGTGATCATAGACCCCTGCCCCCATCGTGCGGCTGCGCAGGGTGACATTGGGCATGGCCTGCAGCTCTGCCAGCGTGGCGTCTGTCCAGTCTTCGGGCGACTGGCCGCCGATTGTGCCGCCATCCACCGGCGCGCGACCGCCCCAATGCGCGCTCTGTTCCAGCAGCAACACCTTGGCGCCGGATTGCGCGGCGGTCTTTGCGGCCATCAGCCCGGCAACACCGCCCCCCACGACCAGCACATCGGTGAAATGGTAGAAATGTTCATAGCTGTCGGCATCGCGGCTTTCGGCGTCGGGGGCTTTGCCAAGACCCGCAGACTGGCGAATGAACGGCTCGTAGACATGTTTCCAGAAGGCGCGCGGATACATGAACATCTTGTAGTAGAACCCGGCGGGCAACACCCGCGACAGATGGGTGTTGAGCGCACCGATGTCGGCCTCGAGCGACGGCCAGTGGTTCTGGCTGGTGGCGGTCAGCCCGTTGAAAAGCTCTGTCGTGGTGGCGCGCTGGTTGGGTTCGAACCGGTCGCCCTTGCCAAGGTTGACCAGCGCGTTGGGCTCTTCCGCGCCAGAGGCAACGGGGCCGCGCGGGCGGTGATATTTGAACGACCGCCCCATCAGCAGCTGATCATTGGCCAGAAGCGCCGAGGCCAGCGTGTCCCCGGCATAGCCTGTCATGCGCTTGCCGTTGAAGGTGAATTCCATCCGGTAGCTGCGGTCGGTCAGGCGTCCGCCGGTGGGAAGGCGCATGCTCATGTCTCTGGCCCTGTCTTGGTAGAGGTGTCGGGACGCTCCGCGCGGGAGTGCTGTGTTCCGGAACGACGCATCAGGAGAACTCTCTCCACGTCCAGCCGGGGCGTTTGGCGGTGATGGCATCGCGGATGTCCTGCGGCGGCTCGGTTGTCTGGGCGGGGTATGTGCCGAAGACTTCGAGCGTCATGGTGCAACGCGCGGCGTGGAACCACTTGCCGCAGCCGTGAGAGTGCCGCCAGCGTTCGAAATGCACGCCCTTGGGGTTTTCGCGGGTGAAGAGGTAGGTCTCGAAATCATCGTCCGAGGAGTCCGGGCCAAACCGCGTCAGATGCGCCTCGCCACCGGCGTGGAGTTCCGTTTCCTCGGCCTGAACGCCGCAATAGGGGCATTTGAGGGTTAGCATTTTGTGCTCCCGGTCAGAGATGCAGCGTGGCGAAGCTCTTCTTTGGTAAAGAAACGCCGCCATTGTTCTTTTTGGACAACACATTCCAATGTGAGGTCCACTCTCCCGGCCAAATGCATATTCGTGAAACCTTCGCTGGGAGTTTTTTGGGACAACAGAAAACGAGCTGTTTCGAAGCCGCCTCGATCAGCGATCATCTGTCGAAAGCGGGGGGCGGGGTATTTAGCTTCTTGCTGTGCGCGATCGGCAGTTTGTCGGAGCGCTTCCGCAAACTTCTTTTCGTCGTCAGAGCTTGGGATATCAACCATCAATGCGCCACTCCTGCCGCGACGCTTTCGTCGATGAAACGGCCTTCGCGGAAGCGGTCGAGGCTGAAGGCGTCGGTGAGGGGGGAGTGGCCTCGGGCCATGAGTTCGGCAAAGCCCCAGCCAGAGCCGGGGATGGCCTTGAAGCCACCCGTGCCCCATCCGCAATTGATGAAGCAGCCCTCCAGCGGCGTTCTGGACAGGATGGGCGAGCGGTCGCCGGTGACGTCCACGATCCCGCCCCATTGGCGCAGCATTTTCAGCCGAGAGATCATCGGGAAGGTTTCGACCAGCGCGCGGACTGTTTCCTCGATATGATGGAAGCTGCCGCGCTGGGTGTAGTTGTTGAACGCGTCCGTGCCGCCACCGATGACCATCTCTCCCTTGTCGGACTGGCTCATGTAGCCATGCACGGTGTTGGCCATGACAACCACATCCATGCAGGGTTTGATGGGCTCTGACACCAGCGCCTGAAGGGCCACGCTTTCGATGGGGATGCGGAAACCGGCCATTTCCGCCAGCGCGCCGGAATGGCCCGCAACAACCATGCCCAGCTTGTCACAGGCAATGTCGCCCTGCGTGGTGGCAACCCCCGAGACGCGCCCGCCTTCGGACATGACGCCCGTGACCTCGCATTTCTGGATGATGTCCATCCCCATGGCAGAACAGGCCCGCGCATAGCCCCAGGCCACCGCATCATGGCGCGCCGTGCCGCCACGCGCCTGCCAGAGCGCGCCCAGAACGGGATAGCGCGGCCCGTCGATATTCATGATCGGGACCAACTGCTTGACGCGTTTGGGGCTGATGAATTCGGTCGTGACGCCCTGCAGGGAGTTGGCATGCGCGGTGCGTTTGTAGCCACGGACCTCGTGTTCGGTCTGGGCCAGCATCATCACGCCGCGGGGCGAAAACATGACGTTGTAGTTCAGGTCCTGGCTCATCGTCTCATAGAGGCTGCGGGCTTTTTCATAGATCGCAGCGGACGGATCCTGCAGGTAGTTCGACCGGATGATCGTGGTGTTGCGGCCCGTATTGCCGCCCCCCAGCCAGCCCTTTTCCAGCACGGCGACATTGGTGATGCCGAAATTCTTGCCAAGGTAATAGGCGGTTGCAAGCCCGTGCCCGCCAGCCCCGACGATCACGACGTCATAGCGTTTCTTCGGCGTGGCCCGGCGCCAGGCGCGGTCCCAGCCCGCATGGTCACGCAGGGCCTCTCGGGCGATGGCAAAGGCAGAATAACGTGTCATGGGCATCGAATCCGGCAATCATGTCTGGGCATCTTTCTGGACCTTCGCCCGATCCGTGCCACGACTGCAACCGTCACAATCGCGTGCAGTTGCGACATGGGCGCACCCCCGCGCGGTTTTGCCCCTTTTGTGAAAGCGCGGGGCGCGATACATGGGCTGAATGACTGGCGCAGGAGAGAGCATGACGGTTTTTTGGGTCCTCACACTGGCGTTGACCTGCGCCGTGGCGGCCATTCTGGGTCTGGCGCTGATACGTGGGCGGCGCGATGTCACACCTGCCGAAGCCTTTGACCTTGACGTCTATCGCGACCAGCTTGACGAGATCGAGCGGGACGCCGCCCGTGGCGTCATTGCGCCCGAGGATGCAGAGCGGCTTCGGACCGAAGTGTCGCGCCGCATTCTGGCCGCGGACAGCCGCATGCAGCGGGCCGGGGCGCAGCAGGCATCGACGGGGCGCGGATCGCTTGCCGTGGCGGGCGTTCTGGCGCTGGCGCTGCTGGGCGGCGGTTTCGGGCTTTACTGGCAGCTGGGCGCGCCGGGATATGGCGATCTTGGGCTGGAGCGGCGCAAGGAATTGGCCCGTATGGCCCGCGAAAGCCGCCCCAGCCAGGCAGAGGCCGTGGCAGAAATTGCCGCCGCCGGGCCGGACCCGATGCTGTCCGAACCGCCCGCCGAATATCTTGGCCTTGTCACGCGGCTGCGCGCCGCAGTGGCAGAGCGGCCCGATGATCTGCAGGGGCAGACGCTTCTTGCCAGCAGCGAGGCGGCGCTTGGCAATTACGATGCCGCAGCCGAAGCGCAGGCCCGGGTGATCGCGCTGAAAGGCGAAGACGCCTCGGCCCGCGATTTTGCCGACCTTGCCGACATGCGCATTCTTGCGGCGGGGGGCTATGTCTCGCCAGAGGCCGAAGAGGCGCTGAACGCCGCGATGAGCCGCGACCCGCGCAACGGTGTCGCGCGCTATTACTACGGCATGATGATGGCCCAGACCGGTCGGCCGGATGCCGCATTCCGCCTGTGGCAGGATCTTTTGCGCGACAGCACGCCCAGCGATCCATGGGTGCCGCCTGTGCGCGCACAGATCGAGGATATGGCCATGCGCGCGGGCGTCGAATACCGGCTGCCGCCGCTTGGCGACGTGCCCGGCCCCAGCGCCGCAGATATCGCCGCCGCATCCGAGATGTCCGAGGCCGACCGGCAAGAGATGATCCGCGGCATGGTCGCGCAGCTGTCCGACAGGCTTGCCACCGAAGGCGGACCGCCCGAGGACTGGGCACGCCTTATCGGCGCATATGGCGTGCTTGGCGATACCGAACAAGCCCGCGCCATCCTTCAGAACGCCGAGGAAGTCTTTGTCGGCAATGAAGATGCGCTGGGGACGATCCGTGCCACCGCCCGCAATGCGGGGCTTTTGCAATGACGCTTTTGCCTCTGCCGACTGGGCGCTGTAACAGCGGGTTGGCGCCGCTGTCGTACATCGCTTCAAATGACGTTCGGGGCGGTGGAAGCGTCGACATTCCAATCAAAGGGCGCGCGCATGATATATGAAGAGGCCACCGATTTTGCGGCGGCCCTGCGGCGGCCCTGCCCGCTGATCGGGCTGGATTTCGGCACCAAGACCATCGGGGTCGCCGTCTCTGACGGGATGATGTCCGTGGCCACGCCGCTGGAAACCATCCGGCGCAAGAAATTCACCGAAGACGCCGCCCGCATTCAGGAAATCATCGCCCATCGCGGCATTGCCGGGCTTGTCCTTGGCCTGCCGCGCAACATGGATGGGTCCGAAGGGCCGCGCTGCCAATCGACCCGCGCCTTTGCCCGCAATCTGTCGCGTCTATGGGATGGGCCGATCACCTTTTGGGATGAACGCCTGTCCACAGTTGCGGCAGAAAGGGCACTGCTTGAGGCGGATACGACACGAAAACGTCGCGCAGAGGTTATCGATCATGTCGCCGCGTCCTATATCCTGCAAGGATTGCTGGACCGGCTTCGGCATATCGAGGCGCAGTGAAAGGGCAGTATGTGAGGGACGACATCTGGAAACGCGATGAAATCGCATCGCCCTGCGTGAAGCTATGCGTCGTGCATCCCGAGGCGCGTCTTTGCACGGGCTGCCTGCGCACCATCGACGAGATCGCTGGCTGGTCGAAAATGTCTCAAGACGACCGGCTGGAGATCATGGCCACCCTGCCCGACCGCCGCCCCCAGCTTGTCAAACGCCGCGGCGGACGCGCCGCACGGCTGGCGCGGGCTGCCAGGCCCGACTTGTCCAACGACTGACCAATCAGCCTATCCGGTTTGAGGTTTCGGAGCCTTCCGCGCGGCGACGGTGTTTTGGTCGACGAAAGGTGACCCGTCGGTGATCGCCACGGCCCCCGTTCGATCATTCAGCCCCCTTCCCCAGCGCCCGCCCCATGGGACCGGGCATCTTGCGGAAGGTTAAGCAGCCTGAGCGTCAAGAATGCTCGACAACGCCTCTTCAATCAGCTCCGGCCCCGCGCCCGGCCGATGCGCCTGTTCCGACAGGACCCGCCGCCAGTTGCGCGCCCCCGGCCGTCCGGTGAACAGCCCCAGCATATGCCGCGTCACCTGCGCCAGCTTGCCACCCGACGCGATATGGCGTTCCGCATAGGGCATCATCGCAAGTGCGACCTGTACCGGATCTGAATCCTCGCCCGTGCCGAATATCCGCCGGTCCGCCTGCGCGAGGATCTCTGTCGGCGAATGGTAAGCCACCCGCCCGATCATCACCCCGTCAAAGCCTTGCTCCAGAAATGCCTCGGCCTCGTCCAGCGACCCGATCCCGCCATTGACCGACAGGTGCAGCGCCGGAAACAGCCCCTTCATCCTGAGCGCGAGATTGTAATCCAGTGGCGGCACATCCCGGTTCTGCTTCGGACTCAGCCCCTGCAGCCAGGCTTTGCGGGCATGGATGGCAAAGCGTTGCACCCCCGCCGCCGACACGCGCGCAATGAATTCTGGCAAGACCACTTCCGGGTCCTGATCGTCCACCCCGATGCGGCATTTCACCGTTACTTCTACCGGGCTTGCCTCGATCATGGCCGCACAGCACTCCGCGACCAGCCCGGGATCCTTCATCAACACAGCGCCAAACGTCCCGGACTGCACCCGGTCCGACGGGCACCCGACATTGAGGTTGATCTCGTCATACCCGGCCGCAGCCCCCATCCGCGCAGCCTCCGCCAGCTCCGCCGGATCCGAGCCACCCAGCTGCAACGCGACCGGATGTTCCTCGGCATTGAACGACAACAAATGCGTCGCCCCGCCCCGCACCAAAGCAGGCGCCGTCACCATTTCGGTGTACAGCAACGCCCTGGAACTGAGCAGCCGATGCAAGTACCTGCAATGCCTGTCGGTCCAGTCCATCATGGGTGCAACCGATAGGCGAGCGGCGCGGGAGACACCCGTTTTTCCTTGTTTTACTGGGCTTACCTGCGCAGCCATCTGTTCCGTCTTTCTCTGTCTGGGGCCTGTTTGCCCCCGTTTTTGCCCCCGGTGCAACAAAATGTTGCACCAAACCCGAAATGTTGCACCGCCGCACACGCGTTCGTCCGCGCCGTTTTCCATCATGGAAACGGTCGCAACCTCCCGCGGCGACACAACCATGTCAGCGCACCAGTCGTGAGTTATCGAACCTTGAGCATGGGTCCAACCGCCCAACGGTTCCTGAGCCGATTTCCCGGATATCGAAACACACATCTGAGGAGGAATTCCCATGGGAACCATTATGAAGCGTGCAAAAAAGGACGGATCGCAGAGCTATACCGCTACCGTTAGGAAGAAGCAAAAGGGCAAAGTTGTTCTGACATTGACCGAAACTTTCCCCAGTGAGAGATCAGCAAAGCGCTGGATCAATCAACGTGAGAGCGAATTGAAAACCAAAGGCGCAGTGGATAAAGTGGTCAAGGCAAAGAAACGCAAAACTTGGTCCGACGTGATCGACGATTATTGCGCCGCGTCCCCGAATGGGTTCGGAAAGACAAAAACCGCTAATCTCGCATATCTGCAGCGCCTTGATTTCGGTAAAATTGCAGTCGATGACACAGACGATCATACCTTCTTCCAGCTGGCTCAAGACCTACTTAGTGGCATACAAGCGCCGCCAGCGGATAAGAATTTGGAATGCCCTGAACATTATGCTTTGAACCCTCGCAAGCCGCAAACTGTCAATTCCTACATGGCGACCTTGCGGACAGTCGTTCGGTACGGCGGACCAATCAGCAGGATTGAAATGCCATTTACCGAATTTGAGACTGCCAAGCTCACTCTCATGCACCAGGGTTACGTCGCACGTTCATCAAAGAGAAACCGTCGGCCAAAACTCGATGAAATGAATCGGTTGATGGCATACTTTTACGAAAACTATACGGCCGACACGCGGCGAGTGCCCATGCACAAAATTGTTGGTGCAGCCATAGCCTTGGCGCACCGCCAGAAAGCGTTGTCCCTGATCCCATGGAGAGATTTCGACGTCAACAAAGCCCGCCTGACCATACGGAACATGAAACACCCTCGTCAAACCGCGGGCAATGATGTAGTGACATGGATCACCGAAGAAGGGATGAAAGTCATCGCGTCCATGCCGCGATCTGACGAGCGTATTTTCCCCTATCATTCAGATACGATCAGCCGTCGTTTTACTGAGGCTTGTAAGATTTTGGAGATCGACGACCTGCACTTCCATGATCTTCGGCACGACGCAATTTCGCGCTTCTTTGAAGTCGGTCTCGGCGGTGGAAGCCGGGATAAGATCCAGAAATATACAGGTCATTCGCCCGACGGAAGCCTTAGCCGCTATATACATATCGAGCAAGAAGGCGACAAATACGAGGGCTGGACATGGTGGCCTTGACGTGCTCCCCTGAAATGTCCGGCGTTTTTGGTTAGCCTGTTCTCCAACTGAGGAGACAGACGATGAAGAGAAGCCGTTTCAGCGAAGAACAG
>NZ_SLZU01000005.1 GCF_004342065.1 Primorskyibacter sedentarius | reverse complement strand
CCTCGCCGCATACGACGTCGTTATCCACGTCAGTAACGACGTCGTATAAGATCTACTAAGCGAATGCGGCAGGTGGTCCAAATCGGGCGGTTACGACGCAAACCTGAAGCGATTGCTATGAAGCTACGGCAGGTTGAGGCGCTGCGGAAGTTGGAAACGCCTCGTCGCCTTCGAACGGAGAGTGGCTTCAGCGCGCACTAGGGTCGGCATGAAACCTCGACAGCTCTACAATGTCCTGTCGCGGTTTTTATGTTCACCTTGAAGTGGTGCGGGCGGAGCGATGGCATCGGCAGGCGCCTGAACCGAAGGCCGGATCAGAGGTCTGCCGTCTTAGCACGCTGCAACATTCCAAACAGGTCGCGCGGATCGTCGGGGTCCGCGATCATGTCAAGCGCCTCGTAAAGGCCGGTGGTTTCCAATTGATCGCGCAAATACCGTAATGCCGAGAAATCCTCGGTCGCGAAACCGACGCCATCGAACAGTGTGATTTGCCGCGCATCGCGGCGTCCCTTGGCTGCGCCGGTGATGACCTCCCACATTTCGGTCACCGGAAAGTCTGCGGGCATTTGCTGAATTTCGCCTTCGATGCGGGTTTGCGGCGGGTATTCGACAAAGACGTCTGCACGGCTCAGGATATCTTTGTGCAATTCAGTCTTGCCCGGACAGTCGCCGCCAATAGCATTGATGTGGACACCGGCACCGACCATGTTGTCGGTCAGGATGGTCGCGTATTGCTTGTCCGCAGTGCAGGTTGTGATGATCTGTGCACCCTCGATCGCCTCTTGCGCGGACCCGCATGCAGTCAGCTCAAACCCTTGACCGGCCAGATTGCGCATGACCTTGCGCGTAGCTTCCGGATCAATGTCGTACAGTCGCAATTTGCGGATGCCACAGATCGCGCGAAACGCCATCGCCTGGAATTCCGATTGGGCACCATTGCCGATCAATGTCATCGTATCGGCCCCTTCCGGTGCCAGATACTTGGCCACAAGGGCGGATGTGGCCGCCGTCCGCAGCGCGGTCAGCACTGTCATTTCGGACAAAAGCACCGGGTAGCCGGTCTGCACATCGGCCAGAAGGCCGAAGGCCGTCACGGTCTGAAGCCCCTCCGCCGTGTTCTTGGGGTGCCCATTCACGTATTTGAAGCCATAAACGGCACCGTCCGAAGTCGGCATCAGTTCAATGACACCCACGTCAGAGTGAGACGCCACCCGCGGTGTCTTGTCGAAAAGCTCCCACCGGTGAAAGTCTTCTTCGATATAGGCCGCCACGCCAGAGAGCATCTCGGAAATACCGATGCGGTGGATCAGGCGCATCATGTTCGCGACACTCACAAAGGGCACATAAGCAAGTCTGGAGGGTTCAGGAGCCGTCATGATGGACCTCAAAAGGGGATGCTGGGCGGCAGTATCGATCATTGAAATTGCAGAAAATATGGGTAACTTACCATAAAATTTAGCGTCGCCTATACAGATTGTATAGCTTCGTTGAGCAAATTGCAGGTCCGCCTTGGTAAAGTCTTCCCCAACGAAGTATATCTTCGACGACCATGACAGGACCCTTATCGGGCTGTTGCGAACGGACGGGCGGGCGCCGGTGTCAAAGCTTGCAGAGATCATGGGTGTGTCGCGCGCGACAGTGCAAACGCAGCTCGACCGGCTCCTTGCCTCCGGGGCCTTACTTGGTTTCACCGCCAGAGTCCGCGAGGACTATGATGCCAACCAGATCCGCGCGATCATGATGATCGAGGTATCCGGGCGAAACACCACTCAGGTCATCAACAAGCTTCGCGGGCTGACCGCGCTCACAGCCATACATACAACAAGCGGGAAGTGGGATCTGATCGCCGAAGTTCTGGTGGAAAACCTGTCCGAATTCGACGCCGTCCTGCGTGAGGTGCGACTGGTCGACGGGATCCTCAACAGCGAGACAAGTATTCTGTTGTCCAGCATATAGCATCGCACAATGCGAACCGGTCCGGCGCTGCGTGGCGGCAATTGCTAACATTCTGAGCGCGCCGGTGGCGCAGGTGCGTTGGCTGGGAGTGTATAGAAGCGGGCAGGGGGATATCACATCCGTCGGGCGGTTGGTCGCTCAAAACAAAGGGATGATCATCCCCAAGGGCCCGCTCCTCTGCGGTTTTGTCCACGCGCAGCGAGGTGCGCCTGACTGGGCCGATCTGCCACGACTGAAGATCGCCCGCGTCCGGGCGCCATGGCACGAAGCGCGGCCACGCGGTTTTCCGTCGCGGGATGCGTTGCAAACAGACTGTCGAATTTCTGTGCGTGCAGCGGGTTGATGATGAACATATGCGCCGTCGCCGGGTTGCGCTCGGCTGTGTCATTGTCGATCCGGGAGGCCCCCATAGCGATCTTCTCCAATGCCGATGCCAGCCAGAGGGGGTGGCCGCAGATCTCTGCCCCGGCTTTGTCGGCGGCATATTCGCGGGTTCTGCTGATCGCCATTTGCACCAGCGCCGCTGCCATCGGTGCCAGAAACATCATCAAGAGCGTGCCGATCAGCCCCAGCCGTTCCCGGGAGCCGCCGAAGAAGAGCGCGAAATTGGCGAGCATCGAAATAGCACCGGCGAAGGTTGCGGTGACGGTCATGATCGCGGTGTCGTGGTTGCGGATATGCGCAAGTTCATGGGCGATCACACCGGCCAGCTCTTCCCGCGAAAGGCTGCGGAGCAACCCGGAGGTGACCGCGACGGCCGCGTTCGCAGGGTTGCGACCGGTGGCAAACGCGTTGGGCTGCGGCGTGTCGATCAGGTAAACCTTGGGTACGGGCAGGTTCGCGTTTCGGGCAAGCTCTGCGGTCAGGGCATGAAGGCCCATCCGGTCACCGGGCATCACCGGCTGGGCGTTGTGCATGCGCAGCACCATGCGGTCGGAGTTCCACCAGGTAAAGGCGTTCATCGCCGCCGCAACCACGAGCGCGATGATCGCACCGCCCGACCCGCCGATCAGGTATCCCACCCCCGTGAATAGGGCGGTCATGGCGGCCATCAACATTGCTGTTTTTACGTAACCCATCTTGGTCTTCCGAACCTCACATCGAAGGAATGAAGAAAATATGGGGCGGGCGGCGTCCCATTCAAGCAGCGGTGCGGTACACATTGGCAATTTGGGGTCTCTGAAAGTTGAGCCTCTGGCTGCCGGTGGAGACCGGGTTTTCGGCGGCTTTGTTGCTTTCAGACGGATAAGTGAATTTTTTCAAAACCGCAGGTAGTATGTCCAAGTTCTGTTGCTTGGCCTCTGACTCGGGACTTTGGGCGTTGGGCTGATACCGGTCAACCACCCAACGTGGCAGGATCGCACAACATTCAGATCGGCGTCGTTCTTGGCTCTCTTATCTGCTTTCACATATGCGTCAGACGCAGTAGGCATCCCAATCTTAGACGTTTTGGGAAAAGTCATGGCGCAAAAATCAACCATTTATAAAGTTGAGCTCTCAGTCTCAGACATGGATCGTCATTACTACGAGACCCATAAGCTGACCGTTGCCAAACATCCCTCGGAGACGGATGAGCGGCTGATGGTGCGCCTTTTGGCCTTTGCGCTAAATGCAGATGAGCATCTGGAGATGACAAAAGGTCTTTCAACGGATGACGAGCCCGATATCTGGCAAAAAAGCCTGAGCGGCGAGCTGGATGTGTGGGTGGCGCTGGGGCTTCCCAGCGAAAAGGTGATACGTCAATCCTGCGGCAAAGCTGAGAAAGTGATTGTCTATCCATATGGCGGCAGGACAGCCGAGATGTGGTGGGACAAGATCAAGAACAGCACCACTCGGTTTGACAATCTTCAGGTCATCAATCTGTCCGAAACCGACACAAGTGAACTTGCAAAACTGGCAAGCCGCGCGATGAAGCTGCACGTCAATATTCAGGACGAAGAAGTGATGGTCAGCGTCGGGGAGAGCATCGTCTACGTAACCCCGGTGCCATGGAAGGGTGCCTCGTGATTCTCTGCTGGCTGCCGCAGGGTCGGGCTTGACTAGCCATGTGGCCGCAAGCCCGTCGGGCGTAGCCGCAACTGTTCAAGGGGTCGCGAAGCGCCTGACACGAAACGGCTCGCCTTTCAGGCCGTTGAGGCGTGCCAAAAGACAGCTTTCACCGGTTTCAGGCCAACCTGACACCAGTCGATTTTGTTCAAGAATTTGACCGTGAGTTCCCGCCGGATTTTCACAACTCCCGCTGTTCCGACCCCTTTGCAAGCTTCATGCGGCCCGCGTTTCACGGTCGGCCCAGTGAGCCTCGTATCTTGGGAGGCAAAGTAAGAAACTGAGCCAATGTGGCGCCTGAGCCTAGCTTGGGCGATCCATCGCGAACACTTCGTCGATTACCGAGTAATCCATATATCCCAAACGTGAGAGTGGGCGCATCTTCCTGATGTCCAGCACCCCGTCGACGATCACTTCATCAGCGATATGTATGCCGACGACCTCTCCGATGATCACCTGCGACGCGGCGCGCGTTCCATTGCGTGTCGTCATAGTCACCACCTGATTCAGAACACATTCGATTGCCACGGGTGAGGCGGAGACGCGCGGGGCAGAGACATTGTGGCATTGCGCCTTCTCGAGCCCGGCAAGGGAGAACTCGTCAACCTCGGGTCCTAGAACGGCGGATGACGCATTCATTGCCCCCATCAGCTCTGCCGTCGCCATGTTGACCACGAACTCGCCCGTGGTCTCTGCATTGCGCTGCGTGTCTTTGCGTCCGGCAGAGGAGAACATCACGAAAGGCGGATTGCCCGAGACAGCGTTGAAAAAACTGTAAGGCGCCAAGTTGGCATCGCCACTATCTGAAAGGGTCGATACCCAGCCGATCGGGCGCGGCACCACCAGCGCGGTCCAGGGGTTGTGCGCGAGCCCATGAGGCTCTGATCGCGGATCGTAGAACATTCCGGAACCTACTGGTGTTTGATGGCCGAGGGCAGGCTTGCTCGTCCGGTCGCCTTGCTGTTGAGCTCTGGCGGCACATTGGCTGGCAGCGGAATGTGATGCGCATTTAGTGTCAGTGCCACCATCGAATAATATCCAACCACGGCAGTCAGTTCGACCACCCCGGTTTCGCCCCATCGGGTGAAAACCTTCTTGTGGATGTCATCGGCAACCTGCCCACGATCAAGAAGGTCGCGGCTGTATTCGTAGATCCACTTTTCGTCTTCATTTTCGAACGCCGGAACCTTGCAATCGCGGATGGCCTCGATAATGACGGGGTCCAATCCTGCGCGGCGGGCTTCGCCGGCGTGGATTGTCCATTCCAGCTCGCAATTCCAATGGCGTCCAGTGACAAGGATCGCCAGTTCGTTCAGCTTGGCGGGAAGGCTGGTTTCATATCGAAGCACCTGGCCAAGCGCCTGCCAGCGATCTGCCAGCATAGGATTGTGCAGCGCGGCACGCAGCGGACCCACGAGTGTCTTGCGGGGGCCTGTCACGATCCGCTCGTATACTTCCCGCTGCTTTTCAGGAACGTTATCCATGCCGAAAAGGGGAATGCGGGGTTCACTCATCACTGTGTCTCCTCTGCCAGACCGAGCTGGCGCAAAATGTCGTTAGTGTGTTCGCCCAAAAGCGGCGGTGCGGACTCAAAGCTCAGCTCTGATCTGGCGAAGCGCATCGGGCTGACGACCGACGGTACGGTTCCCGACAGGGGGTGCGGCAGGTCTTGCAGCATCTTGCGATGGCGGACCTGCTCTTCTGCAAAGACCATCGGAACGGTGTTGATCGGGCCGCAGGGGACCTTCTGCTCACCAAAGATTGCAATCCAGTCCTCAAGATCCCGCTGCGCAAGGCATTCGGTGATCAGCGGATGCAACGTATCCAGATTGCGCACCCGTTCGCGATTGGTTGCATAGCGCGGATCGTCGGACAGGTCAGCCCGGTCGATTGCAGCCGCAAAGCGCACGAACTGTTCGTCGTTGCCAACGGCCAGAACGATATGCCCATTGCGTACCGGGAAGACGTCTTGCGGCTGGATATTCGGGTGCTTGTTGCCCTTGCGGGTCGGGCTGTCGCCGGAAACGAGGTGGTTCATTGCCTGATTGGCAAGCATTGCCGTCGCCACGTCCAGCATGGCGATGTCGATCGTATCGCCCTTACCGCTCTGGTCGCGTTCTGCCAGTGCCGCCAGAACAGAGATCGTGGCATACATGCCGGTCATGATATCGACGATGGGTACGCCCACCTTTTGCGGGCCGGCACCGGGTTCGCCGTCGGGGACGCCCGTGACGCTCATCAATCCGCCCATGGCCTGGATCATGAAGTCATAAGCGACATCCTTGGCGCGCGGCCCGTCCTGTCCGAACCCGGTGACCGAGCAGTAGATCAGCTTTGGATTGATTGCCTTCAGGTCGTCGGGGGACAAACCGTAACGTGCGAGGGTTCCGACCTTGAAATTTTCCAACAAGATGTCGGATTTGGCAGCCAGAGCCTTGATCACGGCCTGTCCTTCGGCCGAGGATATGTCGACCTCGATGGATTTCTTGCCGCGGTTCACCGAAAGGAAATAGCCGGACTCCCCGGTATCGTTGCCCTTCGTGTCTTTCAGATAGGGTGGCCCCCAGCGGCGGGTGTCATCACCAACGCTGGCGCGTTCAACCTTGATCACTTCGGCGCCAAGGTCAGCCAGAATTTGGCCCGCCCAGGGCCCGGCCATGATGCGCGACAGGTCCAGAATGCGGATATGTTTGAGAGGTCCAGTCATGTGGTCACTTCACGTTCAGGGGTTGAGGGATTGGGGCGGCGGTGGCGTCGAGCCGGGGCAGAAAGCCGTCCAGCGCGCGATTGAAGGCTTCGGGCTGTTCAAAACAGGGCACGTGTCCGGCATCGGGGATCACTGTCAACTCAGCCCCGGCGATGTTGGGTTTGAGGTTGGATGCCATGCCATCGGGCATCGCGCCGTCTTCGGCGCCGGCGATCAAGAGGGTCGGCACAGCGATACGCGCAAGTTCATCGGCATAGTCGTACTGCATCAGTGCGGTTGCACAGGCACGAAACCCCTCGAACGGTGTCGCGGCGATCATGTCGATCAGTCGTGCCCGACGGTCATCCGATGTCGCGGCTGTCAGCCAGCGGTTCGCGGTTGCGCGGGCGAACGCGTCCATGCCAGAGCTTTCGGCGTTCGCAATGCGTTCCTCCCAAGCAGCCCCGCCACCGGGCGCGGTGCGGCATTGCCCATCCGAGAACACCAGACCGGCAAAGCGGTTGGCCTGTGCCGCATGGGCTGCAAGTCCGGTTGGGACGCCCATGGACAACCCGACATAGATCGCGCGGTCCACGCTGGCTGCGTCCATAACACACAACAGGTCCGAACCCAGCGCATCGAAGTCAGGTGTCCGGGGCGAGAGCCCTGAAGTGCCGTGGCCCATCTGGTCATATCGCAGAATGCCGAACCTGTCGGCGAACCTGTCAACCTGCGCGTCCCAGATCGTCACGTCGGTGACCAATGAATTGCTGAACACCAGCCACGGCCGACCCGGAGCGGGGGGGGCAATCCGTTCCGCCGAAAGAGAATAGCCGTCGCGCAGGACGGAAATTTGACTGGTCCGATCCGATCGGGTCATGTCGCCTCCATATTTGCGGCCTTCAAGTCCAATGGGATGCCGTTGGATTGCAGCTGCGGATTTCGCGGTGTCTGGCCAACCATAGCTGCTGCCCCCTGCGTTGACAATCCAAAAAGCTAGTTTTATGCATGAAATGAAATTAGGCACGCCGCACCGACGGAGGAAAGCGCATGCTGACCCTGCAAACACCGGCAGAATTTGCCGATCACCTTGGCACAATTTTGGGCCCGACGGGCTGGCGCACCATCACGCAGGATGAGATAACCGCCTTTGCCAGCCTGACAGGTGACGATCACTGGATCCACCTCGATGAAACGCGTGCAGCCAGCGAGTTGCCTGACGGGCGCACGATTGCCCACGGATTATACATTCTCTCGCTGATTCCAAAGCTCCAACGCCAGCTTTTTAAAGTGGAACGGAGGGGCGAAGGGCTTTTTTATGGGTATGACAGGGTCCGTTTCATTGCGCCTGTGCCGGTGGGATCACGCATAAGGTTGCGCCAGACCGTCACGTCTGCAGAGCCACACAAGTTGGGCACAAAGATCGGGCTCAGGTCCGAAATCGACGTTGAAGAGACCGTAAAAACGGTGATCGCCGCTGACGGAATCTTGCTGATTTCCGACGGCTAGAGGTGGCCGCGTTTCGTATTCTTGCCCGTGGAGGGCATCAAAAAGCTAATTTATGATTTATTTGATCCGGGGGTAGAGATGCAGAGTGAACCAGACGATTGGGTTGAGAATGTCAGGATGTTGGAGGCCAGCCTTGGTGCCGTGGTCCCGGAGGATGGCTCCCTTCTCAGGGTGAGGGAGCAAAGGGGAAACGGCGCAGGTTTTGACCCGACGACGTGGCGCATCATTGCCGAAATGGGGTGGTTGGCGCTGCGCACCAAAGAAGATGACGGGGGCTTGGGTCTGGGTCTGCGGGAAGCCACGGCGCTATGCGCGGGGTTGGGTCGCGGCCTGGTGCCGGAGCCGGTTATCTCTGCAATTCTTGCGCTGCGCCTTGTGTCAGCGGCTGGGGCAGGGGCGCCCGAAGCTGCGTTGACGGGCGAAACCATCATGCTCGCGGCGTGGCAGGGGGGCGCAAGTGACTGCGATCCAACTGCTGGCGTAACGGTATCGGACGGCCGGCTGAATGGCAGGAAAATTGCGGTCGAGGGCGGCCTCGGGGCGGACATTTTCGTCGTGACACTGGCCGAAGGCATCGCGGTGGTGCCAAAAGACGCGCCCGGGCTGACCGTCACCGGACAACAGATGCATGACGGCACCTTTCTGGCCCAGCTCGATTTTGCGGACGTCTTGGCAGAGGTGCTGCCTTGCGCCGGAATGACCACCTTTGTGCGCGAGGCGATGCTGATGCATGCGGCCTACCTTATGGCGCTATCCGAGCGGGCGTTTGAAATCACACTGGACTACCTGCGGATGCGCAAGCAATTCGACGTACCCATCGGACAGTTTCAGGCGCTGCAACACAGAGCGACAGAAATCAAACTTCAGCTTGAACTGGCGCGCGCCGCCATAGGTGCAGCGGGACGGATGCTGGACCGAAGCGAAGACCCGCATCTGGCGCAGATGGCCATCTTGCGGGCGCGCAGCCGGGCAGGTGGCCTGGCCCGGCTGACGGCACGCGAAGCGATCCAGATGCACGGCGCTATCGGATATACAGACGAGGCCGACATCGGTCTGTTTGCGCGCAAAGCCATGGTGTCTGCAGGGCTTTACGGTGTGGACACAGACCTGCGCCGCCAGTTTTCGGCGATGCGTGACGAAAGGGAGAAAGCGCAATGACTCAGACGGATGTCCAGCCACCATTTCGCGCAGATCACGCGCCGCATCCGGATTACAACGCGATGCCGGATGCGGAGTTTCGGGCTGTGGTGCGCCATTTCATTGAAACGCATTATCCCGATATCCCCCGTCATTTGCTGCGTCGATTGCGCTGGCAGGAAGTGTGCCCGTGGTATGCCGTTCTGGCTCGCACGGGATGGTTGGCACCGACATGGCCGCAGGCCCTTGGCGGCATGGGGCTTAACGCTGGCAAGCATCTGATCCTGATAGAAGAATACGAACGGTTTGGCTGTGCCCGCATGCATGACATTGGCACCGTCATGCTTGGGCCGCTGCTCATTCAGTTCGGAACGCAGGCGCAGCAGGACCATTACCTGACACGCATTCTGAGCGGCGAGGATATTTGGGCCCAGGGGTATAGTGAGCCGGGCGCCGGGTCAGATTTGGCCGCGCTGCGGACCGAAGCGTTGCGCGACGGTGACCATTGGGTTCTCAACGGGCAAAAGACCTGGATCACTCTGGGCGCCGACGCCAACATGATCTTCGTGCTGGCCCGCACAGACAAGTCTGTCAGGAAACAGGCCGGGATCAGCTTTCTGCTGGTTCCGATGGAAGCGCCGGGCGTCACCGTGCGCGAGATCGAAAACCTTGAAGGCCACGCGGAGTTTTGCGAAGTCTTCTTTGACAACGTTCGCATTCCGATAGGCAACATCGTTGGCGAGGTGAATGGCGGTTGGGCGATGGCCAAGGCGTTGCTGGGGCATGAGCGGGTGTTCATCGGTGCGCCGCGCCTGTCAGCAAGCGCTCTGGCCCGATTGGAGGAGATCGCAAGACGCGAAGGTGTTTGGTCAGACCCAGTTTTTCGGGACCGGTTCACACAGTTGGAAATGGATCTGGCCGACCTGTCGGACCTGTTTGAAACCTATGTCGAACGGTTGCGGACAGGGGCGCCGATTGGTGCGGATGTCGGATTGCTGAAGATCTGCCAAAGCGAGTTATACCAGCGGATTTCAGAAGAAATGTTGCAGGTTGCGGGCAGTTTGGGCGGCGCGCAATTGACCGACGCTACGGCCCGGCTGGATACGGCAGGGACGTGGCTGGCTGCGCGGCCAACCACGATCTTTGGCGGCTCGACCGAGGTCATGCGCAATGTCGTCGCACGGGCGAGTCTTGATTTGCCGAAATAATGCCTTCCCGGCGGTTAGGGCCGCCGGGTATCAGCGCAGCTTGACCGAGATCTTCATCATGTCGCCGCGGTAGATCCCGTCCGCAACCAGGATCAGGTCGCCAACCTCGTTCACCGCAACGCGTTTGACCTTGCCCACCGGAGCACCGATCGGAATGTTCAGCGCGGTCGAGGTTTCCAGATCCGCCGTTCCAATGGTGACGATCTGATGCGCGTCCATGATCTTTTGACCGGGAATATCCGCCACAAGGCGCATGGCCGTGACGGTGGTATAGGCGCTTTCATCTATGTGCTTGCACACGCGTTCGTCCACATAGACATCCGCGATCAGAAACGCGCTGCCGTCGCGCCAGTGACGCCGTCGCAGGTGACGATAGTTGGGGGCAAGATTGCCGGTCATATCGTCCCGGCGGCGAAGCTGCACGTTGCGCTCATCCTTCAGGATCTCGATTTCCGCGTCGTCACGGGCGATCAGCAGGCCCGTCCAGTCGGTCTTGATTTCGCACCAAAGTTCTTTCTTTGGCATTTCCTTGACGAAGGTGCCTTTGGCGCGGAACCGTTCGATCAGGTTTTCCTCTTCAAGGATATCCAGCGCCTGGCGGATCGTCATGGTCGCCACGCCACATTCCTTGGCCAGTTCCTCGACATTGGGGATCTTGTCACCAACATCCCATTCACCGCTTTCAATGCGGCTGCGGAACAGGCTGGCAAGCTGAATGTAGCGCGCCACATTGCTTTTCTTCAGCGCTTTTATGGTCTCGTTTTCGATCTGGCCTTTGGCCATGGCGCGTGCTCCTCGATCTTTGTTCTTTGCAAAGATATAGCGAGGCCTGCGGGCTATCAATCATAAAATCTAGCTTTTAATGTAAACCGCGCCGCGTGACACGGCGCGGAAAGCTTAATGTGGTGCAAATGACAGATGTCCAAGCGTCAGGCTGTTATCATCCGCCTGATCGTTTTTGATGGCCGTGACCGAGATCGACTGGCGCCCGTCCCATTCGGCGCCTAGCGCGGCGAGCTTTGGAAACTGCCTGCGCCAGTCACTGTCGGGCCAGCGGAAATCCAACTGCCCCAAAGCGCAGGCAATCGCGATATGGCCGATCCCGAATGGTGCGGTGCGCAGGTTGGACACTTCGTTCTCTAGCTGAGTCATGCAGGCGCGGACTTTGGCAAGCCAACCGTCGGTCACGGCCTGCCACGGCCCCGTGGGGCGGGTCAGCTCAGTTCGCCACAACAGCAGCATGTCGGTCAGCCCGTCCCCCAGAGCCTGCCAGCGCAACGCTTGCATCCGTGCGCCGGGATCAGAGGGCACAAGACCGGCATTCGACCGCTGGTCCAGGTATTCGCAGATCACCCGGCTGTCGAACAGGGCCATGCCTTCGTCCGTGATCAGCGTCGGGATTTTGCCCAACGGGTTGTCAGCCAGAAGCTCCGGGTTCGGTGGTTGCGACAGGGCCACCACCGACCGGACCAGTTCGACATCGTCCAACTGGCCGGTCTCGTGCAGAACGATCATCACCTTTCGTACAAAGGGCGAGCGGGGGGACCAATGCAGCTTCATCTCTGTTCCTTTCCTGTCCAAGAGCCCGCTTCACGCCGCTTCAAGCGAGATGGCGATGCCCTGTCCGACGCCGATGCACATGGTCGCCAAGGCGCGTTTGCCTTCGCCTCGCGCCAGCATGCGGGCGGCCGTGCCAGTGATCCGCGCGCCGGACATGCCAAGAGGGTGGCCAAGCGCGATGCCGCCACCGTTGGGGTTCACATGCGCCGCGTCGTCGGGAATGCCAAGCCGTCGAAGGACCGCCAGGGCCTGGCTGGCGAAGGCTTCGTTCAGCTCGATCAGGTCGAAATCCGCAGGTTGCAGACCAAGGTAGGCGCATAGCTTTTCTGTCGCCGGGGCGGGCCCGATGCCCATGATCCGGGGCGGGACACCGGCAGTCGCACCGCCGGTGATGCGGGCCAGTGGGGTCAGGCCGTGCCGCGCGATCCCGGCCTTTGCTGCAAGGATAAGCGCCGCCGCGCCGTCGTTGACGCCCGAGGCATTCCCGGCCGTGACGCTGCCGCGGGTCCGGAAGGGCGTTGGCAGGGCGGCCAGCTTCTCGGCGCTGGTGGCACGTGGGTGCTCGTCCGTATCGAACAGGATCGGATCGCCCCGTCGCTGCGCAACCTCGACTGGGAAGATCTCCTTTGCCAGAGTGCCATTCGCGATGGCGGCGGCCGCGCGCTGCTGCGAGCGCAGGGCGAATGCGTCCTGATCCTCGCGGGAGATGTTGAACTCCTCGGCGACGTTCTCGGCAGTCTCGGGCATCGAATCCGTGCCGTACTGTCTCTGCATCAGCGGATTGATGAAGCGCCAGCCAATCGTGGTGTCCTCGACGCTGGCGCTGCGGGAAAACGCGCTGGTGGCCTTGGGCATCACGAAAGGCGCGCGGCTCATGCTTTCAACGCCGCCCGCGATGGCCAGATCACCTTCGCCCACGGCAAGGCGGCGATAGGCTGCCAGAACCGCATCCATGCCAGAGCCGCAAAGGCGGTTGATCGTGGTGCCGGAAACGGTCTCGGGCAAGCCGGCAAGGAGCAGTGACATGCGCGCGACTGACCGGTTGTCTTCGCCCGCCTGATTGGCGCAGCCATAGATCACATCGGTTACGGCCTCCCAGTCCAGCGAGGGGTGCCGTTTCTGAAGCTCTTTCAGGGGCAGTGCGCCCAGATCGTCAGCTCGGATGCCGGACAATGTGCCGCCGTAGCGGCCGATGGGTGTCCGGATGTAATCGCAGATGTAGACATGTTCCATAAGTCAGTCCTTAACGGGAAGGTCGAGTTGGTCCAGTACCGTCATCACGGGGCCCTCGCGGTGGCCGTGACCGACAGCTTTTGCCAAGGCGTCAAGGTCCGCGCGAAGGGCGGCCCGGTCCTGCTGCGCCGCCCAGTATAGCGGCCCGCCCAGCCACCGGGGAAATCCGTAGCCATTGGTCAGGGTGACATCGACATCCGAAGGTCGCTGGGCCACGCCTTCTTCCAGCAGCAATGCAGCTTCGTTCACGATTGCCGCCATGAGCTGGCGTTGGATGGTGTCAGTATCGGTGGGCGTGGGGACAATCCCGGCCTCGGAGCGACAGTCGTCAATCACTTGCGCCACGATTGGCGAAGGGGTCGCTTTGCCGTCGGTATAGTCATACCAGCCACCATTGGTCTTGCGGCCCAGGCGGCCCGCCTCGCACAGCTTGTCAGGGATGGCGACGTAGCGCGCCTTCGGGTCGCGTGTTGCTGCCTGCCTCTTGCGCATGGCCCACGCGATATCGAGGCCAGACATGTCCGATACGGCAAAGACACCCATGGCGAAGCCAAAGCTGGTGATCGCGCGATCCACATCTTCGGGCGCTGCGCCATCCAGCACCAGCAGTTCGGCGCGGCGCCGATAAGCGGCGTAAATCCGGTTGCCGATAAAGCCTTCGGCCACGCGGGCCACCACCGGCTGTTTGCCAAGCCGCCGTGCCAGCGCAAGGCCGGTGGCGAGTGCCTCGTCCGATGTCTTGTCGGCCCTGACCACTTCGAGCAGCGGCATGATGTCGGCGGGGCTGAAGAAATGCAGCCCGAGAACCCGCTCCGGATGGGACAAGCCTGTGACCATCGTGTTGATGTCGAGGTAGGACGTGTTGGTCGCAATGATCGCGTCGGTGCGCATTGCGGCCTCAAGGTCACGCAGCAGCGCGGCTTTGACGACCATGTCCTCAAAAACGGCCTCGATCACCAGATCGCAGTCGGCGAGCGCGTCGACCGATGTCGCGCCAGCAAGTTTTTTCAGCCTTTGGGCGCAGTCCGAAGACGCAAGGCGACCCCGATCGACCTGATTTTGCAACGATTGGCGCAACGCAGTCATTGCACGGTCCAACGCGTCACTGTCGCGCTCGATCACAGTGACCGTCAGGCCAGCGGACAAGAGGGCGCGAATGATGCCCTGACCCATCGTGCCGCCGCCGACGACCCCTGCGTGTTTCAGAGGGCGTGCGGCCTTGATGTCCAACCCGTCAACTGATGCTGCTTGGCGTTCGGCGAAAAAGAGGTAGCGCAGGGCAAATGCGTCGCTGCCCAGCCGGAGCCTTTGAAACACTGCACGTTCATCCGTAAGCGTGGCGGCGACATCGGGGTCTGCCGCGGCTTTGACGAGCCGGACCGCCTCGGCCACGTTGGGCCGTTTTTTCCCGCGCTTCAGGGCGCGATTTGCGGCGGTTTCAAAATCTTCCGGGGACTCTTCGGGCAGTGGTTGTTCGGTAGCGAGCCGCTTGGGCCGATCCTCTGACTTCAGAAATTGTATCGCAGCGGCGAGCAGATCATCCTCGGCCAGTGCATCGACAAGGCCGAGGGAGCGCGCGTCGGCGGCGGGAATTCGACGGCCATCGCAAACCATGCTGACGGCCGCGACCTGACCGATCAGGCGGGGCAGGCGCTGGGTTCCGCCAGCCCCCGGAACCATGCCAAGGGTGACTTCGGGCAGGCCCAGCTTTGTTGCGGGCGCCGCGATCCGGTAGTCGCAACCAAGCGCGAGTTCCAGACCGCCGCCGAGGGCCACGCCATGCAGGGCGGCCACGACGGGCAGGGGGCTATCCTCGATTGCTTTGATGACATCGGGGAGTTCCGGCTTTTCCAAGGGCTTCCCAAATTCGCGCAAGTCCGACCCGGCCACGAAACAGCGCCCGGCACCAACGATCACGACGCCTTGGGCATGTTCCTTCACTGCACGCGCAAGACCAGAGAGCAGGCCCTGCCGGACGGCAAGCGACCCGGCATTTACCGGTGGGTTGTTGATGGTCAGGGTAGCGATTCCGTCCACCATGCGAAAGACGACCCGGTTCTCTTCTTCCTTCTCAGGCATGCCCATGTCAGACTTGGCTTCGGTCACAGTACCCCTCCGTGCGTTGTGTTTTCCGCAAGATGCGCCAGGTTCAATTTGGGCGCCCTCGCGGCCGGTGCTGCCACCTCCAGGCTGGTTGTGCGGAGGCTGGGCGCGACGACGCCTAGCACATAAAAAACGATATGACTAGCTTTTAGATTGATATTCTTTCTGAGAGCCTGAATATTGAGGCGGAGCGGCGCCGACGCGCATGCTGGAATCCGGCGGAGGAAAAGAAGAATGCCATGTGATACTGCAAAACCCCTTGTGGCGATCCTGGGTGCCGTTCCGGCGGATGTGAAGGCGGCCTTGTTGCCTGACTTTCACTTGATGGAGCCTGAGCAATGGGTCGATCTGTTGCCAGAGGCGCGCGCGAAGATTGATCGTGCGTTGACCTCGGCGGTTGGCGGGGCTGCGCGCGAATTGGTCGAAAAGCTAACCGGTTTGCGCAGGATCGCCAGCGTCGGGGCAGGGGTCGATCGCTTCGACCAGCCATGGCTGGAGGCGCGGGGGGTGGCGCTTTGCCCCACGCCGGAGGTGATGACGGAAGACACGGCGGAATATGCGGTGGCGCTGGTGTTCGCTCTGCTTCGTAACGTGGTTTCGAATGACCGTTTCGTCCGCAGTGGTGCGTGGACGCAATCCCGCGCGCCACTGGGTTTGCGTATTTCGGGTGCTCAAGTCGGTATTGTCGGACTGGGGCGGATCGGATCGCGAATTGCAGAAAAGCTCGCAGCGCTCGGTTGTTCGGTTGCCTATACGGGGCGAACAAAGAAGGATGTGAAATGGCGTTTCGAGCCGGACGCGTTGCGTCTGGCCGCCCAGTCCGATGTGGTCATTCTCAGCTGCGCCGGAGGCGAAGCGACGCGCCACCTCGCCGATATCGGGTTGTTGGAGGCGCTCGGGCCGCAGAGTTACCTTGTCAACGTATCGCGTGGCTCCGTGGTGGATGAGGCTGCGCTGATTGCGGCGCTTGAGGAGGGGCGCATCGCCGGTGCCGCGCTGGATGTCTTTGAGAATGAACCAATGCCTGACCCAAGGTTTCTGCAACTGGAGAACTGTATCCTGTCGCCGCATGCGGCGGTTTTCACGCGCCAGAACCGCGTCGACCTGATTGCGCGGATCGCAGAGCTATTGAGTTTTGATGATTAAAAAACATATTATTGACTTAATGGGGCAAACTGTGCAGGTTTTGCGCAATATCCCAACATGGCGCTTCTTAGGGCGCCTCTGTCGCGGAGGGGTGGCATGGCCACGCCCGGGGCAGATCAGCTACGGATCGGATCCAGCCAAGTGCCTATCACCGACGACATGATTCACACCGCGACGCGAGAGCTCTACTCGCGGTCTTTGCGCAAGGTTCCCGAAGACGCCAAGGAAGGCCTGCGCGCTGCGATGAAGGTTGAGTCCAGCGAGATCGCGCGACGGACCCTGGACCTGCAACTCAAGAGCGCCGAGCTGGCCGAGCGAAAAGACCGGTTTGTGTGTTCGGACAGTGGCGTGCCCACCTATTTCGTCAAGATCGGCAGCAAGGCCGAACTGGATTGTGACCTCAAGGCGTCGATCCGCAGTGGCTATGAGGAGCTGGTCGATACAATCGATCCGCCGTTGCTCAAGCATGTTACGAACCCGCTGACGCGCGAGCGCGGCTATCACGGCAAGGACATGCCGCTTGTGTCGTATGATTTTGAAAGCGGTGCGGATTATGTCGAGATCATCTGCTCGCCCAAGGCATTGGGCTCTGGCCGTTGGGCGGCGCTTGAACTGTTCACTTTCCCCTCGCTCGAAGAAATTGAGACCTACGTGCTGGATGTGGCGATCAAGGCCGGTGCGCAGCATTGCCCGCCGGTCATCATGGGTGTGGGGATCGGTGGATCCTTTGATTTCTGCGCGTCGATGGCCAAGAAACAAACACTACGCCCGATCGGGCAGGTGAACCCCGAACCGACCCTGGCAGCGATGGAGGATCGGTTGAAAACAGCAGTGAACGGTTTGGGCTTTGGCCCGATGGGCACTGGTGGCGATACGACCGTGCTGGGCGTTCATGTCGATTATGCCAGCGGGCACGGGTTCACGCCGGTCGCGGTGTGCTTCAACTGCTGGATCAACCGCCGCACCAGTGTCCGAATGTGGAATGATGGCCGGATGGAGTGGGGCGAATGAGCGTGCGCGAACATGAGTTGAGCCTTCCGGTCGATCAAGTGGCGATCAGGGAATTGAGGGCAGGAGATGTCGTCTATCTGACCGGAGAGATCTTCGCCACGGCAGGTCTGCCAACCCATGATCGCCTGTTGCGCTGCATCGATGGCGAAGAAGAGGCCCCGTTTGACATGTCTGGTGGCGCGCTCTTTCATCTTGGCAGTCTGAATGAAGAGGTCGAGGACGGCTCTTTGCGGATAATCTACATGAACCCGACGACCAGCACGCGGTTCAACGGCCATATGCCGCGATTGATCCCGGGGCTGGGCCTGCGCATGACCGGCGGCAAGGGCGGTTTGAGCGCCGAGAGCGCCAAGGCCATGGCCGAGAATGGCTGCGTCTACCTTGGCTTTCTGGGCGGGGGTGCGCAGATCATCACTCAGGCCATCCGCAAGGTGACGGGCATCGGCTGGCCCGAGATGATTTCGCACTATCGCATCGCCCGCATTCAGGTAGAGCGCTTGGGGCCGTTGACGGTTGGGATCGATGCGCATGGGCGCAGCATTTATGACGAAACGCATACGGCGGCGCTGGGGCGGCGCGAAGACTTGTTGCAGGCCATGCGGGCGCAGCGCGACGCTGTGGAGACCTCCGGCGATGCCTGAATGTCCCAAGGGGTGGGGATGTTGCCGTAGATAAACAGCTTGCTTGAAGGATTTAAAAGGCATATAGCTAGTTTAATAGTCTATAAAAGACTGGCACATTTACTGGGAGGAAGAACGAAATGATACGCATATCTTGGAAGGGAATAGCCGGGGCTCTTGGGCTTGGTGCAGTTTGCGCGGGCGCGCTTTTCACCGCTGAACCGGCAATGGCGCAGGACTATCCAACCAAACCGGTGACGCTTGTTGTTGGTTTCCCGCCGGGCGGCTCGACTGATGTCGTGGCGCGGATACTTGCGGGCCACATGACAGACACGCTCGGACAGCCCGTAGTGGTCGAAAACCGTGCCGGTGCCGGTGGCTCGGTTGCGATCGCTCATGTCGCGAACTCTGACCCGGATGGCTACACTGTCGGCGTCAGCGGGGTCGGAACCTCGATCCTGATTGCCGCATTGGGCAAGGATCCCGGGTTCTCGATGGACGATGATCTGGATGTTGTCGGCATCATGGGCACTCTGGGCCTGCTGATCGCTGGGCGCACTGATCTGGAGCCAAAGACGCTGCCCGACCTAATCGAATACGCCAAGGCAAATCCGGGTGACATCGCCTATGGCACTTCGGGTGTTGGCACACCGGGACATCTGGCAATGGAATACCTTGCGGCAACTGCCGGGATCGACGTTCTGCATATCCCTTACAAGGGCAACACGCCGTTGATGAACGACGTGCTGGGTGGCCATGTGGACGTGGCCATGCTGACAACGCCCGGTGCGGCCGAGCAAGTCCGCGCCAAGGGCATCATGCCCTACGCGGTGTCCTCGGTCGGGCGGTCTTCGTTGATGCCCGAAGTGCCTACGGTCTCTGAATCCGGGTTCGAAGGTTATTCGGCGCAGCTGTGGAACTTGATGGTTGTCCCGACAGGCACGCCCGACGAAATCCAGAGCAGCCTGTCCGCAGCTTTGAACGCCGCGATGGAAGACCCTGAAGTTCTTGAATCTTATGGCAAGCAAGGTCTTGCCCCGACACTGACCACCCCGGCAGAGGCGAGCGCCTTTCTTGCCGCCGAACGGGCCAAGTGGCAGGGCGTCATCAAGGATGCGGGCATCGCGACAGAATAAAGCCCATCCGGGGCGGCTGGTCATCCGGCCGCCCCTATGGTTTCTGGGGAGAGTGTCATGTCCAAACATTTGTCTTTGCGGCTCGTGGTGGCGCTGATCATGGTGGGCATCGGGCTGGTCGGGATTGTCGGCGCGACGGTGTATGAATTCGGCTCTGCCCGGCGGCTCGGACCGGGATATTTCCCGATGGTCCTGTCGGTGATCCTCGTGGGGCTCGGACTGGCCGAGGCCATAACTGCCGTTGTCAGCCGATTCGAGGACCTGTCCTCGCGGATCGAATGGCGCCCGATGCTTGCGATCCTAGCAGCGGTTGCCGGGTTCGCGCTCACCATCCACTTTTTCGGGCTGATCCCGGCGTTTTTCGTCTGCGTCGGCTTCACCAGCCTTGCCGAGCCTGATTTCGGCATCCTTCCGGCCGCCATCATTGCAGCGGCGACCAGCCTGCTGGCGTGGGGGCTCTTTTCCCTTCTTCTTGGCATGACGCTGCCGCTCATTCGTTTCGGGTTCTGATCCCATGCTTGACAACATCCTGATGGGCTTTGCCACTGCGGCGACGCTGACCAATCTCAGCTACTGCTTCGCCGGTGTATTTCTGGGCACCCTCATTGGGGTCCTGCCGGGATTGGGGTCGCTTGCGGCGATCTCTCTGCTTCTGCCGGTTACGTTCTACCTCGAACCGACGACCGCGTTGATCACCCTTGGCGGAATTTACTATGGTGCCGAATATGGCGGTTCGATTGCGTCGATCCTGCTGAATCTGCCGGGCACACCGTCCGCGGCGGTGACCTGTCTGGACGGCAACCCGATGGCCAAGCAAGGCCGCGCAGGGGTGGCGCTGTTCATCACCGCCATCGCGTCTTTTGTCGGCGGTTCGCTGGGCATTGTCGCGCTGATGGCGTTCGGGCCCGCCATTGCAAAGATTGGTCTGGGCTTCGGGCCAGAGGATTACTTTGCCCTCATGTTGCTTGGCCTTGTGGCTGCTGTCACCGTTGGAACCGGGTCTGTCATCCGTTCGCTGATCATGGTGGTGCTCGGCTTGCTTTTGGGCACGGTCGGCACCGATGTAACCTCGGGCGATTTCCGGTACACGTTCGGCTTTCTGGAACTTCGCGATGGTGTCAGCCTGGTGGGTCTGGCGATGGGCCTGTTCGGAATAGCCGAGGTCGCCAGTTCGATCACCGGGTCCAATGCCCGCAGCGTGAAACACAAGGTCGACATGCGCTCCATGCTGCCTACGCGCAAGGATATGCGCGCGACCGGTGGGCCAATTCTGCGTGGCAGCTCCATCGGTGGTTTTCTGGGCGCGCTGCCGGGGGCCGGCACGGTGATCGCGGCGTTCCTGTCCTACGCGGTGGAATTGCGCGTTGCCAGGGACCGCTCGATCTTTGGCAAAGGGGCCATTCAGGGAATTGCCGGACCGGAGTCGGCCAACAACGCTGCGGCACAGACTGCCTTCATTCCCACGCTCACCATCGGAATTCCGGGCAGCGCCACGATGTCGATCATGCTGGGCGCGCTGATGATCCACGGGATCTCTCCGGGGCCGCTTCTCATGACGGATCACCCGGAAGTATTCTGGGGGCTGATCGCCAGTTTCTGGATCGGCAACCTGTTCCTTCTGGTCCTGAATATCCCGCTGATCGGGATCTGGGTGCGGGTTCTGCAGTTCCCGTACAAGTTCATCTATCCGGTCGTGATCGCCCTCATCTGCATTGGGGTCTTTTCAATGCGGACCAGCGTCTTCGATGTCGGAATTGTCGTGATCTTCGGTGCGCTTGGCTACCTGATGCAGCGGGTCGGCTATTCTCCGGCCACGCTGATCCTCGGGTTCGTTCTGGGCCCGATGCTTGAGGAAAATCTGCGTCGCGCCATGCTTCTGGCCCGCGGCGACGCGATTCGCATCCTGACCGACCCGCTTGCCGGATCGGTGCTGGCACTGTCTGCGCTTCTCCTGATCTGGGCGATGATCGGTGGTGTCAGAAATATCATCCGCAAACAGCGCAACACGTCCGACGTGGTCGGCGAGGCCTGACCGCGCGCAAAGGAGACAGCAATGCAAGGATCCATGTCCCATATCCGTGTGCTGGACCTCAGTCGCGTGTTTGCCGGCCCGTGGGCCGCGCAGATGCTGGCTGATTTCGGGGCCGAGGTCATAAAGGTCGAACACCCGCGTGGTGGCGATGATACCAGGCAGATGGGGGTGTGCCATCTTGACGAAAACGGCGAAGAAACTGGGCTGACATCGTCCTTCTTGTCGATGAACCGGGGCAAGCAATCGATCGCGGTCGATATCTCAACTTCCGAAGGACAGGATATCGTGACCCGGCTTGCTGCTACGGCCGATGTGGTGATCGAGAATTTCAAGGTTGGCAACCTTGCGCGTTTCAACCTCGATTATGCCAGTCTCTCGAAGGTCAATCCCCGGCTGGTTTACTGCTCGATCACCGGGTACGGGCAAAGCGGGCCCTGCGCTCATCTGCCGGGCTACGACCCGATCTTTCAGGCGATGACCGGCGTGATGAGCGTGACCGGCGTGCCCGAGGGCCAACCCGGTGCGGGGCCAAACCTGGTGGGATACTCGATCTCTGATATCAATGCCGGGTCCTACGCGGTCATAGCCATTCTTGCCGCGTTGAACCACCGCGACGTGGCTGGCGGCACAGGCCAGCATCTGGATATCGCACTGTATGACGCGCAGGTTCATGCCACGTCGCATGTTGCCATGAATTATTTCGCCAATGGGATCGTACCGGTGAGCAACGGCACTGCGTCGCAGGTTACCTGCCCCTGGCAAGTCTTCGATGCGGCCGACCTGCCCATCATGATCGCTGTGGGCAATGACGGTCAGTTCCGCCGTCTATGCGATTACCTGGGTTGCCCGGAACTGGCTGATGATCCGCGCTTTGCGACCAATCTGCAACGGGTGCAGCACCGCGACAGTTTGATCCCGCTGCTGGCAGAGCGGATTTCCACCCGCCCCGCCAGCCAGCTTCAGGCGGAGCTTGAAGCGATTGGCATCGCCGCGGGGCCGATCTGCGGGTTTGACGATGTGATAAAAGATCCGCAATTCGAACATCGCGGGTTGCGGCGCAAGGTCTCGCATCCGCGCGTTGGGGATCTGGATATCATCGCCAACCCAATTGTCTTTTCTGAGACAGAGAATGTCTACGACCGGGCACCGCCAGAGCTTGGCGCGGATACGGACGAAGTTCTGACGACAGTTCTGGGGCTGGACAGGGCAGAAATCACCAAGCTGCGCGATGCGGGGGCTGTGCGCTAATCTGTCCGTAACTTATTAGGTTAGTTTCGTTCAGTAAGCCGTTGTATAAATAAGAAAAGGGCCCCCGGTGGGCGCCCTTCCCGATTTTGGCGGTAGCATGTCAAGAAATGCTGCTCTTACGTCTCGAAGAAGATGGTTTCTTCATCGGCAGGCCCGCGCGTCAGGATATCAAAGCGGTAGGCCGGTACGCCGTCGACCTCACCATCGGGTTGGACAAGCAGCCTGTCACGCTGATGTTCCGGCACGAGGTTCAGGATCGGGTCCTTGGCGTTCAGCTCTGCAAATTGCGGAAAGTACAGTGTGGTCGTCACAGGCTTCATCAGCCCGATACCCATCAGCAGAACGTTCAGATGTGGTGCACGGCGTTGACCATCTTCTTCGTATGATCCGGGCAAGACGGAGCGGAAGGAATAGTCACCCTCCATCGTGGTCCAGGACCGGCCCCAGGCAATGAAATCGGGGTCGGCCTGATCGCCCTCGGGGTCGCATTCACTGCGGAACCGGCCATTCGCGTCGGCCTGCCACATCTCTAGGATCATGTTAGGGACGGGCAAGCGGCCTTCTTTGCAGACATTGCCGTGCAGGATGAAAACTTCGCCCTGCTCGGTCGGGGTGGCATCTGCAGAATAGCGGGTCAGGTCATTGTCGCCCGGCTGGAAAAAGCCGGGGGGGAAGAATGGCCCGATGGTGTGCTGGGACAGCGGGAAGCGGCGGTTCTCTGGGTTGTATGTCATCATGCCTCCGGCGTTGCATTGCGCCCGCGCAGGACGATGTCAAAGCGGTAGCCCAATGCCTCGGTCCCGGCGTCGCGCGGATGTTGCTGAGTGGCGATCAGGCGGTTGCGCGCGGCGGCGTCCCCGACCGAATTCAGGATCCGATCCCAATCGTTCATTGGGTCGCCGGGGAAATACATCTGTGTCACCAGCCGCGACAGGGTGCCCGGCCCGAGGACCGAAAAGTGGATATGCGCCGGGCGCCACCATGCGTCCTTGACGGGTACCGGATAGGCGCCGGGCTTGATCGTGTGGAATTCGTACCAACCATTCTCGTCCGACCGGACCCGACCATTGCCTAGGAAATTGGGGTCCAGCGGCGCGCGCCGGTTGTCCAGAGTATGCGCGTAACGACCGGCCGCGTTGGCCTGCCACAATTCAACCACGGCGTTAGGGATGGGGCGGGAATCTTCGTCCAGAATCTGGCCGAAGACCCGCATATACAGGCCCTGCGCCCATTTGCCGGTCGAGGTTACAGCCAGATTGCCATCACCACAGATCAGTTTGCGCCACAGCTCGGCGGGGCCTGTCGTCTCGGTTCGGGTTACGGGCTTGCGGATGGCCGGTTGCGATGGGGTGAAGAGCCATGTGTTGGTATACCCCTCGATCGGAACGCTTGGTTCAACGCCGTCGGGCCACGGATCATAGAGGCGGGTGGTGTGGATATTTCGCATTTGCAAAGTCCTCCCCGGATTTGCTGTCTGTCTGGCAAATAGAAAAAGCACTGTGCAGCTATTGCCAAGTCGCGATGACAAAGTCAATAACATACACATATAATTTTAATGCGCATTTCGAGTGCGCCATTTGACGTCATCGTGAGGCGCGCAGCGCGCGTCTTGCGGCGTTTTGCATAGAGATCGCCTTTGTTATTTGCTTTTCAGGCGCTTATCAAAACTTGGCAGGGCGGTGAGAGAGCGCAGTTGATTTGAATTGTAATGCTATGTATATCATTTATACGAATCGTAACGCACCATTTGCAGCGAAGGAGACCAGAACTGCGGATGCCCGTGGCCTTTCGGCTTCGGCGTCACACGAACTGACCCGCGGGCAAGGGTGTCAAGAACTGCAAACCTGCCTCGGCGACGCTCAATGGGTCGCCCAACCATAGCTTCATGTCACTGCGAAGGCGCGCGCGGCTGACAGATCGACTGTTTCGACGCGCTTGCTATCCAGCAATTCAATGGGAGGAATGATATGTCCAGACTTCAACCGAACCGCCGCCAGATACTGGCAGGGCTTGGCGCCACATTGGCGGCACCCGCACTTGTCACGCGCGTAAATGCTGCAGAGCTGACACTGCGGTTGCACCACTTCCTGCCGCCCGTCGCCCCGATGCATTCCAAGTTCTTTGAGCCATGGGCGAAAGAGCTGTCCGATGCCTCTAACGGGGCAATCGAGGTGCAGATATTCCCGGCCATGCAGCTGGGGGGCAAGCCGCCGCAGCTGGCAGATCAGGTTCGCAAGGGCATCACCGACATTGCCTGGGCGTTGCCGACCTACACGCCCGGTCGGTTCCTTGTGGCCGAAACAATGGGCCTGCCCTTCATGGTGACGCATGCCGAGGAAACCTCGGTCGCGGTACATCAACTGATGAACGAATTTGGCGGCGACGAATTCAAGGGAATGCAGCCGCTCGCCTTCTGGAGCCACGATGGCGGCAAACTGCATATGCGTGATGGGCCTGTGCGCACGGCAGCCGATCTGGCTGGCAAGAAAATCCGCAGCCCCAATGCCGGGATGGGTGATCTTTTGTCCTCCATGGGAGCAGAGCCTGTCTTCTTCCCGGTGACAGAAATGGTCGTGGGCCTCAGCAACGGTGTGATCGACGGCTGCTGCTTGCCCTACGAGGTGGTTCCGCCTTTCAAGCTGCAGGAGTTGACCAGCTATTCCTGCGAGGCGGCGCCGGGCGCGCGGGGCCTTTATGCCAACACCAACGCGCTGCTGATGAACCAGCGCAGCTACGAGGCGCTCTCGGACGATCTGCGCGCCGTGATCGACGCACATTCCGGGATCGAGCTGTCGCGCCGCATCGGCAAGACCTTCGATGAATTCGAAGCCGTGGGCCGTGGCATGGTTGAAAAGCAGGGCAACGAGATCGTCCAGATCGAAGCGGCTGAAATTGCGAAATGGGCCGACGCAGCCCAGCCTATCTATGCAGCATGGGAGGCCAAGCTGAATGATGCGGGCCACGACGGTGCTGCGATCCTGGCGCGCGCCAACGCGCTGCTCGACGGTCAGGCCTGAGCGCCATGCAATTTGGCGCAATATGGCCGGCACACGGGGGGGGACGTCCCCCCGTGCTCGTCTGGACCGATCGCCTGTCCCGTGTCTTGGCCGGGGCAGGCGGGATTGTCATCTTTGCGGTCGCGCTGACGGTGACCGCCTCTGTCATCATGCGCAACATCGGGCTGCGCGGCATCAGCGGTGACTTCGAACTGGTCGAGATGTCCTGCGCCTTTGCTGCAGGTCTGTTCCTGCCGCTGTGCCAATTGACCAAGGGCCATGTCATGGTCGATCTGTTCACCAATTGGATGCCCTCCGTGGTTACCGCGCAGATCGACAGGATCTGGCTGCTGGCCTTTGCAATCGGTTGGGCAATCCTTTGCTATTTCATGATCCACGGCCTGATCGAGATGCGAGATTACGGCGACCGGTCCATGCTGATGTCTCTGCCGCTCTGGTGGGCTTACGTGCCCGCTGTTTTGGGCGCGGGCGGCTCCAGCCTGATTGCCTTTGCGCAGACCATCGTGCCCTCAAAATTCACCGCAGTCGGAGGCTGAGCCATGGATCCCACTTTGCTTTCCGTTGTCCTGATCGTCGTTTTGCTCGCCGCCGTGCTGTTGCGCGCACCTATCGGTCTGGCAATGGCGGCCGTCGGATCGGTCGGCTACATGCTGCTGTCGAGCCCGGCAGGGCTTGCGGCCTATTTGTCATCGGCCTGGCCGGACCGCTTTTTGTCCTATGACCTGGCGATCATCCCGCTGTTTATCCTGATGGGCCATCTCGCCACGCGTACCGGCATTTCCGCCGCATTGTTTGCTGCCTCCAACGCCTGGATCGGGCACTGGCGCGGTGGCCTTGCCATGGCTTCGGTTGCGGGCTGCGCGATGTTCGGGTCGATCTCTGGCTCTTCCATCGCAACCGCGTCGACTATGGCCAAGGTGGCGCTGCCCGAGATGAAGAAACACAATTACAGCGGCGCGTTGTCGTCCGGATCGCTTGCCGCAGGCGGCACGCTGGGCATCCTGATCCCTCCGTCCATCGTGTTGATCATCTACGCTTTGTTGACAGAGCAGAACATCGTCAAACTGTTCCTTGCCGCGATGCTTCCGGGTTTGCTTGCCGTTGTGGGCTTCATCATCGCCATCGCAATTTATGTGCGGCTCTTCCCGGCCTCGGCGCCCTTGCAAGAACGTACCCCGATGCGCGAACGCTTTCGCAGTCTGGGTGGCATCTGGCACATCATCAGCATTTTCATCATCGTTCTGGGCGGTATCTATGGCGGGTTCTTTACGCCAGCAGAGGGCGCATCCATTGGCGTGGTGCTGACGGCGCTTGCAGGGTTGCTGACGCGCACCCTGACCCTTGAAAGCCTGATCGACAGTCTTGTCGACACGGCCGGGGCCAGCGCGATGATCTTTGTCATCATCTTTGGCGCGGATCTGTTCAACGTTGCCATCGCGCTGTCGCGGATGCCTACGGCACTGGCGGACTGGTTCGCGGCGGCCGATGTTGCGCCGATGACGGTTCTGATCCTGATGATCGGGTTCTACCTGATCATGGGCTGCGTTATGGACAGCCTGTCGATGATCGTTCTGACAGTGCCGGTGTTCTTTCCAACGATGATGAGCCTCGATTTCGGGCTGCTTGCACAACAACAGGCGCTGTGGCTGGGCATCCTGACGCTGGTGGTGGTCGAGGTGGGGATGATAACCCCGCCGGTGGGGATGAACCTGTTCATCATCTCGGCAATCGCGCGGGACATCCCGGTTGGCGAGATCTTTCGCGGGACAGTGCCTTTCATCATGGCCGAGGGCACGCGGATCGTCCTACTGACCCTGCTGCCCGTCCTCAGCTACGGTCTGGTCGACTGGTGGTGGGGTTGATCGGTTCGCGACGCCCAACGACACCTTTCCAGACAGGTCAAAGCCCCGAGGCATATGCTTCGGGGCTTTGTTTTTCTGAATGCCCCGCCGCCTGCAATACAGGCAAGGCGGCGGGAAGTCGGTTTACATCTCTGCCAGCTTTGACATCGCGCATGCACGCAGGACGCCTTCATAGCGCTGATAGGCTTCAACGCCGATCACAAGCGGGTTCGGCGCATCCGGCGTGGCGCGCATCAGCTCCATCATGTCGTCGCTGCCGTCCACGAATGGATGGTTGCTCAGTTCCATATCCACACCTGCGGCTTCTGTCTGTTCGTGGAACGCCTCCAGCGATGCGACATAGGTCTTCAGGCCGTTCACATCCCGAGGAAGACCCGTGCCACCCCACATGCCGATCTTGTGCGGGGCGCCGTCAACCGTCACGGGCACGATCAGCGAGATGGTGCCGGCGGTGTGGCCGGGGGTGTGAAAGGCCTGCACCTCTGCACCGCCCAGGCTGACGATGCCGCCATTGGCGACCTCGGTCTGGCGCTCGGGTTTCTCGCCGCCCATCGCGCGGCCAAAGCCGGTTTCGATCCCGTGCCATGCGGCGGGCGAGGTGATGATCTCTGCGCCATAGGTTTCACGCAGGTATTTCGCGCCGCCGTAGTGGTCGCTGTGCTCATGCGTGATGATGACCTTGCGGATGTCCTCCGGGTTCAGGCCAAACTCTTGAAGGCCGGGCACCAGCACGGTTTTGACCTCTTCGGGCGTATTCAGGGAATCGATCAGGATGATGCCTTCTGGTGTGTTCAGCGCATAAGCCCCGACCCAGGCCAAGCCGACGAAGTAGAAGTCATCCGCCAATTGCGTGGCCGGAAGGGGGGCTTGCATGTCTATACCGTCAAGCCCCGCGCTGCCGCCAATGCCGCATTGGCGCTGTACGGTCACCAAAAATCGGTCGCCCGCCAGTTCCAGGGCGCGTTGCTGGTAGTCGGTTGCGCTCATCTCTGCGGTCTGGGCGTTAAGCGCGACAGGGGCAGAGCACGCCAACAGTAAGGCGAAGAGTCTGGATCGTTTCATTTCTTTGGTTCCTTTCTTGGTTGCTGTTTATGGGCCCGCGTTGCTGTTTGGGTCAGCTTTTTTGCGGCTTCTGGTCATTGCCTCACGTCTGTTTCCGCACCGTCCGCGCCTGCGCGATCAGCCCTGACGCCAGCAGCGTGTAGGGACTCGGTCATATCTCGCGTCCGCGGGCTCGCGGTGATGCGGCGGGCTGACTTAACCTGATGAAAAATCGGTGCGATGCCTTGCGTGCAGGGCGTTCAAGCGCGGCCAAGGCTACATTCAGATAGTCGTATAACCGGCTTTGAATGCTCACTTATTCCTCCCTCTGAGACGTTCCATGACAAGCGGATCACTATTGATGATTGACAAAAACCTATTTTATAGCTTTATCTCTGTAAAGGCATTTTCGAGGATGCCGTGCCTCCATATCGGCCCGGCTCTGCGGTGACTCCGCGGCGTGCTGATCAAGCGTTTAGGGGGGGACGAGGAGGGGATGATGTACAAATTTGATTACACCGATCTGATCGGCGGAGGGCTGCTGATCGTCATCGGCGGCGCAGTGAGCGTGATCTCGATCACGTCCTACCCTCTGGGTGTTGTGCAGCGAATGGGGCCGGGCATGTTTCCCGCAGCTCTTGGTGGCGTGCTTGCCGGGTTGGGTCTGATACTGGCGCTGCAATCTTTGCGCAGGCAGGGAGAGCGTCCGGATATCCGCATCTTCTCGCCGATCTTTGTTCTGACAAGCGTCGCAGCCTTCGCGCTGCTCATCGCACCGTTCGGACTGATCCCGGCGATCATCGTATCCACGGTCATCGCGTCATGTGCTGAACTGCGGATCCGTCCGGTCGAGCTGAGCTTGCTTTGTCTGGCGCTGTGCCTCTTCGCCCCCTTCGTCTTTGTATTCTGCCTCGGTCTGCGGATCCCGCTGTTGAACTGGCCCTTCTGATGGATCTGCTGTCAAATCTCGGGCTCGGTCTTGGCGTCGCCCTTAGCCTCACCAATCTGTTCTATTGCTTCCTCGGGGCGCTGCTGGGCACGATCATTGGGGTGATCCCCGGTTTGGGCGTGCTTGCGGCGATCTCGCTTCTGTTCCCGCTGACATTCAACCTGGAGCCGACAACGGCGCTGATCATGCTTGGCGGTATCTGGTACGGCACGACCTATGGCGGCAGCACAGCCTCGATCCTGCTGAACCTGCCGGGCACGCCGGCCAATGCGGTGACCTGCCTCGATGGCTATCCGATGGCGCGGCAGGGCAGGGGTGGCGTGGCGCTTTTCATGACCACGGTCGCCTCTTTCTTTGGCGCAACCTTCGGCATCGTGCTTCTGACGCTCTTTACGCCGGTCATTGCCGAATACGCATTGCGATTTGGCTCTGCGGAGTATTTCGCCCTCATGCTGATGGGTCTGGTCGCCGCGTCCACCATGGCCGAAGGATCCGCGATCAAAGGGCTGGCGATGGTGACGCTGGGCATCATCATCGGACTGGCCGGGATGGACACGCAAAGCGCGACGATCCGCTTCACCTTTGGCGTGTTGGGGCTGCTTGAAGGTGTCAGCCTGATTGCGCTGGCGATGGGGATTTTCGGGATTGCCGAAATCATCATGTCGGTGCGCCGAATTCAGGCTGCGGACATAGACCCTGACAGTGTCAAGCTGAGTGCGATCAAACCCAGCAGGGACGAGGTTGGCCGGTCGTGGTTCCCGATGTTGCGCGGCTCCGCGCTTGGGTCGTTCTTCGGCACATTGCCGGGCACCGGCCCTTCCATCGCGGCATTCCTGTCCTACGGCATTGAAAAACGCATCAACAAAAAGCCGGAGCGTTTCGGCAAAGGCGCGATCGAAGGCATCATGGGCCCGGAATCCGCCAATAATGCCGCGGACATGACGGCCTTTATTCCAACATTGTCACTGGGTGTGCCGGGCAGTGCGACCATGGCGCTGATGCTGGGCGTGCTGATGATCCACGGGGTCGCGCCGGGGCCAAACCTGATCTCAGGCCAGCCAGAGCTGTTCTGGGGCCTGATCATGAGCTTTTGGGTCGGCAACATCATTCTGCTGGTCCTGAACATTCCGTTCATCGGTCTGTGGGTGCGGATGCTGACCATCCCCTACCACCTGCTTTACCCCAGCGTGATCGTCTTCATCTGCATCGGCGCATACACCGCCAACATGTCGAGCCTCAACATCTGGATGGTCGCCCTTTTCGGGGCCGTGGGGTTCGCCATGCGCATCCTCAGGTTCCCCGGTGCGCCGCTGCTTCTGGGCTTTGTTCTGGGCCCGATGATGGAGGAACATTTCCGACGGGCAATGGTGCTGTCGCGCGGGGACTTCGCAACGTTCATCGAGCGTCCGCTCTCTGCCATCATCCTGAGCCTGACCGCGGCGATCCTGATCTGGGGCGTCATGGGGGCAAGCAATCTGCGCAAGCGCCGGATTGTTCCGGATACCGCACCGGACGGACCAAGCAATAGCTGAAAACCGATTTCATTTACGGAGGAAAAAATGAAAAAACTACTTCTGACAGCCGCCTTGGCCTTAGGCCTTGCACATGGCGCGCAGGCGCAGGAATTCCCGGAAGGCCCGGTGACCATCGTGGTTCCCTATTCGCCGTCGGGCAACACGGATGTGTTCATGCGCCACCTTGCCCCCTCCCTTGAAGAAAAATGGGGCCAGCCGGTGGTCGTTGACAACCGGCCCGGCGGGGGATCGATGGTGGGCACGGCCTATGTCTCGCAGGCAAAACCCGACGGGCAGACGCTGCTGTTGACCAGTTCCGCCTTTGTGACCGCGCCCGCGCTTCAGGCCAGCCTGCCATTCGATCCGCGCGCGGACCTTATGCCGATCGCCAATCCCGGCTTCGTTTCGTTCCTTCTCGTGGTCAATGGCGAGTCCGGCTACGAGACGCTGGAAGAATTCATCGCCGACAGCAAGGAAAGCCCCAAGTTCGGCGCCACCGCCGGTCTGGGCACAACGACGCATTTCGCGATGGAGCAGTTCCTTGCGGAAAGCGGTGCGAATGTCGACGTCGTGCATTTCAAGGGGGGCGGCCCTGCCGTTGTTTCGATCCTCAGCCGCGAGGCGGATATCTATGGCTCCAGCGTCAGCTCTGCCGGAGAGCACATCAAGACCGGCGCGGTCAAACCGCTGGCGATCATCGGGGACGACCGTATCCCGTTGCTGCCAGACGTCCCGTCGACCAAAGAACTGGGATTTGACGGCCTGAACATCAAACAGTGGATCGGTCTCTTTGCGCCCGCTGGCACCGACCCGGCGATCATCGAAAAAGTGAATGCCGATGTGAACGCGGCAATCCAGAATGCCGATTTCATTGAAACCGTGACCCCGCTGGATTGGACGCTGAACACCAGTTCGGTTGAAGGTTTCACCGACAAGGTGAACACAGAGCTCGACATCTGGAAGCAGCTGGCGATTGATCGCGGCCTTGCCCAGTAACACATCTGCCCCGTCCGCCGCACTGGCGGTCGGGGCCTTCGATCAAAGGCCCTTAACGCATGACCACACTGCCGATCTGCGCAATTCTTGACGACTATCAGAACGCCGCGCTAACCTCTGCGGATTGGTCGGCAGTGTCGTCCTTTATGGAATTGCGGCGCTTCGACACGCATCTTGGCGGTCATGATGATGTTGTAGCGGCTTTGCAGGGTTGCAGTGTCGTCGTCGCCATGCGCGAACGCACGCCGTTCCCGGCAGACGTCCTGTCACGGCTTCCCGATCTGCGCCTTCTTGTCACCACCGGTATGCGCAACCGCAGCATCGATCTTGAGGCCGCGCGCAAGCTGGGCATTGTCGTTTGCGGCACGCGTGGCGAAGCCAGCTCTGCGTCAGAGCTGGCCTGGGCAGGTTTGCTCGCTTTCATGCGGCAGCTGCCTCAGGAGGTCGCGAATTTCAGGGCGGGCGGGCCATGGCAAACCGGTCTTGGGCGCTCGCTGCAGGGGTTGCGGCTCGGCATTGTCGGGCTGGGCAAACAGGGCCGCGCCGTGGCGCGGTTTGGCCAGGCCTTCGGAATGGACGTCTGCGGCTGGACCCGGCAAGACCCACATGCCCGAGCCGCCGAACTGGGCATCTCCGCGCTATCCCTCGACACTCTGTTTGCCACCAGCGATGTGGTGATGATTCAGCTTGTTTTAACTGACCAGACACGGGGTTTCGTAGGCAGGGATCTTCTGGCGCGCATGAAACCCGATGCCGTGCTGGTCAACACGTCTCGCGGTCCGATCGTGGAGGAGGCCGCACTGATAGACGCATTGGCGGCGCAGCGTATCGGCGGGGCGGTTCTGGATGTCTTTGACGCCGAGCCTTTGCCCTTGGATCACCCATTTCGCAGCCTCACGAATGTTTTGGCGACGCCGCATGTGGGATATGTTACCGAACAGAATTACGCCACTTATTACACCGATGCTGTCGAAGACATCCTGTCCTGGCAGGCAGGTAGACCCCTGCGCGCGCTTACCTGACAATCATTGCTGAAGGAGAAGCATGTCCATGAGCTGCACCGCCCCCGAGATGCGAAGCCTGCGCAACGGCGCGACCACCGTGACCTATGCGGTCACTGGCCCAACGCATAGCCAAGCGCGCACGATCTGCCTGATCGCTTCCACCGGTCGCGGTCCGGAGGATTTCTTTCACCTCGCCACGCATCTGGCAGCGGGGGGGCTGCGGGTCGTCATGCCACGGCCACGCGGAATGGGGGGCAGCGAGGGGCCGCTCGACTCGATAGATTTCCACGATCTCGCGGGGGATGCCGCAGCTGTCCTGCGGGCCGAGATGGGGCCAGGGGGTGCCATCGTCACCGGCCACGCATATGGCTGCTGGATCGCGCGCACCGTGGCGCAGGACTTTCCGGAAATGATCGACGGTTTGATCCTGCTTGCTGCCGGTGCGGGCAAGTGGCCCGAAGAATTGTCGCAAGCCATCAACACGGCCATGACCCCGGACGCACCAGAGGCCGAACGCCTTGCCGCCCTGAAAATGGCTTTCTTCACCGAAGACCACGATCCGCGCCCCTGGTTGCAAGGCTGGAGCGGCGACGTGGTGCGGGCACAGCGCGCGGCGCGCGGCCGGACCGACCGGGACAGTTGGTGGCCCAGCGGCACCGCACCGATGCTCGACATCGTCGGGCTGCAGGATCCTTTCCGCTCCGAAGCTGACCGTGATTTCTATCTGCGCGAATTTGGGCCGCGACTGACGCTGAAACTGGTAAACGGTGCCAGTCACGCCCTGCCTGACGAAAAGCCTGCCGAGGTCGCGACGCTGATGCTTGATTGGATTGGCGCGCTTTAAAGGGTCGGACAATGTTGCCATACTTCGACTAAAATCATAAAGCTATATCAACGAATATCGGGAAGGTGAGGGCCACCTTCGGACACCCACAGCCATCAAGGAAATCCGGAACATGAAATTCGAAACGCTAGATGTCGCGGTCAACGACTATGTCGCCATTGTCACTTTCACCCGGCCGCCGGTAAATGCGCAAAACAACAAGCTGCGTGAAGAAATTCAGGTCGTCATGGACAGCCTTGGCGACCGAAGCGACGTGCGCGCCATTATTCTTACCGGTGAGGGCAAGGCATTCTCGGCAGGCGCGGATCTGTCTGAACGCCCCACCCAGGACCCCGGTAATTACACCGCCCATAATCGTCGGGTTCGCGCCAGTTTTGACTGCATTCTTGAGTGTCCAAAGCCGGTGATTGCCGCGGTCAACGGCCCCGCGATTGGCGCGGGCTGCGTTTCGGCCCTGTGTTGCGACATCCTTCTTTTTTCAGAAAAAGGCTATCTTCAGATGACGGAGGTCAATGTCGGTCTGGCTGGCGGGGTTGCGCATGTACGTCGGCACCTTGGCGAATCCGATGCCCGTCTTATGCTCTTGACGGGGCGTCGTTTCTACGGCCCGGATTTGTACCTCAAAGGGGTGGCTTCGGCCTGTGTCGCGCCAGAGGCGCTGATGGACTCCGCACTGGACATTGCGCGCGACATCGCCAAGGCGAGCCCCTCTGCCGTGCGCGCCGCGAAGTCAGCGTTTCAGATCACAGAGAACCTGTCTGTCTATGAGGGCTACCGCTTTGAGCAGGGCAATACAAAGGCGCTGTCCACGTCCGAGGATACCGCCGAGGCGATGGCTGCCTTCCGCGAAAAACGTGCGCCCGTCTTCAAGAGCTGAATTCGGTCAGGCTGCATTTCTAGCGAGACGCGGCCTGAAAGCCATGGCGCAGTTCAAAGCCCCAGCGTGCTGGAAAAGCGGGTCGTGTGATCTGGTCGTTCCACATGACCGCCGCGCTTGGCCCCAATATCGGCAGCTAATTTGCCGCCGATACCTGCCGCCACTTGGCCACTCTAAATGTCAGAAAGTGGTGCTCGGCTGTGGAGGCGCTCCCCCTTGAACGGGCGCCCTTTAACCGGCTGGCGGGCCGGATCGCACACATGTGCTTGTCCTCTGACAAGACCATGCGCCTGCCCTTGCGGTTAACCTTCTTGGTAATGCGCAATTGCAGCAAATTTTATCGATGTTAGGTTTTTCAGCATGAGTAGAGGTAGCGGCAGAGAACATTCTGCGCTGTCTTCCGGGCCATGGGGGCGCGTCTTTCAATGGAGAATATTTTGATCATTTCCAATAAGTTAAAGATTTCATTGGCGGCCGCCGCCATGGCCGTTTCCGGTGGCATGGCTTCCGCAGCGACTGTGGTGATTGAGGCCACAGGCCAGTTCATTGTGCCCGATGCCGTGGACAGCATCACTGTCCTGCTGATCGGTGGCGGTGGTGGCGGCGCAGGCACGCATTGGGGTGGCGGCGGCAGCGGCTACCTCGCCGGAGGCACCTTTTCGGTGACAGCCGGTGATGTCTACAACGTCATGGTAGGCGAGGGTGGCGGGAATTCCGGCTGTGCCGGTAACAGTTGCTTTGGCGGCGAAGGCGGGACGACAATCTTTGGGAATCTCTTGATGGCCGCCGGTGGTGGTTCCGTCTCAGAGTATTTTCAGGGCGGTGGGGCCGGTGGCTCTGGCGGTGGTGGTGCGGGCAATGCCGGATTTGGGGGCATCGGCGGCGCGGGCGGCACCGACGGCGAGGATGGCAGGCAATATCCGGGCGGACAGGGCCAAGGCATCGCGACCTGGAATGCGTTGCTTGGCATGATTTCCGAACAATCCGTCACGGCGGGCGCGGGTGGTCTAGCAGGCGAAAGCAGCCACGCAGGCGGCGGCGGTGGCGGCGGCATTCTGATCGATGGGCTTGGCCTGGCCGGCGGCGACGGTTTCGGCGCTTCGTTTGCCGGTGCGACGGGTGGCATCGGCTATGGTGCCGGAGGCGGATCGGGTGGCTACCAATCGGGGATGGGATATCAGATGGGCGGGGCGGGCGCAGACGGCGTCGTGATCGTGCAATACGCCGATGCCGCCATCGCGCCAGTGCCCCTGCCTGCGAGCTTCGGCATGTTGTTGGCCGGTTGTGGGTCGCTCCTGCTGCGCCGCCGTCGCAAGGCGGCCTGAATAGCCGGTGTAGCGAATTGAACGACGGGGCGGGGCAAGTTGCGCCGCCCTTTTGCGTTGCCAGTTCCCGCAGGCGCGGCGACGGGGCAGGGCGCGTGCCGATGGGGCAGGGCGCGTGCCCCTGTCAGCCAGGCGGCATGTAGGCGCCGGTCAGACAGCCGGTTTCAGGGTCGAAGGGCGCGTCGGAATAGGCGGCGGCCCGAGGAATACGCTCCGGCACGTCGAAGCTGGCGCAGAGCCGAAACGTGGTGTCGGTCAGGCGCTCGTAGCGGTAGGGCGTTCCGGTGAAACGGTCCTCGCGCGGGGTGATGTCGGGGCAGGCGTCGACCGGAGCGAGTGTGCCGGGCAGGCTGTGTGTTCCGCTTTTTCGCGCAACGCAAACAACGAAACGTTGAAGATCACGCAGATCGCTCAGTCGGGCCGCATCGCGTGCCTCGGCACGGCCCGCGGCGGGCCCTCCGGTCTGGACAAAAGCGACTGCAAGCAGGGCGATGACGATTGCGGTCAGGCCCCAGACGGCCAGACGATCAGGGCGCATTCGGGGCCTCCTTGCGATCCGGCGCCATCAGCCCTTTGACGTAGAAAAAGACCTGTGCCGCCAAAAGGGCGACCAGCGCGGCCTTGGCGGCAAAGCGCAGCGTCAATTCGCCGGAAAGGAACGCATAGATCACTGCAATGGCGTCCCCGACCAGCGTGAGCGCGGCCAGATAGAGCGCGAGAAACCCCAGAGCCGCCAGAATACGGGAACGGCGTTGCGCCTTGTCCTTGCGGGCTGCCCGGTGCATCCGGCGGTCGAGCAACAGGAAAATCGGCAGAAACACGATCAGCACGGCAATGGGCCAGCGCATTCTTGCGGCAATTGGGACATACCGCTCCGCCGTATCGGGTAGCCATAAGTCGACCAACGCAAAGCCTAGCGTTATCGCATGTCCCAGCACCATCCCCAGCGCAGTGAACATCAACGCATAAAGAAAGGCATCTCGCGCCCCAAGCGACGCGTAAGGCCGCGGTACGGGCAGGGGAAACCCGTCCTTTGCCCATTGCGACAATGCGGTGTCCACCTCCTGCCGCGACCATCCCGCCGCTTCAAGTCGGGCGGCAATTTCCGCGCGCGGATGGCCCGCCGCAAGGGCGGCCTGCACGAATGCGGTCAGACGGTCATCGGCGACCATGATCAGCCCTTCGGGCCGACATTCTCGACAAAGGCCTTCTTGAACGTCTCTTGCTTTTCGCTGCCCGCGTCAGTCTGATAATTGGCTTTCCATTCGGCCATCGTCATGCCGTAAAACGCCTCTCGCCCCTCATCCTTGGTCATCTCGATGCCACGTTCATTGGCGGCCTCCTGATACCAGCGCGACAGGCAGTTCCGGCAGAATCCTGCAAGGTTCATCATGTCGATATTCTGCACGTCGGTGCGGTCTTCCATCAGATGCCTGCGCAGGCGACGGAAGGCGGCGGCTTCTAGCTCTATGCGGGTCTGGTCGTCCATGTCGGTTCTCCTTGGCGTGTCTCAAAGCTGGGTATCTGCGAGCGCGGCTTCAAGCAGCGGGGCAAGACGTTGGCCCCAGGCCTGTTGCTGTTCAGGCGTGACGATCAGATCGTGGCGCAGTTCGATCAGCACATTCAGCCGACCGTGATGCAGCGCGTGGCGATCGATGGAGTCGCCCGGAAGGTGGCCGCCGTAAGGCTGGTTCATCCCGACGACCAAGTCGCCCTCTGACACCAGGCGCTGGAAAAGCGGTTCTGACAGACGCTCGTCGTAGGAATGCAGCACACCGACATGCCACGGCCGGGGCGGGCGGCCTTTCAACTGAGGCGTAAAGCTGTGGATCGAGATAATGGCGCGTTCGGGGTGCAGATCGGCAACCTCGGCCAGCGCCGTGTGATAGGGCCGGTAATAGGCGTCAAGGCGGCGTTCGCGCTCTGCCGCGTCGGCGTGGCGGTTGCCGGGAATGACGGTGCCGTCATAAAGCCGCATCAACAGGGTCGGGTCTTGTTCGCCCCGGTTGGGATCGATCACCAGCCGCGAAAAATTGGACAATGCAACCGGCGCGTTCAATGCTTCGGCCAGCGCTCTGCTGACCCCTGCAGCCCCGATATCATAGGCGATATGGCGCGCCATTTCCGTCTCGGGCAGGCCAAGTGTGCCCCCCAAAGCGGGCGGAACAAGGTTGCTTGCGTGGTCGCAGGTCACCATCCAGCGAGACGGGCGTTGCGCACCTTCGATAAAATATGGTTGATATGTCATGTGATCTTCATTCTGCTTCGCGATTACATACGGGAGTTGCGTCAGAATGTGAAATGGGCAATAAGGCCCCAAGGGGTCCGTTAGCGGTAACAATGCCGCCGCGTCCCAGTCTGGCAAAGTGCAAGATGCAAAAGGATTTCCTGACATGAGACGCCTGCGTAACGTCAAGATCGTCGCCACGCTCGGCCCTGCTTCGAGTGATTATGACACCATCCGTGCGTTGCATGAGGCCGGAGCCGATGTGTTCCGCCTGAACATGAGCCATGGCAGCCATGATGAGATCAGAAAACGCCACGAGATCATCCGCAAGATCGAGAAGGATCTTGATTCGACAATCGGCATTCTGGCTGACCTTCAGGGCCCGAAGCTGCGTGTCGGCGAATTCGCCAATGGCGAAGAAGAGCTGATCGAGGGCGCAGATTTCCGGCTCGACCTTGATGAGGCAAAGGGCGACGTCAACCGTGTGCGCCTGCCGCATCCCGAGATTTTCGAAGCGCTGGAAGACGGCTCGCACCTCTTGGTCAATGACGGCAAAATTCGTCTTAAGGTCAAGAAATGTGGTGCTGATTTCGCAGATTGCACCGTCATCACCGGCGGCACGATTTCCAACCGCAAGGGCGTGAACGTGCCCGACGTTGTGCTGCCCCTGGCGGCGCTGTCGGAAAAAGACCGCAAGGATCTGGAATTCGTCTGCGCCCTAGGCGTGGACTGGCTGGCGCTCAGCTTCGTGCAGCGCGCCAAGGACGTTTGGGAAGCGCGCGATCTGGTCAATGGCCGCGCCGCGATCCTGTCCAAGATCGAAAAGCCGGCAGCCGTGAAAGCCTTTGAAGAGATCCTCGAAGTCTCGGACGGCATCATGGTTGCGCGCGGTGATCTGGGCGTGGAATTGCCGGTTCAGAACGTGCCGCCGATCCAGAAACAGCTGGTGCGCCAGTGCCGCAAGGCCGCCAAGCCGGTGATCGTCGCGACCCAGATGCTTGAATCGATGATCGAATCGCCGATGCCGACACGGGCCGAAGTCTCGGACGTGGCCACCGCGATTTATGAAGGTGCAGATGCCATCATGCTGTCGGCCGAATCCGCCGCAGGCCAGTATCCGATGGAAGCTGTCCAGACGATGGACAACGTCGCCCGCGAGGTCGAATCCGACGAAACCTATCGCGAGATCATCGAATCGAGCCGCAAGGTGGACCGCAGTTCGGTATCTGACGCAATCGTGTCGGCGGCACGCGAGATTGCAGAGAATGTGGACATCAAGGCGATCTGCTGCTTCACGCAATCGGGCACCACGGCGCTGCTTACGGCGCGCGAACGGCCCCGCGTGCCGATCATCGCCATGACCTCGCAGCGCGGCACCGCACGTCGGCTGGCGCTGAGCTGGGGCACGAATTGCGTGATGACCGGAGAGCTTGAACGCTTCAAACAGGCGGTGGTCAGTGCCGCGCGTGCGGCGCGTGCCGGTGGGTTCGCCACGGCCACGGATCAGATCGTGGTGACTGCGGGTGTGCCTTTCAACGTGCCCGGGACCACCAACATCCTGCGTGTCGCCCCGTGTGATGAGCGTTTGATCTTCAGCACCGACCCGGACTAGAACCGAACCTCAGGGATCGTTTTTCTGAAAGGTCGGGGCATGGATACGGACCTTTACCTCGTCATCGGGTGTTTGCTTGTCGTGATAGCCATTCCCAGGGCGGTTGCCGCCCTGGCCGATCTGCGCAAACCGGTCTTTTCCGTGCTGCTGTTTCTGGTGGGCTGCGGGCTTGTCTTTTACGGACATACGCAGGTTCCCGGGGGCTACACGTTTGCGGACGTTCCAAATGCGTTTGCGCGTGTCATCGGCGGCTGGTTGAATTGAAAATTCGCAACGGCGCTTGTCATCCACGCGCCGCGCAGTTATAGGGCGACTTCGCCCACGCGTCCGGCCCGAAGTGGCATGCCGAGTCGCGTTTTAACCGAACCTAATATCGAGGAGCCGGAAATGCCCAAGATGAAGACGAAATCGAGCTGCAAAAAGCGGTTCAAGGTCACGGCCTCTGGCCGGATCAAAGCTGGTCAGGCAGGCAAGCGCCACGGCATGATCAAGCGCACCACCAAGTTCATCCGCGATGCGCGCGGAACCACCACGCTGGCCAAGGCTGATGAAAAGATCATCAAGCCGATGATGCCCTACGCGCGCTGAAGGAGATCTGAACAATGGCACGAGTCAAAGGTGGGACCACAACCCACGCCCGTCACAAGAAAGTCACTGACGCAGCGAAAGGCTATTACGGCCGCCGCAAGAACACCTTCAAGGTGGCGCGTCAGGCCGTCGACAAAGCAAACCAATACGCCACGCGCGACCGCAAGAACCGCAAGCGGAACTTCCGCGCGCTGTGGATCCAGCGGATCAACGCTGCTGTGCGCGGCTATGATGAATCGCTGACCTATTCGCGTTTCATCAACGGTCTGGGCCTTGCCGGGATCGAAGTGGACCGTAAGGTTCTGGCCGATCTCGCCGTACATGAACCCGATGCGTTCAACGCAATCGTGGATCAGGCGAAAGCCGCACTGCCCGCGTAAGCCCGGCAGACAACGATACAGTCAGGAGGCCGTCTCTTCGGAGGCGGCCTTTTTCGTATTTTCATGGCAATTGTAAGACGGTGGCCCAATTAGGTTTGCTTCGCCCGATGCTGTCTTGGCGGGACACGTCGATCATGCAACTGAGCTGCGATGGCCCTGATGTTTGGCGGAAATTCCAGAATCCCTTTTGACGATATTTATGCAAGAATGGGGTTGGCCTTAGTAAGGAGAAATGTGGGGAGAGCTTGGCCGATGTCACGGCGCAGACAGTCCAGCGTCTCGACGAGATCTATTAGGACCGCATCAGGACTCGATTGCCGGACATTCCGACGCCTGTTCCGCTTGAGCAAAGAGAAAAATCCCGAACTGACGATGTCGATCCTAGGCGATAATACCGCCCGGCGGTTGTCTGGGGGAATGCGGGACAGTTCAGCAGGTCAACCTGTCGGCACCTACTTGGCGCGGGAAAAGCCATCGAAGACTGAGCGGACCCGCGACCAGATGCTGGCAACTCCGGTGGGCAGCGCGACGTCTTCGCAAAGCTCTGTCAGCGACATATCCTTCATGTCGTCAGCCGTGCCGGGGGGTGTCAACTCTGCCGCGCATGTCATCAGGTCGACCGGGTCAAGGTAGTATTCGAAGAGATCGTCGGCCTTGATGGCCAGCCGGATGCCGTCGTCTGTGTTGAAGGCTACGCCCTCGGGATTGCCGGAATATCCCGTGATCAGCTGTCGCAGATCGCCCCGCCTCGCATCCTGCACCTGAACGCCGCTGCCGGTGATAACGGCGATCCATTTCTCGTCCTGATCTCCCTCGTCAGATTGGCCGACATCCAGCCCGCTTTTCCAATCATACCCGTCCGTGTCGTCGGCGATGACGGTAACCTTGATCGTGTCGTCGTCGCTGGCGCTGGCCAGGCGGCTTCCATCAGCGTTGAAGCCAAGGTCGTTCACGGGTTGCTGATGATGCGCCACGACGCGGGGGGATGCAGTCTGCTTTGCGCCCTGATCGAGGGTCCACAGGTAGACCCTGCCGTTCCAGTCGCCCGAGGCAATGCGAACCGGCCCCGACCCGTCCGGCATGGAGGGTGCTACGGCCAAAGAGGCGACGGGCGCGCTGTGTTCCAAAGTATGGAGCGCCCGCCCGGCGCCAAGATCCCACAGCCGGACAGTCTTGTCCCAGCTCGCGCTGGCCAGAACCAGGGCCGCTTCGGTCTCGGCCACGAAAACCAGATCAGAGACGGCCGCACCATGTTTGAAGCTATGCAATAGCTTGCCAGTCGACAAATCCCAGGTGCGAACCGCGCTGTCCCATCCGGCGCTGGCCAGCGTGCCCTTCCTGATCGCAAGGGCGGTGATGCTTTCCGCGTGCCCCTCCAGCCGATGCAGAAGCGCGCCGGTGCTGGCGTCCCAGAGCGCAACGGACCCGTCCCAGCCCCCGGTCGCCAAAATGCTGGCATCTTCGCTGAAAGCCATCGCGACGACGCGGACCTCTTGACGCGGCAAGGCAATGCCTGTGGTTGTCCACGCCGCATTGGTCACCGGGGAAATCACCACAGACCCATCGCGCCCTGCAACTGCCGTGCGGCTGCTATCCGGCGCCACGGCGAGGACGGAGGCTTCGCTCTGCTGCGGCAGCACCGCAGAGAGTTTCGGCCCCTTTTCGCGGTCAGAGGTGTTGTAAAGATCAACATTTCCGCCCGCAGCAGCTGCGACGAAGAACTGACCGGCGGGGTCAATTGCGACCTGCCTGATGCCGTTCGACGCGGATCGTGGCGGCGTGATGGCGCTGCATTGGCGGGGGTCGCTGCTGGGAACGTCCCACATGAAGACGGAACGGTCCCGGCCCAATGACAACATCCGCTGAGACTTTTCGCTTTCGCCCCCCGCGCGCGGTGCAAGGAAATGCACCGCCGTCACGGCATGTTCGTGCGCTTTGAGAGTGGCCTGCCGCTGCACGGACTGCACGGCACGGTTCAGCGCGCTTTGTGCATCGACCAGAACCAGACCATCATAAGTTTGGGTCATGCAGATGGCACGGCGGGCGGTGACGATACTTTGTTGAGGATCGGTTTCCAGCAGATCCAGCGCCGCGAGCGCCTGCTGGCGGGACCAGCTCATCCGCTCCGCGCTTTTGGCCTCGTGCTCCTTCAGCAGGGCGTAGCCGAGAAACGCAAGCAGCACGCTTGTGACGGCCACCACGATGTTGCGCCGACGGCGGCCCTGACGCAGGCGCATCGCTTCGCTGGCCTGAATGAACGACTTGCAAGTCTTTTCTTCCGCGGCCCCTCCTTCGAAACCGCCGATCTGTAGCAGTTTGACCGCCTCTTCAAGCCGCGAGCCGCGCCACAGATGGTCTGCCGGGTGGCCGCTCTTGTCCCATGCCAACGCGGCGTGCCGGACCTGCTGCCGCAGCATGAACTCCGCCCGGTGATCCTCGATCCAGCTCTGGAGCGGTTTCCATGTCCGAAAGAGGGATTCATGCGCGACCTCCATAACGCGGGTGCCGCCATCGGCGCGCGAAACCAGAAGCCGCCTTTCAACGAAACTGTCGAGCAGGTCTTCGACCGGGCGCAATTCGGGCGTGTCCCATGGCACGGGCTGGCGCGCGAATTTGCCGTCATCCGCCAACCGGACCATCTGCAGGAACGCGGTGCGAAGCTCTGCTTCCTTGCCCTGCTGCCGCGCACGGGCAAGGATCGCGTCAGCTTCGCCCGCCACGGCCCCGTCCAGCCCGCCCAACGCCTTGTAAGCATCCAACGTCAGCATGCCCGTCTCGTGACAGTCCCGCCACATCAGCCAGAGCGTGAAGGACAGCAATGGCAGCGCGTCGGACGTGCTGGCATCTTCAAGCAACCGGTCGGCAAGCCCCGGTTCAAGCTCGATCGCCCCCAGCTTTGCGGGCGCTTCGATCACCTGCCGCATCCCTTCGACCGCCATGGGCCCCAGCGACAATGTCTCGAAATCTATGGCCAGATCGGCATTGACGCGTTGAAAGGATTCCAGGAAATCGGACCGCATCGTGACAAAGGCGGTGACCGGGGAATTCTCCACCTCCAGCGACGCAGCAAGGAGGGTCAGAAATTGCGCGGCCAGAGTGTCAAAGCCGGGCTGGCCAAGCAATTCCTCGAACTGGTCGATGACAATAAGCAACTGCGCCTGCGGCTGCCCGGCGCTGCGGCGCAATTGGTAGGCATAATCGACGAGCGGCGTGGATCCGGGCCGCGATGGCGCGGTTTCCGTCTCCTGGCTGCAGATCCGGCGCAGGTCGTCGAGGCTCCAGTCCAGGAATTCCATGAGCGATGCATTCGCGTCGCTCGGCGGTTCATGCCGCAATGCTTCGAGCCGAGCGAGCAGGTTGTGAAGCCGCTCATCGGCCAAGGGGGCCGGTTCCGCCTCCTCCTTGTCTGGCGGTGGCAGGGCAGGGCGGCTGTGCCTGTGCCAGCCTTCCAGCCTGCGCCGGATGATTTCCGCCTTGCGCGCATCGGCAGGGGCATTGGGCGCATATCGGCGGAAGGCATTGCTGATCGATTGCGCCAGTTCGGCGAAAGGGTCGCGGCCGGGGCGGAATGGGTCTATCACGATCCAATGGTCGCTTTCGCGTCGCAGCCGCGGCAGGATGCCGGCACGGGCGAGAGAGGACTTGCCGCTGCCAGAGGCCCCCAGCACCATGATCAGCCCCGGCGCCCCCCGGTCCAGCAATTCGACACCGGCGCGGATTTCCGCTTCGCGCCCGAAAAAGACCGGCGCATGCTCTTCATGATAGGCGTTGAGGCCCAGATAGGGCGAGGATCGCGGATCCCAGTCTCCCACAGTGCCGAGCAGGTCAAGTTCCGACAGGCCCCGCCAGAGGCGCCGATAGCCGTCCTCGGGGTTGCTGCGCAGATCGATGAACTGCTTTTCCGTGATGATCGAAGGCAGCTTGGCATCCGGGGCGAGCGGATCGGCGAGCAGGGCCACGATGGGTTTGCCCTCCATCCTCGCAAGGGCAATCTCGGCAAAGCACCAATGCGATTGCAGATAGGATTCCGTGCAGATCGCGACGACGACACGGCAGGCCCGCAGCTTGCGGTACAGCGTTCTTTCCCAACTGCGGCCTGCGACGATGCCTTTTGTCGGGTCAAGATCAAGGAAGACGCAGGTATGGTTCTGCTGCCTCAGCCGCGCTTCAAGCTGCTTTGCCAAGGCGTTGTCGGCAGAGCTGTGGCTGATGAAGATCGTGCTCATGCCGCCGCGTGCCTTGTGACGCGGGGCTTGGTGTCAGATGGCACGGCCACGCTCAGCAACCTTCCGTGTAGTAGTTGCCGGTCGCGCGGGCAAAAGCCTCGTGGATGAACGGGACGGTGACGCCGCGCCGGGCCAGCGCGGGGTGGCAGATATGGACGAGGAATTGCTTCGAGGTGATGGCCCCCATCGGCTCTGCCCCTTCCAGAACTGCAAGCGCCTCGCGGATCGCGACCTCGCCCTGTTCGTAGGGAGAGACGGACACGCTGAGCATGGCGCCGTCTTCGCTGTTGGTCCAGCCCATGCCGACGATGGGCACGGTCGCATTGGCATCCGCCCATTTCATCGCCTGACTGGCCGGCCGGATGAAGGGCCCGCCGGGTGTCTCACGGATCTGCTGATAGTTGGTGACAAGGATGACATCGGCCTCTTCACCGCCGCGTTGCACCGCCTCTTTCCAATCGTCGAACGTGCCGACCTGCACCGGCTCCAGCCATTCGAAAGGGGCCCAGTCGATGCTGGAATAATGCGGCAGATCGGCAGTGATTGAATCCGACGTGTCACCGATGAAAACGATCTTGGGGTCGGTGATAGGCGCCTCGCCCTGGGCAACCTGTTCATGCAGGATGGTCAGCGCGATGTCACGAATGACTGCCATCGGTTTGCGTTCGAGAATGCCGCTGACACTGTTACTGTCGCCATAATAGCTGGCTGGGTCGCCGTTGACCCCACCATAAACCACCTTGATGCCGGGCGTCCCTTCGCCATCGCCTTCGTAGAAGCGCTGGCCGACCAGGACCTGTGCCGCATCGTCGAACAGGACCAACACATCTGGCTGCGTTTCCTCGACCACGCGGATCGCAAGCTGGGTGGCTGTGCGGCGGAAGTCCTCGCCGCCATGGTTCTTGAGATCGAGGTAGTGATAGCGCGTAAAGACGCCGCGCTGATCCTCCAGCACACGTTCGATGCCTTCGTTGATCGCCTCCACCCAGGAATAGTCGGTGTTGTAGCTATGGATGATGAGGACATGCTTCGCACGGGTCTTTTCAACGTAGATCAGCGCAAGGAAAAGCGCCATGAAGACCAGCATGAGGGCGATGCGCAGGGTGTTTCTGGTCATTACATCAGGTCCAGATACTGCCAGTAGATCAGCGAGCCGTAGATCGCGCCGATCCGCAGCACGAGCATGACGATGTTGGCGCTGATGATCCGGCCATCGTCGCAGACCTCCCCCATGCCCCGCGCGGCCAGGTCATTGCGCAGCTTCAGGAAATACGAGCTTTGGTAAGGAAAGATAAACGTGTCCGCGACCGCAAGGATGATGAAGCCGATCAACCAGAGCGAACAGCCATGCGCGGCTGCCAGCGGGAAAAGAGCGGTGGTAAAGAGCACCACCGTGACACCGGTGGGCAGTGCAAGCCGCACGACGAGGATCAGGCCGGAGAGCATGAGGATGAACAGCGGAAAATCCGTGGTCATGTAATGTGCGAGCCAGCCCAGATGAGCGACGATCGTGTCGTCCAGTCCCGTGCTGGCGGCGATCGGAACCCAGCCGACGATGGCCCCGATATAGATCAGTACGGGCCAGTCGATCTGGTTGCGCAAGGCTTCTCTTTGGAAGGAGCCGAACAGCATGAGTGTGACCAGAACGGCAAGCGCGACCCATGGAACGTCGATCCCGTGCACGGCCTCGGTCAGGATGCCAAGCGTCATCGCCGTGACGGCAAGGATGGCCACCCATTCCATCCGGGTGATCGGGCCAAGAATGCGCCGCTGTTCCAGAATGGTCTGGCGCGGGATGGAGAATTCGCGCGCCCCGCGAAAGAGCAAGGCAGAGACCACGAAGAAGGACACCAGAACCAGCAGGCCGAAGACCAGCGAGGCGTTGATCCAGGACAGCCAGTCGAAGGCGAATTGGGTTTGCGGGTCAAGCAGTCCGTAGACCACGAGGTTCGGGACAGAGGCCGTCAGGAAGAGCGGTACGAAGATCGACGCGCCCGCCGTGAGGCTGAAGATCAGCCGGTTGGCAAAGACGTCTTTCGGGCCCGCTTTGGACAGCTCTACCAGTTCCACCAGGAACGGAGAGATGATGGTCACGCGACCCACCACCGAAGGGATGATCGGCGACAGCAAGGTTCCCAGCCCGAACAGGCTGATGCTGTACCCGGCCAGCGTTGCGGGGACGCGTGACATGACCCAGAGGGAGAACCGGTAGGTCACGCCAGAGGCCACCATCATCGCGCCAATGCCGAAGATGCTGAGGCAGATGAAAAAGCTCTCTGACCGGAAACCTGACAGCGCCTGTTCCGGCGGGGCCACGTCCAGCAGGATCACCGCAAGCGCGGCGAAAAGTGGCGGGACATATTCCGGCACCAGTCCAAAGAGCCACATGCAGACGGTGACAGCGATGATGGCAAGGAAATCCGTTGCGGCCTCGCTCAGCCCCAATACGGGGCCAATGAGGAAGGCCAGGACGGGCAGGGCGATGGCAAGCAGCCAGCCCAGAATGGCAAAGAGCGTTGCATCGACAGGCAGCGCTTTCGGGATCAACGGGGGTGCTGCATCACCGGGATCGTCGTAGCGGGTGACGTAGGATTTGAAGAAGTGCTCGCGAAGGCTGCGGCTGAGTTCGGTGATGTCGGCAAGCGCGCTTGCCGGGATGGCAAGGACATCGGTCTGATCCACGGCGATGGCGGCATCGGTGTGACTGTCGATGCCCAGAAGAGATTCCTCGCCTGCATAACCTTCATTCCGCGTTGTGCGGCGGCCGCGCGCGCATTCCATCCGGACGGTGCCGCGCTGGATCACGTAGACAGTCCTAGCAGGGTCGCCCATCTGGTAGAGATGGCTCCCGGCATCGATCACGCGCGCCTCGATATGCGGCAGGAGTTTCGACAACTGGATCGCCGACAATTGCCCGAGGATCGGATCGGTCAGCAAACGGTCGGTGGGAAGGCGGCTTGTCTGCATCGGGTCAGGGCGCTTTGCTGCCAGGGCCGGCCTTGCGGGAGACACGATAGAGCGGCCGTTCGACAGGCCCGACATGGGTCGCGAAATGGCCGACCAGGCGGATATCGAGCGGCTCGCAGCTGTCGAAAATTGCCAGCTCATCTTCCGGCAGATGTGCATCCCAGCTATAGCCGGGCGGCGGCGTTTCCGATTTCAGGGCCAGTTCGACAAACAGCACCGGGATGCGTTCGGTCAGCGCCTTCATCATGCCCTGCACATGCTCCAGCCCCCGGCTCTGCACGATGTGATGGAGAAGACTGAAGAAGAAGGCGTAGTCGTAGGTGCCGGGTGCAATGGCTTCGACAATTTCTGCCGACAGCTCTTCCCGGGCAAAGCTGGCTTCACCGGGCGTGTGGCGCTTGATCTCTTCGCAGATGCTGACATTTCGCGGATCGATATCGGTGCCGCGCGCGGAGATGCCCCGGTCAACGAAATAAAGCGTGTTGTAGCCAAGCGAACAGCCCGCATCCCAGAGCTTTCGTCCGCGGATATTGCCCTCCATCGCTGCCTCGACCGCGCGGCAGCGATCCTCGCAAGGGCGCAGCGGTGGGATCGATGTCTCGAAAGGGTAGTTATAGAGCGGCTGGTAAACGTTCTTGCCCTTAAGCAGCAAGCTGTCGATGCGGGCGCGGTGAGCGGTGTCGTCGTGTTGGTTCATCTTAGCCCACCTCTGCCGGTACGGGTGTTGCGTGCGGGCGATGTGCGCCCAGAAGGTTCCGGTCTGGGCCGATCTGCAAGACAAGGTCGGCGACATCCGCATTGGGCATCACCCATTGCGTGATGCTGGGCTGCAAGGCTTCCTCCCAAAAGGCGTTCATCTCCTCTTCTGAAAAGCCGGCATGGCCGTTCGTTTCGCGCCTGATCCTGCGTTCGCGCCCGAACCGCCATTGCTGAAGCTGCTCGATCGGTGCGTCAAGGTAGATCAGGAAATCGAAGCGCCGCGCGAGCGTGTCGTAGCCCGGACATGTCGCGCCGACCATGGCACCGTCAAAGATGCAGATGTCGGGGGTTCGGTCCAGCGTTTCGTCCGCCATTGGCTGGTCGCGGCCCAGATCGTAGCGGGGCACCGTCATCGGTTCCTCGTGTGTGTCCAGCGCAGCAACAAAGGCGCAAAGCCTGTCAGTGTCGTGAGAGCCGGGCAGGGTGCGCCATTTGTGCCCCCGGCGCAGGCGTTCGGCCTTGGGCAGGTAGAAGTCATCCAGCGACAGGCTGAGGCAGCGCTGCTTCTTGCGGGCCAACATCGGCAGACAGGCGGCCAGAATTTTCGATTGCGTGGTCTTGCCAACCCCCGGCCCGCCGCCGATGCCAACAAGGAACGTCCCCTCCGCCGCCGCCGCGCGCTTGCCAAGGTATTGTGTAAAGGGCACCACGATATCGAACAGGAACGCCGCACTTGGGTCTGCGATACCGAAACCCGCCATCACCCGCGTATATTCCGGCATCAGATCCCGAAACAGCTCAAGCCGCTCGTCCAGCCTGTCAGTGCTGGCTTCGGGTCCGAAGAGCGCGCGTTCCAGCGGGTCCTCCGCCAACCGCATGGCGATTTTTTGACGCGCCTCTGCGTCGCCCTTGGAGGCTGGTAGAAACAGCCTGTCGACGGTCCTGTCTTTCAAACCGGGCGCCCTCCTTTCACTGGATCATGTCAGGGCTCGCCGCGTCGAAACACTCTTTGAAATGGCTGATACTGTCGTAAAAGAACGCTTCTGCCTGTTTGTTGGAACAGTAGCTTTGGATGATATCCGTATCGGAATAAAGGACATCCATATAGTGGGTCTGGTTGAACTGCTGAAAGCTTTCAGAATTGAACGCCTGCTGGAAGACCCATTCAAGAAACTGGCGACGGTCATCGGGCAGCCCCTGCTGCACGAAAAACCCGCGAAACCGGTAATAGGTGTGACACTGGCCCCTGTCGGGCGTCTGGAAAGACGTGGTCGGCCCCAAGCGCGAGGTCAGCGCCTCGGTCACGTCGTGTTCGGGCAAGAGGGTGAAAATGGGCTTCAGAAACTTGCCCTCGATCAACCGCGCAATGTCACCTGGCTGTTCTATCAGCGCATCGGCATGCCCGTCCTGGCTGTCCGTGTCGTTGAAGAGCGAAAAATAGCGTTCCGATCCGCTTTCATAGGCTTGCGGCGCGAATGCGGGCGCTGTTGCATCTGCTGTGTCCACAGCTGGCGGGACCTCGGGGTCGTCGGAAGACCTGTCAATCGGGATCAGGAACGTCTCTTCGAACTTGTCGAGCAGGAAATCCTCCAGTCCGCGACCGGTGTCATCACCCCCGAAAATCGCGATTTGAAGTGGGTCGGTATCAGACGCGGCGGCATGCGCCACGAAACTGTCGAGGTCGGAAAATCGGGTGTCATCCGTGCGGATGTAAAGTTGGCTGAAGGTGATCTGCGCAATGTTCAGCGGCGTAAGAAACACCTCCTGATCGCGCGACTTGGCAAGCAGGCTGGCATAGGTGTCGTTCAGCTGCACAACGTTGTAACCGTTTGGCGGCAATTCGGAAAAATACTCAAGCGCGATTTCCAGATTGCCGCCGAACTTGAACAGAAGGTTGACCTCGATATTCAGGTCGTTGCCGTTTTCATCCTTGAGATTGCGAATGGCCTTCGCGATCTCGTCGCTCAGCGGAAACGAACCAGAGGCGGTGCTGCGCGGGATGAAGATGTTGATTGGCTGGTCGGGAAAACCCGCGGGCCGTGCGACCGGAGCGATATCGCAGGTCTGCGCGGTGGCAGGCAGCGCACCAAGACAGGCAACAGCCAAAGCGCATAACATGCGCGGCAGGCCCGACACAGTATCGGGGCGGATACTCCTGGCCAATACTCTGCGGTTCCTGGGGTTCGGTTTCATCTTATCTATGTCTTGGGCACATGTCCTGTCCCAGGACCTGCCCTTGGAAAAAGACGTGCCGTGCGAAGGCGTTGTCGTCAGAGATGTAGGATATGTTTTCGCAATAGTTGTGCTGCGTCAAGTGAAGTCGCGTCTATTTGCAATCTCGCTCACCTGTGGTGCCCCCGGATTTCCGCAGGTTTGACATGCGCTTATGGCGTGATCGCCTTTGCTCGCCACACGCTATTGTATCTGTGTGACCAAAAAAACACATCGAAAAAAATCAAGGTTGGCCGTGCCAACCAGCATTACCGAATTTGGCCGCATACAGTCTAGGGTTGCAAAGGTTTACGGGTTTATGCGCAAAGCGGGCGATGGTGCCCAGCAAGTCCAGAACAGGTGGTTCCGGCGCGTCGGTTTTTGAAGTTCCCTTCCATGCAAAGCCTGTTGGAGGCTTTCGCACATTTTCATCGGGGCCCTTTACCGCAATGGCCTTGGCGAACAGCAAAGGAAAATCGGCATGAACGTGTCAGCACAGTTTCCAAAATTGACCCTCGCGACGGCGCTGCTCTTTCCGGTCACGGCGATGGCGAACGGGTATCAAAACCTCCACCAAAGCGCGATGGGGCTGGGAACGGCCTATGCGGCAAACGGAACCGCGATCGACGATGTTTCGGCCATCTTTTCGAACCCCGCATCGCTGAGCCGCTTTCCCGGCTGGAACGCCTCTGTCGGGGCCACGTTGATCCTGCCGACCAACACGTTCGAGGGGCTGTCGGCCACCACATCGGATGGCACGCCGGTAACGGACGGGTCGCCTTCGGAGCCTTCGCAGTTCCTTGACGACACGTTTTCCGGCTTCTGGTATCTGTCCCATCAGGTAACGGACCGGCTTCATTTCGCGCTTGCGTTCAACGCGCCATGGGCCACCGAGTCCGACTACACCGACACGGCCGCCTCTCGCTATACCGCGTCGACGACGGAATTGACGGCCTATAACCTAAGCCCGATGCTGTCCTATCAGGTCAACGACCAACTGAGCGTCGGTGCCGGGTTGAACATCCAGTATTACACTTCGACATTCGCGACGAACATTCCGGCGGATACCTCTAACCCCGATATTGCGACCGACGGGCACGCAACTTTCGAAGGAAGCAAGCTGGCCTATGGCGCGACCGTCGGGCTGGAATATCAGGCAAATGATCAATGGCGGTTCGGCGTGTCCTACCGCTCGGCCATCAATCACAAATTCGACGGGGATGTAGAAGTCAAAGGACCGGCAGCGACCCTTGCATTGCTTACCTCTGCCAAGGGATCGGCCGATTACGAAATCGCGACACCCTGGATGTTCCAGCTTGGCGCCCATGGTCAGCTGAATGATCGGTGGGAGGTCTTCGGATCGGCGACCCTGACAGGATGGAGCGCCTTTGAAGACACGGTGATCGAGACGTCGAACCTTGGCACTCTGACGGTCAAGAACGGTTGGGACGATGCATGGTATGTTTCCATCGGGGCGGGCTACCAATTGACGCCCAAGACCAAGATCTTCGGGGGCATTGCCTATGACGAGACACCAACGCCGACCGAAGTGCGCAACCCGCGCGCGCCCAACGCGGATCGCTACTATGTCGGGCTTGGCCTGTCGCACGCGTTCTCGCCGTCGCAAACGGTGAAATTCGGATACGCTCATACTTTCTTTGACGACGCGCCTATCCGCCTGACAGAGGCCACCAACCCCGGCCGCGGGTCGCTGAATGGTGACATTAAGATCGACGCAGATATCCTGATGGTTCAGTATATTCACAGCTTCTGACGTCTAAACCCGTCTCAGGCCATTTCACCCGGCCGAATGGCCTGAACACACCGGATCACGTCGGAATTTGCATGCCATGCCGCAAGGCCCGGGCTAGGGTCACTTGAATTCCGGTGCAACGGAGGCGCCCTCATGACCAGTTCCGAAGAAGAATATCTGGAACAGCGGTTGAACGATCAGATCGAATGGTATGACCGCAAAAGCGTGTCAAACCAGCAGGCATATAAAAAGCTTCGTCTGATAGAGATCATCGCGGCTGCCATGATCCCGCTGCTGGCAGGCTACACAGACAAACACGCCTATGTCGCGATGGTGCTTGGCGGGCTTGGGTTGATCGTGGCGGTGCTGGCCGGGATTATCGGGCTTTACCGGTTTCAGGAAAACTGGGGGGAATACCGCGCCATCGCGGAGTCCCTCAAGCAGGAAAAGTTTCTGTTCCTTGCAAAGGCGGCGCCCTATGATGGGGAAAAGCCGTTCGAGCTTTTGGTGACGCGGGTCGAGACGATGCTGCGCAACGAAACCTCGGGCTGGACGCAGTCGATCCGCAAAGCCACGCAATCGGATCAAAAGCAACGCAAAGAGGTGCAGTAGCACCCATCCAAGGTGGACGCGCACGCGTTAGGTGATGTCGGGGTGCAATTCCGCCGGATCGATAATCTCCACATGTTGCGCAATGTCGCGGACCTGCCGGGCAAGATCGGCCGTGCCGCCCTCGCCGTCGCCGCCTTCACCATTCCAAAGTAGCAAGAGGTCGAGCGGCCCGTTTCTGGCTTCGGCCCTGGCGGCATGGATCATGCGTCGGTTGTTGAGGGCAAAAGGGTTTTCGTCAGATTGCGCAGGTGCGGGCCAGGACACCTCTGCCTGATCCAGCAGGCGTTTGAAACGGGCCTCCCAGTCGGCATGGCAGGACACTGGCAACCTCACGGAGGCATCAAGGAAGGCCTCTTGCTCCAACGGCAGGTATAGCCGCAGATCGGCGCCCAGCTTCAGGCACTCCTCGGCAAACAGGATGTCGCCCCCGCGTGCCCCGCCGCAGATGCAGATGTCGCCTTGGCCGATCTGCCAGTCAAAGAGCGTGGCGCTGATCGCGCTGCGCGCTGCCGCCTCCTTGGATGCAGGAAAGCGCGGCACGGCCCTGTCTGGCGCGTCGATCATGTGGCCGCTGAAAAGAACCACTTTGGGCATGTCCGCTCCTATCTCGCATATATCCACGGCCGCTGTGCCGCGGGCCGACAGCATGTCCGTCCCTTGGCCAGCATGGGCCCGGGACGGCAAGGTTTCAACACCGGCTGGCCGGTGTTTTTTGCTCTCAAACCCGCGTGACTGTTGACTTTTGCAGGAGGAAACGTCTCCAATGGGCATGCGGTTCCGCAGCCCTCGAAATCAGAATGAAAGCAGTTGTGTTTTCCAAGTGGCCCGTACCGGCTTTGGCCCACCAGCAATCAAAGTCGCGGTTCTGTTCCCGGTCATCTCAGAACGGAACGATTTTCCCATGATGCGAAGATTTGTCGGCGACCAGAGATCGCGATGCAAGGAAAGGCTAGCCAATGTCAAAAGACCTGAACGATCACCTGTTCGGCCCGGGGCCCAAGCGCATACTCGCACTCGACGGGGGCGGCATCCGCGGAATTCTGACCTTGCAGATGCTCGCGCGGATCGAAGAGCTGTTGCGCAAGCGCATGGGGGACGACGATCTTGTCCTGTCTGACTATTTCGACCTGATCGGTGGGACATCGACCGGGGCCATTATCGCCTCTGCCCTGTCGCTCGGCTGGCCGGTCAGCCGGATCAACAAGCTCTACCTCGAATTCGGCAATGACATCTTTCAATCCTCTTTCTTCCGCATGGGACTGTTGCGGCCCAAATTTTCCGCAAAGGCGGTCCGGGAAGGGCTGGAGCGCGAATACGGCGATATTTGTCTGGGCGGGCCAGAGGTGAAAACCGGGCTGGGAATCGTGGTCAAGCGGTTGGATACAGGCAGCCCGTGGATCATCCACAACAACCCCAAAGGCATCTATTTCAACCAGATCCCCGGCAGTACCTCGACCCCCAACAAGGACTACCTGTTGCGGCAGGTGGTGCGCGCAAGCTCTGCCGCGCCAACTTATTTCGAGCCGGAACTGATCGACGTCACGTCGGACATGAAGGGCGCGTTCGTGGATGGTGGCGTGAGCCCCTTCAACAACCCGTCGCTTCAGCTGTTCATGTTGGCGTCGCTCAAAAATCACGGGCTGAACTGGCCGGTTGGCAGTGACAAGATACAGGTTGTCTCGCTTGGCACCGGCACGCAGACGCCTGCGCTGGAGCAGGAAAAGGTGATGAAGATGTCGGCGGCGGAATTGGGCGTGCGGGGGCTTTCTTCGCTGATGGATGACAGCGCCGCGCTGAACGAACAGCTCTTGCAGTGGATGTCGGAAAGCCCAACGGCACGGTCCATCGACAGCGAGGTTGGCGATCTGAGTTCTGACGTCCTCGGGGGCACGCCGCTTCTGAGCTACCTGCGGTACAATGTCGAATTCGACAGCGACTGGATGAAAACGAACCTCGGCGTCGATTATTCAAACGAGCAGCTCGCCTCGATCTCGCAGATGGATAAGCCGGAAAACATGAACGATCTGACCGAAATTGGCAAAGCGGCCTGCGTGCTGATCAAGGAAGATCACTTCGACAAGACGTTCGACATTACCTGAACGCCGGGTGAGCAGGAAAGGGGGAGCGCATGCAGGATGCCGTGACAGAACCGTCGACAGAGGCTGCGCGCCAACTGACCTGCTTTGTCGTGACCGGCTTTGGCAAGAAGACGGACTACGTGACGGGCCGGGTATTGAACCTTGACCAGACCTTTCGGCAGCTTGTGCAGCCCGCCTGCGACAGGGTTGATGTGAATTGCTTTCGGGCGATTGATGCGAACCTCACGGGGCAGATCGACTCGATCATGTATCGCTGGATCTTCGAGGCGGACCTTGTCATTGCCGATCTTTCGACGCTGAACGCCAACGTATTCTACGAACTTGGCGTGCGGCATGCACAGCGCCCAAACACTACGGTCCTGATTGCTGAATCCTTGCTGCTTGAACGTATTCCGTTCGACCTCAGCTCTTTCGTGATCCACCAATATGAACATGGCGGAGAAGAGATAGGCGCGCCCGAACAAGAGCGGTTCGTAAGCTACCTGTCAGAGCTTCTGGACAAGATCATCGGGGTGGAAATGTCGCGCCGAAAGTCCTCGCCAGAGTTGCCACCGGAATCCGACAGCCCGATCTACCGGAACCTCAAAGGCATGAAGCCGCCCGAATACGCGCCGGAATCCTATCTGGAGCCGCCCGCCTACATCCCGCCCGAGGATCGCGATCAGCCCCCTGCCGCAGACGGGGCCACGCTGGCGGACCTTCTGCGATCAGCTGAAAGTGCTATGGCGGAGAAAAGATTTGAAGATGCGATTGGCCTGCTTGACAGGCTGGTGCAATCTCAGACGGAAGGCGCATCCGGGGGCAAGCCGGACGTCTACATCGTGCAAAAGCTGGCGCTTGCCACCTACAAAGCCGGTGAGAGGACGGGCAGTTCCGGCACGGCTGACCCGGACAGGGCGATTGCGGCGCTGTATCAGGCAGAAGAGATCCTGGAGACGCACTGCGCGCCCGGCATCACCAACGATCCTGAAACGCTGGGTCTGGCCGGGGCTATCAACAAGCGCCTTTTCGAGCTGACCGACGACATGGAGTTTCTCGATCGCGCCATCCGTTTCTACGAGCGTGGCTTCTACATCAAGCAGGACTATTACAACGGCATCAATGTGGCCTTCATGTACAGCCTGCGCGCGACCCGGCTTGAACCGGGCTTTGACGCGACCGTCAGCTACGGCCATGCCAACATGATCCGCGCGCAGGTTGCCCGCATCTGTGAAGACCTTGTCAGTGACGAGGAAGGTCTTGCCAGTCGCGGCGACCGGGAATGGATTTACCTGACGCTGGCCGAGGCTTATCTGGGAATGGGCCGCAGCGGCGATGCCGAACGGATAGAACGCAAGATCGAACGCCAGATCAGCGATTTTGCGAAAGCCAGCTATCAGCAACAGAAGGCCAAGCTACTCGCGATCATGGAGCTGTTCGAGGATGGCGCAAAGGGCTCGCCCGCGGGCCAGTCCTTCGAGTCTGTCTCGGTACGGCCCGTGGCCACCTTGCAGGAAAACGGTTTGATCAGCTTTCGGCCCGATATTGCTACAGACAGGCAGGTGCGGTCCTTGGAAGTGACCTACCGGATCGACTACGACTGAAGCTGACGCCGCACTAAGCGTCGAATTCCAGATGGAAATGCTGCGGATGCGGCGTGGGGCCGGTGTCGATCTGACCGGCAGGGCCGGGCGCGCGACGAAGGTTCCTCTGCGCCAGAAGTGGTTTCAGTATCGCCGGGATCACCGCCTTGTTGATGGCGGCACCAAAGCAGGTATGCATGCCGTAGCCCCAGATTATGTAGGTCTCGAACGGGCGATTGACGCGGAATTCGTGCGGCGCCTCGACAGCGCGGCGGTCGAACATGGCCGATAGTGTCGCTGCAAAAACCATCTGGCCTTTTTTCACGCGGGCCTGACGAAAGGTGGACCGCGCGATGACGGTATCGCGGGTCGCGCGGCGGTAGATGACCGGGTTGTGCGGATAAAAACGCAGCGCTTCCCAGATGTAATTTTCGAATGTGGCGTCGTCACCCGCACGCGCCGCGCTTTGCGCCAGTATAAGCTCATCGGGACGGTTCAGCAGCTCGTCCATCGCATAACAGCACGCTTTGGAAATCGTGGGGATCGCCCCGATCAGCAGGCCCAACAGATTGTTGCGAATGCCAATATCGCTCATCCCCGGAGTGTCCGCCGCCTGCAGGGCAAGGCAGCGGTTCAGGATGTCGGCATCCTCGGTCGGGTTGGCCTTGCGGTCGGCAATGGCAGTGTCGAGATAGTCACGAAGCGCCGCCGCATAACTCATCGCCTTTTGATCCAGAGCAGGATCGGCAGGAAGGTCTTCGAACAGGTACCAGAACAAGGTGGAGGTCCATTCCTTCATCGTGGCGGCATCTGGCCCGCCGACGCCGAAATATGTTTTCGTCATGTCCCACGGCACCTGCAAGGACAGCTGCGCGGGCAGGTCGATCTTGCCGTGGCTCCGCTCGACGATATCGCCTGCCAGAAGTTTTGCGCGCGGCAGGACAATCTCTGCCACGTCGGTCTGACGGGCAGCAAGCCGCATCGCGGATGTATCGCGGGTATAGTCCCAGCCCGGCTGCATCCCCAGAAAGAAGTTGTCGCCGTCCGTCAGCTTGCGCATCCGGCTGCCATAGACGACCTCGAAATCCTCGTTCCTGTCCAGCACCTCGATACAATCATTGTTGCGAGTGACGATCACGGTGCCGGTATTGTCATAGCTCTTCACCAACTGGCGTTTGAGCGACAGGTTCGGCGAAAAGGCGCGAAGAACCTCAAAGACCTTTCGCTGTCCCGAAACGGATTTCAGCTCTGGCCCGATATTTTTGCGCAATCCGCCATCGGCACGTGCCGCCTTGGCGCCGATCATCCCAAGCTGGCCGAGCGACCGGAGCCCTTCGCCCCAAATAGCGGCGCCGTTGAAAACCGTTTCGCCAATATTGCGAAGCGCTGAGATCATTGCCTGTCCTTTCGGGGTGCTGGGCTCATGTTGCGTCGACGATGCCCATGGCCATCATCCGCAAGCCTGTCATGGAAGGGATGAAGAAATAGTCGCCGCCACGGCATTCGACAAAGGTCTTCAGCTTGCTCATGACATAGGGCTGTTTGCCGGATTTCGGGTCCGCCGTGATCGTGAAACGTTTGTGGCGATCATGATTGCCAAGCATCGGGCAGGTGTCATTGCCCTGGTGAAAGTCCAGCCCGTATTGAATCCACTGCTGCTGCACGAATTCGAACTGGCGCGAAAGGCTGGCGCACATGATGATCATCGTGACGCCCTGTTCGGTCTCGTCGTTCTTTTCTTCGCCGACCCGCGGGCCGTAGGGCAGGCCGCGTCGCAAAATCCGGCGTCGCTTGTTCAGCGCGGATGTGGCGCTTTCGTTCTTGAATTGCTCGCCCGTTTCAGGATCGATGCCGACCTTGTTAAGCGGGTCGAGATAGTCCCGCGTGTTCATCCGGCGCAGATGCGATCCGACCGGGTTCTTGTACCCCAGCATGTCATCCGCATAGACAAAATTCGACGCCGCAGGAGAGCGCAGATAAGCGACCTGATTTTCCAGCGACTTGACGGGATCAGGGTCGTTGAACCCCATCTTGTCACCAAAGGCGATCCATTCTTCATAGGTCGGAACCACGGATGTGGGCACACCATCGGACCAGCGCCCGCACATTTTGGCGTGCAGGGTTTCGCGCGCCTCGACCTCTGACACGCCCTGAACCGCGGCATAGGATTTTGCCTCTTCGCGCATGACCTCTTCGAATGTGCCGACATTTTCATGCAGCTTGCGATAGGCCATGAAGGTGGAGTTTCGCGTGAATTCCGGCGGCGCGGCGGCGGGGGGCAGTTCCTGGCTTTCGTCGGGTTGACCGAGGATGAACTCACCCGCCTCGATGGGCTCCCACCCGGCTTCGGGCGTCATGCGCTTGCCGCGCCCGATGACGTTTTGCTTCTCGATTTCCGGAGGGTACTGACCTTTGTAAACCGGATCGCCAATGCCGTCGGAAAAACCAAAATGCTCTTTCGGCGTGGGGAGTTTTATGCCGTTCTTCTCTTCAAACACGGCGGAGGAGGCCTGGTATTCCTGATCGCCATTCTTGCCATTCGTGGTCAGGATCCGGACGCCCTGGTCAAGCTCCTGGCAAAGATCGCGCAGCCATTGTGTCTGCTGCTCCAGCTCGTCGACCGGTTCGTCCTGTCCCGGCGTCTTCAGCTGGGCGTTCATCGAGATCCAGATATGGACATTGTCGGTATCATCGCCGTCACCCTTGCGATTGCCCTGCCAGATCGGATCCCAATGCTTGTCCCAGCCGACGGATTCCGCCTCTGTCTTTGTCACGTCGCGGTCACCAAGGATGAAGGCCCGGTTTCGCATGCCAGAGATGAAATCCTCGGGCATGCCGCGCAAGGTGCGCTCGGGAATCTGCAGCTTCAGCATCCCCAGAAAGGTGAACCCGATATTCAACGTGACCAGTGGCTTGCCACCCTCAGGCCAGACGGCGCCGGTCGTAACCTTCTGGCGGACCGCCTGAATGAACTGCCGACCCTTGCCGCAATCCGCGATGTTGAGAAAGAAGTACCGGGCGAAGGGAAAGGAATAGCGTCCGTAGGCGCGGATCACGTTGCCTTGTATGTCGTCGAGATTCAGGCTGCGGGTCATTTCGAATGTCAATCCTAGCTTGAAAGGCCACCCTCGGCCGCGATCGAGATCACGCCGGGATTTTGTGTCGGTGCCGATTTATCTTCGGGTTTGTGCGTTTGCAGGAAGGATCCGAAATCCTCATACAGCTTGTTTGCGTCCGCGCCCTGATGATCGATGGCGAAATCCGCAAAGGTTTGCTGCACGTAAAGCGCCTTGAGCACCGATGGCAGGTCGTCATATTCTCCCGGTGCCAGTGGTTTGGCGCCGTTCTTTAATGCGAATTTCACGCTCAGCACCGCCGCGATTGCAGCGATGATGAAACCAAGAAAGAACAGCAACAGCGTGCTGATCCCCAAAAGGCTGGACGCCCCGAAAAGCCACAGCACCAGCCCCAGCAGCCCGATGCCCGCGGGCACGAGCACACCTGCCAGAAGCTTTGGCAGTGACAGTTCGTTGAACTCCGGCAGTTTCAGGTAATAGTCATGGAAGGGCATGGTCGTTTCGACATGACATTTATCAAGGTAATTCGCGAAATCATCCGCTGTTTTGACACCTTCAAAGCCCACGCAGTTGCGATAGATCTCTTCAAGTTCCGGGCCCATCGTTTTCCATAGCTCGCGGGCATAGGATTTGCGGACCTGCCTCTGTTCTTCGGCACTAAGATCGGCGGGCAGCGGGGCACCGTCTTCTGTGATGGCGTCAATATCGGCGCAGAACACCAGATACGCCGCGTTCAGCTTGTCGATCTCCTGCGGATTGACGGGGTTGATGCCCTTCGCCGTTGCGACGATCGGGTTCTGGGAGTTGCGGCCGTTGTAGATGACATCGCTCAGCACGAACATGCGCGCCAGATGGTTGCGCTTGTTGCGTGAGAACGGGCTGTTCAGCCCGATATTCTGCGTGGCGGGCGATTGCATCGCTGTCGGCAGTTCCGCAAGTGCTGTGCGCACCTGCTGCTCGCAGGACGTGTTGGAACCGTCTGACGACTTGCCATGCCTGATCGGCGCGAGCGTGGTGAGAAAAAGGTGACCAGTGTCGAGATCGGCCATGGGACACTCCTCAGGAAGTTGATGTGCGCTCGCTGTCGAATTCTCTCTGGGCGTCCTTCACGTAGGCGCTGCGATTGATATCGGCGCGTTCCGTATCCAGGCTGGCCACGGGGCCGATACCGGGTTCGCCAAGAGCGTCCTGTATCCTGAACATCGCGTCACGATAGCTTTTCGCGAAGTCCTCGGGCGATTGCGAGGCATGCAGCTTTGCAAGGCGCCGCACTTCGTCGTAAACCCTCAGGCTGGATTTGATGTCACGCTGCGCAGAGCCGGGCGTCGCGTTGTAATAGTAGTCAGTGTTCACCTGATTGTAGGTGATGTAATTCTTGAACGTCGTGACCGGGATAGACTGCGGATATTTCGTGGCGGAGTACCAGAAAAGGTTCAGACCTTTCGGGATACCGTCAGAGAACGCGTCGATATACTGATCCCAAGTTCCGTTGAAGTTGGAGCAGAACAGCATGTAGTCATTCTTGACCGTCTGCTTGCCCTGACCCAAATCCGGCCAGTCCTTAGGGCGGATGATGACCCAGCGCGCGAAATGGATGATCGACAGGCCCAACAAGCCCTGCAAATTTTCGGGGAGTCCGCGCGATGCCATGAACAACAGCCGGTTGATCCAAGTGATCTTGGGATTGCTCGGCGTTACCACATTCATCGCATAGGCCTTGCCGCCTATATTCGACATCAATGTATCCTTCTCGCAATGTAGCTGCACCAAAAAAGTGTAATCACTAAATCGCAGGGCACGCAAACGTTGTATGGGATGCATGCCTACCCGTCAACGCTCAAGGTGCTGGTCGCGTTGACTAACTGCTTTGCCACGCATGAAAATTCTGCCGGGCGGGGCAGGGTCGTGGGGGTAGGAACGGCGCCTTGGGGTGCGCAAAGCAAGGCGTTGGCCGAAGGTCCGTTCGGAACCTCCGGCCAACCAGCGGTTGCGTTCAGAGCTTCGCGTGCTCTGATTTCAGCGCGAGCCACAGGCAGTAGCACATCATCAGCACGACAAGCGTGAACGGGATCCCCGTCGAGACGGCAGCCCCCTGAAGCGCACTCAGGCCCCCGCCCAGAAGCAGCGCGATTGCCACCAGCCCTTCAAGCGTACACCAGAAGATGCGCTGGATGACGGGCGCATCCATCTTGCCGCCGGCCGTGATCGTATCGATCACAAGCGATCCACTGTCGGACGAGGTGACAAAGAAGATGATGATCAGCACCAGCGAGATCGGGGCGACGATACCGTAGAAGGGAAGCTCCTTGAGAAAGCCGAACAGGGCCCCTTCGGGCTTGTAGCTGTCGACAACGGTGGCCGTGACGCCTTCGGCGCCGCCTGCATTGATCATGTCGATGGCGGCCCCTCCGAAGGTGGACATCCACAAGGCGCAGACGGCCGTTGGCGCGATCAGGGCGCACAGAACGAATTCACGCACCGTACGACCCTTGGAGATGCGGGCGATGAACATGCCCACGAAGGGCGACCAGGCGATCCACCAGGCCCAGTAGAAGGTGGTCCAGCCGTGGAAATAGCTGGTGTCTTCGCGCCCGAACGGGTTGGACAGGGCCGGCAGGGCGACAATGTAGTCGGCCATGACGCTCACATAGCGTGTCAGCCCCGAGACGAGACCCGTCACAAGCAACACGAAGATGAACAGGACAACGGCCATGATCATGTTGATCTCGGACAGCCGCTTTACCCCCTTGTCCATGCCCAGCAAGACGGAGCCCAGGGCAATACAGGTGATCCCGATAATCAGCAGGACGGTCACAGTGTTCGAAGGTACGATCCCGAAGATCTCGTACAAGCCTGCAGCCACTTGCTGCGCGCCAAGGCCCAAAGATGTGGTCAGGCCGAATAATGTTGCGAATACGGCCAGCGTGTCGATCGCGTGACCCCACCACCCCCAGACCTTTTCACCCAGCAACGGATAGAAGGCAGAGCGCAGCGTCAATGGCAGGCCGAGGTTATAGCAGAAAATCGCAAGGCTCAGACCGACAGCGGCATAGATCGCCCAGCCTTCCAGCCCCCAATGGTGAATGGTGCCGACGACGCCGATATATTCATTGCCCGGAAGCGACGCGTCGATCCCCAGAGGATGCGCAGCGCCATCTTCAGCGAAGTTGTAATAGACGGGTTCAAGCACGCCAAAGAACAGCAGCCCGATGCCGATGCCTGCCGCAAACATCATCGCGATCCAGCCCGCATAGGTGTAATCCGGCGTCGCGTCCTTGCCGCCAATCCTTACCTTGCCCACGGGCAGAATGATCAACGCCAGGCAGAACAGGGTTATGGCGTCGACCGACAGAACGAGGAACCAGTCGAAGGTGCTGGTCAGCCATGGGCGCAGCCAGCCAAAAAAGGTTGCCGATGCCTCTTGATTGGCCAGCGCAAGAAGAACGAATGCGAAAATCAGAATGCTGGAGATCAGGAAAACCGGGTTGTGGATATCCAGGCCCAGCGGGCGGATATTGTCCTGCCCTAATTCATAGTCGGTGGAGTATTCCATACTCTCATCGACCGGGGCCTCTGGTTCAGATGATGACATGGCTTTGTTTCCTCTCGGTTTTCTGGGCGTCGGCCAAAGGCCAATGACTGTCAGGGTCGTCAGTGACGCAACGGAAGTCAAAGATTATCTGACGCGAGACCGCCGGAATTCGGGTGGAACGGGGCTGCACGCGGTGAATCTCGCGTATTGATCGACCTCAAGGACCGCAGGCCGTCGCCGTGGCAATGTCGATGCCAGCAAGGAGAAAACACAATGTTCACGAAAATTATGATCCCTGTCGATCTCGGCCATACCGAGCAGATGGACAAAGCACTTTCCGTGGCGGCGGACCTTGCTTCGAAATACAGTGCAGAGCTGCATATCGTCGGCGTCACGCAGTCGTCGCCAACCCAGATTGCCCGTACGCCGGACCTGTTTGCGCAAAAGCTTGCGGCTTTCGCGGCAGAGCGGTCCAGCGCCACCGGGATGACATTCGCATCGCATTGCGAGATCAGCCACGACCCGTCCATCGATCTGGACGACGTGTTGATGCGCGCCATAGGCAAGCTCGGTGCCGATCTTGTGGTCATGGCGAGCCACGTTCCGGGATTTGCGGAACATCTTTTTGCGTCCAACGCGGGCTATCTTGCGTCCCATTCCAAGACGTCAGTCTTCATCGTGCGCTAGGGCGGTCTTTGCGGTTCAGCCAGACCGCTTCCGGCGCTGGCAAACGGCGTCAGGCGTCGCGATGGACATGCACAGCACAGGGCGCGTGGCGCACGACCCGCGCGGCGGTAGAGCCAAGCAGATAGTCACTGAGCCCCGGCATGTGCGAGCCTATGACGATGCAGCCCACGTCATTCTTGACAGCATAGTCGATGATCGTGCGGTAGGGATGCCCGCGCGCAATCTCTGCCGTGACGTCCTCCATATCAGCGGTCTTTTCCTTCAGGACAGCATGGGCGCGCTGCATGCCCTCCTGCACCTTGTTTTCGCCCAGATAAGCAGCGACGCTGCCTTGCGGGACTTCGTAGACATGCAGCGCAGTGATGGAGCCGCCGGGATTGCACAGCACACGGGCTGTCTTCAGCGTCATCGGGGAAATGCCGTGGTTGAGCGCCATCGGAACCAGTATCTTGTCGTACATCTTGATCTCCCTTTTAATGTTGGATCGGCTCAGGCCCACGGATCGAGCAGGATCTTGGGGGCCGCGACCCGTGCTGCGCGGATGTCCGCAAAGGCCCGTGCGCCATCGGAAAGGGGGCGCCTTTCTGTCCAGTCCAGCGGGCCGAGTTGACCGTCAAAGATCGCTTGCGCGGTGTCGCGAAAATCCTGGGCGGAGTAGGTATAGGTCCCGATGAAGGAGATTTCCTGCAAGGTCATGCGGCGGATATCCAGCCCGCCCATGTCCTCACCCAGCCCGATATGGGCAATCACCCCGCCGGGTCGCACCCGTGCAGAGGCAAGCGCGCGGGTCGCCTTGAAGCCGACGGCATCGATGACCAGATCCGCATCGCTTTCGCAGGTCGCTGATGCGGTCTCTCCGCAGTGATCGCGAAGAAATGCGCGCCGGTCTGCATTTGGTTCGATCATCGTGATGTCCGGCACGCCCATGCTGCGCAGCGCAAGCGCGGCGGCCAGCCCGATAGCTCCGCCCCCGATCACGAGCGCTTTGCGATCCGCCGACGCCTCCAGCGCCTCCAGCGCCAGACGGGCGGCATGCCAGCTGACCGCCAGAGGTTCCGCCAGCGCAGCCTTGGCCAGTGGCACCGCCTCTGGAACGTTCACAAGGTTGCTTTCCGACATCGCCACGAATTGCGCGAAGGCACCTTCGCGCGGGGGCAGGGATATGATCTGCCGTTCCGGGCACAGATTTTCACGGCCCGACAGACAATAGGTGCAGGTCTTGCAGGTGACCAACGGGTTGATCGTGACGCGCAGGCCCTTAAGCGGTCCTTCGTCGATGATGCCTGCCGCCTCATGGCCCAGGATCAGGGGGGCAGGGCGCCGGTCGTCATGGCCCAGAAAAGCATGCATGTCGGATCCGCAAATGCCAACACAGGTGACGCGGATCAGATGCTCGCCCTCTTTGGGCATTGCGCGCGGCACGTCGCGGTAGATGAGCGTTTCGACATCTTCATAGACCAAGGCCTTCATCATCGGCTCCTCTCTGTCCCAACGCGGCCTGTCTGGGTGCCACTGCGATTGCGCATGGCCCGTGTCATCCATCGGGCGACAGGTCGAAATCTTCGTCGGGGAAGTACTTTGCCAGCCGCACATCGGCCGCACGGGCGTGCCCCTCCATCCCTTCCAGACGCGAGATGCGCGCGGTGGCCTCGGCAATTGCCTTTGACCCTTCGCGTGTCGTGCGCTGCCACGTGACGATCTTCATATATTTGTGAACCGACAACCCGCCCGTGTAGCTGGCGGCGCGCGACGTGGGCAGGACGTGGTTCGTCCCGGCCGCCTTGTCACCGTAGGAAACCGTCGTTTCCTCGCCCAGAAAGAGCGAGCCATAGCAGGTCAACCGATCCAGCCACCAATCGGGGTCTTCCGCCTGAACGGTCAGGTGCTCGGGCGCGTAGTCATCCGACGTTGCCGCCATGTCCTCGCGGTCTTTGCACAGGATCACCTCGGCATAGTCGCGCCAGGCGGCAGCGGCATTCTCGCGATTTACCTCTGGCAGATCGGCGATCAGAACCGGCACACGGGCCATTACGTCTTCTGCCAGTGCGCGGTCATCCGTGACCAGCCAGACCGGCGAGTTGTAGCCGTGCTCTGCCTGGCTGACGAGATCGGTGGCCACGATATTCGTATCGGCGGATTTGTCCGCGAGGATAAGGCTGTCGGTCGGCCCTGCGATCATGTCTATACCCACGCGGCCAAACAGGATCCGCTTCGCCTCGGCCACGAACTGGTTGCCAGGGCCCACAAGGATATTGGCCGCCGGAAGGCCGAACAGCCCGAACGCCATTGCCGCAACACCCTGTATGCCCCCCATCGCGAGGATCCGGTCGGCACCACAAATATGCGCCGCATAGATGATGGCGGGGGCGACGCCCGTATCCGGTCGCGGTGGCGAACAGGCGGTGATATGGCGACAGCCCGCAACTTTGGCGGTTGTCACCGTCATGATGGCGCTGGCGATATGGCTGTAGCGCCCACCGGGAACGTAGCATCCCGCCGCATCGACAGGGATTGCCTTTTGGCCGGTGATGAAGCCGGGATTAAGCTCTACCTCCACATTGGCGACCGTGCTTTTTTGCAGTTCCGCAAAACGGCGCACATTGTCATGGGCAAACCTGATGTCATCCTTCAGCTTTTGCGGGACAAGCGCGCTTGCGGCGTCAATCTCATCCTGTCCCAACAGGATCTTGCCATCATAGCCGTCGAACCGGGCTGCGTATTCCAGCGCCTTGGCATCTCCCCCCGCCTCGATCTCGTCGAGCACGGTCTTCACTGTCTCGTGCACGTCTGACGCGTTGGACCGGGCGGTAAATGCGGCCTTCTTGAGGTAGTCACGGGCCATGGTCTGCAATCCTCCTGACGGTTAGGGGGTTTCCCGCTTGTTGTGGCGAATGGATGAAAACAGGGCGAGCCCGATCAGGACGACACCAATACCGCCTGTCAGCGTTTCGGGCACATGTACAAGCGATTGCAGAAACATGATCATCGACAGCGCGAAGATCGAATAGAAAGCGCCATGTTCAAGATATCTAAACTGCTGCAGGGTTCCTTTCTCGACCAGCATGATGGTCATGGAACGTACATACATCGCGCCGACGCCAAGACCGATTGCAATCAGCACGATGTTGGAGGTGAGGGCAAAGGCGCCGATCACGCCGTCGAAGGAAAAGCTGGCATCCAGCACTTCGAGATAAAGAAACGCGCCTAGGCCGCCCTTCGCGGCCATGCCCACACCGGAACTGCTGCTTTGATCCAGATAGTTTCCCAGACCGTCGACCATGGTGAAGACCAACAGGCCCATGATGGCGGAAAACAGAAAGCTCGCTTGCTGGTGGCCGGGCAGCGCCTGCGAAATCAGTGCGACGATGATCAGCACAAAGGCAATCTCGAACCCGCGCACGGAACCGCATTTGCGCATGCTGCGCTCCAGGCTTTCGATCCAGTCGATCGATTTGTCCTCATCGACAAAAAAGCTGAGCGCCACCATCATCAGGAATGTGCCCCCGAACGCGGCAATCGAGCTGTGCGAATTTTCGATGATGCGCGAATATTCTTCAGGCTCTGCCAGCGCCAGACGCACCGCCTCGAACGGGTTGACCCAGGCGAAGACGGCAACGATGAGCAGCGGAAAGACGATCCGCATCCCGAAGACCGCGATCAGGATGCCCCATGTCAGAAATCGCTGCCGCCAAACCGGTGTCATATCCTCCAGCTTGTTGGCGTTCACGATGGCGTTGTCGAAGGACAGCGCGATCTCCAGCACTGCCAGCACGGCCCCGATCAGGAAGAATGCGACGACACCGGACATGCTGCCTTCGGTTGCCCAGCCCAGCCAGCCCGACAGGCCAAGCCCCACCGCCGTCACGATCAGGGGCCATTTCAGGTATGATAGGGATGATCTTGCCATGGTCAGCACCTATTGCCCGTAGATGTAATTTGGCAGCCACAGGGCGATCTGGGGGAAGACGAAGATCAGGATCAGGCCGATCAACTGGATCACCATGAACTGCATCATGCCAAGGTAGATATCCCGCAGGTCCCATTCTGGCACGACGCCTTTCAGGAAATACGCCGACAGCGCCACCGGTGGGCTAAGCCACGCTGTCTGCAAATTCACCGCCACCAGTATCGCGAACCATATCAGCAGGTCCTGCTGGTTCTCGAAACCCAGATCCAGCGAGGTGACCGTGGGGATCAGTATCGGCACGATGATCAGAACGATAGGCACCCATTCCAGTGGCCAGCCCAGAAGGAAGATCAGTGCCATGATCAGCATCAGGATCAGCACCGGTGACATGTCGAGGCTGAGCAGAAGCTCTGTCAGCATTTTCGGCGTGCCCAGGTTTGAGAATACCGCCCCGAAGAAGTTTGACGCCGCGACAAGGAACATGATCAGAACGGTGATCTCAAGGCTCTTGATCAGCGCGTCATACAGTCCCGGAATGGTAAACTTGCGATAAAGCATCGACAGGACCACCGCCCCGAACGCGCCGCAGGCGGATGCCTCGGCCGGTGTTGCCCAGCCGGCAAGGATGGACCCAAGCGCAAAGGCAATCAGCACGGTGGGTGGAACCAGCCCCATGAAGAATTCATACCAGAGCGCGGAGAAATAGAAACCGCCGGGGCGGACCCGGTCCATCCAGCGATAGACCATGTACATGAGTCCGACCCAAAGAATGGGCACGATCAGCGCGCCCATTGGAAAGCCGAAGCCCACGGTGATGCCGCGCGTGATCAGCCAGATCAGAAAGACCAGAGAGGCCATGACCACGATTACCTCAAGCAGGTAGAAGCGCGAGGTTTCCGGCTGTTCGTCCGGCGGAAGGATCGGGCCAAGGTCTGGATTGATCCAGCAGCGGCCAAGGGCATAAAGCAGGTAGAGACCCGCCAGCATGACACCGGGGATGATCGCCGCGCGGAACAGGTCCGTCACCGGAACTTCCAGTACCGGCCCCATGACGATCAGCATGATCGAGGGCGGGATCAGAATGCCCAGCGTGCCCCCGGCGGTGATGGTTCCGGCGGCAAGCCTGACGTCATAGCCGGATTTGTTCATCGTGCGCGCAGCCATGATGCCAAGAATGGTCACCGAGGCCCCGACGATGCCGGTCGCGGCGGCAAAGATCGTCGACACGAAAAGCACGGCGATGAACAAGGCCCCGCGCGTGCGCGACATCATCATCTGCACTGCCTGAAACAGCCTTTCCATCAGTCCGGCCTGTTCCATCACGATGCCCATGAAAATGAACAGGGGTACCGCGACCAGTTGATCCGAAAGCATGACAGAGTTGGTTTGCAGCGTCATCAGGAAGGTGGCGAGCTTGAAATTCGCGCCCCATGTTCCGAAGACAAAGCCCAGAAAGATCAGCGTGAAAGAGATCGGGAAGCCCACGAAGATCGCAAAGAGCATCACCGCCAGCATGATCAACCCGATCACCGGCTTCGAAACTCCGGGGCCTTTGCCAAACAGGCTTTCCCAGTAGTCGCCAAGCGGCAAGACGTCCGGAAAGAAGACGCCCAGCGTGACCAGCGCAAGCGCCACAAGATAAAAGGGCAGGATGCGCAGGAACTTCCGCTCTCGTTCCTTTCCCATCTTGTGGAAAGCTCGGAACAGCTCTGGAAATCCTTGCAGGAAAAGCAGCAATGCGCCGACCGGCATGGCCAGACGCGCGGGCCACAAGAGTGGCGCCCAAGTGGAATCGCTCGCCTGCTCGCCCGACAGGAACGATTTCAACCAGTATTCCGAAGAGACCCAGGTGAAGAACAGCATCGCGGGCAGGTAGAAGGCCAGGTAGAGAGTGGCATCCACGCTGGCCTGCGTCTTTTCAGACCAACCGCGATAAAGGAAATCGGCGCGGATATGCACGCCGCGCATCAACGCGTAGCCCGCCGCCGCCATGAACAGCACGCCACCCAGCATGCGGCTGACGTCATAGACCCACAAAGTGGGGCCAAACCCCCAGGAGATGGCCACGTCGTTCATGCCATTCTCTGTCAGGATGGCAAACATGTTGCGCGAAAAGACCTCGTACACGATGGCGAGTATCAACGGGATCATCAACAGACAGATGATCCGCCCGGCCCAAAGATTGATGATGTCGATTGCCGCCGTGATGGGGCGCTGCCAGGGCGTCATGTCTTCGGGGGTCTGCCCCGGCTCCTCGGCGCGCCTTTCGGCGATCAACTCGTCGGTGATGTCAAGTTCACCGGGATCCAGCTCTTCGGCCATTCCGCCTGCCTTCTTGAGGTCTGATTTGCATTGTCGCAAAGGGTTTCAGGCCCCGTGCATCCGGGGCCTGAAAGGTTGCTTGGGTTATTTCAAGCTGTCGGCAAATGCCCTGCCAAGGTTCGCGTTGGAGGTTTGCGCACCGGCCCAGAACGGCACCGCGATCTCGGCAAAGTCCTTCTGGCTCTGCCAGACTTCCGCGAAGAATTCGTTATCCGCCGCGTTGGTCTCCAGCGCTGCCTTGGCTGCTTCCATGTATTGCGAGAAGTAGTCCGACGGCGTGTCATGCAGGATGACCCCGTGGTTTTCGGTCAGATCCTTCAGCGCCTTGCCATTCTCGTAGATGCGATAGGACATGGACTTGGAAAGCGACGCATTGGCGGCCACTTCCAGGGCCTTCTTCTCCAGATCGGTGAGCCCGTCATAGACATCGCCGTTGATGTAGAGATCGGCATTCACGACGACCTGATGCAGGCCCTGCAGGTAGTAATGCTTCAGCACTTTCTGGAAGCCGAACACGCTGTCGGGCTTCGGGCAGCACCATTCAGCCGCGTCAATTGTGCCTTTCTCAAGCGCGGGAAGGATGTCCCCGCCACCCATGGCCACCGAGGCCACGCCGATATCCTTGTAGGTCTGGCCGGGAATGCCCGGAGGGGTGCGGAACCGGTACTTGCGGAAGTCATCCATGCTGGCGATGGGCTCCTTGAACCAACCCAAAGCCTCTGGCCCCACGGGTTGCAGCATGAAACCTTTGACGTTCATGCCCATCTCGTCCCAAAGCCGGTCATACAGCTCTTTGCCGCCGCCATATTGGAACCAACTCAGAAAGGCTATGTTGTCGATACCAACACCAGCCCCGGCAACGGGCGAGCCAAAGAGCATGGCCGCGGGATGTTTGCCCGACCAGTAATGCGTCCACGCGAACCCGCCTTCGATTAGCCCGCTGTCAACGGCATCGAGCGTTTCCTGCACGCCCACCACGGCGCCGGCGGGCAGGACCTCAATCTTCACGGATCCGTCGGTAAGTGCGGCGACATCGGCGGCGAAATCGCTCAGCATGGTGACTTCATCAGCCTGCGCCGGGATCACGGATTGCACACGGATCACGGTCTCGGCAAAGGCTGCCGAGGCCATCAGGGCAAGGGCCGCGGCCCCTGTCGTCATCGTCTTCAAATTCAACATCAGATTTCCTCCCTTGATGCGATGCCCTCTGTCGTTCTTTTGTTTTCTGCCGGGGGCGAAGGCGCGGCCCTGGCACTGTGTTGCGTTCTCTTTGTCAGGTTGCAGGTTGCGAGCAGCGCCATGTTGGCGAGCCTTGCGCGACTTTCATAGACTTGAATCCTCCAGAATAAGGGCGCTGGCACGTTCGCCGATCATGATAGCCGGCGCGTTTGTATTGCCGCTGACGATCCGGGGCATGATCGATGCATCCGCCACCCGCAGCCCGCTTACCCCCCGGACCCGTAGCCGCGGGTCAACCACCGCCATAGGGTCGGTGCCCATCTTGCAGGTGCCTGTGGGATGATAGATCGTGACAGCCGATTGGCGCGCCCAGGCCAGCGTCGCCTCTTCATCTTCCATCGCGACCTTGCTACCGGGCGCATGTTCTTCGGTGATCCGGGATTTCAACGGCTCGGTGCGGGCGATCATCCGTGCAATCTGAATGCCCTTCACGATGGTCCGGCAGTCGGTTTCCGTGGCCAGATAATTGGGATGAATGGCGGGGTGGTCATTCATATCGGCCGACCTGAGCGTCAGATGTCCGGCACTTTCCGGGCGCAGTTGCAGGACCGACGCGGTAAAGGCCGAAAACCTGTGCGCCCCTTCCGCCGGGCTGTCAGCGCTGAAGGGCTGAATGTGAAACTGAATATCCGGCGTTTCCAGATGGTCCTGCGTGCGCAGGAACGCGGTACCGAGGCTTGCAGCCATCGTCATCGGACCACGCTGGGTCAGCGCATATTGTACCGCCATCATGGCCTGTTTGAACAGGTTGTTGGCCTCGACATTGATGGTGCTGAGATCGGTTTTGAACACCGGGCGGGCCTGAAGATGGTCCTGAAGGTTCTTGCCAACACCTTTAAGGTCGGCCCGTACATCTATGTTATGTTTGCAAAGTTCGTCTGCGTCGCCAAGCCCCGACAGCATGAGGATTTGTGGCGACCCGATGGCCCCGGCGCTAAGAATGACTTCGCGACGCGCGCGAATATCCTTCATCATGCCGCGATGGCGCACCCTTACGCCGGCCGCCCGGTCGCCCTCGAAAATCACCTTTTCGGTTTGCGCCCCGGTCAGGATCTCAAGGTTCTTCCGGTCCCGCGCAGGCTTCAGGTAAGCCGCGGCAGAAGAGCATCTGCGCCCGCCCTTCATGGTCAGCTGGAAATGCCCGACGCCTTCCTGATCCGCGCCGTTGTAGTCGGCATTGCGCGTGTAGCCTGCAGCCTCTGCCGCATCGACCCACAGGTCAACAATCTCGCGTTTCAGCCGCGAGGTCTGCACGTTCAGCGGCCCGTCTTTGCCGCGCACTCCCGCCGGGTCCGGTCCCGCCCAGGATTCCGACCGTTTGAAAAAGGGCAGAACGTCGTTCCAGGACCAGCCCGTGCAGCCCATCTGCGCCCAACCGTCATAGTCTTGCGGCTGGCCACGCACGTAAAGCAGCCCGTTGATAGAGCTTGAACCGCCCAGAACCCGCCCGCGCGGCCAGACGATAGAACGCCCCGCAATGCCAGGGTCAGCTTCGGTCTTGTAGCGCCAGTCCACCTTTGGGTTTCCCATGGTCCGGAAATAGCCCACGGGAATATGGATCCACGGGTTGGTGTCACGCGGGCCTGCTTCGATCAATGCAACCGTGTGCCGACCGCTCTCGGAGAGCCGGTTTGCAAGCGCGCACCCGGCCGATCCTGCACCGACGATGATGAAGTCAAACTCCATGCTCCTCCGACGTGATCAAAAAATGAGACATGATGTCTCGCTTTTTCATCCTCTGGACGCTACAACGATTCGCGCAGAACACCACAACTTTTTTCGAGGCAGCCAAACCGATGCCCGATGCGAAACGTATCCCGACCAATCTGCGGAACTTGCTGATCCTTGAGGTTCTGGCAAAGAGCGACCGGCCAATGACCGCGCCGGAAATCAACGAGGTTCTGGGCTTGCCGCGCCAGACGGTGCACCGGTTATGTGTCACGCTGGAGCAGAATGGCTTTCTTGTACGCCAAGGGAATTCACGCAAATATCAGGTCGCGCGGCGCCTGCGAGAGCTTGGCTCTGGCCTGTTGCAGAATTCGCGGGATCACATCGCCCGGCGCCAGATCCTGCTGGATGTCGCCTCCACGGTCAGGGAAACGGTGAATTACGTCGTCCCGCAGGATTCCGGGATGCATTATCTTGACCGGGTCGAGGCCGACTGGGCGTTCCGGATCCAGCTTCCCATTGGCACCAACGTACCGTTTCACTGCACCGCCAGCGGCAAATGTTTTCTTGCCAGCCTTGCGCCGCGCAAGCGCCGCGATTTCGTGGCCGCGCTGAAATTGGAACGGATGACCGACGCAACCCATACGCAGAACGACAGCCTGTTGGCCGAACTGGCAGAAATTGCGGAACAGGGCCATTCCCTTGATCGCGAAGAGTTTCTGGACGGCATGGTTGCTATCGCCGTGCCCGTGCAGGACTGGAACAACCGTTTCGTGGCAGCATTGGCGTTTCACGGACCCACCCAGCGCATTTCCCTGTCAGAAGCGACCAGCCGCAAGGATTTGCTGCAGGACGCCGCGATCAAGCTGCGCGACGCGTTGTTTCCGGCGGACTGAGACATGTCCCGAAGGCCGGGCGCGCCAGTATCAAACTGACAGGGCAGGGCCGCCGACATCAGAGCGACGCGGCGGGCGGGATGTCGACAATTCGTTGCCGGTGAACAGGCGTGTCACGATGCACCCTCCGCCGTTCCTTCCTGCGAAATAAGCCAGTCCCGGAAGGCGCAGATCTCTGGCCGATTCAACGCATCGGGCCGGATGATCATGAAATAGGCTTCGTGGATCGGCAGACGGTACGGAAAGGGGCTGACCAGCGTGCCTTGCGCGATATACCGATCTGCAAAGTTTTCGTGAATGATCCCGGCCCCGCCGCCGCCCACGAGTAGTTGCAGCGCCATCATCGAGGAATCGGCCTTGGTAATGTGATGCGGCACCGGAAGATCCAGTGAAAAATGCGCGCCAAGGCGCTGCCACTCGACCTCTGACCCCATGACCAGCACAACGCGTTCCTGCACCATCGCCGCGATATCCGGCTGCGGGCCAAACCGCCGCGCATGATCCGGGCTGCAAACGACAATGCCGGTGTCATAGGACAGTGGCCAGATATGCGGGTCTTCCCAATCCCCTGTGCCGTAGCGGATGTCGATATCGATGCGGGCATCGTCCAAGCGGTCCGACCAGACCGCAGTGGTAAGATGGAGTTCCACATCCGGGTGAAGGGCTGAAAACTCCGCGAGTTTCGGCGCCAGCACCAAGGACCCGTAGGTCACGGATGTGCGGATGTTGATGCGACGCTTGCGCTGGATGGCAAAAAGGCCCGAAGTCGCCCCCTGCATATCGGTGAAGGCTTTGCGGATCGGCAAGGCATAGGCATGGCCCATATCTGTAAGCATGACGCTGCGGGGCAGGCGCCGGAAAAGCTCGACTCCCAGATGCTTTTCCAGCAACCGGATATGCTGGCTGACGGCGGCGGGAGTCAGGTTCAGTTCCTCCGCGGCGCTGGAGAAGCTGCTGTGACGCGCGGCGGCCTCGAAAGCGCGAAGCCAGGTGACATGTGGCAGCTTGGTCATGGCGGCGGATCCTGTTCCTTTCCGCCTGTTGTGCCTCAATTTCTGCCCCGCGCAAACAGGGTTGGCTGCGTCGAATTTTCCAGTCGAACGTCAGCGGCCCGTCGGTGTCTTGATCAGGCGCAAACCTGCCCCTCACACAATCGGAAGGGTCCGAAGAGGAGAATGAAAAGGTGCAGCGTATAGGCCAGCCGGATTTAAAAGGTGGTGACGGCCGGCGCGTTACACGCCGGACATGAGCACGTCGATGGCCCGGATGATGCGATCCCCGTCTGCCGTAGCACTGCCGACACGGCGCAGGCTGGCGCGCCGCACGGCAGAGATCAGCCGCGTGGCGAGGATATAGCGCGTTCCGTGATGTTCGATTTCGGGATTCAGGTGCGGGATGGCCGGGTAGCCCGAGATTAGCGGTATCACCACGATGGCCGGGTCAGGCGGCAGCAGGTCGCTTTCCACCACGACCATTAACTGAGCGCCGTAAGACGCTATGTCAAAACGGTTTAGCGGTTCCAAGTCGCGCCTGCGGGGGTTGCCATGATATCCGCAAGCGGGTGGCCGTGTTCTTCGTGCCAGTTGGCCTGGGCAGCAAAAGTTGCGGTGTTTTCCTCCAGCCATTTGCGCTGGCGGGCCTCGGCAACAGCGCGGCGCAGCGCCTCGTCCGCCACGGCGGACACGTTCACGCCCAGACGGCGCGCGTCTTCCAGCGCGTCAGCATCCAGCGTCAGCGATGTCTTGCGTTTCACGGCGGCAGTCATGCACGGGCCTCCTTACGGAACATACCGCCAAAATATACCGCCAAGGAGTGTCAGGCAAGGGTAGTCCGGTGCTAGGCCCCTGTTCAGCCCGTTTCGCGAATGCGCTCGGACATGTCCTCGAACCCTTTGCGCGCCAGAACGCGGTAGGTGCTGTGGAGCGCACCCCTGTCGGTATAGCAGCCCCGCAAGTGACGTTTGCCACTATCGGCGACATAGCCTTCGCGCCCATGCACGATGCGGTGGTTGTCGAACACAACGCAATTGCCTGCCTCGGACCGGAAGCGGATAAGGAAGCGATCCTCCTGCATCAGGCGGATGAATTTGACGAAGGCAGGATAGTAGTCATCCAGCAGGTCCTGGGGCAGGTCCAGGTTGTCCTGAAGATGCTGCGAGATCGTGACCCCGGTAACCTCCCCGTCAGTATTCGTTTCGATAACGCGCTGATGGGCGCGGTAATCCCAGTTTTCATGCCTGTAGAAGAACGGGATGTCATAGGTGGCCAGCAGGCGGAAGGCTTCGGGATCTTCTGCACGCAGCGCCTCGGCCACGGCGGCACCATCAAGAAAAAGCGACAGCCCCCCTTCGACGGTATTTTCCAGACAATGCAGGAACTGCACCCCCGGTGCGGCCTCTTCGCCGGGAAGGTCGGTATGCATTTCCAGCGGTCCGGCGGTGAAGGCAAGGTTGGTGGGCGCAATCTCGACCCGCACGTCAAAGAACAGCCCTTCGGCTGAAGGGGTGATTGGCCCCAAGGCATTCACCAGCCGCGTCAGGCTGTCTTTGGTCGGCTCCATCTGGGTGACAACGGCGATGCCATCCTCGATCAACGCGTGGCAGAGCCGGGCACGGGCCTCATCCGTGGTCAAGATACTGGTCTGGGGTATGCGCGCGATGCGGTTCATGAAATCGCCATACCACAGGCGGCGCGGGATCGCCGCCGGGTCATGGGCCCGGCCCAGAGTGGCGACGTCCCTCAGCAAGGCCATCGGAACCCGGCTGATCACAGCCTCGTCCTGCCACGATATCCTTAGCGCGTCGTCTTCGACCCAGGCCGCCTTGGCGCGGGGCGGATGTGTCAGAACGGAGCTGTCGAAAACTCGCTCTCGGGTTTGCGGATCAATGCAGGTGTCACAGGCGTCGCGGAGCCAGAAATAGTTGAAATACGGGGCAGCTTCGCCGATCGCCATGCGAAGACCTTTGTCGTGAAGGGTGATGCGCGGGTCCGTCATCGGGATGCCTTTCGTGAATTGTCAGAACGGTGGAACGGTTGGGAGACCAAAGGGATGCAATCGGATTTTACGGTGCAGCATGAGTTTTGCGCAGTAAAGATATGATACATCATAGTTTTCCATGATATTTATTCACTCCCTGACCCTTTGGCACGACCTCATGGCCCGGCGCCTCGGGCTCCTCGTCGGTCATCTGTGCGGGAAATCCCGGAGCAAGGATCGATAGTCCCGTCGCGTCTTCGAGCCGCCGGATGATGTTCGGTGACAGCTCTCTTTCGCCGTACCGCGCGATGCCATCTTCAAAAATGTCGATAAGGAGAGGGCTGATTTCCAACGGGACACCCGCGGCCGCGGCGATCTTCTGGAAAAGGCCAATATCCTTTTTCACAAGATCCATCGTGAAGGAGATGTCACGCGATCCGTTCAGGATGACCTGGCTCTCTGTCTCGTGCACGAAGGACGTGCCAGAGGAGATGCGGATCGCTTCGTAGGTGGTGTTCAGATCGATGCCCGCCGCCTTCATCGTCACCAGTGCTTCGCAGAGCGTCAGAAGATTGGCGGTGGCAAGGTAATTCGTCATGACCTTCAGAACGGAGGCAGACCCGATATCGCCGGTATGCAGCACGCGGCGCCCCAGCGTGGTCAAGAGCGGCAGAACCCTTTCGAACGTGGCACGGTCGCACCCCGCGAAGATTGAAATATTGCCGGTATCCGCGCGGTGGCATCCGCCTGATACGGGACATTCCACCGCCGATCCGCCTTCCGCCGCCATCTGGGCAGCGAGGTCCTTCATCACGTCGACGTCAGTTGTGGACATCTCCATCCATGTCTTGCCGGGGCCTGCCACGGGCAGCATCGCGCGGACCGTCGCGGCGCTGGCTGCGGGTGAGGGGAGGCAAGTGATCACCACATCGCTCAAACGCATGAGCTCTGCCGGGGTGCTAGCCGATTTGGCCCCGCGTGCGACAAAGTCCGACACCAGCGACTGGTCGAGATCAAGGACCGTCAGATCATGACCGTTGCGCAAAAGACTGCCTGCAAGCTTGGATCCGACATTCCCCAGGCCGACAAACCCAACTTCCATCCAGGACCCTCCACGCGCTGCCCGCAGGTGAAGCGTGGCCGCGAAGCGCGCAAAGGTGAAACGACGGATATGACTGCTTTGGGTCGGTTTTTGTTGAAGCTCTGGTCGGGTGCCCTATGCCAGTTTGGCCAAGAGTTGTTTGCCAAAGGCCTTTGCGGCTTGCGTCGCACTATCCCCGTGCAATGGCCAGGATTGCATCAGCCCATCCATCAGAAGCGTCAACTCGACCTCCGCACCACACAGTCCGGTCGCTTTCACGGCCATTTCGGCACTGTCTTCTTTGTGGCGCGCCAACATATCGCGCAATGCCTCATCATGCGGGGCTGCCGCGACAGCCGCATGAAAAAGACAGCCGTTCGACGCTTCCTCTGCCATCCAGTCCGCAACTCGCGTCAGGATCGTGTCCAGTGCCAGGGCGGGGTCCGTCGGCAGCCCGTCGTATGTCCGCTCAAGGAAGCGCGTGTGGCGATGCTTCAGCGCGGCAAGAACCATGTCGGGCCGCGACGGCGTGTATTTGTATAGGGTGCGCAGGCTTACATCGGCCGCTTCGCGCAGAACATCAACGCTTGGTTCCGCAAATCCGTGGCGTACGAAGGCACGTTCAAGCCCGGCGGCGATCTTTTCCTGAATTTCCATGGTTGACGCATGTAGAGGGTTCGTTCTATTTGCGCAAGTAAAGGAAGCGTTCTACCGGATGGAGGCGACATGGATCTGCCCAAAGTGATGAAGGCGATGGTGCTGACCGGGCATGGTGGGCTGGACAAGTTGGAATGGCGCGAAGATGTCGCCGTGCCGACCCCCGCAGAGGGCGAGGTGCTGGTGAAGGTCGGGGCCTCGGCGGTCAACAACACCGATGTGAACACGCGCACCGGCTGGTATTCCAAGGCGGTGACAGGCGACACCAATTCAGCCGCGGCCAATGGCTATGAAGATGCCGTGACAGATGGCGGATGGTCGGGCGCGCTGTCTTTCCCGCGTATTCAGGGGGCGGATTGCTGCGGCCGGATCGTCGCGGTCGGCCACGGCATCGACGGCTCCCGCATCGGCGAGCGGGTGATGATCCGCGCGATGTACCATCCTGCCGGCGACGACCCCAACGCGCTGGAAACGTTCGGGTCGGAACGCGACGGGGCCTTCGCCGAATACACCACCATCGCTGCTGAGCATGCGGTTCGGGTGGACAGCGCCTTGTCCGACGTTGAGCTGGCCAGTTTTCCCTGCGCCTTTTCGACGGCCGAGGGCATGATCCAGCGTGCCGGCCTCGGGGCGGAGCGGGTTCTCATCACCGGTGCCTCGGGTGGCGTCGGGTCCGCCGCCATCCAGCTTGCCAAGCGGCGCGGCGCCCATGTGACCGCCGTGACAACCGCATCAAAGGCCGGGACGCTGCAAGAGCTTGGCGCGGATGAAATTCTGGGCCGGGACGCAGATATCCCCGATCAGTCTTTCGACGTTGTGCTGGACCTTGTGGGCGGTGCCGCGTGGTCTGGCCTGTTGCACGGGCTGCGCGTCGGGGGCCGCTATGTCACGTCTGGCGCCATCGCGGGGCCGATTGTCGATCTTGATCTTCGCACGCTTTATTTGCGCGATCTGACCTTGATGGGCAGCACCCGCCAGACCGCAGGGGTTTTTACCGATCTGGTCGGCTATATCGAGCGGGGCGAAATCAGGCCGACCGTGGCAGAGACCTTTCCACTTTGCGATCTCCGGAAGGCGCAGGAAGTCTTTCTGACAAAGGCCCATGTGGGCAAGATCGGGATCACGGTGGGAGGCTGATGTCTTCGGCGGATCGGCCGCGATGCAATGGGTGAGAGGGCCGGGGGCCCTTCGCCCTGCCGCCGCCGCGTTATTTGGTGGTCGGTCCAATGGGATGCGTTGACGCTTACTCCACCTGCGCGCAATCCTTAGGCGGTCTCGCGGCACTTCGCCGTGGTGTCCCGCATAACGAGCTCGGCTGAAACCTCCAGCGATCTGGGTGGGGCATCGGGTTCGGCAATGCGGTCCAGCAGAACCCGCGCGAGCTTTCCGCCAAGGCTATGAGGGGACACAGCCATTGTCGTCAGGGGAGGAGTCCCGACCGCGGCGTCCTGAATGTCGTCAAATCCGATGATCGAGATGTCCCGACCCGGCCGCAATCCCAGCCGTGCAAGGCCAAGGCACGCGCCAAGGGCCACCATGTCGCCGTTGCAGACCACACCGGTGACCTTCGGGTGGGTGCGATGCAGATCCAGCATCGCTTCGAGCCCGGCCAGTTTGTTGTCGCCGGAGGGCCAGAGGATGCCGGGGCCCAGCCCGTGTCTGGCCAGCGTTTGCTCGTAGCCGTCTACCCGCTGGCGGCGCACGATTGTCATGTCAGTCCCGCCCAGATAGGCGATATGCCTGTGACCGAGTGAAACGAGATGGTCTGTCGCGATCAAGGTTGCCTCTGCATTCCGGATGCCGACATGGTCGAACCCCCGGCACGCATTGCGCAGGAAAGTGACGGTGGGGATCTGGTGCGTTGTCAGCAGATCAAAGGTCTCGTCCGGCGTTTCTGTTGCGGGAACCCATAGAAGCCCACCACGGCCATGACGGATGAAAGCCTCCAGCTGGCGCCCTTGACGTGCGGCATCGTCGCGCGTGTCGAGCACGGAGACCATGAAGCCTTCGGTTTCCAGCAGGTCAACGACACCACTGATGACCTCAGCGTTGAACGGGTTGGCGAGTTGATTGATGACAAAGCCAATCTCGCGATTTTCACCGGACCGCATGGCCGCCGCGCGGGAATCCGGCACGTAACGCAGCTTTTTCGCGGCTTCCAGAACCTTGTCGCGGGTCTTGTCAGATATGCGTCCGGTCCCGCGCAACACCTGGCTGACCGTGGGCACCGAGACACCGGCTTCTTTCGCAACAGTCGCGAGAGTCGGTTTGCCAGCCATGATTGTTCTCACCGCGTGATATAACGTTAAACCCGATGTTTGGTCATTTCCCGGGCAAATATCAAGCCACCCCGGATCGTCGTCACATCCGCCGGCCGCGCTCAGACGGCGCGCCGAGATTTTTGTTGACGACTGATATAACGTTATACCATGATCGGAGGCAGCAGGGCGATTCGAGGTTTCATTTCCCGCAGCCGCCCCGTTGGCGTCTTTTCCCTGACCGTGGATCAGGGGGGGCGCCGAAGCTACTTGGGTGTCGGCAGGGAGGTCGGCCCCGATCAAAAAAATTCTGGGAGGAATCATGACCCTACTTTCCAAAATCCTTGGCGCTGCTTCGGGTGTTGCGATCACCTGCACTGCCGTGGCCGCGCAGGCCGAAGTCCTGTTCTGGTCAACTCAGGCCAAACCTGTCGAGGAATCGCAGGCGATGCGCGAACAGGTTCTGTCCGCTTTCGAAGGAGGGGTTGATTACCAGCCCAACGATCCCGGCCCCTGGCTGACGCGCCTTCAGGCCGAAATTCAGGCGGGCTCGGGCACGATTGGCGTCCTTGGGGCGCTGCACGGCGACTTTTCGGCGATGAACCCCGATGATCTGGTCGATCTGAGTGATATGGGTGTGATGTCCGCCAGCGAGACGTTCAACAACCTTGCCAAGCTGGGCACGGATACGATGCAGTACATCCCCTGGATGCAGGCGAGCTACATCATGGCCGCCAACAAGGAAGCGCTGCAATACCTGCCGGAAGGCGCGGATGTCGACGCGTTGACCTATGACCAGCTGATCGCATGGGCCGCCAACGTCCACGAAGCGACAGGCGAGCCGAAATTCGGCTTCCCAGCGGGGCCAAAAGGACTGAAGCACCGCTTCTTCCAGGGCTATCTCTACCCGTCCTACACCAACGGTGTCGTGCGCACTTTCGCGTCGGACGAGGCCGTCACGGCATGGGAGAAATTCCGCGAGCTTTGGGCCCATACCAACCCGGCTTCGACCAATTTCTCTTTCCTGCAGGAGCAGCTTTTGTCGGGTGACGCGTGGATCGTGTTCGATCACACCTCGCGTCTGGCGCAGGCGTTCAATGACCGCCCCGATGATTTCGTCGCATTCCCGGCGCCCGCAGGCCCCACGGGTCGTGGGTTCATGCCGGTTCTGGCTGGTGTCGCCATCCCCAATACCGCGCCTGACATGGAAGCGTCCAAGGCTCTGGTCAGCTACATGCTGAAGCCGGAAACCCAGATCGCGACCTTGCGTGCGACGAACTTCTTCCCCGTGGTCGACGTGGACCTGCCGGACGATCTGCCGCCATCGGTTCAGGCGGCAGGCAATGCGGTCGCCAAGATGAGTGCGTCCGCCGATGCCAACCCCGGCCTGTTGCCCGCGGGTCTTGGTGACAAGGGTGGCGATTTTAACCGCGTCTTCGTCGATGCGTTCGAGCGTATCGTTCTGGCCAATCAGGACATTCGCGCCGTGCTGGACGATCAGAAAGCCGCGCTTGCCGCGATCATGGAAGAAACCGGTGCGCCTTGCTGGGCGCCGGATGCGCCTTCCGAAGGTGCTTGCCCGGTCGAGTGACCTGACAAGACCTTCCGTCCGGGCCTGATGGGGCCCGGACACCTCTCTCTCTCCCCAACCAGTCGGCGCTGGAGCGCCAGATAGGAGCGCAGCGATGAACGCTGGGATATTGCCGTACGTCCTGATCCTGCCTGTCACACTGTTTCTGTGCGTGTTTTTCCTGTACCCCTTTGTCTTGGTTGCGCAGCAAGCCTTCAGTGACGGGTCGAATTTCACATTAGAGAATTTCCGCGAAATTACCTCGCACTGGAAATTTCCGATTTCCCTGAAAAACACGCTGCTTCTGGCAGCCGCGGTTGTCCCGGTGCAGCTGGCGCTGGCGCTGCTGATGGCGACGATGGTCACCAGGATGCAAAAGGGGCGGGACATCGTCCTTTACATCTGGACCATTCCGCTGGGGATTTCAGATCTTGCCGCCGGGATCATTTGGCTGGCGATCTTTGACCAGTCCGGCTTTCTCAACTCGATGATGAGCGGGATGGGCCTGATCGACAAACCCCTAAACCTGCTTTCCTATCAGAACCCCGGCATTGTCTTCCTGGCCATTGCCCTGGCAGAGATCTGGCGGGCGACCGCGATCATGCTGGTGATCCTTGTGGCCGGGATTGGCCTGATCCCCAAGGAATATTACGAAGCGGCCGAGGTCTTTGGCGCGTCGCCCTGGAAACGGTTCCTGCGCATTACCCTGCCGTTGCTGCGGCCCAGCCTGCAAACAGCGCTGGTGCTGCGTGTGATCCTCGCATTCGAGATCTTCGCGGTGGTCGCGGCGCTTGGCGGAACGCTCTTCCCGGTTCTCATGGGCGAGACCTATTCCTACCAGTTCGACCTTCTCAATAACCGGGCCGCAGCTGCGATGGCGCTGATCATCCTGGCGATCTCCATCGGCTTTACCCTGATCATCCTGCGCGTCCTGCGCGTCCCGAAAGGAGCCTCGATATGACCGATGCTGTTGCAAGTGATCTGGGCGCCGATACACGCAAACCCGCGCGGTTCCTGTATATCTCTGCGGTCGTGCTGCTATGCGCCTGGGTGATCGTGCCGATCTACTTTTTGCTGATCAACACGCTCTCGTCACCGGAAACGGTGACCAGCTTTCCCAAGCCGTTCATCCCGGAATTCGACCTTGGCAGCCTTACCTTCTTTGCCGGCTTTGCGGGGATTCTGACGGCGCTGAAGAACTCGGTCGTGGTGGCAGGTCTGACGATGATCATGTCTATCGCCATCGGGGCGCCTGCGGGCTATGCACTGTCGCGGTTTGACTTTCCGGGCAAAGGCCTGTTCCGGCTGCTGATCCTGCTGACCCGCGCCTTTCCGCTGCCGCTTCTGGCGTTGCCGCTGGCGGTTCTCTTCATCCGGACCGGGCTGGACGACACGGCCTTCGGTCTGGCGCTGGTGCATACAACGCTTGCCATTCCCTTCGCCGTGCTGATCACCTTCTCGCTGTTTTCGGGCATCCCGATAGAGCTGGAAGAGGCGGCTTGGACCCTTGGCTGCACGCGGCTGACGGCGTTTACCAAAGTGGTTCTGCCGCTCATCCTTCCCGGTATCACGGCCAGCGCCATCTTCGCCTTCGTGATCTCGTGGAACGAAGTGTTCGCCGCCGCGGTACTGACCATCGAGAACCGGACCCTGACCGCGTTCCTGCTTCAGAACCTCGACACCTCGCCACTGCATCTGAAGTTTGCGGGTGGGTTCATCCTCGTCGTACCCGCCCTGATCTTCATCTTCGCCGTGCGCAAATACCTGTTTGCCATGTGGGGTATCGCGAACCGCTAAGCGGGGCGCGTCCAGATAAAGGAGCCAGACAAATGGCTGAGATTCAAATCAAGAATGTTGCAAAGAGCTTCGGTGCTTACCAAGCTTTGCATGACATCAACCTGACCATCGCGGACCAGGAATTCATGGTCCTGCTGGGCGCATCGGGCTGCGGCAAGTCCACCTTGCTGCGCATCATTGCCGGGCTGGAAACCGCCACGGCAGGCGAGGTCTGGATCGGCGGGCGGAGGATTGACCATCTGTCCCCCAAGGATCGCGGCATCGCCATGGTCTTTCAGAACTACGCCGTTTTCCCGCACTTGACCGTGTTCGAAAATATCGGCTTTGGTCTGCGGATGCAGAAGCTGCCCAATGACGAAGTGACACGCCGGGTCGAGCGGGTCGCCACGCTGATGCATATCGAACAGCTCTTGAAACGCTATTCCGGCGAATTGTCGGGTGGTCAGCGCCAGCGCGTCGCCGTGGCGCGGGCGTTGGCGATGGAACCCGATGTGATCCTGATGGATGAGCCGCTGTCGAACCTTGATGCGCTCTTACGGATGGAGATGCGGGCAGAGCTCAAGGGTGTTCTGGCCGAAAGCAAGACCACCGCGATCTACGTGACCCACGATCAGGTCGAAGCGATGAGCATGGCCGACCGGATCAGCGTGATGCATCAGGGTCGGATCGTGCAGGCAGCCTCGCCGATCGAGGTGTATCGCAACCCGTCGGCGGAATTCGTGGCAAGCTTCATCGGCAACCCGCCGATGAACTTCCTCAAGGCGACCCCGGCCGGGGATGGCAAATGGTCGGTCGCAGGGCAGGTGATGGACGGACCGCGCGCCGACAGGCCGCATTTGCAATTCGCCATCCGCCCCGAAGATATTCAGCCCGCCGAACAGGGCCTGACTGCCACTGCCAAGGTGGTAGAGCCTCTGGGCGCACATCTGCTGGTCACATGCGAGGTGGACGGAAGCCTTTTCCGCGCCGTTCTCGACAGTGACATGGTCGTCCGACCCGGCGAGACACTGACCCTTGCCCCGCAGGCGGACCGCGTGCGCTGGTTCGACCCCGAAACCACCAAAGCTGTTGCGTAAGGTGATGTGATGAACAGACAAGATATGATGGACCACGCCCGTCAGGTGATGACCGACAATGACCGCGGGACATATACGGTGCCCACCCATGGGCTTTACCCGTTTCAGTGGAACTGGGATTCCGCGCTCAGTGCACTTGGCTTTTCGCAATATGACGAGCCGCGTGCATGGACAGAAATTGACACCCTGATGGCCCATCAATGGGATGACGGCATGGTGCCGCATATCATCTTTCACCAACCTGATGACGGCTATTTTCCGGGGCCGGACGTATGGGGCACGGGCCGCGACGTGCCGACGACAGGCATCACACAGCCCCCCGTTGCGGGGTTTGCTGTCTGCCGCATCCACGACCGCGCAAAGGACAAGGCGCTTGCATCAGAGAAGGCCCGCGCCTTGCTGCCGAAGATCCACGCGTGGCATCAGTGGTTCTACCGCAGCCGCGACCCGCAAAGCACTGGCCTTGTTGCGCTTTTGCATCCATGGGAATCCGGTCGCGACAACTCGGTCGACTGGGACGCTGCCTTTGAACGTGTGCCGACGGAAGGCGTGGGCACCTTCACCCGCCGCGACACCACCCACGCCAACCCGGCGCATCGGCCTACGGATGACCAGTACAGGCGCTATATCTGGCTGGTGCAGAAGTTCCGCAGCCTGAACTGGGACAACAGCAAGCTGCATGATGCCTCGCCCTTCCAGATGGTCGATCCCGGCTTCAACGCGATCCTGATCCGCTCCTGCCACAAAGTTGCCGATCTGGCGGGCCGGTTGGGGATGGTCGAAATCGCGGCGCAGTCACGGGCCATGGCCGACAAGGGCGTCGCCGCGATGGAGACGCTTTGGGACGAAAAGCTGGGACAGTATCTTTGTCTAGATCGGACCACAGGCGATGTGGTCGACAGCCCGTCGATTGGTGGGATCCTGGGGGTCTTTGCGCCCATCCCGAAAGAGCGTGCCGCAGCCATCAGCCGCCGGATCGAGACTTTGGCCGAAAGCTGCGAATATCTTATCCCCAGCCACGATCCGGCCGCCCCGGAATTCGAGGGTCTTCGGTACTGGCGCGGCCCGGTCTGGCTGATCGTGAACTACATGATTTCCGACGGGTTGGAACAGGCAGGCGAAACAAGGATGGTAGACCGGATCATGGGCGACTGTCTGCGGCTTATTGAAACCAGCGGCTTTGCCGAATATCACGACCCGATCACCGCCGAACCTTGTGGCGGGGCGCATTTCACCTGGACTGCGGCCATGGTGATCGAGATTCTTGAAACGCATAAGGTAGCTGCATGAAACGCTCACGCATCAATGAAATCCTGCTGGCGGCCGATGACATGATCCGCCACCACGGGTTTGTCCTTCCCCCGTTTGCCTATTGGACGCCGGACGAGTTCAAGGCCCGCAAGGACGAGGCGCGCAACGTGATCGAGGCGCGCTGCGGCTGGGACATTACCGACTACGGGGCAGGGGATTTCGATAAGATGGGCCTGTTCCTCTTTACCCTGCGCAATGGTCGACTGGCCGATCTGCAGCGCGGCGGCGGCATGTGCTATGCCGAGAAGCTGCTGATCTCGCGGCAGGACCAGCTCAGCCCGATGCACACGCATGTCATCAAGGCCGAGGATATCATCAACCGGGGCGGCGCGACGCTGGTGGTCGAGCTGTTCGGGTCTGACGCGGATGGCAATTTCGACGCATCCCGCGGTGGCACAGTCTATTGCGACGGTATCCGGCGTGACTACGCGCCGGGCGACAAGCTGAAGCTGGCTCCCGGCGAAAGCGTGACCCTGATGCCCGGCGACTGGCATGCCTTCTGGGGCGAAGGCGGCGATGTGCTGGTGGGTGAGGTTTCGACCGTAAATGACGACGAGACCGACAATATCTTCCGCGAGCCGATTGGCCGTTTCGCCACGATCGAGGAAGACGTGGACCCCAAGCACCTGCTGGTCAGCGACTACCGCGAATGGCTCGCCTGACAGAGATCCGCGACGCATCGAAGAGGCCCGGATTTCCGGAAGCACTGGAAAATGCCTTGCTTGCCGATCTCAGGGGATCTGCCCGGCAAGGCATCAACAGCCGCATCAGCCTTTGCGTGGATGCCGCGCAGGGGCAGCTTGGCGCAGGGCTTGAAGCCACGACCTCCTATGGTTGGCTGCATGTGAACATGCTGTGGGTCGCAGCCGGGTGTCGGCGTGCCGGGCAGGGCCGCGCTTTGCTCGAACACGCCCATGCTCTGGCGCGGGACCGGGGGTGCCATGCAAGCTGGCTCGACACTTCCAGCGCCGCCGCGCGCGTGTTTTACGAGCGGTGTGGGTATGACGTGTTTGCGTCACTGAAGAACGACCCCGGCCAGGAACCGGCAGAGCATACCCGTTGGTTCCTGCGCTGCTCTCTGGTCTGAAGTCTCGCCGCTTGGCGCGAGTTCAAACCAGCGTCCCTTCGATAACCCACATCGTTTCAGGAAAGCTCCACGGCAAGGTCAGCCCGTGGTTCATCAGATAACCGCCACTGACCGTGATCGCCTTCGATTTCAGGATCTGGTCGCCGCGCGAGAGATGAGAGGCATCCTCGCGATTGATCAATTCGATCCGGTACATGGCATCGTGGCTAAGCCGGGTCAGTTGCAGCGGCCGGGGGGCGATCTGTTTCGACGTCTCCGCCTTGCCCGCAAAGACCACAAAACGCCCGCCGCCTTCGGCCAAATGCTGTTCTGCAATCACGGCGGGGTCGGGGCTATCCAGACGCAGAATATCGGCGCGGAACATCCAGTCGCGGTTCCGCTTCCACCAAGAGGTGACATCGCGCAGCACCTGCGCCTCGTCCTCGTTCAGTTCGCGCGGGTCCATTTCGAACCCCATATGCCGCTGCGCCGCGACCCAAGCGCGGAAGCGGATGCCAAGCGTGCGCCCCGAGGTGTGGCAGACGCGCGGGCCGACATGGCTGCCTGTCACGGCCATCGGCAGGAAAATCGCGGCATTGTGCTGCATCCGCAACCGTTCGATCGCGTCATTACTGTCGGACAGCCAGACACGATGGGTGCGGCCCAGAATGCCAAAGTCGATCCGCCCGCCACCAGAGGCACAGCTCTCGATCTCCGTCCCCGGATAGGCCGCGCGTAGCCGGTCGATCAACTGGTAAGAGCCACGGGTCTGCGCCGCATCGGGCAGTGGCAGGACGCGGTTATGGTCCCACTTGATATAGTCAATGTCGTGATCGGCCAGCACCTTTCCGATCCGCTCGAACAGGAAATCGCGCACCTCGGGCAAGGCCATGTTCAGCGCCTTCTGGTAGCGGCCAAGGATCTGATCCTCACCGCCCAGGGCCCAGTCAGGATGCTTGCGGTGGATGTCGCTGTCGGGGTTGATCATCTCGGGCTCAAACCAGATGCCAAAGGTCATCCCCTCGGCATGGCAATGCTCGATCAGCGGGGTCAGACCGTCTGGGTATTTGCGCGGATCAACCTCCCAGTCCGACAGGGCGCGGGTGTCGTCATCACGATTGCCGAACCAGCCATCATCCAGCACGAAACGCTCTGCACCCAGGCCCGCGGCGATGGTGGCGATCTCTTTCAGCTCTGGCAGGTTGTGATTGAAATACACGGCCTCCCAGCAGTTGTAATGCACCGGGCGCGGGCGGTCGGGGTCGGGAAAGCTGACCACGACATCGCGCAGGTGGCGCTGGAACGCGACACCGCAGCCGTTCAACCCGTCATCCGAGAACATCGCATAAAGCGTCGCCGTCTCGAACCGGGTCTGCGCGGCACTTTCGACGCGGGCGGCATGGCCGAACTGAATCTGGCGGCGTCCGTCGGGCAATTCTTCGGCCACCATCCGGTGCCCGCCCGACCAGCCGTAATGGAAAGCATAGGCATTACCGCTGGCATTGGTTGCCCCCCGGCAGGGCAGGATGAGGCCGGGGAAATGTTCGTGCCCCGTGCGGCCAGTGCGGTTTTCGCGGTAGCGCATGCCGGGGGACCAGGGCGTGCGGTTCATCTGGAATTCGCCACACCAACGGCCAGAGAAATCGATCATCTCGTCGGCCAGTTGCGGCCCCGGAAACACCGGCGCGGACAGCCAATGCAGATGCGTCGGCCTGTCCGATTCCAGAACGGCCTTGGCCTCTATGACATGGGTTTCGGGATTGATGGCGAAGCTGGCCGTATAGGTCAGCCCGTTCACCTCGTCGCGAAAGGCCAGCGTGATCGCGTTCGTGCTCTGCTCTGCCGAGGCAAAGCAGAATTTCGGCAACAAGGGCGTGCCAGAGCCGTCGCGCAGGATCAGGCCGGGCTGACCGGGAAAGGTGCGCGTCGCCTCCGGGCAGATCGACAATTCGGGGTTGGAATCCAACATCCCCCCGGTGACATCGATACCGTTGGCACGGAACAAGGTTTCCAGATCTTCATCATCCGGCAGACGCGGACCCCAGAAAACCACCTCGGCGAGGTGATCTTTGGTGGACCCGAGAACAAGTGTCTGCCGACTGTCATCAAGGCGCCAGCATCGGATCATTTAACAGCACCCAGCGTCAGACCTGCGATAAAGTGTTTCTGCATCAGGAAGAACATCGCGACGGGCGGCAATGCGGCCACGATGGAACCGGCGCTCATCAGGTGGTAGGCGGCGCGGAACTGCGCATTGAAGCTGGTGATGCCCGCTGTGACCGGTTGGCTTTCCGGGCCCTGGGTCAGCACGATCGCCCAGAAATAGTCGTTCCAGATGAAGGTGAAGATCAACACGCTGAGCGCCGCAATCGCGGGCTTCATCAGCGGCAGGACGATGTACCAGAAGATCTTCCATTCGGCGATGCCTTCGACGCGCGCGGCCTCGATCAGGGGGAAGGGCAGGGCACGGATGAAGTTACGCATGAACAGCGTGCAGAACCCCGTCTGGAACGCGATATGGAACAGGACCAGCCCCGTCTTGGTGTTGTAAAGGCCAAGGTCCAGCGTCAGGTCGCGCACCGGCACCATCAGGATCTGGAAGGGGACGAAGTTGCCGGCAACGAACATGAAAAAGATCAGCAGGTTGGATTTGAACCTGTAGATGCCAAGTGCAAAGCCCGCCATGCAGGACAGGCCCACGGCGCCAATCACCGTCGGCACGGTGATGAACACCGAATTCAACAGGTAGCGCGGCATGTCAGAGTTGAAAAAGACCTGACCATAATTGGCCGCGCCTTCGAAAGTCGAGGGCAGCCCCCAATAGTTGCCTTGGGTGAAATCCACGGCCGGTTTGATCGAGAAGACAGCAACGGCAATCAGCGGGGCCAGCCAGAAGATAAGCGCGATGGGAAGCAACCCTTGATAGGTCAGTTGCCAGGCACGCGGGGATTTTTCAATCGGTCTGGGGAACATCCTAGTGGCCCTTCTCTTCTTTCCACATCGACCACAGGAAGTAGGCGATGAAGCAGAGCATGATCAGGAAGAGGACAACGGCGATTGCCGCGCCATATCCCATGCGGAACCCGTATTCTGAGAGTGCTTTTTCGAACATGTAGAAGGACAGCACGCGGGTTTGTCCGAACGGTCCGCCATTGGTCATGATCGAGATCAGGTCAAACGAACGCAGCGCCCCGATGATCGTCACGACAAAGGCGATGAAGGTCGCGGGTTTGAGCTGCGGAATGATGATATACCACAGCATCCTGGCGCCCTTGGCACCGTCCAAACGACCGGCCTCGATCTGTTCGGGGTCCACGGCGTTCAGGCCTGTGAGGTAAAGGATCATGCAATAGGCCGTCTGTGGCCACAGCCCCGCCGCGATGATCCCGTAAGTGGCAAGGGTCGGATCCCCCAGCACGTTCACCGTGGGCAGGCCGAACCATCCCAGGAAAGTATTCAGCAGGCCAAATGTCGGATCGTAGAACCACGTGAAGACCAGCCCGACAACCACCTGTGAGATTACAAAGGGAAAGAAAAACAGAGACTTATAGAGTCTAATTCCAGTAACGGTCTGGTTGAGGAACAGCGCAATCATCAGCCCCACCGGGATGGCCAGCAGGTAAAGAACCAACCATTTGAAGTTGTTCCAGAGCGACACCTCGAACGCGCTGTCATCCATCAGCTCGCGGTAGTTCTCCAGACCCACATAGGTTGGATCGCTTAGCCCGTCCCAGCTGTAAAAAGAGACGGTAAAGCTTTGGTATATCGGGAAAATAACGTAAAACAGGAAGAACAGGATGGCCGGGGCCAGAAACAGCCACGGGGTGACTGCAATCTCGTTGCGCTTGTACCAGCCACGACGTCCCGGAGAGGGGGGATGTCGATCAGGGACGGTTGCATATGTCATGGGGCGTGCTCCGTGGCGTGAAAAAGCATTGGAGAAAGCGGCGGCGAAATCGTCCTGCCGGTCTTGATCTTTCGGGTGGACCGGCCGCCAATCCGACGCCCGGTCCCTCGCTGAAGGTCAGCTTATTTGTAGACGCGCTCTGCGACCTTATCGAGACGGTTCAGGATGTCGTCCAGATTGTCCGGGAACACCATGAACTCCTGCAGACCCTGCATGCCTTCGGCAGCCATTTCCGCCGGGAAGTCACGGTCAAAGAACTGCGCGACACCGCCGGGGCTGTTCGACGACAGCATGGCGAAGCCTTCGTTCAGGAACTTGTCATCGTCGATGGAGGCCGACGCATTGACCGGCAACTGACCAAGATTGGCCGCATTGTTGATCTCGGTCTGTTCCTCGGTCGAGACGACGAAGCGCAGGAACGCACGGGCGGCGTCCTTGTTCTTGGCATTGGCCGCGATGTGGAACGTATCGGTCGGTGCATCCTCGGCGAAGTCAAGATCGGGGTCGATCTTGGGGAACTGGTAGAAGTCCAGCTGATCGTCGGTCAACCCGGCCTCGCGCAGCGGCGCAACGGCGAAGTTGCCCATCAGGTAAGCTGCGGCCTCACCCTTGACCATGAAGGGCAGGGCTTCCTGCCAGCTATAGGTCTGGTGGTTGTCGACGAACGCACCCATGTCAATCAGCTCGCGCCAGTTGGCAAAGGTCTGGCGGACGCTGTCATCGGTCCACTTGATCTCGCCCGCGGCCAGCTTCATGTGATGCTCGAACCCGTTCGTGCGAAGGTTCATGTAGTCGAACCAACCGCCTGCCGTCCAAAGGAATTTTGTCCCGATCGTGTAACACTTGCGGCCCGAATCCAGGATCTTCTGGCAGTTGGATTTCATCTCTTCCCAAGAGGTCGGCTCTGATAGGCCCAGCTCTTCATAGATGTCTTTGCGGTAGTAGACGCCCCACTGGTAGTAAGTATAGGGCACGCCCCACTGCTTGCCGTCGATGGTCATCGCACCCTTGGTCGAGGCGAGGTTTTCGGCGATCTCCGGCTCTTCCCAAAGGTCCGACACGTCCTCAAAAAGGCCGGCGTTGACATAGGGGGCCATGCGGTTCGCGGCGTACCATGTCGCGACATCCGGCGCATCCGCGCTCAGGAAGTTGCGGATCTGGGTTTTATACGCATCGCGGTCGATCACGGTGGTGCTGATCTCAAGATCGGGATGCAAGGCCCCGAAGCGTCCGATCATGGCTTCCATCGTTGCGCGTGGCGCCGGGTTCGACGTGTCGAGGAAGATTTTCAACTCCCCCGTCAGCGGTTCAGAATGCGACTCTGCATAGGCAGCGCCAGACAGCAGTGTTGAGGCGCTAAGTGCTGCGCCGACAAGTGTTTTTTTTAGGTTCACGGGGTCCTCCCATTGGTCCGTATATTGAAATTGACATCTCAATAATTGAGAATTATTCCGGTTGACTAAGTGTGTCAACAAGTTCCGCCAGCGCTATCAGCGCCCCAGCAGAGACCTTGAAATCCGGACAGATGGCCAAGCAAACGCAAGTGACCCAGCGAGAATTAGACGGCCCGGGGACGGTCGGGCGGGCGCTTGGCATTCTTGATATCGTGGCGGATATCGGGCGACCGGCCCGGGCATCTGAAATTCAGGCGGCAAGCAGTTTGCCAAAGGGAACGGTCTACCGTTTCCTGCAAACCCTGACCGATCATGGCATGTTAAGCCACGATCCGCATCGCAGGGTCTATTTCATCGGCGCCCGGCTGGTCCGTCTGGCGCATGTGGCATGGAAACAATCCTCGCTTGCCCCGGTTGCAAAGACGCATCTGGACGCGCTGGCCAGTCAGGTGCGCCAGACGATCCATCTTGCGCAGCTGGATGGCGGGCATGTTCTTTATGTCGACAAGCTTTTCCCATCTCGCCCGGTCGAGATGTTTTCCAGCGCAGGGAAGGTTGGGCCTGCCTATTGCACCGGCGTCGGCAAGGCCATGATGGCCTTTCTCGGAGAGGATGGGCTGGCTTCGGTCATGGCGCAACAAAGCTTTTACCGTTTCACCGATAATACACTCACAAGCCCAGAGGCTTTGCTGGCGGATCTGGCGCTGATCCGCAAACGCGGCTTTGCCATCGACAACGAAGAACACGAACGCGGGATCATCTGCGTGGCCGTGCCAATACTGTCGCGAAACCGAATCCTTCTGGGGGGATTGTCAATCACAGCCCTTCAGGGGCGACAGGATTTCGATGACTTGTACAAGCTGGTGCCAATTATGCAGGAAACCGCCACCCGCATAGCCGCAGACGCTGCCGACTGGCGCTACCCGGAAATCGACATTGAAACAAAAGAGTTGGGGACGTAGATCGATGACAGGCGTTGTTTTGAGGGATGTTATCAAGCGTTATGGTGATGTTCAGGTTATCCACGGGGTTGATCTGGAGATTGCGGATGGTGAGTTCTGTGTTTTTGTGGGTCCGTCGGGGTGCGGCAAATCCACGTTGATGCGGATGATTGCGGGGTTGGAGGAGACCACGGCGGGCGAGATCCATATCGGGGATCGCAACGTGACGCGGATGGATCCGGCCGAGCGCGGGGTGGCGATGGTGTTCCAGACCTACGCGCTTTATCCGCATATGACGGTGGCAGAGAATATGGGCTTTGGCCTGAAGATGAACGGCTATCCCAAGGCCGAGATCGCGTCGAAAGTCGCCGAAGCCAGCCGTATCCTGAAGCTTGACCCGTTCCTGAAACGCAAGCCCGCGGCCCTGTCGGGCGGCCAGCGTCAGCGCGTGGCGATCGGGCGGGCCATCGTGCGCGGGCCAGAGGTGTTTCTGTTCGACGAACCGCTGTCCAATCTCGACGCCGAATTGCGGGTGGAGATGCGGGTGGAGATCGCGCGCCTGCACAACGATATCGGCGCCACGATGATCTATGTGACCCACGATCAGGTCGAGGCGATGACCATGGCCGACAAGATCGTGGTGCTGCGGCTTGGCCGGATCGAACAGATGGGCGCGCCGCTCGATCTTTACCGCGATCCCGACAACAAGTTCGTTGCAGGCTTCATCGGCTCGCCCGCGATGAACTTCCTGGAAGCAACAGTGAACGCGCAAGGGGCGGTCGATGTGCCCGCGCTCAAGACCTCTGTCGCTGTCCCGGTCAACCTGCCGCCAGCGGGCACGAAGGTGACGCTTGGCATCCGGCCTGAACATATCGAGGTAAGCGCAGGCGACACGATGTCGATCGAGCTGACCGAAGCCCTGGGGGGTGTGTCCTATGACTACATCCATGCAGATACCGGCGAGCGGCTGATCGTCGAGGAACGCGGCGATCACCGGTCCGCCCCCGGCGCGCGCGTGTCGCTGAGCTTCGATCCCGCGCGGGCCTATCTGTTCGACGCCGAGACCGAGATGCGCCTGCGCTGAGGCACCCGTTGGGTTTACGGCCCCACCGCCAGACGGTGCAGGGCAGCACAAAGGATCAAAGATTTGACAGCCAGAATTCTTGTCTGCGGAGGGGCCGGATATATCGGCTCGCATATGGTGCGCCAGTTGGTCGAGCGCGGGTATGACGTTGTCGTGTTCGACAACCTGTCCTATGGCAATGCCGCCGCGATCCCGCAATCGGTTCCGCTGATCCAGGGGGATCTGCTGGACACCGACGCGCTGAAGGCGCTCTTTGCGCAGAACGCCTTTGACGCGGTCTATCACTTCGCCGCGCTGATTTCTGTGGGGGAATCTGTTTCCGCTCCGGATATCTATTACCGCAACAACGTGGTGGGCACGCTGAACCTGCTGGATGCGATGCGCACCACCGGGGTGGAGCGGTTCGTCTTTTCCTCGACCGCAGCCACGTTTGGCAATCCTGAAACACCGCTGATTGCCGAGGATCACCCGAAGAACCCGCTGAACCCCTATGGCCGCACCAAGCTGATGATCGAGCAGGTGCTGGCGGATTATGGTCATGCCTATGGCATCCGCTCTGTCTGCTTTCGCTATTTCAACGCCGCGGGGGCCGACCCGTCGGGCGAAATCGGCGAGGCGCATGATCCGGAGACGCATCTTGTGCCCAACGTGTTGCTGGCGGCCCTGGGCGCGCGTGACGGGCTGGATATCTTTGGCGAGGATTACGACACACGCGATGGCACCTGCATTCGCGACTACGTGCATGTCAATGATATCGCCTCGGCCCATCTGGCAGCACTGGAGTACATGGATGCCAATCCCGGCGCGCATGTCTTCAACCTTGGCAATGGCGACGGGTTCTCGATCATGGAGGTGATCGCCGCGGCAGAGAAGGTCACCGGCAGGAAGATCCCCTATCGTGTCGGCCCCCGCCGGGAAGGCGATGCCGCGATCCTTGTCGCCGACAGCAGCCGTGCAAAGGCGCTTCTGGGCTGGAGCCCGGCCACGCCGGATGTCGAGACGATCATCGAAACCGCCTGGAACTGGCATCGCGCGCCGAAATACGGCCCCTTCGCGAAATAGACGGGCAAGGAACGCGTCATGGACAAACCGGACTTCACCGAAGACCCGCATCGCCGCTTCAACCCGTTGAAGGGGGAATGGGTGCTGGTGTCCCCGCACCGCAACAAGCGCCCCTGGCAGGGCCAGACAGAGGCCACCGCCCAGGACCAGAAACCGGCGCATGATCCGACCTGTTTCCTGTGCTCGGGCAACACGCGGGTCAATGGCGAGGTCAACCCCGTCTACGAGGGGCCCTTTGTCTTTGGCAACGACTTCCCGGCGCTTCTGACGGACACGCCGAAGGGCAGCACTGGCGATGATCCGCTGTTCCGGGCCGAAACCGTTCGTGGCACGGCGCGGGTCATCTGTTTTTCCGAACGTCACGATCTGACATTGCCGGAATTGCCCCTCGCCGGGATACGCGGCGTGATCGACCTGTGGGCCCGGCAACTGGAAGAGCTTGGCAAGGAATATGACTGGGTCGCGATCTTCGAGAACAAGGGCGCGGTCATGGGCTGTTCCAACCCGCATCCGCACGGGCAGGTCTGGGCCAGCGACTTCATCCCCAACGAGGTGGCGCGCGAAGATCAGACACAGGCTGACTACCTGTCGGCGCAGGGGCAGAACCTGCTTGTCAGCTATGCCGCGCGGGAATCCGGGGATGGGGCCCGTACCGTGGCAGAGAACGACCACTGGATCGCGGTGGTGCCCTATTGGGCCACCTGGCCGTTCGAGACGATGGTGCTGCCAAAGCGGCATGTCCTGCGGTTAAGCGATCTTTCCGATGCCGAAAGGGACGCCCTGGCCGAAATTCTGAAACGTCTGTGCACCCGCTATGACAACCTGTTCCGGACAGAGTTCCCCTACACGATGGGCTGGCACGGCGCGCCGATGACGCCGGGCAATCACGATCACTGGCAGTTGCACGCGCATTTTTACCCGCCGCTTCTGCGCTCGGCGACGGTGCGCAAGTTCATGGTCGGATACGAGATGCTGTCAGAGGCTCAGCGCGATCTTACGGCAGAAAGCGCCGCGGCCCGGCTGAGGGATCAGCCGGACGTGCATTACAAGACCGCGGCAGGGGGCTGAGCATGGACGAGACAAACGAAGACGTTCTGCGCGCCCGGGTCGCTGCGGCCTATGAGGCTCATTTTGGCATGCCGCCCGAGGCCGTCGCCTATGCGCCGGGCCGCGTCAACCTGCTGGGCGAGCACACGGATTACAATGGCGGCGTGGTGCTGCCGATGCCATTGCGGCTGGGTACGGCGATCGCGGCCGGCCGGGGCGGTCCGGCACACACCCTGCGCGTGGCCAGCGACAGTTTCAACACCGAGGATACCCGCAGCCTGAGTGACCCCGCCAGCGGCGCATGGTCGGATTATGTGCTGGGCAGTTTTGCCAATGCGCCGGGCGCGGACTTCACCGACAGCGGTGTGACGGCGATGATTGCAAGCAATCTTCCGGTCGGGGCGGGGCTGTCCAGCTCGGCCGCGATCGAGGTTGCAACGCTGCGCCTGGCCGACGTGCTGTTCGGAACGCAGACAGATGCGGTTGCGGTGGCACGGCTTGCCCGCGAGGTGGAGAACCAGTTTGTCGGCATGCCCTGCGGGATCATGGACCAGTTCGCCGTATCCGTGGGGACCATCGGCCACGCGCTCTATCTCGACACCCGGCGGCTGGAACACCGGCCCGCGCCCTTGCCGAAGGGCCACACGTTCCTCGTGGTGCATTCCGGGGTCGCGCACAAGCTGACCGATGACGGCTATGCAACCCGGGTGGCCGAATGCACTGCCGCCAGCGGCGCGCTTGGCGTCGGGATGCTCAGCGATCTGGGGCTCGAAGACATGGGCCGGATCGAGGCGCTGGAGCCGCCGCTCGACCGCCGTGCCCGCCATATCGTGACCGAGAATGACCGCGTCCGCCGCGGCGTCGAGGCCCTGTCACAGGGCGACGTCGCCACCTTCGCCAGGCTGATGATCGCCAGCCACCGCTCCCAGTCAGAAGACTACGCCGTCTCCCTCCCGCAGATCGACGCGCTGGTAGAAGGCGCGCTCAACGCCGGCGCCATCGGCGCACGCCTCACAGGAGGAGGCTTCGGCGGCTCCATCGTGGCACTGGTAGCCCGCGACCAACTGGAGACGCTTCAGGACAGTCTGACCACCAACTTCCCAACAGCCCGCATCCTCGCAGCGATCTGACACGCCTACTGACAATTCTGGAGATTTTGCCATGAAGCGGACCCTTGGCACGTGTTACTACCCCGAACATTGGCCGCGCGAGATCTGGGAAGATGATGCGCGCCGCATGGCCGAGGCGGGTCTGACTTGGGTGCGGATCGGGGAATTCGCGTGGTCCCGGCTGGAACCTGTGGCAGGTCAGTATGAGTTCGACTGGCTGGATGATGCGATTGCGGTGCTGGGGGCCGCAGGGCTGAAAGTGGTGCTGGGCACCCCGACCGCCACGCCGCCGCGCTGGATGATCGACAGGCATCCGGACATGCTGGCCGTGGATGCAGAGGGGCGCCCGCGGAAATTCGGCTCGCGCAGGCATTACTGTTTCAGCCACGAAGGCTACAAGGCGGATTGCGCCCGGATCGTCACCAAGCTGGCAGAGCGCTACGGGCGCAATCCCCACATAGCCGCGTGGCAAACGGATAATGAATACGGCTGTCACGACACCACGATTTCCTACAGCGATGCGGCCCGGAAGGCATTTCAGGGCTGGCTGCGCAACCACTATCCGGGGCAAGGCAATGACGCCGATATCGACGCGCTGAATGCCGCCTGGGGCAATATTTTCTGGTCGATGGAATATGTCAGCTTCGATCAGATCGACCTTCCGAACCTGACCGTGACAGAACCAAACCCCAGCCATGTGCTGGATTTCCGTCGGTTCGCATCGGATCAGGTCGTGGCGTTCAATCGGCTGCAGACAGAGATCATCCGGGCACATTCTGACGCGCCAATCGCGCATAACTACATGGGACGGATCACGGATTTCGATCACTACGATGTTGGCGCGGATCTGGATATTGCCAGTTGGGACAGCTACCCGCTGGGTTTTCTGGAAGATCGCGTTCCGGCAACGGTCCAACAGCAGCGCAGCTATGCGCGGCAGGGTGATCCGGATTTTCAGGCCTTCCACCACGATCTTTACCGTGCCGTCGGGCGGGGCCGCTGGTGGGTGATGGAACAGCAGCCCGGCCCGGTGAACTGGGCGCCTTACAACCCCGCGCCTTTGCCCGGAATGGTGCGGCTGTGGAGCTGGGAGGCCTTTGCCCACGGCGCAGAGGCGGTGTGCTATTTTCGCTGGCGTCAGGCCCCGATGGCGCAGGAACAGATGCATGCCGGGCTTCTGCGTCCCGACAGCGCAGAGGCGCAGGGGCTGATTGAAGCGCGAGAAGTGGCGGCGGAGATATCTGACGCTCCCGATGTCAGCCCGGCCAAAGCGCAGGTTGCCCTGATCTTTGATTACGAGGCGGAATGGGCGTGGCAGATCCAGCCGCACGGGCAGGGGCTGAGTTATTTTGAACTGGTGTTCGACACCTACCGCGCCTTGCGCCGCCTTGGCCTTTCCATCGACATCGTGCCTGCGGACGGCATGGCGCTTGAGGGCTACGCGCTGATCTTTGCGCCCGGTCTGATGCATCTGCCTGACGCGTTCAAAACGGCCCTGGCCAACAGCGCCGCGACCATCATGTTGGGGCCAAGGACCGGGGCGCGGGACGGCACGATGCGGACACCGGTGCCGCTGCCGCCGGCCATGCCGGGGCTGGACGTCACTGTCAGCCATGTCGAAAGTCTGCGGCCCGACTGTCCGATCCATCTGAAAGGTGGCGGATGCATTCGCAGCTACCGCGACGTGTTGGAAACCACTGCGCAGGTTCTGGACGAAACAGAGCGTGGCGAGGCGGCGCTCGTGGCCCAGGGCAATATCCTTTACTCTGCGGGCTGGTTTGATCCCGAGGCGATGTTGCGGGTCATGCGCATGGCGTGCGATCGCGCGGCAATACCCACACGCAACCTGCCCGGAGGGGTGCGGTGCCGGGAAACAGGGGCGGAACGGTTCTGGTTCAACCATGATACGGTCCCGCACGAGGTTGACGGCATGACGCTGCCGCCAATCTCGGTCCGGCGCGAGGGGATTTGACCAAAGCGCAGACACGGGCGGTCAACCCGCCCCCTTGCCGAAGGGTCGGCAGCATATCGTCGAGGGTTTAAGTCAACTTGACTTGCAGGGCGTGCGATTTCCGGTCTACTTGGACGTGCAGCGCGCAGAACCGGATATCGAACATGGCGGAAAACAGAGACATCGTAATGCAGGACCACGGCGCATTCACGGCCGGGTCGCATGATTTTCAGTCTGACATCGAAACCATCCTGAGTAGCGATACTATCGGGGTCATCCTTGAGACTGTCATGCTGGCAACCGGGGTGCGCTTTGCCGCAATCGCTCGGGTGACGCAGGACAGGTGGGTCGCGTGCCGCACGGTGGACGAGATTGAATTCGGCCTGAGGGCAGGGGACGAGATCGACATCAGCTCTACCTTTTGCCAGACGGTTCGCGACACGTCCCAAAGCGTGATATTCGAGGATGTCGAAACGGATGAAATCTATTGCGACCACCCGATTGCGCGGCAATTCGGCATCGCAAGCTATGCGTCGATCCCGATCTTCCGTAGTGACGAGAGCTTTTTCGGCACGCTCTGCGCCATCGATACCGAAGCGCGCAGCCTGAAACAGCCGCGGATTCTGGCAATGCTCAGGATGTTTGCCGACGTGGTTGGCCGCAGCGTGGAAACCGAAGAAAGGCTGGAGGCGCAAGAGCAACTGGTCAGCCATGAGCGGGAGATGGGCAAGTTGCAGGAGGAGTTCCTTGCTGTTCTTGGCCATGACCTGCGCAACCCCGTTGCGGCGCTGAAGGCAGGGCTGCGGCAACTGGCCCGAGAGCCAGAGCCCGAGAAGCTTTCGATGTTGTTGCCCTTGATGAACCAATCCGTCTACCGCATGCAGGAGCTGACGGAAAACATGATGCTGCACGCAAAATCGCGTCTTGGCGGAGGCATCCGGGCAGAGATCGTTCCCAATGCCCCGCTCGTCAGTGCGATCCGACATGTGGTCGAGGAGGTCCGCGCGGCCTCTCCCAACCACCGGATCGAACTGTCGCTGAATTTCGACGAAAATGTCAGCTCTGATCCGGCCCGCGTGGCGCAGGCGGTTTCGAACATGCTGGCAAACGCGGTGCAGCACGGGACATCGGATCACCCGATCCACGTGCTGGGCGAAGATGTCGAGGACGGCCTGCAGATCTCGGTCGCCAACCGGGGAGATCCTATCCCGGACGAGCTTCGGTCAGCCCTGTTCAAGCCCTTCAACCGGGGCATTCATGCCAATGGTGCGGGGCTTGGTCTTGGGCTTTATATCTCGGCGTCGATTGCAAAGGCCCATAACGGGCAGCTGGATGTCAGCTGTGTGGATGGTGTCACCAAATTCTCGATGACGATCCCGAGGTTGACCTAGACGGGCGGGGCGCCTGTCGGGGCCAGTGCTAATTATCGGGCCCCGCAATCGCGTTCAGCGTGGCGCGCGCGAACCCCAACGCCTCGCCCGGCGTCTCGAAATACTGCTGCACAACCACATCCCCGCCATTCGTTCCGACGGCCAGTTTGACCCCATGATCGGAGCCTTGCACATCCAGCGCGTTGAGCGTTGAGGTGAAGCTTTGATAATCGGCCAGCGCCTTGCCGCTGTCCGTGTCCCAGATGATCAGATGCTCATCATTCGACACGGTCGCCACGAATTGGCCGGAGGGCAGGGCGCGGGCGTCGTTCAGGCTGGATCGGTGCTCTTTCAGCACAACCCGATTCCCGCTCTTGGGCCACCAGATGCTGCCCTGCCAATCGGCCGATCCAGTGACCAGAAAGCTGCCGTCATAGGCGAAATCGAGCGCGGTGATATTGCCGACATGATCTTCCGAGACATGGTCCGGGGTGCCGGCAGTTGCCTTTTCGGCCATGTCGTAAATCCGGATATTGCAGTCGCTTCCACCGACAGCAAGCCGGTCACCGGATGGCGACAGGGCCAATGCGGTGGGAAAGGCCGGCCTGCGGCATCCATGGCCAGCGGGGCGGTTTGTGGCGATCTCGGCTTGGAAGCGGACCTTGGCGATATGTTCCGCCTGTGCCGTCCCGCAGGTTTCGGCGGCGGTCGCGCAGATCAGGATCCAGCTTCCATCGGGACCGGAGCCGTGGACGGCAAACCGTTCGCCATCATCGGACAGAGCGATCCTCCGGCCCCTCATTTGAAAGGCAATGGCCTCGCCTGTCAGGGGAATTTCCCGCTCGGCCCACATGTCCGGCCCGGATTTGCGAAACACGATCACCGCCGGGTCATGCAGGGATGCGATCATGATGTCGGATGCCAGCGAGGTGGCCAGATTCTGCGGGTCAGAGCGCGTGCCGCCATTCGTGTACACGCGGCTCGGATCGCGATCCCGCCCTTTGATCCAGACAGAGGTCCGATCCGTGTAGCCCAGCCAGTCACCTGACGGACCAAGCGCGACGGAATCCACCTTGGCCGCATCGTTCAGCAGCTTCACGCTCAGCGCGTAATCCGACAGGCGCGATGCGAACGGGGTCCAGAGCCTTGCGGTCTTGTCGAGAGCGCTTGTCAGGATTTCGTTGCTGTCAGAGGCGAATGCGACCGTTCTGGGGGATTGCTGGTGCCCGCGCAGCACCTTTATCGGCCGCCAGCGATCGGTCTTGTAAAGATACGTGGACCCGTCCCAGGATGTCACTGCAAGCAGATCACCATCCCGGTTGAAAGCCACATCCCACACGTCGGATTCCTGCCAGAGGGCGAGGGGAGACAGCGTAAGATATGGCAGCACCGTTTCATCATCGGGTGAAGAACGGTCTACAATTATTTGTTCTAAATGCCATATCCTTACGGAATCGTCATTCCCGCCAGAGGCCAGTTTGGTCCCGTCGGGCGAAAAGGCGAGCCCCTTGACCGGATCGGTATGCCCGTCTTCAGAGCATGTGATCTGGGTCGCATCCGGCGTCATCAGGCATATGGTGCCGTCCTGACGGGCAAAGGCGGCAAAAGAACTGTCGGGCGAAAACGCGACCGACCAGATCCTGGTGGACGGCGGGCTGTATTCCTGACCGTTTGCAAGATCGACAGCCCCGTTTCCCGAATGATCCGAGAGGCTCCGCGAGCTGTAAATCCTGTGGTTGCCCCACGCGCCAGAGGGCTGTTTGCGCCAGAAATGGATATGCCCCGTCAGCGATCCGGCCATCAGATAGCGGCCGTCGGGCGAGAAAGCCAGTTTCGACATCGTGGCCAATTTCCATTCCGTGGGGCCGGCATAAAGCTCGGTCGCCATGATCGCGGCATCGGCACTGTCCGGCGCGGCGATCAACAGGACCCCGCCGCGCTGCGTGCCAACAGCGATGCTGCCATCCGGGGACACCGCCATGGACCGCCCCTTCGCGCCGTCGGTGCGGCTGAGAAAGCCCTCAAGCGGAATGACCCGCGCCGGGGCCGCGTTATCGGACCGGTTCCAGATTGTCAGGTCCAGCCCCTGTGACAGCGTGACGATCTGCTCTCCATCGTTGTAAAACGATGCCGCATAGACCGCGCTGTCAGGGCTGCTGCCATGTTCAAAGCGGCGCAATTCGTGGATATAGTCCAGCGATTGGCGCAGCTTTTCGAGGCCGTTTTCCAGCGAAGACTGATCAAGATCGACCTCTATCGCTGAAACCAAAGCCTCTTCAGATCGCGCCGCAATCTCGAACGGGTTTTGGGCATAGGTGGTGGGCTGTATCGCAGACAAGGCTTGTCGCGCCGCGACCTGCCGTGTCTCCCATGCCTTGTCCTGTTCCTCCTTGGCCAGCTTCTCAGCCTCTTGCGCCCGCAAGAGCGCCAGTTCCTCGCGCTGCTCCGCGGCAAGGCTGGTTGCCTCGGCGGCGGCAAGCTGCGCCTGCGTAAGCGTTACCGCCACGTAGATGCCGGTAACAACCACCAGCCCCGCCACGCTGGCATAGACCGAGTTTTCGGCCCTCGCATGGCGTTTGGAGTCGTCGACATAGGCCGCAACCCTGTCAAAAATCTCGCGCGGGTTCAGTTGCCGGTCGCCATCCTTCCAAGTCAGGTTCCCAAGATGGCGCGACGCCCAGGCCGCGTTTGGCTTTTGCGCGGCCCACCACTCTGAATGCCGCTTGCGCGCGCTTTTCCGGAGCAGCCCCGTGCCAAGCACCCGTTCCCAGAACCCGTTTTTCGCTGTCTGCTCCCTGTCATGGGCAAGCCGTGCCAAAAACCGGATGGTGGAGGCAGAATTGCTTTCCTCGGGAAGCCAGGTATCCCGCAGCGGTTGCCACAGTCGAAGCACGCATTCATGGGTCACATCTACAGTGTCATCCGGGTCCAAGCCGTCATGTTCGCCCACGATGCGCAGATAGCTTTCCGCGCCGTCCTTGAAAACGGAGATTACCGAAACCAGCTGCTTGAAATCACAGTTCAGCGTCTCTGTCGCCGCGCCGAGTTTGATCGGGCGGCGAATGTCGCGGCCACGGCTGTTCAGTGTGGTCAGGGCGCAGAAAAGGCCCCGGGCGATCTCTTGGTCGCGGGGGTTCAGCTTGTTGTAAAGCTTGTCCAACCGGTGGCTCAACGAGGTGCGGAGCGCGTCATGCCCCGCGCCCCGCGCCTGATTGATGTCTTCGGTTATGTCGAAGGCCCGGAAGAAATCCGGCAGCCCAATGCTGATTGGCCCCTCGGGTTGCCTCAGCCGCGCATCGATATAAAGCAGCCGCAGCGCGTGCTGCATGAGTGGCAGCTTGTCCAGTTGTTCTTCCAACCCGTTCAAAAGCCAGATCGAAAGCTCCGGCTCGATCGTTCCCCCAAAGAGGGAAATAGGGCCCTCGATTGCCTCCTGCATCTGAAACCGGTCGAGCGTTGGCGTCAGAAACTGGCTGTGATTGATCGCGCTCGTCAGGCCGGAATAGCGCGAGCATTTTTCGAGCTCATCCGTGCGGATTGTTATCACGACATAGACGTCGCGCCGCGCGGCGGTGGTTTTCAAGAGCACATCGACAAAGCGCGAGGCCTCGTGCGGATCGTCCTGGGCGTAGCGAAAGATCTCCTCAAACTGGTCGACAAGGATGACGATGGGCCGACCTTCCAGAAGGGTGATCCCGTCCAAAGCCTCGTTCAGATTGCTGGAGCGTCGCCTGACCTGATTGAGAAACAGGTTTCTGAGCTCTTCAATGACCGGGGATTGTTCTGCGTCAGGCTCGGGCGCCCCGCGGCCGCTTTCGCCCGTGACAACGGCTTGAGCAAGGGAAGAGGCGAGCCGGTCCAGCGGGTCAGTCTCGGGGTAGAGATCGCAGTAAATCCAGTCAGAGCCGCGCCCCTCAAGAAATCCTGCCTCCAACGCGTTGAACAGACCCGTCCGCGCCAGAGAGGATTTTCCGCAGCCGGACGGGCCGGTGACGCAGAGAAACTGGTTCTCGGCCAGCTTGTCGAGCATGTCCGACACATGGTCATCGCGCCCGTAGAAGATGTCGAATTCGGATCGCAGAAACGAACGGAGGCCGGGATAGGGGGTATGGCTGACGGTCGGCTGGTCCATTGTTTCGCTCATTGTGTGGCTTGCACACCTAAAGATGACAGGAAGGCGCCCATCGAAACCTCGTCAATATCCGCGTCGATCGGGATCACATGGATGCCCGGGCCGCTGGGGCAGGGGGTGGCGTCCTTGGGCGCGGCATCGCCAAAGGCAATCTCGAAGCGCTGATGCTCCTCGTTCCAGACGGCCTTGCGCCAACGTCGGAAGAACCGGAAATGCGCGCGCGCCCGTTTCTGCCCCTCTGCGGTCTGGCCGTAGACAAGGACAATCGCATCATTGTCACGCACCGACTCTGACAAGGCTTCCATGCTTGCATTGTAATCGACATAGTCGACCAGCACATGTTTGTGCAGCGCCGCAGTGATCTTGTCTCGCAGATCGGCATCCCCTTGCGCGGAATCGATGGAGACAAGCGGCGGGAACTCCCCGGGCACGGCTTCGTAGATCTTCTCGCGGCGCAGCTCTGACTGGATGGTCTCTTCCTTCTTGCGCGCGAGCTTCACGCTGTAGGTTTCGAAATCCTCGAAGCTGGACCTGTGGCTGACGACGGTGCGCAGAAACTCTGCATAGCTTTCGCCGCATTCGGCCAGATCAAAGCCGCGCGGCATCCAGACCGCGGTTTCGATCCCCGCGTCCTTGGCAATGCGATGTTGGGCGATGCTGCTGGGTAGCCCCTCGCAATCCTCGATCCGCCGACCGGGGATTGCACCGATGACCTGCACGAACAAATGCGCTGCCGCCAGATGTTCGCGGATGATCTCGGCGCTTAGCGTATCGGCCACGCGGTCAAGCCGGGTCACGCCAAAGCCGGCATCAAGGTAAACACGCTCCAGCCTGTCGGTTTCGTCTTTGGTGTCGCTGGTAGAGGCCGCCAGAACAATCTGCACAAGGCTGCTATCCTTTGCCGTCTCGGCCGGTCTTGCGCGGGTGGGGGCCTTCTGCGGCAGCGTCTTGGACATGGATTTAATGTCGTCGACAAGGCGTTGTAATTGCTGGCGATATCCCTCTTGGGAATGCCCCGTTGCGGTCTGCGGCAACGGGTAGCCGTAGCGCAGGATCTTGCCTGCCTCTTCGGTCCAGAAACGGATCGACAAAAGCCCCCTCAGCTTGTCCCGCAACGGGGCCATCGCATGGGTATCAGAGGTGGTCCAGCTGTCATCCAGCTCCACCAGGATCAAGTTCTTGCCCAGTTCGATAAACTTGCGCAGTTCCTTTTCGCAGTTTGTCGAGCGGCAGTAATTCTCTGACAGGAACACGAGGCCGATATCGGATCTTTCGATCTCCTGATCGATCTTTTCGTCGATCCAGTCGCCGGTGCGCAATGCCCCTTCGGTGTCCTTGATCAGTTGAAACGGGCTGTCTGAGCCATCGGCGCCAAGCTCGTATCTAAGGTCGGCGAGCAACTCTCCCATCCGGCTGGAATTGAAGCGCGGGCGATGCCTGGCATCCCGGTGAGAGTAGCTGACAAAGATCGAGGTTGAGGAAACAACACTTTCCACCATAACGATATCCGATTTTCTTCTAAGCAGACGCAAAACAATTAATAAATCTAAGTAATAATACCCCAGCCCCGCGCAAAAAACAACGCAGGCTTGTAGGTTTGGCAGGGCGGATCATGTGACAGCGAAGTCTGCGGCCTGCCTTGGGCGGACGGCTCGCCGCAGAACCGGCTTTGCCGTGCGGTCAGCACGGCAAGGCTTGGTGGATCGTCAGGGGTGGCTGGTTTGTCTGTCAAGGACGCCGCGCGCCCACCTGCGTGATGCCTCGCCAAAGCAGTCGTGAAGGGAATCCGCTGCCACGACGCTGCCCAAAGCGAGCCGCCCAAGAAGGCACAGACCGTGGGCGGGCTGGCCTTGCGTGTCGATTATGCGCCCGTCTGCGGCGGTATCGGCCGACAGCCCCTCTGCAAGGGGCGTCAGCGGTCCTTCTTCCAAGAGCTGCGAGACAAGCGGCGTGCGGACGGCCCCCAGATCCGGAGAAGGCAGCACCGCGTCCACCATGACCCCAACCGTGGCAGACGCGTACCCTTTGCTCAGCGCCCACCCGTCCGAAACAGTTTCGATCTCGGGATCGGTCGCCAAAGCAAGGTCAACAAGGCCGGCCTCGATCAGCGCCCGCAGTTCACGAGAGGCTGACAGGGGCGGCCCGTAAGAGTAGCGTTTCAGCCCCTCGTCAAACCCCAAAAGCGCCTTGGCGGTGTCCGGTGGCGTCTTCGCGGGGTTATAACCCGCCCGGATCTGATCCTGCCATTTGCGCCAGAGCTGGCCTACCGTGTATCCGATCGTGGGTGGGGCCTTTGCCTCGGCCAACGCCATTCCAGACAGCAGGGTGTCGAGGGGACCATCCTCTTCCTGCGCGCCGGGCTGGTCCCATTCCGTTTCCAGCCAGTCAAGAACCCGGTCAGCGCTGGCCTCCGCGCCGTGTTCGCTGAGAACCCGCAGCGCGACCGGTGTGATGGCCGTGTTGATCAGCAGCTTGGCAGTCGTGACGTCGGCTTCTGCCGCCTTGGGCATAGCGTCAGTGAAGGCGTTGGTTTCCGCCTCTGTGGGGGTGAACCTTTCATCAATTTCTTGCGTCGCGGGCTTGGGGAAAGGCGGCTTGCCATCCAGCGAGAAGGGGTAAATCCGTTCCGGCTCTCGCCCGGACGGGATGTAACGGCCATTCTCGAACCGCCCCCCCTGGGCGCATGTCAGGACGCGCAGAACATCGAAAGCTGACAAACCCATCCCACGGATCGCGATGGATTTCCCGGACCACTCCGCTGCGGCCTCTGCCAGCCGCGCGGCCGGATATGCCTGAGCAAGCACGCCACGGGACCCGTCGGCATGCTGCTGCCATTCGGCCAGTTGATCGTCCGGGCAAACCTTCGGCTGGCCAAGCGTCAGCAAGACCTCGTCATAGGGGCCATGCCATTGGTCGGACACTTGCAGCAGCCAACCGTCGCCGTCACGCTTCAGGGCATCGACGCGGCAGGCGTGGCGGGTCAGGCGATAGGTCTCTTGCCCGCGCAGATCTTCATAGCGATCCTCCAGATACCGCCCCAGATCGGCGCGCGCCGGGAAGGCGTCAGGATCAGGGTCGTGCGGCAACCAATTGGCAAAGCTACCAATTCGTGAATATTCTGGCGGGCGGATGGAAATATCGCGATGGGGGATATTCAGCAGGCAAAGCTGGCTTTCATCGGGGTCAAAATTGGGGCCGGCACCCGAGGCCGGGAACGGGTCAAAGACATCCACGCGGATCGGTGCATCGCCTTCACACCGCAGGGCCCTCAGCGCTTCGAGCGCGCCGAGCCCACGCGGCCCCATCCCCACAATCGCAATCCTCAGAGATCCTTCGGCCTTTTTCATTCCGGCTCCTTCGGTCCTTGACTGACCAGATTGGGGGAGGGTGTTGCGCGCTGAATGCGACGCCCAAGACGGGACTTCGCAGGCGCGTGTCTGCGTCCCGGTGTTCGGATGGTAACTGCGCGGCGGCGGGAAAGGTTCCCGAGTTGCAGCGCCCTCTACGCACAGCCAGATCTTGCCTGCCCGCGAAGACACAACCGTTGATTGAGTAACGTGGCCGTGATAGCGTCGATAAACTGGCACATCATAGCGTTGCCGACAGTGCTCTTTCAGTGGTTTCCCGAATTTCATTCGATCAATTTGACCTCTGGAGGATCTTTCCCATGACCATTCCCGCCAAGCTGGCGCTGCCGTTTCTCGGTCTGTATGCCACAGCAATCCCGGCATTCAGCCAAGGTACATATTCGGAATGCGCGGGCGAGGGGTGGATAGAGAAATCTGACGAGGCATTTGCTGCCGATTGCGTCGACATGGCGTTCAATGGCTCTTTGGAAGAGCGTCAGAAACTCGCCTGGATGTTCTTCGCACGGGTCAATCAGTTGATTGATGACCCGGATGGCAAAGGCATGTCCGACACCGGAAAGGTGCCGAACTGGATGGCGTGGCCGACCGATCCCGATACGTTTGGAACCACCAAAGCGTTCGACTTTTCGACCGATCCACGCAACGTATTGCGACCCAGTGCCGAGAAAAAGGATCTGGAGGCGGGAAGGATCGCGACCGCCGACCCGGACGGCGCCAATGAGGAGGTTACCCGGAACAGGATCAGCTATGATTACCTCCGTCAGAATGGTCTGACGACAAAGATGGACGTGGCCGCATTCTTTACCAGGAACGACTACGTCGACATGCCCGTCGGTTCGATCGAGCTGAAGGCGTCATGGTTGCAAGTTACCGACGGCAGCCCCGTGCCGGAGGGCGCCCTGACCTTCGCGTTCGAGAGCGCAGAATACTGGTGGCGCGGGTTGCATATCATGGTGAAGATGAAGCCGCTGGAGAACCCCGGAGACGTGTTTTATTCAGAAGATCCAAGCTGGTTCTGGACGACGTTCGAGTTCAACGACAACACCGGTGTAGCCCATGTGCGCGAGACGCTGATCACACAGCGCGCGCCCTTGCCAAGCGATGAGATCGCGCGCCTTCTTGACGAGGCCGCGCTAGGTGGGTTCGGACTGGAGGCCTACGCCCCCAATGGAACGCAGATCCGTTTTACGCAGGACGGGCAGGGCGCGATCCCCGTGATTCTGGGCCATACCGACATGGAAGATTTCGCAGGCGTCCCCAACACGGCGCAGCCGCGCTACTGGACGCGGTTCGATGCGAGCTGCCACGGCTGCCACGCCACGGCGTCCTACAACCCGGAAACGCAGGCGTTTTTTCCCTTTTCCGTTCCGACGGGCGCGCTGCATCCGGGCTATAACAAGGCCGATAGCAGCGGCACCGTCCATTACCTCGGGCAAGGCTTCAAATCGCTGGACTTCATGTGGCCAATCGCGTTTCAGGCACATTAACTCGTCTGCCTAAAGCACTATATTCGCAAAGCTTTCCACCTCAACAACAGGGCGTGGATTGCCGCCTGTGGATTCGCTTTCGCTGATGCATCGCGCAAGCGGATCCGCATCGCGCAGGGGGCCGAAATCAAGGCGGCTCAGGGCTTCAAGGTCGCGGATACGCACCTGGAACGTCTTGTATTCGCCGAACTCGAAACCGCCCACCGCTTCGATACGGTTCTGATCGCTCAGCAATTGCTGAATGACTTCGACCTGGCTGAGCACATAGGCCGTGGAATGCAGGCGCAGGATTCCGTCACTGCCGTCTTCCTCGGCCAGCATGGTCACCACTTTGAAGAACTTGAGCGGCACGACGGCCCCCGTGTCCTTCAACTGCGGCTCGTCCCCGGTGAGGATGGGGCCGGTCAGGACGCAGGCCCGAAAACCGTGGGTGCGCACATTGGTCATGATGTAATTCTCAAGCCCCAGCCATTGCGCGGTGCTGCGGTTGAAGGCCCGGTGCTGCGGCGCCGCGACGGTGTAATGGAAACTGTCATCGTTGGAGCGCTTGGCCTGCGCATCATCCGCGCCCCAATTGGTTGCGGCGCGCCGGATCAGGTGCCCCCGGTCGATCTCGTCATGGTCGTAATCCTCTTTCTTCAGCTGTTCTTCGGCGCGCAGACGCAGGTCTGCAAACCACTTGTCACTGCCGCGTTTCTGCGGGTGGGTCTGTGCGCCATCTATGTTCAGCGCCGCGATGATCGGCGTCTTGAACCTGCCTGAATAGAGCACGCCGAAGTTCTGGTAGCGCAATTCGAACGGGCGGTCCTGTGTCGCATCCGAAGGCGCAGACAGACCGAATGCTTCCGGCACCTTCGGCAACGGCACCTCTGCGACCTGCAGGAATTGCGGGTCATAGCCTTCGCGCCCATCGAAATGCGACGCATCATGGCTGCCATCGCGCCGTTCCGGCTGGGAAATCTCGAACCCGGTGACGGAAGTGGGCGTGGCCCCATCAAGAAGGGCGTTCAACGTGCTGATCCGAACAGCAGAATTGCCGACGCCGAACGTGCCTGCATAGTGCAGCCCGATCGCCTTGCCACTGTCGAGAGAGATGACGGGAGAGCCGGAATTGCCACCCAGCGTGGTGCAGTCGTGGCGCAGGATGGTCATGCCCCCATCCTCGATCAGGAACCCCGGCGAGAAACGTTTCACGTCGTAGAGATTGAGAAAATAGTTGGCCATCTGCGTCGGATCGTTGCGCAAGGAGTCCTTCGCCGGATAGCCGATAACCGCGACCGTTTCGCCATGTTCGGCATCAGTGGCGGCGCGCTCGATCGGGGCGGGTGTGAACGCGGCCCCATCAGCAGGAAGGGCAATGCGGGCAAGGGCAATATCTGCAGCCGCATCCTCGGCGATATAGGTGAATTTTTCGATATCGAACAGCCGGGCGGGATCAGGGTCAGCGTCGACCTCTTCCAAAAAGTCGATCCGTGCGCCGTATCGTGCGGCACCGGGGGCAAACAGGAACACGCCATCGCCCAGGAAGCTGCGCCGGGCGACCAGTTTGGCAACGTGACGATTGGTGACGATCAAAAGGTGGTCGTCGCGTTTGTCGACAACCCAGCCCGTGCCCCCCCAGCTATAGTCGTGGTTTATGAATTCGATCCGCCCGACAGAGGCGACCTTGGCTTCGACCCTTCTGATTTTCACGTCGATATCGGCCGGAAAATCTGTGCTGAGGTTGTTCGTGCCCTCAACCTTGCCGCCGCGCACGATCAGGGGTGGGCGCCCCACCGCGCGCACGATCGCCTCCAGCTGAGAGGGCGTGCCGCCGACGCTTTCCAGCGCGTCGATCCGGGCGCCCAACAATTCCGTGGCACGCGCCGGCGTCAGGCCAAGCTCTTGCAGGATCGCGGGATTGGCGCCGATCAGGGCGCGCGACGCGTCGATCATCCCGGCATTGCCCATGGATTCAAGGCGGTGAAGGCTCTTGCGTGTCGTATCGGTCATGGAGGTCATCCTTGTGCTGAAATGTGGGCGGGCAAAGGCGTCCCTATTGGAAATAGCTTGGCAGGGTGTCCTTCTCGGGCAGAACGGCGAGGGCAGGGCGGAAGACAGCCGGGATACGACTGTCAGAGAGGAAGCGCAGCCGACCGGGAAGGCCCGAAATGGCCGCGACCTTGGCAAAGCGTTTGCGCAGGCGCCGCGACAGGATGCTAGGCGCTTTGGTCGATTGGGCACGGGCAGGTTCCGCCCATAGCGTCAGCAGCCTGTCAGCGCTGTCGCGTGCGTTCAGTGTTTGGGCGCGCAGGTCCGTCAGTCTGCTCCAGCCTTCCTGCCCGCTCCACCCTTCGGGCGGGGCGCTGTCATAGGCCCAGAAGCCTGCGGATGTCTGCTGCCAGCGGCTGAGCGCGCGGGCGAGGGTCGGCAATTCGGGGATCGGATGGAAAAAGCTGTAGCCCTCGGCCCAATCTGCCGCCAGCCCCACCGACCGGATCAGCGCCAGCATATCCAGCGGGCGGTCCCCGACTTTCTGAATGGCCGCGCCCACGCCCGTCACGCCGGGTACGAGGAGATTTGCGGCCTCAAGCAATTCATTGCCAAATTCAGGCAGGTCCGCCAAGAGCCGCCCCCTGCCGGTGGCCTGCATTTCCGACACCAGCGCGAACAAGCGGTCATAGTAGGGGTTCACCGGTGCCAGGGCCACGGCATGGCCTCCACCCTCTGCCGTCGAGTCCGCGTCCAGCGTCAGTTCGAAATCGGCGCGGATGGCATTGGCCTGGCGAAGCCGCTCCTGCGCCAGATCTACTTTACGACCGGGGAGGTAGGGCGCCAAAGTGCCCAGAGCCTCATGCTGCCCCTCGACCGTTACATTCGCAGCAATCAGCGCGAAATCCAGAGCCGCGCCGCGCAGACCGATCCGGGTAGAGCTTTGCATGACCTTGATGGCGCAATCGCGAAACGCGGTATCGTGCAGCCATTCCACCAGCTTGCCGAACTCGAATTCCGCGAAGATCTCCAACGTGATCCGTCCCTCTAGCTGGGGATTGCCCTTGGCAAGATCAGGCAGGGCGCTGTCGGGCAGCAGGGCGAACAAGTCGCGCGCCTTCGACCAATGCCCGGTCAGCCATTGATGGCACAGGATCAATACGCCGACCTCGCTGGCCGGGGCGTATTCGCCGGGCAGACCTTCGCGCAGAATATGGGTGGCCTCGCGCCGCTCTCCCTGCTCCAGCATCGCGCGCAGATCGGCCACCGCGCGCGGGTCGGGCCTGCCCGCAAAGCCGCGCCCGTCGACGATGCGCGCCCGCCCGGTGGCAGAGCTTTGATCCAGACGCACCAGCTTTACCTGCACACGCTCCTCTGGCGAGGCCAGCCCGGCCTCATGGTAGCCGCGCGTCTCGGACGCGTCCCCTATGTGATCTGTCGTAGCAGATCTTTGACCGCGCGCATGGCGGATAAGGTCTTGCGCCTCCACCGGCAACTCGTTGAGCAGCCGGTCGGGAAAGCGGTCGGCAAGCCCCGGCGCGACGTCGGGCGCAGCCTCTCCGACGCGCATCAGCTGGGCCGCGTGGTACAGGTGAAGGACCGGATCACGCTCTGCGAAATAGCCCCGCGCCGCACGGTTTACCGCCGCCGTGTCATCGGGGTTTTCACGGTAAGTATGGCTCATAACTTCCTGACGAATATCAGGAATTGGGGTAAGTCGCCCAGAGCCTTCATCTGACACCAGCCAGCGTTGCAGCGACAGCTCGTCAATCAGTGCAGTTGCCTCACCGCCAAGATCACCAAGGCCAAGGGCCGGTGCGAGCACATCAACAAGCAACTCTGCGGTCAATTCGTTCAGGATCAGGCCCTCGTTGGCAATCCGGCGTAAATGGTTCGGCAGCCGGGAGCGGATCACCCGGTGAACGAAGCCGCGATCCAGATGGTTGTCGCGCGCTGCTTCCACGGCCTCGGCCGCATTTCCTTCGCCCGCAGCCTTCACGGCGGATATGAGCAGGCGCAGGCGCAGCGGATTGCCGTTTGCTTCTTCCACGATCGCGGGCCAGACGTCTTCGGGAATATTCTCCTGTCTGAGCATCTCCTGTATCAGCGCGGCCTCGACCTTGGTCAGTGGCAGCACCCCGCCGTCGCGCTGGTCTTTCTTGGTGAAGATCGGGGCGCGTCCGGCCGAGATCACGCTCACCCCGATCTTGCCGGGCGCCACGAAGCGGTCCAGCTCTGTCATCAGCGTCTGCACGTAGGTTGCCCCCTGACCTTGCAACACCTCGAGCGTGTCGAGCAGGAAGACCAGCCGTTTTCCGGCAGAAGCGACAGCGTCGATCATGGCGCGCAGCAATTCTCGCGGTGTCAGGTCCGCAGTTTCGTGGAGCATGCGTGTGACCCGCTCGCTATGGGTCATCCGCAAATCCCGAAGAAGCGATGCGCTGTCGGGCAGGGCATCGCCGATCTGGCGTGACACCTCGTCATAGACGGTGCCACCCTCACCGACCTGAAGCGAAGAGCGGTCGAAATCCAGCCGGACGAGGATCAGATCCGTCTGACCCCGGGCGATCTGGACGATACGCTCCAGCAGGAAGGATTTGCCGATCCCGGGAATGCCGACAATATGCAGGCTGCGCAGGGGCGGCTTGGTTTGGGGTGCCGCGATCCAACTCTCGATCTCGCGCAGCTCGTCACTTCGCCCGATGAACTTATCCCCCAGCATCGCGTCCGTCTGGCGGGCCTGTCGCAAGGTGTTCAAGCGGCTGCGCAGCGCCATCAGGTATTCGTGGCCGGGCGCTTTGCTGCCGGCACGTTCCAGCGTGACCGTGATTTCGGACAGGGCGCTTTCGTCTTCGGACGTCGTGATCATCTCTTTGATGGCGTCAGGATCAAATTTCCCATGGCCATCCAGAGCGGATGTGATCTCTGTAGGGACATCTGGTTCGGTGCCTTCATATTCGGCCAGCGCCCGCTCTCTTGTCGATGCGCGCAGCAGCCATTGCACGTTACCGTCGGCAGAGCTGCGCTCTTCGGTGCAATGCTCGTGCAGCAGTGACAATAACCGGGCCCGCCGGACCTTGTCGGCATATTCCTCCTTGCTCAGCACTTCTTTGAGCAGGGCGCGCGGATCAAACGGGCCGCGCAAAGCCGCTGCCTGCAACACTTTGAGCTTCAGTTCATCAAGCGCCTGCGTCATGCGTCCACTCCGAGGAAGGCCTTGACCTGCCTGCGCAGTTGCGCCGCTACGGTGCCAAGGTCTTTGCCGCTGAATTCGCCTGTTGCATCCGCGACGAGCCCTTGCAGCGACATTTCGGTCATCTCTTGCAGGCGGGCGGGGCGCAGTTCGGCTTCGGGAGACAGCGAGGTGATCATAGCATTGATCGTAGCCTCCACATCGCTTCGCGTGAATGGTCCCAATTCCTCTACCAGCAAGCCTGCGCGCCGCGCAGTGTCCGCTTCGGCCACATTGCCAAAGCGCAGCGGGGCGAGGCGGTAGGTTTCATATCCGGCGAGGATCAGCCGGAGGTTCGCCCGGGTCGGAAGATGGCGCGCGATATGTTCAAGCTGTACCTGAACATCAGGAGACAAGCCATTGGGAGGATTGTCGAAAAACACCCACCATGTCTGGCCTTTCGCTTCGGCGCGTCGTTGCATGGCCTGCATCAATGCATCCGCGCGGCTTTCCTGATGAGCAACATCCGTCGTCTGACCATCGCCGGTGCCGGGGAGGGCCTCGGGGGCAAGGTCGTCTTCCAGCGCAAGCTGGGCGAGGTCTGCCAGAAGGTCCGTCGTGCGCAGGCTCGGGCTGATGCGGATGCAGCGATGCGGAAGAACCGCGTCTGGCCGTTCGTGGAGCAACAGGTAGGCCTCCAGCATATCGTAGCTGAATCCAAGCCCACGGATCGAGTTGGTATCCTCGCGCCGGATCCAGATGCCCCGCAACCGGGATGTGGGCTTTTCCAGCATCGCGGCGAGACCGGTGTTGAATTGTCTGCGGCCAATGATGAGCGGCCCCTCGATATTGCGATCCAGCGACCAGAGAAAGCGCAGCTTGCTGTTCTCTTCGATAAGGGCGCGAAAGCGCGGCTCATCCCGGAACCGTTCATAGGGCACAAGGCGGCGGACGTTCTGCCACCGCCCCTGATGAATGCCAAGGAACCTGAGATCCCTGTCAAAGCCCGGCCCGCCCGATGATCCGCCGGCCGTGTCAATGTCATGAGGCAGGCGGCTTGCCCCCGGACCGTCGCGCCGGACCCTGCCAGAGACAAAACCCGTCTCACGCCCTTCCGGGTAGTGGACCAGCGTGAACATGCTTGGCCCCACGAAATCGGGCGGATCAGCGGACACGTCGATACACCCGTAAGCCTGGCCCAGCGGCATGAATACGCGCAGCAACGCGATATCGACATGGGTTTGCGCCATGCCGTCGGGCGGCAGGGCACCGTTGACCTCGCCGTCATGATAGGGCCAGCGCTGCACGCAGGTCGCAGGGTACCGCTCGCCGTCGGACGCGATGATCCCGAGCCGGGGGGCAGGGCTGTCATCCGCGCGCGGCGCGAAAAGGCGGTCGAGCACATGAGAGGCCGTCAGCACCAGGTTTGGTGCAACAAAAGCGCCCGACCCTTCGGCGGCGTCGTCCAGCGTAATGCGACACCGGAACGCTTCGGCCCGCGCGGCGAAGTCACCCAGCGCGCCAAGGTCAAAGCTGGGATGCAGAGGCTCGCCAATCTCGATCCCGGTGAACCGTGCGATATTGCGCGCAAAAATGCGGTCCCGGGGAAGCGGTACCGGATCAGCACCACGTGCGCGAAGGTAGCTGATGAAATGGGGCACCTTGCCGAACTGGTTCAGGGTGGCCAACAGCATATCTGCCAGATCTTCGCCGTCTTCCTCCTCGACGCCCATAGCGATGGCGTCAAGACTGAGCGGTTCGTCGGGGCTGGGAAACAGCGCCGTCAGCGCACGGCGGATGACCTGCTCGTGAGCGACCAGCGCCTTGCGCATTTTCCCGACCGTCAGCATGTCGTGTCAACCGGACCCGACAAGAGCGGCCAGCGCCGGTTTGTCCGTCAGCTCCGTCTTCAGGCCCGGCGTGGCCTCGTCCTGGCCCGGCACCGCTTCGGCGCCGCCTTCGGTTTCGGCAATGCGTGCGCGGGCGCCGCGACGATAGCTCAGCCAGAGGATCTCTGGCGCGTATTCCGACAGGGCAGGTGTCACTTCATTGGCGGCCTCGGTGCTTTGCCCGGCAAGGTGGGACACCAGCACATTCAGCGTGGATGTGGCCACGGGATCGGGCGGCGCGGGGTTTTCGGTTCCGGTCGGCAAGGGCGTTTCCAGCACCCGCCTGGCGTCAATAATCCCGGCGCCCAGATTGGTTGCGCCGCCCCATTCGGACGGTTGAGAAAGCCCGTGCGTCGCGCAATGCACCCACATCGCCTGCACCGTCGTGCCAGCAGCGCGTGCCTTGGACAGAAGGGTAGCCCGCCCGCCATGCCGCGCAACCCAAAGTGCGGCGACCCCGCCGGTCATGGATGTTGCCAGCGTCGTGCCCTGGCTTGCGCGGATGCCCGCATCGGGGTCAGAGGGCTTGTTCTTTGCCGCGCCCCAGACATGTTCGCCATAGGCAGACAGCGTCACCTCGCGCCCCCGACCGGATTTTCGCCACGGTCGTTTGTCCGGCTGCAAGGCGGCGACAGCGGTGCAGATGCCCATCGGCGCGTAGGCCGCGGGAAAAACCACCGCAGGGTAGCAGTTGCCCGCCGCGCAAACGACAACCGTGCCCTCGGCCACGGCGTTGCGCAGGGCCTGCTCTGTCGAGGCGACGCGCGTGGGCCCACCCAGCGCCATAACGATCACATCGGCCTTCTGGGCTACCGCATGCATGATCGCGGGTGCAATCCGGCGCTGGTTGAAATCGATGACAGACCGGATCGCGCGAATTGGAAGCACTTTTGCTTCAGGGGCCGTCCCCGTCACGCCACCCGGCGCGGTGGTGTTGCCCTGCATATCCGCCCCGCCCCGAGAGGCAACCACAGAGGTCACAAGCGTGCCGTGACCGGGGTTTTTCAGAAAGCCACCGGTGAACCTGTCGCGCGCATCGCCATCGTTTTCGACAAAATTCCACTGGCCCTGCATTTCGATCACGCCGTGAAGCTCGTTATGACCGGTATAGCCGGTGTCGATCACGGCCACCGTGCTGCCGCTTCCTTTGGTATGTGCCCAGGCCAGCGGGGTTTTTATTTGAGGATGATGCCAGCCAAACGGGCGAGAGCTGTCACGCGGGGTTTCGCAGAAGCTGAACAGACCCTCGGTGCCAACATGTACCGCACCGTAAAGGCTGTCGGGCAGCACGGGATTGGCCTCTTCCGCCTCCATCTCGCGGCGCAGCTCTCGGGCGAAGGCGAAGACTTCGCGCTCTTGCCCGTGCGGGTCGATTTTCGCGAAGGTGACAAAGTGGAAACGGTCGCCGTTTTCGTCAAAGACCGCCTCTGCCCGCGCCTCCACATCCGGCAGAACCGTGGCTAGACGGGCCTGCACCTCGGCCTGCGAAAGGGGGGCTGCGAATACCAGCTCGATACTGAGCGGATCACGGTCGTCTCTGCCGGGGGTCTCGATCAGGGTGTCATACGCGTCTCTTGCCATCTTTCAAAAATCCTTCTTTCGTAACTCTTTACGGTGTCGTTCCTGACCTGGGACGTGATCAGAGCCGCGCAATTCACCCTCTGCCATGTTCCGGGGAGGGTGGGGGCGCTGTCAATCGGCACGTGCGCTTGCATGGCACAATAGGGTGAAGCGTGGCGCTGGAGTTGTGCCGGGCGCGGTGGGGTGCAGTGTGCAGACGATCCCGGTGGGGAGCTGACCGTTGCCATCAGGTTTATCAATTCCAAAAAAATTCGATTCGGTCCGACCGGTGAAAATACCCGGCAGCGTGCAGTATAGCACACTATGTGATTGACGTGAATTGCCTGCCCTCGCCCTCAGGCTGCGGGGCAGGCCCCGCAAGACATGACGTTGCGCCGGGTTTCGAATGAATATCCGCGAAAAACGGTCTGGCAAACAGCTTGTAAAGATAATGTTAACCAAGCTTTGGCAGAAAATGACGCCCGGAAATCCGTATACCCCGTAACCTTCGTTTCAAGAGTGACCCTGACATGAATGCCAGTTCCAAAAGCCCTGCGGCCACCGATTTCTTCACCATCGACGCGCTGTGCCAACCCGAACAGGAAACCCCCGGTGCGTTTGACGCGCTGACGCGGCTGGCCATGCGGTTGTTCAAGGTTCCGGTGGCGCTGATCTCCATCGTGCAGGAGGAGCGCGACAGGCAGTATTTTCTCAGCCATCAGGGGCTCGGGGAACCTTGGCGCGGCCAGCGGCAGACCCCCTTGTCGCATTCCTTTTGTCAGCATGTGAAGCGCGAAGGCAAACCGCTCATGGTGTCCGACGCGCGTGTGCATCCGTTGGTGGCGGACAACCGGGCGGTGGACGAGCTGAATGTCATTGCCTATCTGGGTGTGCCGATCATCGCACCGGAAGGCAGCCCCGCAGGCGCGCTGTGCGTGATAGAAAATCAGGTGCGGGAATGGACGGAAACAGAGCTTGAGACGCTGAAAGACCTTGCACATTGCGTGAATGACGAAATCCTGTTGCGGGCGATGCTGGCGCTGAACGAAACGCAGTTGAAGAGGTCGCTGCGCTACAATGCCATGCGGGAATCCATCGCCATGGCCTTCATGTCCCCCGATCTTCCCGTCCACACCCGGTTCGAAGAGCTGCTGCGGGCCAGTTGCAAGGCCTTGGGGATGAAAGCGGGTCGCATCTGCAAGACGGGTTGCGGACAGGTGGAACCGATTTTCGATCATGACGAGCAAGGCCACATCGCGGCCTTGGAGCGTCGCACCGATTTCAAGGCATTGACGAGCGAGGTCATCAGGGAGTGCAGGCATGTCGCCTTTGACGATCTGGGGAAATCCCACACTCCGGACGGTCTTTGTGGCAGCTATGCGGGAACGCCGCTGATCCTCAACGGGGTTCTGCATGGCGTTGTCGAATTCTTCAGCGATGAGCCGCGCAGCCAGACGTGGAGCGAAGAGGAATTCTCGATCCTCAGCATCGTGTCCATGTTCGCGACCGCTCATCTAAGCGTCTTTGGCCAGATCAAGAACCTCAAGCAATCCGAAGAGGCATTGCTGCATTATATCGCCCAGCAAAGACAGCCCGTGGCGGCCAGTTGATCGTCGGGGACCCGGGCTGAACCCTGACCGGGGTCACCTTTGGCAGGCGCTAGGGCTAAGCTGCCCGCGCCCCGAGGCGCCGCGGAATATTCAGCCCGACAAGCGCTGTCCCGAGGATGAACTGCAAGCTGCTCATGCCACCTGCCAGCATCAGCCCCGCCGCGCCGGGATCCGCGAGGTCAAGAACCGCAGCGAGCTCGGGTATCCAGAGCGCGGCGGCAAGCAGGCCGATGCATAAGGCGATGGCGCCCCAGACAGTGCGGTTCCCGGTGACTTCGTTGACAAGGATGGGACTGCCCGGCGCGCGCATGTTGAATACATTCCAAAGCTGCGCCAGTGCCAAGGTCAGGAACGAGACGGTCACCGCGCCCTCAGTGCCAAGCTTCAGCCAGTAAAGCGCAAGGATGAAGGCCAGCAGGGTCAACCCGGTGATCAGCACCCCAAGCATCCCGATTTCGAGCCAATGGCCCCGCGTTACGATGGTTTCGGCCGGATCGCGCGGAGGGCGTTCCATGATCCTGTCATCCCCCTGGCCAAGGCCCAGGGCGAAGGCCGGGAAGACGTCAGTGATCAGGTTCAAAAACAGGATCTGAAGCGGCAGCAAGGGCGCTGGCAGCCCCGCCGCGATTGCCAGCCCGACGACGAGGATCTCGCTGACATTGCAGGACATGAGATAGACGACGAAGGTCCGTATATTATCAAGGATGACACGGCCCTGACGCATCGCGGTGACGATCGTCGCGAAATTGTCGTCCTTGAGCACCATGTCCGCGGCCTCACGCGCGACCTCTGTTCCTCGCAGCCCCATGGCGATCCCGATATCGGCTTTCTTCAGGGCCGGCGCGTCGTTGACACCATCCCCGGTCATGGCAACAATTTCGCCGCTGTCCTGATAAAGACGCACGAGGTGCAGCTTGGTGATCGGCTCCACCCGCGCAAAAATATCCACGTCTAGCAGCTTGCGCCGATCTTCCTCGCCTAGGGTTGTAAGATCGGTCCGGGCAAGCTCGTCCCTTTCGATCACATTCAGAGGAGCCTCCCCAAGGCCGGCCGCAGTGGCGATGGCCGCAGCCGTGCGGGCGTGGTCGCCGGTGACCATGACCACACGCACACCGGCCTTGCGGGTCTGCCGAAGCGCGTCGGGGACATTCGGGCGGATCGGATCGCGAAGACAGACGATCCCTGCCAATGTGAGCTGCCCGAAGGGGGTCTCGGGACAGTCAGCCGCTTCATGAAAAGCCAGTGCCAGAAGGCGCAAACCCTCCTGTGCCGCCGCTTCGGCCCGACCCGTCCAGCGCTGCAGCTCCGCCTGATCGAGGACGTAGGTTTCGCCATCTTCATCAAGAACTGAAACGCAATGTTGCAGAACGGCTTCCGGGGCACCTTTCACGGCGACCAGAATGCCTTGTTCCGTGTCATGCACCGTCGCCATCATTTTCAGATCGGCATCAAACGGGTGTTGGTCGACTTCCGGGTAGCGATGCCGGGTTTGGGCCAGATCGATCCCTGCGTCGCGGGCGGCCAGCAGCAAGGCGCGTTCCATCGGATCTCCGGGTGCCGGGGTTCCATCGGTCCCGCTTTCCAGCGAGGCGGCGTTGCACAGAAGGCCGATCTGCATCGCCTTCAAGAGCGCACCGCCCGGAGCGCCCCCGATGTCCTCGCCAAGCTCCGGTTCGGTCTGGGCCAGAATGTAGCGCACAGCCGCCATCCGGTTCTGCGTCAGCGTGCCGGTCTTGTCGGTAAGGATGACGGTCGTCGCGCCCAGGGTTTCGACCGATGGCATGTTAGAGATCAGGGCGTTGTGCGCAGCCATCCGCCACATCCCACGGGCAAGTGTCAGGGTCGCGACGACTGGCAGGCCCTCGGGGACCGCGGCGACGGCCAGCGCCACGCCCGTCTGGATCATGTCGGTCAGGGCGTGCCCCCGTAACAGCCCCGCCAACACGGTGATCAGGGCGAGCGCCAGCGTCAGCCAGATCAGTTTGTGGCCCAACCGGTCCAACCTGCGTTCAAGCGGGGCGACCTTCGCCTCGGCCTTCTGGACCAGATCACTGATCCTGCCCAGTTCCGTGGCCATACCGGTCGCAACGACGACCCCTTCAGCGCGTCCGCGTGTGACCGACGTGCCCTTGAACGCCATGTTCACCCGGTCGGCCAGCGGAAGATCGGGGGCAAGGGCATCAACGCTCTTGGCGACAGGATGAGACTCTCCGGTCAGAACGCTTTCGTCGCAATGCAACCCGCTCGACTGGATCAGACGCAGGTCGGCGGTCACCACATCGCCTTCTTCCAGCAGCACGAGGTCGCCGGGAACCAGTTCCTCGGCGTCGATGGTGATTTCCTGCCCATGCCGCCTGACACGGCTCTTGACCCGCGCGAATTTGCGCAGCGCTTCCATCGAACGGTTGGCGCGCAGTTCAGTGACGAAGCCGATCACGAAATTGATCATCAAAACGACAATGATCGCGACGGCCTCGGCAAGATCACCAAGATAGAGCGCGAAGCCACTTGCCGTGGCGAGCAACCAAACGATGACGCTCTTGAACTGATGCAGGACAATCTCGACCCAACTGGTGCGATCCGACGCCTCCAGCTGGTTTGCCCCGAACCTTTGTCGCCTTCGGGAGATATCATCCCGCGCAAGGCCGCGCGCGGCATCAACCTCAAGGGCGGTCAGAACCTCGGGGGCGGGCAGGGCGAAGAATTGCGCGTCTCGCTTGTTTTCCATCATGCTTTCCCGGCGCGGTCATGCTGGCCCCTTTTGCCAAGGTCAGCTCTTCTTCCAGCGCTATCAAATGGGCCCGGACATTGACGTTGATCGAGGTCAAGCAGCGTGCAAGATCCATTTACCGCGTCCGTCTGCGATATGCGCGTTGAAAGGGATTGTATTTTTCGGAATTTGGCCCGACCTTCGGAACAGCTGGCGGATCTGGTCTGAAGGCCGTTCGCTGACGTTACGGCATCGCGTGTCAAGCCGATGTCATCAAGCTACAAACAAAAACTCCAGGGAGGAGATAATATGAAAAAACTACTGGCAACCGCGGCCATTGCGGCCGCTTTGACCGCAACCGCTCAGACGGCGGCCGCCGCTTGTGACGATGGTGAGGTCGTTATCAAGTTCAGCCACGTCACAAATACCGACCGCCACCCCAAGGGTATCGCGGCATCTTTGCTGATGGAGCGGGTCAACGAAGAGATGAACGGCAAGGCCTGCATGGAGGTCTTCCCGAACTCCACGCTTTACAACGATGATCAGGTTCTCGAAGCGATGCTTCAGGGTGATGTTCAGATGGCGGCGCCATCGCTGTCGAAATTCGAACAGTTCACCAAGGTGTTCCGCATTTTCGACCTGCCGTTCATGTTCAAGAACATCAATGCCGTGAACGAGTTCCAGAACTCTGAAACGGGTCAGGCGATGAAGGAATCGATGGCCCGCCGTGGGCTGTTGGGACTGGGTTTCTGGCATAACGGGATGAAGCAGATGTCGGCGAGCAAGCCGCTGATCTCTCCCGAAGATGCGGCCGGTCTGAAATTCCGCGTGCAGCCTTCGGATGTGCTCAAGGCGCAGTTCGAGGCGCTTGATGCCAGCCCGCAGCCGATGGCCTTCTCCGAAGTTTACGGCGCGCTGCAAACCGGTGTGGTCGACGGGCAGGAGAACACATGGTCAAACATCTACGGCCAGAAGTTCTTTGAGGTTCAGGATGGCACGACCGAAACCAACCACGGTGTTCTCGACTACATGCTCGTGACCTCCACCGATTGGTGGGACGGGCTGTCGGATGATGTTCGCGACCAGCTGACAACCATCATTAACGAAGTTACCGACGAGCGGAACGCCGCGGTGGGTGAGGTCGACATGCAGGCCCGTCAGGCCGTGCTGGACGCCGGCGCCGAAATCCGGGAGCTGGATGCCGACCAACGTCAAGCCTGGGTCGACGCGATGAAGCCCGTCTGGGAACAGTTCACCGATGATGTCGGTCAGGAAAACATTGACGCTGCACAGGCGATCAATGCGAAACACTGATCAGTGACGCAAACCCTGCCTCCGCGCATAATGTGGGGGCAGGGATCAAGGCCCATTTGGGTTGGGACGGCAGCTTGTCCCGGTCAACGGTCCTGCGCAGTCGGTGACACCGGCGACGCGACCAGACATTTTCGGAGGGGAAACATGTCCGCCCATTACCAACCGCAATCGGCGCTTGGCCGGTTCGTGAACGAGATCGAGGAGACCGCGATCGCGCTGATCCTCGGGATCATGACCTTGATCACGTTCACAAATGTCGTGCTGCGCTACGGGTTCAACACCGGTCTGGTATGGGGGCTGGAAGCGGTAACCTTCCTGTTCGCCTGGCTTGTGCTTTTCGGGGTGAGCTATGCCGTGAAGGTCACGGCCCACCTTGGTGTGGATGCCGTGACAAACCTTCTGGCGCCCGGCCCGCGACGCCTTCTGGCGCTGTTTTGCGGGGTAATCTGCATCATCTATTCGGCGCTGCTGATGAAGGGGGCGTGGGATTACTGGGCCAATTTCGCGAACCTGCCGCAGACAACAGGGCGCTGGTTCCCCACCGGCCTCGAAGAGATGAAGCGCACGTCATATCGCGGCTGGTACGAGGTCGTCGATATCCGCTTTCCGGAATGGCTGCGCTGGATACAGCCGATCATGAACGAGGGCGAAGATTACGAGAAACTGCCGCGTTTCATCCCCTATGTCATGCTGCCCTTCGGCATGGCGCTGCTGCTGTTTCGCTACATCCAGGCCACGATCCGGCTTGCGACGGGGCAGTCCAACAGCCTGATCGTCAGCCATGAAGCCGAAGACGCCGTCGACGACGTTGCGCACATGAACCGCGGGGACTGATCATCATGGAAATCGTCTTTCTTTTTGTGATGGTCATCGCGCTGATGCTGATCGGGGTGCCGATTGCCGTCAGCCTTGGATTGTCTTCAGTCGTGTTCCTGCTGGTGCTGAGCGACACCTCGCTTGCCTCCATCGCGCAGACATTCTTTCAGGCCATGGCGGGGCATTACACGCTGCTGGCCATCCCGTTCTTCATCCTCGCCTCCAGTTTCATGTCGACCGGCGGTGTCGCGAAACGGATCATTCGTTTCTCGATCGCCATTGTCGGGCATCTGCCGGGCGGCCTTGCCATTGCGGGCGTCTTTGCCTGCATGCTCTTTGCCGCGCTGTCAGGGTCGTCGCCCGCAACCGTGGTGGCGATTGGATCCATCGTGATCGCAGGTATGCGGCAGGTGGGGTATTCAAAGGAATTCGCGGCGGGTGTAATCGCGAATGCCGGCACGCTGGGCATTCTCATCCCGCCATCCATCGTGATGGTCGTCTATGCCTCGGCCACGGATGTGTCCGTCGGGCGGATGTTCCTTGCGGGCGTCATCCCCGGCCTCATGGCGGGGATGATGCTGATGTTCACCATCTTCATGATCGCGGTGGTCAAGAAATTGCCCAAGGGCGAATGGAAGGGCTGGGGAGAGGTCTTTGCCGCCGGGCGAGAGGCAGGCTGGGGCCTGTTCCTGATCGTCATCATCCTGGGCGGCATCTATGGCGGCATCTTTACGCCGACAGAGGCGGCTGCTGTCGCTGCCGTCTATGCCTTTCTGATTGCCAGCTTCATCTACCGGGACATGGGTCCACTGTCGCGCCCCGACGGGCAACGCAACCTGACGCTGCTGGACAAGCCGATCGCGCTGGTGACGGTGTTCTTTCACCGCGATACGCGCGACACGCTGTTCGAGGCGGGCAAGCTGACCGTCACGCTGATGTTCATCATCGCCAATGCGTTGATCCTCAAACACGTGCTGACCGACGAACAGATCCCACAGCAGATCGCGGGGGCCATGCTTTCAGCGGGTTTCGGCGCTGTGATGTTCCTTGTGATCGTGAACGTGATCCTGCTGATCGGTGGTCAGTTCATGGAGCCTTCGGGTCTGATCGTGATCGTTGCCCCGCTGGTATTCCCGATTGCGATACAGCTGGGGATCGACCCGATCCATCTGGGCATCATCATGGTCGTGAACATGGAAATCGGGATGATCACGCCGCCCGTCGGGCTGAACCTTTTCGTGACATCCGGTGTTGCGGGCATGCCGATGATGCGGGTCGTGCGCGCCGCGCTGCCATTCCTTGCCGTGATGTTCGTCTTCCTGATCATGGTGACCTACATTCCGGTGCTCTCGACATGGCTGCCAACGACCTTCATGGGGCCAGAGATCATCACCAACTGAACGACGTGACGCCGCCGGATCCTGAACGGGTCCGGCGGCGCCTCAGGCAATTCGCATGCCACGCTGGTTGGCGTGCATGACGATCCGGTCGAGTGCGACGTCCAGCGCGTCGTCAGGGATGGTGAGCGCCACGCGCACCCAGCCGGTCAACCCGTGCCCGAAGGCAGAGCCCGGCATAATCGCAACACCGTGGTCCAGCAGGCTCCAGGCATAGGCATCCCCGTTCATGCCGGTACTGGCGACATTGATCATTGCGAACATGCCTGCCTGCGGCCGGTGAACGACAAGTCCGGTTTCGCTGTGCAGCCGCGCGGCGACCCGTTCAGCACGCGCGGCGAAGCGTGCGACCATGCCCGATGCGGCTTCTGAGCCTTCGCGCACGGCTTTCTCCGTCATGTCAGCGATAAAGGGCTGGTTTCCGAAAAGCATGCTTTCCGAATAGGGCAGCAGGGCCTCGCAAAAGGCCGCCGAGGCCACGCACCAGCCGCTGCGAAACCCCGGCGCGGCATGCGATTTCGAGATCGAGGAGACAGCAATCACCCGGTCTGCAATGTCAGGATGGGAAAGCGGAGAGCAGAAGCTCGCCCCGTCAAAGACCAGTTCTTCATATACCTCGTCCGAGATGATCCAGAGGTCATGGGCCTTCGCCAGATCGGCAATAGACGCGATATCCTCGGCCGTGAGGATCGCACCGGTCGGGTTATGCGGCGTGTTGAGCAGGATGGCGCGGGTCTTCGGGGTGATCCTTGCGGCTATATCCTCGGCCTGCATCCGAAACCCATGTTCGGGCCGCAGCGGGACGGGAACCATCTCGGCACCGGTTGCGCGCACGACGGCCTCGTAGGTTGCGTACATCGGGTCCCCGACAAGCACCTCGTCCCCGTCCTGTGCCACACCGGCCAGAACCGCAAAAAGCGCCGTTTGCGTGCCCGGAAAACACAGGAAGTTTTCGGGCCCGAAGAGTCGCCCACGTGTGTTTGTATAGCGTTCGGCCAGCGCGGTCAGCAGCCCGACCTCTCCGCGACCGTTGGAATAGGCAGTACGACCCGCGCGCAAGGCGGTGACGGTGGCGTCAATCAGGCTGTCTGCCACAGGCACGTCCGGTTCGCCGATTGTCATCTCGATGATATCCGCGCCCGCGTCTTTCAAATCCCGGGCCTTCAGGTGGACTTCCCACTTTGCGCCACCCAGATTGGCCAGACGTTCCGTCACCGCTGTCATTCTCGTCATGTTGTTGCTTTCACTGAGAGGGAAATTCCGATCATTGCGCCAATTGCGTCGCGGCCGATCTGCGGCAGCTCCTCCGCCTCGAAGGCTTCGGGCAGGGCGCTGCCTTCCAGCCACAGCCCGTCGATCAGGGCGTTGGCTGCAATGGCCAACCGATGCAGCCTGTCAGGGCTGGAGGGTCGATCATTCTCTTCCAGAGCGACCGAGATCAGCCGTTCCAGATTGTCGCGGAAATAGGTGTAGGTCCGGGCGTGGATCGCTTTCATCTCCGGGTCATTCTGGACCTTGCTGAAGAAGCCTGCCCACAACGCAACGGCGCGGGGGTTTGCGGCAGGGGGGCGCAGCGCGGCGTCAATGAACCGGGAAAGCTGATCGGTGGCAGGCCCGGTGCCGACAGCGGCGGTGACCTGGTCCGTCATCTCGGTCATGTGATATTCGTAGGCGGCCGAGATCAGCTCTTCCTTCGTAGAGAAGTAATGCCGGATGAGACCTTGTGTGACCTTTGCCTTCAGGGCAATCGCGCGAACAGTTGCAGCGGACACGCCATCGCGAGCCACAAGGTCGAGCGTGGCCTGGATCAGCGCCAGCTTGCGGGCTTCGGCGGGCTCACGGCGAAATTTCGGAGAGCTTTGGTTCAAGGGAGCGCCCATGTCGGATTGCAATTATACGAATGCATAATTACATTTGTGCAGAGATCTCACAAGCCCGATACGCGTTCTTCACCTGACCTTAAGTGAGGTCAGGAGGGCCGTGTCTGCCAAACTGCGAATGCAAAGCACAGATCAGGATTGGACCGGCACTTGAAGCTCAGTACCCTGAGGGCACTGATACTTGCCGTTCTGCTGGGTATGATTAACTTTACATAACATAGATTATAGGAAGCGCGGATGCACCCGCAGAGCTTGACCGCCCTGACAGATAGCAGATGCGTCCCATCTCTCATTACAGCAGAAGACATCGGAAAGCGGCTGGGGATTGAAGCGGCTTCAGTCCGAATGCTTTGGCGCTTGGCGTGAAGGCGCCGTGTAAGGACGCGTGACGTCGCGCAGACGGACGTCCAGCGCTTCGACCTCTACCCGGATGGCACCGTCACCCGCGAGGGTCAAAGTGATGTTGCCCGATGGCGCCTCTGTCCCCTCGAATGTCAGGGCAAGCAAGGACAGGACTGTTTCGCGATCCTGCTGGTCTATTCCCTGCGTGGCGACCCGTTGCACATTCTCGATCACCAGAAGGGATTGCACCCGCTCTGGCGGGCGGCCGGTGCGGCGAGCGCTTTGGACATCTTCCCATCGGAAACGGTTGACCAGAAGAGCGAGGCGCCCTGCCCCGCGGTTCCAGCGAATCTCGGTGATCGGAAAGACGGCATCCTGCGCCAGTGAGGACAGGACCGTCAGATCAGACTCGTCCAGCGCCCCAAGGTTCAGCGGACGCTCGGCGCCATCTTCGAAACGTGCGTCATCTGTCACGTCAGGTGCACCCGCTCTACCTTGGCACCCACGCCCGAGAGCTTGCGTACCACGTGTTCATACCCGCGATCGAGGTGATAGACCCTGCTCACAACGGTTTCGCCCTCTGCGGCCAACCCTGCCAGAATAAGCGAGACGCTTGCGCGAAGGTCCGTCGCCATGACCGGCGCGCCTTTCAGGCGTTCGACGCCATGTACGGTGGCGTGACCACCGTGGACCTCGATATCAGCGCCCATACGCACCAGTTCCGGCGCATGCATGAAACGGTTTTCAAAGATCTTTTCCTCCAGCACCGACGTACCCTCTGCCGTGCAGAGCAAGGCCATCATCTGCGCCTGCAGATCGGTCGGGAAACCGGGGAAAACCTCTGTCACGACATCGACGGCCCGGACGCGGCCGTTCTTGCGCGTTACTTTCAGCCCGGCCTCGGTCTCTTCGACCTGGATGCCACATTGGTCGAGCTTCTCGCAAAAGGATTCGACCAGATTGATCCGTCCGCCCAGACATTCGACGCTGCCCCCTGCAATGGCGGGCGCCAACATGTAGGTGCCCAGTTCGATCCGGTCAGTGACCACCTGATGTGTTGCCCCGCCCAGACGATCGACGCCCTGAATAGTGATGGTCGAGCTGCCCTCGCCTTCGATCTGCGCGCCCATTTTGCGCAAGCACTGCACGAGATCGACAATCTCGGGTTCGCGTGCGGCGTTTTTCAACACGGTCGTTCCCTTGGCCAGGGTCGCCGCCATAACGACGTTTTCCGTGGCACCCACGGACGCAAACCGCAGCTCGTGCGTGGCGCCTTTCAGCCCGCCCGGTGCCTTTGCGTGCAGATAGCCGTCCTTCAGCTCGATCTCGGCACCAAGCGCTTCGAGCGCATGGATATGCAGATCCATCGGCCGCGCGCCAATGGCGCAGCCGCCCGGCAAGGATACGATGGCGTGACCCAGTCGCGCCAACATCGGCCCCAGAACAAGGTTCGACGCCCGCATCTTGCGTACGATGTCGTAATGCGCGGTGTGATTGTTCAGGTCATGGCTCGACATCGCCAGAACCTTGCCGCCCTGAAGGCTGGACACTTCTGCGCCCAGCGATGACAGCAGTTCCGTCATCGTTTTGATGTCGGACAAGCGCGGTGCGTTGGTCAGGGTCAGCGGCTCTTCCGAAAGAAGCGTCGCAGGCATGAGCGTGAGGCAGGCATTCTTGGCCCCTGCAATCGGGATCTGCCCATTGAGCTCCCCGCCCCCCTTTACGATGATCGAATCCATGTGCCTCAGTCTTTCTTTTTTCCGGCCCGCTCGTCGGCCTGTGTCTCGTTAGCCGAACCGGCCCGCGCCCGCGCCTGTGCCTTGCGCCGCGCCAGATTGGCTTTCAGCGCGGCCTTCAGACGATCTTCGCGGTTTGCGGCTTTGGCGCTGTCCGATTTCTGCTTCATGGGCCCTCCATAACGTAGTGAGTAAAAAGCGTCCAGATTGCGCTTGCACGCCGTCTGATTTGCGTCTAGAGAGCCGCCCACACCATAGGTGTACGGCGCTGCTGTAGCTCAGAGGTAGAGCACTCCCTTGGTAAGGGAGAGGTCGAGAGTTCAATTCTCTCCAGCAGCACCATTTCCCCGCAGATGCAGCCGTTAGAATCCGTGCTGGCCAGATCAAGGCAGCCTTCGGTCGTACTTGCCCTGACGCGTGGATTGTTTCACCTTGCCCTTCAGCGAAGGGATCCCGCGATGCAAGACGGCCTGTCAGTCAAGAACCTCAGCTTTTCGTATGGCGCGAAGCAGGCGTTGAAGCAGGTTTCGTTCGACCTGCCAAAGGGACGATTCTGTGCCCTTCTGGGCCCGAACGGCGCTGGGAAGTCCACGCTGGTGTCGCTGCTGACCCGGCTGCTTGTCGCGCCCAAAGGGGAAATCCGTATTGCTGGCCATGACTTGCGAGGCGAAGCCAACGCAGCCCTCGGGGCGCTCGGAGTCGTTTTCCAGCAACCCACGCTCGACCTCGATCTGACAGTGCGACAGAATCTTGCCTATTTCGCAGCGCTGCACGCCTTGCCACGCAAGGGCATCCCGGCGCGGATCGACAAGGCGCTGGACCGGCTTGGAATGCGCGAGCGCGCGGAAGAGAAAGTGCGCACGTTGAATGGCGGCCACAGGCGGCGGACAGAGCTTGCCCGCGCGCTGCTGCACGATCCCAAGGTCTTGTTGCTGGATGAACCCACGGTGGGGCTGGATGCAGCCTCTCGCATGGCGATCACCGCGCATGTGCATGACCTGGCGGATCAGGGGCTCTGCATTCTGTGGACCACGCACCTGACCGACGAGGTGCGCGATGATGACCGGCTGCTGGTCTTGCATCAGGGGCAGATAATGGCCGATGGCTGCACCGGCGATATCCGCGGCGAACGGTCCCTGTCCGACTGGTTTCTGGAACAGACAGAGATGGCGTCATGAACGGTTGGTTCGGTGCCCTTCGCGCAATCGTAGGGCGCGAATTCCTGCGCTTCGTGCATCAGCGCGAACGCTTTCTTGCGGCGCTGGTGCGCCCGCTAGTCTGGCTGCTGGTCTTCGCAGCCGGATTCAGGGCCGCGCTTGGCGTGTCGATCATCCCGCCCTACCAGACCTATATCACCTACGAGGTCTACATCGTTCCGGGACTCTGCGCGATGATCCTGCTGTTCAACGGGATGCAGAGCTCTCTGTCGCTGGTCTATGACCGCGAGATGGGCTCGATGCGGCTCTTGCTGACCAGCCCGTTGCCGCGCTGGTGGTTGCTGTTCTGCCGCCTGCTCGGATCGACGGCGATCTCTGTCCTGCAGGTCTATGCCTTTTTGGCGATCGCAGCCATTTTCGGCATCACCGTTCCGCCACTGGGGTACCTTACCGTTCTGCCCGGCCTTGTGATTGCCGGTCTCATGCTGGGGGCGCTCGGTCTGGTGCTGTCGAGCTTTATCAAGCAGTTAGAGAACTTCGCCGGCGTCATGAACTTCGTCATCTTCCCGATGTTCTTTTTGTCCTCCGCCTTGTATCCGCTGTGGAAGATGGCAGAAAGCTCTGCCCTTCTGTACGACATCTGTGCGCTGAACCCGTTCACCTATGCCGTCGAAACCATCCGGTTTCTGCTTTACGTCGATTTTGACGCCAAGTCGCTGGCTTGGGTCTTGGGATCGACCGTCATTTTTCTGGCCATGGCTGTCTGGGGGTATGATCCCGCACGCGGCCTGATGAAACGCAAAGGGTGATGTCAGCGGCGTCCTGCACAGTCTGCCTCAGGTGTCCCGCTCTGCAAAAGAGACACTTCGGCACTTCCAGCTTTGGATCGTCTGGTTGGGGTGGCTGTTCACCCAGCGCGCAAGCTCTGGCTGGGCGCCCATCAGGCACATGGCGGGCGAGATGTCGGTGAAAACCATCGACCGCTCCCGGCATTCAGGGACAGAGCCTGCCATGCAGGCAACAAAAAGAAGTTCAACCATGGGTCTCTCCAGCAATACATACAAAGGTCGTAGATTTGTGCTGACCTATTTTCGAATATGAATGCTGAACAACAGGGATCTGACGCGAACCAACGCTCGCGACCGGGGCTGATCGCCTAAAAACTAGGCTGTGCTGATAAAAGTGGCGGAAAAATTCTCGATGATGAAACCTGCCCGCTCGCTGAAGGTGCGCCTTGCACTTGGCGCCGCCGTGCTTGGTGGCGCGACGATTCTGTCCGCACTCGCGCTCTATCTTGGCATGAGCGAGGTCGGAAAAAGACTGGAAACCGCAGTGGCCGCGGAACGCCGGATGGCGCGCTATGCCACGCTGTCCACCCAGGTTTCAACCTTTCTCGTCATCTCTACCGAAGCCGTTCAGACCGGCCTGTCTGCGCAGACCCGCCGGAGTCGGGTCGAGCCGGTGGCAAACAATATATTTGACGCGTTCGAAAGACTTGGTGCAGAAATTGCAGCCGCCGTCAGCGAGGCCGAGTCTCTGGGGCTGGACGAGCAGTCGCGTTACGGCACGCAATCGCTGGGGCTCGCGCGCATGCGGGCGCTGTTGGAAGGGGCATTATCCGGACTGAGCCAGGAGATCGATGACCGCGAAAGGTTGCGCGCCCATCTGGACACGTTTGCCTCTGGCTTTGATCCGTTGCTGAACCAGGCCGTGAACACCGAGGTTTTGTTCCGCAACAACATATTGGCCAGCATCGAAGAGCTGCGGCACAGGTTAAGCTGGCTCTCCATCGTGCTTGCCGTCAGCGCGGTCGGGTTGGTTCTGGCCTTCCACTTCGGGCTGATCCGGCCGCAATTCGGGCGGCTTGACCGGCTGCGCGAGGCTGCGCGCCGTATCGGTGAGGCAGAATTCGAGCTGGCCCTGCCCGCCACATCCAATGACGAGATCGGGCAGATCTATTCCGAAACGAACCGCATGGCCGCCGCGCTGGCCCAACGAGAGACCGAGGTGCGCAGCGAGTGGAAACGCCTGAATGACACGATTGCGGAACGGACAGAGGCGCTGCGGGCGGCGAATGCCGAGCTTGAGAAGGTCGATGAAAACCGCAGGCGCTTTTTCACGGATGTCAGCCACGAGCTGCGCACGCCCCTGACCGTGATCCTGATGGAGGCACAGATCGGTCGGCAAAGCGGGTCCGAGCATGCAGAGGCTTTTGCCACGATTGAGGCGCGCGCCGACAGGCTGAACCGCCGGATTGACGATCTGTTGCGGGTTGCGCGCTCGGATACCGGGCAGCTCGCGCTTGACCCGGCACCCACGCCACTGGCCAGCCTTGTGGAGGCGAGCCTTCAGGAAGTCAGCGCCGAAGTGAGCAGCGCAGGCATGAGGCTGACCCATGACGACATCCCCGAACAGACCCTTATGTGCGACCCGAACTGGGCGCGCCAGATCGTTGTCGGCCTGATCCGCAACGCCATCCGCCATGCGCGGGACGGCAGGCGCATCCATCTGGCATTTGGTCAGGGGATCGAAATCGTCGATAACGGCCCGGGCATCCCCGCGGACGCGCAGCCGGACATCTTTGACCGGTTCTCGCAGGCGGGTGGTGTGACATCGGCTGGGTTCGGTATCGGCCTGGCGCTTGCAAAATGGGTCACCGAAGCGCAGGGCGGCACGATCACCGTGGTAAGCCCCCTGCCCCGCGATCGCGCGATCGGGTCTGCACCCGGGACCAAGATCTGCATTCGCCTGCCTTTGGGAACGGGATAGACTACTCTCATGATCACCCGCCTTCTTATTGTCGACGACGACCCGGAAATCACATCCGCGCTGTCGAGGGGGCTGGCGCTGCACGGCTATGAGACAGAGACCGAAAACCGCGCTGACCTGGCGCTTGACCGGCTTCGGACGGGCGGATTTTCCGGCGCGATAATCGATGTGATGCTTGGTGCGGATAGCGGGCTGGATCTTGTCCGGTCCGCGCGCTTGGCCGGCATCACGGTGCCGATCCTGATGCTGTCCGCCCTGTCGGATGTAGAGCAGCGGACCGCTGGGCTGGAGGCCGGAGCGAACGATTACGTGGTCAAGCCGTTCACCTTTGACGAGCTTGTCGCACGGCTGAAAGTACAGGAAATTCGTGTGCGCGCCGCGCAGCCTCAGCCAGCACGAATGGACGGCAGGACCCGGATGCTAAGCAGCCCTGCCGGAGAGGTCACGCTGACAGAACGCGAATACGCGCTCCTGGCCCTTTTGGTCGAAAATCCCGGCACGCCTTTGTCACGCGGCGCGATCTTCGATGCGCTATGGGCCGAGGATTCCGGGAACGAGAATGTCGTGGACGTCTATATCGGCTACCTTCGTCGCAAACTGGCAGAGGTTGATTTCGGGTTTGAGATCAAGACGATACGAAGCAAAGGTTTCTGTCTTGAAGGCATCGCGCCAGGTTTTTCGCACGGGAACCAAGACCATGGTCTACATCTGTCTTAGGAAATAAGAGTCGTCTTGAGGCCTCTGAATGGGCAACCTGTTGAAACACCATTTGTAGGAGGAGCAACCCGATGGCATGGACGAAACCGAAGATCCGCGAAATCGAATGCGGCATGGAAATCAACATGTATGGACCCGACGCCGAAGACGACGGCGATCTGTTCTGAACAGCGCGGCGCGCGGGTAGGATAGAATGACGATCCGCGCGCAAGTGCTTGGTGCTGCCGCCGGAGGCGGGTTGCCGCAATGGAATTGCGGCTGCACCAATTGCAACCTCGCCCGGCAGGGCGCGATCCCGGCTCAGACGCAGTCAAGCCTCGCGATTTCTGCCGATGGACAAAGCTGGACGGTCCTGAACGCGTCGCCCGACATAAGGCAGCAGCTTGCGCAGACAGCGCCCCTGCATCCCACAGCGCTTCGCAGCCTTCCGCTCCGCTCGGTCGTGCTGACGAATGGCGACATTGACCACGTGGCGGGCCTGCTGACCCTGCGCGAAGTTCAGCCTTTCGATCTATTCGCGACTGCGGGCATTCACGATGTTCTTGCGCAAAACCCGATCTTCGACGCGCTGCGCGGCGAGGTGGTGCCGCGGCTGACCATCGCGCTTGATACTGAATTCTCTCCCGTCCCCGGCCTGACCGCGACCCTGTTCGCCGTTCCAGGGAAGGTGCCGCTCTACATGGAAGGCGACACCGTCCAGACAGAGCTGATGGGCGAACAGACGGTCGGCGTTGAAATGATCGCAGGGTCGACCCGCATCTACTACATTCCCGGCTGCGCACGCCTGACCGATAGCCTGCGGTCGCGGCTGAACGGGGCGGATGCGGTCTTTTTCGATGGCACGCTCTGGCAAGATGACGAGATGATCGTGGCAGGCGTTGGACAAAAGACCGGCAAGCGCATGGGCCACATGTCCATCAGCGGGCCGGAGGGTTCGCTTGCCGCATTCGAGGGGCTGGACGTGGGGCGCAAGGTTTTTGTCCACATGAACAACACCAACCCAGTTCTGCGGCCGGGATCTGTAGAAAAGGCCAAAGCCGAGGCGGCTGGCTGGACGATCGCTCAGGACGGAATGGAGCTGATGCTATGACGCAATCCCGGTCGGATTTCGAAGCACGCCTGCGCCAGATCGGCGCCGAACGTTACCATGATCTGCACCCGTTCCACGATCTGTTGCACGGTGGCGGATGCACGCCGGATCAGGTCCGCGCCTGGGTTCTCAACCGATATTATTATCAGCACACCATCCCGATGAAGGATGCGGCCTTCATGTCGCGCGTCGAAAGCCCGGAACTGCGCAGAGCATGGCGGTCCCGGATCGAGGATCACGATGGCACCTCCGAGAATGAAGGGGGCATCCGTCGCTGGCTGCGTCTTGCAGAAGCCGTGGGCCTTGATCCCGATTATGTCGCGTCGCGTCGCGGCGTTCTGCCGGCCACGAAATTCGCCTGCGACGCCTATGTGCGCTTCGTGCGCGACAAGACGCTTCTGGAAGCTGTCGCCTCCTCTTTGACAGAGCTTTTCGCGCCCAAGATCCACGCCAACAGGATCGAAGGCCTTTTGCGCAATTACGACTTCGCAGACGACTCCTCGCTGTCTTATTTCCGCAATCGTCTGAAGGAGGCCCCGAAAGACGTGGCCTTCGGTCTTGCTTGGGTGCTTGATCATGCTGACACACAGGAAAAACAGGATGCGGCGGCCGACGCGCTGATCTTCAAGACGGATGTCCTGTGGTCGCAGCTTGACGCGCTCTGGGGCGCATATGTAGAGCCAGGTCGCATTCCGCCCGGTGGCTGGGTGCCGGGCACCGGGCTTCTGTTGCAGAGGGCATCGTGATGGACCCGTCGAGCATCCCCGCCCTGCCCCGCGGCGTGCGGCTGCATTTCGACAAGATTCGCGACACTTGGGTTCTGCTGGCGCCCGAACGTGCGGTCACTCTGGACGCGATTGGCCACGCGGTCCTGTCCGAGGTGGATGGCAGGCGCAGTTTCGCGGAGATCACGGCGAGCCTGGCAGAGAAATACAGCGCTCCGCAGGCGCAGATTGCCGACGATAGCGAAGGCTTCCTGACTGCGCTTCGCAACCGGCGCTTTCTGGACGTCTCGCCATGACCGTGCCCCCCATCGCGATGCTGGCCGAGCTGACCTACCGCTGTCCGCTATCCTGCCCCTATTGTTCGAACCCGATCGAAATGGCGCAACAGGATCAAGAGCTTGAAACCGCGACATGGGCGGATGTTTTCCGGCAGGCGGCAGATCTGGGCGTGCTGCAACTGCATCTTTCAGGTGGCGAACCTGCATCGCGGCGCGATCTGACAGAGCTCGTCCATGCCGCACGCACTGCCGGGCTATACACGAACCTGATAACCTCGGGGATTGGTCTTTCGCAAAAACGGCTGGCAGAGCTGGACGAGGCCGGACTGGACCATATCCAGCTTTCGCTACAGGGCACCGATGCCGGGATGGCCGACATGATCGGCGGGTATCGCGGCGGGTTTGATCGCAAGATGAAAGTCGCCGGGTGGATCGCCGAGATTGGCTTTCCCCTGACCTTGAATGCCGTGCTGCACCGCAAGAACCTGCACCAACTGCCCCGCGCCATAGAGATGGCCGTTGAAATGGGCGCCCGGCGCATAGAGGTTGCTACCGTGCAGTTCCACGGTTGGGCCCTTCAGAACCGGGATGCGCTGATGCCCACCAAAGAACAGGCCAAAGAAGCCACGCGCATCGTTGCGGAGGCGCGTGTCGCCCTGAAGGGCAAGCTGGTCATCGACTACGTTCCGGCCGATTATCATTCCGACTATCCGAAACGCTGCATGGGGGGCTGGGGAACCACGGGGCTGAACGTCGCTCCGGACGGGCTGGTGCTGCCCTGCCATGCCGCGCAATCGATCCCGCATCTGGAGTTTGAGTCTGTCCGGTACCGCCGCTTGCGCGACATCTGGTACGACAGCGCCGCCTTCAACGCCTATCGCGGCACAGATTGGATGGCCGATCCATGCAAAAGCTGCGAGCGAAAGACCGTCGATTTCGGCGGCTGCCGGTGCCAGGCAATGGCGCTTTTGGGGGATGCCAACGCGACCGACCCGGTTTGCGTGAAATCCCCCCATCACGGCCGATTGCAGGATCAGGCCGCCGCCCATGCGTCGGCCGAGGCAGAGCTGGTCTACCGCAGCGCGCCCGCCAAAGCACCTTAGGTCGGCACTGGCCAGACTTCTGGTTCACGCTATGCTAAGGTGCAGACTGCTTAACCAGTGCTGTTTCAAAGGGCCCATGTCACCGCTCCAGTTGAAAAACGTGTTCTCATGTCTTGCGCAACTCGGCTGCGCCTTGGTTCTGCTGGTCTGGACGGTCGCGCCCGGGAACGCCGGGAAGGCGGAATATGTCAATCTGGCAAAGCGCGGATGGGGATACCAGCTTCGCACTAATATGCTGGGGCGGGATCTGTCCATTCCCGTACGCATCCACGCGCGCAGCTTTGCCGGCGCGGCCCTTTGCATCGTCGGGGATCGCCCACAGGCGCAGACCCTTGAGGTGATCAACGCGTTCAGGGCCCTTTGGGCGGATGCGTTTCTGAAACCGATGCCAATGCGCTATGCCGGGCGCGCGGGCCGTGATTGCGGCAGCGGGCGTGTCGTGACTCTGCGGCTTTATTCGGGGGCGCCGCCGAACCGGGATCTGTCAGACGATCTTGCCTGGATGAACGAGATCTACGGGCTTGGCCTGCCGACTGGCCGGTTTTATGCTGCGACCTCTCCGGCCATGGGACAGACCTTTTTCGGCAGGCGTGGACAGGGGACGCATATCATGGTGTCCCAGCCAGATCGCCCGGTGTCGGGGATCGAAGCGCAGTTTTTTCGGTCGATCCTGATCGAGGAACTGTTTCAGGCATTCACTTTTGGCATGGATGTGCTCTTGTTCACGCGTGACGGGTCCTTCCTGTCCAAACTTCAGGAATACCCGGTCAATCCACGCCGGCTGATCTGGACGTCCGAACCGTTCATGCGGGCAATCCTGCGCAGCAATCCACCGGGGCTTTGTGAATTCGATGTCTTCATGCTGCATGCAGTGGCGCAAGCTCAGGTCGAGCAGACGAATGACCCGGATTTCATTTCCTATGTCGAGCGGGATTACGACCGGTTGCTTGGCCAGACGCGCCGGGCGCTTGCGGATGACAGGTTCGCGCCGATCCTTGACCCGGATTGCGCGCCGCTCCGGGATTGAAGGCGCCTGTCTGTCCCCCCACAACCCCTTTGCCACGATGACGTCAGGCACTGGTATGCTCTGACAGCGTAGCCGGGCTGCCAGACAGGGACAGGATACGGGTTGCGAGCGCTTCGGCCTCGGCAATGTCATGGGTGACAAGCAGCGTGGCAGGCTGGGTTTCCGCGATCAGCGATCTGGTCAGGTCGAACATTGTCTTGGCCAGCGCGGGATCGAGCGAGACAAAGGCCTCATCCATGATGAGCCCCTCGGGTCGGCCCATGAAAGCCCGGGCAAGCGCGAGGCGGCGCTGTTGTCCCAGTGAAAGCTGCCCCGGATAATCGGCGCCCTTGGAGGCCAGACCCACACGTTCAAGTGCGGCCATCGCGCGGTCCCGACCAAGGTCGGGATGCACCACCATCAGGTTGTCCAGCACAGAGCGCCAGCGCAACAAGGTGGGTTCCTGAAAAACGATTGCCATGTTTTCCGGACGGTCGACGCGCCCGTCGAAATCGGTATCGATCCCCGCGACGATGCGCAGAAGCGTGGATTTCCCAACGCCGGACGGTCCCAGCACGGCGACGGTTTCGCCTCCAGCGACCGTGAAGCTGATGTCCCCCAGCACCTGCGTGGCGCCAAAGAACTTGCTGCGTATACCAACCGTGATCATGCGCTGCGCCACCTTCGCACGCGGCGTTCCCACGGTTGCAGAAGCAGCCATTCGACAGCGAGCATCACACAGATGAACGACAGGGCGTAGACCAGCACCATCGCCACATCGAAAAGCTGGAAATACAGGTGGATCTGAAACCCGACGCCAGAGGAACGGCCCAGGAATTCGACGACCAGCACGATCTTCCAGATGACAGCGACGCCAGACCGCGCGGCCGCTGTGATGAAGGGCGCCATTTGCGGCAGCACGATGTGGCGCAAACGCGCCAGCCGGCCCATCCGGTATACATGCGCCATTGCATCAAGCTGAGGATCCAACGCGCGGGCCCCTTCGCGGATCACGGTCGTGACATTGGGTATCTTGTTCAGCGTGACCGCAAGGATCGCCGCGGTCTCTGTCAAGCCGATCCAAAGGTAGCAAAGCACGATCAGGACCAGCGCGGGCAGGTTGAGGAAGATGACCAACCACGGGTCGAGCCATGCATTCAGGCGCGGCAACCGGCCCATGGCAAGACCCAGTGCCAGCCCCAATCCCATGGCAAGCCCGAAGGCCCAGACCACCCGCAGCAAGGTGGCGCCAAGATGGCGGATCAGCTCGCCCGAGCGCAATTCCTGCACCAAAGGCGCGGCAAGTCCCCAGGGCTGTGGCAGCACCTGGGGATCACCCGTCAAGGCGGCGGCGACGATCCACAGCCCGAAAAGACCTGCGATCGACAGAATTGGCGTCAGTCTTGGGTCAGTCACTTCACATCCGCAAACAACCCGTCAGGAACAGAGGTCGCCTCGCCCACCAGCTCGGCGCCACCCAGATCGTTCATCAGCGCAAGCATCTTGTCGGCCCCTGCCAGATCAACCGGGCCGCGCGCGGGGATGCCCGCGATCCAGTCGGCTTTCAGCTGGTCGAACTGGGCGTCGGAACTCGCATTCATCTGCGGGCGGATTGCTTCCCACGCCTCGTCCGAGGTGCCAAGCAGGTCCTTGGCGTCGCGGCTGGCGTCGTAGAATGCCTGCGCAAGTCCGGGGTTTTCGGCCAGAAAGCTTTCCTTGAAGTAATATCCCAGCAAAGGCGTATCCGTGTTCAGCCCCAACGCCTGACCTGCAGTCTCGACCGAGATCAGCTCCCGCATACCGGCGGCCTTCATCTTGGCCAGGAAGTGCCAGAAGTTGATCGCCCCGGCGAAATCACCGCCCAGCCCGGATTTGAAGATCAGCGGCGGAGCCCCGAACACCTGCTCTGTCTCGGCTTTCAGATCGAAACCGGATTGTTGCTGCGCATAAGCCCGGAGGATAAGCCAGCTTTTGTCCAGCGGACCACCCGCGATGCCGATCTTGCCACCTGCAAGGTCTTCAAGGCTTTGCGCGTCGGACCCTTCCGGCACGACGAGGCTGCCCACGGCTTTGGAATAAGGGATGAAAACGTAATCCTTGCCCGCCGCCCGCTGACGCGCGACCCAGATCCAATCTGCGACAGCCATATCAGCCTCGCCGCCTTCGACCGCAATCCGCGTCGCGCCATTATCGGCATAAGGCTGGACATCCAGCGAAAACCCGTGGGCCTCGTCAAAACCGTTCCGGGTGATCGTCGCCAGTTCCCAGTTTACCGTTCCGATCTTCAGAACGGCGGCACGGACAGTTAACGTATCGGCCACGACCGGACCGCAAATCATGGCCGAGACGGCCAGCGCGAGAAGTTTCAGTTTCATGTTCCCCCCCAAAGGAATTGCGACGGGTTATTCCGCGCGCCGCCCGACTTCGTTCAATTCGGCGTCAAGCTCGATGTCGAATTGTAATCCACCTTTGCAGATCACGTCGTCAAGCTCATATCCGTCATCCTCGACTTCAATGTCGTCAGGATCCATCTGGCATTCCATATCGGCCAGCATCGCTTCGATCTTGGCAATCGTGTCGGCGTCAAGATGGCCCTCGGCCAGTGCCGGGGATGCGATGAGTGCGACAAGTGCAATGATACGTTTCATTTAAGGTCACCTTTCATTGGATGCTGATCGTGATGCGCTGTGTCTCGCCGGTTGTTCCTGGAATTTGCAGCACGTGTCTGCCGGGTTTGATCGCGATAAAGGACAGCTCTACCGTGCCCGCCTTGTCAAATTCGATCGAGTCGATAGCCATGGGCCGGATTTCGATCTTGTTGATGACAATCTCGTTCATCCAGATCGCGCGAAAGAAATCCTTGCCTTCGATGGCAAGCTCTGCCGACCCGTCCGCCGTGATCTCAAGTTTGTAATAGGCCCCCGATTGCAGCGTGACATCTTCGCCCAGCGGCTGGCCAGAGGCAAGCGTCAGCTGTATCGTTTCACCGCGGTTGCATTTGGCCAAAAGCCCGGCAAAACCCATATCATCACAAAGCGGTGCTGCTGCGCCGGGTCCGCATAGCAGGCAGGCTGAAAGCGCTGCAGCCAGTGTTTTCATCATCAGTTTTCCTCCGTTATTCAGGTGTCACGACCACGCCCCAGGGCTGCTGGCCGACCTGAACCGATTTGATCGCCTTTTCCCGAGCGACATCGATCACCGTGATGTCGTTCGAATTGCCATTTGTCGTCAGCAGGTATTCCTCGCCCGGCGTGAAAGCCAGCTGCCAGACGCGTTGCCCGGTGATGATATAGTCGATGACTTCCAGGCTTTCTCCATCGATCACGGCCACACGGTTTGCCGGCCCCAGCGCGACAAAAACCCGGCTGCCATCCTCCGTCACCTTTACCCCTACGGGCTGCAACCATTCAGGCAGCACGCCCGGCACTTCGAAGCTGATCTTCTTGATCACCTCCGGTGTCCCATCGGCGGCGATATCCATAACGGTCACCGTCCCGCCGATTTCCGATGACACGAAAAGCCGGGTCCCGTCAGCCGAATACTGCGCGTAGCGCGGGCGCTGATCAACCAGCACGTTATGCTTGATCTGGTAATCCTCGGTAGAGATGAAATGCGCCATATTCGTGGTTTCAGACGTGTTCACCACCCATTTGGCGTCCGGGCTCATCCCCATGCCTTCGGGCTCGACCCCGACCGGCACCTCGGCAAGGACGGTGCGTGTTTCGGTGTCGGTCACGGTGACGAGGTTGTCATCCTCATTCGCGATATACAGCCGCTTTCCAGACGGTTCGATGATGAACAGTTCCGGGTCCGGGCCGGAGGGCAGTGATGGCAGCTCTTCATAGGTTTCCGTGTCGAAAACCCGCACGAGGTTATCGTCCGATGCGCAGACATATAGCTTTGTGCCATCCGGGCTTAGCGTGATGCCGCGCGGACGATTGCCGCCGTTGAACTGGTGGATGACTTCCCAGCTATCGGTATCGATGACGCTGATGGTGTTGTCGCGCTCATTTGAAACGAACGCCTTGTTGGCCCAGACGGGCGCTGCGAAAGAACAAAGGAGAGTTATACCGAGCAACAGGTTTTTCATGCGGAAATCCTCACTCAAAGGCTGTGCATTTCGATTCCGGGCGATCAAGCCCCAATGTGTCAAGCGGCGAGACCTGATGCAGATATCCGTCCTGCGGGCTGACGCTGACAGTGATCGACCCGTCGAACAGCAGGATCGGCTGGCGGAGCTGCCCGTTCCAGTCGCGGAATGTCACCTTCTGCCCCTTGAAGGCCGCCAGTTCGAATTCGTCTGACAATGCGTAATCGCGCACCCCTTGCGGATCGGCCGTTTGCGCCCGTGTGACCGCCTCTCCGACGATCCTCAGGGACAGCCAGACATTGTAATCGACAGGGGTGACATAGCGACCGGCCAGCGCCTCGAACCTTGTGTGGTATTGCGTGGCGCCCCAGGCCTCATGCGCGCCGTGCATCGTGACGGGCCGAAGCCCCGCCGATCCCATCACGGGGCGCGGTGTCCACAGGTGATATGGCAGGTAGCGCGCGAAATAGTCGGTGCCATCCGCCGTCATGACCACGTCATGGTCGTCTGTGCGCTGCATGAAGACCGGCAGTTGCCGCTGCACCAGAACATGGCCAGAGTCGGTGCGCCGCGTGCCCCCAGTATCCTCGAACGTTCTTTCGGCTACCAGCTTTGCGCCGAACTTGTTGGCGGTCCGGCGAAAGGCTTCGGCGATGGCTTCATCCGCAGGATTGGACCCTGAGACCAGCAGCCACTTGTCCCATTTCTTCCACAGGGCGAACTGGCCAATCGCATCGGTGTTCATCGCGGTGGACGGCGCAATATGCAGAAGATTGCCGCGGCAATTGGCGTCGCGCAGCTCCAGATCCGGCGCGGCGGCGTTGAAGACCAAGGCGTCGGATTGGGCTGCAATATCCGTTAGGCGCAGCAGGTCCTCGGCGCGGGCGATGACAACGATCAGCCGGATACCGTCCGCCAGCAAGTCTTCAAGCGCGGCCTCTGCCTCCTCGGGCGGGGCAGCGATCGTCACCGTTTCATAGCTGTGGCCAAGAAAGCTGCCCGTCGTGCCATTATCCTCGTCAGCCAACTGCGCCCCGGCAAAGCCTATGTCCTCAGGTTTGAGATCAAAGCGCGAAATCGGCAAAACCTCTGTATAGTCGACACGCAAAACGCCGGCGCGGACGTCGAGCGCCAGCGCGGCCGTGGCAAGACAGATGAAGTGAAATGCGATTGCCAATGGCATCACCAGTTTGCGCATTCGCTTCTCCCCCCTTGCATGCAAATCCCCGAACGCGACCCTAAAGCTAGCATCTTGTTTTGTAACCGATACTTTTGCCGGCGTTGTTACAGGTAGCGTAGCAGCTTCAGTATGGCTCTCGATTCTTATTTCATAAGAACGGACCGACAATGCGGTGGGTGATCCTTGTGTTGACCAGTCTTTGCACCACACGGACGGCGCTGAACGCGAAGGTCGCGCTCTGCGAGATAAAGCTGCTGGTCACATTCGCGAAAATGTCAGGACCTGACCGCGATCCGGCCCAGCCGAACCGCCTTGGAAGGCCGGGTACGCAGTCGCGCGGGCGCGCCTCCGCCACGGTCGAGATGCCTTTCTATTTGGCGTCAGCGCATCAAACACTCGACAGAATTTTTGAACCACGGACAAGGTGCAGCCAGTGCCAAACATGACGTGGAGCCTGCACCGTCAAGATCTCGGGACCACGATGTCGGCCCGTGGCGGTTTCGATGAAGGCTGGCGGCGCGGCATGCGGTCCAGACCCGACAACACGTTTTTCAAATGGGAGGAAAAATGAAACGACGCAACCTGTTGATGGCAGCGATGGTCGCTGTCGCGATCCCGTCGCTGGTTCTGGCGCATGGGCCCACCCGGCAAAAGGTGACCGTGACGGCAGAGCTTGGAGCAGAGCCCGCGGATGTCTGGGCCGTGATCGGCAATTTCCAGGATTTCAGCTGGCATCCGGCGGCCTATGCAACGACCGGAGAGAACGGTAACGAGATTGACGCGACCCGCGTTCTGACACTTGGCGAGGAAGACGGGCCAACAATCTCCGAGGTGCTCTACAAGTACAGCGCCGAGAAGATGAGCTATTCCTACCGGATCACAGAGGTCGCGGTCGAGGTTCTGCCGGTGACGAACTATTCCTCGCATCTGACCGTCTTGCCCCGTGATGGCGGCGGATCGATCGTGGAATGGCGCGGTGCCTTCTATCGCGGTTACCCGAACAACGACCCGCCCGAAGAGCTTAATGACGAGGCCGCAATCGCGGCGGTCACAGCGGTTTATCAGGTCGGGCTTGACGCGCTGGTCGAGAAGTTCGGTGCGCCGGGCTCTTGAGGCGCTGATCCTGCTGGTGGCCTCCGCCTTGCCGGGGGCCGCCGATATTGCCTTTGTCACCTGCCAGAACGGCGACATGGTCACCGTGCTTGACCTCAAGACCGGCGCCAGCAGGACATGGGACGTTCCGGGCAAGCCCGCTGGTGTCGCCGTGGCGCCGGATGGCGCGGTTTTCACCGTGTCCCCGGACAGCGCAGAGGTCAGGCGGTTTGCGCCCGACGGGTCGATAGAGGCCACAGCCACGCTGGAGGGTGGCCCGGTCGGGATCGCGCTGGACGCAGCGCGCGGGCAAGTCTTTATCTCGGACTGGTACAATGCCCGGGTATGGGTTCTGGACGCGCGCGACCTGACCCTGAAGGCCGAGCTGCAGACCGGCGCGGCGCCTGCGGGTCTTGCCCTGTCGCCGGGCGGGCACATTCTCGCGTCAGCGGACCGCGATGCCAATCAGGTCTCCCTTTTCGATGCGCAGACCATGGCATTGATCGCGCGGCACAAGGTCGGGGAGCGGCCCTTTGGCCTGCGCTTTGCGCCTGACGGGCGGCTCTTTGTTGCGAATGTCGGCTCCAACGACGTGACCGTGCTGCACCCCGAAACGGGCGACGCCACAACCGTGCCCGTCGGCGAGCGGCCTTACGGGGTGGCATTCGCTGCCGGGCGCGCCTTCGTGTCGAACCAATATGCCGATACGGTCAGTGTGATCGACCTTGTGTCGCTTGAGCATCTGGCCACGATTGAGGTCGGCGAATACCCCGAAGGCATCGACTCCAGCGCTGACGGTCGCCATGTCGCCGTGGTCAACTGGTTCGACAATACGCTCAACCTTATCGACGCAAATACCCTGACTGTGGTATCCGAATATGCAACAGGTGACGGTCCGCGCGCCTTTGGCACGTTCATTCTGGGAGGAGACTGGGAATGAAAGCCTTACTTGCCGCCGTTCTGATTTGCGGTTCTGGATTACCGGCGCTGGCCGGGGAAAGCTGGGACTACCTGAGCGCGGAGCTGTACGGCGATCGCGTTCTACAGGATGGCGCGAATGTCATCGCCATTGACGCGCCCTACCGGACGCGAGACGACGCGCGCACGCAAATCGCGGCGCAGATTGCCGCGCCGCACGGGTTGCTGATCGGAGAGGTAACGCTTGTTCTTGATGAAAACCCGATGCCCGTTTCAGCGGTGTTTGAACTGGAGCATCCGCAATCGCAGTTCTTCTTCGACGTGACGATGCGGGTCAATGGCCCGACGCCACTGCATGTCGTGGCCGAGACCACTGATGGCCAGCTTTTCGTCGTCGAGACTTTTGTGAAAACCTCCGGTCAGGGTGCCTGTTCCGCCCCGCCGGGGACAGATCCGAAAGACGCGTTGGCGACACTTGGCCAGATGGAGATAGAGGTGGCATCCGGGCTGCCGAAGCTGACCGATCTGGGGCTGACCGCCGGAATGCTGCGCCAGCGCAAGCTGGATCTGGATATCCAGCACCCGTCGCATTCCGGAATGCAGATGGACCAGATCACGTTGCTCTTCATCCCGATGCGTTATGTCGAGACTGTCGATGTCGATCTGGATGGCGGGGGCTATGTCAGCGTCACGGGGTCGATTTCCCTGTCCGAAAATCCGCGGCTCGGCCTGTCCGTCCCGGGCAAGACGCAGTCGGTGGACGTGACGATGACGGATACCGATGGAACGGTCAGCCACGCCCATAAAAGCCTCGCAGGCTACTAGGCCGCGCGCGGGCGCGCCCTACCCTTCCGCTGCTTTGGGAAGCTCCGTCTCAAAGGCATTGCCCTCTGTGTCGGTCGCCTTGACCCGCAGGCTTGTCGTGCCGTTATCCGCATAGGAAAAGCGAAAAACAGGGTTCTCCGAGACCGAGATGCCGCCATCCATGGTGAAGAGCAGCTCGTCGCCCTGCCAGACCTCCATATGGTCGATGAAATGCGCCGGAATGAAAAGCTGGGTCACCTGATCACGCTGCAAACCGGAATAGTTGGGATGGCGTACCATGATCTGCGCTTCGCGTCGCGGCGTCGACATCTGCGGGGCGTCCGTGAACATGCGCAGCTTCATCTGGCCCATGGAGGCAAGGGCGATTTCCGGGTCGCGTGACGCAGGCGCCGAACAGCCGCCCGACGCTTTCACGAAGCGTCCGGTCATGAAGGCCCCGCTGTCTGTTTCTGCGATGACGCGCACATTGGAATACTGGTTCACCCGCACCCGCATTTCGAAATCAATCGGATGCATGGCAGCGCTGAATCCAAGCTCTGCGGCGACGGGGGCCGGGTTTTCGTCGATCACCACGGTGGCGCGATGGATGGTGGCGTCGGGATCCAGCTGCCTGAGAATGATGGGCACGGTGGCGGCGTCATGGGCCCGGTAGGGCGCATCCAGCTCCAGTAATGCGGCGCCATCGGCCAGTTCACGCTCTCCCATCACGTCAAAGCGCAGATCCTCCCAGGTTGCGCTTTCAGTCAACGGGTTATCGACGGTTTCGGCGGCCAGTACAGGCGTCGTGGCCATCGCGGCCAAAACCGCTGCGACGAAGAATTTCGGGGGCATACGTCCTCCTCCCGGCATGTATGATTGCGCGAAGCTATCACGAAACGCGCAAATTTCACATATGACAGAAGGTATGCGTTGCTCACGATTGCGTATGTTGGACAATGTCGGGCATGTTTGAAGCTGTTCTAACCGTTTGCATCGGTCTTGCCGAAGCGCCTTGCCGCCATGTTCTGCTGCCCGGATTTGAGGCCGCGGACAAAGCAGGTTGCGAGGCTGCTCTGGGCGCGCGAGATGACGCCAAATGTGTCCCGCTTGGGCAGGTACTGGAGGTCGAAGAAGTCGCACCGGGTGTCTTTGCGCATCTTGGCCGGATCGAGGAGCCAGACGGCCAGAACCTCGGCAATGTTGCGAATACCGGGTTTATCATCGGGGAACGCTCTGTCGCGGTGATCGATTGTGGGAGTGCGGCGTGGATTGGCGAGGCGATGTGGCGGGCGATCCGGCAAAGGACAGACCTGCCCGTGTCGCATGTGATCCTGACCCATATGCACCCCGATCATGTGTTCGGCTGCGCACCCTTTGCAGAGCTTGGCGCGACCTTCATCGGGCATGCCGCCCTGCCGCGCGCGCTGACCGACCGGCAGGAGAATTACAGCGACAGCCTGTCCCGCCTGATCGGGCCGCAAGCCTTCATCGGCAGCAAGGTATTTCCCGTGACCCGGACCGTGGAGGACCGGGACAAACTGGACCTTGGCAACAGGGTCTTGCACCTTCGGGCCTGGCCAAACGCACATACGGGCAATGACCTGACGGTGAGGGACGACGCCAGCGGTGTCATGTTCACCGGCGATCTTGTCTTTGACCGTCACACGCCCGCGCTCGACGGGAAATTGCGCGGCTGGCAATCGGTGCTGTCGGAAATGCAGCAGATCCCCCTTACCGGCATCGTGCCTGGTCACGGTGGCCCGTTTCTGGACTGGCCGGACAGCGCTGCCCCGCTCGTCCGCTATCTTGACGTACTGGCCGCCGATACGGAACAGGCAATCGCCGAGGGCCAAAGACTTGGCGACGCCGTCCAGACGATTGCCGAAAGCGAAGCCCCGCATTGGGACCTGTTCGAGGCTTACAATCCGCGCAATGCCACCGTGGCTTTCACCGAACTTGAATGGGAATAGCCGCGTTAATCTGACAGGTTCATCTGTAGCATGCGAGCCACCTCGAACAGCCGCTTTTCAAGCAGTACCGGCGTCTCGCAGAGATAGGTGATGGATTTCTGGCGGTCCGAATAGATCACCTGATCCCAATCAAGCTGTTCTTCCAACTGATCGACACGGTCGAAATCGGGTTCCGCCTTGGCCATGATGGCATCCATCTCAACGCGGGCCATGTCGATTTTTTCCGAAAGCGCAATCTGGCCGAGCGAGAAATCCTCTATCCCTTCAATGATGCGCGTCCGGCGGTTTGAAAGCGCGTTGAACACCTCGGCAAAGACCAGCCCCAGAAGCTGGGCGTCGCCATCGACGCTTTGTGCGAAGGCGGCCACGTCCGGCTCCAGCTCGGTCAGGTCAATCCGGCGCAGCGAGAGCGATTCGGCCAGCGCGTCAATCTCGGGACGCAATTCGGCGCTTGGTTCGAATTCTGGGTCGATCGGGACGGGCCACATCAACCCGACTGACAGACGCGCAACCTTACGCTGAATGCAGGGCCAGGTCGGGTCTGCGAAATCGGCAGCGGCAACAGGGGTTGCCAGGCTGAGAAAAACAAGGGCCTGAAGGCCGGTTTTCAGTCGTTTCATTTGACACCTCCCTGTTGGTGAGTGGACCATGGGGACGGTATTTGTACAAGCGCCCTCGGCGGAACACCCACCATTGTCTTAATTGTTCGGTATACCAACGAACACGATACTCTTGCGCAAGGATACGCCACTACACCCCGCGTATCAGGGAGGACATGACCTATGCGCACAAGAGCTGCCGTCGCAGTCGAAGCGGGCAAACCGCTTGAAATCATGGAAGTCGAACTGGACGGCCCCAAGGCCGGAGAGGTCTTGGTCGAGATCAAGGCAACCGGTCTGTGCCACACTGACGAATTCACCCGTTCGGGCGACGATCCCGAAGGGATTTTCCCGGCGATCCTGGGCCATGAAGGCGCTGGAGTCGTCATGGAAGTGGGCGAAGGCGTCACCACGCTGGAGGTCGGTGACCATGTCATCCCGCTCTACACTCCGGAATGCCGCGAATGCGAATATTGTCTCAACCCTAAGACGAACCTTTGCCAGAAAGTCCGTGCGACACAGGGACAGGGGCTCTTGCCCGACGGAACAACCCGGTTTCGCATGCTGGATGGGACGCCGATCCATCACTACATGGGGTGCTCGACCTTTGCCAACCACACGGTCGTGCCGGAAATTGCCCTTGCCAAGATCCGCAAGGACGCCCCGTTTGACAAGGTCTGCTACATCGGCTGCGGCGTCACCACCGGGATCGGCGCGGTCATCAACACCGCCAAGGTAGAGATCGGATCGCGCTGCGTGGTGTTCGGCCTTGGGGGCATCGGACTCAACGTCATTCAGGGTCTTCGGCTCGCCGGATGCGATCAGATCGTCGGGGTTGATCTGAACGACGACAAGGAAAAGATGGCGCGCCATTTCGGGCTGACCGATTTTGTGAACCCATCCAAAGTTGACGGCGATATCGTTGCGCATCTGGTCGAACTGACCAAGGGAGGCGCAGATTACACCTTTGACGCGACGGGCAATGTCAACGTCATGCGGACGGCTTTGGAATGTGCCCACAAGGGTTGGGGAGAGTCGATCATCATCGGGGTGGCGCCTGCCGGGGCAGAGATCAGCACCCGCCCCTTCCAGCTGGTGACAGGCCGTGTCTGGCGCGGAACCGCCTTTGGCGGCGCAAAGGGCCGCACCGACGTGCCAAAGATCGTCGACTGGTACATGAGCGGCAAGATCGAGATCGACCCGATGATCACCCACAAGCTGACACTTGACGAGATCAACCACGGCTTTGACCTGATGCATGAAGGCAAGTCGATCCGCGCCGTCGTGGAGTTCTAGAAATGTCGTTCGAGCTGCTATCGGAAAACCGCAGTTTCGGGGGCTCGCAGAAGGTCTTTCGGCATCCGTCGAACAGCTGCGGCTGCGACATGACCTTCGCCGCCTATCTGCCGCCACAGGCCGAGGACGGGCCGGTTCCGGTCTTGTGGTACCTGTCGGGTCTGACATGCACGCATGAAAACGCGATGACCAAGGCAGGTTTGCAAGAGCATGCCTCCCGTCACGGGCTGGCGGTCATCTATCCCGATACATCCCCGCGCGGCACTGGTGTGGCGGATGACGAGGCCTATGACCTGGGACAGGGCGCGGGATTCTACGTCAATGCGACCCGAGACCCGTGGCGGTCGCATTTCCGGATGTATGATTACGTGGTCAACGAACTGCGCGGCGCCGTGCTCGAAAACCTGCCGCTGCTCGACCGTCACGGCATCACCGGGCATTCGATGGGCGGGCACGGGGCGATCATCATGGCGGTGCGCAATCCGGATCTGTTCGACTCGCTGTCGGCCTTTGCCCCGATCGCCAATCCCACCCAGTCCGACTGGGGGCGCAAACAACTGAGCGCCTATCTGGGCGATGACGAAACCGAGTGGTCCGACTATGACAGCACGCTGCTGCTGGAAGAACATGGCTGGAAAAGCGATATCCTTGTCGATCAGGGGGCCAGTGACCAGTTTCTGGACCTGCTTCGTCCCGAAGCCCTTGCAAAAACAATGGCCAAATGCCGCCTTCCGGGCACAGTTCGCATCCAGAGGGGCTATGATCATTCCTATTATTTTGTGAATACTTTCGCAGGCGACCATGTCGCGTGGCATGCGGAGCGTCTGAACTGAATGGAGACCTGAATATATGAAGAAAATCATCGGCATCCTGGCTATCTGCATGGCTCCGGCCATGGCATTTGCAGACTCCCATGGCGGCGAAGGCGATGTCGCCAAAGGTGAAAAAGTGTTTCGCAAATGCAAAGCCTGCCATGCCGTTGGCGACGACGCCAAGAACCGGGTCGGCCCCATGCTGAACGGTATTGTCGGCCGCCAGATCGCAGAAGTTGAGGAATTCAGCTATTCCGACGCGCTCAAGGACATGGGTGCCGAGGGCAAAGTCTGGGATGCGGCCGAACTTGCGGCCTTCCTCGAAAAACCCAGAGACTATGCCAAGGGCACCAAGATGTCCTTTGCCGGCCTGCGCAAAGAAGACGACCGGGCCGACGTCATCGCCTATCTCGCGACATTCTCGGAATAGCGCGAGACACGGGATCTGCCGGATCGGAAGGGAGGAGAGGACCAGCCGGTCCGGCAACAACCCGCAGCCCGTCACACCGACGGGGCTGCGCAATTTGCGGCACAAACAGCTGCGCCAAAGGGAGAGAGCTATGAAAAGACTGATGCTTCTGACTTCCGGGATCGCGTTATGCGCAGGCACGATGGCCTACGCGAACGACGACCTCGTGACCCTGATGGACGACCCGACGCAATGGGCGATCCAGACCGGGGATTACAAGAACCAGCGTTATTCCAAACTTGACCAGATCAACGCCGAAAATGTCGGCGATCTTCAGGTCGCCTGGACGTTCTCGACCGGTGTGCTGCGCGGCCACGAAGGCTCGCCGCTGGTGGTGGGTGACACGATGTATGTGCACACGCCCTTCCCCAACATCGTTTATGCGCTTGATCTGTCCGATGATGGACGCATCCTGTGGAAGTATGAGCCCAAGCAGAACCCGGATGTTATTCCGGTCATGTGCTGTGACACCGTTAACCGTGGTGTCGCCTATGCCGATGGCAAGATCTTCCTCCATCAGGCCGACACCAAGGTCGTCGCACTGGATGCCAATAGCGGCGAAGTCGTCTGGGAGGTTCAGAACGGTGACGCTTCGATCGGTGAGACCAACACTGCGACCGTTCTTCCGGTCAAAGACAAGGTGATCGTCGGTATCTCGGGCGGTGAATTCGGCGTGCGCGGCTCTGTCACCGCCTATAACATGGCGGATGGATCGCTGGCATGGCGTGCCTATTCCATGGGGCCGGACGAGGATATCCTCGTGGACCCGGAAAACACCACCCATCTGGGCGAGCCAGTCGGTGCGGATTCCGGCACCAACACCTGGGAAGGTGACCAGTGGATGATCGGTGGCGGCACCACCTGGGGCTGGTATTCGGCGGATCTTGACGAAAACCTGATGTATTACGGCACCGGGAACCCGTCGACCTGGAACCCGGCACAGCGCCCGGGCGACAATCGCTGGTCCATGACCATCATGGCCCGCGACATTGATACCGGCGTGGCCAAATGGTTCTACCAGATGACCCCGCATGACGAATGGGACTATGACGGCATCAATGAAATGATCCTCACGGAGCAGGAAATTGATGGCGAGGCACGCAAGCTTCTGACCCATTTCGACCGTAACGGCCTGGGCTACACCCTGGATCGTGTATCCGGCGAATTGCTGGTTGCCGAGAAGTTTGACCCGGCAGTGAACTGGACCACCGGCGTCGACATGGACCCGGAAAGCGAAACCTACGGTCGTCCCGCAGTGGTGGCGCAATACTCGACCGAGCAGAACGGCGAAGACGTGAACTCGACCGGGATCTGCCCGGCGGCACTTGGGTCGAAAGACCAGCAGCCCGCGGCCTACAGCCCGGACACCGAGCTCTTCTACGTGCCGACAAACCACGTCTGCATGGATTACGAGCCCTTCCGCGTGTCCTACACCGCAGGTCAGCCCTATGTCGGCGCGACGCTGGCAATGTATCCGGCGCCTGACAGCCATGGTGGCATGGGCAACTTCATCGCCTGGGACAACGTCGCTGGCGAAATCAAGTGGTCGCTGCCGGAACAGTTCTCTGTCTGGTCAGGTGCGCTGGCAACCGCCGGTGACGTGGTGTTCTACGGCACGCTCGAAGGCTATCTGAAGGCCGTGCATGCCGAAACGGGTGAAGAGCTTTACAAGTTCAAGACCCCGTCGGGCATCATCGGCAACGTGATGACCTATGAACGCGATGGCAAGCAGTATGTCGGCATCCTGTCGGGTGTTGGTGGCTGGGCCGGGATCGGTCTTGCGGCCGGCCTGACCAACCCCAATGACGGTCTTGGCGCTGTTGGCGGCTATGCGGCGCTCAGCGACTACACCGCACTTGGCGGTCAGCTGACAGTGTTTGCCCTGCCGAACTGAAGCAGGCCATGACACTGGCCCCGACGCGCCCCTTCTTGCGCGTCGGGGCCTTACGTACACGACTTCCCAAAAGGTGAACGCCCATCATGCGCTCCGCATCCCATTTACTCGTTACCCTTGCCCTGTCGACAGGGCTGCCCTTCGCCGCCGCCGCTCAAAGCTGGAGCGACCAGCCGGTGAAGCCCGAACAATTTCAGGATGACGTCGTCGTCTCCTACGAAGATGGTGGTATGTATTTCACCGAAGATGACATCCCCACATACAATGTCGCCGAGGATGGCACGGTCGACTGGCCGACCTTTTCCGGCTTCCGCCGCTACCATTCGGAATGCCATGTCTGCCACGGTCCGGATGGCGAAGGGTCCACCTATGCGCCGAAGATCAAGAATTCCGCCGTGCATATGGATTACTACGATTTTTACGACGTCGTGGTGAATGGTCGCCAAAACGGCAATTCCGTCATGCCGCATTTCGGGGATAACCCGAACGTCATGTGCTATCTCAACGACATTTACGTGTACCTCAAGGCGCGCGGCATGGAAGCAGTCCCCCGTGGCAGACCGGGCAAGAAAGAGGCCAAGACCGATGTCATCCGAGAAATGGAAGATGCCTGCATGGGCTGACCCGATCCGGGGTCTGACAACGGCTTGTGCGGTTCTTGTCAGCCTGAGCGCTGGCGTGGCGCAGGCGCAAACCTCGGATCTGGTGTCGAAAACCGCATTTCGCGTCTGTGCCGATCCCGGCAATTACCCGATGTCCACCAAGGAGGGCACGGGATATGAAAACAAGCTGGCGGAGCTGATCGCGGGCAAGCTGGATCTGCCGGTGCAATACACCTGGTTTCCACAGGCCACCGGTTTTGTCCGCCAGACCCTGAATGTCAAGAAATGCGACGTCATCATGGCCTATGCCCAGGGCCATGAGCTGGTTCAGAACACCAACCACTACTTTACCTCTGTCTACACGTTGATCGTTCCCCGTGGGTCAGGTTTGGCGGAAGTTGAAAGCCTGTCGGATGCGCGCCTGAAGGGCGCCCGGATCGGTATCATCGCGGGCAGCCCGCCCGCGACACATATGGCGCGCAACGGGCTGATCGGAAAGGCAAAACCTTACAACCTGTTCGTGGATCGCAGGGTCGAAAGCCCGGCGCTGGACATGCTCAATGACCTCGAAGCCGGAGAGATTGAGGCCGCGATACTCTGGGGTCCGATCGGGGGGCCGCTCGTGAAGACAGATTACCCCGACCTCACCGTCATTCCGCTGATCAGGGAAACCTTGCCGCCACGCCTGTTCTACCGGATCACCATGGGCGTCAGGCGGGGCGAGAAGGTCTGGGAGCGGAAGTTGAATTCGCTGATCCGCCGATATCAGGGAGAGATCAACACCCTGTTGAGCGAGGCCGGAGTACCCCTTGTCACCGACATGGGCGACGGGTTGATGGACGTCTCGCAATGAAAAGACTGGCGGCACTGATCTTTGTATCGGTGTTGCCGCTTGCTGCACTTGCCCAGGACGTGCCGGAACCTGCCGAGTACCAAATGGACGCCTATCGCGGCCCGGTGCCCGACACGTTACAAGGCGCCACCGTCCTTGATACGACCACGGCGCACCGGCTTTGGCAGGCCGGAGAGGCCGCTTTTGTCGATGTTCTGCCTCAAGCCCCCAAGCCAGAGAACCTGCCCGAAGGCACCATCTGGCGCGACAAGCCCCGGCAGTCGGTCCCCGGTGCGCTTTGGTTGCCAAATGTCGGCTACGGCCGGATCGCCGAACCGACGATTGCCTATTTTCAGCGGGGACTGGATCTTGTGACAGGGGGCGACACGGATCACGCCGTCGTCTTCTTTTGTCTTCAGGACTGCTGGATGAGCTGGAACGCCGCGAAACGCGCGCTGGAATGGGGGTATTCCAATGTCTACTGGTTTCCCGACGGCACAGATGGCTGGCAGTTCGAGGATCTTCCGCTGGAGGTGATCAAACCGCTGGAGCCGCAACCCCGCTGACGCATCTCAACGGAAACAGATGATCTCGGCCTCGGCCTGTGCCCTGCGCAGATCCGCGACCAGACCGGATGCGGCGGCGGCACTGTTGAACACCGCCATGCGTTCTCCCCCGACCCGCTGCATGGACAGAACGGTTTCAGCCTTTTCATAGGCCTCGAAGGGCAGGATCTTGGCGATCTCGTCGATCGAGCAGGCACATCTTTGCATGACCTCCCGGCTTTGCCCGTTGGTGGCCATGCAGGCGAAAACATAATCGGCCCGCGCAAATGTCGGGTAATCGTTCAGCCGCTCTGCAAGGTTCTGCGCACCCGCCGCGCCTGCCAGAAGACAAAGTGACAGGGGCAGCCAGCGCCTCATTGTCCGGGCTCCTGACGGCTGAATTGAAGGTTCGTGCTGTAGACATCCGCAGCCTCGGCCGTGAATGCCAGATACCAGCCCGGAACGTCATCGGACATGACCACGCGCATTTCCAGATCACCGAAGCCCTGCATCCTGTCGCGGTTGGGATCGCCTTCAAAGGGGCGCAAAACGATGGTCTGCGTCGCGATCTTGTGCCCATCAACCATGGCCTCGCCTTCGACCGCTTCGCTGGGTGTTACAAGGGCCTCTTTCACGCGATTGCGAATGTAGAAGGGGCTGCCCCCGGCGGCCTCTGCCATGTCGCGTATGACGGTTTCGTAGAAATACATGATCATCGGGTTGCCAACGCTGGCCGGGAACCGCCCCAGCCCACGATGCTTGTCACCTTGCCGGAATTCGAGAACGGCCAGTTCTTCCTGCGCCTTATCAAAGGCCAGAGCGATTTCGCCATTGTCGCGGGCCTCTGCCGCGGGCAGCAGCGTGTTCGATGTCTCGCGTTCATAGACAAGTGCGGTCCCCCGGTCGATCTCGTCCAGAGTGCCCGTCCGGAACAAGAGGTCATAGGTGCCTTGCCCGTCCAAACTCGTTGCATCTGCCGACATGGGAAAAACGCCCATGGCAGCAACCAGTGCCAGTATTCTGATCATGTCATGTCCTCCCTCGTGCAGAATGCGCCGGTGCATCAGGACTGTCATTGCCGACCTTTGTCGGTAGATCCCGTGGGGTCGGCGCCTCGAATTCCGTATGCGGTGATTGCCAGCGCACCTTCCATTCGATGAGAGGGCGCAACCGCGACACCTGCACCGGCTTCGTCATGACCGAAAACCCGACCTCGCGGCCGGTTTCCATCAGCATGTCGCTGCGATTGGCGGTGATCACGATGGCTGGCACCCGGACCTTTGAAAGCGCGCGAATTTCCTCGATGGCCCGCACGCCGGTATCGTCGCCGTCCAGCTGGTAATCCGCCAATATGATGTCCGGCGGCATGCCCATGTCGCGCACATCGCGAAGCGCTTCTTCGGTAGAACGCACCGGCAGAACATCCGCCCCCCACATCTGGAGCATTTCCGTCGTGGCAAACAAAACGTCTTCGTCGTTTTCGATGACCATTGCGATCAGATCCAGCCGTTCATTGTTCGGGATGATCGACAGCGGTTCCGCTTCCGGAAGGTCGCGGGTGGGATGGATCTCTTTCATTTCGATGCAGAAAATCGACCCCGCTTGCGGCTTTGATCGCAGCCAGAGCTTGTGGTTCAAATGGCGACAGGCGCGTTCGACAACAGACAGCCCCAGCCCCATGCCTGTGCCGATCGGCGCATTCTCGGCACGGCCGAATTCCTCGAAAATCCGCTCCTGATCCTTGCGCGAAATGCCGATCCCGTCATCCCAGACCTGCAAGAGGATCTTGTCCCCCCGTCTGCGGCAGCCGACGACGACGCGCCCGCCCGGCCGATTGTATTCGATTGCGTTGACGACAAGGTTCTGCAACGACCGCAAAAGGTAGACCGGATCGGACAGAACGAAGGCGCGCGACGGCACAACGCTCAGCCGGACACCCTTCTGTTCGGCCAGGGCGATCTGGTCCTCGAACACGCCCTGCATCAGTCCGGCCAGACAGACTTCCGAGGGCTTGACGGCATCGGTTTCGGCCCCGTCCAGACGCGATATGTCCAGCAGGGAACGCAAGAGCTGTTCGGTCGAGGTAAAGGCGCGGTCCAGCCGGGTCACGCTTGGATGAAACTGGGTGTTCTCGGAGGTTTCCACCAGGTTTGCCAGCAACAATTTGGCCGCGTTGATCGGTTGCAGAAGATCATGGCTCGCTGCGGCAAGGAAGCGGGTCTTGGACGAAACCGCGGCCTCGGCCCTTTCCTTGGCAAGGCGCAGTTCTTCCTCGACCCGCGCCTGTTCCTCGTATTGTGCGGTCAGGCGTTCGTTGGCGTGGGTCAGTTCCGCCGTGCGTTCCAGCACGCGCCGCTCCAGCGTTTCGGTGGCGCGGCTTTCCAATGTCACGTCCTTCAGCTCGATCACGAAGCCACCATCGGGCAGCAGATGTGCCTGAAGGTCGAGCACCCTTTGCGACCGCTGCGACACCTGAATTCGCAGGGCACCAACCTCGGCGGCGCGCGTCTGCCACTGTTCCAGAGCGTCCAGCGCCTCGTGCGACATTACATCGTGGCGACGGGCGAATTCCAAAAGCCGCGCGAATGGCGTGCCATTTTGCAGCAGGGTGAAGGGCAGGTCCAGCAGGCTGCGGAACCGGCTGTTCAGCATGATGACCTCTCCGCGCGGCGAGAAGGTGCAGGTGCCCGAGGACATATGTTCGAACACGGCCTGAAGATAGGCCGCCTGCTGGTCAATCAGGCTTTCCTTTTCGATGCGGTTCTGCCGCACGATCGAGGAAATCTCGGTCAGAAGCAGCACCACGTCGTTGGAATTCGTAAGCTGACTGCTCAGCTGGTACCAGCGATCTCCCTTCAGCTCCACGAGGATCGACAGGACCGAAGCGTCCCCCTCTGCGTCCGCGACACGTGCCATCGTCCGGTGCAGCTTGCGATCGGTAGAGATCAGCCATTCGCTCTTGGTAATAAGGCTGAAATAGGATTCCAGCGTCAGGCCGGTCGTGATCCGCCCGGCGATATCCGGCATCAGGTTGCGGAAGAGGTCATTGCAGACGGACATGGCTCCGTCAGAGAAAAGCGCAAACCCCCCTTCCATCGCAGCGAGCGCATGGTCAAGGCTGGCGCGCGTCTTTTCGCGGTCAAACCGCACCGTTTCCAGCTCGTTCGCGGCGATTTCCAGATCGCGCGTCTTTTCCATGATCTGCGCGCGCAGCTCTATCGCGGCCTGAAAGGCGCTGTATGCCGACAGGCCCAGCTCTTTCTGGCGGTTGGCACGCCGCATCAGCGCATCGATGATCTTGGCCTGACGGCGGACCTGCTCTTCCAGCGGCAGTGTGTGATCGACCAGCGTCAAGTCAGGTGCCTCCTTTCTGGTCCGAAAAAGGCGACACCCACGAAGGTCTGGTTCATATGCAGCCCGCGATGCTGCTCGCCATAGGTGTTGAACCCGAAAACGTGGTGTTCGTGAAACCGTTCTGACACGAGGTCCGCCAGACCTTTCTGTTCAATCTCCAGCCTGCGCAGAACACAGTCGAAACCCAGCACGAAATCGGGGGTCTGGCCGCTGTCATTGCGCTGGTCCAGCCCGGTGCGCAATGTGTTGAGGATCTCTTTGCCGCGGCCCAGCGTCATGATCAGCCCGTCGTCAATCGCCGCCATGAAGGACAACCCCTGCCCGTCGGTGACATCGCTGATGGCGCGGACGTAGTGGCGTTGCTTGTGCAGGACCAGCAGGGGATTTTCCGCGAAAATCTCCGGGCAAAGCTCCTCGACCGGGCAGCCCACAAGACGGGCGTATTCCTGCGCGGCCGGGGCGCCGTTGATTTCGTAGACGACACGCTTTTCGGGATTGGCATCCGAAATAACCAGCTGCGTGTCGGTCGGCAGAAAGTGGTCAAATGTCAGGCCGCGAAATTCCAAGTTGGTTTCCAGCAGCAACAGCACCGCCGCATTCGCGTGAAACCGCCCCTTGTGCAGCACGTAAGTGCGCTCAAAGGCCAACCCGTCCCCCGCAGAACCACCAAAGATCGGCAGATCGCCAAGCGCTGCCTCCAGCGTGGAGGCGAGAATGTCCTCCTGGTTGGAAAGCCCGTCGGTGAACAACAGCGCGAAGCGTTCCCACCCTTCGCTGTGCCGGAACCGCATGGCATGTTTGGTCGTCGCCGAAACGATGTCCTCGATGCTCATGGGGTCAAGCTGGTCGTAGAGGATGGAGGCGCAGCGGAAATGCCGGGCAGGAAAGGCGATCATCAGCAGGCTGTTATGGGCGTACCCATCGGGCGTGATCTGCCCCGCCGTCGTGCAGCCAAACGCGGGCACCCCGCCAAGCGCGCGATCCAGTGCCTCTGCCACGTCGCAGGGTTCCATCGTGCTGGGGATGAAGACAAGGACAAAGCGGGTCTTCTCCAGCGCGATCTGAGCGACGATTTCTGTTACCGCCTGACCAGCGTCGGCAGAGCAGGAATGCACCACATTCACGTAGCGCGGGCCGTTGACATTGTCTCGCATGGGTTCTCAGCGGGCCAGAAAGCTGGCTGCCTCGGGTTCTGCATCCCCCAACCCATTGGCGGGGTTCGTCATCGCCGCCTCGATCAACACGGCCGCCTGCGTGCGGTTCTTGACACCAAGGCGTCGCAGCAAGGCGGTGATATGGGCCTTTACCGTCGCTTCGGCCAGATCCAATTCGTAAGCGATCTGCTTGTTCGGTTTGCCCGCGCAGATCAGCTTCATCACTTTTTTCTGCTGCGGCGTCAGTGCCGCCAGTTCCGGGCTCATATCCTCTGGCAGGGAACGTTGCGGCGTGCGCATCTGCTGGAAATCACCGGGCACGTATTTGCGCCCCGATGCGACCTCCAGCAAGACATGCTTGAGGTCGTTTGCCGAACTGTCCTTGGGCATGAACCCAGCGGCGCCCTCGTCCATCAGCGCGTGAACAAGATCGACAGTGGCGAGCGAGGAAATGACGAGGATCGGCGTGTCGGGCAGCCGCGCCCGTAGATTTAAAAACCCTGAAATCCCAGATACATCCGGCAATTTCAGGTCAAACATGACCAACTGTGGCTGAAATCCGCGATCCAGAACTTCCAGCGCCTCGCGCAGGGTTCTGGCCTTGCGGCACTGCGCGTCCTGAAACACGCGCTGCACAGCGGACATGAGCGCGTCGCAGTAGAGCGGGTGATCATCGACAATGAGCACGTCCTCAAAGTGCCCTTGCGTCACCGCAATGGTCGAATGTTGCATGGTAAAGCCTCCCTGCACGAAGGCTAACGCAACCCCGCAACTTTGCAAGACCTCTATTGTGCCGCAGCGGCCTCCCCCGTCAGACCGTCGCCAGCTCTAGGCCAGAACGCCTTTCGATTTCGCCACATGGGTCGCGATCACGTCCATCAATGCCGGTGACAGGCAGTCGTAGGGCGGCAGCCCGATCTCGTTGAGCCGGCCGCGGATTTCAAACATCCGGCCCGGGTCCACCCCGGCCTCGATGATCGAAGAAACGAAGGCCGCAAATTCGGGCGTGGCCCAGCCGCGTTCCTGTGAAAGTTCGGTGTGAACGAAGTCCAGACCATGGAACGGATGGCCCGCATCCTCGACCCTGCCATACATATGCACGCCGCACCCCTTGCAGGCATGGCGCTGGATCGTGGCGGAGGCATCAACCAGCTCCAGCTTGTCGGCGTTCTGCTCCACCGTGACCTTGTCACTCCCCACCACGGCAACCTGGCTGAAAATCGCCCCTTTCGGCTTCCAGCATTTGGTACACCCGCAGACGTGATTATGCGCTGTCTGCGCGCCAACCCGTACGACCACCGGGTCGGTTTGGCATTTGCACGTCAGCGTGCCGCCTGCAAAGCCATCCTTCGTCGGTGCGATGCCGCTGTCTACCTGCGGGTGAATTTTCACATGTTGGTATTTCGGTGCCGGGGGGGCAGATGTCTCCTGCCCTGCCCCGAACAGCCTGTCGAGCAATCCCATTTCAAGTCCTCCCTGAGACCGGTGGCGGTTGCCCCGATCACCACCCAGCCTGTGCCTTTGCCGGGATTCGGACAATTCAGCCGTAGGTCTTAACCCTTGTGCCGCGTGCGAAGGCCCGGGCAAAGGCTTGCAAGTCCGGCTCTGACGCGTCCTTGCCAAAGATATTTGTGTCAAAATCTTTGAGCATGGCTGCGCGACCCTCGCGTTTTGCATCATCGCGCAGCAGGGCAATCGCCGCCTTGCGCAGGGCGGACCGGTCACCGTGGCGGGCAGCGCGGAACAGCGCGCGGTAATCCGGGTCAAGTATGCGAAACCGCCGCAAGCCCAAGCCCCCCGCAAAACGGTGGCCATGCAAGATCGCGAAGATACCGCCGCCGAACACCGCCACCCCAAGGATCAGGCTGGCGATGCCGGGCAGTCTGAAAGCATCCGGGGGCGCGGCATTTGATTGCTGGGCAGGCGTAACATCCCCGTAAGAGACCCGCTGGGCAGAGATCGATGCCTCGCGGAGAACCCGCCCGACCGTATCGAAATACCGGACAGTCAAAGGCTCTACAATGGCCGAGGTCCCGTTCGTGGGCCTGATTGTCCAGCGCCAGAACGCATGGGTGACCGGCCCGTCGGGGGAAAGCTCCACCAGCCGCTTTTCGGGATGCGGAAAGATCAACGCGGAAGGCGACGTCAGTTCCGGCATGGGCGGGATCATCTCTGGCGTGGCACCGACCGCTTCCAGATGCAGGATGCGCAAAACGCCTTCGCCGGGTTGCAACTGATCCGGCGCGTTCGACCATTGATCCGAGATGCGCAGCCGCGACGCCGGGAACCACCAGTCGTCTTTGGCCTCTGCCGGAATGGGCAAAACCTTGATCGTTACGGGGGCGGTCCGGATCTCGTGATCGAACCAGTCGTCCTGCTCGTCCGTCAATGTCAGGCGATGGGCAAAAGACCCGATGGTCAGTGTCCCGGCGCGAACAGGATACAGCGCCATCCGCCGTTCCAGTATCTTCACCTTCTGCCCGCGAATGCGTTCCTCTCCCCAGATGTCCGGGCCAAGCTGTGTCCAGTTGAAGCCTTCGAGATCGGGTTGAACAAGCGTCTCCCGGGTGACGTGCCGGTGATACATCCCACGGATGGTGATCATCAGCATCTCACCGACATAAGGGGGCGTTTCGCGCTCCCCTACCAGAACCTCGATACCAAGCTCGTCCGGCTTTACCTCGCTGGACTGCGCCCAGACGAGTGCGGGAGAGATCATCAGAAGCACGATCAATACTCTCATCGCGGGTCCTCCGCGTCAGGGGGGCTCAGCCCCAGCTTCTGCCGCCGTTTGAATTCCTGCGCGATGCGGGCTTTCAGGAACTCCCCGGGTACATCCGCCAACTGCATGAGCCAGCGATCATCCGCGATCATGTGCTTGTCGTCGAAAATTCGCCGGACACCAAGGCGGCCGCGGCTGTCCAGCTCTGCCAGTCCCAGCATCGTATTGGCATTCGTGACCTCATCCCCCGTCCCGGCGGCGCGGGCGTTGCCACGCGCGATGTGGCTGTCGGCGGTTGGTCCCTCGCCGCGTTTTCCAAACAGTGCGAGCGCTTCTGGATCGATGCCAAGCCCTGAATAGACGGCGGCCACGACCTCGAAATTTGCGCGGGCCTCTTCATTGCCCTGGGCGATGGCGATGTCATAGGCCTCCAGCGCGGCGGCATATTCACCGCGCATCGCCTCGGCGTTGCCAAGGTTGAACACCGCCCCGGCGTCGGCAAAGCTGCGCGCGGCATTGGCCATGTCACCCGCCCGGTACTGTGCGACACCCCGCCAGGCCGGATCGCTGAAAAGCGGGACGGCAAGAGACGGCAGGCCTGCCGCCAGAAAGACGCGGCCAAATGGCGCGAGCCCCCCTGCCCAAAGCGCGGCAACAAGGCAAATCACCACCGACAGGGCCACGATCCTCATGCGCTGGTCCTCCGGAACAACAAAAGGATCGGGAGCAGCGCCAATGCCAGCAGCCAGCGGCCGTGGTCGCGCCAGATCAGCAAGGGGTAATCCTGTTGCTCCAACCGCGTGCGGGTGTCGTGCAAGAGCCAATCCGCGAGGGCGTCAACCTCTGTCAGGCCAAAGACCCGGCCATTGCCGGTTGCCGCATGGCTTTGCGCCAGCGGGTTGTCTTGCAGCGAGACGACCGACAGCCTCGCCCCCTGCGCGGTGATGTCAGACGCCGCCCTGAGGCTCTCTTGCCCCAGCCCGGCACCATCGGTGATCAGAATCACGTCCCCGGTCAACACCTCTGCCTCGCGCAGGACCTGGCTGGCAAGGTCCAGCCCCCGTTCCGGACGCGACCCCTTGTCCGGCACCGTATCCGGAGAGATCAGCGACAGAGTTTGGCCCAACTGCCGCAGATCCAACGTCATGTCCGTGGCGAGATAGGCGTCGCCCGCATAAACCACCAGCGCCGCGGGCCGCGTGCCAAGAGACGTGGTCGCAAACCGGGCCACGGTCAGGATCTGCGGCCAGCGCGAATCCTCCGTCACACTGCGAGACACGTCGAGGACGATCACAACGCCATCCAGATTGCGAAATGACAGCGCCTCGCGCCGTTCGCTTGCAGGGCCGGCAAGTGCGAGGATGATCAGGCTCAGCGCGACGAGGCGGATCAGGACCGGCTGGCGGTCCTGGCCGGTCTCTACATGACCCAGCGCCGCCATCGCGCGCAGCATCTCGGGGCGGGCGGCTTGTGACCATGCGCCAAGGGCGCTCTGCCGGGACCAGAGCCAACAGCCGAGCCCCGCAAGCGGCAAAAGCGCAAGCAGCCACAAGGGCCGCAAAAGCGTTATGTCCAGCCCGTTCATGCCTCCTGCCTCCATGCGAGGCCCGCAAGGATCAGCCCCGCGGCCATGGCGGGCCAGATCCAGTAGTCACGGTACAGTTCAGCCGCCAGCCCGTCGCTGTCAGTCGCCTCCAGCCGGTCCAGCGCCTCGGCTACGGCGGCAAGATCTTCTGTCGTCCTCACGCGAAAGCTTTCGCCCCCGGAGATTTGGGCAATCGCACGCAAGGTTGCGGCATCCACCACGCCGCGCTCGCCTTCCTCGGCAGTCTCAAGGTCCTTGGGGCCAAGGGCGATCGTGTGCACCCGGATGCCAAGCGATGCGGCCAACTCTGCCACGCCGCGCGGGTTGGCCGCGCCCGCATTGTTGGCGCCGTCCGACAGCAGGATCACAACGCGCGTGGCCGCCTGTGACGATTGCATGCGTTTCAGGGCAAGGCCCAGCCCGTCCGAGATATTCGTCGCGCGGCCCGAAATCCCGATCGCGGCTTCTTCTATCCGTCGGGCCACGGCCTCGACATCGAATGTGAAGGGCGACGCGTAATAGGCCTCGGATCCGAACACGATCAGCGCCACCCTGTCCCCACCCCTGCCCCGGGCAAATTCCGCGCCCACATGTTTGACAGCCTCCAGCCGGGTGATCTGCTCCCCGTCAAGGTCGAAGTCATCCCGCACCATCGACCCGGACAAATCCAGCGCGATGGCCAGATCCCGACCCGAGACCTTCAACGCGGATACCGGCGCAAGGTCGCGCGGACCGCTCAGAGCCAGAAGGGCGAGCACCCATACGGCCCAAAGCGCGTGCCGCGCCAGCGAGCGTGCCTCGGCCGGACCGGATTTCGCGCCACGCAGGAAATTGCGCCCGATCCGGTCGGGAAGAAGCAGGCTGGCGCCACCCGCCCGGCGTGGCGGTAACAGGCGCTGCACGATCCACGGAAGGGGCAGAAGCAAGATCACCCATGGCGCGGCAAAATCAATCATGCCCCAACAACTCGGCCGTCAGCTTGTCGGTATCGAGCGGCGTGTCCTTGCGGTAAAGCGCGTCTCGCAATCTGGCAAAGCGTTCTGGCCGCTCGTTTTTAAGAAGATGCAGCAGCCCGGTCCGGCGTTCCGCCTCTGACAAAGCGGAGAGCGCGGTGACCCTTTCATAAAGGGACGGTGCGGGCGGCACTTTTGCACGACGAAGGCTGAACAGCCGCAGCAGCCCACCGGCGACCAATGCCAGCAGCCCGGCCAGAGCAAGGGTCGCCAACATTCCCGCCACGGCACCCCCTGCGGCATCCGCAGGCAGGACAATATCATGAAGGCTCGCCTGCATGGCGGCATGCGTCATGGCCCCCTCGCTCATTACAGGATCCCCCCTGCAAATGCGCCTGCCACGCGTTGTACCGTCTTGGCGACGGGCTCTGCCGCGTCGATACGCAATGCGCGGCGCCCAGCGACGGTTTCTTCGTGGGACGGCGTGGGCGCAGTGCCTTGGCCCAGCATCAGCCGCAATCGTCGCCCATCCGATGTTCTGACGGGATACCCGCCCGCAGGCAAGCGCGCGGGATCGGCATCTGACACCATGATCAGCCGCGTGTGCCGCCGTCTGTCCAGCGCATTCAGCTGATCGGTCAGATCCTGCCCCTCGCCGTCAAAGCCGGACGCGATCAGGATTTCCGATCCCGGCGGGCAAAGCCGGTCTGCGCGCCTCAATGCCCCCACCAGCGATGCGTCGGCCCCCGTCCTGCTCGCGGCATGTTCCAGAGACTGCTGATGCGCCCGCACAAGCCCGCCGATCACCCGCAGCATGCCCCGCGTGCGTCCACGGGCCGGCACCACGACCGGATCACCCGGCACCACCGCCAAAAGCCCGACCCGCGCGCCTTCTTCTACAAGCCGCCAGCCGACGAAGCTGAGCACCTCCGCCGCCGCGACAGAGCGAAAGGCCCGCCCCAGCCCCCAATGCATCGCAGGCCGGAAATCCGCCACAAGAAGCGTGACGCGGTCGCGCTCTTCCTGAAACTGGCGGACGTGCAGCTGGCCAGTGCGCGCGGTTGTGCCCCGGTCAAGATGGCGGATATCGTCGCCGTCCACGTATTCGCGGATATCGGCAACCTCCTGCCCATGCCCCTTCCTGCGGGTCGCAAACCCGCCCGGAAGCGCGGCAAGCACCGGTTCGGATCTCGCGTTGAGCGCAACGGCGCGCAGCCCGATCAGCTCTGACGCCGTCAGCGCCACGCCGGGGCATTGCAGGGCCGGGTTCACAACGGGTCCACCCTGGACAGGATATCTGCCACCACGTCGCGCGCCGTGCGCCCTTCGGCCACCGCCCGCCAGGAAAGGACCATCCGGTGCGCCAGCGCATCCGGCGCCAGCTCTGCCACATCCTCGGGGCGAGCATAATCGCGCCCGTCGAGATAGGCAGAGGCTTTGGCCGCGGCCGCCAGCGACAGTGATCCGCGCGGAGAAACGGCATGTTCGATATCCTGCGCCCATACCTCGTCGCGCGTCGCCACGACAAGCTGCACGATATAATCGCGCAGTTCCGGCGCCAGATGGACGGACATCGCTTCGGCACGCGCCGCGTTGATGTCTTCAAGCGGCATCCGGTAGCTCGCAGGCACAGGCCCGCGGCTCTCCTCCTCGACCAGATCAAGAATGCGGCGCTCTGCCTCGGCATCGGGCAGGCTCAGCTCCACATGCAAAAGGAACCGGTCCAGCTGCGCCTCCGGCAGCGGGAATGTCCCGTCATGTTCGATGGGGTTCTGCGTTGCGACAACAAGAAACGGATCGGGTAGCGTATGCGTCTGATTGCCGGCCGTTACCTGATGCTCTGCCATGGCTTCCAGCAATGCAGACTGCACCTTGGGTGGGGCGCGGTTGATTTCATCCACCAGCACGAGGTTGTGGAAAATCGGGCCGGGCACGAATTCGAATTCCTGCGTCTGGGGGCGGTAAATCTGTGTTCCGGTCAGATCGGAGGGCATCAGGTCGGGCGTGCACTGGATACGCGCAAAACTGCCCGCCACCGCATCGGAAAGCGCCTTCACCGCGCGGGTCTTGGCCAGGCCAGGTGGGCCTTCGATCAGAAGATGCCCACCGCTCAGCAACGCAATCAGGAGGCGACGGATCAGTTTCTCATGCCCAATAAGCCCCGAACGAAGCTGGCTGGCCAGCGTTTTCGAAGCCGTCCTGACGGATGCATCCACGGTCGTCATCATACCCTCCCTGAGGCGCCGGTCGGCGCCATCTTGGAGTGTAGGCAAATTTTGCACCGCCAGTAATACCGTCCAAAGTCTTAGCGGGCACAGGGGCGACGACTGTGGTCACCCCGAAGATCGCCGGAATCTCGGGTCGGCAAGCGGCGTTCGGGCGGGCCTATGCTGGTGGTCAACCCGCTACCCAGAACCTTGGCACGGCAGCCGGGCTGGCGCATGCCCTGCCCGGTCGTTCGTCGTCCCCTCTATTGCGTGCCCGCCGTGTCGTCGCTCCTGCGCGTCAAGGGTCTGACGACCGACGCGACAGGTTTCAGGCAGGCCTCGATCTCTGCAAAATCAAGCACTTCCTTGGCCTCAAGCTCCCTGATCAGGGACAGCACACCTTTCTCATTGCCGGCGATTGTCGCGATCGCTTCGGCCTCGGCCTCCTTCAGCAGCTCGGTCACCGCGCTATCCACGCGGGCGGCGGTCTGGTCCGCATGCGCGCGCGGCTGGGCCATCGACTGCCCAAGGAAAGGATGATCATCGCTCTGGCGCAGATCGACGGGGCCGATTTCTTCGCTCATCCCCCAGCGGGCAACCATCGAACGCGCAAGCGCCGTGGCGCGCTTGATATCGTCATCCGCACCGGAGCTGACGCTGCCGATCAGGTGTTTCTCGGCAGCCCGCCCGGCCAGCAGGACGACAAGCTGTGCGTGGAGGTACTCTTCGGACAAGGTGTGGTGCTCTTCACGCTCCAGCATATGCGTGCCGCCAAGGCTCCGCCCCCGCGGGATGATCGTCACCTTGTAAAGCGGATCGGTGCCCGGGGTGAAATAGGCCGCCGCCGTATGCCCGGACTCGTGCACTGCAAGGCGATGTTTCTCGTCGGGCTGTATCGCCAGGGTGCGCACTGTGCCCATCATCACCTTGTCGCGCGCCTCGCCCAGATCGGCTGCGGTGATCGTGGCCGCATGTCGACGCGCCGCCTGAATTGCGGCCTCGTTCAGCAGGTTCTTCAGATCCGCGCCGGAAAATCCCGGCGTCCCCGCTGCAATCGTGTCGAGATCCGCCGGATCGGCCAACGGCAGGGGTTTCGCGTGGATCCCAAGGATCGCGCGCCGCGCGTCCTTGTCCGGCAGGTTCAGTTCCACATGCCTGTCAAAGCGCCCGGGCCGAAGCAACGCGGGGTCGAGCACATCAGGCCGGTTCGTGGCGGCCAGCACGACGACGGCCTCCTTGCCTTCGAACCCGTCAAGCTCTGCCAGGATCTGGTTCAGCGTCTGCTCGCGCTCGTCATGCCCGCCGCCAAGCCCGGTGCCACGGGTGCGACCAATACTGTCAAGCTCGTCGATGAAAATCACCGAGGGCGCGGCTTTGCGGGCAGCCTCGAACATCTTGCGCACGCGCCCGGCACCGACCCCGACGAAGACCTCAATGAACTCCGATCCCGAAGTAGAGAAGAAAGGTACATCAGCTTCGCCCGCCAAGGCTTTGGCCAAAAGCGTCTTTCCTGTTCCCGGCGGTCCCATCAGAAGCACCCCGTGCGGCACTTCGGCACCGACCTTCTGAAAGCGTTCGGGCTCGCGCAGAAACTCGACCAGCTCCGCGACTTCCTTCTTGGCCTGATCCTGCCCCGCCACATCGTCAAAGGTGGTGCGTCGCGCAGGCTCGCTGGGCTTGGAAAACCGCCCGCTGAAGAGCCCGCCCACGCCGCCTGCCCCAAGGCCGCCGCCCATCTGGCCCAGCATCCGCCGCTGGAACCAGAAATACACCGCCAGGATCAGGATCCATGGCAGCAGATAGCTGAAGATCGATACGCTGGCAGGCTCCTCGGCCGTGATCTTGACGCCCTTTTCCTCCAGCAATGGAAGAAGATCAGGGTCGTCCTGCGCGGGCGTCACGGCGCGATAGAACTGAGGGTCCACCGCCGGATCATCGCCGAGTGAAACCGTGATCGCGTGCTCCTCAAGAACTGCACTTGTTACTTCACCTTCGTTTATCATCCCCTTGATTTCACTATATGAAACAACTTCCGCCCCGCCATCGTAGCTAGTCAGGGAGGAAAACGCCAAGGCACCAAAGATCAACGCCCAAAAGGCGACGAGGATACCTTGTCGTTTAAGGTCATCTTTTGGCGGTTTGCCCGGTTTGTCGTTCGGCATGGCAACATCTCCTGTTCCCACCGATACTGGCGGCAAAACAGCGTGCTGACATTGATATCCATCAATTTTCGCGGCGATGCGCAGCAACTCGCACCTATGCACGCCGTTGGGGCCATCCTGACGGCGACGAATTCCGACGCGTATCTGTCGGTTTGCTACGCATTCATTGATCCGGATGCGCTGACATAGGCTTTGATTACGCGGGTGGAACGCTCGAAACTATAAAATAACGCCAGCAATCCAAAGCTGCCCGGGGTGGGCATGCGGGGAGTCTTCTCACTGTATCAACTGCCCTGTCAAAGGGTCTGACAGGGCAGCAGTTTTTCAATTCCTCAATCGGATCAAGAGAACCAGCCCGAGACCTTGTTCCAGACCGATTTGGTCGCCTTGACCGGTGCGGCTGCGCTTTTGATCACTTCGACGCCAGAGATCTCCGGCATCGGCTCTGAGGCGAAAGATTCCTCTTCCGGTGCCAGGTTCGCCTTCTCAACGACATCCTGCGTCACCTCGCCTGCAAAGGCGGACATCTTCGCCAAAGTCGCCGGGCCGGCCATGCCATCAGCGTCCAGACCATTTGCGGACTGGTACTCTTCCACGGCCTTTGCCGTGCCGGGCCCAAACCGCCCATCGGCTGTAATTCCAAGAGCTTCCTGGAGTTTCTTCACCTGCGCACCACGGGACCCAACGCGCAGCAGGATAAGCTCGTGCAGTCCCATTGCGGCAAATGTGTCTGGCCCTGCGATCCCGTCAACTGCCAACCCGTTGGCGGATTGGTAGTCCTTCAGTGCCTTTTCCGTACCCGGCCCGAAATCACCATCGGCCGTGATCCCCAGCTTCTCCTGCATCCGCTTGACGGGTGCGCCTTTGAGGCCCTTCTTCAGAATGGACATCTGCGTGTTCTCCTTTTTTGATCAAGCTTACGTGCCCAATGAGGACAGTTAATAGCTACTTCCCACAGTAGCGATGCGTGAGGGGGAAACTACAGGCGATTTTCGCCGGAAAGGCAGGGCGGCATTTGACGGCGCGCTGACGCCCTCACCCCCCTCATGAAGCGCAAATTGGTCAAAAAAGTTGACAGGTTACGCTAGGTAACGTGAAGATGCATTCTTGTGAAGCACACTGTCAGCCCAACTGACCAAGCGCTTTACGTGATAAACTGGGAGGAAGAAATGACCTGCAAGTACACTCTTTCGGGCGTATTGCTCGGGTCCCTGCTGGCTGCGCCCGCTTTGGCGCAAGACAACATGGACAAGTTGACCAATATGCAAAAGACCGGCGCGACCTTCACCTTCGTCGATCAGGACGGGGACCGCGCCGACTCGCTTCGGCAGATCCTGCCGCATATCAGCGTTCCTGACGGGTTCGAAGTCAGCCTGTACGCGGTGGTGCCGGACGCGCGGTCCATGGCGGTTGCCCCGCAAGGCACCGTGACTTTCGTGGGCACGCGCAAGGACAAGGTCTGGTCCGTCGTGGATCGGGACCGCAACCGGGTTGCCGACGAGGTGATGGATTTTGCGCCTTCCATCACCTTCGATATCCCCAACGGGCCCTGCTTTTCGCCCGACGGTTTTTTGTACATTGCAGAGCGTAACCGCGTGCTGACCTTCCCGGCGGCAGAGTTCTTTTTCGAAGGGCCGGACCCGGCGGTCGGCGAGGTCGTGCCGCAGGGCGAGCTTATCCCGGCTGAGGAGGAAAGCTTCAACCACACGGCCCGCGTCTGCCGCGTGGGACCAGATGGCAAGCTCTATATCTCGCTCGGCCAGCCCTACAATGTGCAACCGGCCGAAAAGCTGGAGATGTACGACGAGATTGGCATCGGTGGCATCATCCGGATCAACACCGATGGGACGGGCCGTGAAGTCTATACCCGGGGGGTGCGCAATTCTGTCGGCCACGATTTCAACCCGGCCAACGGCGACTTGTGGTTCACCGACAATCAGGTGGACGGGATGGGCGACGACATCCCGCCGGGCGAGTTGAACCGGCAGACAGCGGCCGGGCAGCATTTCGGCTTCCCCTGGACCAACGCGCGGGTAGAGCTTCCGGATTACAAGGGCGTTGAGCGGCCCGAGGGTGTCGAGTTCGTCGAACCTCAGGTCGAAATGCAGGCCCATGCGGCCGATCTGGGGATGAGCTTTTATCGCCATTCGTCCTTTCCCGACAAGTATCACGGCGGTATTTTCTCTGCCCAGCACGGGTCGTGGAACCGGACGACACCCGTCGGCGCTCGGGTGATGTTCACCGCGCTGGACGAAGAGGGCAACGCTGCCGCGACGGAGGTATTCTCTGACGGCTGGCTGAACGAGGAGACCGGCGAATATCGCGGACGCCCGATGGACATTGCCTTCCTCCCGGATGGATCCATGCTGGTCTCTGACGACTTCGCGGGCGCGATCTGGCGCATCGCCTACAACCCCGCATCGACAGAATGAAGCGTGTCCTGACAATTCTCCTCGGCGGGCTGATGCTCGCCGGGGGTGGCGCGGCCCTTGCGGGAGATCCGGCGGAGGGTCGCAAGGTGGCCAACATGTGTCGGACCTGCCACGGCATCGATGGGTTTGCGCAGATCCCGATCGCCCCGCATATCGGTGGCGAGCCCGAAGAATATCTCGAAGCGCAGCTGATGGCTTTCAAGACCGGTGCCCGCCAGCACGAGATGATGTCGGTCGTGACGGCCGGTCTTTCGGCGCAGCAAATTTCGGATGTGGCGGCTTGGTATGCGTCACATAGGGCGGTGGCCAGCCTGCCAGAGGGTGTCAGCCCGGAAGATGCGCCAGAGGCTTGTGTGTCGTGCCACGGGGTTGACGGCATATCGGTGCTTCTTGACGCGCCAAATCTCGCCGGGGAGGTGAATATCTACATCGACACCCAACTCAAAGCCTTTCGCACTGGCAAACGCCAGCACGAGATCATGTCCGAGGTTGCGTCTGAACTGACCAACGCAGAGATCCGGGCGCTGGCAGATTGGTATGCAAATGTGATGCTGGAAATTGAACAATCCCAGTAGTTTTCAATAAGGAGTTAATGTATCAATGCCCCTTTAGACGTGCAGGCGGCCCTGCTCACCGGACCCATTTGACAAAGACGCGTGCGCGTTCAAATCGCTAGAGTACTTCTTTGCGAAGGATGTTAGCCTTTCGCCAGGCAGAGCAGAAAACAGGAGAAACTGATGCGTATTACTTTGTCGGCTGCTTTGGCGGCGGCAGCCTTGATGGCTGCGGTCCTCGCCAATCCAGCCAATGCGGATATGCGGAATCGGCACGAGGTTTATGGCGTCGATGAGGGCGACATGCTGAAGATGCGCGCAGGTGCGGGCACTGGATATATCGTGATCGTGGGCTTGCCCAACGGGTCCGTCGTACGTGTGCATGAATGCGAACAGACTGGCAGCACGCGGTGGTGCCGCGTTTCGCTTGACCGGGCGCCGGGGCTCAAGGGATACGTGTCCTGGGCATATCTGCGCGAACTTTGATCACTGGTTCAAACGTAATCGCGCGACCTCTGTTGGCAGTGCGCGAACACTTCCTCGCGCAGGCAGACTTGGACCCCGGAGAAGGCCGACGGGCACATCCCGTTCGCCCGTACCCAGAGCCAGCATGCCATCGTGCAAAACCATTCCGGTCGATGATGCCAATCCTTGGTCAGGTAACTGAGACCAAGCGGGTATTGGCGGCCGGGGCATGCGCCCCCCGGCCGCCAAGCATCAAATCAGGATCGTGGTATCCGCGAAGACAATGCTCTCGACAAAATAGATTTCATCAACGTCGCCGGAGCCCAGGTCTGTCAGCGTGACATGCGTGGCGCTGTTGGTCACCAGCGAGAAATCGGTGGACGCGCGCCCAGACGCGTCGAACACGTCCACCCCCTGATCCCCGTAGATCGCATCATTGCCCGCACCGAAGATGAATGTGTCGTTGCCGCCGCCGCCCAGCAAGGTGTCATTGCCGTCCAGCCCGGAAATGCTGTCGCTGCCATCGCCGCCGCGGATCATGTTGTTGCTCGAGTCCCCTTCGAGCGTATCGCCGAAGCCCGTCCCGATCAGGTTTTCAAAGCCTGAAAGGACGTCTCCTGCGGCGTCGCCATCCGTGCCCGTTCCCGCAGTCAGAGAGACAGTTACCGGGCCGTTGATCCCGCGATAGTCCAGCCAGTCGACACCAAGCCCGCCATCAAGCGTGTCCGCGCCGGCACCGCCCCGAATGACCTCGTCGGCGCCAGACCCGGATATGGCATCAGCAAATTCGGACCCGATGAACCCTTCGAACCCAGAAAAACTGTCGCCCGCGGCCCAACCGCCAGCCACTAAGGAGCCTGCATCAAGCGTGATGGCAGCCTCTGCACCGCGATAATCGAGCCAGTCGAGCCCCGCGCCGCCGACCATCGTGTCATTGCCTTCTCCGCCACGAATAAGATTGTCGCCGCTATCCCCGGTCAGCCGGTCGTCATTTTCGGACCCGAGGATGTTGGGAATGCCTGTGACGACGTCCCCGTCAGCGTCCCCCCCCGAGAAGATGTTGTTCGCCAGATCCACCGTTACCGCAGCGTCCGACCCGCGATAATCGAGCCAGTCATTGCCGGTGCCTGTCAACACGTCCGCCCCGGCCCCGCCCCGCAGCACATTGACAAGACTATTCCCTGTCAGAGTGTCGTCGCCAGCCGATCCCAGCAGGTTCTCTATGCTGTCGAGCTCATCCCCGGCAGCCTCGCCACCCGCCGTCGCGCCGGTATCAAGGTTCACTGAAACCGGCGCCGCAGACGTACGATAATCTGCCCAATCGGCGCCTGCCGCACCGGACAGCGTGTCGGCGCCAAGCCCGCCGCGCAGAACATTCGCGTCACCGTTCCCGGTCAGCGTGTCGTCAAAACTGGTGCCGATCACGATCTCGATGCCCGATAGCGTGTCATTGCCGCCCGCGCCGGTCGCTGTGCCCGCGTTCAGATCGACCTGCACCGCGCCGCCCGCACCGCGATAATCGGCGTGATCCCGTCCATCGCCGCCGACGAGGCTGTCATCTCCGCCCCCGCCTCTGAGCAGATCGTCCTCGGCACTGCCGGTCAGCGTGTCGGCATGGGCACTTCCCACAATACGTTCGATACCGGTGAAGCTATCGCCGGCCGCGTCCCCCCCGCTGGCCGACCCCGTCCCGAGGTTGACAGCTACACCCGAGGAGGAGTCCGCATAGCTCAGCCAATCATAGCCGTCACCGCCGTGAAGCGTATCCCCGGCTCCGCGCCCCACGAGCACGTCATTGCCGTCAAGCGCGTTGATTTCTTCGGCGTTGCCGGTTCCTGACAATATGTCATCGAATTCGCTGCCGATCAGGACCTGAAAATTCGCCAGCACGTCTCCGGCGGCGGCCCCGGCATTCTGGGCGGAGTCTGAAAGATCAACGGTAACACCGTTCAAAGCGTCCTCGTAGGTGATGGTGTTTATGCCAACACCGCCGTCGAACCCGTCTGACCCCGCAGTAGCCGAGAAGACATCGTCATTGTCGATCCCATTGACACGCAACGTGACAGTGGCCGTGCTGGCGCCGTTAAGCTGATAGGTGAACGTCTCGGCCGAACTCTCCCCCACGGGCAGTGCTTCATTGTCGGCGCTGATCGTATAGGTCAACTGACCGCTGGCGCTGAGCATGACGGAATTGCCCGAGGCCAGCGTGACGGTCGCACCGACATTTGCAGCACTGCCATTGACGGCGGTGACCGTGGCGGCCAGCGGCGCGAAGATGTCGATCGTGGTCGGGTTCGCGGCCAGCACGTCCAGCGCGTTGACTGCCCCCGTCACGGTGTCCGCAAAGGTGAAGATGTCGTCGGTCGCAGTCAGCACATCGTCGTCCGTCACATCCAGCGTGTCGGACCCGTTGTCATAGCCCGCAGCGCTGGCGGTGATGGTCACGCTCTGGGTGCCATCAATCAGCAGGTCGTCAACCGCGGCGACAGTGAAGGACGCGCTGGCCTGACCGGCCGCGATAAGCACAGTCGTGGGGGCCGTCGCCTCTGACACGTCGTCGCTGCTGAGCGTGACGAGAAGCGCGTCTGTCGTATCACCATCACGCGTGACGGTGACCGTCGTCGTTCCAAGCCCTTCCGATACGGACGCGCTGGCGATTGAAACGGTCAGTTCGGGATCACTCGCGATGTCGATCGACATCGTTCCAAGGCTGGTGGTATTCGCGCCGTCATAGCCGGTGAAGGTCAGCGTGTCGGCATTGTCGCCGGACAGGTCGGCGGCGCTTTGATATGTGATCGGCCCGATCAGATTGAGGTCGAGATAAGCATTTATCGCGGCTTGCGTGCCTTGAATGGTGACCGTGTTGGTGTCGACAAGCGACACGCTCACGCCTGCGGCGGGATCGGCGGCAATGGCCTGGAATGTGCCGGTGCTGGCATCGATCGTGAGGGTGTTGACCGCATCTTCCTCGTCCGCATAGACAAGCTGGCTGAGGTTCAGAAAGCCGGTTGTGTCCTCAACCCAACTGATATCGGGCGTCAGCCCGGACAAAAGCGGGGCATCATCGGTGAGCGTCACCGCGACCCCCACGGTCACCGGCAGGCTGCTTTGCCCGTCGGACAGGCTGAGACCGATATCATAGGTGGCCAAGGCACCCGCGCCGCTATCGGTCCAGGTGACGAGGCCGTCGGTCACGTCCTGCTGCGTGAATGTGTCATTCACAGCCAATGCTGAACCGGACAAAGAAAGCGTGCCAGCGGCAGGCAGGCTCGTCACTGTATAGGTCAACGTGTCGCCATCAAGATCCGTGGCCAGAAGCATGGCAGTTGTCAGGGTCACGCCGCCGCCTTCTGTGACCGCCAGACCGCTGTTGACGTCGACACTTGGCGGGGCATTGCCCATACGACCGCTTGGCAGCGTCTGGGTGACGCTGTGCGACGTGGTCCAGTTTGCTTCGTCGCTGATTGCCGCCAGAAGGGCTGTGAAGCTCAGGTTGGTGGGGCCTGAATAAACGCCGTTTTCCCATTCCGGCACCGTCACTACCGGATTCTCGCCCAGCGAAATGGCGTTGACGCCATCCGTCAGGCCGGTTGGTACAAGGGACGATCCGGTGATATCGGCGTAAACCGTATCAAATTCTGCCGCTTCGAAATGCAGCGCGAAGACGTTGGACAGGTTGGTTCCGGTCGCGTCGGCCTCGCCCTGATAAAGCATGATCTGGTCACCGGCGCTCGACGGGCCGAAACTTCCCAGATAGTAAGTGCCCGGAACCGGAAAGAAATCCTCTCCGCCATTTGTCAGAAGATCGTCATAGGCAATGATCGTCCCTGCAGAGATGTCGGTGGGCGCGACCCAGCGGCCCGCGCCCTCGCCCGCGCGGTAGGTGGAGCCCGTCCATCCACCATCGGTGAAGTTCAGCTCTGTCCCGGCCACGACGTCCCGCAACAGGACGAAGGCGAAATTGTCCGCGCCGGTCGAATTATAGCCCACGATAGCCGCACCGCCCGCCGACAGGTCCGTTCCGCCCCCGGTCGCGATGCCGCTGCCCGCAATGGCAAAGCTGTAGCTCGCCTCGTCCGGATCGTCAGAAACAACGGTGACCGTCGCGTCGTGGCGGCCGCCCTGCGCAGGATCGAAAGTTACATCAAAGGTCGCGGCCGCGCCTGCCGCGACGCTGGACGAAGACAGGTTGGAGACGGCAAATGCCGCTGAATCGTCGCCAGACAGCGCAATGGACGCGATGTTGAGCGTGTCACTGCCCGTGTTGCGCACCGTGTAGGTTACCGTGACGCTGCCGCCACCGACCGCCGCCGGGGTGAAGACAGTGCTGTCCGTCCAGGACGCGGTGGTATCGCCGGATGCGATGGGCTGCGCATTGCCCAGGAGTTCGATATCCGGCTCGACCGGGCCACCGCTGGGGGTGTACGGGCCTGCGGGCAAGGTCTGCGGGTCATCGGACCCCGTCCAGTTATTCTCGTTGTTGATGGCTTGCCGCAGCAACGCCTCTGTGGGCTGGCTGGACGGGTTCCAGACGCCGCTGTCCCATTCCGTGGCGCCATTGGCAAACGAGATCGCCGTATCGCCATCGATCAACCCGGTGGGAAGAAGCGAGACACCTGTTGCATCCGAATAGACGGTATCGAACGTGTCGGCGTTATAGTGCAGTGCCGCGATATTGGTGATCGAACTGCCCGCGCCATCGGCACTGCCCTGATAGGCGATGATCTGGTCGCCCGCCGTGCCGATCCCGAAACTCCCCGAAAAATAGGCCGTATCGGTGACGTCCCAATCCAGCCCGCCCCCATCGGCGGCTGAATCGTAGGTGATCACGGTTCCCGCGCTGATATCCGAAGGTGCGGTCCATTGCACCGCGCCCTCGCCCTGTCGGAACGTGCTGCCCGCCCAGCCGCCATCGGTGAACTTGATCACCGTGCCCGCAGTGACATCCGCCATCAAAACGAAAGCAAAGGCGTCGGACCCGTCAGCATTGTAGCCAACAAATGCGACGCCGCCGGCGCTCAACGTGGTGGCAGAGCCGGGATTTGCGCCGGAGCCCCGGACGTCGAAGCTGTAACTGCCTTCGTCCGGGTCATCGCTGACGATGGTCACCGTGGCGGTGCGTGCGCCGCCTGCCGAAGGGTCGAACTCAATTGTCAGCGTGGCATTGCCAGATCCGCCAACCGCCCCGACCGGCGAAGCTGTGACAGTGAAATCGCTGGCATGTGCGCCGGTAATCTGGATCGACGAAATGTTGAGCGGATCGCCACCCTGGTTCGCAATGGTGTAGCTGCGGCTGGTTGTGCCGCCGGTAACGTCCGCCGCCCCGAAGGCCGTACCATCTGCGGTGGTGGGGGTGATGTCGCCATCCGGGATTTCAGTCGCTCCACCAAGCACAGCGATATCCTGGGGTGGCAGGCTTGACGAAACGCTAAAGGAGGTCGCAAAGGGCGAAGTTGCAAAGGCGGTGTTCTGCCCAACCCAGTTGCTCGCCGTGTTGATGGCAGTGCGCAGGAAGTCCACTGTCCCGGTGGTCGGCCCGTTATAATAGCCGTTGTCATATTCATCGGGGATGCTGCTGTCGACGAAATGCAGCGCGTTCACCCCGTCTGTCAGCCCCGGCGGCAATTGAGAATCCGACCCGTCGAGCGCGGCTGTGGGATCCCACCCGTTGGGCCTTGTATTGAGTGCAGCGATCGGTGTCTCGCCGCTGCCCGCCTGGCCCTGATACGCGATCAGCTGGTCGCCTGCGGTCGATAAGGCGAAGCTGAACCCGTGAAACCCGCTATCGCTGTCGAAGATGGCTGTTCCGCTCGTGGCGCTGATCACCCCGGTGGATGAATTGGCCGCGATCGTCACGACTGTCCCTGTCGACAACGCCCCACCCGAGGTCCAGCGAACATTCCCCTCGTTCGGGTTCAATACGTTGTTTTGATATTCACTGTCGGTGAAGTTGATAACGGTTGAAGCGTCGACATCGCGAAGCAGGACAAAAGCAAAACTGTCGTCCGCCGACCCGCCCTGACCCTCTCCGGTGTAACCAATGATTGCAATGTCACCTGCGGAAAGCGTCGTCATGACTGTCATCCTATTAAATGAATTGGGCGCACTATTCGATCCGAGCGGCAGGATCGCGGCATGCTCATGATAGCTGTTAACGTTGCGTTAAGTAAGATGCCTGCCCGTCTTTAATGTTGTGTGCCCAAGCAACCTTAACAAAGTGTTCACGCCTGCACGGTTTGTCCGGTGAGCGTTAACGTTCTCCCTGCAACGCCTCATCAAACGCAGAAGTCGTGCATCTCTGTCTTGCAATCGGGCGAGTGCGGTCCCACCCGTAATCCCATGGGTACAGCGACGCCTTTGTTTGGACACAGAGGAAACTGTTAATTTGTCGCGTAATCTTAATACTATAATTACTTGATACAGTTATATAATTTTTCACAACCAATATGACGGACGTCATTCTTTGATCTTGCGTCCAGACTGCTGTTAATCGCGCGCGCCTCACGCCGCGGCTTGGGCAACAGGAACGGGATCAGCTCCGATCCACAAGCCAGGCCTCCAGATCTCTCTGTGCCGCTTCAAGCGTTTCGAGGTTGATTGTCCGCGTCACCAGCGCCCGGTTCAGGGCCCGGACGCGCTTGTTCAGTGTCAGGCGATCATCGAACTCCGACAGCACGCCCAGCTTTTCATACAAGGACAACAGCCGGTTCTGCACGGTCCGCAGCGACATCCCCTGCCTTTCCGCAATCAGCTTGTCCTGAAGACCCAGCGCAAGATCGACCAGCACGGCGAATTCGCTGTCATCAAGCCGGGTGCGCAGCGAGGCGCCGCTTTTCTGACGGCGGTGGATTTCGCGATCCACCATGATTTGCCCTTCGATGAGAACAGCGCGCAAAGCCAGCTTCAGCCGATCGCGCGAGGCCGTCTTCAACACGTAACCATAGGCGCTGTCCTCGGGCACGATCTGGGCGATACCGCGCAGATACGCGTCATCCGCGTAGTTTGACCAGAACAGGATGCGGCTTTGCGGCCGTTCCGCCCAGATCGTGCGCGCCGCTTCGATCCCGTTGCGGCGATCCATCTGCAGATCCATCACGATGGCCTCGATACCACCCTGACGCGCGTCTTCCTCCCCTGCCACGCCATCTGCCGCATGAAAGATCTCTGTCACTTCAGGCAAGGCTTCGGCCAACGCATCCTGAAGATAGGTTGCGTGGAACTGGTCATCTTCGACGATCAACGCCTTCATTCCCGACCCTCCAACAGAACCCGGACGGTACAGCCATAGTCGTTCAGAATATCCAGCTCTGCCGAGATCAGCCTTGCCCGTGTGCGCATATGGGCCAGACCGGAATTGCGTTGCGGATCAGCAGGCAGACCGCGGCCATCATCGCGTATCGTCACCACCAGCCCGTTGTTGTCCCGCGGCTCTATCCGGACCGAAATACGGCGCGCACCAGAGTGGCGGGCGGCGTTGTTGATCGCCTCCTGCGCGATGCGAAACAGCGCGGTGCGCAGGGTCGGCTCCAACCGGTCGGTCGCGCCATCCGTCTCGTCGGTCACGTCGATGCCGATTGTGCTGGGACCGACCGCGCGCTCAAGATGGACCCGCACCGCATGGGCAAAGCCGAACAGGTCCAGCAAGGTCGGAACGGCGGTATCGATGATCCGGCGCAGGTCTCCGATCGTCTCTGAAATCCGGTGGGCGAGCTCTGCGGGCGGCAGCGGTGCATCTCCGGTGACCTCGCGCAACAAGCGGGTCAGATCGGCAAGCGTCTGATCGTGCAGATCCATTCCGATGCGCTGACGTTCCTGCTCCAGCGTCTGGGTCAGCTCCAGCGCACCGCGCCGCAAGCCCTCCTCTCGGGCCTGCGCCGCTTCACCTACCTGCGCCGCGCGCTGTGCCTGTTCGGCCGCGTGCAGGGCATGAAAATAAGGAGACAACACATCCGCCACGTGCTGCGCGCGTTGGACCGTTTCCATGGTGTAAAGACCGGGCGTGGAGTGCGAAATGTTCAGGGTTCCGATGGGTTGGCCCATCACTTTCATCATCACATGCACGCGTGACCGCAGCGCATGGTTGATAATTGGTTCCGAACAGGCGCCCGCGAATGTCTGGCGCGGATCCTGCATCGCGTCCTGACACAGCATGAAATCGCATTTCCCGGTGATCAGGTCGCGGATGGGCGAGGCATCAACCCGCGTCCGCGCCCGCGACCAGCGTGTCTGGATGCCGACCTCGTAACTGGACATCCAACCCAAACCGTCGACAAGACACAGGTCGGCATGGGTGAAGGGAATGACCTCGGCTATCTCATCCGCCACGGCCTTCAGCGCCGAGGCGATATCGGTCCGCTCTGCCAGATGCGCCGAGATGCGCAGGAAGACGTCCCCCTTCGCAGGGACCTGCAAGGCATTGGTCATCTTCTCCTCCCGTCGCGCGTTGCGCGTCCCCGCAATCTTGGCAAGGCTGGCGAGGAAAGGAAACACCCCAAGCCGCAAAGCCGTTGCGGGAACCCGCACCATCTCTGCGGGGGCCTGCCTTTACAGCCGCAGGGCGGGGCCACATCATCGCGGCATCCGTTGCCTGACAGCAGCGGGATACAGCGCAGAATTGAATGCGCGAAAGGGAGGAAAACATGACCATTTCGAAAATGCTGCTTGGCGCGGCAAGCCTTGCCATGGTCGCCGGACTGGCGCAGGCCGAGTCTCACATGGCCGACACCTCTGGCAAGCGCATCGCGCTGTCCAACAATTACGCAGGAAATTCCTGGCGACAGGCGATGCTGCAGACCTTTGAGGAGATCGGGGCGCAAGCCGTGGCCGACGGGAAGGTCGCGGCCGCCGATGCCTATACCACATCCGAGAACCAGGCGACCGAGCAGGCCGCACAGATCCAGAACATGATCCTGCAGGGCTATGATGCCATCGTGCTGAACGCTGCATCCCCGACAGCGTTGAATGGCGCGGTGAAAGAAGCCTGCGATGCGGGTCTCGTCGTTGTCAGTTTTGACGGCATCGTGACAGAGCCTTGTGCCTGGCGGATCGCGGTAGATTTTGCCGCCATGGGCAAGGAAGAGGTGGATTACCTCGCGACGCGCCTGCCTGATGGTGGCAACCTTCTGGAAATACGCGGCCTTGCAGGGGTCTTTGTCGATGACGAGATTTCCAAGGGCATCCACGAGGGCGTGGCCGAGCATGACCAGTTTGAAATCGTGGGGTCTGTCCATGGTGACTGGGCACAGGATGTGGCGCAGAAAGCCGTGGCCGGCATCCTGCCGTCGCTGCCCGACATTGTCGGCGTTGTGACGCAGGGCGGTGACGGGTATGGCGCGGCACAGGCTTTCAATGCTGCGGGGCGCGACACGCCCCTGATCGTTCTGGGCAACCGACAGGACGAGCTGACATGGTGGGCCGAGCAGCGCGATGCGAACGGGTATGAGACGCTCTCTCTCTCGATCGCGCCGGGTGTGGCCTCGCTCGCCTTCTGGGTTTCGCAACAGATCCTTGCGGGAGCTGAGGTGCCAAAAGACCTGACAGTGCCCTTCCTGAAGATCACGCAGGACACGCTGGATGATGCCCTGGCCACCACGCCCGAAGGGTCCGTCGCCAATGTGACCTACACGCTGGAAGACGCGCAGAAAGTCATCGCGGACGCCGGGTGACGCAAGCCAAGCGGGCTGCCCCGCGCGGCGGCCCGTCCCTTCCATTCTGGTAACGGAGCGTTCATGTCCGATCATGAGAACGCCCCGATCGTGACGCTGACCGATGCGGCCAAACATTTTGGCCCGGTGCGTGCGCTCGATGGGGTCAGCCTGTCGGTGAGCCTTGGCGATTGCATCGGCCTTGTCGGCCATAACGGTGCGGGCAAGTCGACGCTGGTCAACCTGATCAATGGCGGGCTTGCGCCCTCTTCGGGCAAGATCGCCTTTGCACAGGGTCAGACTGCATTCGGGGCCGGGGTGCGGTCGGTTTTTCAGGAATTGTCGCTTTGCGCCAACCTGACCGTGGCCGAAAACCTGCGCATTGCGCACAGCGCATTGAACGGGTTTGGATGGCGACGGCGCGCAAGGGCAGAGATCCGTGCAAGCCTTGACGCGGTCTTTCCCGGCCACGGCATCGACCCTGATGCAGAGGTCGGCACGCTCTCCATTGCCGAACGGCAGATGGTCGAGATCGCCATCGGCTTTGCCTCGCGCGGCAGCGAGGCACGGCTCGTCATATTGGACGAGCCGACCTCGGCCCTGGATGCGGCCATCGCCCGGCAGCTATTGGCACATGTCAAACAGTTCTGCGCAAATGGCGGTGCGGTCGTTTTCATCTCGCACATGCTGGGCGAGGTTTTCGAGGTCGCCAGTCGCATCGTGGTATTGAAAGACGGAAAGGTCGTTGCAGAGCGTCCAACGCCAGAATTCACCCGCGCGGGTCTTGTCGATGCGATGGGCCATGTCGCAGCTGAAAGCGGAGGCGTGGCAACCGCCCGGCGGGATTTCGGCCCCGAAGTGGTGCGCACCGATCAGGGCCTGTCGGCGCGCCGCGGCGAAATCGTCGGTCTTTCCGGCCTTGCCGGGCACGGACAGGCAGCCGCACTGGCTCGTCTTTTCCTGTCTCGGTCCAGCGCGTGGCATGCGGGCAAGACCCCTGACGTGGTTTTTGTGGCGGGAGACAGGCCACGGGACGGAGTGCTGCCGCTCTGGTCGATCCTGCGCAACATCTCGATTTCCATTCTGCGGAACGATGCGACGCGGGGCATGGTCAACAGGCAGGCAGAGGCGGCCGTGGCGAAAGACTGGAAAACCCGGATCGGCATTCGCACCGATGATGTGACCAACCCTGTCCTGTCCCTGTCCGGCGGCAACCAGCAAAAAGTGCTCTTTGCCCGCGCTTTGGCCAGCCCTGCCCCCGTGGTCATCATGGATGATCCCATGCGCGGCGTGGATGTGGGCACAAAGCAGGATGTCTATGCCATGATCCGCGCCGAGGCCGCCAGAGGCCGCACATTCCTGTGGTATTCGACCGAGACCGAAGAGATTTGCCAATGTGACCGGGTCTTCGTCTTTCGCAACCATGCGATCAGCGCAGAGCTTAACGGGACCGACATCACCGAGGAAAAGATACTCGAAGCCTCTTTCGAAATGCGGGAGGCATCATGAGTTTCCTTGCGCGCCACAGGATCATCCTTCCGGTGGTTTCATTGGCTGTTCTGCTCGCGGCAACCTTCTACATGCAGCCCCGCGCCATGAGCTATTTCGGGCTGAACCTGCTCTTCAACCTCGCCGTTCCCATTGCGCTGGCGACTATCGCGCAGATGCTGATCATCATGGTCAATGACATCGACCTTTCGCTGGGGGCCTTTGTCAGCCTTGCCGCCTGCGTCACGGCGACCTCTCTTAATGACGCGCCGCTTTTGGGGGCGCTGATCCTGCTGGGGCTGATCCTGTCCTACGCCCTGCTGGGCGCCGTCATCCATATGCTGGAACTGCCGGCTATCGTCGTGACCCTGGGCATGTCCTTCGTCTGGGGCGGGATTGCGCTGTTCATCCTGCCTGCGCCGGGGGGTGTCTCTCCCGACTGGCTGCGCACGCTCATGACCGTGAAACCGCCGATCGCACCGATGGCGGTGGTGGCCGCCGTGATCATCGCAGCTGTCACTCACCTTCTGATCATGCGCTCGGGCATCGGGACGGTGCTGCGCGGCGTCGGTGGCAATGCGCGTTCGGTTGCGCGCGCGGGCTGGTCGCTGGTTCGGCTCAAGGCGCTCGCTTACGGGCTGGCGGGGTTGTTCGGCGTGCTGGCCGGGATGGCACTGGTCGGGCTGACCACCTCTGCTGACGCCAATATCGCGCTGCGCTATACGCTCCTGTCCATCGCCGGGGTCATCCTTGGCGGGGGCGAGTTTATCGGCGGCAGGGTCAGCCCCACAGGCGCGGTGATCGGCGCGCTGACCCTGACACTTGCCGCCTCTTTCCTGTCCTTCATGCGGCTTTCCCCGGATTGGCAGATCGGCGCGCAGGGCGCGATCCTGATCCTCGTGCTGACCGCGCGGCTGATCTTCAGTCGGAAAGGGGCAGAGGAATGAAGCTCTTCAGCAAACCCTGGCTTTGGTCCTGGCTGGCCGCGGCGGCAGCCTTTGCAGTGACCGCGGCACTGACCTCAGGCCGGGGTGGTGGAGAGCTTGCATATGCAGCCCTGTCCTTTGGCGCCTTTGCAGCCATTGTGGGCCTTGGCCAGATGCTGGTGATCACTCTGGGACCGGGGAATGTTGATCTTTCGATCCCGGCGACGATGACGCTGGCAGCGACGCTTGCATTGAAGGCAATGGGTAGCCAGCCCGGCACGGCTTTTCTGGGGTTGGGCATTGCGCTAGCAGTGGGGCTTGGCGCGGGGCTTGCCAATTACGCGCTGATCTACCTGCTGCGTCTTCCGCCGATCATCGCCACGCTTGCAGCCTCTCTGGTCTATCAATCGGTTGCGATCTGGTCGAACCGGGGCCTGCGGATCAAGCCACCCACCGGGTTGGCCGATTTCGCAACCGGTCGCTTTCTGGGTCTGCCCAATGTCGCCTGGGTCGGACTGGCGCTTGCCATTGTCGTCTGGGTGATCCTTGAAAGATCCGTCTGGGGCCGTTGGTTGCTGGCCACGGGCCAAAACCTGCGGGTCGCGCGGCTGGCGGGCATCCCGGTAGAGCTTGTCCGCGCCGCCACCTATATCTCTGTCGCTTTGTTTTCAGCGCTTGCGGGCTATCTGCTCGCCAGCTTTTCGGGCGGGGCCGCCCTGAACATGGGGCAGGAATACCTGCTGATGTCCATCGCGGTTGTCGTCATCGGCGGCAGTTCCATCGCCGGGGGCGATTCAAACGTTCCGGGCGTCTGGGGGGCCGCGCTTTTCATGTTCCTCGTTGTTTCGATGCTCAACAGCTACGGCGCTGTGGCCGGGCTTCGGAACGTGCTGACTGGAACCATCATCATCGCCATCGTCATCGCAGCCAGTACGAGGAGAAACCGGGCATGATCACCACGCCACAGCATCTGCACATTCTCGACGACCGCTTTGCCGCGCTCGTCCACCCGATGTCCACGCTCGACGTGATTGCCGATGGGTTTACCTGGACCGAGGGACCGGTCTGGTTCGGTGATCATGACTGCCTGCTGTTTTCCGACATTCCCAGCCAGCGCATCCTGCGCTGGTCCGAGGCCGAGGGGCTTTCGGTCTTTCGGGCGGGGTCGGGTTTCAACAATGGCAACACGCGGGACCGACAGGGACGTCTTGTGGGCTGCCGCCACGGCGCGCGCGACGTGGTCCGGACCGAATTCGACGGCTCACTGACGGTTCTTGCGAACGCGTTCGACGGCAAGCGCCTGAATTCGCCCAATGATGTCGTGGTCAATTCGGATGGCGCTGTCTGGTTCACCGATCCGACATACGGCATCCTTTCCAATTTCGAGGGCTACCGCAGCGACCCCGAACAGCCCAGCCGCAACGTCTATCGCCTGCCTCCGGCGGGGGAGCTGACGGCCGTTGTGACGGATTTCGTCCAACCGAACGGGCTGTGCTTTTCCCCGGATGAAAAAACCCTCTACATAGCTGAAAGCGGATCAAGCCATGATGCGTCGGTCCCCGCCGTCATTCGTAAATTCGCGGTCGATGGCGGCAGCCTGCGGGACCTCGGTGTCTTTGCCACAATCGATAAGGGCCTGCCGGACGGGCTGCGCTGCGATGTTCTTGGCAATGTGTGGACGTCCGCGGCAGACGGGGTGCATTGCTTTGCGCCTGACGGCAAGCTGCTTGGCAAGATCCTCGTCCCGCAGGTTGTGTCGAACCTGTGTTTCGGAGGGCGTGATGGTCAACGGTTGTTCATCACCGCCACGCGCGCCGTCTACCGAGTCTTTGTCGATGTCCATGGGGCAGAGCCATGGACGCAAGGCGCTGGGTAACCCTGCGCCAAGAGCCAACCGGTCAGAGGCTCATTCGTATCGCAGATCTGTCGCCTTGCCGCGAAAGATGACGTAGGACAGCACCGAGTAGCCCGCAATCACCGGCACGACGACGCACGCCCCCACGAAGATGATCATCAGGCTTTCAGGCGCGGCGGCGGCCTCGTAGATGGTCAGTCTTTCCGGCACCACATAGGGATAGAAACTGTAGGCAAGCCCCAGATATGCCAGCGCGAAAAGACTGCTGGCCACGGCAAAGGGCAACCAACTGCGTCGATCCTGCTCAAAGGGCATCCGGCGCAGCAGCACCCACAGGGCCACGATCAGCGCGGCAGAGATCAGCGGCAAGGGTGCCAGCAGGAAAATCTCTGGGAAGGTGAACCACTTGCCGAAAATCCGGTCGCTCACCAGCGGGGTTGCCAAAGAGACAGCACCGATCCCAGCGATAACGCCCCACAGCCCCCCGCGCGCCCAGCGAAGCGCCTTTTGCTGAAGCGCAGCTTCGGTTTTGTGCACCAGCCATGTCGCCCCGATGAAGCTGTACCCGACTGCAAGGCAAATAGCCGTGATCCCGGCAAAGAGATAGGTATCGAACGCCTGTTCCAGCCCCATGACATAAAGCCCCAGCATGAAGCCCTGCGCCAGCGCCGTGATGATCGAGCCCGCAAAGAACAGCCGGTTCCACGTCGCCTGATGCGAGGCGCGCGCCTTGGCCCGAAACTCGAAGGCCACGCCGCGCAGGATAAGGCCCAGCAGCATGGCAAAGACCGGCAGGTAGAGCGTTGACAGGATCATCCCATGCGCCGTCGGGAAGGCCACCAGTAGCAGACCGACAGCAAGGACAAGCCATGTTTCATTGGCATCCCAGAACGGCCCGATGGACCCGATCATCCGGTTCTGTTCCTCGCGTGAGGCAAATGGAAAGAGGATGCCGACGCCAAGGTCAAACCCGTCCAGCACCACGTAGATCAGGATCGACAGACCCATCAGCGAGGCAAAGGCCCAGGGCAACCAGTCAGCGGGGTTGGAGAAGTCTGGCAACATGGGCTTGCTCCTAAGTGTTCAGGGCGGCGACATGCGCCTTGCCCGAATGGGTCATGCTGTCAGCGCGGGCATCCTGTCCGCGAGCGGCCTTGCGGGCGAGGTACACGATCACGCCGACATAGGCAGCAAGAAGTGCCGCGTAGACAGCGAGGTAGGCCAGCAACGTCCCAAGCACCATTGGCGCCGGAACATCCGCCACGGCCATGTCGGTCGTCATGACGCCCTGCACCAGCCAGGGCTGTCGGCCGATCTCTGTCGTGTACCAGCCCGCCAGCGTGGCCAGCCAGCCGGACAGGCCCATGGGGACCAGCGCCCGAAGCAACAGTTTCGGCAGCCCCTCGACGGCCATCCAACGCCCCTTCCGCGCCCCCTCGTGACGGTCACGATGGCGCCACATGAGGAAAACGGCGCTCCAGCTTAGTGCCAGCATCGCAAGACCTGTGCCGACCATGACCCGGAAGGACCAGAACACCGGCGCCACCGGCGGGTGCAGCGCTGTGCCATCCTCTGCCACAAAGTCGTTCAGCCCCGGCACGACACCGTCAGCATGGTGGGTGAGAATGATCGAGGCACCGTTGGGCACGCCGATCTCTACGCGGTTCTCTCGCGCGGTCTGGTCTGGCAAGGCGAACAGCAGCAGCGGCTTGTTTGGCCCGGTTTCCCAGTTGCCTTCCATGGCGGCGACCTTCTGCGGTTGGTGTTCCAGCGTATTCAGGCCGTGCATGTCGCCCATGAAGATCTGCAGCGGGATCAGAACCGCCCCCAAGCTGATGCCGACCTTGAGCATAGCGCGCACATCGCGCGACCGGTCGCCGATGACCCACCGAAACGCCGAGACCCCCGCTATCAGAAAGCTGACGGTCAGGAAGCTTGCCAGCAGCATATGGGCAAACCGGTAAGGCATGGACGGGTTGAAGACGATCTCCCACCAATTGGTTGCATAGGCAACGCCATCGACCATCTCGAACCCCTGCGGGGTATGCATCCAGCTGTTCAACACGATGATCCAGAAGGTCGACAGCGTCGTGCCAAAGGCCACCAGCGCCGTCGCGGTGATATGAAGCCAGGCCGGTACGCGGGAAAAGCCGAAAAGCATGATCCCGATGAACGCGGCCTCAAGGAAGAACGCAGTCAGAACCTCATAGGCCAGCAACGGTCCCGCGATATTTCCGACCGTCTCCATGAAGCCGGGCCAGTTGGTGCCGAATTGAAACGACATGGTGATGCCGGACACCACACCCATGGCAAAGCTGAGCGCAAACACCTTTACCCAGAACCGGTAGGCCGCCATCCATTTCTCGTCGCCCGTGCGCGCAAAGCTCACCCGGAAGAACAGCAGCACCCAGCCCAGAGCGATGGTGATCGTCGGGAACAGGATGTGAAAAGAGATATTTGCCGCGAACTGAATGCGGCTGAGCAGAAGTGTGTCTAACGCTTCCATCCATATGGTTCCTTATCAGTGTTTCCCAAGCCGCCCACAATCCCCGCAGGCCTTGCGGTAAAGACCACAGTTTCTCGCCGCAAAAACCGGATGCAGCATGATGTCCCTGCATCCAAGATGCATCTACGCAGCTGTCAGAAAAGAAGTTAGGGGCGCCGAACCCTTTTTCAAAAAGCTGCGTCAATTCGCACAGGTCGTGCCTGACTGTTGGGCAATCCAATGGTCGGCCCGCGGCAAATGCCGTCAACCGAATGCAGCGCAACGGCGGCGGCGGCCATGTAATCGTGCATCGGCACCACCAGCCGCTGATCGCCAAGAAGACGGGCCATTTAAAGGATGAGCGGACGGTTTCACAGAAGGTGCAGCTGGTTAATATGGGGCACACGAACGCGGGAACCTTTGCGATGATCACGGCGCATCTGACGGCCAAGAAGGCTCTGTTGAAGGAATTGCGGGATTTTCACTTCGAAAACACCGCGTGCACCTGCAATGCCCGCCTCCTCATCGTGTCGCTTTCGGCCGAACCGATGCAGAGCGGGAAATTCATCTGAAAAAGGGCGACATTGCCTGTGGTTGGTCGGCCACGAACCTGCACCACTCTACTCAACGACGTATCAAGTACGGTCGTGACGTGGCACTGCATGGTCGTTCTTTCCGCTGACAGGACGCCTCTGGACCCGGCCATTTTCAGGCGCGCTTTGCTTGAGAAACGTTGTGCCGCCGCCCTGTCGGCTGACATCACCCCGCCATAACAACAGATCGCCCAAATTGATCGTCGTCACGCCCGCCAACTGAATGTTGAGATCGGCAACGCCATCGCCGGTGACATCACCCTGCAGGCAACCATCTGTGCCATTCTGGACGAACCGGATCTGCCCGGCAGAGGTGAACGCAGCCGCGCCGGTGAAGGTGAAGGATTGGTTGCCCGAGGCGGCGGCATCCGCATCGATCCCCGACATCCTGACCGCTCACGAAGCCCGTTAAGACGTCCCGGACCGCCGTGACGCTTTGTGAGGCAGATGTCTAGAGGAGCCGATCCGCCCCCGAGGCGAAAAAGTAACGGACCGCGTCGGTGCCGCCGCCGCCATCCAGTGTGTCATCGCCCGCCCCGCCGACGATCCGGTTTTCGTCGGCATCTCCGAACAGAGCATTGTTTGCGGCATTGCCGCTCAGGGCAGACGCACCGCTCACCGAATAAATATCTTCAATCCACTTATGGGCCCCCAGCAAGAAACTTCCGCCCGCGAAACTGATCCTGTCGTGGCCGTCTTCCGGCCCTTCGTTCGTCAACACACTTGCGCGCTCTGCCGGGGACAGGAGGTCAAGGACATAGTGATCGCCACGAACGCCACCGATCAGCGCGACGCCCGCATTTCTGGCGTGAAGCGTGTCTGACCCATCATGCCCGTTGGGGTCACTGGCGATGCCGTCGTCCGCGAACAACTCGTTGTCCAGATCATTACCCCATGCAGCGGTGGCGTTGCCGATCAGAGGCAGGTTCTCCAACTCTGGCGTGTCTGCCAATGATAGAGACAGGGTGGAATAAATCGTGTCGCGCCCGCCATCCGGTGCCTCTTCGATCACGTCACCGGAATTGTCAATGTAGCAGGTGTCGTTGCCGATACCCCCCACCATCCTGTCCGACCCTCCTCCTCGGTGCCAGCGCGGCCATCACAGCTCTCGCCGTCGACAAAGCCGTAAGAGTTGGCTTCGATCATGTCATTACCGTTTCCACCTGACAGCATGTCACGCCCGCGCCCGCCCGCCCGCCATCGTGTCAGCACCGCCCAAGCCATTCACAAGATCATCGCCCAAGCCCGTCTCAATTTCTTCGTTCGCGTTGCTCCCCTGAACAGTGGCGTTAGCCCGCGAAATGAAAAGGCTTTCAAAGCGCCAAAACGCCGCCTCTGCCCCATTGACTGACGGCAGGGTTTCAGCAGAAAAATCAATGTCGAGGTCAAGACCAGACAACACCAGCAATCTGTCAGAGCCTGCCCCGCCGTCAATTGTGGTCTGGTCGACCAACACCGACACGATGACAAAATCGTCCCCGCCACCACCGTCGAGCGATAGAAATGGCAAGGAATAAAACCTGAACTCATCGTTCTGTCCGGAGCCGATGAAATGCTCGATATTGGCGTATTCCAGTCTCGAACTCGTTCCCGCAACCAGTTTCTGGGAACCTGCGTTTTCGGATCTCCAGCCTGCGGTCGAATGCGACAGATCAAGCGTGTCGCTGCCCGCGTTCCCGTCAACGATATCGTTCGATCCGTCGGAAGCCATGACAAACCTGTCATCGTCCTCCTCACCGAGCAGGCGGTCATTGTTGCGCCCGGAGACCAATGTGTTATCGCCCGCCTCGCTAGAAAGCACGCCTGATGCGTGCCCGCCGCATGATCCACATCCATTGTCAGCGTCTGTCCGGCACCTACCGTGACGGAATAGAACTGCACAGCGTCCGCACCCGAGGTCAGCACCGATGTGCGCGGTTGGTCTTCATCCTCCAGATCGCGGTAGAAGGCCGTTGACCAGTTGACCGGATCATCAACCGACAGGGCCGTCGGAATGGTCGCTCCGGCTAAACTGCCGTCCACGGCAGGCCCGGAGTCGCCAAAGACAACGTCATCGCCGTCCCCGGATAGGATCGTGCTGCATGAATTGTTAAAGTTGGTGCTGACGGACAGGATGATATCTGCGTCGCAGGTTCCGGCGATCTGGCCGGCGGTCGAAATTACATTTGTCGTAATGGCTCCTCGAAACGGACCTGTCCGCGCCGGTAGTGCGAGCTGGGAAAAATTTTCCCGACAGGCTAAGCTGCTGCAAGAAGTCGTACGTTCCGGGAGATACCCCAATCCGCCCAGCCCCGGGATCGCTTATCCGAGGGAGTATGGCACCAGCGTGGGCTTGATACGAGCTGGTTCGCTGCCAGATTAGCAGCACAGGCGCGTTTGCCACTGGCCCGAACGGTTGGGCGCCGCGCAAGTCGGCGGGACCGGGCAAAGCGCCACGGTGGGAAGGTCCGGAGCCAGACCGGCATGATACGTGTCAGCGCTCGTTGCGCAACACGACCAACCCCCGCACGGCAGACGTATGTCTGTCGCAGTCGTCGCGTCAGCGCAAGTGGTTCAGCCCCTGCGCAGAAGCCTGCGCGGAAGTAGCCGCCACGTGTAGCGCGGGCGAACCAGAACAGCGCGTCTCGCGCCGGATCAGCCCGGCGGGATGTCCTGTACGAATTTCGGGACGTGATAGCCGCGTTGCACGGCAGGGCGCGCGCCGATTGCCTGATACCACCTGCGCACATCCGGGAAATCGGTCAGATCAACCGCGTGGAACTCGTGACGGGACACCCATGGCCACATCGCCATATCGGCAATCGTGTAGCTGCCCGCATCCTCGCCTGCCACGTAGTCGCGCCCTTCCAGCCGCGTATTGAGCACGCGGTAGAGCCGCTGCGCCTCTTTGGCATAGCGCTCCTCGGCGTAAGGCGCCTTGCCGGGGTTGTATTTCACGAAGTGATGCGCTTGCCCCAGCATCGGACCCAAACCGCCCATTTGCCACATCAGCCATTCGACCATGCGCCAATATTCGTCCCCCGTGACAAGGAACCGGTCATGTTTCTGCGCGAGGTAGAGCATGATGGCCCCGCTTTCCATCAGCTGCAGACCGTTTTCGCGGTCCACAATGGCGGGAATACGGTTATTGGGCGCGATCTTCAGGAAGTCGGGCGCAAATTGTTCATCCTTGGAAATGTCGACCGAATGCGCAGTGTAGGGCACGCCCAGCTCTTCCAGCAGGATAGAGACTTTGCGCCCGTTCGGTGTGGTCCAGGAATACAGATCGATCATGTCGCGCCCCTCGCTAGGTCCATAAGCTGGCGACATGATAGACGGGCCGCGCCCGCTGGGAAAGCTCTATTTATCTAATGATAACTTATTTTGACTGAACAGCATGTACATATCCAGCGCCTGCCGGATCACCCCGGCCCTTGCATTGGCATCTGCCCGCCCGGTTACCTGCATGCGCAACCCGTAATTCAGCAGCCCACCATGCAGCAGCCACGGCGCCTCCAACTCTGCGGCAGACACCTGAAAGCCCTGATTAACGCCCAGCTCTGCGCGGCGTTCGCGGACCAGGGGCTTCAGGATCTGTTCCTGCACCACTTCCTTGTACCAGCCGTATACCTCGGCATCACGCAACGACGCGAAATGCCAAAGCCGCAGCCAGACGGGTTGAAAGATCGCATCCGTGTAGGCCTCGTAGAAGGTTTGGAACCGTTCCTGCACGGGCAAACTGCGATCAGCAAGCGTCTCGTCCCATGCCGGATCCCAGCTTTTCAGAAAGACCCGGGCATAGACCGCCTCGATCAAGCTCTCTTTGTTCGGAAAATATCGATACAGCAAAGGCTGTGTGATCCCCGCGCCGCGCGCCACGTCGCGGGTGCTGCCGTCAAACCCCGTCTCTGCGAACAGGGTCACGGCTGCGTCGACGATCTCGTCCCGCCGCGCTTCTGGCGACAGGCGGCGTCTGGGCGCTGCCTCCTTCTCGGGGGTTTTTCTTTGTTTCTGTATGGACACGTGGACTCCGCAGGAAACGATGCACTCTATTTCCTAACAGAGCGTATTCCGGGCTTGCAGTCCAGTTATTTATCGTGTGATAATTTTATTGAACAGATAGGGAGGGCCGGTTATGCGCCTTTGGGGACGAAAAACATCCGTCAACGTGCAGAAAGTTCTTTGGGCGCTTGAAGAACTGGGCCTTGACTACGAACGGCTGGATGCTGGCGGGGCCTTTGGCGGGCTGGACGATCCGGCCTATCTGGCGATGAACCCCATGCGCAAGGTCCCGACTTTGGTCGACGGAGACCTTGTGATCTGGGAATCCAATGCCGTTGTCCGCTATCTTGCCCGCACCTATGGCGACACGTTGGCGGGGCGCGATGCGACCGAATCCGGACGTGCCGACATGTGGATGGAGTGGTTTCAGAACAACCCCTATTCCCAATTCATCGCCCTGTTCTACCAAATGGTCCGCCTGCCTCAGGACCAGCGGAACGCCAACACGCGCGATCACGCCATCAAGGTGGTCAGCGAACAGTTCGCAATCCTCGACAAGCACCTGTCCGGTCGCCCCTTCGTCGCCGGGGACCAGTTCACGATGGGTGACATCCCCGTCGGCTCGGCGCTTTATCGATACTACACGATGGAGTTTGATCGCCCCGACCTGCCCGCACTTGCCGCCTATTACGACCGGCTGAGCCAGCGGAAAGCTTACCGGGAGACTGTCATGACGTCTTATGACAGCCTCCGCCCGCAAGCGGCTTAACCCATTACAAGGTCAAGCGTTTTCAGTACGGCGCATGTGAAGTCTTCGGCGCGATCCACGTTGATCACGTGTTTCGCACCGGGGACCACGCTGAAGTCCGATCCCGGGCACGCATCGGACATGGCGCGCATTGTTTCCGGCGTCGCGCCACCATCCTTTTCGCCTGCAACGAAATGCACGGGCACTTTCATTAGCCCAAGGTGGCGCAGGTAATCCAGCCCCATCAGGGCATTGGCACATCCGCGATACCCTTCTTCGGTGGTCTTGAGGAAACCGGCATGCAATGCGGCTTCACGCTCTGGGTGATCGCGGCGGGTCTCTTCCGAGAGCCAGAAGGGAATCGTACCCTGCCAGATCGCCTCGACTCCGCCTTCCTCCATCTTTGCGAGACGGTCGTGCCAGCTTTGCACGAAAGGCGGCGGTGCATCAGCGCGGGCGGCACAGCAGACCAACCGCTCGATCCGGTCGGGCGCGGCCAGACCCATCCCGAGCGCGGTCATGCCGCCCAGGGACAGCCCCATGACGCTGGCTTTGTGAACGCCGTGCGCATCAAGCACGCCAAACGCATCAGCTACGATATCGTCGAAACTATACGGCGAGGGCGGCGTCGGGCTGTTCCCATGGCCGCGCGTGTCGCATCGGATCACGCGGTAATACCGCTCCAGCAGCGGCACTTGTGCATCCCACATGGCCTGCGTGGCACCAAGACTGTTGAGCAGCAGCAGAGCGGGGGCGTTTTCCGGTCCGCTGATGGTAGAATGAAGGGTCGTAGGTGTCATGCGAGTTCCAGTCTTCTGAGTTTGCGTTGGGTGAGGGATTGATGCGTTTGCAGGACACTATCCGCAAAGAGCACCATTGAACGGCGGGCGCGGGCGGCATCCGCCCATGCGTGATCAACGAAAGCCAGCGTCCCGAACCCGTCCAGCGCATCATGCAGCGCGCCCAGTTGCGCCATGACCTGGGGGGCCGTGCCGTAAAGCACGCAGGCATCCAGCCGCGCCTCCAGTGTGGCATCGTCGGCACGGGGCAAATGCGCGGCGAAATAGGCCCGGCATGGGCTGTCTGGCGCCTTCACCATCGCCTCGGCACGGGCCGGGTCGTCATCCACAACCACCGTTCGCGCGATACGCCAGTCAGAGCGGCGCGCGCAGCGTGCGCCATGGGTGCATCCCGTGACATGCGCCGCCCAATGCTGTGCCAGCGCGTCAGTGTTCTGCCAGCAGACTGACAGCGGCATATGGCCTTGCATGGAGTGTTCGCGCAGTGCAGCGGGGTGGTCTGCCGGGGCGGCCAGAGGGCCGGGCTTGCGCCCACATCGCTTGCGCGGCACCCCGTCGACCGAGGCCAGCCGAGGCCCGGTGTCCGCCGGACGATCCGGAAGGATGCGCAGCAAAGGATTTTCGGTCGGGTCATCTGCGGAAACGGGTGCAGAGAGTTCACTGTAGAACTCGGAGAACCCCAGCGCCTCTGCCAGCGCGGCGCGATCGCTTGCGGGGCGTCTGTCCGGTCTGTTGCGCGTGGCAAAATCGGGCGCAATGGACAGGTATCCAAGTTTCATGACGGGCCTCCTCCACAGGGCGGAGGCTTTGTCTTGACCTCCTGTCCCAGAAGGCTACGTGCAGCAGGCCCGACATTAGAAATAATATATGCGGGCAGCATCTATCAAGAAATCTGATAGATGCCGCGACGCTCGTCAGTGCAGGTCGTATTCAACCGGCCAGACATGGCCACCGGCCTTCGCAGCATTGATGAAATCCTGCATGACCTTGGTTCCGGGCATCCCGCGCGCGTCTGCATCAGCCGCGGCCGTGCGGGGCAGTTCAGCAAGGCTTTGCGCCCATTCTGCGCGGACGGCGTCGGGCAGTTCGGTGATGATCGCCCCGTTTTCCTTCAGCGCGGCAAGACCCGCGGCCTGGCTGTCATCCATCGCCTTGCCGTTGCTCTTCTCCCACTCCATGCCGACCTCAGTGATGATCTGGCGCAAATCTTCGGGCAGGCTTGCGAGTTTCTTCTGGTTGGCGGTCAGCACCACCACCGGCATCGCACCATAACCGATCAGCGTGTAGTAAGGCGCGGGCTCGTAATACTTGAAGCCGTTGTAACCCGCGGGCGTCATCAGCCAGCCGTCATAGACGCCGGTCTTCAGCGCCATGTAGCCCTCGGGCAGGCTCGATTGCACAGGCACTGCCCCGGCATATTCCAGCCACGGCAGGTTCGGACCCGCGCCACCGATCTTAATGCCTTTCAGATCGGACACCTGTTTCCATTCCTCCTTGGTCCCAAGATGGTAATTGTCCCAGGCGCCCAGACCCAGCATCGTCTGTCCGAACTCCTTTTCAAACACGTCTGACAGCCACGGGTTCTGGTCATAGACCACCCGCACGGCCGAAATCGCGTCAGAGGATGCCTGCGGGCCGAAGGGCTGAAAGTAGGGAAAGTTGTGCAGGTACAGGTTCGATGGCTCAAAACAGACGCAGTACCCGCCGAAATCCAGCAACCCGGATTGAACGGCCTCGAGCGTTTCAGAGACACCGGCAATGCCCCCGCCATATGATTCGATGAAATTCACCCTGTGATCGGTTTCTTCGCCGGCGCGGCGCTTAACCTCGGCGACGAAGTAGTCCGACATCGTGGTGACATAAGGGGCCGGCCCTTTGGGATGGCCGGAACCGATGCGAAACGTGAATCGATCTGCCTGCGCTGCCGAGGCCAGCACCGAAAATGCAATCGCCGCGCCAATGAAAGTGCCTGTCAGTCTGGTAGTTACGGTCATGTATATGATCCTCCCTTAATGGAAACGTGCCGCGAAATGGCGCCGGGGTCACGCGTTAATACGCCCCGACAGACTCGCGTCTGATGGATAGTGATACATTAATTTATCGTTCGATAAACAAAAATCTTGTGCAATGGGTCCGGCCACCCTACGCTGGCATGCAATCCAGCACTGAGGAGGAGTGATGAGACAACAACTGGCAATCGCCCGATGGGCGCATGTTCTTTCAGCAGGGTGGGTTTTCCTGCTTGCGCTGCTGATCATCGCCGACGTGCTGGGGCGCACATTGTTCCTGCACCCGATCGCGGGGACGAAAGAGATCCTGCAAAATTCCGTGATCGCGGTGACATTCCTGCAGTTGCCGCTGGCGGTCTATTCGGGTTCGATGCTGCGCACCACGTTGCTGCTCGACAATCTCGGACCCCGCGCCGCGCTGGTCCTGCGCGTTTTTGCCTGGCTCATGGGGGCGTGTCTCTTCGCAGCTATCGCCTATGCCTCACTGCCTTCGGCGCTGACGGCCGTACGGCTTGGCGAGTATGAGGGCGAAGGCGCGATGCGGATCTACACCTGGCCGGTGCGCTTTGCCTTGGTCGGCACCAGCGCCTTCGCCGCGCTGGCCTATATCTCTGTCCTGATCTCGGATCTGCGGGGGCAGAATATCGGCGCCGCTGTCACCCGCCCTACCCCGCAACCTGTACCGGAGCAGACCTGACATGACCCTCACGATCTTTGGTATTCTCGGCCTGCTCATGCTGTTCATCTTCCTTGGCGTGCACCTTGCGGTGGCGCTGGGGACAGTCAGCTTTGTCGGCGTCTACTGGATGATGGGCAGCTTTGATATCGGCCTGTCGATCCTGTCCACCACCGCCTACGAGGCATTGCGCAAGGATGTGTTCATCATCATCCCGCTCTTCGTGCTGATGGGCGATTTCGTCAGCCGATCAGGCTCTGCCAATGACCTTTACGCGCTGTGCAACCGCGCATTCCGGCGTCTGCCGGGGTGTCTTGGCGTGGCCACCGTCGCGGGCAACGCGATCTTCGCGGCAATCACCGGTGTGTCCATCGCAGCCGCGGCCACGTTCTCCCGTATTGCCTATCCCGAAATGGTGGCGCTTGGCTATTCCAAGCGTTTCTCGCTGGGCACCGTCGCAGGCAGCGCGTGTCTTGGGATGCTGATCCCCCCCTCGATACTGATGATTGTCTGGGCGGTTCTGACCGAGCAATCCATCGGCGCATTGTTCATCGCAGGCCTCGTCCCCGGCCTGATCCTGGCCGTGGCCTTCTGCGGCTGGTGCGTGATCTATGCCATCCGCAATCCCGGCTGTGCACCCATGCAGAGCGGCCCCTCAGACATCAGCCCCGAAGAGCTGCGCCGTCAATCCGTCGGCGGCCTCGCCATCCTTGGCCTGATCGGCATCGTGATTGGTGGCATCTGGGGTGGCTTCCTGACCCCGACAGAGGCTGCAGGCTTCGGGACCATCGGCGCATTCCTGTTGGGCCTCGCCAAGGGCATGAGCCGCGAAGAGGTCTTGGAGGCGATCTATTCCGCCGGTCGCACCACTGCGCCGATCATGATCCTGCTCATCGCGGCCTCGATGTATTCGCGTTTCCTCGCCATGGGCGGTGCTACGCAGGTAATCACTGACCTGCTCTTCTCGGTCAGCGAAAACCCCGCGGTGGTGCTGGGGATCATCTTCAGTGTCTGGATCCTGCTCGGCATGTTCATCGATTCCACGTCGATCATCCTGCTGACCGTACCGATCTTTGCGCCCGTCGCCGACACGCTGGGTGTCGATCCGCTGGCCTTCGCCATCTTTGGCATACTGGTGATCGAGGCCGGGTTGCTGACGCCACCTTTCGGTATTCTCGTCTTTACCGTGAAGGCCGCGGTACCGGACCCGTATGTCACGCTGGGCGACATCTTCTGCGGCGCGGTGCCGTTCTGGGTCCTTATCCTGGGGGTCGCGATCATGGTGCTTGTCTTCCCCGGCCTCAGCACCTGGCTGCCCTACAACCTGATGTAGACCGCAAAACCAAAGCGGGACCGGCCAAGCCCGGCCCCGTCGAGCCTCCCCCGGTCGTCTTTCTGATGGATTGACACCGGGGGTTTTCGTTTGGGCGCAGTTTCGGCGAGCAAAGGTAGCGATGGGTGCGTGACACGCCAACCGGCGGGGTTACGTCCCCCGGCTCAGCGGTGGGATTTCCAGCGAGGAGTTCAGCTCCTCCTGCAGAACGTTGACAAAGGCCTGCGCAGCAAGGCTCAGCGGTTGTTTGCGGGCGTGGATCAACATGTAATTCACGCTTAGCGGCGGATCGGCCAGTGGCACCACCTTCCGCCGGTCCCCGTCCAGATCGGGCAAACAGAGGATGCCGGGCAGGATCGAAAGCCAGTCAGAATTGGCGACGAGATCCAGCGTGCCATGCATCGTGTCCAACTCCAGCTTATCGGCCAGCTTGATCCCGTTCACCGACAGGTAGGTCTCGATCCGTTGGCGCCGGGCGTTTGTCGGCCCCGGCACCACCAGCTTCAGATGATCGATCTCGCGCAGTCGGATGCCGCCGTCGTGCACCGGCAGGACGCGGTCGCGCGCATAGACAAGGCATTCCTGATCCTCCCCCATTGCGCGCGACTCCAGCCCCTCGTTCAGATCAAAGCTCGCCGGAACCACGGCAAATTCCAGACGCCCCTCTGCCACCTCATCCGCCAGCGCGCCGGAGTACGCCTCGGAGATCGACACCCGCACCTCTGGATATTCCGTGCCCATCCTCAGCAGCACTGCCGTCAAAACCGAGCGGGTGAATGTCGGCATCAACCCAATATGCAAATGGCCAACCACGGCGCCCGACAATGTCTTCAGACGGTCCTCGGCCTGACGCGCCGAGGATAGCACCTTCACGGCCTCAAGGTAGAACGCCCTCCCGGCTTCTGTTGGCGTGACACCTGAAGAAGACCGCGTAAACAGCAGAACGTCATAGCGTTTTTCAATCTGGCTGACATGCATGGACAGACCGGACTGAGTCGCATTCACCTTCTCGGCGGCCGCTGAGAACGACCCCATCTCATACACCGCCGCGAAATAACGCAACTGCTGCAACTTCATCAGGCCATCCTTTTTCCTGCTACCCAGTATCCAATCTTATAACTATCTGTGAAGGCGAGGCATCCGGTAATTTTCACCGACCCAATATCTGAAGGAACCGCCATGCACCTGCCCATGTCCCCCCTGCCTCGCCTGATGGTCGCGCCAAACGGCGCCCGGCGCGGCAAGGCCGATCATCCCGCCCTGCCCATCACAGACAGTGAAATGGTCGAGACCGCCATCGCCTGCCACGCCGCGGGCGCCGACGGCATCCACCTGCATATCCGCGATGCGAATGGCGCCCATCTGTTGGACGCGGGGCGGTACGCTGCGCTGGTGGAACGTTTGAAGGATGTGGTGCCGGACATGTACCTGCAAGTCACTTCGGAAGCGGCGGGTCGCTACCTGGCCGCCGAACAGCAGGCGATGCTGAAAGCGTTGAAGCCGCGGCATGTGTCCATCGGCTTGCGAGAGATGGTGCGCCAGCCCGGCGACTGGCCGAAGGCGCGAGATTTCTACATTTGGGCATCGGAAGAGGGCGTGCAGATCCAGCACATCCTCTATTCCCCGGCAGAGGCAAAGGCCTTTGCCGTAGCATGCCGCAACCGCTTAATTCCCGGCGACAGTCACCTGCTGCTCTTCGTGCAAGGAAGTTATGCCAATGGGGCCGCTGATTCCGTTCCGCTCGAAGATTACCTGTCGCCGTTAAGCGAGGCCGGGATCGAACACGACTGGATGGCCTGCGCCTTCGGCCCCGAGGAAACCCAAAGCCTGATCCGCGCGGCGGAACTGGGCGGCAAGGCGCGCGTGGGGTTCGAAAACTCGCTGTGGCATGCCGATGGCACTCTGGCACGCGACAATGCCGACCGTGTCGCCGCCTTGGCCGCAGCCCTACCCGTGCTGACACCAGCCTGAAGACAACGAAAAACCGGCCCGAGGGGGGGAGCTCTCGGGCCGGGTGCTTCCGGGTTCGTACGGGCAGGACTGGGAGTGCTCCCTGCCAGATTCAGACCGGAAGAGTCTACCTGATCAGATGCCGCAACACCTCGTGGAACGTGTCAACCTGGCTGGGCTCCAGCCCGGCGAAGGCCTCATCCGCATGGGCCTCTGCCACGCGCCAGCAACGGGTGGCCTGCGCGTGTCCGGCCTCGGTCAGGGCGTAGCAATCCCCATCCTGCGCCACCAATCCGCGATCCTCTAGGTTGACCAGCGCGGCATGAGCCTCGGTCTCGGGCGTATGCAGATGGGTGACAAGCTGTTCCGTAGTCAGCCCGGCCAGATCGTTGAGAACCAGCAGGATGCGCGCCTCGATCACGCTGAGCCCCAGCGCCTCCATCTTCGGCTGGTAGCGCGCCTGATAGGCCCGCACCGCTTGCAGCATCAGAAAGAAACCGTGATTTCCAATGCGCCCGGTCCCTGTATCCTCTGACACTGCCGGATCGGAATTGGCGAATGCGTCCGGGTGGTTATAAACCATCCCGTAAGAGCCTTGATGAAAGATCAGCGGCGCGCGCCCGAAATCGTCGAAGCCAACCACCCGACCAACAAAGATCCAGTGATCACCGCCGTCCAGCTTTGCATAGCTTTCACACTGAAAGCGTCCGGCGCAGTCGGGAAAGAGCGGCGCCCCTCCCAGACCTTCTTCGTAGTTGAGACCGGCAAACTTATCCGGCTGCTGCCGCGCAAAATGGTTCGACATATCCATCTGATCTGCGGCCAAGATGTTCACCGCGAAATGCGTGGCGCTTTCAAAGATGGCGCAGCTGCGCGCCTCTTTCATGCTGCTCCACAAGATCAGCGGCGGGTCCATCGACAGCGAATTGAAACTGCTCGCCGTGACACCCACGGTAGAGCCATCCGTCGCACGGGCCGTGATGATCGTCACCCCGGTGGCAAAGTTGCCAAGCGCACGGCGAAAGGCTTTGGGGTCGATGGCCGGTCTGGTCATCATGGTCATGTCTCGTCCTCCCTTGACTGGGGGCGGATGGCCCCCTCGCACCGTCATGCGGCGGCGTTTATGGGTTCGGCTTTGGTGGCTTCCTGCAACAATGGAAGCACCTTTTCTCCCATCAAGATCATGGACTTGCGGCCCAGCTCGTAATCCGTCCAATCGTGGCCTGCATAAACCAGATGCTTGAACGGCCCGGTCTCTTCGCGCAGCTCCAGGATTTGGTCGGCGACGGAGTCGGCATCGCCATGGATCACCAGCCGGTCGAGGACGTAATCCAGCGTGACCTCGTCATCAGGCATGTTCTGGTCTTCCTTGAAGAGGTTCAGCCTGTTGCCGGCCCGCATCTTCGTCAGAAGCTGAGAGTAATACAGCACGTATGGGGAGCCCGGATCGCGCGCATAGGCCCGTGCGGTTTCCATATCGTCCGCAACACAGATATTCTTGGCCACGCGCCAATCGGCATAGTCGGGGATGATGCCTGCCTTCTGGCACCCTTCGACATATTTCGGCCAGTGGGTCGCTGCCCATTTGGGCAGCAGGAAATTGCCCGAGATCGGCTGCCAGCCCCGCTCTGCCATGGCGGAAACACCCTTGGAGAATGGCGCGACGGCGGTGCCCACGATGGGCGGATGCGGATCCTGGTAAGGCTTCATGATGTCGCCCTGCCCGATGTCGCGCATCATCGTGCGCTCGGTCGAGATTTCCCAGAATTCACCCTTCAGATTATAAGGCGCCTCACCGGCCCAGATATCCAGCACCATGTTGATGCTCTCGACGAACATCGCGTTGCGGTCCTTGTCGATGGAGCCAAAAACCTCTGCATCCGACATCAGCCCGCCAGGAGAGATGCCGAAGTTCAGCCGCCCTTCCAGCATATGGTCCAGCATCGCGACCTCGGCAGCGATCCGTGCGGGGTGCGAGTTGGGCATGTTCACCGTGCCTGTACCAAGGCGGATGTTCTTCGTCTCGTAGGCAAGACTGGCAAGGAAAGCCACGCAAGAGGTGATGATTTCGGCCTGATCGGTGGTGTGCTCGCCGCAATAGGCTTCGGCGTAGCCCAGCTTGTCGGCCAGAAGGAATGCCTCGCGGTCTTCCGACAGGCTCTGGGCATAGGGCTTGCCGACCGGGTGAATGGGCATTGTGAAAAACGACAGTTTCATATGGGCTCCTCCTTGGCTTCACGGATCAATGTGACGCAGCGAGGCCAGTGGAAAAACTGAAACTTTCTGATGTTCTCTATCCGATTTTCGGATAGCTTGGGCCTTCAGCCCGGTTGTCCGATGCTGTCAGGCCGACACCCGAGGTCGCAGCGCAATCGGTCGGGTGCCAAACTGCTTTCGGAACGCCCGTGTAAAACCTTCGGGCGAGCCATAGCCGTAACGCCGCGCCACCGCCTCTACCCTATGCCCCTTTTCCATATCCTGCCGCGCCAATGTCAGCCGCCATTTGCGCAGATAGGCAACGGGCGGCTCGCCTACGGCTGACAGGAACATCTCGGCAAACCGGCTGCGTGACAACCCGGCGACTTCGGCCAGATCCTCATTGCGCCAGTCATGTCCGGGCCGATCATGAATGGCGACGATCGCACGGGACAGCCGCGGGTCCGACAGACCAGCCAGAATTCCCGGTCGGGTCGATCCAGCCTCGATCTGGCCCCGCAGGATGCGCACCACCAGCACCTCGCCCAGACGGTTCACGACCGAGGCCGCACCGCAGCGCTTTGCTGTCATCTCTGCTTGGATCAACTGTGCCAGCGCCATTGTTTCGGCATCAAGGCTCAGATCCACCTCCACCATGTCTGGCAGCGCCGAGACCAACGGGTTCGCTATGCCACCCCAGTCTACAGCTGCGGCAACCAATATGCGGTCCGCCGCAAGGTCAAACCCCGTCCCGCGTGGACGGAACAGCGCGCGACATGGCGCACCATCGTCATCCGCGACCACTGCTAAGGTCGCGTTCCCCAAAGACGTGGGCCGCACCGACAGTGTAAAACGGGCAATCAGAGTGCTGAGGCGGTCATGGCGCGGCATATCGGCGTTCTGGTCAGGTTATTGGGATTCTTCTTGCCACAACATCTGAAATATAGGCCCGTGACGCAACATCAAAGTGAGAACCCTATGCTGATCCCTCGCAAAAAGACACCTGACCTGTCGGTACCCACGCTAGATCATGGCGCCTTCGACCTTTCCTCCGAACAATCTGAAAGAGGGACTGTCATCTGCTTTTATCGCGGGTATCACTGCCCGATCTGCGCCAATTACCTTGGCGAGTTGCAAAAGCGTGTTGACGATTTCGCCAAGCGCGGTGTGAACACCATCGCAATCAGTTCTGACGGCGAGGAACGCACCCGCATGATGGCCGACAAGATCGGCGCGACAACCCTGCGCTTCGGCTATGATCTGTCGCTCGCCAAGGCACGCGAATGGGGACTCTATATCTCCACGTCGAAGGGCAAGACATCGATCGGGGTTGAGGAACCAGCACTGTTCTCTGAACCTGGCCTGTTCATGGTGACCCCGGAACAGACGCTTTACTACGGCTCCACACAGACCATGCCGTTCGTGCGCCCGCATTTCTCGGAACTGCTCGGCGCCGTCGATTTCGCCATCGAAAAAGACTACCCCGCACGCGGCGAATACACCGGCGCGGTCTAAGCGACGAACGTGTCGCGCCCGACGTTTTCCGATTCGTCAACAAGGCCCATTGCTTTCGCCATTCGGCGAGAGTGAACTGACTGGAGCCAGTCAAAAGCCCACCTTTTCGGCTTCTTTCAGTTCCGGCACCTCGCGAGCCTCATCGAGGCTCGCGAGTTCAACGTAACCGCCCGATTTGGACCACCTGCCGCATTCGCTTAGTAGATCTTATACGACGTCGTTACTGACGTGGATAACGACGTCGTATGCGGCGAGG
>NZ_SLZU01000004.1 GCF_004342065.1 Primorskyibacter sedentarius | reverse complement strand
TCGACACCCATTTCCTCGGCCTGTTCGGCCATCCAGCGACAGACATTGCCCATCGAGACGATGTAGTTGCCGTGATTGTTCATCAGCGGCGGCATCGGGAAATTGGGGATGCGGATGCCGCCCGCCTCGCCCAGCATGTAAAACCGGTCTTCGCGCACCGGTACGGTGATCGGCGCACCTTTTTCTTTCCAGTCCGGCATCAGGGCATCCAGACCGCACGGGTCAAGCACCGCACCCGACAGGATATGCGCGCCGACCTCTGATCCTTTTTCCAGCACGACGACTTGCAGATCGGCATCCAGTTGTTTCAGGCGGATCGCTGCCGACAGACCGGCAGGCCCCGCCCCCACGATCACCACGTCATATTCCATCGCTTCGCGTGTTTCGTCAGCCATGCCGCTCCCCTTTCCGGTCCATGCAACCGTAATAATGTTGCGCGAATGGCTATCGTGAAGGACCAAAGCGGTCAATCGCGACACGGCGTTATTGCTGCTATCTGCTCGGTATTTTCCCGCCGACGCCCATAATCGACCCGATTGCGCGTCAACCTTATCTGCCCTATTGCAATGGGCTACGGCGTCGGGTCAGTCTTTCTGCGCCACAAATGTCGAACATTCACCAGCTTATGCGGCGTCGGCGACAGGACGGCCGCTTCGGAACAGACCAATGGAAAAGATACCTATGACCCGCGCGGGCCATACCGCGCTAGAGACCGAATTGAAAACGCTCAAATCCGAGGAGCGTCCGGCCATCATCCGTGCCATCGCCGAGGCGCGCGAACATGGCGACCTGTCGGAAAACGCCGAGTATCACTCTGCCCGCGAAAAACAAAGCTTCATCGAGGGCCGGATCAAAGAGCTCGAAGGCGTGATCGGCCTTGCCGAGGTGATCGACCCCACCAAGCTGTCTGGCGCGATCAAGTTCGGCGCCACTGTCACGCTGGTGGACGAAGATACCGACGAAGAGAAGACCTGGCAGATCGTGGGGGAGCATCAGGCGAATGTCGAAAAAGGGCTGCTCAACATCAAGTCGCCCATTGCCCGCGCATTGATCGGCAAGGAAGAAGGCGACAGCGTCGAAGTTCGCACACCCGGCGGTGTAAGGACTTACGAAGTGCTCAAGATCGATTATATCTGACACGAGGCTAGCCAGAGGCACGGACATGGCCGACACTTCCGAAAGCCGCCCGACACCGTTGGGCATCTACCACCGGCCCCGGGCGACCGGGATCACCGGGATAGAGATCTCGGCAATCGCCCTGGGCGGTCTATGGCTGCTCATTGCCGGTGGAACGCTGCTTTTCAGCTCTGGCGGTGAAAGCGCGCTTGGCACGCTGCGTATTCCCCTGATGCTGCTGACGCTGTGCCTGCCGCTGGCGATGATCTGGGTTGCCGCGGTGACGATGCGCGCGACACATGCAATGCTGGAGGAAAGCGACAAGCTGCACTCAGCACTCGAGCAGATCCGGCAGGCCTATGTCGCGCAATCCAAGGCCAAGGGCGACAACGCGTCGGCCACGATCACCAGAAAGCTTGACGAGATCGCGGCGGCCCAACGCAAGACCGACACCGCGCTTGCCATGTTCACTTCCTCGCGCGAGATGCCACGGCCCGGCCCGGCGCCGAGCGCGCCATCGGACGCCCCGCAAAGCGAAGATCAGGGGCTGCTGGCGCTTGGCACCCCGGCCGAGGCGCTGATCCCGCCGCTTTCCAAGGCCGATATGATGCGGGCGCTGAACTTCCCGGACACCGCCGATGACGAGGAAGGCTTTTCCGCGCTGCGCCGTGCGCTCAAGGATCGCGCAACCGCGCAATTGATCCAGGCGGCTCAGGACGTGCTGACGCTTCTGTCGCAGGATGGCATCTACATGGATGACATGCGTCCCGACATGGCCCGCCCCGAGATCTGGCGCCGCTTTGCCCAGGGCGAACGGGGGCGCGCCATCGCACCGCTGGGCGGCATTCGGGACCGCTCCTCTCTCGCTTTGGCTGCGGGGCGGATGAAACAGGACCCGATCTTCCGCGATGCGGCCCATCACTTCCTGCGCCTGTTCGATCGGAATTTCGCCAGTTTCGAAGGGGATGCGTCCGACGCTGAAATCTCCGAACTCGCCAATACCCGCACCGCGCGTGCCTTCATGCTGCTGGGCCGGGTGGCGGGCACGTTCGACTAGGCCTGCGCGGGGCCCACGCGCTGGCCTCGCCTCTGCATTTGCAACTATGTGCCGCTTTGGCTAGGTCATGTAGTGCGAAGTCATCCGGACAGTTGACCCATGCCACATCCCGGCCAGAAAGCCACATTCCTGCGCGGCATCCTGGACGGGCTGCCTTTTGTTCTGGTGAGCGCGCCTTTCGGCATTCTTTTCGGCGTGTTGGCGGCAGAGGCCGGGCTGAACCTGTTCGAAATCCTGTCGTTCAGCCTTGTTGTCGTTGCAGGGGCGGCCCAGTTCACAGCGTTGCAGCTGATGATGGACAATGCGCCGACGATCGTTGTTCTGGCCTCTGCGCTGGCGGTCAATCTGCGGCTGGTGATGTATTCGGCGGGTCTTGCACCGCATCTGGGGCGGGCATCACTGAAGGCCCGGCTTGCGGCGGCCTATCTCCTGGTTGATCCGGTCTATGCATTGAGTGCGACACGCTACGACGCCGAACCGGATATGAGCATGGCGCGAAAGCTTGCCTATTTCTTCGGCACCGCCGCCCCGGTCATCATTGGCTGGTTCAGCAGCACGCTGGTCGGCGCGGCAGTTGGAACGCAGATCCCAGAGGCATATGCGCTCGATTTTGCGCTGCCCATCGCCTTTATTGCAATGGCCGGGCCGATGATGCGCACCGCGGCCCATATGGCCGCAGCCTTCGTCGCGGTCGTGCTCGCCTTGTCGCTCGCATGGCTGCCCTATGGCACGGGCCTGCTCGTCGCGGGCCTTGGCGGGATGCTGACAGGGGCGCGCGTCGAACTTTTGCAGCGTCAGAGGGTCGAGGCATGATTGACCGTTGGGAGCTTTGGCTGGTGATCGCAGGGCTGGGCCTTGGCAGCTATGCGATGCGCTTTGTTTTCATGGGTTTGGTCGGCCGCCGGCCCTTGCCAGAATGGGCGCTTCGCCATCTGCGTTATACTGCGGTGTCGATCTTTCCCGCCCTTGTCGCGCCACTGGTGGTTTGGCCAGAGGCGACGGGCGGCACGCTTGATGCGCCCAGAGGCCTTGCAGCGCTGGCCGCACTCGGCATCGGAATGCTCACCCGCAATGTCTTTGCCGCGATGGCAGCAGGTGGCGGCGTTCTGTTCGTGGCGCTTTACTGGTTCTGAGTGACAAGCTCTTCGGCATCGAATGCCTCCAAGGCGACTTCCTTGTCATCGTCATCATATTCATAAAGCCGCTCTGTCGTGACGCCCGGAAGCTGCGCAAAGCTCTCGCTCAGCTTGTTGGGGAACCAGGTCGAGCGGATGGGCTCGAACCCGGGAAGTTGCGACAGGATCCGCGTGATGCTCAGCGCGCATTGCGCTTGCGAGACTGCGCCGTTCGAAATGGCCAGCTGCAAGGCGCGTTCTGCCACTTCGGGCGGCACTTCGACGCGCTGGATCACCACGTGATAGGTCTCGCGCGCATGTGCCCGGGCATAGAAATCCGCGATGGCCGGGGTGATGCCGAACAGGACGTCATCGCGTTCCGGCATCGCCTTGTGACGGACAGAGCCTGCCGGGTCGAAGATGACCCGCTGGGAGGCGTTGATCATGATGCTGGAATGCGCCCCTGATCCCGACCGGTTGTTCACCATCGTATAAAGGGTGATGGCGGTTGGCCCGCCATGCACATAGGCAGCGCGCGACACCACCTCGGGTGGCGCATTCATGGCAGTCTGCGCGCCGCAGGCGGACAGCAAAGCAATCGCGACAAGGGCAAGGATCACCCGTGGGTTACGCATGAAAAAGCACCTTCTTAAACCTGTCCGCGATGCGGGACACCTGTTGTCAGGCGCCGATCAGCGCCAGAAGGACAACCAAAACCAGAATCACGATGATCGAATTGATCCCGAACCGGATGGTCCCGGCAAAGGTCTTTTCCTGCGCTTCGATATTCATCGAACCATGCTTGTGTTCAGCCATGTGCATTCGCCCTTCTCTAAGCATTTTCCCGCGTCTTACTGCATTTGAATCTGTCTGTCACCACGTCACGGGCGCGCATGGCGACACTGGGCGGTCAGGCGTTATCCAGATCCTGAACGAGGCGGAATCCGATACGCTGCGGGCTGGCTTCCTCGACCTCTTTGCGCACGGCACGCAGCATAACGTTCAGCTGGGTGACATGCTGGATCAACTGAGTGCGCGTGCCATCAGGTTCACTGCCGTAGAACGTGACAATATCCGGGTCGAAGAATCCAAGCCCTTCGATTCGCAGCACGCCGACCTGCCCCCCGGCCAACCCCATCGCAACCTCGTGCTCGTTATCAAGCTGTTCCTCGAAGCTTTGGATATAAAGCACCAGCCGTTCATAGGCCCATTCGGCGGGGCTCTTTTCCTTCACCGGCTTGCGTCCCACCGATTCGGGCAGCTTGGCGGGCCCCGAACACCCTTCCTCGCCGCTGGTATGAACCTCGTGGCGGCGCGGCAGGGCGTCATTCTCGGCATATTCCGCCGAGGTTTCGATCATCGCCCGTTCTGTCAGCTTGTCTTGCGGCAATATACCATCGCTCCATCGCTGCGTTCGGACTGCTCTACCAGCCCCTGGCTATGAAGATGGTTCAAATGCGCGACAGCCTCAACCAGGGCCAGGCCATATTCCGCTTCGCCGATCTGTCGTTTGAACAGGACGGGGAAGCAATCGGCCGCAGCTTTGGGCGTGTCCAGATCGGCAAGCAGCCGTTTCAGCGCACCGTGATGGTTTTCGATCAGCTGCCGCATCCGCACCGGCAATCCGGTAAAGGGCAGCTTGTGACCGCCCAGAACAAGGTGATTGGCGCGCGCAAACTGCGACAGGCGCTCGCACGCCTCCAGCCAGTCGCCCACCGGGTCGGCCTTGGGCTCTGTCGCGTAGACGCCAAGGTTGGAACTGATCGATGGCAGGATCTGGTCGCCCGCGATCACCAGATTATCATCGCGGCTCCACAGCGTGGCGTGTTCGGGCGCGTGGCCATTGCCGATATGCACGTCCCAAACCCGGCCGCCGATGCGAATCACGTCGTCCTGTTTGATCCGGGTAAAGCCCAGTGGCATCGGATAGACCACGTCCGAAAAGTTGAACGGCCGCTCATCCGCGCGACGGGCGATTTCTTCCGCGCTCATGCCCGCGCGTCGGTAATAGGCCAGCGTCTCGCTTGCCGGGCGCGCCTGTTCGTCCAGTTGCAACATGCGCGAGAAGAGCCATGCCGTACGCGTCGTAACCAGCTCTGCCCCGTGCTCGGTCTGGAACCATCCGGCAAGCCCGACATGATCGGGATGATGATGCGTAACGACGACTCGCCGCACGGGCCTGCCACCCAGCGGGCCGTCCAGCAGCCCCTGCCACAGCTCGCGGGTCTTTCTGGACGAAAACCCGGTATCGATGATGGTCCAGCCATCCCCGTCATCCAGCGCATAGATATTGACGTGATCCAGCTTCATCGGAAGGGGCAGGCGCATCCACAAAACACCCGGCGCCACTTCGATGGCCTGAACGCCGGAGGGCGGTTCAGACCAGGGATAGCCGATCACGTCTGCGCCGCCGTCCATCACGCGGCCAATTCGTCGTCGCTCAACGCATAGACGCCCTCTGCGCCCTCACGGGCATGGGCCAGCGCGCCAGCATATTCGGGAAGCATCCGTTTGATGTAGAACCGCGCGAGGTTGCTCCGCGGCCCCTCGCCCCCCTCGGCCTCTGCCGCGAGCAGATGGAAATGCGCACCCAACACGCGGGCAAACCCCTTCAGGAAGGGAACCGAGCCTGCAAAGCGATCGTTCAGTTTTTCCTGTGACACCATCCACTCGACAGTTTCACGCAAGGTTTCGGCAGCTTCCCAAACCGGCTCGGCAAGGTCCGGCAGCGTGCTGCGGGTGCGCTCCGCGACTTCCTCGATCTCGTCCATCAACCGGAAGGCGGCCTCGCCCCCATCCATCAATTTGCGCCCGACAAGATCCATCGCCTGAATGCCGTTCGTACCTTCGTAAATCGCGGTGACGCGGACATCGCGGGAATATTGGGCCGCACCGGTTTCCTCGATGAAACCCATACCGCCATGCACCTGCACGCCCATTTCCGCGACAGCGATGCCGGTATCGGTTCCGAACGCCTTGACGATAGGGGTCAGCAGCGCCGCACGCGCGCCCCATTCGGCATCGCCGGTCGCTGTCTTCATGTCGATCGCGATGGCACAGGCCAACGCAATGGCGCGCGTCGCGAAGATATCGGCCTTCATCGTGGTCAGCATCCGCCGCACATCGGCATGGTCAATGATCGTGCCTGTGCCGCCCTCGACCGGCACGCGGCCTTGCTTGCGCTCCATCGCATAGGCCAGCGCGTGCTGATAGGCGCCCTCGGCGACGCCCAGCCCTTGGATGCCCACACCCAGCCGGGCATTGTTCATCATGGTGAACATCGTGCGCATGCCGTCATGTTTTTCCCCGACGAGCCAACCGGTGGCGCCATCATACTGCATCACCGCGGTCGGGGAGCCATGAAGACCCATCTTGTGCTCGAGGCTCACCACCTTGAGGTCATTCGCCCGGCCCGGATTGCCGTCTTCGTCCGGCAGGTATTTCGGGACCATGAACAGGCTGATGCCCTTTGTCCCCGGCCCGCCATCGTGGAGGCGCGCCAGAACCAAATGGCAGACATTTTCGGTGAAATCATTGTCGCCCCAGCTGATATAGATCTTCTGGCCGGTAATAGCGTAAGTACCATCGCCGTTATCGACGGCCTTGGTGCTCAGCGCGCCCACATCGGAACCGGCCTGCGGCTCTGTCAGGTTCATCGTCCCGCACCACTCGCCAGAGATCAGCTTGGGCAGGTAGATGTCTTTCAATGCGTCGCTGGCATGGTTTTCCAGCGCCTCGATCTGGCCTTGTGTCATCAGCGGGTTCAGTTGCAGCGACAAACAAGCCGCGCCCATCATGTCATTGACGGCCGACACCAGCGCCATCGGCAGCCCCATGCCCCCATGCGCAGGGTCGGCCCCCATCGACACCCATCCGCCTTCGGCGATGGCCCGATACCCATCGGCAAAACCCGGAGAGGTCCGCACAACCCCATTCTCCAGAACTGCGGGATGCAGATCACCATTGCGTTGCAGGGGGGCCAGAACCTCTTCACACATCCGCGCGGCCTCGGTCAGGATGGCCTCGATCATGTCGGGGGTGGCCTCGGCAAATCGGTCGGTCTGGGATACCTGCTTCAGCCCAAGCACCTTTTCGAACAGAAAGCGGTAGTCGGACAGTGGCGCGCGATAGGGCATGGGGATCTCCGGTGTGCAGCGTCGGGAATGAGTCGAACTTGGCAACACCCGTACAGCTGTGTATGCACGGGAACCTTCCCGGCGTAGCCTAAGCCAGAGCGCGCCAGCATCAACCCGAAACGCGGCGTCACAAATCATGTCACAGCCCCTGCGCCTTTCTCCAGACAAGACCGGTATCGCCCGCGCATCCGCGTTGCTGAAGGACGGCGCGCTTGTCGCATTGCCCACGGAAACCGTCTACGGGCTGGGCGCGGATGCCCGCAATGATCGCGCTGTCGCCGAAATCTTCAGTGCCAAGGGGCGTCCAAGCTTCAACCCGCTGATCGTGCACCTTCCAGATGTGGAGGCCGTGCGCAGCTACGTTGAATGGACCGACACGGCCGAGATTCTCGCCTCTGCCTTCTGGCCCGGTGCGCTGACGCTGGTCCTGCCCTTGCGGCCAGACAGCGGTATCGCCCCGCTTGTCACTGCCGGGTTGTCCACGGTCGCGGTGCGCGTGCCTGCTCATCCGCTGGCGCAGGCCCTGTTGCGCGCCTTCGGCGGTCCGGTTGCGGCGCCTTCGGCCAACCGGTCAGGCCAGATCAGCCCGACGACCGCTGACCATGTGGAACGCAGCCTGGGCGGACGCGTGGCCGCCATTCTCGACGGTGGGCCTTGCCCGGTCGGGCTCGAATCCACCATCGTTGACGCCTCAGAGGCAGGCGCGCCGTGCCTTCTTCGCCCCGGTGGGATACCGGCAGAGGCGCTGGAACAGGCGCTTGGCCACCCGCTTGAAATCCGCGACGGGTCAGAGGCGATCTCTGCTCCGGGGCAGCTACGGTCGCATTATGCGCCCGCTGAGACTGTCCGCCTGAACGCCACCGAGTGGCGCGAGGGCGAGGCGACCTTGGGCTTCGGGCCGGTATCGGCTGATCTGAACCTGTCCCCCGCCGGCGATCTGACCGAAGCCGCAGCGAACCTGTTCGGACACCTGCACGCGCTTGATGAAACGGGTCGGCCCATCGCCGTCTCTCCGGTTCCGATGCATGGGCTGGGTTGTGCCATCAACGACCGGTTGTCCCGCGCCGCCGCGCCACGCGATTGACAGGCTGCCGCACGGAAGCGGCGGAGCCCCCCTGTGACCGGTCTCTGCTCAGGCACGCCCCGCATCGGGCGACAGGGCCAATGCCGCGACGCCAAGCGTTTCCAGTGCGGCCTCCCACTTGTCAGCATCCGATGTCTCGAAGACAAGCGCCTTTGAGGCGTCGCAGATCAGCCAGCCATTCTGCACGATCTCTGATTCAAGCTGCCCGGGTCCCCAGCCGGCATAGCCCAACAGCATAAGCTGCCGCTCCGGTCCACGCCCGGCGCCGATGTCTTCAAGGATGTCCAGCGTCGCCGTCATGGCAAACCCGCCCGGCACCTTGAGCGTCGAGACGACCGATTCGTATTCATCAGAATGCAGCACGAAACCGCGCCCCTGTTCCACCGGGCCACCGAACCGCACGGGTTGCGCCAGCCCTTCCGCAGTCGCGGTGATCGACAGCTGTTCCAGCAGTGAATTCATCGTCACATCCGGCGTCGGTTTGTTGAGGATAAGCCCCATCGACCCCTCATCGGAATGCGCGCAAAGAAACACCACAGAGCGGTCGAACCTTGGATCCCCCATGCCCGGCATGGCAATCAACAGCTTTCCGGTCAGGTTGGTCGTTTCAGTCATTGCTCACAGTGCTCCGTTGATGGTGCCCTTTGACAATGGCCCTCCCGACCGCCGGGTTCAAGGGTTGCCAACACGCGGCACTCGCCGGAAAGTGACTTGGCATTTCATACGACATGACGCATCTCAAAGAGATGATACGTCGCATGATCACCGCCCTTGTGCTGGGCCTTGGACTTTTTGGCACGGCCGCGCAGGCCGCCAATTCGGCATCTCCCATCCAGGCGGAGCTGTTGCCGGGATGGCGCTTGCCGTCGGGTGATCATGTTGCTGGGCTTCGCCTCGTGCTTGCGCCGGGGTGGAAGACCTATTGGCGCGCGCCGGGTGACGCGGGCATTCCCCCGGTCTTTGTCTGGAAAGGCTCTCGCGGCGTCAGCAGTGTTCAGGTGATCTGGCCGGTGCCAAAGGTGTTTGATCAGCAAGGCATGCGTTCCATCGGCTACGCCAAGGAGGTGGTGCTGCCGTTGCGGATCGCGGCCAGCGGCGGCGATATTTCCCTGCGCGGCCGCATCCAGCTTGGGATTTGCAAGGATATCTGCATCCCCGAAGAGCTGCGTCTGCGGGCTGATCTTCCCGGCAACGTCACCCGCCCCGACGCCCGTATTTCCGCCGCGATGGCAGAAGTGCCGCTTTCGGCCATCGAGGCAGGGGTCGGCCGCGTGACCTGCGAGATGCAGCCTTCGCGCGATGGGCTGCATGTCACCGCCAACGTGGAAATGCCCCGTGCGGGACGGGTGGAGGTGGCCGTGGTCGAAACCGGCAATCCCCACCTGTGGGTTGCGGAACCGCAGATCGAACGCCGCTCTGGCGCGCTGGTCGCACGGACAGAGATCATGCATGTGGATGGCAGAGCCTTCGCGCTGGACCGAAACGGCATCCGGATCACCGTACTTGGCGACAGGATGGCCGTGGACATTCAGGGCTGCCCTGCTCCTTAAAAAGGACGCTCGTCAAAGACCCTAACCGAGGTGGCGGCGTTGTCGGCCAAACAGCCAGATTGCGCTGCCTACCGCGTATAGCACCAGCACGAAGGCCGCGCAGCCTGCGATGAACAGCGCCAGCGCCGCGGTCAGTGGCGCGGCCCCTGCCAGCAGTGGCAACGCCGCCGCCAGCAAAGGCAGCATTTCCCCCGTCACAACCACATATCCCAGCGTAGCGACCAGCCATGCCAGCACCACACCCAATGCGGCGACCATGCTGATACGAACGCCAGAGCGGCGGAACCGCAGCGCAGTTTTCAATGCAGCAATCTGCCGCGAGACATCGTGCTGCATCGCCATCAGCGACGGTACGACCAGCAGCACCAAGAGCATCCCGAAGCCCAGACCGTAGACCAGCGTGATCACGGTGGGTTTCAGGAACTGCGCATCGGCAGAACGTTCGTAAAGCAGCGGCGCCAGCCCCAGAACAGTGGTGGCCGTGGTCAACATCACCGGTCGCAGCCTGTCCGCCGCCCCGTCTATGATCGAAGGGACCAGCCCGCGATCTTCTGCATATTCGTCGATGGTCGTGACCAGCACGATCGAGTCGTTGATGATGATGCCGGTCATGCCAAGCAGTCCGACGACCGTGAACATGCTAAGCGGCACATCCCATAAGACATGGCCATAGATCGTGCCCACCAGCCCGAAGGGGATGATTGCCATCACCACCAGCGGGCGGCTCCAGCTGGCAAATACCCAGGCGAGCACGACATAGATGCCAAGCAGGACAAGGATCAGCCCCGTGCGGGCGTCGCTCAGGAAGCGATCCTCTTGCTCTGACAGGCCTGACATGCGCCATTCCACCTGCGTCTCGGCCGCAATCCTTGGAAGAATTTCCTCGTTAAGCGCGAGGCTGATTTCCTCGGCACGGGCCGGATCGTCCTCGGATATATCGCCCGTCACAGAGATCAGGCGAACGCCGTTCTCACGCCGGACTGTTGAAAACCCGGTGCTGCGCTTGACGCTGACGATATCGGCCAGGGGCACGTATTCGCCCGCCGGGGTGCGCATCTGGGTCCGCTCAAGGAAATCGGCGGTCAGCTCTCCATCCGGCAGTTCCACCCGGATGGACGCACTGCGCGGGCCGTCTGGATAGGTCGCTGCCTCAATCCCGCCCAGACGGTTGCGCAGCACGCGGCCCAACCCGTCAATGGTAAAGCCAAGCGCCTGCCCCTGCGCGGTCAGCTCCAGGATCAACTCTTCCTTGTCATAGGCCAGATTATCTTCGACTGCCGACACTTCCGGGAAACGAAGCAGCGCGGTTTTCAGCGCCTCGGACGCCTGTTTCAGGGTCTCCGCGCTGGCGCCGTAGAACTGCACGTCCAGCGCATCGCCGCCGGGACCGGAGCGCCAGCCGCGAAAGCTGATCGTCTCGACCAGCGGATGGCGGCGCACGACGTCCTGCAGCTCTCCGACAAAGGCGAAAGAGGAATAGGGACGCAGGTCTGCCTCGATCAGTTCAATGGAGATGCCGCCTAGCTGATCGGCATCCTTGGTATCCGTGCCCGCCAGACCGCGCCCGGCATTGCCGCCAATCTCTGCAATGACATAGTCCAGCGGGTTCAGCCCGTAGCGTTCCTCATATTCCTTGCCCAATGCCTCTGTCGCGCGCTGCATCTCGCGCATCATCTCCAGCGTGTCTTCGCGGGTGGCACCGGGCGCCATGGCGAAATTGCCGGTGACAGAGGCTTGCTCGGGCGAATTGAAGAACCGCCATTGCACGTCGCCCCGAATGAACAGCGCGACCTGACTGGCCAGAACAGCAATGGCCATTGCAAAAACCACGTAGCGCGCCTTGATAACGCCCGCCATCAACGGCCGGAAGAGGTACTGCCGCACCCAGCGAAACCCCCGGTTCACCACGCGGGACGGCAGATCGTACCAATGCTCTTTGGCCGAATGCGCAAGGGCGTGGCTCATATGGTTTGGCAGGATCAGAAAGCATTCCACCAGCGAGGCCAGAAGAACGACGATCACCGTGAACGGTATGTCGGAAATCAGGTCGCCGAAGCGTCCGCCCACAGCCGTCAGGCCAAAAAAGGCAATCACCGTGGTCAGCGTGGCCGAAAACACCGGCAGCGCCATGCGACGCGCAGCAGTCTCTGCCGCCTCCACCGGGGTCATGTCTTTTCGCGACAGGTGGTCGGCATGTTCGCCCACGACAATGGCGTCATCCACCACGATGCCCAGCGTGATGATCAGCGCGAAAAGCGAGATCATGTTGATGGTGATGCCGGACAGGTACATCAGCGCAATCGCGGCAAGCAGCGAGGTGGGTATTCCCAAAGCCACCCAAAAGGCCGTGCGGGCATTGAGGAACAAAAAGAGCAGCAACACCACCAGCGCAAGGCCCGTCAGGCCGTTGTCCAGCAGGATGTTGAGCCGCCCGGTAATGGCCTCTGCCCGCGTGCGGATCAGGTCGATGCTGACATTGGCAGGCAGCGTCTCCTCCATTTCACGCGCGACGTCCTCGACCGTGCGCTGGATGCTGATGGCGTCGCCCCTGTCGGACCGGTCCACGCGTACCGAAAGCGCCGGGTTCTCACCTACGAAATAGCTGCGATTCCGGGTGATGCCTTCGACCCGGAGGGACGCCACATCGCCAATGGTCAGCTTTGAACCATCCGGATTGGACCGCAGCACGATATCGGCGATCTGATCGGCAGAGCGTTTCTCGACCCCGGTGCGGACCCGCGCGTTGGCGCCGCCCACATCCCCTGCCGGATCGGCATCCACCTCCTCGGCGATCACCGCGGCGATCTCGGCCATGGTGACATCGTAAGCGATCAGGTTGGAACTGGGCACCTCGACCACGGTCTCTGGTGCGGCAAGGCCGCGAATGGTTGTGCGGGTGACGCCCTCGGTGAACAGTCGCGCCACCAGTTCGTCCGCGAAACGGCCCAGCTGATCGACGCCCACGGGGCCGGTGATCACCAGATCGGTGACCCTGTCACGCCAGGCCCCCCGGCGTACCTTCGGGTCTTCGGCATCCTCGGGCAGCGTGTTTATGGCATCGACGGCGGATTGCACGTCGTCAGCGGCGCGGCTCATGTCCCAGCCGGGTTCGAATTCCAGCCGGACGTTTGCCCGTCCTTCCCGCGACGTGGATTCAGAGCTTTCGACACCCTCAACCGCCATGAGGGCCGGTTCCAGCACCTGCACGATCGCGCCATCCACGTCGGACGCACCCGCGCCCTCCCAGGTGACCGAGACGGAGACGTTGTCGAGGATCACATCCGGGAAGAACTGCGCCCGCATCCGCGGCAAGGCCATCAGACCCGCAGCAATCAGCAAGACCAGCAGGAGGTTCGCCATTGTCCGGTGGCGGGTGAAATAGGACAGGACGCCGCCTGCTCCGCGTGGAATTCCCCGCATCCGCCTACCCGCCTATCCGCGCTTCGATGCGCTGTACCATCTCGGCTGGCACTTTCTCTTCGCCAAGTTGCGTGAGGATGCGCGCCTTGGCTTCGGCAGGCATCCGGTTGTTCGCCTCGACGAAGGCCACCAGCCGTGCCCTGCGCTCTTCGCTGAGCTCAAGCAGCTCCGGTTCGGTGGGTTCCACCGCGACACCCTGTTGAAGCGCACGCACTTTGATGCCCGCACCCAGCAATGGCGTGCGTTCGGCCACGACCTGTCGCCCGGCCAGCCCGTCGCCCTGTACCAACACCTCATCGCCCTGCCTGCGCAAAAGACGCACTGGCATGCTTTCGAGCCGTTCATCCTCGCCCAGCACCAGAACCTCCGATGCCGCGTTCAAAGCCGAGGCAGGCAGCCGGATCACACGGTCAAGCGGCGGTTCGACGATTTCCACCGTCACGAAATCACCCGGCTTGAACCCGGCCGCACCCTCCAGCCGGGCAAAGAGCAGGCGGCCGGTCTGGCCCTCACCCACCGCGGCACCTTCGCGGCTCAGCACGCCGCGCGCCGTCAGATTGGTGCCAAAGACGTCCAGAGTGACCGTGACAGGCGCATCCCGCAGGCGACCGTTCGCCCCCAAAAGCCGCGCATATTGCTGGGTGGACACGCGGAACGCCACTTCGAGCGCATCCGGATCAATCAGTTCCGCGAGCTGTTCATTGGTGGAGACCAGACGCCCCTCGACCACGCTGACCGCACGCAGGGCCCCGGTAAAGCCTGCGCGCAGCTCGGTATCGGCAAGACGGCGTTCTGCCTCGGCCAGCGCAATCTCGGCCCGCGCCAGGGTGGTTGCGGCCTGGTCGACGCGCGCCTCGGCCTGCGCGACTGCCTGCCGACGTGCAAGCACGGCCTGCCGCGCCGAAGAGGCCGCGAGCTCTGCCGTCTCGACCGCCGCCGCCGTCCCCACGCCGCGATCTGAAAGGTCCCTCTGTCGGCGAAAGGCGCGTTCCCTCAATTCCGCCTGCTCTTCGGCTGCGGCCTGCTCGTCCTGCGCAAGCTCCAGCGCCCGGGCGGCTTCGCGCCCTTCGGCCTCGGCATCAAGGATATCGCTTCTCACACGATCCAGCGCCGCCTGCGCATCTGCCGGGTCAATCCGGGCCAGCAGCTGACCCGCCTCCACCTGCCCCCCTTCAACGAAATTCTCTGAAAGCTCCGTCAGTCTTCCGCTGGCCGCCGCCCGGATCTCAAGGGTCCGGCGGCTTTGCACCTCGCCAAAGGCACGCATCGTGGGCGAAACGGTTTCCGGGGTCGCCGCAACCACATTCACCGCGAAGACCCGCTCGCGCGCCTCGGCCACCCTTGGCTCTCGGGACATCCGATCTTCGACGGCATCACGCACCGTCTGGCCGGCATAGACCAGAAACCCGAGCGTAAGCGCCAGCAGGAAGAGACCGGTCAGACTTTTTCTAAGAAATCGCATTGTCGCAACATACTCCAGGCGGATGACCGCGCCGCCACGTCCAAGTCTAGCTCCGCTCAGGAAAATGCCAAGCCACAACAGCGTTATGCGCACCGTCCGCAGTGCGGGTACGCCGGTGATCGGGACATGCGAGGCAGCCGCTAAGCCGCCCATGGTCGAACCCGGTGTTGGTGCCTGATGGACTTGCCGCGCGTTTTTCACCGGGCTTGCAGCGCTGGTCGGCCTTCGCCCGTGATCCCGCGGTCTTGCTCCCTTTCAAGACCCCGCCCCCGCAGCAATGAATGGCTTGGGCCGACCTATCTGGTCGGCGGCTGGGGACCCGCCTCCGCATCAGGGTTCAGGTGGCCGCGCGTCTGCATAGCTGCGGCCAAACCATCTGCCCCTGCCAGAAAATCCAGAAAGCTTCGCACCTTGGCGGGGAGGTAGCTTCGATCCGCATAGATCGCGTGGATCTGCAATGTCGGCCATGTAACTCGGGGCAAGACAACCTCCAGCCGTCCCGCCGACACGTCGTCCCGCGTCGCCCAATTGGGCAGCATCGCATAACCCATGCCCGCAATCGCCGCGCATTGAAGGATGTCTTCGGTACCGCTGACCATGACCGGGCGCAGCCTGACGTCCAGACCATCTGACCCGCCAAACCTGATCCGCCCATCGCTCGCCACCCGCGAATAGGCCAGCAATGGCGCATCCGCCAGATCATCGGGCGATTGCGGTCGGCCCACGCGATCCAGATAAGAGGGGGCTGCAACCAGTTGAAACGTCACATCCGCCAGCTTGCGGGCAATCAGCCCTTCGTCGAGATTGAACGCAACCCGCAACGCCAGATCAAATCCCTCTTCCACCATGTTGATCTTGCGTCCGCTCAGATCAAGTTCGAACGTCACATGTGGATTGAGCTGGTGATAGGCCAGCAGGATACCGGCGAAAGCCGGATTGGATATCCAGCCCGGCATTGACATTTTCAGCGTGCCGCGCGGCGAAAGTGTATCAGTGGTCAGCTGCGCCTCGGCCTCTGCCAGCCCGTCAAGCAAGGGGCCCACCGTCTGCAGATATTTTGCACCCGCTTCCGTCAGGCTGACATTGCGGCTGTTCCGGTTGAACAGACGTGCGCCAACGCGCGCCTCGATATGTTGCACGTGTTTGCTGGTCATCGCAGGCGACAGGCCCAAACGGTCCGCCACGGCAGAGAAGCTCTTGTGTTCGGCTATTGCTGCGAAAACCCGTAGGCCAAGAAGCGTGTCCACTATCAACTCACAGTAAATGATACTTCAATAACTACGCCAATGATCTCGAAAAAAGAAACATTTATTACCGTCGTCATACCGACACACCGCTGTGGCGAAGCCAGGAAAGATGATGACATGACAACAACCAAGACAAACCCGATCCGAACAAACAAGGTCTGGAACATTGCCCTTTGGGTGGCGCAGGCGGCTCTGGCCGCGATGTTCCTGATGGCCGGCTACATGAAGCTGACCTCTGGCCCGGCCGAGATGGTCGCGATGGGAATGATGTGGGCGGAAAACGCCCCCGCGGCCCTGATCAAGTTCATTGGTCTGGCCGAAGTTGCAGGCGCGCTTGGCGTGATCCTCCCCGCGGCCACCCGCATCATGCCTGACCTGACGAAACTGGCCGCGCTTGGGCTGGCCATCATCATGGTTCTGGCCGCGGGCCTGCATATCATGCGCGGTGAATTGGGCGTGGTTCCGATGAACGTGGTTCTGTTCGCACTGGCCGCTTTCGTGATCTGGGGTCGCACCAACAAGGCACCGATCGCACCGCGCGATTGAAGCACAGGCGCGCTCCGGGTTCTGCTGCCGGGGCGCACGTTTTCATTGAGGATGCCCAAGATGCTTCACGCACCCCGCACCGCCAACACGACCGCTGACCGCCTGACTTGGGGTGTCATCGAACTGCAGGTGACCGATCTTGACCGCGCAGTGTATTTCTGGACCACCGCGCTTGGGTTGATCAAGAGATCGCATACTGGCCCCGGCGTTGCCCTTGGCACTGATCGATCAACCCTGTTTGTCCTGCATTCCGGTGCGCAAACCCCCGTCGCCGCACCCTATACCGGCATGTATCACGCAGCGATTGGTGTCCGCAGCCAAAGCGAATTCTCCCGCATGCTCGCCCGCTTGCTCTTCCTTGAGGTGGAGGTCGTGCCGACCGACCATCTGATGGCAAAATCGCTATATCTCAAAGACCCCGATGGTCTTGAAATTGAAGTGACATACGAGACGCCCGAACGCTTCGGGCATTACGGTGACATGTCCAGAGGGCTGACCCTTTATGATGCGGATGGTCGCCGCCACAGTGGCCGTGGCCCGCTGGATGTCGCGGCAGAACTGGCCCACGCCGCGGATGCCGACCCCATGGACCCGCTGGCAAGCGACAGCTATCTCGCGCATCTGCATTTGAAGGTTCGCGCACTGGAACCCGCTTTGGACTGGTTTGAAGCCCTTGGATTTGAACTCAACCTGAAGCTGGACGCCTGGGGCTTTGCCGATATGGGGGCAGGCGCGCCCAACACGCACCGTCTGGCGATGAACATCTGGGCCGGAACAAACCGGCCGCCCGCGCCGAGAGAGATGGCCGGGCTTCTGCGCTATGAGTTGATCGCCCAAGGCAGCGCCCCGGTGGCTTCGCCGCATCTGCGCCCGGACGGCGATGTTTTGCGTGGCACCGACCCTGTCGGCATTCCTGTCACCGTTCGTCCCGGCGGCCCGGATGTCTCGGCTTTGTCGTAGCTTTCCTGCCGCGGCACTCGACCGTTACTGGCGAGGCCGAGTGGAGCAAGCGCCGCAAGCGACATAAGTCCAAAAGGCCACATATCCCCTTGATCCCGGTGTCGCCCAGCTGACCGGTGGGGAGATTGCCAAGACGTTTGCGAATGCCCGAAACGGGGATGGCTCGCAGGGCTATGTGTCCTGCGTGCCGACAAACATCCGGTCTTTTGCGGCCGTGATGTGATGACGCATGCAGGCTTGTGCCACTTCCGGCTGTCTCAGGCGGATCGCTTCTAGGATGGCCCGATGCTCTGACAGCACCAACTCCTGCCGCACTGGCGAATCCAGCAGCGTAAGCGAGCGCGACAGTTTCACACCAAAGGCAATCTGTTCGCCAAGGGATTCCAGCACCGAGGAAAAGAATGGGTTCTTCGTGGCCCGCGCCACGGCCAAATGCAGCTTTTGATCCGCTTCAACGCCAAGCTCATTCTGGTGGTATGTCTGCTCCATGACGTTGAAGGCGTCGTCCATCGCGGCCAGATCTTCATCGTCGCGACGACGGGCGGCCCATGCGGCGGCGGCCCCTTCAACGTCGATGCGGAACTCATAGCACCGCTGCACATCCGACACCGATTCCAACGGAACGAAACTGATCAACTGCCGGTCCGGGCAGCGCAGGACATAGCTGCCCGACCCGCGACGGGATTGCACGATCCCGTCATCGCGCAGCCGCGACAGGGCCATGCGCACAATCGGGCGGGACACGCCAAAGCTCTGGGCCAAGGCCTCTTCCGTCGGCAACCGGCTATGCACCGGGTATTCCTCTTCAAGGATCTTCGCCAATAGCTGATCGTAGACTTGGTCTGCCAACGAGGGTCGCTTGGTCTCTGGCAATTTGGTCTCCTTTGCTTCGGGTCAGACCGTGTATACATCAGACATGTGCCCGAGGTCAGCAACAAGAGACCTCGCGACATCTGAAATCGCCAGCCGTCCCGGTCGGCCCGGCCTATAACGGCCGGACCAGTCACCTCTTTGCATCCCCGCAACGCACCTATTTGGCGGCGGCCGAAGCCTGCTGCTCCGCTGGTTTGCGGATCACCAGAAAGTAGACAAAAACCAAGGTCAAAAGCACGAAAAACAGGCTGTCCAAATTGGTGAAGAAGGTGGTCGGATCGCCATTCGACAGGGCCAGTGAACGCCGCAGGAATTCCTCGAGATTTGGCCCAAGGATATAGCCCAGAAGCATGGTGATCACCGGGAAGCCATTGCGCCGCAGGTAAAAGGCCAACACGCCCATGCCAAGCGCCATGAACATCTGGAACGTCGAAAAGGTGGCGACGTAGCTGCCGACGACCGCGAGCAGGGTGATGGCCGCATAGAGCACATCCTTGCGGATCGACACGATCTTGATGAAATACGGCCCGATGATGTAGAGCGTCAGCGGAATGAGCACCACCGCGCTGAACAGCAGCGCTGCCAGCATTGGCGCGATCAGACCGGCCTGATCCGACATCAGTTGCGGGCCGGGCTGCACACCGTTGATAACCAGCACACCCAGCATGATCGCGGTGATCGGATCGCCCGGAATGCCGAAGGTCAGCATTGGCACCATGGCGCCGCCACAGACGGCATTGTTGGCGCTTTCCGAGGCTGCGATGCCCTTTGGGTTGCCCTTGCCAAAACTCTCTGGCTCGTCCGACGTGCGCACAGCCTCGGTATAAGCAAGGAACGACCCCATGGATCCCCCTGCCCCCGGCAATGTTCCCACGAAATATCCGATCAGCGTGGATTTGAGGTAGCAGCCAAAGCCGATCTTGCGGATATCCGACAAGGGCGGCAGGAAGTCCCGGCGCCTGATCCTGGTCTTGCTTGCTGCCGCAGTTGCTGCACTGATGTCGCTGGAAGAGCTTGCCTGCATGAGAACCTCGGCAATGGCAAACGTCCCGATGATGACGGGCATCAGGGCGATCCCGGCGGTCAGGTTGCTGTAGCCATAGGTGAAGCGGGTGATCGGCTCCATCGCGTCAAGACCAACCGTTGCGAGCATCAGCCCGATACACGCGGCCAGCCCGGCCTGCGGGATGCGCCCACGCTGGGCGATCACCACCACGATCAGCGCGAAGGCCAGCAAAGAGAATTTGCCGGTGGTCTTCACCAGAAGCGACAGCTCTGCCACGAAAGGGGCAACCGCGATCAACAAAAGCGCGCCCACGGCGCCGCCGAACATCGATCCGAATGCCGCATGACCCAGCGCCAGCGCGCCCTTGCCCTGCTGCTGCATCGGATAGCCGTCCAGCGCGGTCATCATTGAGGACGGCGCGCCGGGAATGTTGATGGTCGTCGCGGTGATCGACCCGCCGCACATGCCTGCCATGTAAATGCTGGCACAGGCCATGAGAGCGGTTTCCACGCTCAGCGTATAGGTCAGCGGCAAGAGCAGCGCCATCGCCAGCGTCGCAGTGAGCCCCGGGATGGCGGCAAAGATCGTGCCAATCACGAAACCCATGATGACATAGGTCAGGTTGACCGGATCCAGCAACAAACCGAAGCTGCTAAAGACAAGTATAATGAAATCCATGACTTAACCCCAAAGCGTCGGAAGACGAACGCCGAACAGTTGCTGGAACATGATGTAGGCCAGGCCGACGATCACCGCCGTAAGGATCGCCTTTTGCAGCAGCTTCTCGAATAACGAGAACAGCACGATAAGCGCGAAGACGAAGAGCCCGGACGAGATGAAATATCCGACAGTCCTGAATACAAGAATGTAGACAAAGATCGCCACCACGACCCAAAGATGGATGTAGGTGCCGGGCGCGTCCGCCTCCCCGGCTCCTGCCCGTTCGCGCAGCGCTTGCAGGATCAGGATGCAGGCAAACATAATTGCCGCGCCGCCCACCAGGATTGGAAAGAACGACGGCGTCAGGCCGCCGTCGGAAAACGGGGCACCAAGGCTCATCGCCGAGATGAAATATCCAACCGAAACGGCAAGCGTGAAAAAGAGAAACAGCAGTTGTCTGTTCAAGAACATCGACTTCTCCCGCGATGATATGGTGGGTCCTGGGCGGCTGGCAGTCGGTCGCGTCTTTCGGGCGGCATGGCTTTTGAAAATATGCCCTGAACCGGTCGCGTCGTTTCAGGCCCTCAGGCCGTCATCGAAACCGTTGCTGCGCCTTGAGGCCCGGTCAGGGCCCCAGTGGTTGTCTCCGGTCCGGGACCGGAGACATGGGTCGCGTCGCAGCTTACAGTTCAAGCTCGTCCATCAGCGAGAACGTCTTGGCCTGCAGCTCGTCGATCCAGGCTTCGACCCCGTCAGAGCCCAGCCAATCGGCGGTCACACCCACCTGGGCCAGCCAGGTCTGGAATTCCTCGGTGTCGTAGGCCGCCTTGAAAGAGGATTCCAGAGTTGCGACCGCGTCATCCGGGGTGTTCGCGGGTGCCGCGAGGATGATGAAGCTGCCGGTTTGCAGATCATGGCCCTTGGACTTGATCGTCGGCACGTCGGTATAGGTCTTGTTCTGGACCGAGGAGAGTTCGATCACGCCCTTGGCATCGCCGGATTCGATGATACCGCTGAAATCACCCAGGCTGGAGATCGCGGCATCGAGTTCACCCGACAGCAATGCTTCGGCTTCGGCGCTGGACGATCCGGCATAGGTGATCACGTTGAAATCGACATCCAGCAGTTTTTCCAACTGCATCGCCGACAGGTACGGGCCAGAGCCCTTGGGGGCCACGCCAAGACGGACCTCGCCCGGGTTTTCCTTGGCCCGCTCGATCAGTTCCTCGAAGGTTTCGATGCCAGTGTGCTTTGACACGACGATCGCATCAGCTTCGCTGGTGATGCGGGCGATCAGGGCCATGTTGTCCAGCGAATAGCCGGGCACCATCTGGCCGCGCGGCAGGGTGATGACGCTGTCATAGGTCAGCACGCCCACGGTCTGGCCGTCCGGGCGCGCGCTTGTCATCTGGATCAGCCCGGTTGCTGTCACGGCCCCGGCGATGTTTTCCACATAGATCGACTTTGGCAATTCCTGCTCAGCAATATTGCTGATCTTGCGCGAGATCGCATCCGCACCGCCGCCTGCGGGCCATGGCACGATCAGGCGAATATCGCGGGTTGGGAATTCAGCCGCAGCCGCCGACGCGGTGATGACGCAAGCACCAAGTGCCAATACGAATCTACTTTTCAGGCTATCAAAGAACATTGACCTGCTCCTCCTTCAGAGTTGTCGTTCCGCCAGACATGTCCGGCAAGTTGGATAAGTTGACCGCCGGACTGCCTGCCCGCACGGCACCACGTTGGTTTTTTGGGGAAAGCCTGGCCGGACGATTTGCCCGCACCTCTCCCTGCGCCCTCGCGGCACGGATACTCCGCACCCCGGATGGGCCTGGCAGCACTTCCCCTTTTGTTAGCGAGCCGCGATCCCTTTCCTTTCCCCGACAAGCGAGGCACCAGGGAGGCTCGAGTCACCGTACTTTGTTAATTTTTACAAATCAACTGCTCATATTACTAATTTGCACAAAAAATTTACTCATACTTAGATTCTGGCACCGAAAGAGTAACAAATTTCTTCAACACGCCGATAATCGGCGGTATTTGGCAGTATGTGTAAATTTTTCTTGGATCAGTGCAGGTCGGCACAAAGCCCCGCAACGCGCCGAGTGGCGATGCGGGGCCTGCGCGCCCTTTTTTTCATGCCTACATGCTGACGAGATCCGCCGGCAGCAGAGCTTCGGGGAGGTTCTGGTAGCAAACCGGGCGCAGGAAACGGCGGATGGACATCGTCCCGACCGAGGTTGCGCCAAAATTGGTGCTGGCAGGATAAGGCCCGCCATGCACCATGGAATCGCACACCTCTACCCCCGTGGGAAAGCCGTTGGCCAGCACCCGGCCCGCCATGCGCTCAAGCACCGGCAAAAGCGCGCGACCAAGGTCGATGTCTGCGTCATCCATCTGTAGTGTCGCCGTCAGCTGCCCCTTGAAGCTCGCGGCAAGCTCCACCATCTGCGCCGCATCCTTGACGCGCACAACAAGGCCGAGCGGGCCAAAGACCTCTTCGGAGAGTTCCTCATTCGTCAGCCAGTCGCTGGCCGAGACTTCGAACAGGTAAGGCGCTGCGGTACGGCCCTCGCAGGCGGTGGTCAGCAACGACTTGACGCCCGCACCTTCCGACACCCGGCGGGCACCGTCGCGGTAGGCCTCTGCCATGCCGTCTGTCAGCATAGTCTGCCCTGCGACAGCTTTCAGCCCCTCGGACGCAGCGCTCACAAACGCATCCGCGTCGGGACCGTCGACGATGATGGCGATACCGGGATTGGTGCAGAACTGCCCCACGCCCATGGTCAGGCTACCGGCCCAGCCAGCGCCCAGCTCTGCCCCGCGGGCAGCGGCGGCCTGCGGCAACACAAACATCGGATTGACGCTGCCAAGCTCACCATAAAACGGGATCGGCTCCGGACGTGAAGCGCACAGATCATAAAGCGCGCGCCCTCCGCCAAGGCTGCCCGTGAACCCGACCGCCTTGATGCGTGGATCAGTGACAAGCGCCGCACCCACGGCACGGTTGCCCCCCTGGATCAGACTGAAGATGCCCGCATCCATGCCAAGCTTGTCAAGCGCCGCAACAATGGCGTCGCCCACGATCTCGCTCGTCCCGGGATGGGCGCCGTGCCCCTTGACGACAACCGGGCAACCCGCAGCCAGCGCCGCTGCGGTGTCGCCTCCGGCCACCGAAAAGGCGAGCGGAAAATTCGAAGCACCGAATACGGCCACCGGCCCAACCGGCCGCTGCATCATCCGCAGATCGGGCCGGGGAAGCGGCTGACGATCCGGCAACGCCTCATCATGGCGACGATCAAGGTAATCACCTGCCAATATATGCGAGGCGAACAGGCGCAGCTGACCGGTCGTGCGGCCTCGCTCCCCCTGAAGCCGCGCTGCTGGCAGTCCGGTTTCGGCACTGCCTATTTCCGTGATCGCGTCGGCGCGCGCATCCATCTCGTCTGCGATCGCCTCCAGCAGGGCGGCACGCTGCGCGCGGGTGGTTGCGGCAAAACCGGGAAAAGCCGCGTGGGCCGCAAGACACGCCTCAGCCACCAGTTCCGGGGACCCGGCGGAGAACTCATGGGACGCCCCCGTTGCCGGCGCCGAATAGAAACGCTCTTCAGCGGCCATGCGCCTGCCTGCGATAAAGTGCTCTCCGTGAGGAATAAAGGTCATGTTATCGTCCAGTCCGTTCGCGCCATTCGTTGTATTTATCAATGTTTTCCTGATCGGTAGCAGGATAGAGCCCGATGATGCCCGCGCCGTCATTCACCTGTTCCAAAACGAAATCCTCGAAGGATTCCATGTTCAGGCATTCTTCGGCGATCTCGTCCGCCAAATGCGCGGGGATCACCATGACACCGTCGCCGTCCCCCAGCATGACATCGCCCGGAAACACCGGCGCGTCACCGCAGGAGATCGGCACATTGATGTCGATCGCCTCGTGCAGAGTCAGATTGGTCGGCGCCGACGGGCGGGCGAAATAGGCCGGCATATCAAGCGCGCCAATACCTTCGGCATCCCGCACGCCACCATCCGAAACCACACCTGCCACGCCGCGCCGCGCAAGTCGCGTCACCAGGATGGATCCGGCTGTGGCCGCGCGACTGTCCTTGCGGGCATCCATGACCAGCACATGACCTTCAGGGCAGGTTTCCACCGCCACGCGCTGTTTGTGGTCGCGATTGCGGAACACCGTGATCTCGTTGCGATCCTCGCGCGCAGCGATGTAGCGCAGGGTAAACGCCTGCCCGACCATCCGCACGGGCTTGCGTTCCACCGGGACCACGCCTTGCACGAACTGGTTGCGCAAACCGCGCTTGTACAGGGCGGTCGCGACGGAGGCCGTGGACACTTTCTTGAGTTTGTCGCGTGTTTCATTCGACAAGATGTAATCGCTCATACTCTTTTCCTATCGTGCGGCCGTCTAAAGCCGTTTGTTATTGCAAATCCGCCCCGCCACAGCACCGCTGGCAAAGGTGGAATCATTTCTCTGGCGATCGGTTCCGGCGCAGTTTTCCCGCTCTCAAGGTATCACACTACCTCATCCAGACAGCCCCACCCTTCGAAGAGCCAATGAGCAACGCATTTGTCTGGCGGGACGCCTGGCCCATCGCAACCCAGGATGTCACCCTCGGAAGTGTCGCAGATTTCGTTACAGCCTACCTGAGCCGCCCTCCCCTCAATTTCCGAAGCTGCCCCCTCAAGCAATCCAGAAACACCTCTATAGCCATGCGTCGGATGTGTCAATATTTGTAAATTAAAAATAACAAATACCGGCGCTTCTGCTCCCAATTTCGCCAGATAAGTACATACTACTTACATATTGTTCACCGCCGACCGTGGCGATCAGCACCACACCCAGCCGTCGAACGCTGATGTGATAGAGTCTTGCATGGTCCGACACTCTGGACAGCGCGGCCTTCGTTCGTCAAAGCAAGACCAAGAAAGAGCTTTGGGTTGCTATCCTGTACGATCTGCAAGCCGCGCTGGACGCGGCAAGACATCACTCGGTCTTCATCCTGTCCAACGAGCGCGGCACCAACCGTTGATCCAATAGGGGCGCTTCAGCGGCCGCGAGAAAGGTCAGAGCGCAAATCGGCGCCTTGGGTTATCACATTTTCAGCTGGCGCTACAACGCCGCCTGTGATCGGGTGGAGGCAGGCTGTAGCGATGATCAGGTTGCAACGGTGACAGGCCAGAGCCCGTCAATGGTGCTGCACTCTACGAAGAAGGTCCGCCAGCGGATCAGGGCCGATAAAGAGCAACAAATTCGCTCAGATCAGAAGCGCACCTGATGCGCATGTTCCGCCAACCTGACAGCCAATCGGATGCTGCGGCAAATGATGCCGTCAACACCATTCTCCCTTGAAAACTGCACCCAAAAACTTGTCCGCCCGGTGCAGCTTTGGCAACTTCAATGCGCCTTGAATGCGAACAGAACAAACAGAATGTTTAGACGCGCAGAAGCGCGCAAACCAAAATTCGACTAAGTCATTGAATCGGCTTGGAGGCGAGTACCGGAATCGAACCGGTGTACACGGATTTGCAATCCGCTGCGTAACCACTCCGCCAACTCGCCGAAGCCAAAGCTTCTCTAGACGTCTTCCGGAATGGCCGCAAGGGGGTTTTGGATGTCTCAAGGATGCGGACGTGGAGCACGCAGAGACATCGACGGCTGGACCTTTTCAACCGGGCTTGGCAGGCGGCGCGGAACTGTCCCGGACCATCAGGGTCACATCGAGAAGTTCGACGCCCACCGCCTCAGCTCCGGCAGGATGCGCCATTTGCCCCAGCAACAGCTCCGCTGCGGCCCGCCCCAACCCGATGCGGTCCTGGCGGATGGTCGTTAGTGCCGGCACGTAATGCTCTGCCTGATCGATGTCATCAAATCCAACGACTGACATGTCTTCTGGAACCCGCAGACCAGCGGCATTCAGCCCGGCAATCAGGCCAAAGGCCACCTCGTCGGAGGCGCAGAACACCGCGCTTGGGCGGTCCTTCATTGCCACGATCTGCTGCGCCGCAGCCCGCCCTGATTGCAAAGAAAAATCGCCCCGGATGATCCATTCGGGCCGTTGCGGCAAATTCAGGCGGCGACGCTCTGCCAGAACGCCCTCGCGGCGCACATGGGTCAGTCGATTGTCAGCGGGCCCGGTGACATGCGCGATGCGCCGGTGGCCAAGGTCATGCAAATGCCGGATCGCCAGTTGCGCGCCCTTGTAATTGTCACTCCTGACCGACGGCATCGGCGCGCCCTCGACCCATTCACATGCAAAGACGATGCGCCCGCCCACCCTTTCGCGCGCAAATTCTGACATGTCTGTATCCGTCAGATTGCCGTCGAGAGAGATCATCCCGTCGATGCGCCCGTCCAGAAAATAGTCGGTCAATCGCCGGTCATGCTGCGGCAGATGGTTTGAATCGGTGATGAGCACGGAATAATCGCTGTCTGCGAAGCCCTCACTGATCCCTTCCAGAATCTTCGAAAAGAACGGATTGCCGAGGTTGGGCACCAGCACAAGAATTGCATTCGCGCTTTGTTTTCTTAGATTTCGTGCCGCGCGATTGACCCGGTACCCCGTGCTGCGAACGGCCTCGAAGACAGCCTCTCGCGTGGGTTTGGTCAGCAGTTCCGGATTGCTCAGCGCCCGGCTGACAGTCGCGGTGGACACCCCCGCCACCTTGGCAACATCTTGAATTCTGGGGGGCTTTTCAGTCATGCATCGGCGGCTCTTCTTTTGAAACACAATTTCTGACAGCGATGGCTTGACTCGAATCCATCTCAGCCCGAGTATAAGTGTAATCGTTTACATCGCAAGGAGAGTCGGCTTAAACTCGGATGTAATCGATTACGCGGCGATTTCAGATCGCTTCAGATAACGCCGGACGGGATTTCCCGGACCGGAAGGGAGGAACAAACATGACTTCATTCCGCACTTTCTTTGCAGCTACTACGGCGCTTTGCGCAGGCTCTGCGGCCTTGGCGGCTGACCTTGAGGTGACCCATTGGTGGACATCGGGGGGCGAGGCCGCTGCGGTGGCTGAATTCGCCCGCGAATTCGAAGCCCAGACTGACCATAAATGGATCGACGGCGCGATTGCCGGCGGCGGCGGCACGGCCCGCCCCGTGATGGTCAGCCGTATCATCGGCGGCGACCCGATGGGCGCGTTCCAGTTCAACCACGGTCGTCAGGCCGAAGAGTTGATTGAGTCCGGTCTGTTGCGCGACATGACCCATGTGGCCGAAGCAGAGGGCTGGAAAGACATCGTGAACCCGCCCTCCCTGCTGGAGGCCTGCACGGTTGACGGCAAGATCTACTGCGCGCCGGTCAACATCCACTCATGGCAGTGGCTGTGGCTTTCGAATGCCGCGTTCGAGACGGCTGGCGTTGCCGTACCGACCAACTGGGATGAATTCGTGGCCGCGGGGCCAGCACTCCGCGAGGCTGGCATCACGCCGATGGCTCTTGGCGGGCAGCCTTGGCAAAGCTCCGGCGCGTTCAACGTGCTGATGGCCACGCTGGCCGGCCCCGATGTCCTGCAAAGTATCTATGGCGACGGCGATGCCGAAATGGCAGCGGGTGACACCATGGCCCGCGTCTTCAAGGCCGCGTCTGACATGCGCGAAATGGTCCAGGGGTCCAATGTGCAGGACTGGAACCAGGCGACTAATCTTGTCATCACCGATCAGGCCGGCGGTCAGATCATGGGTGACTGGGCGCAGGGCGAATTTGCCGTCGCCGGTGAGGTTGCCGGGCAGGATTACACCTGTCTGCCGGGTCTTGGCGTGATCGAGGTCATCTCGACCGGCGGTGACGCGTTCTACTTCCCCGAAACCGGTGATGCAGAGACCGAAGCCGCGCAGGACGCGCTGGCTGCAACGCTGCTCAAGCCTAACACGCAAGTGGCGTTCAACCTCAAGAAAGGCTCCCTGCCCGTGCGCGGGGATGTGGACCTTGAGGCGGCGAATGACTGCATGAAGAAGGGTCTGGAAATCCTCGCCTCGGGCGCGATCATGCCGGATGTGAACATGCTGAATACCGAGGACACGAACAACCAGCTCAACGATCTGTTTGTTCAGTTCTTCCAGGACACTTCGATCAGTGCCGAAGACGCGCAGGCACGCTTTGTCGATATCGTGGCCAGCAAGGACTGATCACCACCCACGTCCAACGGTCGGGCCGCCACGCGCGGTCCGGCCACCCTTTACCTGACCTGTCACCCACAAGGGGAGCGAGATGGCCGCCACCCGCCCGATCCGGTTGTTCCGGAATCTCACCGCCAAGATTGCCGCGATCCCGATGATCCTGACCGCATTGGTCGTGTTCGTCGGCGGAACGGCCTGGACGGTGACCTATTCCTTCACCTCGTCCAAACTGTTGCCCCGGACGAAATTCGTCGGCCTGGATCAGTATGAGCGACTATGGGCCACCCCGCGCTGGCTGGTCTCTATCGAGAACCTGCTGATTTACGGCGTCTGCATGATGGTGCTGAGCCTCGTACTCGGCTTCTTGCTTGCCGCCCTGCTGGATCAGAAGATCCGCTATGAAAACACGTTCCGCACGATCCTGCTCTACCCCTTTGCGCTGTCCTTCATCGTCACGGGGCTGGTGTGGCAGTGGTTGCTGAACCCGGATTTCGGAATTCAGAGCGTCATCCACCGACTGGGATGGGAGAGCTTTGATTTCAACCCCCTCTACAACGCGGATATCGTCATTTTCGGCGTGTTGATCGCCGGGCTTTGGCAAGGGTCAGGACTGGTGATGTGCCTGATGCTGGCAGGGTTGCGCGGCATCGATCAAGAGATCTGGAAAGCCAGTCGCGTCGACGGGATACCGGCGTGGAAAACCTACATCTTCATCATCATCCCGATGATGCGCCCGGTCTTCATCACCACGCTTGTCATTATCGCCAGCGGGATCGTGCGGCTTTACGACCTGATCGTCGCCCAAACCGGCGGTGGCCCCGGCATCGCGTCGGATGTGCCCGCCAAATACGTCTACGACTACATGTTCCAGGGCCAGAACCTTGGTCAGGGCTTCGCGGCCTCGACCATGATGCTGCTCGCGGTTCTGGTCGTCGTCATCCCCTGGGCTTACCTGGAATTCGGAGGGAAGAAGCGTGTCTGATCCTGCCAGCCTGTCCGCCACCGTTGCAGGGGCCGACGCCATGGCCCCGGCGCTCTCGGGCCCGCGCGGACCAAAACCCCGTCGCCGCTTTTCGCGCCGCAATGTCTTCATCTACGGCACGCTGATCGTCGTCGCGCTATACTACCTGCTGCCGCTTTACGTGATGATCGTCACCTCGCTGAAAGGCATGCCGGAAATCCGGCTGGGCAATATCTTTGCACCGCCCGTGGAGATCACGTTTCAACCATGGGTCAAGGCGTGGGCCGAGGCTTGCACAGGTCTGAATTGCGACGGGCTGAGCCGCGGGTTCTGGAACTCCGTGCGCATCACTGTGCCAAGCGTCATCCTGTCAATCGCCATCGCATCGGTGAACGGCTACGCGCTGGCCAATTGGCGGTTCAAGGGCGCGGATATGTTCTTTACCATCCTGATCTTCGGGGCCTTCATCCCCTATCAGGTCATGCTTTACCCGCTGGTGATCCTGCTGCGCGAGATGGGCATCTACGGCACCCTGACAGGCCTTGTTCTGGTGCATTCGATCTTTGGCATGCCGATCCTGACGCTGCTGTTCCGCAACTATTTCACCTCCCTCCCCGAAGAGCTGTTCAAGGCCGCGCGTGTCGATGGGGCGGGTTTCTGGCAGATCTACCTGCAGATCATGCTGCCCATGTCGCTGCCGATCTTCGTGGTGGCGATGATCCTGCAAGTCACTGGCATCTGGAACGATTTCCTCTTCGGCGTGGTCTATACCAAGCCCGATCTCTACCCGATGACGGTGCAGCTGAACAACATCGTCAACTCTGTGCAGGGCGTGAAGGAATACAACGTCAACATGGCGGCCACGCTGCTGACCGGCCTTGTGCCCCTCGTCATCTACTTCGTCTCCGGAAAACTCTTCGTGCGTGGCATCGCGGCCGGCGCGGTGAAAGGCTGAGCAATGCAAATGGACCCAAGCATTTCGATCAAGAACCTCAAGCTCAGCTTCGGCGCGGTGGAGGTGTTGCATGACCTGAACCTGGATATCGGCAAGGGCGAATTCCTTGTCCTTCTGGGGTCTTCCGGCTGTGGCAAATCCACGCTTCTGAACTGCATTGCCGGCCTGCTGGACGTGACGGATGGGCAGGTCCATATCGGCGGGAAGAACGTCACGTGGGAGGAGCCATCGAAACGCGGCATCGGCATGGTTTTCCAAAGCTATGCGCTTTACCCGCAGATGACGGTGGAGGGCAATCTCGCCTTCGGCCTGAAGAACGCCAAGATCCCCAAGGCAGAGATCAAGGAGCGTATCGCCCGCGCCGCCAAGACCTTGCAGATGGAACCGCTGTTAAAGCGCAAGCCTGCGGCCCTGTCCGGCGGGCAGCGTCAGCGGGTCGCCATCGGCCGGGCGCTGGTGCGCGATGTCGAGGTTTTTCTCTTCGACGAACCGCTATCCAACCTTGATGCCAAGCTGCGCGCCGATCTGCGGGTAGAGATCAAGCAGCTGCACCAGACGCTGGGCAACACGATGATCTACGTCACACATGACCAGATCGAGGCGATGACGCTTGCCGACCGCATTGCCATCATGCGCGGCGGCTCCATCCTTCAGCTTGATAGCCCCAAGGAGATCTACAACCGTCCCGCCACGAAATATGTCGCAGAATTCATCGGTTCGCCGACGATGAACTTTCTGGATGGGCGGGTTGAGGGAGGCGCCGCGCCGCGTTTCGTCTCGGACGTGGCCAGCTTTGACCTTAAGGGCTATGAATTCGCCACTGCTTCGCCAGAGCCCTGCGATGCATGGTTCGGCATCAGGCCCGAACATATCATCACGGGCCCAGAGGCCGGGAACGCGCCGGTCAAACTCAACGGGCAGGTCGAACTGGTCGAGCCCCTGGGCTCTGACACGCTGACCCGCGTCAGCGCTGCCGGGCAACGGCTTTGGGTGCGTATGGACGGTCAGGCCGACATCACCCCCGGCCAGACACTGCCGCTGGGATTGAACCCGGCCCTTGCCAATATTTTCCACAAAACCACAGAGGCCCGTCTGTAGCGCGCCTTTCGACACCAAAACAGGACATCCAACATGGATCTTTCGTTTCAACTTTACTCCGCCCGTGACTTCACCCCCTGGGAGGATGTGATCTCGATGATTGCCGGGATGGGCTACACGCAGGTCGAGGGTTTCGGCGGTGTCTATGAGGACGCGCCCGCCTTTCGCGCGCTTCTGGATGCCAACGGACTGACCATGCCGTCGGGGCATTTCTTTCCCGTCGGCAGTTTCGAAGAGGGCCTCGGCGATACGCTTGCCTCGGCAAAAGCTCTGGGGATGGAACGGCTGTTCTGCCCCGCCCCCGAAGACGCCTACCGCGATGGCGCCGATGCCGCGGCGTGGACAGAACTTGCGAAACGGCTGGAGGTGGCGGGGCAAAAGGTGCGCGATGCGGGCCTGCGTTTCGGCTGGCACAACCACCACTGGGAGTTCATGCCGCTTGCCGATGGCACCATCCCCATGCAGCTGATCCTCGACCACGCGCCCTCGATCGAATGGGAGATGGACGTCGCCTGGGTTGTGCGCGGCGGGGCCGACCCGCTGGAATGGATCGCGGCAAATGCAGACCGTATCACAACCGCCCATGTCAAGGACATCGCACCTGCCGGGGAGTGTGCGGACGAGGACGGCTGGGCCGATGTCGGCCACGGCACGATGGACTGGCCTGCCCTGATGGCAGCCCTGCGCAAGGCAGGTTGCGATCTGTTCGTCGCAGAGCACGACAAACCTAACGATGCGCGCCGATTTGCACAGCGCTCCATCACCAGCTTCAAGACCTATTGATCGAGACAGAAACCATGAGCAACACACTCGGAATCGGCGTCATCGGCTGCGGCAATATCTCTGCCGCCTATATGCGCCTCGCCCCGCTGTTTGCAGGCATCGAAATGCGCGCCTGCGCCGACCTGAACGCCGACGCGGCCAAGGCCCGCGCGGACGAGTTCGGCCTGCGGGCAGAAACAATCGACGGGCTTCTGGCCGCCGATGACATCGACATCGTCGTCAACCTGACCGTTCCCAACGCACATTTCGCCGTGTCCAAACAGGTGCTGGAGGCAGGCAAACACGTCTATTCGGAAAAGCCGTTCGTGCTGTCCCTGCAAGAGGGTCTGGACCTCAAGGCGATTGCCGATGCCAAGGGCCTGCGCGTCGGGTCTGCACCTGACACATTCATGGGCGGCGCGCATCAGCTTGCCCGCCATCTGGTGGACGCAGGCGCCGTCGGGCGCATCGCGTCGGGCACCTGTTTCGTCCAAAGCCCGGGGATGGAGATGTGGCACCCCAATCCGGATTTCTTCTTCCAACCCGGCGGCGGCCCGATCCTCGACCTTGGCCCCTACTACATCTCCAACCTCGTTCAATTGCTGGGGCCAGTGGCGCGCGTCACGGCGCTGTCATCCAGCGCCAATGAATATCGCACCATCACGTCAGAGCCGCGCAATGGCGAGAAAATCAAGGTCGAAACCCCGACGACGATCCACGCGGTCATGCAGTTCGTCTCTGGCGCGCAAGTCACCTATTGCGCCAGTTGGGACGTCTGGGAACATGGCCATTCCAATATGGAACTTTACGGCACCGAAGGCACCCTTCACGTTCCCGACCCGAATTTCTTTGGCGGCGAGGTGCGGATGACCCAAAAGGCATCCTTCGTGAACCCCTCCGTTGCCTGGGATCACCCTTTCAGCGTGGCCAATGATGGCGGGCGTGCAAACTATCGCTGCGCCGGTCTGGCAGATATGGCGCAAGCCATTCTGAACGGCCGTCCGCATCGCTGCTCGAACGATTTTGCGCTGCATGTGGTGGACGTCATGACGGCAATCCTGCACTCAGGTGAAACGAAAGCGCTTGTCGAAATCAGCAGCACCTGCGACCGCCCCGAGGCCCTGACCCCGGACGCCGCCACCGCGCTGCTGGCATAGGAGAATTCCGAAATGGTCTGGACCGCGTCCGACACACGATACGAAAAGATGCAATACCGCCGCTGCGGGCGGTCGGGGCTGAAACTGCCCGCGATCTCGCTCGGGCTATGGCACAATTTCGGCGATGACACGCCGCACCAGACGAAGCAGGCGATCACCCGCACCGCATTCGATCACGGCATCACCCATTTCGATCTGGCCAACAATTACGGCCCCGCGCCCGGATCGGCAGAACTGGCATTTGGCGAAATCCTGCGGACAGATTTTGCGCCCTACCGCGATGAGCTCATCATCTCCTCCAAGGCGGGGTACGGGATGTGGCCGGGGCCCTATGGCGAATGGGGCAGCCGCAAATACCTGATTGCGTCCTGCGATCAGTCGCTGAAACGTATGGGGCTGGATTACGTCGACATCTTCTATTCCCACCGTTTCGACCCCGACACGCCGCTGGAAGAGACGATGATGGCGCTTGACCACATCGTCCGGTCGGGCCGTGCGCTTTATGTCGGGATTTCATCCTATAACGCGCAGCGCACGCGCGAGGCGGCCGCGATCCTGAAAGATCTGGGCACCCCCTGCCTGATCCACCAGCCCAGCTATTCCATGCTTAACCGCTGGGTCGAGGAAGACGGTCTGCTTGATACGCTGGACGATCTGGGGATCGGGTCCATCGTGTTCAGCCCACTGGCACAGGGCATGCTGACCAACAAATATCTGGGCGGCATCCCCGAAGGCAGCCGCGCGTCTCAGGGGAAATCCCTGCGCGAGAATTTCCTGAGCGATGAGGCGCTGGAAAACGTCCGCGCGCTGAATGCCATTGCCGAAAGCCGTGGACAGACGCTGGCACAGATGGCCCTGGCTTGGGTGCTGCGCGGCGACCGCGTGACAACTGCGCTGATCGGCGCGTCCAAGGCCAGCCAGGTAGAGGATTGCGTCTGCGCCATCGGCAATCTCGACTTCACCGAGGGCGAACTTGCCCGGATCGACCAACACGCGAAGGACGCGAATATCAACCTCTGGGCCGCTTCCTCTGAACGAGAAGGACCCAGCCGCTGATGATCCGCAATCCTGTCCTGCCCGGTTTCAACCCCGACCCGTCGATCTGCCGGGTGGGAGAGGAATATTTCATCGCGACATCGACCTTCGAATGGTATCCCGGCGTGCAGATTCACAGGTCCACCGATCTGGTGAACTGGGATCTGGCATGCCGACCGCTCTCGCGCGCCTCGCAACTGGATATGCGCGGCAATCCTGACAGCGGCGGCATCTGGGCGCCCTGTCTCAGCTATGCCGATGGGCTGTTCTGGCTGGTCTACACGGATGTCAAACGGCTGGATGGAAATTTCAAGGACGCCCATAACTACATCGTCACCGCCCCCACGATCGAAGGGCCGTGGAGCGATCCGATCTATGTCAGCTCTCATGGCTTCGATCCGTCGCTGTTTCACGATGATGATGGGCGAAAGTGGTTTCTTGTGCTGCAATGGAACCACATTTCGAACTCGGTTGGCGGCAGCCCGAAACACCCCGCATTCGACGGGATCATGCTGCAGGAATGGACGCCGGAAGGCGGCCTGACCGGCGAGATCCGCAAGATATTCTCGGGCAGTCCCCACGGGTTGACCGAAGGCCCGCATCTCTACAAACGCGACGGGTGGTATTACCTGACCGTCGCCGAAGGGGGCACCGGCTATGACCATGCCGTGACAATGGCCCGCTCGCGCCAGATCGAGGGGCCGTATGAGATCCATCCCGACACCCATCTGATCACCGCCAAGGATCATCCCGACTGGCCAATCCAACGCGCCGGTCACGGGCAGATCATCGAGACGCCGGACGGGCAGGTCTATCACACCCACCTGTGCACGCGGCCCCTGCCCGGCAGGTTCTCTCCTCTGGGGCGCGAAACCGGCATTCAGAAATGCGAATGGCGCGACGATGGGTGGCTCTACCTGGTGGGTGGCAACCCATTGCCACAGGTCCAGGTGACGCCCCCGGCCCCTGCCGAACAGCGCCGCGCAAAGCCCATTCTACGCCGTTTCGACAGTGCCGGGCTGCCTCCCGAATTCCAATGGCTGCGCACGCCCGACCACGCGCGCCTTTTCACGCTGACCGGCTCTTCCCTCCGGCTGATTGGCCGGGAAAGCATCGGCAGCTGGTTTGAACAATCGCTTGTCGCGCGACGGCAAGAGCATCTGCATTACCGGGCAGAGACGACACTGACAGAGTTCACCCCCACGACCTATCAGCAGGCCGCCGGGCTGACGACCTATTACAACCGGTCCAAGTTCCATTTTGCCTGCGTGTCCCATATTGCGGGCAAGGGCCGCTGCCTTCAGTTGATGTCCTGTGCAGGCGACTGGCCAGACGGGCGGCTCAGCTTTCCTGCGGACCCGGTGCCGCTGAAGGATGGCCCCGTGGAATTGGCGGTCGAAGTCACGGGTGCTACGCAAAGGTTCTTCTTTCGCCAGAACGAACAGTGGCAGCTGTTCGGGCCCGATCTCGATGCCAGCGTCATTTCGGATGAAGGCGGTCGTGGCGAGCATGCCTCCTTCACCGGTGCTTTCGTCGGCATGGCCGCGTTCGACATTACCGGTCAGGGCAAGACGGCTGACTTCAGCGGCTTTTCCTATATTCCGGGCGGCGAGTCATGACGTCCTTTCTGGACATATGCGATCTGGACACTGGCGACATCACGACGCTGCTTGAGACGGATCGCCATATCGAGGCACCCAACTGGTCGCCCGACGGTAGCTACCTGCTGGTGAACGGCGAAGGGCGCCTGTTTCGCGTGCCGCTGGACGCGCCGCAGCTGCGCGATGTCGACACCGGGGCGCTGCACGCGCTCAACAATGACCACGGTATCTCGCCGGACGGGCAGACGCTTGTGATCTCTGACAAGACGCAGACGCCGCATTCGTGCATTTTCACCTTGCCCGCCGTTGGTGGCGCGCCCACGCGTATCACGCCAAAGACACCGTCATGGTGGCATGGCTGGTCGCCGGACGGGCAGCGCTTGGCCTATACGGTGGTGCGGGAGGATCAATTCGGCATCGCCACCATACCCGTCGCGGGCGGCGAAGAGACCGTTCTGATCCGCAGCCCGCACCATTACGACGGGCCGGATTATACGCCCGATGGCAAATGGATCTGGTTCAACTCTGATCGCGGCGGAGCGATGGATCTGTGGAGGATCCGCCCGGACGGCACCGATGCGGAACAGATGACCGACGATGCCGCAGTCAACTGGTTTCCGCATCCCTCGCCTGATGGTCGATACGTGCTTTACCTTGCCTATCCCGAAGGGACCGAGGGGCATCCGCCCGACCGCGAGGTGACCCTGCGCCTGATCACGCTCGCGACGGGCGACACCCGAACCCTGGCCATGCTATGGGGCGGGCAAGGCACGCTGAACGTGCCCTGCTGGTCCCCCGATAGCCGCCGATTTGCCTATATGCGCTATGCGCGCCCATGACCTGACCCGGAGGATTGCCCATGCCCACCACGATGAAAGGCCCCGCGCTGTTCCTTGCCCAGTTCGCCGGTGACGCAGCACCGTTCAACAGTCTTGAGGCCATCACGAAATGGGCCGCTGGACTGGGCTACAAGGGGGTGCAGATCCCCACGTTTGATGCGCGGCTCTTTGACCTCGACAAAGCCGCGGGCAGCCAGACCTATTGCGACGAGGTCAAGGGGATCTGCGCCGATGCGGGCGTTGAAATCACAGAGCTTTCGACCCATCTGCAGGGCCAGCTTGTGGCGGTGAACCCCGCCTATGACGCGGCCTTTGACGCCTTTGCGCCCGCCTCCGTCCACGGCAACCCCAAGGCGCGGCAGGCCTGGGCGGTGGACCAGATGACCAAGGCTGCCAGGGTCAGCCGGATGCTGGGTCTTGATACCACTGTCAGCTTCACCGGATCGCTGGCATTCCCGTTTCTCTACCCCTGGCCGCAGCGCCCCGAAGGTCTGATCGAGGAAGCGTTTGCCGAGCTTGCCCGTCGCTGGAAGCCGATCCTTGACGTTTACGACGAGAACGGCGTCGACATCGGGTACGAAATCCACCCCGGCGAGGACGTGTTTGACGGCGCGACATATGAAATGTTTCTCGAGGCCGTGGGCAACCACACCCGTGCCCGGATCAACTATGATCCGTCGCATTTCCTGCTGCAGCAGATGGATTATCTGGCTTTCATCGACATCTATCACGAACGCATCTGCGCCTATCACGTCAAGGATGCCGAGTTTAACCCCGATGGGCGTCAGGGCGTTTTTTCTGGCTATCAGCCCTGGCTGAACCGCGCCGGACGGTTCCGCAGCCTTGGCGACGGACAGGTCGATTTCGCGGGCATCTTTTCAAGGCTCGCGACGCATGGATATGACAGCTGGGCGGTGCTGGAATGGGAATGCTGCCTGAAAAGCCCCGAACAGGGCGCGGCCGAAGGTGCACCGTTCATCGCGCGCCATATCATCGAAACCACGGACAAGGCGTTTGACGATTTCGCAGGCGGCGAAACCGATATGGGCGCTATCCAGAAGATGCTGGGGATCTCGTGATGGAACGTTTGCGGCTTGGCATGGTCGGTGGCGGTCAGGGCGCCTTTATCGGGGGCGTCCATCGCATCGCCGCCCGGATCGACGGGCAATGGGATCTGGTCGCAGGCGCGCTTAGCTCTGACGCGGGGCGCGCGGCCGCGTCCGCCGCTGAACTGGGCATCGCGGCCGACCGCTCCTATGCGGATTTCCAACAGATGGCGGAGGCCGAGGCGGCGCGCGCGGATGGCATCCACGCCGTGGCCATCGTCACGCCCAACCACATGCATGCCGCCCCCGCCGTGGCCTTTCTGCGCGCGGGCATTCACGTGATCTGCGACAAGCCTCTGGCCGCCACCTCCGAACAGGCCTCAGAGATCGCGCAAGCCGTGCGCGAGAGCGGCAAGCAGTTCATCCTGACCCACAACTACACAGCCTACCCGCTGATCCGTCAGGCGCAGGCGATGGTCGCGGCAGGAGAGCTGGGCGAGATCCGCGTCGTGCAGGTGGAATATGCGCAGGACTGGCTGACCGAAGAGGCGCATAACAAACAGGCCGACTGGCGCACCGATCCGGCACGCTCTGGCGCGGGTGGCTGTGTGGGGGACATCGGCACCCATGCCTTCAACCTTGCCAGCTTTGTCACCGGGCTGGAGGCCACGTCGCTTGCCGCGGATCTGGAGGCATTTGTTCCCGGCCGCAAAGTCGATGACAATGTGCATGTAATGTTGCGGTTCAAGGGCGGCGCCAAGGGGATGCTTTGGGCCAGTCAGGTTGCTGTGGGCAATGAAAACGCCCTGCGCCTGCGTGTGCATGGCACCAGGGGCGGGCTGGACTGGTCGCAGGAAAACCCCAACCAGATGAGCTTTACCCGGTTTGGCAAGCCCAAACAGATCCTGACAAGAGGCGGGGCGGGTGCGAATGATACGGGCCTGCGCACCACCCGTATCCCCCCCGGCCATCCCGAAGGCTATCTGGAAGGCTTTGCCACGCTTTATTCCGAGGCCGCGCATCTGATCCGCCACGCTGATTTCGGCACCCCCTTGCCCGAAGGCGTCCATGCCCCCACGATCGAGGACGGGCTGGACGGCATGCGCTTCATTGCGGCCTGCATCGCGTCGTCAAAGGCGGATGCGGCGTGGACCTCGCTCGCGCGCTGACTTAAGGCTTGATTGCACGAAGCGGCCGGGCAAATCGCCCGATTGCAAATCCGCGCGGCGTGAACAAGACTGCGCCGCGAAAGAGGCCTGCGTGATCAAGCTATTACATACCGCTGACATCCATCTCGACTCGCCGCTGAAATCGCTGGCGCTGCGTGATCCGGATCTGCGCGACCGCGTGCAGGCCGCCACACGCGGCGCGTTCACCCGTATCGTCGACACGGCGCTGGACGAAGATGTGTCGGGTCTGTTGATCGCAGGCGATCTTTACGACGGTGCCGCCCGCAGTGCCCGGACGGCTGCTTTTTTGACCGCTCAATTCGACCGGCTACGCGAGGCGGGCATTCCCGTCTTCCTGATCAAGGGCAACCACGACGCCGAGAATCCCATCACCGGAGAGGTCGCGCTACCCGACAACGTGCATGTCTTCGGCGGGCGCGGCGGCTGCGTGCAGTTGGGTGATCGCGACATCTGGATCCACGGCGTCAGCTTCAGCGGCCGCCATGCGCCCGAAAGCCTTCTGCCGAAATTCTCTCCCCCCGTTGCAGGCGCGGTCAATATTGCGCTACTGCACAGCTCTTTGGCGGGCGCATCGGGTCATGACACCTATGCCCCCTGCACGGTGGCAGAGCTTTCCGCCATGGGCTTTGATTACTGGGCGCTTGGGCATATTCACAAACGACAGGTACATGCCGAGGCGCCGTGGGTCGTCATGCCCGGCACCCCGCAGGGCCGCGATATCGGCGAGCCGGGTGCGCAAAGCGCCACTTTGCTTTCCATCGATGATGGCCGGATCACGGTTACCAAGGTGCCCAGCTCTCAGGTTGAATTTCTGCGGCTGGACGTGGACGCGACGCGGTGCAAGGACGAAGATGCCTTACGGGCGCGTTTGCGCCGCGCGCTGCGGGAGGCCGCCGAAACGCTCGGATCGGACACAGGGATTGTCCGGCTCCGGCTGGCGGGCACATTCGCTCGGCGCTGGCAGGTAGAGCGGGACCGCGACACCTGGGAAGAGATGATCACAGGCATGGCGCGGGAAACCGGATCTCTCTGGCTTGATAAGCTGGAGATCGCGTTGAGTGATCCGGCCGGCCGTACCCCCGATGGCAGCGCCACTGCAGAGCTTGCGACGCTGATGCAGTCAATTCGCACCGAACCCGGTTTTGCCGCCACGATGGAGGCGAAACTGGCAGAGGTCTTGTCCGACCTGCCCCCCCATCTGCGCGCAGCCCTAGCGCCCGACGAAAAATCCGCGACAGAGCTTGCCCATCGTCTTGCCGAAGACGGCGCGCGCATCGTCGAGGCCGCCATGAAGGGGGCATCGGAATGATCCGGATCCGGCGGCTTGATCTTGATTTCTTCGGGCAGTTTTCGGGCAAGTCCTATGATTTCGGCCCACGTCCGCAAGGCACCCCCGATTTCCACCTGATCCACGGCCCAAACGAGGCCGGCAAGACCACCACGATGGAAGGCTTCCTGCGTCTGCTATACGGCTTTCCGCGTCGTGAGCCTTATGCCTTTCAGCACGACCGCAAGACGCTGCGAGTTTCGGCGGTGCTTGAGAATGGTGACGGTGAACGCGCCTTCACGCGGCTGCCCACGCGGGGCGCGAACCTTGTCGATCCAGCAGGTCAGCCGTTGCCGGAACAGGCCCTGTCCGCCCATCTGGGCGGGCTAGGGCAAGAGGATTATCGCAACCTGCTTTGCCTTGACGACGAAACGATAGAGCGTGGCGGCGAGGAGATCGCCAGCGCCAAGGGGGATATCGGGCGGTTGCTGTTTTCCGCCGCGGCGGGGATCAGTGACCTGACTGGCGTGCTCGGCTCTGTCCGCGACCGCGCCGATGCGCTTTACAAGAAGCGCAGCAGCAAGACCCGGATGGCAGAGCTGCGCGCCGAGATGAAGGAGATTGACCGCCGCATCCGCGAGGAGGACATCAGCGCCAGCGCCTATCGGTCCTTGCGGCAAGCGCGCGACACGGCCCTTAGAGACGAGGAAACGATCAAGCAGGAGCGCGAAGGTGTGGCGCAGGCGCTGGCCACAACGCGCACGCGACAGGCAGCCCTGCCCCTGCTGGCAGAAATCGACAGGCTGGAGACCTTCATCGACGCCCATCCGGGCTTTCCGGAACGGCTGGACATCGATCCCGAAGATCTGGTGGCCATGCTGAGCGATCACAGCCGGGCCGAGGCAGACATCACGCGCCTGGGCGCCGAGATCGACAAGCTGACCGAAACGGCAGAGGGCATCACCCGACATCCCGAAGACCTTGCACTTATGCCAAGGCTGGAGCGTCTGGACGATCTGCGCAGCCGCTATGTGACCGCCGAGAAAGACCTGCCCAAACGGCGGGCCTCACTTGCGGAGGTGACGGCGGATATGGCGCGCGCCGCGCGGGATCTGGGGGCACCGGACGATCTTGATCCGGGGGTGCTGGTGGTGCCTCAGAAAACGCTCGACCAGTTGGAAGCCCTGCGCGACACGCTTCGCGAAGCGCGGCGCGCAACCAAGGCTGCAATCGAAGAGCTGGCGCAGGATGACGAAAGGCTCGCTGCCGCGCGGGACGCGCAAGACGCCGATGCGGATCATGCAGACCCGGATATCGGCGCGATACTGGACCGGTTTTCCGCAGATACCCTGGCACAACGGCATGCCGCCGCAACCCAGGCCGTGGCCGGGGCTGAGCGGCAAGTGGCAGAGGCGCGCGATGCGCTTTTCCTCAAAGGACAGCGCTTTGCCGAACTGCCGGTTTGCCCGCTTGCGCCCGAAGAGGTCGCCCAGCTGGCAGAGACCCATGCTCAGCTTGACAGCGATATGCGTCGGCTGGAGGCTGCGATCAGCGATCTGAAGACCGAGGCCGCCGATATCGCCGCCCAAATCACGAGCCTTGACGCCACCGGCACTCTTCCGGGCGATGATGCCGCGCAGGCCATGATGGCAGAGCGTGACATGCTCTGGCAGCGCCACCGGACAGAGTTGACCGCAAAGACGGCGGATCTGTTCGAAACGGCGATGCGTCAGGTCGATGATGCGGCGCAGACGCGGCTCGACCGGGCGCGCGATCTGGGGCATCTGCGTGAATTGGCCGAAACGGTAGGCCGGATTGAACGCCGCAAGACGAAAGCTGCCGAAGAGCGCAATTCAAGAATGGCGGAGCGTGACGCGGCCGCACAAGAGCTGACTGCGGCGGCACGGGCCTGCGGAATATCGGCTCCTGTCCTCGCACCGGGTTTTGCAGCATGGGTCCAGCGGCTGGCAGAAGCGCACGCGGCCCAACAGCGGCTGGAGCGTATTCGCGCGGAACACGCCCCCGTCTTCGATCAGGCCGCGGGATTAAGCGACGCGCTGGCGCCGCATCTTGACCTCGTCAATGCCGACTTCGCAACGCTTCTTGCCGCCGCCCGGCGCAAGGCCGAAGAGGCGCGCGAACGGCAGGCGGCGGTACGTTCCGCCCGCGAGCGGATAAAAACGCTGGAAGCGGCGCGCGACCGGCAAAAAAACAAGCTGCTGACCAGTCAGGAGGCGGAAGCAGCCGCGCTGTCCGCTTGGCAAGAGGCGTTGGACGCCGCGCTTGGCGACACACTCACGACAGATGCCGATCTGCTCCCCCTCGCCCCGTTGCGAAAACTGCGCGAGCTGGACCAGCCGCGTGCCAGCCTCACCCGACAAATCAAGGCGATGGAAGCCGATCAGGACGCGTTCACGACAGAGGTTATCGCGCTCACCGGCGCAACCGAGCTGTCCGATCCGCTTGCCGCCTTTTCGGCCCTTCGCGACCAAGCGGATGCGGCACGCAAGGCCGAAGACCAGCATACGCAAGTCGCTGACGGCATCCGGCAGCGCCAAGAGGCGCTGAACGAAGCCCGGCAACGCCTGAACGAGATCGCATCACGGCATCGGGACCTCGCGGCCGTTTTCCCGGCGACTGCCGCCACCGACACATTGCAAGATCTGCGCAAGGCGGTCGCACTTGCCCGCGAACTGATCGAGGCACGGCGTGAGCGCGACAAGCATCTGGCCCGGCTTTGCACGACGCTGGATGTGTCTGATCTGGACGCCGCGCGCCGCGCCTTGGCGGATCACACGGTGGCGGGGCTGGACGCCCGCATGATGGAGTTGCAGAGCGATCTTGACGCGGCCGAGGGTCGGTATCACGCGGCCATCGCCGCGCGCAGTGCCGCCGACCGCGATTTGACGGCTGTCACCGGTGATGCGGACATCGCACTGCTGACTGAGCGCAAGGCGACGGTCGAGCTTGAAATGCAGGAGGTTGCGCTGGACTTCCTGAAGCTACAGCTTGGCCACACGCTGGCCGAAGAGGCGATCCGCCGCTACCGGGATGTGCATCGCAGCGGCATGATGAAAGCCACCGAAACAGCCTTTGCAGAGCTGACCAACGGCGCCTACACGCGGCTTCTGACCCAGCCGGACGGCAATGCAGAGGTCTTGATCGCGCTTGATCCGGCAGGCAATTCGAAACAGGCGCAGGACATGTCCAAGGGCACGCGATTTCAGCTGTACCTTGCGCTGCGGGCAGCCGCCTATGAACAGCTGACGCAACAGGGCACCGTGCTGCCGTTCTTCTGCGACGACATCTTTGAAACATTCGACGAGGACCGCACCCGCGCTGCCTGCCACCTGATGGCGCGGATCGGGCGGTCCGGGCAGGCGATTTATCTGACGCATCACCGTCACGTCGTGGATATCGCGCGCGAGGTCTGCGGCGACGGGCTGTGCGTGCACGAGATCTAGCCCTCCGCGCGTCGCTTGGTTTATAGCAACATTCTGCCTCACGGCCGATGATGGCGATCCGCGAAACACCCGCCCACCCGATGGGCCACCAGACAGGAACGAGGAACCGAATGACTGGCAGCTACTACGCCCCGAAGGGTGGCCTTCCCGGACAAGAGCAACTTTTGACCGACCGGGCCATGTTCACCGATGCCTATGCCGTCATCCCGAAGGGCACGATGCGGGACATCACCACCAGCTTCCTGCCGTTCTGGGACAAGACGCGGCTGTGGGTGATCTCTCGCCCGCTCAGCGGATTTGCCGAGACGTTCTCGCAGTATATCATGGAAGTCGCACCGGGCGGCGGCTCTGACCGGCCCGAGGCGGATGCAGAGGCCCAGAGCGTGCTTTTCGTTGTCGAAGGCCGCGCAACGCTGGAGGTTGAGGGTAACACGCATGTTCTTGAACCCGGCGGTTATGCCTACCTGCCGCCCGCCAGCACATGGTCGCTGTTCAACAAGGGTTCTGAGACACTGCGCTTTCACTGGATCCGCAAGGCCTATCAACGGGTTGAAGGGCTGGACCTTCCCGATGTGATCGTCGCGAACGAACAGGACATTGCCCCCACCGAAATGCCCGGAACAGATGGCAGATGGGCCACAACGAGGTTTGTCGATACGGCGGATCTGCGGCACGACATGCATGTCACCATCGTAACGTTCCAGCCGGGCGGGGTGATCCCCTTCCCTGAAACACATGTGATGGAACACGGGCTTTACGTGCTGGAGGGCAAGGCCGTCTACCGGCTCAACCAGGACTGGGTCGAGGTCGAGGCGGGCGATTACATGTGGCTGCGCGCGTTTTGTCCGCAGGCCTGCTATGCTGGTGGGCCCGGCCCGTTCCGCTACCTTCTGTACAAGGATGTGAACCGACACATGCCGCTGCGCCTGGGGCGGTAGCAGCTTGCGCTCAGGGCACGGTGCGCGCCGGACAGGCCACAACGCCCGCGCGGGTCGTCATTCGGCGGCGAGAGGTCGCTCCATCGCCTGTCCGATGGACGCGATTTCTGAAATGACGCCGCGCAACAATCTGCGGAAATCGTGGAAGTTGCTGTTCGGCCGGATCGACTTTTCATCCATGTAGATCGCGCGGTCGATCTCGATCTGTACGGCGTGCTGCATCCGGGCGGGACGTCCGTAATGCTGCGTGATGAAGGCCCCTGCAAACGGTGCATTGCGGGCCACCCTCAGCCCTGCAGAAACGAAGGCGGCTTCGATCCTGTCGACAACCTCGCCATCGGCCGAAGCACCAAACCGGTCGCCCAGCACGATCTCGGGCGGTGGGGAGCCAATTCTGGTCATGTTGTCCACAGCCTCATGCGGCATGGAGTGGCAATCTACCAGAACCGAAAGCCCGAATTGCACATGCGCCTGATCAAGCAACGATTGCAACTGCGCATGGTAGGGCTGCCAATAGCGGTTCAGCCGGCGATGCGCTTCCGTCAACGGCAACTTGCCGCGATAGATCGCGCGCCCATTGCCCACGACCCTTGGCAACACGCCAAGCCCGGACGCGACACGCGGGTTGTGGACCGTCCGCCGCACCCCTTCGATCAGTGCGGGATCAAGCTCGTCCGCGCTGCGGTTGTAGTCGATGAAGGCACGCGGGGCGCCGGCTTTCAGCAAGGGCGCGCCGAATTGCGGCGCACATTCGAACAGCCGGTCGACATAGGCATCTTCCGAGGTGCGAATCGAATGCTCGTCCAGCTCGGTGCCGCGCAGAAACGACCACGGATAGTCCCGGCCGCTATGCGGAGACGCGAAGACCACGCAGGATGTGCGTGCTTCGGGGGGCATGACATGGTAGGCGACCTTGGGCATTCGTACTCCTCCGGACATTATCATAGCCCGGAATCGCAGGATGCCAAAAGCCCCTTGATCTTGCCAGCGACTCCTTTTAAAGACCCCTCTACCGGCGCGGACCCCCGCGCCCCATTCTTTTGGGGCAGAGAATTTGCGACGGTTTCATGGGCGGTTAGCTCAGCGGTAGAGCACTACGTTGACATCGTAGGGGTCACTGGTTCGATCCCAGTACCGCCCACCATGAATTCATCGCCACCGTGCAAACGGCGGCACCCGTAACCAAAGGCGCTTGCGCGCCGCGACGTCAGGAGAAGGCCCCATGAAGGTCAGAAACTCGCTCCGCTCGCTCAAGAACCGCCACCGGGATTGCCGTGTGGTGCGTCGCAAGGGCCGCGTGTACGTTATCAACAAGACCCAGCGACGGTTCAAAGCCCGTCAGGGTTGAACATTGCTTTGCGCCCCCCTTGCGGGGACTTGCGAAAAGGCCGCCCCTGATCGGGCGGCCTTTTTCGTGTTTGCGGTTTGATTCGGGACAGCAAGCGACGGTTTTGTTACGCCCCCGCTAATCACCCGCAGCCATGCTCTCGCCCTCTCTACCCCTGAACCGGTCGCGGTGATGCGGCTGATGCGTTGTAAATTGAGTATCTTGCACGGGAAATAATCGCCGAGGACGCCAGCCGCTACGACATCATTCCGCCCGAAGCGGATTTGATTCGATCAGTACGCGACTGCCGGACATTCCGATTACACGCGGCCCCCACACAGCGGATGAGAATTGGGCACCTCCACAAGCTCCGAAAAGCTCAGTCATACACCCGCTGGTCGTCGATCACTTTGCCGTCGTTGGGAAGGCTCCCCTTCGCGACAATCTCTATCTGGCCCTTCAGCTTCAGCACTTCGGCCACCGATTTCGCGTAATGCTCGGCATTGGGCGCATCGCTTTCCAGCTGCACGGTCATCACGTCCATCTCGCCTTCGCGGGTGGCGATGACGCGGGCGCGGTTGATCTCGGCGTGTTTGGCAACAAGCGCCGCAACCTGTTCTGGGCGCACGAACATGCCCTTGATCTTGGTGGTCTGATCGGCCCGGCCCATCCAGCCCTTGATGCGGGTGTTGGTGCGGCCACACGGGCTGGCACCGTCCATGACCGCCGACAGATCGCCCGTGGCAAAGCGGATCAGCGGATAATCGGGGTTGAGCGTCGTGACCACGACCTCGCCCACCTCACCCGGCGCGACAGGATCACCGGTGCCGGGGCGCACGATTTCGACCAGCACGCCTTCGTCCACGATCATACCCTCTTGCGCAGGGCTTTCATAAGCGATGTTGCCCAGATCCGCCGTGGCATAGCATTGCAGGCAGGTGATGCCCCTGTCCGCGTAATAGGACCGCAGCGACGGGAACAGCGCACCGCCACCGACAGCCGCGCGGGTGAAGGCCACTGGCAGGCCCATCTCGTCCATCTTCTCCAGAATCACCTTCAGGTAATCGGGCGTCCCGGCATAGGCGGTGCAGCCGATCTCTGCCGCGGCAACCGCCTGCAGCTCGGTCTGGCCCGTGCCGGCGGGCAGGACAGTCGCACCCACTGCGCGCGCGCCATTCTCAAAAATCATGCCCGCTGGCGTCAGGTGATAGCCAAAGCAGTTCTGCACGATATCCTCCTGGCCGATCCCGCAGGCATGCAGGAAGCGGCCCATGCGCCACCAGTCATGGCTGGTCATGCCCGGTTCGTAGATCGGCCCGGGAGACTGAAATACATGGTGGAAAGAGCTGACCGGTCCGGCCAGCCCGCCAAACGCGCGCGTCTGCTGCTTTTCCGCCAATGCCGCCTTGCGCAGCACCGGCAGCGCCGCCAGATCAGCGAGGGAGGTTACGCTTGCCGCGTCCACCCCGCCCAGCAAATCTTCATACCCTGGCAAAGCCTGCGCGCGGGCGATTTGCCTTGGCAGCGCGTCGGCGATGGCGCTTGCCCTTGCGTCGGCACTCCGCGTTTCCAGATCGTCAAAAAAGCCCATTGCGTCCCTCATCCTCGATGCGGCCCGAAAACCCGGCTCATGCCAGCCACCGTTTCCGGCGGCGGTAGCTGCGGACGTCGCGGAAGGATTTGCGGCCTTCGTCGGACATGCCCAGATAGAATTCCTTGACGTCCGGGTTCTCGCGCAGCTCTGCTGCGGGGCCGTCCATCACCACGCGACCGCTTTCCAAAATGTACCCGTAATGGGCAAAGCGCAGCGCCACGTTGGTGTTCTGCTCGGCCAGAAGAAAGCTGACGCCCTCGTTCTCGTTCACCGATTTCACGATGCCGAAAATCTGCTCGACCAGCTGCGGTGCCAACCCCATCGAGGGTTCGTCCAGCAAGATCGTCTCGGGCCTGCTCATCAGCGCGCGACCGATGGCGCACATCTGCTGCTCACCGCCGGAGGTATAGCCCGCCTGCGATTTGCGGCGCTCCTTGAGACGCGGAAAATAGGTGTAGACCATCTCCAGATCCTGCTCGACCGCGGCCCTGCCATCGCGGCGGGTATAGGCGCCGGTCATCAGGTTTTCCTCGACCGTCAGGTGTTCGAAACAGTGGCGGCCTTCCATCACCTGGATGACGCCCTTGCGGACCAGCTCTGCCGGATCGCGGTCCTGAACGCTCTCTCCGCGGTAGATGATCGACCCCTTGGTCACCTCGCCGCGTTCTGAATGCAGCAGGTTGGAAATCGCCTTGAGCGTCGTTGTCTTGCCCGCGCCATTCCCGCCCAGAAGGGCAGTGATGCCCCCTTTCGGTACCGACAGGGACACGCCTTTCAGAACGAGGATCACGTGATTGTAGATCACCTCGATATTGTTGACCTCAAGAAGCGTCTCTTGCGTGTTTTCGGCGTCCAGCATGGGTCTTTTTCTCTTCCATACGTTTGTGGTTCCCGTCGGCGGGCCACGCCGCCGCCGGGACAGGGGCGCTTAGCCCTCACAGTCTTCGTTGACCGGCCACGGCGCGTTTGCGTCCGCATATTCCCCGGCGCTGGAGGCGATCAGCTCGGCATAGTTGTCGACATTGGGCGACAGGTGGTCAGAGACCTTCACGAACTTCGCGCCGTCCCATTCCAGCATCCAGCCGCCGGAATGCCCGGTGTGGTTGGAACAGGATGTCGCGAATGGCGGCACCATGCCGTCAAGACCCAGCTCGGCGATACGCTCTTCGGTCATGTTGATGTTTTCCAGACCCCAGCGCAGCTGCGACGCGGTGATCTGCGGTGTCCCGAATTCGGCCTGTGCGGCAGTGATGCCTTCGGCGAGGATTGCAGAGATGATGATCCCGCGCGAATAGAACACGCCGGACATTTCCTCTTCGTTGGACTGGGTGTTCCCTGCATCAACGACATGCTTCTTGATGTCGGCCATGACGGGCGCATCCGGGTTAGGGAAGGACCAGCTGATCGATTTGTAGCCCTTGCCGTCCTCGCCCACGATCTTCAGATCAGCATCATGCCCGGCCCACCAGACGCCCAGCATGTTCTCCATCGGGAACTTGGTTTTCACCGCTTCGGTGATGGCGCCCGCATTCATCGCACCCCATCCCCACATCACAACGTAATCGGGACGCTCGCGACGGATTTGCAGCCATTGCGCGGACTGGTTCTGCATCTCTTTCAGACCAACCGGGATCGGTACCAGCTCAAAGCCCTTTTGTTCTGCCATCGCCTCCAGCAGGGGGAGCGGCTCTTTGCCGTAGGGGTGGTCCAGATGCAGGAAGGCGATCTTCTTGCCGTCCAGCGATCCTTGCCCTTCGATATATTGCAGGATCATGTCGGCCGCGTCCCAATAGCCCGACGGCGTGTTGAACGCCCACTGGAAAACCTTGCCATCCGCCATCGGAGAGAAGCCGTAGCCGGGTGCCAGGATCGGGATTTCATCCACGTTGGTCTTGGGCAGCACCTGAAGCGTGATGCCGGTGGACCAGGGTTGGGTCACGATCGCCTTGCCCTTGGTTTTCTCGTAGCACTCCACGCCTTTTTCGGTGGAATAGCCGGTCTCGCATTCCTCGAAGTCGATGATTGCGCCGCCGATGCCCCCGTCACGCGCATTCAGCATGGACATGTAATCGGCCTGCCCGTTCATCAGCGGAATGCCGGTGGCCGCGAAGGGACCAGTCCGATAGCTGAGGTTCGGCGCGTACAGACCTTCGGCAAATGCGGCCGAGGCGCCAAGCGAGGCAACCACCGCGGCAGCCGCCAGTCTTGTGAATTGTTTCATTTGTTTTCCTCCCATTGGATGTCTTCAAGTCTTGGTTTCTTGGGCCGTCCCGATCAGTAGGGGAACGGCCAGATGATCAGCTTTTCCCGGATCAGCGCCCAAAGCCGTGCCAGACCGTGTGGCTCGATGATCAGGAAAAAGATAATGAGCGACCCGATGATCATGATGTTCAGATGTTCGACCATCGCGGATGAGACAGGGATGCCTAACGCTTGCGGCAGGGTGTTCAGAACCACCGGCAGCCCGACGATCAGGATCGCGCCAAGGTAGTTGCCAAGGATGGAACCCAGCCCCCCGATGATGGCAATGAAAAGGATACGGAAGCTCAGGGGGATGTCGAAAAGGTTCGGCTCTGCCGCCCCGCGCCACATGAAGACGAACAGCGCGCCGGCCACCCCGACGATATAGGACGACACCATGAAGGCGGTCAGCTTGGATTTCATCAGGTTGATGCCGATCAGCTCTGCCGCGATGTCCATGTCGCGCGTGGCCTTCCACGTCCGGCCAAGGTTGCCACGGGTCAGGTTGATGCATAGCACCGTCAGCAGCGTCACGATCCCCAGAACGACGAAATATTGCACCATGCTGTCGGCCTGTGGCCCGGCGATGTAAACCCCGAACATCTGCAGGTTCGGCACCTGGATCGCCCCCGATGCGTTGTAATTGTATAGCCAGGCCCATTTTTCGAACAGCCAGACCAGAAAGAACTGCGCGGCAAGCGTCGCAATCGCCAGGTAGAAGCCCTTGATCCGCAGGCTTGGGATGCCAAAGGCCACGCCAACGCCTGCGCTGAAAACCCCCGACAACAGGATCGCCACGACCGGGTTCATCCACGGCATGATCGTGACCATCTTGTAGCAGGCATAGGCGCCCACACCCATGAAGGCCGCGGTCCCAAGGCTAAGCTGCCCGGCATAGCCCGTCAGGATGTTCAGCCCCATTGCCGCCAGCGAATAGATCAGGATCGGGATCAGGAGCGTCTGAAAGGTGAATTCCGAAGCCGTCAGCGGAAACACCACCCAGGCGAAGATCAGGATGATGCCCAGCAGATAGGCATCCTGACGAATCGGAAACAGCGCCTGATCCGCAGTGTAGCTTGTCTTGAATTGTCCTGCCGTTCTGTAAAGCATCCGTCGGTCTCTTTCCTAGTCGGCGCAAATGTGTCGTGCCTGATCCGTTCCTGCGTCAGCCGGGGCCTATCCAGCCATACCCTCGTCAGGGCCCTGTGCGGCCCTGTTTGGGGGTTTGGCGTAACCGGTGCTCTCGGAATGGCGCACCAGCCACATATACGCCCAGAACCCCAGTGCCGCGCCCAGCGCTGCCAGAACAACTGCCGTGATCATATGCCCGGGTGCACCGGGATCGGCTGTTAACGCAAGGTATCCAAACGCCCAGAATCCCGCCCAGGCCACCACGTTCAGTGTTGCAATCAGCTTTGCCAAACCTATTCCACCTTCACCTTTCGTGGGTTAAAGCATTTCCGCCAGAGGCCCCCGAAGGCGCCTCCGGCGATCGCTAAACCCTCTCGATTATACGTTCGCCAAACAGACCCTGTGGGCGGAAAAGCAGCACGATCAGCGCCAGCACGAAAGCGAACCACGTTTCGGTGTTCCCCCCCAGCAGCGGCTGGCCCCAGTAGATCTCGAACAGCTTCTCCAGCATCCCGATCATCAAGCCGCCGATGATCGCGCCAGTTATGGACTCCAGCCCGCCCAGCATCAGGACCGGCAACGCCTTGTAGGCGATCACCTCCAGCGCAAAGCTGACACCCGCCCGCGCGCCCCAGGCAATGCCCGTGACCAGAGCGATGATGCCTGCGATGAACCACACCAGAACCCAGATCGTCTGAAGCGAAATCCCGACCGACAGCGCCGCCTGATGGTCATCCCCCAACGCCCGGATCGCCCGGCCCATGCGGGTCTTGTTGAGAAAGATCAGCAAGCCGATGACCAGCAAGGCCGCCACGATCACCGCGGTGATGTCCTTTTGCTCAAGGATCAGCAGCCCACCGAAGGGTTCAAGCACCACCGAATCCGTGGGAATGCCCAGCTCTTCGGTGATCATCACCTTGTTTTCGCCGCCAAAGATGATCTCGCCCAGCCCGATCAGGAACAGTGTGATCCCGATTGTCGCCATGAAGAGGATGATATCCGGCTGGCCCACCAAGGGTCGCAGAACAACCCGCTCGATCACCACCGCCAGGATAAACATCACCCCCAGCGTCAGCAGGATGCATATCCAGGCAGGCACGCCCATCGCATGCAGCCCGACCAGCGTTAGCGCGGCAAAAACCACCATGATGCCCTGCGCGAAGTTGAAGATCCGGCTCGACCGGTAGATCAGCACGAACCCCAGTGCGATCAGCGCGTAGAGAATGCCAGATACCAGCCCTTCCCACAGCACCTGCATCAGGAAATCCGGCGCCGCGAACATATCTGCAAAGGGCGCGATGAAGATGTCATTCAGCATAGTGGTTCACTCCCCGCCCCGGGCTTGACCCGGGGCCTTCTGCGCCTGGCCCAAAGGTCCCGGGTCAAGCCCGGGACAGGTTGATGAAAATGTGTCAATGCTGCACCCCCAGATAGGCGTCGATGACGTCCTGATTGCTGCGCACCTCGTCGGGCGTGCCGTCACCGATCTTCTTGCCGTAATCCATCACAACGACACGGTCGGAAATATCCATTACCACTCCCATGTCATGCTCGATCAGCGCGATGGTCGTCCCGAACTCGTCGTTCACGTCCAGAATAAAGCGGCTCATGTCCTCTTTCTCTTCGACATTCATCCCCGCCATCGGTTCATCCAGCAGCAGGATCGACGGCTCCGCCGCCAGCGCCCGCGCCAGTTCCACCCGCTTCTTCAGCCCGTAGGGCAGCCGCCCCACCGGGGTCTTGCGAATGCTCTGGATTTCAAGAAAATCGATGACCTCTTCAACCTTCTCGCGGTTGGCGATCTCTTCGTCCCGCGCCTTGCCCCACCACAGCGCCTGAGAGGCTATGCCTGCGTTCATGTGGGTCAACCGCCCGGTCATGACGTTGTCCAGTACCGTCATGCCCTCGAAGAGCGCAATGTTCTGAAACGTCCGCGCCACACCCTGCCGGGCCACCTCAAAAGGTTTCATCGGCGGGCGCTTGGCACCCTTATACCAGACCTCGCCCTCGGACGGCGTGTAAAACCCCGAAATGATGTTCAGCATCGACGACTTGCCCGCGCCGTTCGGCCCGATGATGGCCCGAACCTCACCCTCGCGAATGTCAAAAGAGATGTCCTTGATCGCCACGACCCCGCCGAATTTCAGCGTGATGTTCTTCATCTCCATCAAGACACCACCGATCTGGCGCCCATCCGCAGTGACGTATCCCTCGGTGTCTTTCACCCTACCACTTCCTTGTTGATTGAAACCTTCCGGCAATCGCCAGGCACGGGATGGCGGGTGGGGTGTCGCCGCAGGCGCACGTCACACGTCATTCCGCAGCCATCGCCTTGGGTGCCACCGGCATGACCTTCGCGTCGCGGATCTCCAGCGTTGCCGTGATCTTGCCCTTGCGACCATCCTCATAGGTGACTTCGGTTTCGGTATAGATGCTGCCCGACCCGTCATACAAAGCCTCGACCAGATCACCGAACTTTTCGCCAATGATCTTGCGACGCACCTTGCGCGTCCGTGTCAGCTCGCCATCATCCGCATCCAATTCCTTGTGCAATACAAGGAACCGATGCACCTGGCAGCCAGACAGCATCTCGTCCTGGGCCACGCTCACATTCACCTCTTCGATATGCGCCTGGATCATGTCCAGCACACGGGAATGTCCTGCCAACTCCTGATAAGACGCATAAGCGATGTTGTTGCGCTCGGCCCAGTTGCCCACCGCCGTCAGATCAATGTTGATAAAGGCGCAGCAGCGGTCTCGGCCCGCACCAAACACCACGGCCTCCAGGATGTTGGGATAGAACTTCAGCTTGTTCTCAACATATTTTGGCGCGAACATCGCCCCATCCGCCATGGCGCCCACATCCTTGGCCCGGTCGATGATCCGCAGATGACCCGTGCTCTCTTCGATGAACCCGGCGTCGCCGGTCGCCACCCAGCCCTCGGCATCCTTGGTGTCAGCAGTGGACTCCGCGTTCTTGTAATACTCCACGAACACACCCGGGCTGCGGTAGAAGACCTCGCCACTCTCTGCGATGCGGATCTCCACCCCCGGCGACGGCACGCCCACAGTGTCAGAGCGCACCTGACCATCCGGCTGTTGGGTGATAAAGACCGACGCCTCGGTCTGACCGTAAAGCTGTTTCAGGTTGATGCCCAAAGAGCGGTAGAAATCGAAAATCTCCGGCCCGATCGCCTCGCCCGCCGTATAGCCCACACGGACCTTCGAAAACCCGAGCGTGTTCTTCAGAGGACCGAAAACCAACGCCTCGCCCAGCTTGTAATGCAGGCGATCCAGCAACCCCACAGGTTCGCCGTCAAGGATCCTGGGCCCGACCTTGCGGGCATGGCCCATGAAATGGTGAAACAGCTTCTTCTTGATACTGCCCGCATCCTCCATTCGGATCATGATGCTGGTCAGCTGCGTTTCGAAGACACGCGGCGGCGCGAAATAATAGCTCGGCGCGATTTCTCGCAGATCCGTCATCATCGTCTCGGGGCTTTCGGGGCAGTTCACACAGAACCCCGTCCAATAGGCCTGCCCGATGGAAAAGATGAAATCGCCGACCCATGCCATCGGCAGATAGGCCAGCACCTCGTCATCTGCCCTCAGATGGTCAAACTCGGCCGAGTTCTTAGCCGTTTCAATGATATTGCGGTTGGACAGCACCACGCCCTTGGGCTTGCCTGTCGTGCCCGAGGTGTAAAGCATGACGCAAGTATCGTCATAGCCCTTGCCCGCCTGCCTGCGCGCCAGCTCTGCACTATATTCGTCCCGCGCGGCACGGCCCTGCTCCTGCACATGGCTGAACTGATGCAAATGGCTGTGGTCGTATTTCCGCAGCCCCCGCGGGTCGAGATAGATCATGTGCTCGAACTGATGCAGGCCCTCCTGAATCTCGATCACCTTGTCGACCTGTTCTTGGTCGGCCACGACGACAAAACGCGCACCGCAATGCCCCAGCACGAACTCCATCTCTTCGGCGCTGGCGTCCTGGTAAAGCGGCACCGGCACGGCCCCCACCATCTGCGCCGCGACAATAGACCAGTAAAGATAGGGTCTGTTCCGGCCGATGATGGCGACAAAATCGCCCTCTGCCACACCCAGGTTCAACAACCCCAGTGCCAGCGCCTCGACCTCGTCGGCAGTCTGTGCCCAGGTCCAGCTTTGCCAGATCCCGTATTCCTTTTCGCGATACGCCGGCGCATTCGCATAGGCCGTGGCGTTGCGTCTGAGAAGCGCGGGCACAGAGCGCAAGGCCTCTGTCCCCTCGATCTTGTCTGCCAAAATTATTCCTCCCAAGACCCGGACATTGCCGGGCATGACCGCTTGATGCGATTCTGCCGCCCATTTGGTCAGGCCCCACGCTGAGGGTCAACTTTTTCCTGAACATTTCCCAATTCTTACGAATTGTAACAGGCCCTGAACCGGGCTTTGCGAAGCAGCGGCCGGATGCTAGCCATGACAGGCGGAGGAGAGAAAACTGGCCATGCCAAAGACAGACGCCATGACACGCGCGGGGCTGAACCTGATCCAGCAGGCGCTGACGATCTATGACAGCGATCTGAAACTCGCCGTCTGCAATCGCCGGTTCCAGGAAATGTTCGACCTGCCGCAATCCCTGTGCAGCGTCGGCGCATGTTTCGAATCAACGATCCGCCACCTTGTGATGCGCGGTGAATATGGCGAGGTCGACGCGCCCGAGGATTTCATCCGCCTCCGCGTCGAACAGGCCCTGAATTTTGAACCGCATTACATGGAGCGTACCCGCGCCAATGGCCGCGTCATCAGTGTCGAAGGTGCGCCGCTGGCACAGGGTGGCTGGGTCACCGTCTATACCGACATCACGGAAACCCGCAGGCAGGAACAGTTGCTGCGCACCCGGTCGGAACTGCTGTCAGATCAGGTGCTTGCCCGGTCCGAAGAACTGTCAGCCACCAACCGCAAACTTGCCGCGACCGTTGCCGCGCTGGAAGAGGCCAAGCGCGAGCTGACAGAGATCGAAGCCCGCACACGGCTGGTGACCGAAATGATGCCTGCACATATCGCCCACCTGGATGCGGACGGCTGCTATACGTTTTCCAACAGGCGCCTGAACGCGGTGATGCCGGGCCGCCCTTCGGATATCCTGGGCCTGCATATCTCTGCGACGCTGGGGCCCGACACCTATGCCAAGGTGCGCCCCTATCTGGATGCGGCCTATGACGGCCAGCAATCGACTTTCGAATTCACCGACAAGCGCAGCTCTCGCCGTATCCGGGCGGTGTTTACACCAGACGAAACGGTCAGGGGCGTCTACATCCTGTCGATGGACGTGACAGAGGAAACCCAGGCAAGGGTTGCCCTGCAACAGACGCGCAAGCGCGAGATGGGCGCGCAACTGACCTCCGGGCTGGCGCATGACTTTTCCAACCTGTTGACGATCATTCTGGGTATGCAGTCGCGCCTGCAACGGCTGGATGACATGCCGGAAACCGCAGAACCCCTGATCACCGGCACGCTACAGGCGGCGCGGCGCGGCGGCACGTTGCTGCACCGCATCGCCGACATGACCGGGCACCGCGCTTTCGCGCCCGAACCCACCGACATGCCGCGGTTCCTGCGTGATCTTCAGACACTTGCGACGCCCACGCTTCCCGACAGCCTGACCCTCACCATCGACAACCAGCTTGACGGTGCATTGCTGCTGGACCCGGGCATGTTGCAGGATTCCATCCTGAACCTGATCCTCAACGCGCGCGATGCCTGCGGGAAGACCGGCCAGATCCTGCTGAAAGCCCATCCACATATGGAGACATGGGCAGAGTTCATTGTCAGCGATACCGGCCCCGGATTCTCGGACGAGGCTCTGGCCCACGCGCTGGACCCGTTCTTCAGCACCAAGGGCGGTGAGGGCATGGGGCTGGGTCTTGCGATGGTCTACGACATGACCAAGCTGGCCGGTGGCGAGGTGCGGTTGGCGAATACCGAAGAGGGCGCTTGTGTCACGCTGCGCCTGCCTTATCGCCCCGCTGAAACCACCTCTGCGCCCGGCCTTGTTCTGCTGGTCGAGGACAGCCCCGACCTGCGCACCAGCGTCCGCGAGATGCTCACCGGCATGGGCCATGCCGTGGTCGAGGCGGCATCGGTCGACGAGGCCGTGCTGCTTGCAGAGGGCCTGCCCGACATCTCGCTGGTCCTGTCCGATATCTCTCTTGAAGGCGACGAAACCGGGCTGGCGCTGATTGACCGGTTGCCGGACCATCGTGTGTGCCTCATGACCTCGCTTCCGCAGGACAATGCGCTCTATTGCAAGGCTGCGGCTGTCGGGCCGGTGCTGGCAAAACCTTTCACGGCGGCGCAGCTGGCCGGGTTCCTGATGTTGCAAAAGGTGGCGGCATGACGGCTTTGGTGTCCATTCTCGACGACGAGCCGGAAATCCGCCGGATGCTGGCCGATGCCCTGCAAGAGGCCGGTTTCAAGACCATGGCCTTTGGCCGCGCCACAGAATTCGAGGCCGCGCTGCAACGTACCACCCCGGATGTCTGTCTTGTCGATCTTGGTCTGCCCGACCGCGACGGGCTAAGCCTCGTACACAGGCTTGCGCTGGAACGCGGCGCGATCGTCATCATTATCTCGGGACGCGCGCAGGTGCAGGACAAGGTGACGGGGCTGGAGCTTGGCGCCGATGACTACATCATCAAACCCTTTGATCCGGCAGAAGTCGTGGCCCGTATCCGCGCCCGCCTTCGCGGTGCCAAGCCCGCCCGCGCCGCTGCAAATACTGCGGCGTTCAATGGCTGGACCGCCCATTTCGACCGCTACGTGCTGGAAGACGCCTCTGGTGCGGAAACACCGTTTTCCCATGCCGAGGGCGAGGTCTTGCGGCTGTTTCTGGACAGCCCCAATCGCCTGATCACCCGTGCGCATATGCAGGAAACCCTTGGCGGCGCGGCCGGCGAAAGCTTTGACCGCGCGATGGATGTGCGCATCTCGCGGCTGCGCACAAAGCTGCGCGAAGATCCAAAGAACCCTCGTCTTATCAAAACGATATACGGGGCTGGCTATATCTTTCTGGGGGAGGTGAAATGGCTGCAGGGATAGCGCGGGCCGCCTGTGCGTTGCGGTTTGCCGCGCCCCTATGCGCCGATCATCGTCTTGAGGATAGGCAGGATTGACGCCGCGACGATACCGACTATGGCGCCGACACCCAGCCTCACCAATGGCGCACCCAGCCGAGGCCCTGCCAGACCAAGCGCCCCGCAGACACAGGCGTAGAAAACCAGTGCAATCGCGTCCATCTCATCCCCTCCCCTATTGCGACAAGGTTAAACCGTTCCCGCAAAATCACGCAATCCGCCACACCAGAACGCCCGATCTGGCCACTATGCAGGCCTCATGTCCGGCAGGCCCCTAACGGCGCCTTCAGCGACACAAACTGCCCCTTTCAAGGGCGCAGTCTTCAGGGACGTTCAATGGCAATCGCTGTGCCTTCGCCACCACCGATGCAAATCGCAGCCACGCCACGCTTTAGCCCGCGCTTCTCCAGCGCGTTAAGCAGCGTCACCATGATCCGTGCGCCGCTTGCACCAATTGGATGGCCAAGCGCGCAGGCGCCGCCATTGACGTTCACGATGTCGCGCGGCAGGCCCATCTCGTGCATGAAGGCCATGGGGACAACGGCGAAGGCCTCGTTCACCTCCCAAAGATCGACATCCGACACCCGCCAACCCAGCCGGTCCAGCAGCTTGCGCGCGGCGGGAACGGGTGCCGTCGGAAACAGCGAAGGTGCCTGGGCGTGGCTGGCATGGCCAAGAATGCGCGCGCGGATGGGCATGCCCCGCGCCTCGGCAGCGGCTCGGTCCGCCAATATCAGCGCCGCCGCCCCGTCCGAGATTGATGACGAATTCGCCGCCGTCACCGTGCCATCCTTGCGAAACGCCGGTTTGAGTTGCGGGATCTTCTCGGGCCGGGCCTTTCCAGGTTGTTCGTCCTTGGTGATCACCTCTTCGCCCGTCCGGGCATGCACTGTCACAGGGGTGATCTCGTTGTCGAACGCGCCGCTGCGCTCCGCATCCAATGCGTTCGACAAAGAGGCAAGCGCGTATTGATCCTGCGCCTCGCGGGTGAATTGGAATGCCTCGGCGCAGTCTTCGGCAAAGGTTCCCATCAGGCGTCCACGGTCATAGGCATCCTCAAGCCCGTCCAGAAACATATGGTCAACAACCTGCTGATGTCCGATGCGCGCGCCCTCACGCATTTTGGGCAGAAGGTACGGCGCGTTGGTCATGCTTTCCATGCCGCCCGCCGCTATGACCTGCGATGCGCCAAGGGCAATCTGGTCAAAGGCGACCATCGCCGCTTTCATCCCCGACCCGCACATCTTATTGAGCGTTGTGGCGGGCACGTCCTCGGGTAGACCTGCGGCAAAGCCTGCCTGTCGCGCGGGTGCCTGCCCTTGCCCCGCGGGCAACACGCAGCCCATCAAGACCTCGTCCACCGTATCTGCGCCCGATTGCGCAAGGGCTGCTTTCAAGGCTGCCGCACCCAGATCTGCCGCGCTGACGGCCGAGAATGCCCCCTGAAATCCGCCCATCGCCGTTCGGGCCGCCCCCGTGATGACAACGTCGTGCATGGTCAGCCTCCCTGATGACTTCTCATTTACCTGCATACAGAATCTAAAGGATTGCAATCTAGTGTCACGTGCAAACGCAAAGATCGGAAAGACACAGCATGAATTTGTCGAGCACTATTACGGACGGCACCCAGGTCATCTCGGTGGAGGAAGAGCGCATTGATGCCGCAGCCGCCATCCAGTTCAAGGACCGCATGCGCGAGCTGACGCAAGATGGTCCGACGCGAATCGTCCTCGATCTGGAGCAAGTGGATTTCATCGATTCAAGCGGGCTTGGTGCGATCGTCGCGTCAATGAAACAGCTTGGTGAAGGGCGCAAACTGGACCTTTGTGCGCTGTCGCCCAATGTCGACAAGGTTTTTCGGCTGACGCGCATGGACACAATTTTTGGGATTTATGGCTCTGTCGCGGAAGCAACCGGGCCCGCCAGCTGACCTGCTGCCCGGTTGCAACGCGTTGGATACCATGATTGCCATGTGCGCACCGAAGACTCTTCTAAGCGTTTCGCTTCAAAGCTCGCCCGATGCCGTGCGCGACGTGCTGGCGCGCGTAGCGCAGACCGTGGCCGCGGCCGGTCAGAACCCCACAGCGACCAACAATATTGAACTCGCTATGGCAGAGGCGCTGAACAATGTCGTGGAACATTCCTTTCATGAGACGGCAAAGGGTCAGATCCTGGTTGAGATCACACTGGATGAAGACGTCTTTTGCATCTCCATCCGCCATGACGGCACCCCCATGCCCGGGATGCGCCTGCCCGAGGGGAGGCCCGCAAATGTCGGTGTCGATAGTGCCAATTTACCCGAGGGAGGCTTTGGCTGGTTCCTGATCCGCTCTCTGGTGCTGGATGCGGCCTATACCCACAGGGACAACTGGAGCGAGCTGGTTCTGCGTTTCGCCCGCCTGCCAGAGGGCTGACAAGGACTGTGCGGCAAGCTGCTCTGCGGTGGCATTGGCGCATTGCCCTGAAACGGCCCGATTTGGTCCGCAATCAGGTCAGGAAGAACGGGCATAGTTCAGGGGTAGCTGCCAATAGCTTCCCTCGGCGCTACGTCTTTCTGCCCCCACCCAGCACGTGGCGCCGAGGTACTTTTGCATCTGAATATCGATCTGGCTCTCGCCGCGCAGTGACAAGAGAGGCGCAGCCAAAGGGGGCTACGACCCCAGATATCGGTCATATTATAGCACCTAACGCGCAGGCCTCAGTCGCGCGTGGGCTCAGTTCATCTGGAAATGAAGCTCGTAGCTGCCATCGTGGAAAGCGCCGAACAGATCGGGGATGTCGGGATGATCCACCGGCTCTCCGGACGAATCCGGCACAAGGTTCTGCTCTGACACATAAGCGACGTAGTAGCTTTGGTCGTTTTCGGCCAAAAGGTGATAGAACGGCTGATCCTTGACCGGGCGGCTGTCCTCGGGGATCGATTCATACCACTCTTCCGTGTTCGAAAACTCCGGATCGACGTCAAAGACCACGCCACGGAAAGGGTGCTTCCGGTGCCGGACGACCTGGCCGAGATGATATTTGGCAAGTTGCGTATGCATAGAACCCTGATTTCCCTCACACAGTCTTATCGCGGTCGCCCCCCCAATGTCCAATATTGGCCCGAAATCCAATAGAAACACCGTAAGAACGACGCCGTTACAAACACGTTTCCGTCAGAAAGGCCAACCGATAGGCACGTCTAACGTAGGGCGAATTCGACACTGAGCCGAAAAACCAGCGGGATTGTGATTTCCTCGTCCCCCCGGATGGTCTAGAATGCCTGCAAAATACTAAAAAAGCGAGAGGCAGATGAGCAGAACTCTTCGCGCGATGGTGATGATGATTTTGGTCGCGTCCTGCGGCAGTGGTAACTATTCCGCGCCGCGCAACCTGGACAACGCCTGTTCCATCCTCACCCAGCGCCCGACATATATCCGCGCTTTCAAAGCGACCGAACGCCGTTGGGGGGTGCCCGTGCATGTCCAGATGGCGACGATCTATCAGGAAAGCAAATTCATCGGCAATGCCCGTACGCCGCTACGCTATTCGCTGGGGGTGATCCCGGTGGGTCGACAAAGCTCGGCCTATGGCTATTCGCAGGCGCTGGACGCGACCTGGGATGAATACCGCCGCGCCAATAACAAGATGGGCGCCAAACGCGACAATATCCGCGACGCGACCGATTTCATGGGCTGGTACATGAACCAGACCAAAAATCGGAACGGTATCTCCTTGCATGATGCGCGCAACCAGTACCTGGCTTATCACGAAGGTCATTCAGGCTATGCGCGGGGCAGCTACAACTCCAAGGCCTGGCTGGTTCGTGTTGCAGGACAGGTGGGTAGCCGGTCGCGCACCTATCAGGCACAGCTGGCCAACTGCCGCGCCGCGCGCTAGGCAAACCAATTCCGCGATAAAATCGCCAAACGGCGGCTCCCTTCCATTGGGAGCCGCCGCTGATGCTGTCATAATCATGCCAGTGGCATATGTGTTTCAGACGAAGACAGGGATCGCCCCCAATCAGCCCCCAAGGGTTTCAGGGGCTCGTCACTGACCGTTGCGGCGCCCTATCGACCCATCTTTGCAACTTCGGCGTTGATGTCGAAGATCCGGTTGGACAGGCCCGAGGTCTTCTCCAGATCGCCGAGGATCACCGTGGTCACGCTGCCGCTGTCGTCGCGAATGACCCATTGGCGCAGCTCCACCGGCGGGCCGGTGAATTTCATCGTGATATCGCCATATTCGGGGTGTTTCGGGTCCTGCGCCTTCACCGTCGTGGCAGTGCCGTCAAACCCATGCCCGGTGACCATATTGGCCTGACCAAGATTCACATTGCGCTCTAGAATGATGTTGAGCGGCGTGCGCGCCAGCGGGTAGCGGTCGGGCGCCTGCCCCGTCTTCTTGTCAAAGATCGCAACCTCGCCGGCATAGGCCAGCACCAGTGCCTGTTCGGGCGGATTGTATTCAAATCGAACCTTGCCGGGGCGCTTGATATAGATCGTTCCGGTCGAGATCGTGCCATCGTCGTTGATCTGTGTGAACGACCCCTTGGCCGATGTCAGCCCGTTCAGGTAGTTGGAAATCGCATTCAGCGAAAGCTTTTCCGCCGCGGCGGGCATCGCCAGAAAGGCAACAGCGGTGGCCGCTGCCAAGGTGCGAAGAAAGGTCATGTGTCGTCCTCAATCGTCGTTTCTGTCCGGCGTATCTAAGGTCTTTGCCCGTTGATATGCGATAACGGACCGGATGTCAGAGATATCACCGTCGCATCGCCGCATATCAAGGGGAGCCCTTGGCCGCAGGCATCAAAACGCCGTCAGAACGCACAAGTTCCGGCAGGGGAGGGGGAGCCTGACGCGGCTCACCCCTGTTCGGGCACCAATATCTCGCGTTTGCCCACGTGGTTGGCAGAGGACACGACACCCTGATCTTCCATCTGCTCCACCAATCGCGCCGCCTTGTTATAGCCGATCGCCAGTTTACGCTGGATGTAGGAGGTGGAACATTTACGGTCCCTGACCACGATGCCCACCGCCTGATCGTAAAGAGCGTCTTCGCCATCGGTGTTACCACCGGTGTTCAGGCCCAGAACCGCGTCGATATTATCAGCCTTTTCGTCATCCGGCCCTTCGACCACACCGCCCACATAGCTGGGCGGACCGTAGGCCTTGAGGTGATTGACGATCTCCTCGACCTCTTCATCCGAACAGAATGGGCCGTGGCACCGGGTGATCTTGGCACCGCCCGCCATGTACAGCATGTCGCCCATACCCAGCAGTTGTTCGGCACCCATTTCGCCCAGAATGGTGCGGCTGTCGATCTTCGACGTCACCTGGAACGAGATCCGGGTGGGGAAGTTCGCCTTGATCGTGCCGGTGATAACGTCCACCGACGGGCGCTGCGTGGCCATGATCAGGTGGATGCCCGAGGCCCGCGCCATCTGCGCAAGACGCTGGATGCAGGCCTCGATCTCTTTGCCCGCAACCATCATCAGGTCGGCCATCTCGTCGACGATGACGACGATATAGGGCATTTTCTTGGGCTCGATCTGTTCCGTCTCGAAGATCGGCTCGCCGGTGTCGTCATCGAACCCGGTCTGAACCGTGCGTTCGAACATTTCGCCCTTGGACAAGGCATCTGCCACACGGCCGTTATAGCCGTCAATGTTCCGCACGCCCATCTTGGACATCTTGCGATAGCGTTCTTCCATCTCGCCCACGGTCCATTTCAGCGCGACCACGGCCTTTTTCGGGTCGGTCACAACCGGGGACAGCAGATGCGGGATGCCGTCATAGACGGACAGTTCCAGCATCTTGGGGTCGATCATGATCAGGCGGCATTCATCCGGTGTCAGCTTGTAAAGCAGCGACAGGATCATGGTGTTGATCGCCACCGACTTGCCCGAACCGGTCGTCCCCGCGATCAGCAGGTGAGGCATCTTGGCCAGGTTCGCCACCACGGGATCGCCACCGATATCCTTGCCAAGCGCCAGCGGCAGCTTGTGGTTGCCGTCGCCATAGTCGCGCGTCGACAGGATCTCGCGGAAGGACACCATCTCGCGGTTTTCATTGGGCAGTTCGATGCCGATCACGCTGCGCCCCGGCACCGTGGAAACGCGTGCCGACAGTGCAGACATGCTGCGCGCGATATCATCGGCAAGGCCGATGACGCGGCTTGCCTTCAGGCCGGGGGCGGGCTCCAGCTCGTACATGGTGACGACGGGGCCGGGACGGACCGAGACGATTTCACCCTTCACGCCATAATCATCAAGGACGCTTTCCAGCATACGGGCGTTTTCTTCAAGCGCCTCGTCGGACAGGACGTGCCGTTCGATATTCTCCGGGCTCATCAGCAGGTTCAAAGGCGGCAGCTCGTATTCTTCGGGATTGTCCTCGAACCGCAGGCTGGGCTGCTTTTCCTCCTGGGCGCGGCGCGACGGCTGCAACGGTTTGCGCTGCGGCTGCTGCACGACTTTTTTCGCTTCGGGAACCGGCAGAGGCTGTGTCTGCATCGGCGGTTCGAAATGGTAATGCTCGTCCAGAATTTCAGCCTCGTAGAGATCGACCTCCTCTTCCGGCATCGGCTGCGGCGCGGGGGTGGCGACGGGTGCCTCTGGGCGCGGGCGCGGCGTGATGACCCGTCCGGCCTGGGGGGCGGCGGGCGCGATCTCTGGCATCTCGGGCGCGGCGTCAGCGCTGCGCGTGCCGGTCAGCGGCGGCTCCACGGCCAGTTTCGCGGCACCCAAAGTCAAGGGCGGCTCCGGCGGCAAGCCACTGCGCGGTGTAATCACCAACGGGTCGGGACCGCGTCCGCGCCCCTTGGTCAGGGGGGCCACGCTTGGGATCTGCAATGCCGGGTTCTTGCGAACACGGGCCTTGATGACATCGGCAATCTTCGCCTTGATCCGGTCCTCGCTGGGGCCTTCGCCGACATCGGCAGGGGTGTCCATCTCGATCAGTTCAGGTTCGGGCATCTGGTCAAGCGGTCGCTTGATCAGTGCGGGCATGCGCGCCAGAAAGCTGGTCTTCTCTGCGGGGTCCTCGGCATCGTGACCGGCCACAGGAGGTGCCGGGACAGCGGCCTGCGCCTGAGCCCATTCCGCGGCCTCTGCCGCTTCGACGCGATTGCGCGCGCGGCGTTCCGCGTGGTGGGCCTGCACGGCCTGCGCCGCACGGACAGATGCCCCGGCCCCACGCCCCAGCAGCGTCAGAAGCGACGCGTAGGTCATCACGATACCCACCATCAGGAAACGGCCGATGCTGCGCAGTTCATGCTTGGTAAAACCAAGGACGAAGGCCCCCAGAACCAGCAGGCCCGCGCCAAGGATGACCTGCACCAGTTTCAGCCCGAACGTCGCCCCGACCGGCAGGATATTCAGCAAGGATCCCATCATCATGTCGCCGAAAAGACCGCCAAGACCAAAGCTGTGTGTCCATTCCGGCCCGATATTCTGACCCGCGGCATAGATCGCCGCCAGGGCAATCCAGATCGGCGCAAAGATCACGCGCGCAGTGGCACGGTCATCGCCACGATGCAGGACGAAACGAGCGCCCCAGACGATCAACACCAATGCCAACCCCCAGCTTCCCCAGCCGACGATCATGAAAAGAGGTGCGGCGATCGACGCCCCAAGTCGACCCAACCAGTTCTGCACGGGCGCATCCGTCGCCGAGAGCCAGCTCGGATCCTCGGGCGTGTAGCTTGCGATCATGGCCGCAGCCGCGCAGCCCAGCACGACCAGCAGCAAGCCTGCCAGCTCTTTTCCGCGCTTCTCGATCGCCGCCTGCATGTTGCTGTCGAAAAGGGGATCACGCCCCCGTGCCTGGTATGCCATCTTCCCTCGCCTCAATCGTACAGGCAGTCGCGGAGCCTGATCAGTCCGCGCTGCATCTCTTCTTTTGGGGCCACCAACGCGACCCGGATAAATTCTTGCGCCGGGTTAACCCCGTCGACGTCCCGTCCCAGATAGGCCCCGGGCAAGACCCGGACGCCTGTTTCGGTCCATGCCTTCAAAGCGGCCTCTTCGCCATTTCCGGCGGGCAACCACAGGAAGAACCCGGCCTCCGGCCCCGCATAGCCGGGCACCCCGCCGAATATCTCATCCGCGATCGCGTATTTCTCCTGATAGAGCGACCGGTTTTCCGCGACATGTTCATCGCAGCCCCAAACCCGCGCCGAGGCGATCTGGATCGGCAGCGGCAACGGCGCCCCGGAATAGGCCCGCAGCTGCCGGATACGCGCGATGCAATCCGGCCCACCCGCAACAAAGCCTGACCGAAGACCCGGCAGGTTCGACCGTTTGGACAGCGAATGAAAGACCACCACGCGTTCCGGATCCGCACCCATCTGCCGTGCGATCTGCATCGCGCCGGGGGGCGGTGTATCACGGTAGATCTCGCAATAGCATTCATCCGCGAAGATGCGGAAATCGTGCTTTTCTGCCAGTGCGATCAACTCGCGCCAATAGGCCTCATCGGCCACGGCGCCCTGCGGATTGGAGGGCGAACAGACATAAGCGATGGCAACCCGGTCCAGCAGTTCGGGTGCAAGCCCCGTGTAATCCGGCAGGTGGCCGGTTGCCTCGGTTGCGGGCACAAAGACAGGCTCTGCCCCCACGGAAATCGCCGCGATCATGTAAACCTGATAGAACGGGTTGGGCATCAGCACGACGGGCCGCTTGCCCCGAACCTCTTCCGGGCACAACGCCATCGCAGCATTGTAAAGCCCTTCCCGTGTGCCGTTCAGCGCCATGACCTGCGTGGCCGCATCAAGCGACACGCCGAACCTGCGCCCGAAATATCCCGCAATCGCGTCCAGCAATTCCGGCGTGCCGTCATTGGGAGGATAGCGCCCGAACCCGGCTGCATTTTCCGCGATGATGTCCGCCACCCATGCCGGAAACGCATGTTTCGGCTCGCCAATCGTCATGTGCACCACGTCGCCGCCGGGCGCGTGATGGTCCAAAAGCGCCCGCAAGCGCGGAAACGCGTAGGCCGGTAGGTTCGAGAACCGCTCGGGAAACATATTCAACTGCCTCAAGGTGCAGGGTCATTGCCGCCCCGCTTTGCCCCAGAATAGCCAAGCGCATGCGGGCCGTCCAGAAAAAGGCGGGGGAAAATGAGTGCTGTGACACTTAGAACGCATTGGCCGCGGCGGATGACGGCGCTGCGGCCGGCCGCGCAGGGCGGGCCCGTTTCACCGCAGCGCGGCCTCTGCGGCGGCACCCAGACGCAAAAGACGCTCCTCCCCGTATGGCTGGCCCATGAACAGGATACCGCAGCTGGGCTGCCCGGTGGGCAATGTCAGCCCCGCGCCGCCCATCAGGTTACCGATCCGGGTGTTGCGCAGGGCAAGAAGGTTCTCCGAGACGTAATATTCCGGGTCGGTCATCAGCCGGTTGGCATTGGGCGGCAGGATTGGCGCGGTCGGGCAGATCACCGCATCAAACCCGGCCGTGCGCGCAGCCCATACGCGGCGATGCGCATCCAGCCGGTGCCAGGCAGCCACGAAATCCGGCCCGCTGACCCCTGCCCCGGCCCGGAACCGCTCTAGGATGCGGTCAAACATCTTGTCCGGCGCGGCCTCGATGGCATCGCGCCACTGCCCGTAAGCCTCTGCCGTGTAAAGCACCGCCGTGTCGTTCATCGCGTCGGCCACTTCGGGGGCGTCAATCCTCACAATATTGGCGCCAGCCGCGCGCAGCTTTTCGACAGCGGCGGCATAGGCCGCGCCCGGCGCGTCGCGCAGATCGTCGCCTGCGATGGTGCGCAGCTCTGCAAGGCGGGCGCCTTTCAGCGTAGCGCCACGCAGATCCATCGGGGCCGCGCCTTTCAAGGCTGCCAATGCAAGGGCGGCATCCTCGACATTCCGGCTGAGCGGGCCAACCGTATCGAACCGCGCGCAGAGCGGAACGACCCCTTGCAAGGACAGCAGCCCCGACGTGGTTTTCAACCCCACCAGATCATTCCAGGCCGCCGGGATGCGCACCGATCCGCCGGTATCCGACCCGATCGCGATGGGCGCCAGACCAAAGGCAACCGAGGTTGCCGCGCCGGAGGACGACCCGCCCGCGACGGCGTTTTCGTCATTCACACAAGGCGGGGTTCGCGTGACCGGGTTCAGCCCGAGGCCGGAGAAGGCCAGCTCGGACATATGCGTTTTTCCCAGACAAACCAAACCCATAGAGGTCGCCACGCGCAGCACCCTGGCGTCATGATCGGGCACGCGGCCTGCAAGCAGGGCAGATCCGGCCTCTGTCGCCACGCCTGCCGTGTCGAAGAGATCTTTCCAGCTGCACGGCACCCCGTCCAATAGCGAAAGGCGGCGCCCCGCCTTGGCACGGGCGGCGGCGGCCTGCGCTTCGGCCATCGCGCGCTCTGGCGTCAGGCGGGCATATATGTCCTTGCCCAGCCGGTGTGAGCCGATGCGATCAAGGAAAAACGTGGTCAGCTCTACCGGGTCGATCTGGCCAGCGCCGATACCCCGTCCAAGTTCTGCGGCACTTGTTTCCGACCACTGCTGCATGACTGCCACTCCCTGTCTGATCGCGGCGACGGTAGCGGCAGCGCGGCGCATGGACAATCCCGCATCCGCCGCCATATTGACAGGTATGAGAGATGAATCCGATCTTCTGATTGTGGGCGGCGGACTGAACGGTCCTGCCCTTGCACTGGCAGCCGCACAAGCGGGCCTGTCCTCCACCGTTATTGACGCGCTGCCTGCCGAGACTGCGCTGGCGAATGAATTCGACGGGCGCTCCTATGCGCTGGCTTTGGCGTCGCAGCGGATGCTGGCGCGTCTTGAGCTATGGGACGAGCTGGCGGATCACGCGCAGCCAATGCTGGAAATAAAAGTCACCGACGGGCGAGCGGGCGAAGGCGCGGCTTTTCTGGGGCTGCATTTTGACCATGCCGAGATCGAAGAAGGCCCGATGGGCTACATGGTCGAGGATCGTTACCTGCGGCGCGCGCTCTGGCAGTCTGTTGACCGATGCGAAACGATCCGTCACCTGCCCGGTTGCCGCGTGACAGCGCAAGAGGCCAGGCCCGGCGGCGTGACGGTCACGCTGGAAGACGGGGCGCAGCTGCACGGGCGCCTTCTGGTGGGCGCCGACGGCCGGCAAAGTGGCACGGCCGCGCGTGCAGGCATCCGCCGCACAGGCTGGCGCTACGGGCAGACGGCACTGGTTTGCGCCATTTCGCATGAAAAGCCGCATCACGGGATCGCGCATCAATTTTTCATGCCGTCCGGGCCGCTCGCGATCCTGCCCCTGCCGGGCAATCGTTCCTCTATTGTCTGGAGCGAAACCGATGATGCCGCGCAACGGATCAACGCCCTTTCGGATGCAGATTATCTGGACGTCTTGCGCCCACGCTTCGGTGATTTCCTGGGAGAGATCAGCCTTGCGGGCGACCGGTTCACCTACCCATTGTCGCTGAGTCTGGCCAACAGTTTCATCGGTGACAAGCTGGCGCTGGTCGGGGATGCGGCGCATGGCGTGCACCCGATCGCCGGTCAGGGCCTGAACGCAGGGCTGCGCGATGTTGCTGCGCTGGCGCATGTGCTGACCCATGCCCGTCAGCGCGGCGAGGATTTCGCCCAGCCCGATGTTCTGGCGCGATATCAGCTATGGCGGCGTTTCGACACTGCCACGCTGGCTGGCGCCACGGACATCTTCAACCGGCTGTTTTCAAACGATAACCCGCTCCTGCGCGCGGGCCGGGATCTTGGCATGAAGGCGGTTCAGGCCGTCCCCGCCTTGCGCCGGGGTTTCATGCGAGAGGCGGCGGGGCTGACCGGCGACCTGCCGGAATTGATGCGCGGTTAAGCACCGCAGACAGGGCCAGCGTGACGCCGACGCATAGGCCGATCCAGCCGTTATACCACAACATGCCGGCAAGCTGATCCTCAGCGTAGGAGGCAGCAAAAGCGGCCTTGCCGCGCAGTGCCAGAGCATAGGCCAACGCGCTTGTGACCACACCGGCGATAAACGCGGCGCGAACACGTTCCATCCAGCCCAGAAGCATCGCCAGCAAGGCCCCCAACGGGGCGCCGATCAGGGCAACCTGCATGTCCCAACCGGGATGCGCCCCGGCCAGCGCGGCAAGACCGAACCACGACATTGCGATGACGAAAAGCCCGCCAACCAGCGCAGAAATAATAGGTCTGTACATCGGGAAAGCCCCCTTTCGCGAAGACGCTAACCTGTGGATCTTCTGAGGGAAAATCACCTTACGGTGAATGCGCGCGAGCCCGCCCGACGGGGGCAGGACGGCACTTGTATTCTTCAGTCCTTCAGCGCGCGGGCCTCGTCGCGCAGCATCACCGGAATGCCGTTGCGCACCGGATAGGCAAGCCCGGCATTGCGCGAGATCAGCTCTTGCTTTTCGGGGTCGTATTCCAGCACAGCATGCGTGTGCGGACAGACCAGCGCCTCCAACATGCGGCGGTCCAGTTCGGGCGTCGTGTTCATTGGATCAATTCCTCTCCACCACCCCGCAGGGCATATTCCAGCAGGGTGACCAGAGTTTCCCGCCGTGTGGTCAGCGAGGGGGCCTCCAGCAGGGCCTGCTTATCCTCGGGCGGGAATTCCAGAAGCATTGAGAGAGAGTTTACCAGCAACTCGTCATCAGCCTCTTGCAGGGTTTCCCAGTCTGCCGACAGATCGCGCGCATCGAAATAGCGGCTGAGTGTCTTGAGAAAGCTGTCGCGGCAGAACGTATCATCCTGCTCTGCATGCGAATTGCGATCCTTTTCGAACCCTTCCCAAGACACTTCACAGCGGCGGTACGGGGTGAAGCCCTCCACCTCTTTCTTGATCCGGAACCGCGAAATGCCAGCCAGCGTGATCATGTAGCGTCCGTCTTCGGTTTCCGAAAACTGCGTCACCCGCCCCGCACATCCAATGCTGTGAAGCGCATCCGCACTCTCCGGGCGTTCGAACGGTTGCACCATGCCGATCATCCGCGAAGAGGTCTTCAGCGCGTCATCCAGCATCTGAAGGTATCGCGGCTCGAAAATATTCAACGGCAGCCGCGCGCGGGGCAGCAGCAACGCGCCCGGCAGCGGGAAGATCGGAATGGTGTCCGGAAGGTCGACTATGCGGCTCATGACGCTGAAACTAGCGTTGTCGGACGATCAGGCAAATATCAAAGAGCTCAACTTGCGCCGACCGTTCAGCACGACCGGGTCATTGGGCTTGAGCGCTTCGAAGATCGTGAACAGCTGCGCCTTGGCCGCACCGTCATTCCACTCGCGGTCGCGCCGGAAGATTTCCAGCAATTCGGTGACGGCCGCGTCAGCATCGCCCCCGGCATACAGCGCCTGGGCCAGATCAAACCGTGCCTGATGATCGTCCGGCGTCTTTTCGACCTGCGCGCGCAGCTCGGTCACCGGGCCCGCGTTCTGTGCCTGTTTGGCCAGTTCAAGCTGCGCATGTGCCGCTTCAAGCTCTGGCGCAGAGCTGATTTCGGCAGGGGCACCGTTCAGGACCGCCTCTGCCTGTTCAAGATCACCGGTCGCGATATGGGCGCGCACCATCCCGCCATAGGCGCCCGCGTGGTTGGGCTCTTCGCCCAGGATGGCGCCAAAAATCTGCGCAGCATCGGCGGCCGCACCCTGTTCCAGCATCTCCTCGGCCGCGGCCATCGCTTCGTCAAGCCCGCCCGACGCATCGCCGCCAGAAGCCTGAACGACCCGGTCCACGAATGCCTTCAATTCAGATTCCGGGACCGCGCCCTGAAACCCGTCAATCGGTTGGCCCTGCCAGAACGCATAGACCGTGGGAATGGACTGGATTTGCAACTGGCCAGCGATTGACTGCGCTTCGTCGACATTGACCTTGGCCATGCGCACCGCGCCTTTCGCTGCGGTGACCGCCGCCTCGAGCTGCGGGCCAAGCGTCTTGCAGGGGCCGCACCAGGGCGCCCAGAAATCGACGATCACGGGGACTGTCCGGCTGGCCTCGACGACCTTTGCCATGAAATCGGCTTCGGTCACGTCCTCAATCAGCGTTGCATCGGCTTGCGGAGCGGCGCCAAGTTCGATCATATCCCGGATCCCATATCTGTCGTTTTGTGTTGCAGTCTAGATGGCCCATGGCGCTGCATGTTGCAAGGGGGCGCATTTTTCCGGCCCCGTCCCGCAAGCAGAAACCGGTGTGTCAGTCATGCGGGCGACCGCGATGGGCGGCGATGGGGTTAAAGATCGAAGCTGGCAAACACCGGCGCGTGGTCCGATGGCTTTTCCCATCCGCGCGCAGCGCGCAGGACGCGGCTGGAATGCCCGGCATTGGAAATGTCGGAAGTTGCCCAGACGTGATCCAACCGGCGCCCCTTGTCCGCCGCATTCCAATCCTTCGCGCGGTAGGACCACCAGCTGTAAAGCTGCCCGTCGGGAATATCCTGACGGGTGATATCCACCCAGTTGCCCGCGTCCTGTGTTTGCGCCAGATGTTCAACCTCCACAGGCGTGTGGCTGACGATTTTCAGAAGCTGCTTGTGGCTCCAGACGTCATCCTCGCGCGGGGCGATGTTGAGATCCCCCACCAGGATCGCCTTTTCCGGCCGGTCGCCATGGAACCAGTCACGCATCTCGGTGAGGTAGTCGAGCTTTTGTCCGAACTTCTCGTTCACCGCGCGGTCGGGTACATCCCCGCCTGCTGGCACATAGAAATTGTGGATCGTCACGCCATTTTCCAGACGCGCCGCGACGTGGCGCGCGTGGCCAAGCCCGACGAAATCATGCCCGCCCACATCTTCGATCGGCAGCTTCGACAGGATCGCGACCCCGTTATAGCCCTTCTGACCGCGCGCAACGATATGTTCGTATCCAAGGGCCCTGAACCCCTCCAGCGGGATCTTGTCGACGGGGCTTTTGCATTCCTGCAGGCAAAGCACGTCGGGTGCCTCTTCCTGCAAGAGCTTGCAAACAATAGGTTCGCGCAGGCGGACGGAGTTGATGTTCCATGTGGCAAGGGTGAAGGGCATCGGCGGGCTCCGTTCTGGACAGGTCTGCGGCGGATCAGGAGCGGCGACATTGCCCGCATCATGCGCCGGGTGCAAGGCGAACGCCCGCCGTCACTCCGGAACGTAGGGGCGTTCAATCGACAGCGTGTCGCGCAACTGTTTCCACGTCACAGCTTCGAACCGCTCTGGCCAGTCAATCCCCAACGCTTCCGCCCGCTTGCGCGCCCGTGGAAGGAAGATAGGCCCGCGCATAGGCCAGATGTGCCTCTATCATCGCCTCCCGTTCGGCCACGGGCGGTGGCAGGGCGGTCAACAGCGCCTTTTGTTCATCAGTGATCAACCGGTTGAGATGCAGCACGCCGCCCCTGTTCGGGGCACCGGTCTCCTCGATCATCAGTTCGACCAGCAGGTTCCGAAGATGGAAGACACCCAGAACGCCGTTGATATATTCCTCGCGCCCGACCGCGAGGTGCAGCAAGCCGAGAATCCTTATGAATTCCTCGAACTGATACAGTGCCTTCTTCGGGTTGGGCCGCGTAGATGCGGCAGCCTCGGGCAAGGTGCCGAGGATCCCGTCACGGTCGAAAAGCGGCTTTAGTCGGTCACGCGAATGGGCCTTCATCTGATCGGGCTTCAGGATAATCACATCCGTCCGCACCCAATCCGCCGTTATCGCGTTGATCAGCACAGGGACTGTCATGCGATCCCACCAAAGCACGATTTCGCCGCTCTGTTCGATTGCTTCCCGCCAAACCTGTGCCATCCTGTCGGTTGCGCCTTCCTCGGCCACGAGAATGAAATCGATGTCACTATAGGCGTCGGCACATCCGTTCCCATAGCTTCCGCTCAGGAAAAGCCCGCGAAGCCCGTCCACCTCACGGGTGGCATCCGAAACCGTTTGAATGACCTGTGCATGATCCATCTGAAACCACCTTCCTCACCAATCGCTTTGCCGGACGATACCCTGCCTTGCCGCCGGGTGCCCGAAGATAATGGTCTGGCCAAAAAAAGACCCAGGCCGAAGCCCGGGTCAGTCCAACAGGGAGGTGCATGCGATAACCCGCACATGCAACGGGAGAAGAAATCTCTTAAGTTGTGCCAGTTACGGCAAAACGTATACCATCGTACGATTTTTTCCTTAGGCGATCAATCTATAACCGCCTGATTCCGTCACCAAAAGACGTGCATTTGATGGTTCCGGCTCAATTTTTTGGCGCAACCGGTAGATGTGTGTCTCTAACGTGTGGGTTGTAACGCCCGCGTTGTAACCCCAAACCTCGTGCAGCAGCGTATCGCGCGCGACAACACCGTCATTGGAGCGGTAGAGGAACTTGAGAATGTTGGTCTCTTTTTCCGTAAGACGGATCTTTCGGTCATCCTCTGTCACCAGCATCTTCATCGACGGTTTGAACGTATACGGCCCAAGCTGGAAAACCGCATCTTCGGATTGTTCGTGCTGGCGCAGTTGAGCGCGGATGCGGGCCAGAAGAACCGGGAATTTGAAGGGCTTCGACACGTAGTCATTCGCGCCTGCATCCAGACCCAGAATGGTGTCTGCATCGCTATCGTGGCCCGTCAGCATCAGAATAGGCGCCTTCACGCCTTGCTTGCGCATCAGGCGGCAAAGCTCTCGTCCATCGGTGTCGGGCAGACCGACATCCAGCACGATCAGGTCGTATAGCTGTTCCTTTACGCGGGTCATCGCCTCCGCGCCGGTCCCGGCTTCAAAGACCTCGAAATCCTCGGTCATAACAAGCTGTTCCGACAAGGCTTCGCGCAGATCGTCGTCGTCGTCGACGAGCAGAATATTCTTGAGCTGTCCCATACAGGCGTCCTCCGTGTTCTGATCGTTAGATGTGCCCAACCGACGGGAAGGACAAGTTTTGCTGCAACGGGCTCACGTCCTCGTGTAAAGGAACGCCTGAGAGTCCGGATATGTTTCAATTCCGGGGCGCTTTCGTTACACGTCCAAGGCGGATTGCAGCAATCGAGACCCAGATGCCCTTTTCCCCCGACCCCAAGGAAATGCTTTCGCGCGCACGTGCGGACCTGCGCATGGGCGTGCCTGTCGTTCTAGATGGGGCCTCTCCTGCGCTTCTTCTGGCGGCCGAGACGCTGACGCCGGAACGGCTTGCCTTTGCCAAGACGCTGGGGCCGGTGGATCTGGCGCTGACCGGGCGGCGGGCGGCGACGCTGAAAGCGCGCGCCTATGACGGCGATGTGGCCCGCGTTGCCCTGCCCGATGACGCGACGCCAGACTGGGTGCGGGGGCTTGCCGATCCGGCCGACGACCTGCGCAAGCCGATGAAGGGCCCCTTCCTGACCCGGCGCGAGGGCGATGCCACGCCGCACCGCCTTGCCGTCGCTCTTGCCAAATCCGCGCGATTGCTTCCTGCCGCATTGGTGCTGCCGCTGAAGGATGCCCGCGGATTTGCGGCGCAACACGGGCTGACGCGGCTTGAAACCCCCACCGTGGCGCCCCTGCTGCAAAGCCTCAGCCCCCTGTCCGAGATTGTCGCGGCCCGCCTGCCCGTGTCCGTGTCAGAGACCGGGCGCCTGCATGTCTTTCGCCCCGAAGACGGCAGCGAAGAGCATTACGCGATGGAAATCGGCAAGCCCGCCCGCAACGTGCCGGTGCTTGCACGGCTGCATTCGGCCTGTTTCACCGGCGATCTGATGGGCAGCCTGAAATGCGATTGCGGCCCGCAACTGCGCGCGGCCCTCGCCCAGATGGGAGAGGAAGGCTCCGGCGTCCTGCTCTACCTCAATCAAGAAGGGCGCGGCATTGGGCTTGCCAACAAGATGCGCGCCTATTCGCTTCAGGATCAGGGGTTCGACACGGTCGAGGCCAATCACCGGCTGGGCTTCGAAGATGACGAGCGCGATTTTCGCATCGGTGCGGATATCCTGAAGAAGCTGGGGTTTTCATCCGTCAGGCTCCTGACCAACAACCCTGCCAAGATCGCGATGATGGAAAAACACGGCATCGCCGTCACGGAACGCGTGCCGCTTCAGGTCGGCAAGACCGCGCAGAACGAGGGTTACCTCGCTACCAAGGCCGCAAAATCGGGGCATTTGTTGTGACCCCGCGCGACCTTGTCCTGACGGGCCGTGGCATTCGTTTTGCGGGTCGGCTTTGGCCGTGCACCATCGGGCGCGGCGGGGTCCGCACGGACAAGCGCGAAGGCGACGGCGCCACGCCGGTGGGGACGCACCGGATCACCGGAATTTTGTACCGCCCAGACCGTATCGCAGCACCGCAGCCCTGGGCCCAACCGATCCGCCCGGGCGACCTTTGGTCGGACGATCCGGACAGGCCGGATTACAACACGCTGGTCCGCGCGCCCTACCCGTTCAGCCATGAAACGCTGCGCCGCGCCGATCCGCTATATGACCTGATCCTGCTGACCGACTGGAACTGGCCAGACGCCACGCCCGGCGCGGGATCGGCGATCTTTCTGCATCGCTGGCGCCGCGCCGGGTATCCGACCGAAGGATGCGTGGCCTTCCGGCCGGATCACCTCTGGCAGATCGCTTGCCAAATTACGCCAGAGACACGGCTGATCGTGCCGCCGCGCTAAGCCCGCCTAGCCCGGAACCCTTGCCCCGAAAATCGCAGAGCCGACGCGGACATGCGTGGCCCCCAGCGCAATCGCCTGTTCGAAATCATCGCTCATCCCCATCGACAAGCCGTCCAGCCCGTTGCGCGCGGCGATCTTCGCCAGCAGCGCGAAATGCAACGAGGGCGCCTCGTCGACCGGCGGGATGCACATCAGCCCGCGCACCGGCAGATCCATGCCGCGACATTCGTCAATGAAGCCATCTGCATCGGCAGGCAGCACCCCGGCCTTTTGCGGCTCCTCCCCGGTATTGACCTGGATGAACAGCTCCGGACAGGCACCGATTTCCTGCGCGATGCGGGCGATGGTCTTTGCCAGCTTGGGCCGGTCGACGGAATGGATCGCCTCGAACAAGTCCATCGCCTGCCGCGTCTTGTTGCTTTGCAGCGGGCCGATCAGATGGACCTGCACGCCGTCATAATCCTGCCGAAACCCCGGCCATTTGCCTGCCGCCTCCTGCACCTTGTTCTCGCCAAACAGGCGGTGGCCTTCGTCCAGCACAGCGCGCACGCGCTCGTCCGGCTGAACCTTGGACACGGCAATCAACTGGACCGAACCTGCATCCCGGCCTGCATCTGCCTCTGCCCGCGCGATGCGTTCCTTGATCTCTGACAGTCCCATCACGGCTCCTTCATTGCGTCGATGAACGGGGCCAGATCGGCCTCGTATTTTTTCCAGGCGGCAGTGGACGATCTATAGATCGGCTGACGCACCTGCTGCAGGCTGAGCGTGCGCACATTGCCCGCGTGTTTATAAAATTCCAGACAGCTGTCCTGCCAGTCGAGGCCGGCCGCACGCACAATCGCCCGGGACTGTGGTTCCGGGTCTGTGACCAGATCCTCGTAATGCACCTCGTGAAACCCATCGGGCATGCGTTCACGCCAGAAGGCGATCACCCGCTGGAAGGTTTTCACGTAATGCGCGATATCCGGCAGCGCGTTCGAGTAGCGATGCACGCCATTTTCGAAATAATTGCGGTAGATCGACAGGGCCACATCCCTTGGATCGCGATGCACGATGATGAAACGCGCACCCGGAATGGCCCGACGCAGCAGGCCCAGAACCAGAAAGGGCTGGATTGATTTGTCGGTGACAGGCCCGGAGGCAACCCCGGTCGCCCGCTGCACCGCCTTTGCATAGTTCTGCGCAAAGCCCGCCAGCGCATCGGCGGGAACGTCGCGCAAATGCGCCATGCCGCGCGGTCCGCCGAACTGGCGATAGGCAAGCCCCGGCAGCACCGTCAGCTCGCCCCCGGCGGAAACCTCTGAATGGCTGGCGATGATCTGTTCGACCAGCGTGGTGCCGGATCGCGGCATTCCGATGACGAAGATCGGCTTCAACCCTGCCCCATCGGACGGCGGCAAAAGGTCCGCCCCATCCTGCGCTGACAAGAGCGCCTCTACATCTGCGGCATAGTCGTTCGGATCATAGGGGAAGTAGCGCCGTTGCAGCGCGTTGGCCTCGTTCAGGAAACCGAAAACCTGCGTCGTCTCACCGATATCGGCCATCGTCTTGGCAAGGGCAAAGCCCAGATGCATGCGGCTGTCATCATCCTGACCGGGGTCCTTCCAGGCGTTCTTCATCTCCCGCAACAGCTTGTCGCCGCGTGCCAGATTTTGCGTGCCGGTGAAGACTCGGTAAAGCTCGCCATTCCGGGGATGCGCCTTGAGAAGCCGACGATAGATCTTTTCCGCGGCGGTGAACCTGCCCAACTGTTGCAGGTAGTGGGCCTTGTCGGCCTGCGGCTTGATCGCCTTCGGGTCCAGCGCGATCAACCTGTCCAATGCGGCAATCGCGCTGTCTTCATCCCCCTGCGCCTGTGCGGCCTGCACCAAAGCGCGCAGGATGATCGGCTCGCCGGGTTTGATCTTGTCGGCCTCGGCATACAGGCGGACGGCCTTTGACCTTTCGCCCTGCGCCTCGGCGATCCGGGCCAGTTGGAAGGGCAGCTCGGCCATTCCCGGCGCGACCGCTTTTAGCGAGGTGTACAGCGCTGCGGCCTCATCCAGCCGACCGGCGGCGTGCAGCCCTTTGGCCCGCTTGTAATGTTCGGGGATCTGCGCGCGGGTGATCGGGAACATCGGGACCTCCTGTCTGGCCCATGTGCTACCGCCCTGCCGCACAAAAGAAAAGAGCGGGCGCAAGGCCCGCTCTTCCTTAAACAAAGCTTGGCTTGAGCTTAGAAGCTCATTGCCAGACCCAGCGAGTAGGTGTTGTCGTCTTCTTCTACGCCACCGGTTTCGGACTCGGAGTCGCCGTAGCCGAACTGAGCTTCGATACCGCCGCCCAGGTCGTAGTTGGCGATCAGGCCCCAGCCTTTCGCGGTGTCGCCGTCAACGCCATCGACGTTGTCGTACTCACCGTAGTTCACTGCAACGGTCAGAGCCTGCATGGAGTAACCGAATGCGATGCCCCAATGCTCTTCGTCTTCCGCGTCAACAAAGCTCTTGGACGAGTAGTTCACGATCGCCTGGATGCCGTTGGCGAAAGTGGTGTCGAGGCTCAGACCCCAGATCTCGTCAGCATCGTTGTCGTCGTCGGTGGTCTGGTAACCAAGGCCAACACCCAGGTCGAGACCTGCGAGCTCTGCGTTATACGCAACGCCCAGCCCCCAGACAGGGTCGCTATCGCCGGAGTCGTCGACTTCAACCGACAGCGCGCCGGTGAAGGCGTCGAAGGAGTAGTCGAAACGAGCGATCTGACCGTCATAGGTGCCGTCGAGGCCGGAGTTACCGTTGTAACCGCCGTGCTCGTGGTTATCACCCAGCGAGGAGCCGATGATGGCTTCGTTCAGGACTTTGTCGAACGCACCGTCGGTGTCGCCCATGGTCAGCTTGGCGCCGCCATATGCAACAAACATGGTCGCGCCGCCGTGCTCGGCGTCGTCACGAGTTGCTTGCGACTCATCGCCGCCCTGCTCGGCAGCGTCGCCGATGGACTCGTCTAGATCAACGGATGCGCCGAAGGACAGACCGTTGTCGGCTTCGCCGGACATACCGAAGGTCACGTCGATGTCTGTGTGGAACTGGTCAGCGATACCGTCGCCGCCCATGATACCCATTTCAGCGGAACCGGTCAGGCTGACTTCTGCAGCGGCGATGCCGGCAGTTGCGACCAGTGCCGTGGTAGCGAAAAGAATAGCTTTCATTTTTTCCCTCATGTGTTCGAAAGGCACGTATCAAACCGGCTTTCCGGTCTCGATGCATGTTCTATGCTCCCGAGGAGGGCGTGTTTGCAAGACATGCGCCGGGCTCGCTGCCAACAAGCATTTCAGTGATGCGCTTTTGCCACAAGAATTCCCCCTTCCCCAATGCGCGCCCGCATGCCCACCGCGCAAGCCCTCCTTCTTCATGAACAATCTGCGCCTTGTCGTGACGGGCGCCGACAGGTATGGAAAGAAACAATACGCCACCCGGGGCAGGAGCAGACGACATGGCACTCACGCGTAATGGACTGGCCATTGGCCTTATCGCCACGCTGGCACTGACAAGCGCGTGTAGCCGCGGCGGCAATCGCGGTACGGTCGACACGCCCCCCGCGGACGAGATCCTGAGCGAGAACCTTTACGGTGAAAGCGCGCGCACGCGTTCCACGATTTGGGATATTTTTCGGGCGCGCGACGACGTGGGCCAGATCGGCGCGGTCAACAAATACCTCTGGAACGCCTCGCTGGAGGTGCTGAACTTCCTGCCTGTGCAATCCGTCGATCCGTTCACCGGCGTCATCACGACCGGGTTTGGCACGCCGCCCGGCGGCGGGCGGGCCTATCGCGCGACAGTCTATGTCAGCGATCCCGCGCTGGACGCTCGGTCTTTGAACGTCGCATTGATGACCCAATCCGGTCCTGCCAGCGCATCCACCGTGCGCGCGGTCGAGGACGCGATCCTGACACGCGCTCGCCAGCTGCGCGGACAGGACAGCCGCCTGTAAAGCATCGGCATCTATATATGAGAATGACCCAACGGCCCGCCACCACGCGGGCCGTTGTCGTTTCCGACGTCAGTTGCGGGTGCCAGCCTTCATCAGCCCCTGATCCTTCAGCGCGGCATGACATTCGTCCAGCGATTTGCGGGCGCGCTCTATCAGCGTGTCGATTTCTTCCTTCGAGATCACCAGCGGCGGAGAGATGATCATCCGGTCGCCGACATGGCGCATCACCAGATTGTTGGCGAAACACCGCTCGCGGCAGATATACCCAACGGTCCCGGCATCAGAGGCAAAGGGCGCCCGGGCGGATTTATCCGGTGTCAGCGCAATGGACGCCATCATGCCCACGATCTTGGCCTCGCCCACCAGCGGATGGTCGGCCAGTGATTCCCAGGCATCGCGCAGATAGGGGCCGGTTTCCTCGGCCACGCGGGTCACGATCCCCTCTTCGTCAAGGATGCGCAGATTCTCAAGCGCGACGGCAGAAGCGACGGGATGACCGGAATAGGTATAGCCGTGGTTGAACTCTGCACTGCCGATGACAGAGGCAACCTCGTCGCACACGATGGACCCGCCAATCGGCTGGTAGCCAGAGGAAAGCCCCTTGGCGATGGTCATGATATGAGGCCGCCAGCCCACGGTCTGCGACCCGAACCAGTTGCCGGTGCGCCCGAATCCGCAGATCACCTCGTCCGCGATCAGCAGAATGCCGTGGTCATCACAGATGCGCTGGATCTCGGGCCAGTAGGTCGAAGGCGGGATGATGACGCCGCCCGCGCCCTGTACAGGCTCTGCGATGAAAGCAGCGACGCGGTCCGCGCCCAGCGTCTCTATCGCCTGCTCAAGCTCGCGCGCGCGGGCGAGGCCGAACTCTTCGGGGCTCATCTCGCCACCTTCTGACCACCAGTCCGGCTGGTTGATGTGGTGAATGTCGGGGATCGGCAGGCCGCCCTGCGCATGCATCCCCTTCATCCCGCCAAGGCTGCCCGACCCGACGGAAGACCCGTGATACCCGTTCCAACGCGAGATGATGATGTTCTTTTGCGGCTGACCTTTCAGCTGCCAATAGGTCCGGACCATGCGGATATTGGTGTCATTGGCCTCTGACCCCGATCCGGCAAAGAAGACATGGTTCAGATCACCGGGCGCAAGCTCTGACAGACGCTGCGCGAGCGCGATGGCAGGCACATGCGTCGTCTGAAAGAAGGTGTTGTAATAGGGAAGCTCGCGCATCTGGCGGGCGGCGACATCGGCAAGCTCTGTCCGGCCATAGCCGATATTCATGCACCAAAGCCCCGCCATGCCGTCAAGGATACGGTTGCCGTCACTGTCGGTCAGCCAGACGCCATCGGCCCGGGTGATCACGCGCGCGCCTTTCTGCGCAAGCTCTGCGCCCGCGGTGAAAGGATGCATATGGTGCGCGGCGTCCAGCGCCTGCAATTCTGCCGTAGGCATATGGTTGGAAATCTGGGTCATGAGACACCTGCAAATGAAGGGGCTAGGGATTGCCCGAAGAATATGATCAAATTCTTCCCTGTCAATCGAATCAACCGTCCAGCGCGGCGCGGACCTGGCTCATGCCTTCCTGAATATCGTAGCGCACGGCATCGGCTGCCGCCTCTGCATCCGCGCGGCTGAGCGCGGCGATCAGTTCCTTGTGACGGTCAGGCAGGTTGAGCGTGCCGGACCGGCCGCAGACCACCCGCAGCGAGGGGCCGAACCGCAACCACAGCCCATCCACCAGTGACCGCAAGATCGGCGCCTCTGCCTGAGCGTAAAGCGTGTCGTGGAAGCGGTAATTGTGTTCCAGATAGCCGCGCACATCGCCCCGCGCGATCGCCTTGTCCAAAAGAGCGTCGACCGTCTCGAGCTTTGCAATGACCCCCTGATCCAGCCCCAAAGTCGCCCGCCGGGCCAGTTCCGGCTCCAGCGCGGTGCGGCCCGTGACCAGTTCGTCAATCGCGCCGGCATTCAATTCCGGCACGATAACGCGGCGATTGTCCTGAAACACCAACGCGCTTTCGGCAATCAACCTGCGGATGGCCTCGCGCACCGGAGTGATTCCCGCGCCAAGGGCTTCGGCGATTCCCTGAATGGTGACAGCCTCCCCCGGTGCCATCTCTCCGAACAGAACCCTCGCGCGCAACTTGCGATAGACAACCTCATGTGCGGGCAGTTTCGCTTGGCGCTGGTTTGCATGAATGTTCATCATGGCGCCCCTCCCCGGCGCGTTTTTCGGATGTCAGGGTCTACCTTGCGTTGATTTCTGCGCCATGGAAACATCAAGTTATTGCCAGACACCTCGAAACTTGATCAAATCCGGACAGAGGCCGCCATGCAAAAAGGCGCCCAGAGTCCAACGGGAGCAATATAATGAAGACAGCGCTGCTGAGTTTCACCGCTAGCCTAGCCATCACCGCCGCTTCGGTGCAGGCGCAAGAGGTCCGGGTGTATAACTGGTCCGACTATATCGACGAAGACCTGCTGACGAAGTTCGAAGAAGAAACCGGCATCGACCTTATCTATGACGTGTTCGACAGCAACGAGGTGCTGGAAACGAAGATGCTGGCCGGCGGGTCGGGCTATGACGTGGTGGTGCCCACGGGTACGTTCCTGCAACGCCAGATCGCGGCGGGCGCCTTCCAGAAGCTTGACAAGTCAATGCTGCCCAACATGGAAAACATGTGGAGCGTTATCACCGACCGCACCGACAAATATGACCCCGGCAGCGAATATTCGATCAACTACATGTGGGGCACCACCGGCATCGGGGTGAACGTGACGAAGGTCAAGGAAGTGCTGGGCGAGGACGCGCCGATTGAGTCCTGGGACCTGGTGTTCAAGCCTGAGAACATGGAAAAGCTGGCCGCATGCGGTGTGCATTTCCTCGACGCCCCGGCAGAGATGATCCCCGCAGCACTGAACTATATCGGCGAAGACCCGGACAGCCATGACCCGGAGGTGATCGCCAAGGCCGAAGACGTCTTCATGGCGGTGCGCCCGCATATCCAGAAGTTCCACTCTTCCGAATATATCAACGCATTGGCAAATGGTGACATCTGCGTGGCTGTCGGCTGGTCGGGGGATGTGCTTCAGTCGCGTGACCGCGCGGCAGAGGCCGATAACGGGGTTGAGGTCGCATATAACGCGCCAAAGGAAGGTGCGCAGATGTGGTTCGACCAGATGGCGATTCCCGTGGACGCCCCGAACGTGGAAGAGGCCCACACATTCCTGAACTTCATCATGGATGCGCAGAACATGGCCGCGGCGTCGAACTATGTCTACTACGCCAATGGCAACAAGGCCTCGCAGGAGTTTCTTGTCGAGGATGTGAGCGGGGACCCGGCGATCTATCCGTCCGAGGACGCTCTTAACAACTTGTTTACCACCACGCCCTATGATCCGAAGGTGCAACGCACCGTGACGCGGATGTGGACCAAGATCAAGTCGGGCACCTAAGGCGTCCCTCTCGGCCCGCGCGCCCACCGCGCGGGCCTTTCTTCCGTTGCATTTCCGGACATTCCCATGACCCAGACGGTCTTTGCCCCTTGGAACGACCCAGACGCCAAGCCCTTGATCGAATTCAAAGGGGTGACCAAGGCATTCGGGGATTTCGTTGCGATAGATGATCTGTCGCTTGATATCTTCGAACAGGAATTCTTTGCCCTTCTTGGCCCGTCAGGTTGCGGCAAGACCACGATGATGCGGATGCTTGCAGGGTTTGAATCCGTGACCTCTGGCAGCATCCTTCTGGCGGGCAAGGATATCGGCCCGGTCCCGCCCAACAAACGCGCCGTGAACATGATGTTCCAAAGCTACGCGCTGTTTCCGCATCTGACGATCTGGGACAACATTGCGTTCGGCCTGCGGCGCGGCAACGCCTCAAAGGATGAAATCGCGAACCGGGTCGAGGACATGCTGCGCCTGACCCGGCTGACCAAATTTGCCCGTCGAAAACCGCATCAGATCTCTGGCGGACAGCGGCAGCGGGTGGCGCTGGCACGTAGCCTTGCGAAAGCGCCAAAGCTGCTTTTGCTCGACGAACCTCTGGGCGCGCTTGACAAGAAGCTGCGGCAGGACACCCAGTTCGAGTTGATGGACATTCAGGAAAAGACCGGCACGACTTTCGTGATCGTGACCCATGACCAGGAAGAGGCCATGACCGTCGCCAGCCGCGTTGCCGTGATGGATGAAGGCAAGCTGATCCAGGTCTCCACCCCGGATGTGATCTACGAGGCGCCAAATTCGGTCTATGTCGCGGATTTCATCGGGGATGTGAACATCATCGAGGGCGCAGCCGCGCAAGAGGGCGAATCGGTTTCGATCTCCTGGGCCGAGGGCCAGCCGCCGATCCGTGCGCGCAGCACACGCAGCCTGACGCCCGGCCAGAAGGTGCATTTCGCGATCCGCCCCGAAAAGCTGTCCATCACCGCCGAACGCCCGGCCGAGGCTGCCAATGCGGTGACCGGCAAGGTTCTCGACATTGCCTATCTTGGCAATATCTCGACCTATCATGTCGAACTGCCGTCCGGAGACGTTCTGAAAGCACAAAGCGCAAACACCCGCCGCATCGCCCGCCGCTCCTTCACATGGGAGGACACGGTCTGGCTTAGCTGGACCGAAACGGCCGGCGTGGTGCTGGAGCAATGACATGCGCCGCCTGATCCTCATCGCAGTCCCCTATCTGTGGCTGCTGGCGCTGTTCTTGGTGCCGTTCCTGATCGTTCTGAAAATCTCTCTGTCCGATATCGCGCTGTCGATCCCGCCCTACACCCCACAGCTAGACCTGTCCGAAGGATGGGCCGGGTTCCGGGCGTTCCTGTCCGGTCTGGATTTCGAGAACTTCGCCTTTCTCACGACGGATGACCTTTATTGGAAGGCCTATCTCAGCTCGCTGCAAATCGCGCTGCTGTCGACCGTGATGACGCTGTTATGCGGGTTTCCCATCGCCTACGGCATCGCCCGTGCGCCGCACGAGTGGCGGCCCACCCTGTTGATGCTGGTCATCCTGCCCTTCTGGACCAGCTTTCTGATCCGTGTCTACGCATGGATGGGTATCCTGAACACCGAAGGCCTGCTGAACCAGTTCCTGTTGTTTCTGGGGGTAATCTCTGAACCCCTGACCATTCTGAACACGAATACTGCCGTCTATATCGGCATCGTCTATACCTACCTGCCCTTCATGATCCTGCCGATCTACGCGGCGCTGGAAAAGATGGATGAAAGCCTGCTGGAAGCAGCCGAAGACCTTGGCTGCTCGCGTGTTTCCGCCTTCTGGCTGGTAACTGTGCCGCTTTCCAAATCCGGGATCGTGGCCGGGTGTTTTCTGGTCTTCATCCCCGCCTTGGGCGAATTCGTGATCCCCTCCCTTCTGGGCGGATCGCAAACGCTGATGATCGGCAAGGTTTTGTGGGAAGAGTTCTTCTCGAACCGCGATTGGCCGGTTGCCTCTGCCGTCGCCATCGTTCTGCTGCTCATCCTGATCGTCCCGATCATCCTTTTCCAGCGCAACCAGCAGCTACAACGCGAGGCCGAAGGATGACCCTGCGGGACTTCACACCACCCCATTTGCGGCGGGAACGGGCAGTCTGCGCACCCGCACGGGGGCACACCGCATGAGACGCTTCAGCTGGTTCAACGCCACCTCCCTGACCCTTGGGTTCGCGTTCCTTTATCTGCCGATGGTCATTCTGGTGATCTACAGCTTCAACGCGTCAAAACTGGTCACCGTCTGGGCCGGGTTTTCAACCAAATGGTACGCCGAGCTGATCCGGAACGAGGCCTTTCTGGATGCCGCATGGGTCACCCTGCGCGTGGCCGTGTTCAGCTCCACCCTCGCGACGATCCTTGGGACAATGGCCGCCTACGTGCTGGTGCGGGCCAACCGTTTTCCGGGCCGGACGCTGTTTTCCGGCATGATATATGCACCCCTCGTCATGCCCGAGGTGATCACCGGTCTCTCGCTCCTTTTGCTGTTCATCGGTATCGGGCTGGATCGCGGCGTTCTGACGATTGTCCTGGCCCATACCACCTTTTCCATGTGCTACGTGTCCGTGGTCGTGTCCTCGCGCCTGACCAGTTTCGACAAATCACTGGAAGAAGCCGCGCAGGATCTTGGCTGCTCTCCATTTGATGCCTTCCGGCTGGTCACATTGCCGATCATCGCGCCCGCCGTGATTTCCGGCTGGCTGTTGGCCTTCACCCTGTCGCTTGATGATCTGGTAATCGCCTCTTTCGCGGCGGGACCGTCTTCCACGACCCTGCCCATCAAGATCTTTTCTGCCGTCCGCCTTGGCGTCTCGCCCGAGATCAACGCGCTGTCCACGATCATGATCGCCATCGTCACCGTGGGTGTCATCTCTGCTTCACTGATCTCGAAACGCGCCGCCGTCCGGCAAGAGGCAGAGACACGCAACGCGGAACGCGGATGAGGCATCTTTACGGCGACTTTGCCCTGTCGGACGCGCCCAACCAGCAGAATTTCTGGGCGCAGGGGGTGCCGGAGGACAGCCTGAATGCCCCGGCTGCCGAAGGCGATCTGCATACCGACGTCCTGATTGTCGGCGGTGGCTATACCGGCCTGAACGCCGCCCTGCATCTGGCCGAGGATGGCATCGCCACCTGTATGATCGACGCGCGACATCCGGGTTGGGGCGCATCGGGGCGCAATGGCGGGTTCTGTTGCGTTGGAGGCACGCGCGCCACGAACGCAATGCTGACCAGGCAGTTTGGCAAAGGCGCGGCCGAGGAGGTACGGGCGGCAGAGCTTCGGGCCGTCGCACATGTCGACGAACTGACCGGGCGCCTCGGGATCGAGATTGACCGCCATTCTGACGGCGAGACGATCCTTGCAGAAAGCGTTAAGGCTGCGCGGAAGCTCGAACAGACACGAAACGACATGCGCCGCACCTATGGTGTGGAGCCACAGCTGCACGACGCAACGGCGCTTGCGGCACGTGGCATGGTCTCTGCACATCATGCCGGGCTGACCCTTCCGGTCGGCTTCGCGATACATCCGCGGAAGTACCTGTTGGGCCTTCTTCTCGCCGCGCGGGCCGCAGGCGCCACAGTCTACGCCAATAGCCCGGCATGCAGCATTGAACGGGACGGGACCGGCTTTGTGGTAACCACGCCCAACGCCCGCATCCATGCGCGACGGCTGATCGTGGCCACGAATGGTTACACATCAGAAGACCTCGTCCCGTGGTTGCGCGGCAGAACGCTGCCCGCCCAAAGCTCTGTCATCGCGACCGACCCGATGGACGAAGCCACCCTGCGCGCGCAGGGCTGGACCAGCCATCAGATGGCCTATGAAGATCGAGCGATGCTGCATTACTTTCACCTGACGCCGGATGGACGGATGGTCTTCGGGATGCGCGGCGGGTTGAAAAGCTCTGCCGCGAACGAGGCGCGCATTCGCGCCCGGGTCCGCGCCGATTTCGACAGGATCTTCCCGGCATGGGCCGATGTGCCGACGCCCTATTACTGGTCAGGCATGGTCTGTCTGACGGCGTCCCTGACACCGTTTTGCGGCGAGATCCCGGAGATGCCGGGTGCCTTTGCCGCCTTTGGTTATCATGGCAACGGGGTGGCGATGGGCAGCTATTGCGGGACGATCCTTGCCGATCTGGTCCAGGACAAGACCCCGAGGCATCCGTTGCCCCGCGCGTTTGCCACCCCTCCCCCACGGTTCCCATTGGGGAAATACCGGCGGGCGCTGCTTAGTGCCGAATATCTTCTGGCCCGTTTGATCGACTGAGGCGTCAGCCCTGCGGCGTCATCGTTCGGCGCGCCTTGCCGCGGGCCAATCCCAGTTGACGCTCCCGCCAGATGATCAGCGCACCGGCCAGTGTCACGATGAACACGCCGATCATCATGATGCCCGTCGGCACCTCGCCAAAAAGGACATATCCGAAGACCAGAGCATAGAGCATCGAGGCATATTCGAAAGGCGCCAGAACAGACGCCTCTGCAAAACGGTAGGAGGATGTCAGGAATATCTGACCGACCCCGCCGATCAGACCCGCACAGATCAGCATGAAAAGCACGGGCCCCGACGGCATCACCCACCCGAACGGGATGGTGAAGAGCGACAGCAAAGTCGCGGTCAGCGAGAAATAGAACACGACCGCCGAGGTCTGTTCCAGCTGAACCATTCTGCGGATGTGTATCTGTGCAAGCGATCGCAATCCGGCGCTGGCCAATACCAGAACGACGCCAAGCATCGCCGCCTCGTTCATCTTGTCAGGCGACAGCGACAGGCGCGGCCAGAGGATCACCAATACCCCGAAAAGCCCGATGCCCACGGCGCCCAGCCGAAAGCTGCGGACCTTTTCGCCCAGCAGGGCCGCCGCCAGCAGCACCGTGATCAGTGGCGAGGCAAAGCCGATGGCTGTGACCTCTGGCAAGGGCAGAAGCCCCAGCGCCGCAAAACCGCAGGCCATGGCAGACGTCCCGATGATCCCGCGCCAGAAATGCGCAGCAGGGCTGCGGGTGCGCAGGCCGGTGGACAATTCCTTGCGCGCCGCCAGCCAGATCACGATCACCGGCAAGGCAAAGAAAGAACGAAAGAAAACGGCCTGAAAACTGGGAACTTCGGACGAGCTTGCCTTGATCAGCGAAGCCATGACCATGAAAAGAAAGAGCGCAAACAGCTTCAGCGCCATGCCGCGGGCAGGGGACATTCAAACCTCGGGAGAATGCTGGATGTCGCCACCTTCGCCCCGCAGGCAGCAAAGGTCAATCGCAGCGCCCCAAATCGCTTAGTCGGTTTGCAGGCAATGGCGACGGAAGGCCCGTTTGAGCGTATCCAGTTCCGCACGCAAAAGCTGAACCTCGGCGCGCAGATCCTCTGCCAGTGCTTCGCCCGCCATGATGGCGAAACTCTCCAGCACGTCACCGGTGGCCGCGTCCGAGATCAGAAAAACCTGCGCGCCATCGCCCAGAACCTCTGCCGGGATCGGCACCTGCAGGTTCCACGACGTGCCAGCCGGATCGCGGGTCAGCGTGATGCCTGTCACAGCCCGGCCCTGATGGGTGACCTCTATCTTGGGTTCGGCCGCGCCAGCGCGCAGCGGCGACAGGATGCCTTCCCAGACTCCTTCGACAAACCGACGTTTTGCAAGCTGGTAGTCGCTCATGCCGCTCACCATCCTTTGCTAGAGTTCTGCCCGGGGGCTACGGCTGAATGTCAGGTCCCGCAAGATCACCTGGCTCATTGCGGGATCGTTGAAGATCAGATCGACCCAAAGGCGCTCTATCCGCTTTTCATTCAACTCGGCATAGGCAAGATCGAATTCCACCATACCGCTTCCGTCTTGCAGCGGCATCTGCCTTACAAGCTGCTCTGCATTCGGGCCGCTCTGGATGTTCAGGCGCGTGTAGATTTCAACCGGCCGCTCCATCTCTACCAGAGCCTCCATGCGGACGAGATGCCGGCGCTTCAGGTCCTGCGTGGCGCTTGGCGGCAGTTCCACAACCAGCGACAGGTAGCTCCCTGCAAAGCTGAACACATCCATCTGAAGCCCGAAAGGCGCAAGATCGGCGTCGCGGGTGTTCCTGATCTGGCGCAGCATGATCTCTGACCGGGGGCAGTCGTGAAACGCCTTCACCTCCTCGCCCAGCATCGCCTCGCTCTTGACCGGCGACAGGCCGGGCACCCGGAGCGGACCGCGCCAAAGCTCGGGCCGGTAGGACCAGTCAGCATCGTGGGGTTTGGGAAATTTCACGGACCCGATCCGCGGCAGGGCAAGGCGCCCATCGGCGGCATGGATCAACTGATCCAGATGATGGCGCAGGCGGCGGGCATGCTGCCGCTGCACCCGCAGTTCCGACAGGTCCGTTGTCTCGGCGCGCCGGGCAGCACGCGCCCAGCGACGCAAGACAGCGCGATTCGCCAGCCGGTCGATAAAGCGGTTCTGACCTGCCATGCCATTTCCTTTGCCATGCCCGCGAAATTCCGGGGCAAAGCCGGACCAAAGCCCGGCTTCGGCCCTATCGCAAGGCGTCACCGTTAAACAAACTTCCAATCGCCGCGCCCAGTCCCTGACGCGGCTGAGAGGGTGCTACACCCCCCGGGGTGGGGTTGTCACCCGCAGCATTCGCCTCATCCGTGCCAAGAGGCAGAGCGGGCTCCGCCTGTTCCGGCTGTGCCGCATCGGCGCTGGCTGCAAGGGTTGACCGCGCAGTTTCCAGAAGGACCGCCCCGCCTTCAGAAGCGGCCATCGCGCTCCCCTCCGGCGCGTAGAGCGCCAGACCCACGCGGCGCCCGCCCACCTGTAGCACGGCGCGCCAGTGGCGCGGGTCGCCACCGTCGAGAGTCGCATCGCCTCCTTGGGCGAGTTGTGCCACGGAAACACCGTCGCGCACCGTGCCGCCCAGCAGGTCACTGCCTGCGCTGGTTGCAATCTGCTCTGGCGTCGGCAGGGACGCCCCGCGATTGCGACTGCCGACGGTCGCCGTCACCAGCACAGGCGGCACATATCCCCCCGTCTGCCCGTTGCTGAGGATCTGGCAGCCCGCAATCATCGCGAAGGCCCGCGTGCGGCGGTTCTCGACGGTTTCAAGATCGACGCAATAGCCTTCGGGCGCGCGCAGGATGACGTCGCCGCCAACGAGGGGCACTTCCGGGACAGGTTTGCCCGCAAGCACCTGCTCGTCAGCCGCGCCCCCTTGAAGAGAGGCCGACGACGCACCCTGCCCATCGGCTGGCTGCGCCACATCGGTCGGAACGCTCAGGCAGCCGGACAGCAGGACGAGCGCCCCCGAAAGGACGCCCGCGCGGAGGGTCGGGCGATCAGAGGTCCATGTATTCATGCTTCTCTGCCTTGCCGCCCGGATGGGTGACAGCGCCCTTGTAGGTTTCACCGACAAGTTGAGCATATTTCCACAGCGCGCCGGACGCATAGATGGTTTCGCGCGGGCCCTTCCATTCCGCCTTGCGTGCGGCCAGCTCCTCGTCGGTCAAGGCAACGTCGATCGTGCCTTCGATGGCGTTCAGCGTGATCACGTCGCCATCCTTGAGCAGCGCAATCGGTCCGCCATGCGCAGCCTCAGGGCCAACATGGCCCACGCAGAAGCCGCGCGTCGCACCAGAGAAACGGCCATCGGTGATCAGAGCCACCTTCTTGCCCATGCCCTGACCGGACAGGGCCGCCGTCGTCGCCAGCATCTCGCGCATGCCCGGGCCGCCTGCGGGGCCCTCGTTGCGAATGACGAACACGTCGCCTTCCTTGTAGTCGCGGTTCTGAACTGCATCGAAAGCGTCCTGCTCACATTCGAACACCCGCGCCGGACCGGTGAACAGCTGGTGCTGCGCTTCCATGCCCGCAACCTTCACAATCGCGCCTTCCGGGGCAAGATTGCCCTTCAGACCAACAACACCACCGGTTTTCGTAAGCGGCGTTTCGATGGGATAGATCACGCGGCCATCGGCCTCGCGCGTTACCTTGTCCAGGGCTTCGCCAATCGTCATTCCATCGGCGGTGATGCAATCCTCGTGCAGCAGGCCTGCCTTGCGCAGTTCTTTCATCACGACCGGAACGCCGCCGACCTCGTAAAGATCCTTGGCGACAAACTGACCGCCCGGTTTCAGATCGACGAAATAGGGCGTATCGCGGAAGATCTCGCAGACGTCATCAAGGTAGAAATCAATGCCCGCCTCGTGCGCCATGGCAGGCAGGTGCAGACCGGCATTGGTGGACCCGCCGGTGCAGGCCACGACGCGCGCCGCGTTTTCCAGCGACTTGCGCGTGACGATGTCGCGTGCGCGGATGTTCTTTTCGATCAGGTTCATCACGGCCGCACCCGACGCTTCGGCATAGGCGTCACGCGACTCGTAGGGCGCCGGGGCACCCGAAGAGTTCATCAGCGCCAGACCAATCGCTTCGGAAACGCAGGCCATCGTGTTGGCGGTGAACTGGCCGCCGCACGCGCCCGCGGACGGACAGGCCACCGCTTCAAGCTTTTCCAATTCGCAGGTCGACATGTTGCCAGCCTGATGCTGACCGACCGCCTCGAACACGTCCTGAACGGTGACATCTTTGCCGTCGAGCCGACCCGGCAGAATGGAGCCGCCATACAGAAAGACCGAAGGCACGTTCAGACGGATCATCGCCATCATCATACCCGGCAGCGACTTGTCGCAACCCGCGAGGCCCACAAGCGCGTCATAGCAATGGCCGCGCATTGTCAGCTCGACCGTGTCGGCAATCGCTTCGCGGCTGGCCAGCGAAGACCGCATGCCTTCGTGGCCCATCGCGATCCCGTCGGTCACGGTGATGGTGGTAAATTCGCGCGGCGTGCCGTTTTCCGATTTCACACCCATCTTGACCGCCTGCGCCTGACGGTTCAGGGCGATATTGCACGGCGCCGCTTCGTTCCAGCACGTGGCCACGCCGACCAGAGGCTGGTGAATCTCTTCCTCGGTCATGCCCATCGCATAATAGTAGGACCGGTGAGGCGCGCGCGCCGGACCTTCGGTCACATGGCGACTTGGCAACTTGGACTTGTCGAACTGGCGCTTGAGCATGGCGCTGGCCTCCTTGGGGAAATACGTTGCAAACGGAATACCCAAGCCGTTCTGCCTTAACAAGGACGTTCCGCGCCGTGCGCCCCGGTGCCAACAGTGACGCGCAGAGCCGAAAGAGAATGTATCACTTGTGAAATAACCCTTTGACAGAAGTTGCAAAACGAAATACAACTTTAAGTGTAGCCGCACAGATTGCCGCGGCTCTTCCCCCTCGCCGTTGGTCCGGCGAAACGCGCCAATGCTCCTCACTCCCGGCCAAGGCGCAGAACCACTCCGGACAAGGCGCGCGCTCCGCACTCCTGGCGCGCGCCTTTCCAGAATGGGCGGATTGCAATTCTTTCCCTCCACGACTATTTCACGCAGCACACTGGCTTCGGGAATAAGCAGATGAACTGGATCACGAACTACGTCCGCCCGCGGATCAACTCGATCTTTTCGCGCCGCGAAATCCCTGAAAATCTTTGGACGAAGTGCGACGAATGCGGAACAATGCTGTTCCACCGCGAGCTTTCGGACAACCTGAACGTCTGCACCAATTGCAGCCACCATATGGCTATCACGCCGCGCGCACGCTTTCACGCGCTGTTTGACGCGGGCGTCTTCACCGAGGTGCAGGTCCCCGAGCCGATCCCCGATCCGCTGCATTTTCGCGATCAGAAACGGTATCCCGACCGTGTGAAGGCCGCGCAAAAGGCCACTGGCGAAAAAGACGCGATGCTGGTCGCCGAAGGTGAGATCGGGCGCACGCCAATCGTGGCTGCCGCGCAGGATTTCAGCTTCATGGGCGGCTCCATGGGTATGTATGTCGGCAATGCCATCATTGCCGCCGCCGAACGGGCCGTTGAACGTGGTCGACCGCTGATCCTGTTTTCCGCAGCGGGCGGCGCGCGTATGCAGGAAGGCATCCTGTCGCTGATGCAGATGCCCCGCACCACCGTTGCCGTTCAGATGCTGAAAGAAGCCGGGCTGCCTTATATCGTGGTCCTGACCCATCCGACGACCGGCGGCGTGACCGCCTCCTACGCCATGCTGGGCGATGTTCATATCGCAGAGCCCAACGCGCTGATTGGGTTTGCCGGGGCCCGCGTGATCGAACAGACGATCCGCGAAAAGCTGCCCGACGGTTTCCAGCGCGCAGAGTATTTGCTGGAGCACGGGATGCTGGACCGCGTCACCAATCGCAACGATTTGCGGGAAGAACTGGTGACAATCACCCGCATGCTGATGGGTCTGCCGCCCGCCGTGTCGGGTGACCTGCCCGCACCGGACCCGGACCAAACCGATCAGGCAGAGGCGGCTGACAGTAAATGACGGCAGGCTCTGACGTCATCCTGGACAGGATGATGGCGCTGCACCCCAAGATCATTGATCTGACACTGGATCGCATGTGGCGACTGCTGGATGCGCTCGGCAATCCGCAGGATACACTGCCCCCGGTGGTTCACATCGCTGGCACGAATGGCAAAGGGTCCACACAGGCGATGATCCGCGCGGGGCTGGAAGCCTCTGGTCACCGCGTGCATGCCTATACCTCGCCGCATCTGGCACGGTTTCACGAACGCATCCGCCTGGCCGGAGAGCTGATTTCGGAACCCGCCCTCACCGCCTATCTCGACGAATGCTACGACGCCAACAAAGGCGAGAGTATCACCTATTTCGAAATCACGACCTGTGCGGCGCTTCTGGCCATGTCGCGAACCCCTGCCGATTTTACTTTGCTCGAGGTCGGGCTGGGCGGGCGGCTGGACGCCACGAACGTCATCCGCTCTCCGGCGCTGACGGTGATCACCCCGGTTTCCATGGATCACGAAGGGTTTCTTGGCGACACGCTGGAAAAGATCGCGGCCGAGAAGGCAGGCATCCTGAAGCGCGGCGTGACCTGCGTGGTCGGCCCGCAGGAAGACGCGGCGATGGACGTGATCGAAGCGAAGGCCGCACGGCTGGGGGCACCATTGCTTGCCCATGGCCAGCATTGGCACGCCTATCCTGAACATGGGCGCATGGCGTTTCAGGACGAAACCGGCCTGCTTGACCTGCCACTGCCCAACCTGCCCGGCGCGCACCAGATCGAAAATGCCGGGGCCGCCCTTGCCGCGCTGCGCCATCTGGGTACGGGCGAGGCAGAGGCCGCGGTTACGCAGGCACATTGGCCGGCACGCATGCAGCGGCTGCGCGAAGGTCCTCTGCCAACGTCTGCGCCCGGCGTGGAACTCTGGCTGGACGGCGGGCACAACCCTGCCGCCGGAAAGGCGCTGGCCGCACATCTGCGCACACTCCCAGCGCGGCCCACGCATCTTATCTGCGGGATGCTCAACACCAAGGATGTTGCAGGGTACCTGCGTCCGCTTGCGCAAATCGCTGACAGTCTGACTGCCGTATCGATACCGGGCGAAGCCAATACACTGCCCGCGAGCACTACTGCTCAGATTGCACGGGAAATCGGCTTCACCTCCGACACTGCCACCGATGTGGGGAATGCGCTCAACAGCATCGCAGCACGCGACCCCCAAGCCAGGGTGCTGATCTGTGGCTCGCTCTATCTTGCCGGGCATGTCCTGCGTCTGAACGGCTGACCCGAGACTCCCCATAAATGGCGAATCACTAAATGTTGACTGATTCGCCATACTGAGCCTATAACTGGGGGTAAGAGACCCCCGGGCCACCCAAATCAGGTGAAGCTCGGGTCCCGGAAGAAACAATAGAAAGACCAACCGGCGCGATATGTCGCCTGCTCATTAAGGGCGGGCGCGATGATGGAACTTACCCTTGATGAGGCCACAGGTAATCTGTGTCAGGGCAGAACCAAAGACCGGAACCGGGACAAGCCGAACAAGGCAAGAAACAAAAAATAACGAGCAGACCTGACGGGGCCCTTCGGGGCCCCGCTTTTTTATGCCCGGCCCTGTCCTGCACAGCCGCAGCCTGCGTGCGGGCCTTTCACGGCGATCCGTCAGCCCGGCTGCCCCCAGTCAATTGACTGCATCTCTCTCAACCTGCTGGCGGTGCGTTCGAACTCGAAAGTCCCCTCGCCCTCGACATAGAGCATTTCGGGTTCGGCAGCGGCGCTTGCGATCAGACGCACCTTCGCCTCGTAAAGCGCGTCGATCAGCGTGACGAACCGTTTGGCCTCATTGAAGTTCTGCCGCGACAGGCGCGGTATGTCCTCAAGGATCAGCACGCGGAGCGCATCCGCGATCGCAAGATAATCGCCCGGTCCCAGCATATGCCCGCAAAGCTGGTAGAATTCCGCCCGCGCAACGCCGTTATTGTAGCGTGACAGCTCGATCCGCCGCCCTTTGACAACCAGTTCGAGCACTTCCGAACGCCCGCCCGTCAGGTCCTGCCAGATCGCGTCAATCTCATCCCGCGCGGCAGCATCGGGCGGGGTGAAATAGACCTTGGAGCCGCTTAAGCGATCCTGCCGGTAGTCGGTGTCGGAGGCCAGCTCGTGCACGACCATCCGGGTCTTCAGCATCTCGATGAAGGGCAGAAAGAGCTGCCGGTTCAATCCGTTCTTGTAAAGCTCGTCAGGCACCCGGTTCGACGTGGTAACGACCACGACCCCGGCATCGAACAGCATCTCGAAAAGACGGCCAACCAGCATGGCATCGGTAATGTCGGTGATCTGCATCTCGTCAAAGGCCAGAACCTTGACGCTGTCGGTAATGGCCTTGGCGACCGGCTTTACCGCATCCTCGACACCTTCGCTGCGCGCCTTGTGCAGGGCTGTGTGCACCTCTTGCATGAAGGCGTGGAAATGGACACGCCGAACCGGCACATCCTCCAGGCTTTCGACAAACAGATCCATGAGCATGGATTTTCCGCGCCCGACGCCCCCCCAGAGGTAAAGCCCCTTTGGCGGCTCTGGCGCGCGGCGGAACAGGCCCCGCTTCGGTGCTGTCAAAAGTGCTTCGCGGATGCGCTCGAATTCCGGCAGGACGGACCTTTGGGCGGCGTCTTCTGAAAGCTCACCTTCCGCAATGCGGCGTTCGTATATCGTGTTCACATTGGCCATGGCCCGGCATAACGCGGCTTTGAGGGGATGTGTAGAGGGCTCGGGCCCTGCACGATCATGCTGTCAGCTCTTTGGCAAAAGCTTGGCATCGACAAGCCGCTGTTCCCACCCTTGCGGGCCGTCGAACAGATGGGTCTGCCACCCCCGAGAGGCCGCGGCGTCGATGTTTTCAGCCCGGTCGTCGGTGAACAGCAGCGCCTCTGGCGGCAGTCCGCAATCGCCTTCGACAAGCTGGTAGATCTGCGGGTCCGGCTTTGCGACACCCAGATGTCCAGAGATATAGCGCCGGTCGAATTCTTCCAGAAAAGCGTATCTTTCCAAGGCCAGCTCGAATGTCCCGATGCCGAAATTGGTCAATGCGAAAACCGGCACGCCCTGCGAACGAAGCGCGCGCAACGTCGCCAATGACCGTTCAATCACTGGCGTGGCAAGATCAAGCCAGTTGTCATGCCACATCCGGATTTCGGCAGACCATTCCGGGTTGCGCTCTGCCTCGGCATAGATGATGTCGCGAAAATCACCGCCCCTGTCGACCAGATCGTTCATACCGTGCAGATCGACCTCGGCAAACATCGCACGGCGGCGGTCGGGTCCGATGATCCGGTCATAGTACCGCTCTGGCTGCCATTCGATCAGGACATTGCCGATATCGAAGATCACTGCCTGGGGTGTCATGGCTCGGGCCTCCGACCGGTTTCGAAAAGTTCGTAATTGCTCACGACGGCTTGCCGCTTCCTTGTGCCGCTGCCGCGCGCAACTCCCGCTCCAACGCGTTCAAAAAGCGCGAGCGGTCGGCCTTGGTAAAGCCCTTGCCGCCGCCCTGCCGGAACGGGTCGGCGGCACGAAGGTCTGTCATCAGATCGCGCATGGCGAGCTGCGCGCCGACATTCGCCTCTGTCAGCGCCTCGCCGTTATGGCGCAACACGCGCGCGCCGTTGGCCACGCATTTGGCGGCCAGGGGAATGTCGCCGGTAATCACGACGTCGCCCTGACCGGCGTGATCCGCGATCCACATATCCGCCACGTCCGGGCCTTCGGCGACTACCACAAGCTCCACCAACGGGTTGGCAGGGGGGCGCAGGCCACCATTGCACACCAGCTTGACGGGCACACGGTGGCGGGTGGCGACCTGCTCTGCCTCGGCCTTTACCGGACAGGCATCCGCATCGATATAGACGGTCACGCGTAAAGCGCCTCTGCATGGAAGGCCACGTGATCCTCCATGAAGGTCGAGATGAAGAAATAGCTGTGGTCATAGCCTTTCTGGACGCGAAAGTTGCCTTCTTGCCGACGCGCAACCATGGCCTCGGACAGGGCCTCGGGGCGCAGCAAGTCAAGGAACTGGTCGCTGCCGCCCTGATCGATCAGCACCGGTACGTCCAGTCCCTTCTCGCGCATCATCAGGGTAGCGTCATGCGGCGCCCAGGTGGTTTTGTCCTCCCCGAGATAGGCGCTGAACTGCTTGCGCCCCCAGTCACTTGCCGAAGGATTCGCAATCGGGGCGAAGGCAGAAACAGAGGTGAACCGGCCGGGAAGGCCCATTGCCAGCGTCAGCGCACCGTGCCCCCCCATCGAATGCCCGCAGATCGCCTGCCTGTCCATGTCCAGAGCGAATTCGCGACCGATCAGGGCGGGCAGTTCCTCTGCCAGGTAGTCCCACATGCGGAAATGCGGGGCCCAAGGGGTCTTGGTCGCGTTGACATAGAACCCGGCGCCTTGCCCAAGGTCATAAGCGTCATCATCCGCCACACCCTCTCCGCGTGGCGACGTGTCAGGAAAGACCAGCGCAATGCCCTGCTCTGCCGCCCATCCCTGAGCGCCCGCTTTGGTCATGGCATTCTCGTGTGTGCAAGTCAGGCCGGACAGATACCACAAGATCGGGACCGGCCCCTGCCGGGCCTCTTCCGGCAGGAACAGACCAAAGGTCATGTCGCATCCCGTCGCCGCCGATGCGTGGCGATAAACACCCTGCATGCCGTCAAAACAGCGACTTTCCGAAATGAGTTCCATGGTCGTCTCCCCGAATGCAGATTCAGCCAAGGGCTAGCCCGGATCGCACCGCAAGGGCAAGCGGCCTCAGGCGCCGGTGACCCACGCGATGACGAGCGAGACGGTGAGGATGCTCGCCGCAGTGGAAATCAGGATCGCAGCCGACACCCGATGCGGCGCCACCCCGTAATGCTGTGCGAGGATGAAGACATTCCCCGCCACCGGCAGGGCAGCCGCGCTGATCGCGACCCCGGCCTTGTAGGGGTCAACCGGGAACAGGAAGATGGCGGCAATCGCGACAAAGGCTGGGTGCAGCACAAGCTTGCAGAAGCTGAGCCAGACCGCGATGCTCACGCGCTCTGCCGACTTGGTCGCCAATGATGCGCCGATGGCAAACAGCGCACCGGGCGTCGCCGCCGCCCCCAGCGTGGTCATGAAATCGTTGACCACCGCGGGCAATGGCAAACCGGTCGCCGACCAGCCAAGTCCAAGCACCATCGAGACGATCATCGGGTTCTTCAGCAGGCCCAGACCGACGGTGCGCAAGACCCGCAGTGACATCCGCCCGTCGCGGGACCCGGTGATCAGGATAACGATCAGGGACGAAAACACGATCAGGTCGATGGACAGGATCAGGATGATGGGGCCGACCGCATCTTGTCCAAGAAGCACCGCCAGCATGGGCACACCCAGAAAGCCGGTATTTCCGATCGAAGCGGTCTGCGCCTCCACCGCCGTTGTTTGAACGTCCAGACCGCGCAGATACCCCACGGCCGAGGCAATCGCATAGACAAGTCCCGTCCCCCATAGATAGGCGGCGGCGAGGCGGGAATCGTAGATCTCAGCCAACGACAGGTTGGCCGAGAAACGAAACAGCATCGCCGACAGCGCGAAATAGAACACGAACTTCGTCAGGTAGGCGGTGGCTTCAGGCGAAAAGAACTTCACCCGCCCCGCGCCATAGCCCAGACCGATAAGTGCAAAGAACGGAAGGGTTTTGAGAAATATCTCAACCATAGGGAGTTGGTAGCATGCCCTCCCGCGCCGTCAATTGCTGATCTGTCGCGTCTGCTACCCGCTGCCGATCAGCACCCCGGCCGCAAAGACCAGCGCGCCGCCCAGAACCACCTGAAAGGCCGCGCGGAAGAAAGGCGTTTGCATGAACCGGTTCTGGATCCACGCGATGGCCCAAAGCTCCACGAAGACGACGATGATCGCGATGATCGTCGCAGTCCAGAAGGACGGGATCAGGTAGGGCAGCGCATGGCCCAGACCGCCAAGCGTTGTCATGACGCCCGACGCGATGCCGCGCTTGACCGGCGAACCCCGGCCAGAAAGCTCTCCATCATCCGAGGCCGCCTCGGTGAAGCCCATCGAAATCCCCGCACCGACAGAGGCCGCCAGCCCGACCAGAAAGGTCGTCCATGTATCATGGGTGGCGAATGCGGTGGCAAAGATGGGCGCAAGCGTGGAGACAGAGCCATCCATCAACCCGGCAAGGCCCGGCTGCACCCAGGTCAGGACGAATTTGCGATGCGCGCTGCGGTCTTCCTCGTTGCGGACATCCTCGGTCAGATGGGCGGCGGTCAGATGGTCGGCCTTGTCCTGATGACCGGCCTCGGCGGCGGCAAGATCCCCCAGCAGCTTGCGGGTTTCCGCATCGGTGCTGCGCTTCGCGGCGGCCAGATAGAAATGCTCGGCATCGCTTTCCATCGCGGCGGCTTCTTCGCGGATCCTGTCCAGCCCCAGGTTTTCAACCAGCCAGATCGGACGGCGTGCGTAATACCCCGCCACATGTTCGCGCCGGATCAGCGGAATAACCTCACCGAACCGCTTTCGGTGCAGCGCAATCAACGCCGCGCGATGCCCGTCTTCCTCTACCGCCATGCCGTCGAAAATCTTGGCGGACTCCGGGAAATCCGCGCGCAGCCTTTCGGCATAGCTTCGGTAGATACGCGCGTCATCCTCTTCGGATGAAATCGCGAGCGCCAGAACCTCTTGCTCGCTCAGATCCTTGAAGTGACGTCGCTGGGTGAAATACCGCATCACAGACTCCGTTTAGAACGCTTCTAATGTAGCGGAAGCGTCGTGGGCTTCAAGCGCGGAAACGTGAACGAAACGCCGCATGACACATCTTGCAGAGTGAACCGTACGGTTTAGATGGAAAACACACGCAACAGGTTTGACAGGAGGTCATGATGACCCGTTTGGCGCTGCTTTTCAGCTTTATTCTGTCCGTGCCCGTGTCCGCACTTGCCTCACGCGGGCCGATAGAGCCGGAATACCCCGATACGACCGGCCCCACCCTTCCCGCACCGCCGCTGGATGGTTGCCTGACACTGCTTGACGTCGCGTGCCAGTGACGCGGCAACTTGCCTGAACTGAACTGTGCGGTTTATAGTTAACGCGGGTGACGGGAGACTGGGAATGAACACGCAAACTGCGATCCGCAAGGGCCGGAAATTCGATCAGGTTCTGGAAGGGGCGCGCAAAGTCTTTATGGCGGACGGTTTTGAAGGCGCCAGCGTCGATGATATCGCGCGCGCCGCCGGGGTCTCAAAGGCGACGCTTTACAGCTATTTCCCGGACAAACGCCTGCTGTTCATGGAGGTTGCGACGACGGAATGCTGCCGCCAATCCGATCAGGCACCGCAGAATATCGACATGACCGGTTCACCCCGGTCTGTTCTGGACCAGATCGGGCGCGCGTTCCTGCGCTTCATCTCGTCGAAATTCGGCCTTCAGATCTTTCGCCTCTGCGTGGCAGAAGGTGACCGCTTTCCGGATCTTGCCCAAGCGTTCTTTGAATCCGGCCCGATGATGATGCAGCGCAAGATGAGCGACTATTTTCGACAGGCCATCGACCGCGGAGAGCTGCAGATCGAAGATCTGGAGCTTGCCGCCAGCCAGTTCGCAGAGCTGTGCAAGGCCGATCTGTGGACCCAGCTGGTCTTTGGCGTCACCCAAGAGCTGTCAGAGGATGATATCGACCGGGTGATCGAGGGCGCCGTCGACACATTCTTGGCGCGCTACGGCACCTGAAACACGCCGCCGCGCGTCAATCCAGCCGTCGCACCATGATCTGATTGCCCGGCCCGCGCTTCGTCTCGAACACTTTCAGATCGGCCACGAGATCGCTGAGCTTGCGCTTGCCATAGGTGCGCGTGTCGAAATCCGGGTTGGACGCGACGATGAACTGGCCAAGCTGGCCCAGCGTGTACCAGTCATCCTCTTGCTCGATTGAATCCATCGCCGTGGCGATCAGGCGGCGGGCTTCGTCCAGCTTGCCGCTGCTGGTCGGCTGCTTGTTGCCAGAGCGGGCCTCGTCGCCGCCAAGGTTCTCGATAAAGATGAACCGTTTGCAGGCCTTGCGGAATGCCTCGGGCGTCTTGGCCTGTCCGATACCGAACACGTCCAGCCCCTGCTCGCGGATGCGGCTGGCCAGCCGGGTAAAATCGCTGTCCGAGGACACCAGCACAAACCCGTCAAAACGTCCGCTATGCAGCAGGTCCATCGCGTCGATGACCAGTGCAATATCGCTGGCATTCTTGCCCACGGTGTTGGCGGGCTGGTGATGCGGCACCATGCCGAATTCGGCTTGCACCTTCGACCACCCGTTCATCTGCTGGCTGGAAAAGTCGCCGTAGCATCTGCGCACGCTGGCCTCTCCCAACGCCGCGATCTCTTCAAAGATCGCTTTTGCGTGTTTCGGAGAGGTGTTGTCGCCGTCAATCAGTACCGCCAACAGCGGGGTCTGCGCCTTATCTGCCACGCCGGGCTCCTGTGATTTTGGGTTGCATGCTTCGGTGCCCAGACTGTCACAGATCGCGGTACATAACCAGCGCGTCGACGAACCCTTTTTCGGGGTGGCGGAACGCGCCCGGCAACCGGCCCACTACGTCGAAACCTGCGCGTTCCCAGATGGCAATGGCACGGGTATTGGTCGCCACGACAAAGTTGAATTGCATCGCGGAAAACCCCGCCTTAGGCGCGCGTTTCAGGGCGTGATCCAGCATCTTCCGGGCGACACCGCGACCCTGCGCCTGCGCCGCCGTGACAAACCCGCAATTGCAGACATGCGACCCGCCGCCCTGCTGGTTGGCCTTCAGGTAGTAACTGCCCAATGGCGCGCCATTGGCCTCGACCACCCAGGTCTCGCGGTCCGGCCCTGTCCAGTAGTCCAAGGCATCTTCAGGCGATATCTGCGGGTCGATGGCATAGCTGTCACCTGCCCGGAACACAGGCTCCAGCATCGCCCAAAGAGCGTCTGAGTCCCGTGGTTCGGCAGGTCGAAAAACCAGTTCAGTCATTGTATATCCAAGTCCCGGTCGGCGTGATCAGGTGGCAATGGGGTTGGTGCGTCCCGCGCTGGGGCGGCATTTCGACCCAAAGGCATTTGCCACCCGTCACCCGGTCAGCGCGAAAATTCAGGACGATCGGCCACGCGATTGCCCGCAGCCGACCGTCGTTTCAGATGGTGGTTCAGTAGACCACAACAGCGCGGATCGACTCCCCGGCATGCATCAGGTCGAACCCCTTGTTGATATCCTCAAGGCTGAGCGTGTGGGTGATCATCGGGTCGATCTCGATCTTGCCGTCCATGTACCAATCGACGATCTTGGGCACATCCGTGCGCCCGCGCGCACCGCCAAAGGCCGTTCCGCGCCAGACGCGCCCCGTTACCAGTTGGAAGGGACGGGTGCTGATCTCGGCCCCCGCAGGTGCCACGCCAATGATGATCGACTCGCCCCAGCCCTTATGCGCAGCCTCCAGCGCCGTGCGCATCACCTGCACATTGCCTGTGGCGTCAAAGGTGTAATCCGCGCCGCCGCCTGTCAGCTCGACCAGATGGGCCACCAGATCACCCTCCACCTCGGACGGGTTGACGAAATCGGTCATGCCAAAGCGGGTCGCCATCTCAACCTTCGCAGGGTTCAGGTCAACGCCGACAATCTGGTCGGCCCCGGCAAGCCGCAGCCCCTGAATAACGTTAAGCCCAATGCCGCCCAGACCAAAGACGATCCCCCGGCTGCCGATTTCGGCCTTCGCGGTGTTGATGACCGCGCCAATCCCCGTGGTCACACCGCAACCGATGTAGCAAATCTTGTCAAACGGCGCGTCAGGGCGCACCTTTGCCAGCGCAATCTCGGGCATCACGGTGTGATTGGCGAAGGTCGAGCAGCCCATATAATGCAGGATCGGCGTGCCATCCAACATCGAGAACCGGCTGGTTCCGTCGGGCATCACCCCCTTGCCCTGCGTCGTGCGGATCGCCTGACAAAGGTTGGTCTTGGGGTTCAGGCAATATTCGCATTCGCGGCATTCAGGCGTGTATAGCGGGATCACGTGATCGCCGGGTTTCAGCATCTTCACACCGGGCCCGACTTCCAGCACAACGCCCGCGCCTTCATGGCCAAGAATGGCCGGGAACATCCCTTCCGGATCTGCGCCTGAGCGCGTGAAATCATCCGTGTGGCAAATGCCTGTGGCCTTGATTTCGACCAGAACCTCGCCTTCCTTGGGGCCTTCCAGATTGACTTCCATCACTTCCAGAGGCTTGCCCGCCTCCAATGCCACCGCCGCGCGCGTTCTCATACCGGATCGCTCCTTTACCCAATGTCAGTTGCGCCGCACTTTGTGCGATCTGGCGGGGCGTTGCAACGTGCCAAGCCTGCTTCTTCACATAGATTTTCGTCGATGCCGCCTGCCCGGATTTCACGAAATATCCAGCGGAAACCTGATCATCAGCGCGGCTGCAACCGCTGAAATTCCGGCCTCTTGCAGGCGGACCTTGCTGCAGGATGCGCAAAACGCTTGATTTGCGCAGCGCGGGGGGCAACTGTCGATCTATGAACAGCCTCACACCGTTTCCCGGAAATATGCCACCTGCGCAGGTGTCGTTTCACCGGACAGAGCTCGGGGTCATCCTGTCGCTTTATGGCCGTATGGTCGCGGCCGGAGAATGGCGCGATTATGGCATTTCCAGCCTGCGGGACGTCGCGATATTCTCTGTATTCCGACGCACCGCCGAACATCCGCTCTACAGAATTGAGAAACGCCCGAAACTGCGCAGCCGACAAGGTCAGTACGCGGTGATCGGCATGGACGGGCAGGTCTTGAAACGCGGTCAGGACCTGCGCACCGTGTTGCGGGTTCTTGAACGCAAGCTCATTCGGGCGGTCGAGTGATTGCGAGGCGCTACTTGCCAGAACCGACCATGACGCAAAGCAGCTCGAACATGACTGACGCCCCCAAATAGGCCGTGGCCCCGCTGGCGTCGAAAGGCGGCGATACCTCTACCATATCGGCCCCGACAATCTGGATGCCCTCCAGCTCTCGCACCACTTGCAGCGCCTGATAGGAATTCGGGCCGCCCACCTCTGGCGTACCCGTGCCCGGCGCGAAGGCAGGATCGACGAAATCGATGTCGTAGGACACGTAGGTGTCACCCGTCCCCACGATTTCGCGTGCTTCGGCCATGACATCCGCAACGCCCCTCGCGTGGAATTCTTCAATCGCAATGACGCGGATGCCAACGCTATCGGCAAAGTCGCGATCCTCGCGATCATAGGCCGTGCCACGAATGCCGATCTGCACAACGCGCTTCGGGTCCAGCAAGCCTTCCTCCACCGCGCGGCGGAACGGTGTGCCGTGAGTATACATCGTGCCGCCGAAATAGCTGTGAAAGAGGTCCGTATGGCTGTCGAAATGTACCATTCCAAGTGGCTTGTCCTTGGCCAGAGCGCGCAGCACCGGAAGCGATGTCAGGTGGTCCCCGCCCGCAGTCAGCGGACGGATGCCAGCGGACATCAAACCGTCGTAGAAACTGGTGATGCGCGCCATGGAGTCCTGAATATCCGCTGGATTCGGCCCCACATCACCCAGATCCGCACAATTGAGCGCCTCGAAGGGGCGCACACCGGTAGAACCGTTCTCTGCCCGGATCATGGTCGACGCATCCCGCAGCTGTCGCGGCCCGTGGCGAGGACCGGGGCGGTTGGTCGTGCCACTGTCCCAAGGCACTCCGACGAGCCCGATTTGCACCTGCCCGAACCTTTCATGTTCTGGCGGGACATAGGGCAGCCGCATGAAGGTTGGCAAACCTGCAAAACGGGGAAGATCGAACCCGGAAACCGGGTGGAAATAGCTGTCAGACATTGATTTCTTCCTTCGTCAGCCTTGCGTGACGTGTGACAGGACCATCGCCCTGCGCCTCTATCCGGGCGATGGCTTCGTCCAGAGGCTCGTAAGCCACGGACATGTGATGGACATTGGCATGCAGAACCGTCTTGGCATCGGCCACCCAGGCCACATGCCCTTTCCAGAAAAGCAGATCACCGCGAAGGTAGGATTGGTCCGTCACGCTCTCGCCCAGTTCCTTGGCCTGCATGTCGCTATCGCCGGGACAGGCGATGCCGCAGGCTAGCAAACCCATCTGCACGAGGCCGGAACAGTCGATCCCGAAGGCCGAATTTCCGCCCCAAAGATAAGGCGTGCCAAGGAACAGCTCTGCGACCGCCACGGGATCGTCTGGCAGCATATCGATGGGTTGGAGATGTGCGGTCGGAACGAAGGCTCGTGTCCCCTTTGGATCGTCGAGGGCACGCAACGCAATCTCGGACCAGAGCCCGGACGTCCCGGTCACGCTCAGCAGGCTGCCGAAGGACAGGTCCAGTACAGGCTCGTAGGCCTTGAAATCTGGCGTCGTCTTGGCGTAGGTGCGTGCCGCGCTGACGTAATGCGTTGATGTCCACGGAGGCGCGGAGAGCGCGGCGCTTTCGACATATCCGACATGGCCGTCTCGTTGCAGCGTGACGAAGGCCATGCCCTGATGGTCCTCCAGCACAAGCACGCTTTCCCCCATCAGGACCTCTCTGTCACGCGCGCCAGAGGGGCCGTCCAACAGGGCAAGCCGGGGGACGCTGACCTGACGCCATTCGCCTTCCGTAAAACGGTCTGCGCTGACCTGACCTTGCAGCGACACATGCGCGACGCGTCCATTGGCCAGATGACGGCGGCGGTCGGTCATAGCTTCAGCATTTCCGGCAGGGCGGTCAGGATGGCCCGGACACCCTGCATGGCCCCTCCCTTGGGGCGAGCGGGCGCCGCTGTGGGTTGCCAGCCGTAGATGTCGAAATGGACATAAGGGGCGTTGTCAACGAAGCGCCGCAGGAACAGCGCCGCAGTAAGCGCCCCCGCCTGGCCACCCGAAGGTGCGTTATCCAGGTCAGCGATTCCGGGTTCGATCATCGGCTCGTAAGGCTCCCAGAAAGGAAGCTCCCAGACCGGATCCGCCGCCTTGGTTGCGGCTTGGCGCAGGGCGTCCGCGTGATCCGGCCGGGTGGAGAAGAAGGGGGCCAGATCCGGCCCCACCGCCACCCGTGCCGCGCCGGTCAACGTCGCCATGCTGATGATCAGGTCGGGCGTGCTTTCATCTGCCAGCGCCAGCGCGTCGGCCAGCACAAGCCGCCCTTCGGCATCCGTGTTGTTGATCTCGACCGTCAGGCCCTTGCGGCTGGTCAGGATATCCTGCGGTCGAAAGGCGTTGCCGTCGATTGCGTTTTCCACCGCCGGGATCAGAACGCGCAACCGCAATGGAAGCTCCAGCGACATGATCATATGTGCGAGCCCCAGAACGTTCGCCGCCCCACCCATATCCTTTTTCATCAACCCCATTGACGCGCCGGGCTTGAGGTTTAGCCCGCCCGTGTCAAAGCAGACCCCCTTGCCGACAAGGACGAGTTGAGGGCCCGACTGCCCCCAACACATGTCGATCAACCGCGGTGCCTGAGACGCAGCGCGCCCGACCGTGTGGATCATCGGAAAATTGCCTTCCAGCAAGGCATCGCCGACCGTGACGTCGCATTGCGCGCCGAATTCCGCGGCAAGGGCGCGTGCAGCAGCTTCGAGAGCGTCCGGCCCCATATCCGCCGCGGGCGTGTTGATCAGTTCACGGGTCAGCGCCTCGGCATTCGCCATGACCTCGACACGGCTGGCATCTATGCCCGCAGGCGCGACCAGTCGCGCTTTGGCAGGCGACTGCGCCTTGTAGCGATCAAATGCGTAGCCGGCCAATAGCCAGCCCAGGGCCTCTTCCTCTGCTTGTTCCGGCGGCAGGCCGTCCGCAATGCGATATCTGGCGCTGCCAAGCGCGGGCACAGCCGCTGCGAGCGCAAACCGTCCGCGGCGGCGCTGCGCCTGCGTCCCGTATCCGGCCAGCGCCGCCGCTGGCGCCCCACCTTCGCCGGGAATGACAAGCGCCTGCCCAAGCGTTCCGGCAAAGCTGCTCGCCTCCACCCAGGCACGGGTTGACGCGTCTTGCGCCTCCAGCCAGCCGGGCAGATCCCCGGGTTCGAGCAGGGTAAGAGGCAGTGCCTCTGCGCTGTCTTCGGCGAAACTCAGCTTCATCGATGGGGTCTTTCCTGATACCTAGGTCCGGCGCCAGCGTAACCCCCCATATCCTGCCCGCAAGGGGCATCAGATCGAAATGTCCTGCAACTCCCAGATTGCAGACAAAGACCGTTCGCCAACCCGCAGAAACCGGTTGAGCACGGCCGACAAAGCGACATGATCGCCATCGTCGATGCAATTGGTGACGTCCCCCGCGACACTCGACAGGCCGATCAGCCCGATCTGATCGGCGATACCCACCAATGACCGCGCGTTCTTGCGCAACTCGTCAAGCTTGTCTTCGGCAAACTGCCGGACCATCCTGTTCATGCGAAGCGCAATCTCCTCCATCGCGCGACAGACGACATCCTCCGCTCCGGAGATGCCGAGCTGTGTATAAAGCCCGTTCAATTGCTCTGGCTCCACCCGAACCGGTTCGGAATATGCAAGCAAAGTCACCCGTTCCACTAGACCACCTTTTCTTTCTCTTGCCCCCACGGCCCGGCCAATCTGCTTCGGCGACCTTCCCAAAAGGTTGAGGCCAAAGCCATTTTCCTCTCGAATTCGAAACGAAATCCAACTATCTCCTGTGCAATTGTCAGCAGGAGAGACGGGCATGGAACACGCCAAACCTTTGCCAAGCTACCTTGTAAAGCGCTATCACGGCTGGAAAGCGACGACGCATGCGGAAAACCGAGCGTGGTACAAACGGCTCGCCAACGAAGGGCAACGCCCACGTGCCATGGTGATCTCGTGCTGCGACAGCCGGGTCCATGTCACGTCGATTTTCGGGGCGGATCAGGGTGAATTCTTCATCCATCGCAACATTGCGAACCTCGTGCCCCCCTACGAGCCGGATGGCGACCATCACGGCACCTCGGCAACCGTGGAATACGCGGTCACGGCGCTGAAAGTCGCGCACCTCATCGTGCTTGGGCATTCCAATTGCGGAGGCGTTCAAGGCTGCATGAGCATGTGCAGCGGAGAGGCGCCGGAACTGGAGGAAAAATCCAGTTTCGTCGGTCGTTGGATGGACATCCTTCGCCCGGGGTTCGACCGGGTGAAGGACGAAGGCGACGCGGCGCGCCGCCTGCGACTGCTGGAGAAGGAAGCGGTCGTCGTTTCGCTTGACAACCTTATGACCTTCCCCTTCGTGCGCGAAGCCGTCGAGAAGGGCAACCTGTCGCTGCACGGCCTCTGGACCGAGATCGGCGAAGGCGATCTGGAATTCTTCTCCCCCGCCGACCGCAGTTTTCAGCCGGTCTAGTCGATCAACTCACCCGACAGACCATTGCGGTGAACCACCACACTTGGACGTCCCAGCCTCTGAACCAGAGACCGCAGGGGCGTCCCGATATGCTGACCTGTGCAGATCACGCGATCCGTGTCAGCCTCGACAATGACCATATGCCCTTCGCGGAACGCCAGGCCGTAGCCACGCTTTACAAGCGTCGCACGCAGGTTTTTCCAGTCTCTGGCTTGATCCAGAATCGGGCAAAGGAAGGAACGCAAGAGCGAGACAGTCTCGCTATCAGGTTGTACGGGGATTGAACTACTATTCAAAGACACTGGCCACTCACCATTACTTGTTACCGGATTAAACATAACATCACTCCTAATCCTTCAATAAAGGATAGGAACAATGTTTGACCGAAAATTTCGCGCGTGAAAGAATTTCCTTCAAATTGTTGATATTCACAACACAGTTGTAACAAAAAGGGCGCCCGTTTCCACGGACGCCCGGCCACCGAATTCTCGGTGAAATGCTTCAGCCCTTGCGCAGAACTTCGCGGCCCAGAAGCTCTGCAATCTGGACGGCGTTCAACGCCGCGCCCTTGCGCAGGTTGTCCGACACGCACCACAGGTTCAGGCCATTGTCGATTGTGGAATCCTGACGGATGCGGCTGATGAAGGTTGCAAAATCGCCCACGCATTCCTTTGGCGTCACGTAGCCGCCGTCTTCGCGTTTGTCGATCACCATGATGCCCGGCGCTTCGCGCAGGATATCTCGGGCCTCGTCCTCATCAAGGAAATCCTCGAACTCGATATTGATCGCCTCGGAGTGCCCGACAAAAACCGGCACGCGCACGCAGGTCGCCGTGACCTTGATGGACGGATCGACGATCTTCTTGGTCTCCGCAACCATCTTCCACTCTTCCTTGGTGGAACCGTCGTCAAGAAAGACGTCGATATGCGGAATCACGTTAAAGGCAATATCCTTGGGATAAACCTTGCGCTGGTAATCATCAGTCGGGTTGTAATGCGCCTTGGTCTGATCCCACAGCTCGTCAATGGCTTCCTTGCCGGAGCCAGAAACCGACTGATAGGTCGAAACAACCACACGCTTGATCCGGGCACGATCGTGCAACGGCTTGAGCGCGACAACCATCTGCGCGGTAGAACAGTTGGGATTGGCGATGATGTTCTTCTTTGCATATACGTGGATCGCGTCCGGGTTCACCTCTGGCACGATCAGCGGGATGTCGGGATCGTAACGATACAGCGACGAGTTATCGATCACCACGCAACCTGCCTTGGCGGCCTTTGGCGCGTATTTTTTCGTCGCTTCAGAACCGACGGCGAAAAGAGCCATGTCCCAGCCAGTGAAGTCGAAAGTGTCGAGATCCTGAGTCTTGAGAGTTCGCTCGCCAAAGGTGACTTCGGTGCCCAGCGACTTACGGCTGGCCAATACGGCGATCTCATCTACGGGGAACTGGCGTTCATCCAGTATGTTCAGCATCTCGCGGCCCACGTTGCCCGTGGCGCCGACGACTACGACCTTGTAGCCCATGTGGCTCTCCTTTCGGTTTTCCGCGCGCGCTGGCTTTGCCCGCCCGGATCTGCGGGGTCATACAGCACAGGCAAAGCAGGTAAAAGGGGCAATTCCCGCCCTGCGTGCAGCTGCGCATGCGCGCACCGTAAGCGTCCCAACTTCCGGCTTGAGACCTCAGGAGGACGAGGACAACCCGGACGCGACCAAGGGCGCCTTGCTGCAGCGCAGAAATGTCGAGAATCGGGCAAAATCAGGGCTGACACCCAAAGCGCTTGGAGGGAATAACCCGCGCTGTTTCCCCTGCCCAACATCGCTTTTGCCGCTTCTTATAGCAAAACCGGTGGAATCCCGCCTGTTTTCGCAGATGCAGCGAAAGTTTTCTTGTCTAATAATTAGGCGGAGGCTTAGAACGAAATGAAAGCTATCAGCCTGGTGGGATTGACACGGACGTCGCGCGAAGGTTCTACAACCATAACGCGATCAGCCGACGAAGTGTCATGAGTACCAGAGTAATAGTGCAAGGGGCGGTGTCAGTGTTTTTTTATTTGGCGACCACGTTAACGCGCGTTCAGAAACGGACGGTATTCGTCCTTCTTGACGTATTGATGATCCCGCTTGCGTTGTTCGCGGCACTCCTTCTGAACAGCTCGACCTCGCCGCGTTTGGCCCTGATGGCCGAGCTGATGCCCCTGATCGGGGCAATGGCGCTGATCGGGACGGCGTTTTCCTTCTACCTCTCCATTCCGCATATCAAGCTGAACGCCTACGAGACACGCGGCATCATCCGGACAGCACTGCAAGCAGTTGCCCTGGGCATCATCGGTGCCGTGCTGAACGGGCTGTTCACCCCCAGAATACCGGGTGAAGTATTCTTCATTTTCGCGATGTTCTACCTGGTGGCCAGCGCCACCTGGCGCATTGGGCTGCGCCAGTTTCTTCTGGCCTATGTCTATCGTCACGGGCAGCGGCGCATGCGTGTTCTGATCTACGGTGCGGGACAAACCGGCCAACAATTGGTGGCCGCCTTGCGGACGGACGATACGGTGCTGCCGGTGGCCTTCGTTGATGACAACCCGACCTTGCAAAGCCTTATGGTGGCCGGCCTTCCGGTCCATGCGCCAAGCCAGATCAAGGAGCTGATCACGCGCAAATCCATCGACCGGGTCGTGCTGGCCATGCCGTCGCTGACGCAGTCGCGGCAATCGCGCATCGCTCTTGGCCTGCGGGAGCTGGGCTGCGAAGTCCACGCCCTGCCCTCCTTTGCCGAACTGGTTGGCGACGGCGAATTGGGCAAGCGCGTGACGCCGGTATCGCTGGACGATCTGCTGGGCCGCAACAGGCTGGAATCTGAATTGCCGGGCGTGAGCCACGCCTATTCTGGCCGCCGCATCCTGATCACGGGGGCCGGCGGCTCTATCGGATCGGAACTTTGCCGACAGCTGATCGCCTGCCGCCCACATTGCATCGTCCTGTACGATCATTCCGAGCTGGCGCTTTACAATATCGAGAAAGAAATCCGCGAACTGGCTGCCGACCTGACGGTCGTGCCGATCCTCGCCAGCATTTGCGACGACGACACCGCGCGCCAGGTGCTGGCCAAATACGATATCGACGTTGTGCTGCATGCCGCCGCCTACAAGCATCTGCCGCTGGTCGAATGCAATGCGATTGCGGGCCTGCGCAACAACGTGATCGGTACCAAGATCATGGCCGATGCCGCGCGAGATGCCGGGGTCGAGCGTTTTATCCTCGTCTCGTCGGACAAGGCCGTGCGCCCGACAAATGTCATGGGCGCTTCGAAACGTCTGGCCGAACTTGTCGTGCAGGATCTTGCGACCCGTTCCGCCAATACACGCTTTTCCATGGTGCGCTTCGGAAACGTGCTGGGGTCTTCCGGCTCCGTCATTCCTCTGTTTGAAGAGCAGATCGGGCGCGGCGGTCCTGTCACCCTGACCCACGGATCGGTGACACGTTACTTCATGACCATCTCCGAAGCGGCCCGACTGGTGCTGCTGGCGGGCTCCTTCGCGCGCGGCGGGGATGTCTTCGTGCTCGACATGGGGGATCCTGTCCCGATCAAGAAGCTGGCCCGCCAGATGATCGAGGGCGCAGGCCATACTGTACGGGACGCCGAAAACCCTGACGGCGAGATTGAAATTCTTATCACCGGCCTCCGCCCCGGTGAGAAGCTGCATGAAGAGCTCTTGATCTCACCCGACATGCTGACGACGCCGCATCACAAGATCCTTCGCGCTCAGGAAGGCTACCTTTCTGAGATCGAGATTGCCAATGCCTTGAAGGACCTGAGGCGCGCCATCGAAACTCTGGATGAAGAGGCCGCCAAGGCTGTGATCAGTCGCTGGGTCGAACAATGCCCCACAAAGGAAAAGTCCGTCGAGGAAGCTCAAATTAGCTGAGCAAGGGTGTTCGCGGCACTGCTGGTAAAGCCAGCATTTCCCGGGTCGGTCAAATTTTAGCAATAGTTCGCATTTTCGCCAGATTTCTTCCAATTTCTGCCGGAGTCCTGCCCGAGAACCGCTCCATCTGACATCCAGATTGAAGCCCGCGCATGAGCGTGGCTCGCATGGATGGCTGAAATGAGGCTTGGTTTCGAAACAGTTCTGGTATTCGGTTCCGCACATCAGATGGCTCTGGTGTCCGCTTTCGAAGTATTGGAAAGCAACGGTCGCACCTGGCTCTATGCCGCGTCCTCCGCGACCGGGACGATCACCTCTTTCCAGCTTCGTGAGGATCAGGGCGCGGCGCGGCGCGGCGAGACCGTGATAAACGGACTGGGCCAGACCTTCGCCACCGCCGATATGGAAATCATCTCGCATCACGGCGAGACGCATATCGTGTCCGCCGCCAACAACGGGGCAAGGCTGGATCTGGAGGCGCTTGGCGCAACCGGAGCAATGAGCGCAGCCGGAAGCCTGCCGCTGCCATCCTATGTCAGCGACGTCAGCCGCATTGCCGCTTTCGACATAGGGTCGCGCCAGTTCTTCGCGAGTGCCGCACATGATGCGGATGGCATCGTTATCTGGGAGATTTCGCCGGATTGGACAGTGACCCAGCGATCCGTACAGCTCGACACGCCGAAATCCACCGCCGAGGATGTTGTTGACCTTCTGCCGGTCACCGTTGCCGACAAGACATTCCTGATCTCGGCCTCGGTGTCCGAAGACGGGATGACAAGCTATGGCGTTTCGAAAGGCGGCGCATCCTGGCTGATCGACACGCTGGGCCACAAGGACGGGCTTTGGGTTTCGGGCGTGGATTCCATGGTCAGCGTCAGCGTTGCGGCGCAATCCTATGTCGTCACCGCATCGACGATCAGCGACTCTCTCACCTCTGTCCGGGTGAATGACATGGGCGTGCTGTTCATCGAAGATCACATCATCGACACGCCTCTGACGCGCTTTGCGAGTGCGGACGCCCTTGCCGGGTTCGAGGTCGGACAACGGGGATTTGTGCTGGCGGGTGGGTCGGACGACGGCATCAGCCTGCTCGAAGTGCTGCCGGGCGGCGAGCTTTATCATCACCATGCATTGGCAAACCAGGTCGGCTGGACGATCGAGAACGTGACTGCCATCGGAACGGTGCAAGTCGGCAATGATCAACAGATTTTCGTCTCGGGCGCCGGGGGTGAGGGCCTCACCCAGTTGACCATCGACCGCAGCACAATCGGCGGACAGTATCTTGGCACCGGCGGAGTCGACAGGCTCACGGGCAGCGCGCGCGACGATCTGCTCATGGGTTATGACGGGGCGGATTGGCTGGAAGGCGGCGCAGGCGACGATGTATTGATTGCTGGTGCGGGCGAGGATCGGCTGACCGGAGGCGCCGGTGCTGACACTTTCGTCTTTACCCGGGATGGCGACCGAAACACGATCACCGATTTCGAGCTGGGGACGGATGTCGTCAACATCGATGACTGGGGCATGATTTATGACATGTCAGAGCTTTTCCTGCGCGAACGCAATTACGGGCTCGATATCCACTGGCAGGACCAGCACCTGCGCATTCAGACCATGGACGGCCAGCCGCTCGATCCAGACGATTGGACGATCTATGACATTCTCTTCTGAGATGTTTGCCGGGGCTTAGTGCAGGAGGTCAAACTCCGCCGCACCGGCGCGCAGGTTGATCGCGTCCTGACCGGCACCATCAATCAGAACCCAAAGTATCTGACGAGTAGGCGCATATCTGACAAACGCTTCGGGCAGACCGATCTCCCCCACCCCAGCGATCTCGGCAAAACTGACCCGATAATCTGCGCGGGCAGAGCCCAGGAGCCCTGTTTGCAACAGATCGCCCTCTGCCGCGTTATAGTCCCGTACCCAATCAGTTCCATGCCCCTTCACCCCGACATGATAGAATCGGTCCGCCCCTGCGCCCCCGTTTAGCCGGTCAAATCCGAACCCGCCATTGATGAAGTCATCCCCGTTGCCACCGGACAAACGGTCGGCCCATGCAGAGCCGGTCAGTACATCATCACCGTCACCGCCCATGACAGTGTCTACCCCGAACCCTCCGGCAATCGTGTCGTTCCCGGCATCGCCGCGCAACTCGTCGTTTCCGTGGCCACCGTCGATGCGGTCGCCGCCGAAACCGCCGTAGACCAGATCGCGCCGGTCATTGGAGCTTTCTCCCCCGTAAATAAAGTCATCACCATAGCCGCCGTACAGCGTATCCGCACCGTCGCCACCGAATAGGCTGTCATTGCCGTTGCTACCACGGATCACGTCGTTACCGGCTTCGTAACTTCCGCCGCTCGGACTTCCTGTCGGGTTGAACCCCAATGACACGCTGGCCTCGAACTGCTCGCCCTCGGGGATTGGCGAGAAATCGAACTTCCGAATTTCCGCGAAGTAGGTGCCACTCTGTTCGACCGAAATGTCCAGGTAAGAATCCAGCTTGGAACTGCTGCCTGCCCCGCCAACGGAAGATTGCCCCGCATCATCATTGCTCGCGATCTCATTGCCCTGCGCATCCAAAAGGCTAAGCACACTGTCGAAACCACCCGGGTCCGTGTCGGCATAGTCGATGTCAATCACAAGGCGTTCACCCGCAGCGATATCCAGAGCAAGGTACACAAAATCGTCTGTCGCCATGGTGAAGCTCGCCGTCAAATGCGGGATGGTCGTTGCTTCGCCTATGTCCGCGTCATCCAGCAGGCTGAAACCTGCATCCATCCGAACCGCTGTATACCCTTCGCGTACGGCAGCCGGAACGACGACCGTCCGGTCAAGATTGGCCACCCCGTCACCCAACGGCAGCCGCGGCCCAATATTATCGCCATAAAGGAGGTCATCGCCGTCATCCCCGTAAAGCTGATCATCCGACCCAAGGCCAATCAAGGTGTCATTCCCGTCCAGCCCGATCAGCGTATCGCTGCCGGAGGCACCCTCCAACGCTTCGCCCAGCGCCGTCCCGGTCAGGGCAATGCCCGCGACCCCGGGTACCAGGCTGAGGTCGACCAGACCGTCGGCGAACTGCGCAAGTTCGACACGCACCAGGCTGTCGGTCCCTTCCCCCGCATGGGAAATCGTGTAGGCACCGTTTCCGGCGGCTGCGATGGTGTAGAAGGCGCGTTCGTCCGAAAACCCAGCAGTATCCAACCCTGCACCACCTTGAAGCACGTCGTCGCCCAGCCCGCCGATCAACAGATCATCGCCAGCCGCCCCGGTAAGCCGGTTGTCCAGCTCGTTGCCGATAAGGATGTCATCCTTCGTCCCGCCCGTCGCATTTTCTATCTGGGCGCCATGTGCGATGGAAAAACCGCCATCGATGCTTTCCCCCGTTGCCGTCAATACGCGCGAAAAGAACCCGCCGGCGTGGTAGTCGGGGAGCATTGTTTCGGTCCGGATCTCCTCGGACAGGGTCGCGAAACGCTCTGTCAGTTGCAGGGCCCCAAGCGAGGGGGCGGCGTCTGCGGCCAACATGCTGCGGTCGAGGGTGGCGTCGTTGAGGTTGATCAGCACCGCCCCCGAAAGTCCAAGGTAGCGGATCGTGTCCGTGCCACCGGAATCCCAAATTGACGCGTAGGCACGTCCGATCTGCCAGTTGTTTTCGCTCAGCGTCAGGGCCCCCTCGCGGGCGTCGCGCAGGGTGTAGACGGAGTTCTCGGCCGCGTAAGTTTCAACGCCGTACTGGGCCTGCAATGCCGCGATGTCGATTGCCATCATCGTGACAGCATGCCCGTAGGTGTAAGCATTCGAGGCGCCGTTATAGGACATGACCGTGTAGCGTTCGTTGTCGAGTGCCTCGCCTATGCTGGGCAGCACGTCGCCATTGTCGTCGAACAGGTGTTCAAGGCCAAGACCATGACCAATCTCGTGGATCAGGACCCAGTTGAGATATTCACCGCCCCCCGTCTCTGGTCTGGCACCAAGAGACGTAAGGTCCGAATTGAAAGCTCCGAAACCCCAGTAATCGTTTCTGCCCCGCGAGACGCCCCCGGGGAACATGTGGTAGCCTTCAAGCGACGCGTTCAGGCTATGAGAAGAGGTCACCAGCACGAATTCGGCCGTGTCTTGCGCCTGCGCCGAGGCCGTAACGCGAGCGAAATCGGTGTTAACGACACTGTCAATCATCTCGAACGCCTGGATGACTTGCGCGGAATATGCAAAAGTCTGATCCGGCGCGCCGCTGCTGTCGAAACGCGCATTGTAGCTGTTCCTGAAAATTTGCGAAAAACCCAGCGTGTCCTCGTCACCCAGATAGTATTGCAGCGTGGGGTCGGCCCACACGGCCCGGTAGGTAAGATCCGCAAGAAGGGTCCTGCCCGAAGCGGGTATGGAAGCGGGGATTCGGGCGGCACTCGTAATATCTGACATAAGAACAGGTCCTGACTAAGCTTTGGCGCTCTTTAGGTTGGAGCGCCTCATTCAAAAATCCTTGGGGACAATTCAATGGCAAGGCGCAGGTTAGATGCAAGCGCGTCAAGCGGAAATCGGCCGATATGGGACTTTGCGCAGTCATCCCCTGCCTTACGACAGAGATGAAGAACGCCATTTACTTCCGGATTGGGCCGATCTTCCGGCACAAAGGTCGTGAAATAGGCCGTAACTTCGCCTTCACGAAGCGCCAAAATCCGGTTCGGCACCGTGCGTTTGTCTGGTCCCGGCGGGTCCATCACCTGTGGCCCAATACCAAGGGCCTTTGCCACCTTCGTCACATCCGTCAGCCGCCTTTCGGCTGTTGGCGATGCGGCAGAGATCAGGATTGCCGCTTCGTCGGGAAGGAATCGCAGTCGCCCGGCCTGAACCGGGTTCACATCCGCCGGCGCCGAGAACCCGCGGCCGATCCAGCCTAACGGGGCGCGGAGTTCGATCGGCTGATTTTGTCCGGCGGACACTGCAATCGCCATGAAAAGACCTCCCACGATCGCTAGGCTCGTACCGACGAGGAGGCACCGCGCCACGCGGGCGCTTTGCGTTTTGGATTTGGCGCGCGACTCTCGCAGATCTTTCCTCGTCTTGCCTGATTAGCCGCGCTGAGGTTCAAAACTCTAAGGGTCGGTACTGCGGCCAAACTGCGTGCAACTATATGGATATGTCATACGCCTGACCAGACACGATGAGTGTAAGCGTATCTTCCCCACCACCGTCTACAAGCGCCCACACGATCCGTCCCGTCGGCCTGTAAACGATGTAAGCCTCCGGAATTTCCGGATCGCCTTGCCCCCCTTGTGCGGTCAGGTGCACTTTGAACAACTGGGGAGTTGCCCCGGACTGGCCGAAACCGAGTGTATCGCCCTCCGCGTGGGAGTAATCCTTGATCCAATCGCAACCGTGGCCCTCGACACCGACGTGGAAGAACCTATCCGCGCCCGCGCCACCGATAAGCCGGTCAAACCCGAAACCGCCATTCAGGAAGTCGTCACCGTCCCCGCCTTGAAGCCTGTCGGAAAAGGCGCCACCACCCAGCGTGTCGTTCCCGGCCTGCCCATTGACGTTGTCTGCGCCGAAATCTCCTTTCAGATTATCGTTGCCGAAGCCGCCATAGACGTCGTCATTACCGTAACCCGCATCGACCCAGTCATCGCCATTGCCGCCATAAATCACGTCCCGTCGGTCAGCACTGGTGGCACCGCCAAAGATGAAGTCGTCACCGCCCCCCCCAGACAGCGTGTCCGCCCCGTCACCGCCAAACAGGTGGTCGTCACCATCCTCGCCGCGCAGCGTATCATTTCCGCCGAGCGCGCTTAGTTTGTCTCCCTGTGGCGTGCCCGTCAGCAGGTCGGGAGCATTTGTGCCGGTTTGAGTAAGACCACTGATTGCGCTCAGCCCGTCGACTTTGCCGTCGCGCATCTCATACACCCATAGACCGCGCGCACCGGTATTCCCAACAGTGTCCGGCAGGTCCAGCAAGGCATCGGGATGACCGTAAGGCGACACCCACTCTTCAGTGACTAGTCGTTTCGACGAAAGCAGCGCCCGACCGCCGTCATCCAGATATCCTGTGCCTTGTGTCCATTCGATGCTTTCATAGCGAAAGACGATATCCACATCGCCATTGCCACGATCGAAGAGTTGCACCTGAAAGAAGTTGGTCACTTCGGCATTTCGGCGATAGGCACCGACGTCGGCCCAAGTCACCGTTACCACGTCGCCCGCGGGATCGATATCGACCCAGATGGCGCCACTTTCCGCGCCTTCCCCATCCAGCCGCGTGTCAACGTCCGACCAGAAGGGGGCGATCACGTCCTGGCCCAATGTCAGATTGTCCGTGGTCGGGTAGAGTTCCAGGGGCTGGTCGAAAGACAGCGTACCGTTGGTGTTTACATATAGCGCCTGCGCGCCATAGCGCGTCCCGAAATAGTTCAGCCCGTCCTCGAATACCTCGGACAGGTCAAGACGCAGCGCATTGTCATCGCCGCGCGGCAGTTCAATTTCACCGTACCCTGCGGCACCACCTAACCCGCGCACGGCCGTTCCGTTACCCGTTACCGGCATGACCTGACCTTTTTCCTGTTCGGCCAGAGAATGCCTCGTCCGGGTTAGCGAGAGGTGAACACGCGCCCTGCCGGTGTAACCAATTTGCGAGAATTGTCAGAAAACGCCGTGGTCAGGCGTTCGGGCCAAATGTGGGGTCGTGCCGCCACGACCCGGAGCGGAAATGAAAAGAGCGCGGTTGCCCGCGCCCTTTCTCCAAGTAGGTTTTAGTCCCGTTTTACAGTACGAAATCGCCCGCAACCAAAGAGGTCACGTTGTTCAACTGAATGCTGAAATCGACAACCGTGTCGCCGTTGGTATCGCCCTGCACCCATGTGGTGGTGCCGAAATTCACCCAATTCAGCTGTCCGGCGATGCCGGAGAATGCGCCGTTTCCGATATAGGTGAAGGCCTGATTGCCGCCCACGGTGGTGTTGGCATCGATCCCGACAAGGTTGATTTCGTCCACGCCGCTGTCGAAATCCTGGATGATGTCCCGGTTGGCGATCGTTGACTGGCTGGTGTTCGTATAGACGAACGTGTCGGCCTGGGTTCCGCCATACAGGATGTCCGCACCGGTGCCGCCATTGATCTGGTCGACGCCTGCGCCACCGTAGATGGAGTCGTTGCCGGCCCCACCTGCCAGGTTGTCGTTGTCGTTTCCGCCACCAAGCAAATCGTCACCATAGTCACCAAGGACGGTGTCATCGCCGTCGCCGCCAAGGACGGTGTCCCCCCAGCCGCCGCCGTTGAGGAAGTCATCCCCCCCGGCGCCTTCGATTCTGTCAGAGCCGGCATAGCCCTGAATGACGTTGGCATTGCCATCACCGAACAGATTATCGGCATTCGAAGACCCAAGAAGGTTCTCGAAGTTGAGGGCATAGTCAGATCCCTGGCTCGCGCTGACGAACTGGAAGGCTCCCTGATTGGCCAGGCTAAAGTCCACGCCATCAGACGAGAAATAGTAGTTCAGGAAGTCATTTCCGCCCGCGCCACCATCCATGGTGTCATTGCCGCCACCGCCATAGACCCGGTCTTCGCCATCTTCCGCAGCAAAGTAGTTCGCAGCGTTGTTTCCGAACAACCGGTCATTGTGGTTGGACCCAACCACACCTTCGACACCGAAGATCGTATCAGTGCCTTGGTTCGATGAGACGAACTGAGCCGTGGTGATCGCCAACCGCACCTGAACCCCATCGGTAGAGTTTTGGTAATGGGCAAAGTCGAACCCGGACCCACCGGCCAGCGTGTCATTGCCAGTACCGCCAAGCAGCGTGTCGTTATCCGCGCCGCCGTAGACGCCGTCATTCGCAGACCCGCCTTCAAGCCAGTCGTCGCCGCCCTGACCCGACACGGTATCATCGCCGCCCGACCCGAGGATCGAGTCGTTACCCAGACCACCGTAAAGCTGGTCCAGGCCGTTGCCGCCGTAGACAGAGTCATTGCCGTCGCCTGCATTCACTGTGTCGTTGCCACCGTAGCCATAGATTGCGTTGGCATTGGCATCGCCGGTCAGCGTATCGCCATAGGTCGCACTGCCCTGAAGATTCTCGATGCCCGACAACGTATCGATGCCCCAGGCGCCGGTGTTCTGCGCTGCCAGGTTCGACAGATCGACCGTGACGGCACCATCGGCATTATAGTAACCGGCCGTGTCGATCCCGGCGTCGCCGAAGATCAGGTCGTTGCCCTCACCCCCAACCAGCGTGTCGTTGTCACCGCCGCCGCGCAGGGTGTCGTTGTTATCGCCGCCCGTCAGCAAATCGTTGCCCAAACCGCCGATAACCGAGTCGTCTCCCCCCTGACCATTCAACACGTCGTTGTCAGTGTTGCCGTTCAGCGTATCATTGCCAAGACCACCTAAGAGCGTGTCATCGCCCGAGTAGGAAGTGATCGAATCGTTCCCTGACGAGCCAGACAGGGTCACATCGCTGTAGGTGCCGTCTTCGATAATGTAGAGGCGATCGTCATTGACGTCTTGCCAGTCCTGGAAGGTGAAGCCGGAGGCATCGAAGCCGCTGGTGCCGTTGGTGTAGACGACAAACCAGTCGTTCCCGCCGCCGTTGGAGCCGTCGATGTGCAGCGTCGTGCTAAGGCCTGTTACGCCGAATTGATCGGCGTTGACGCGAACCTGTTGAGTGTTCGCCGTGTCGAAGTTGCCGAACTCCACCTCTTCGATCGACAGCAAGCTGTCGTCTTGGAGTGTCAGAACGCCGAGCCCTTGCCAATCGAGCGTATCCCTGTCCGCGCCACCGTCAAAAACGTTCGCACCGTTGGCATCGGAGGCTGCGGAGATGATCAGCCAGTCATCGCCAAGGCCGCCTTCCAGCGTGTCCACGCCGGCAAGACCGTTCAGCGTGTCTTCGCCCGCAAGACCGATTATGTGGTTGGCACCCGTCGAACCGGTCAAGTTGTCCCCGGACGCGGCGATGTTGGTGCCGGTTACATTCTCAAACCCGTCGATCGTATCGGGGCCCGAAATGGTGTTGGCGCCCAGATTGACACTGACGCCGCTCGCATAACCGTCGCTCGCAAGGTAGAGTAGGTCGGTGCCCGCGCCGCCGATCATCGAGTCGGTGCCAAGCCCCCCCCGGATCGTATCATCCCCATTGCCGCCGTTCAGCGTATCATTACCGGAATTGCCAAAGATTGAATCTTGTCCGGTCGTGCCGGTGATGTTCTCATTCGACCCATCGCCATAAATATAGGTGTAGTCCTGATCTCCCTGACTCTGGATCGTCACCCCCGACAGGTCAAGCGTGGACAGTGAGGTCATATTGACAAAGATTCGCTCTAGCGTGTTGGAGTCAAAATCAAAATCAAAGGTATCGAACTGGGTGATCTGCGTGTCGTAGAAATAGGCATAGCGGTTGATCGTCGGGTTTGACGCTGTGCGGAATTCGATCTCTTCGAAGTTCTGCACCGTCTCGCTGCGGAAGTCCCATGTGCCAGAGACAGCCTCAAGCTCCAGCACATCTATGCCGTTGCCACCATCGAACAGGATGGCAGGGTTCACCTCGCCCGGGCTGACAACAACGCGGTCATTGCCGTCATCGCCCACCACATAAAGCGTATCTGCCGTCGTGATGATGGTATTCGCTTCGGGTGTGCCCACCTGATAGCCATTGGCGTCGGCGGGATCGTTTGTCTCGTTACTGTCGCGCGGATCCCAGATGGCAGTGTAGATGTCATCATCAGCACCGTTGTTGAACTCTGCCGTCCAGGTCAATTGGACCCGGCCGTCGTCCAACCCGATTGCGGAAAGGTGGTCAAGCTCGGTGGCCCCCCAATTCTCGACGTCGAATTCACTGCCGATGCGCGCCCCGGAGTTGGAATAACGCTGGCCATGAATGTCAAAAGTTTCATCATCGGACCAGAACACGACAAAGCCGTTGTCGCCCGCCGACGCGATGGCGGTGTTTTCCTGATTGCCTGCGACCGTCGTGGCGGGCGTAAAGGCGCCGGTAACCGGAGTACCAGTAGAGGTATAAATCCGCGCCCGAACACCAGAGTTGCTGCCGCCAGATCCGTCGGTTGTCCAGCTGACAACAAGGTTGCCGTTGGACAGTTCGGTAACATAGGTGTCGCGCGCCGTGGGCAGCCCGCTATCTACCAGAACGTTGAAAACGGTCGAGCCGCTCGAGTTGAGGATTTCAAGATAGACCTGGTCGTTACCGGAATCGATATCGACATAGGTGACCGCATAGCGGTTGCTTTGCTCAAGCGCGGCAACCTCAACCCCGGTCACGCCTTCGCCCGACCCGGTTACACCGGCGTATACGGTGAGTTCGGCTCCCATCGTGCCCGTCGTCGGATTATAGGTGCGCGCCAGAACATCGCCATTCGTCACGTCCAGCCAAGTTATCAACGAACTGGTCGAAGACAACGAGGCCACTTGTGGCGCCAAATGAATTTCGTTGCTGGCATTGTTGTGGATCGTCGCGCCCCGCACGTAAGCCCCGCTATCGCTGTGGGTCTCAACGACGATGTCGTAGTCGATCACGACGGGCGGACCAGGGATAATATTCGCATCAAGATAGGTGACGACAAAACCGCCACCTTCGACCGCTGCGATTGATGCACTGCTTTCGCCATGCGCGTTGCGAAGGGTGTTGAGCCGGAATTCAGCGCCAACCTCGTTGCCCAGTGGATCAAATATCTGGCCGATGATGTCGGTGCCGCCGGGGCTGCCCACGCCGGTATCGTCAGTGGACGTCCATGTGATCAGGACGTTGCCATTGCTCAGCTGCGTGATGTCGCTGTCATAATATTGCTCGGCGGTGCCGTTGTTGACCTGGAATTCGTTGAGCCATTCAAGTGGGGTGGTAACCATAACGCGGTTCCTTTCAATGCAGTCCCCTGACAAAAAGGGGAGCCAAAAAACGAACGCTTGAACCAGAGAAAGCAACGAGAGGTTTGGTACTGAAAAACAGACGGCCGGCCCAAGCGACAGGTAACGTGGGGGAATGCTACACCGGGCACGCAAGCAACCAACAGTAATGAATTGCCTACCATCCAAAAATAGGGGGGTGCGGCGCGCATCCGCCCGGCGCAGGATTCTTCATGGTTGAATCGCGCGGCCCACAGGTTGAGCATGTCACGCAAGGTAAACCTCTCGCGGGTGCTGGTTCCGTGGTAATTAGCGCGTTGCAAACTTGGGCGAACATGCGATAACGCGCCCAATGATCGGGTACGTCAATTGTCTATCGCTGCGAGGCCACCTTGAAGAATATCAAGTTCAACGAGTTAAAGGGGCAGCACGCGTTTTTCGGCCCCAGCATCGAAACCGCTGTCAAACGGGTTCTGGAATCGGGATGGTACATTCTGGGCCCGGAGCTTGAAGGGTTTGAGCGGGAATTCGCCGAATTCAACGGAAACAAGCATGCCATCGGCGTCGCCAACGGCACCGATGCGATCGAGATCGCGCTGAACGCTTTGGGGATCGGTCAGGGTGATGAAGTCATCACCGTTGCCCATACCGCCATCGCCTCTGCCGTCGGTGTGGTCCAGTCCGGCGCGACGCCGGTCTTTGCAGACATCACGCCTGATACCTATTCCATCGACCCCGCCCATGTCGAAAGCCTTGTCACCTCCCGCACCCGTGCGATCATGCCAGTGCATCTTTACGGGCATCCGGTGGACCTGACCGCGATGAAGGCGATCTGCGAAAAACATGGGTTGGCGCTGGTCGAGGATTGCAGTCAGGCGCATGGCGCGCTGTTTGACGGTCGCAAGGTCGGAACGCATGGCGACATCTCGGTTTACAGCCTGTACCCTACCAAGAACCTTGGCGCATACGGCGATGCCGGCGTGATCACCACCGATGATGCCAACCTCGCCGACATCTGCATGAAAAAGCGCAACTACGGTCAGCGCGCCACCTATTATTCGGTGATGATGGGCCGCAACAGCCGGATGGACGAAATCCAGGCCGCGATCCTGCGCGAAAAGGTCAAGCGCCTTGATGAGATGACCCAGCACCGCCAGAAGATCGGCGCCAGCTACAAGGCCAACATCAAGGGCCTGACACTGCCCGTGACGCTTGAGAATTGCAGCCATGTCTACCACCTCTTCGTGGTCCGCTCTGAACGCCGCGACTGGTTGAAAGAGCAGATGGCAGAGCGTGGCGTGGGCACGCTGGTGCATTACCCGCTGCCGGTCCACATGCAGGAAAGCTTTGAATTCCTCGGCCTGAAAGAGGGCGACCTGCCCGAGACCGAGCGCGCCGCCAAACAGGTTCTGTCGCTGCCCCTGCACTTCTCGCTGACCGACGAAGATATCAGTTATGTCGCGGAAATGGTGAACGAGGTCGTCGCGAGCTCATGACCAATTGGGAAGGCAAGAAGGCGCTCGTCACTGGTGGGCTTGGGTTCACCGGAAGCAATCTGGTGCATGGGCTGGTCAACGCCGGTGCACAGGTCACGGCCGTTGACAACATGCTGCCAGATTACGGCGCCAACTACTTCAACCTCAAAGGCATTGAAGACAAGGTCGAAGTCCACAAGAATTCCGTCACCAATGCCGAGGCGATGAACCAACTGGTGCAGGGGAAGGATTACGTCTTTCACCTTGCCGGGCAAGTTGACCACATCCTGAGCCAGACCAACCCTTTCATCGATATCGATTTCAACGTCGTCGGCACCACCGTGGTGCTGGAGGCTGTGCGCAAGTTCAACCCCGATGCGCGGTTTGTCTATACCGGCACGCGCGGGCAATACGGGTCGGTCACGGACCTGCCTGTCACCGAAGATGCCCCTACCAACCCCAAGGGCGTTTACGAGCTGACCAACCTGACGGCAGAGAAACTCGCCTCGATCTACAATGACAATTACGGCGTGAAGTCGATCATGCTGCGGATCTCGAACTTGTACGGGGAACGGGCGCAGATGAAGCACCCGCGCTACGGCGTGGTCAACTGGTTCGTGCGCCAGATCATCGACGGTCAGACCGTCAAGATCTTCGGCCCGACGATCCTGCGCGATTTCCTGTATGTCGGCGATTGCGTCGAGGCGATCATGCAATGCGCGCAGACAGAGGCCGCTTACGGCGAAGCCTTCAACCTTGGTGGCGACCGCCCCTACAGCTTTGGCCAGCTTGCCGATACGATTGTCGAGGCGGGAGGCGAAGGACGTTGGGAACCCGCTGAGTTCTCGAAAGAGCGCAAGATCCAGGAACCCGGCGACTTCTACCCCAGTCTGGAGAAGATCAACCGGATCACCGGCTGGTCGCCGCAGACCTCCCTGCTGGACGGGCTGCGCGGCACCTTTGACTACTACCGAAAAAACAAGAGCCATTACTGGTAAGCGCCGCGAAGGCGACCCCGCCCGAGTAGCGACATAAGAAGAGTACGAGGAGGAATCCTGCCAATGTCACAGAACCGCAACCTGTTTCTGCACCCACCGCTTCCCATGATCAACGGCGCCAAACGCTATGCCATCATCTGGACGCCCAAGGTTGCGAGCAACATCGTCCTGACGTGGTATCTGCGCGATATTGGCCTGCTCTACGCAGCCAACTTCTACAGCGAATGGTCGCACCGTTTTCGCGGCGACGTTCTGGTCAAATCGCAGACCTACAAGGCCTGGCTCGCCGATGCCGCCGCCAACTACCTTGAGTACAAATACGTCAAGGTCATGCGCGATCCGTTCCGCCGCTCTGTCAGCTCTTACCGCCATGCGCTGCGTTTCGATGATACGCGCGTGCAGGTGGAAAAGAAGATGGGCATTGATGCGTCGGAAGGGTTTTCCTATAACACCTTCCTGAAGTTCCTCAGCGAACTGGACATCCGCAACTGCGACATCCACTTCCGGCAGCAGCACCACCCGGTCGAAGACGTGGTGGGGCGCGAGCGCATCGACTACATCCTGCTCGACACGATGGAAGGCGAGTTGATCGATCACCTTGACCGTCGGCTGGGAAATGCGGGCAATGTCGAGACTTCCTCTGACGAGGATGCCGAGCTGAAGGCGCGCGTTGCAGAGAACCTGACCCATATCAGCTCCCTGCACCATGCCAGCTACGGCGGCGATGCTTTCGAAGGCGAGAACTACACGGATCACAAGTTTGCCTGCATCGACCACAAGGAATTTCCGGGCTTCGAGAAATTCGTGACGCCGGAAACCGAACAGCTGGTACGCCAGATCTATGCGGCGGATTTCGCCGACATGGAACACGTACTGAACCAGAGCTGACGACAAAGCAGGTCCCATGGCACCGAATTTCAAAGAGCTGCGTGACCTCCTTTACTTAGGTGCGCTGTACGAACGCTATGGGCATGACGACGAGTCATCGCGCTGCATCGCGCGCGCCTTGCGAGCGATGACGCCCGACCCGGAATTTGCGGAAGGCGACAAGCTCAACCGGCTGGCAAGGTTCGGGGATCAGCTGTGCCAGCGACTGGCACGGCGCGATGCCTATGTCCTGCCGGACCTTCGCCCGGATGACGGCACGGTGATGATCCTTGCCACGCAGCTTTACCCCACGGGCGGGCACACGGCGCTGGTCGCCAATTTCGTGCGCGCAAACGAAGACCGGCGAGTGATTGTTCTGGTCACCCAGTTCGACGGGGCCGAGACTGACCTTTCGACCGTCTTCTGGAAATACCCCTACCTTAACGACGACAACGTCGAAGTCATTGTTCTGGACCCGTCCCGGACATTGCCAGAAGCCGTTGCGGACATCCTCTACGTGACGCGGGAAAACCGCCCGACAGAGATCCACCTGTTCAACCATCCGCATGATGTCGCGGCTGTCACGGCGGCCGCCTCGGTCAATCGCGGGCGCAACGACCCTGTCGGCACTGGCCTGAAGCGCCCACCCGCGAAAACCTGCCCCGATGTCTTCTTCTATCACCATGCGGATATACGCCCGACACTGGGGCTTTCGCTGCCGGGCTGTGTCTACCTGGCGCACAAGCGCGGCATGGTCGACGATTACGATATACCCGGCTCTCGCGGAAAACATTACATTCCGCTGTCTCCGGCGACCTTTACCGAAGAGATACCTGCGCTGACCGAGCAGCAGGAAGATGCTTTGGAAGGCGCGGACTTCATCTCTGTTTCCATTGGCAACAGGATCAAGTTCTTCCCGCCTTTCAGCTACCCGGTGAAATACAAGGAAATCGTCAGCGAGCTTCTGTTGCGCGACGATTCCGTCCATGTGCATATCGGGGATCTGTATCCGGCCGACCTGATCGCAATCCGCGAAGAGTTGCGCCGTCGCATGATCGACGAAGACCGCTTTCTTCATGTCGCCTTCTACCCTTCCCTCGCAAGGTTCATCGACAAATACGCGGTCAGCCTTCTTGTCTGCACATTCCCCATCGGGGGCGGAATGTCCCTGATTGAGGCCCTGTCCCACGGCGTTGCTGTCGCGGCCCACAACCAACCCTTCGAAGCCTTCAGCGAACTTGCCTATTGCCCCCCCGGCGTCATGATCTGGAACACGCCGGATGAGTTGGGCGAGCATGTCGCGGGACTGGATGAAAAGCGTCTGAAATCGCTGCGCGAACAGTCACGACGCCATTTCGAGAAAGAATTCCACCGCGATGTGTTCGAGCAGGCACTCAACAACGCGGTCACTGCCAAGCCGCGCATTGCGACCGCAACTTCGGACCCTGCGCACAAATTGACAAAGTCCGAAATTGACCAGCTTTGCGAACTTGTGGAGCTTACCTGCTCGACGAAGTTCTCCAAACAGCAGCCCAAGGAGATCGTAGCCGGGATCGTAGAGACCGCGCGCCTTCCGGGCGACAACCTTTCGGTCTATTTCGACGATGATTTCTACCGGCTTTACATGCTGGAAGACGGCAAGGATTGGGACGCGCCCCTGCTGCACTACATCCGCGAGGGACATGTGCGGGGGTTACAGCCGCATCCTTTGCTGGATCCGGACTGGCTCGCCGACAGTGCCACGCCGCCAGACGGCACCAACTTGCTGAGCTGGTACGCAAAGCGCAGTCATGCAGAGCCCGCCCATACCCATCCGCTGTTCGACGGCACGTTCTACACCGAAAGCTCGCCCGATGTGCGCGATGCGCGGATCGATCCGCTGCGGCATTACCTTGAATTCGGCTATGCCGAGATGACGGGGAGCCGCATCTACTGCACCCTGATCGACCGCGGGCTGTTTTCTCATTATTGCGGTCAGGCCCTGACCAAAGTGCCCGACCTGCTTTACTACCTCTACTCGCCGGATGCGGCCGAGAAGACGCACACGGTTTTCGATCCGGTTTTCTACCGCCACATCGCCCGGACATCCGCCGACACGAAGGCTTTGCTGCACTACTACCGCCACGGAATGTCCGAGGGTCTGGATTTCCATCCGATGGTGTCCAACGATTATCTGTCGCGACAGCACGGGTTCCGGATCAACTCTCCCTCCGCGTTGAACATCTTCTTCCGCGAGTGGAAAACGATGGGCGAACATATCTGCCCTCATCCGCTTTTCGATACGGAATTCGTCCTTCAGCGTTTCCCGCACCTGTGGCAGGAACCGCTGCACCCGCTGACCTACTATCTGGCGGGGCGCGCAGGTGACATGCCACGCGGGGATTTCGTGGCCAGCGCCATCAAGACCCGTATGCAGTGGGAAACTGAGGGCCGCTCGACAATGGAATCCTTCGCGCGCGACGGCTTCCGACACAGGCTCAGTCTGTCCCAAGAGCATCCGCTGCGCGATGCCGTCGAGTTGCAGCTGTCCCGGTCGATCGGCCAGTGCGATGGTGCCATGGCCGATGCAATCACCGGGGCGAAGACGCGCTTTGCCTTTGGCAAAGGCGTGCGCCGTCACTTTGCCAACACTCTTCTGACGCGGTGGCGCTTCCATGAACCAGAGGCACCAACCGCTTACCCGGCCAACCCGCCAAGCACGCTAAAACCTGAATTTTTCGACAAGCCGCGTTCTTTGGGCTGGACGCATTTCGCGACGCATACCACCCGGAACAACAACCAGCCCATCCATATCCACGAAATACGCAAGGTGGCCGTCGTGGGCGGCTATCCCGGCATGATAGACCTCGACAATAACGAGGTCCTTGTGCCGAAGACGCCCAACCAAACCGATGCACAGCCCTGGCCTGAGTACTTGCTTGGCGTCGAGGCGCAGGGCGATTTCGTACGCTGGTCCTATGCCGATGTCGGCACAGAGCCCATCGCGCATGGCATCCTCATGCGGACTGCGAATGCGCCACAGGGCAACTGGGCAATTGACGTCATCGCATCGCTCATGGCGCTGATGGAGGTTGGCCTGCCTGAAAACGCCCGCCTGCTCGTTGACGAGACCATGGATGCGCGCTGCATCGAGGTTCTTCGGAAGCTTTGCGAAAATCCAATCACCATTCTGCGCCGCGGGCATATTGCCGAAATCAGTCGCCTGACCGTCGTCACGCCCCCGGTTGCCTATGTGAATGCGCCCGACAAGGCCAAGGGTGAGGAGGCCGACAGCTTCCTGAACATTGATGCACTCATGGCGGCGCGTGATGCCCTGCAGGCCTCCTATCTGACCGAGCCGCAATCAACGCGCCCGGTGGACCTGCTGCTGACCCAACAAGCCGACCTTGCCTGGATCAACAACTGGCAGGACCTGAGCACCTTGTTCGACGCCTCCGGGTTCGATGTCGAAAACATCGCGCATCGCAGCATCGCCGAGATGGCCCAGATGATCGGGGACGCACGCACGATCGTCGTCGCGGAGGCCGAACTTGTTGGTCCTGCGTTGATGCTGGCCCGACCCGGCACCCAGATCTACGTGATCAGCAACCTGAAAGAGTCGCAGGATCACAACAGCTGGTACAATATCGCCACGCTGTTCGGGCTGGAGTTCTACTGGATCCCCTGCAGCACCCTGATCAACTCATCCAGCGGCAGCGCCACCTTGCCACCGCTCGTCTACAAGGCCGTGACCAACCACCTTTTTGGATAGATGCCACCCGCGTCGGCATCCGTCTTTCTTTACCTGTGACCCGCGTATGTACCACCGGAGACCTTTGCCATGAAGACACGAGCAAAGCTGATAGAATGCCTCGACAGCCGCCTGATCGAGGACCTGCAGCTCTACCAAACTGCCTTGTCGACATTCGGTATTGTTGCGAATGCCATTGCGCCATCGCAGCTACATGCGATCAGCCAATCGCGCAGCAGCGTCGCCCGGATGCTGTTTGATCATCTCTCGCCCGGTGCTGACAAGACCAAAGCCCCCTCGGACCATGCGCGCGACAGTGAAGCCATCTGTCGAACAGTGTTCATGTCGCAGCCGCATTATCGCATCTGGCTTGGCTATCCGGTCCTTGAGCAGAGCGATGCGGACCAGTCTCTGATCGATACTTGCATGGCCTCTCTGGCCGACGCCGAGGGAATGACCGCTTTCCGCGACATCGCGGTCCTGACGATGTTCCTGTCGCCGCACAAATTGCCCCTTCTGACACCCCGACAGGTTTCCACGATGACCCGGTTCGAGCTGGGCTTCTATCTGGATATCCTGCTCAACCGTCCCGTGCTGCTGACCGAGCAGGATGAAAAGGACTATGGCGAATTTGCCCCAGCCTTGATTGACTGGATCTGCGACCTGCTGGTCGACCCGCTGGTCGTTCCGCTTCAAAAGAGCCTTCTGGACCTCGTGCAGAAAATCAATCTGGGCGAATATTACGTGGCCGAAATCGACGCGCCTGCACTTCTTGTCAAACGCAAGAAGATGATCGACCTGATCCGGGAGATGGATCCGAAGCTGCGGAAGATCCCAGCATTTCACCCTCCGGCGCGTAGCAGGGATCCAAAGCGCAAGATCCGTGTCGGTTTTCTGGCCCGAACCCTGAAAAAGGGGCCCGACAGCGAGTCCCTGTACGCGCTGTTTCGGGATTTCGACACGGACCGGTTCGAAATCTTTGCCTATACGATCGATCATTTCGACCGCGTGGTGAAGGCCGACAAGTCATTTGACGATGCGTTCGACAAGGTGCTCTCAGGTCGCCGTCTGCTGCGCTATGTCCAAGGCACGCAGCATATCGTGGAGAACCTCCGCCGCGACGAGCTTGACATCTTCATTCTGGCCAATTCCACCCATTTCGGGGTGGGGACTGCGGACCTTCTGATCTCGCACCGCGTGGCCCCTGTTCAGATATCCTCGAACACGGTGAACCCGCTTCCGACCTCGGTCGGGGCGTTCGACCATTTCCTGACGTCCGGCTGCCCGGATCCCGCCGACGAGATCGCCTATTCCGACATCATGGAACCGCCGATCTTTCTGAACCCGACCTCTATCTGCTACCCGTTCGGTCTGGGCAAAGAGACACGCACCGTGCTCAACCGGGCAACGATCGGCCTGCGTGACGACGACGTGATGTTCTACAATGGCAGTTCCGTCGACCGGCTGCGCGCGCCCTGCCTGCGGGCCTATATGCGCGCCGTGGCGCAGGTGCCGAACGGCAAGCTGGTCATGGCACCGTTCAATTCTGGTTGGTCGGGGAACCTGCATTCCAACATCTTCTGGGAACGGCTGCGCCGCGTGGCCACCGAAGAGGGTTTTGACCTTTCCAATGTTGTCATCACGAACGAGTTGACGCTGGCCGAGGCGCGCAACCTCGTGCAGATCTGCGACGTCTACCTCACGACCTGGCCGCATGGCGGAGCGACCACCGTGACGCTGGCATTGGACAAGGCCAAGCCCGTGGTCACCACGAAACGCGTATCGTCACGGTCCATCGACCAATTCCTTGTGGGCTCTGTCGGGTTGGAGGAGCTGGTCGCGAAGGATGAAGAAGACTTCGTTCGCATCGCCGCCGATCTTGGCCGCTCGCCAGAGAAACGCGCACAGATCAGCCGGCGGCTTGAAAACTACGAGGGCAAGATGCCTTTCTTCAACGTGGATGACTATTCCACACAGTTTCAGCAACTGCTGCTTGACGTGTGGGACAAGCGATAACTGCGGCGAAACGGGATTTGTCAAAGGGTCGGCCCTGAGGTAATGGGTGCCCCGGATGGAACGGCAGAAAATGATGCGTCAAAGGACCAAAAAGACATGGATGCAATGATTGATCCCAAGGCCAGTATCGGCGCCAATGTGCGTTTCGGTGCAGGCGTCCGCGTCTATGCCAATGCCGAGATCGGTGACAATTGCACGATCGGCGATTTCTGCATCCTTGGCCATCCCGGACCGGGTGAGAACGGTCCGCTGAAGCTTGGCGCCGGCGCCACGGTGCGTTCACATTCCGTACTCTATGAAGGCTCCACCATCGGGCCGAAACTGGAAACCGGCCATCACATCGTCATTCGCGAAAAAAGCCAGATTGGTGAAAACCTGCGCGTGGGCAATTTCTCAGATATCGAAGGCACCTGCAAGATCGGCGACTTCACGCGCTTGCATGGCTATGCCCATGTCGGCAAGGGCACGCAGATCGGTGACTTTGTCTGGCTGTTTTCGCTGACCACCACGATGAACGACCCGCTGCCGCCCAGCCATATCCATGACCCTGTCACCATTGGCGACATGGTCACCGTCTGCGTCAATGCGCAATGCATGCCCGGCACGCAGATCGGCCGCGGTTGCCTGATTGCTGCGGGCGCGCTGGCCGAGGGCGAAATCCCCGAGGGTCAGATCGTCGGCCGCAACGGTATTGAGGGGCCGGTCAACTTTGCCATGCATATGGCCACCCGCACCCGCCATCCGTGGCACAAACATTTCGCCGATGCCTACCCGGACCATGCACAGGACCGGATCAAGGCTCTTGGCGCCGAAATCGAGGCCGCCCTTCTGGCGGCTATGTAAGTGACACTTTTCCAAAGGACTGAGTAAATGGAACGCCAGGAAATCCTCGACACGATGAACCTTGTAATGACCAACAAGGGGCGCGAGCCGATCACCGAAGAAGCCGTTGCCACGCGCGATGCCAACTTCCGCAGCCTCGACTTTTCCGAAGTTGCCCTGCGCATCGAAACCAAGCTTGGCCGCGAGCTGACCTTTGATGCTGCTGCCATGCGCAACATCGAAACGGTGAAGGACGTGCTGGACTTCTTCGAGAAAGCCACGGCCTGAGCCATGCCTGACGTCGCCCATAGCAACGCCATCACCTTTCCCGACGGGCAGGCCAACTGGGCCGCCCTTCTGGCAACCGGTGATGCCCGGCTTGGCGCGCCCGACCGCTTTGACGGGCAGCGCGTGGTGTTCGTGGTCGACACGATGCAAGAGGCCTTCGGCGCGATCATCTACGGACTGACGCACGGGCTGGATTACGGCGTGGTGGAACGCCACCGCGTCTCGCCCGAAGTGGCAGGCCGGTTCGCTGAAAATCACGTGACCCTGTTCGACTGGGCCGGGGCCAGGGTGATGGGCGACGCACAGGATGCAGGTGACATGCTGGAGCCGGGCCGGGTCACGGTCCTGACCTCTGGCACCACCGGTTTGCTGAAGCTGATCCCGCATAGCTGGGAGACGCTCAACACGTTCGACCGCGTGGCCGAGCTGCCGGAAAACACCTGGTTCCTGCCTTACCAGATCGGCAGCTATGCCTGGTTCCAGATGGTTGCGCTCGGGCTGTTCAAGCCCGGCCAGAACCTGATTTGCGGCGACTTCAACGACCTTGCCGCCAGTTTCGAGGCGGCGCTGCGGACCGGGCAGATCACCGCGATCTCCTCTACCCCTACCTTCTGGCGCCATGCGCTGATGAATATCGACTTCGACCTGATCCGGTCCGCGCCCCTTACGTCCATTTCCATGGGCGGAGAGATTGTGGATCAGGCCATTCTGGACGAGCTGGGCGGCATCTTCCCTGCGGCCAGGATCCGCCATATCTACGCCAGCTCCGAAGCGGGTGCGGCGATTGTCGTGACGGATGGCAAAGCCGGGTTCGACGTGAAGTTGACCGACCCCTCCCGCGCCATTGGCGTGAAGGTCGAAGAGAACCGGCTATATATTCGCTCGCCCTATTCCAACAAGGCCGATGCGGCCGGTTGGGTCGATACCGGCGACATCGTGGAACGCCGCGGCGACCGTTTCCTTTTCTGCGGGCGTGCGGGCAACACCATGATCAACGTGGGCGGTCAGAAAGCCTTCCCGCCAGATATCGAGGCATATCTTAACGCGCACCCCAACGTGCTGTGGTCGCAGGTCACGGCGCGCCGGGCACCGCTGATGGGCAACCTGCCGGTGGCGAAGGTGGTGCTGACGAAAGACGCCGACAAGGCAACCGCCGAACGCGATCTGACTGAATATTGTAGCAAAGGGCTGGCCGAATACGCCGTGCCGCGGATGTGGGAGTTTCTTGACAGCATCCCCATGCGCGCAAGCCTCAAGAGCTGAACGCAAGGAACACGCACATGCATACCAACGGACAGAACATCATCGTCAGCGGCGGCTCTCGCGGGCTGGGCCTGCATCTGGTCAGCCAGCTTTTGAAGAACGGCAACAAGGTTGCGACCTTTGCCCGTTCGCGCACGCCAGAAATGGATGCGCTGGAAAAGGAATACGGCGACAGCTTTCACTTCGCATCGGTTGATGCGGTGGATGCGGACAAGGTCAACGCCTTCGTAACAGAGGTTTGCGACAAGTTCGGCGGTCGGCTGGACAGCATCGTCAACAACGCTGCCATCGGTCAGGACCAGCTGCTGATGCACACCGATCTGGATACCATCCAGCAGATCGTGAACATCAATATCGTCGGCCCGACCATCCTGACCCGCGCCGCGATCAAGCGCATGATGCTTCAGGGCGGCGGCAATATCTGCAACATCTCGTCGATCTGCGGATCGCGCGGCTATGCCGGCCTGTCGGTCTATGCCGGGTCCAAAGGCTATCTGGACGCGATGATGCGGGCCTTGGCGCGCGAGGTCGGCGAGGCCAACATCTTCGTCAATTGCGTGGCACCTGGGTTCTTCGAATCCGAAATGTCGTCGGTCCTGCGCCCCGAGCAGCTGAACACGATCAAGCGGCGCACGCCTTCGGGGTCGCTGTCGAATGACGAAAACATCTTCAAGGTCGTGGATCTGGTCATCTCCGGCACGACCAACATGCAGGGACAGGTGGTCTTCGTCGATGGCGGTATCACCAGCTGACTTTTGCTTGAACGTCTCGGGCGGGCGCATTATCGCGGCCGCCCTGCCCGGTCCCGCCACCTATCTGCCCTGCGGAACGCGGCTCGTTTACGTACCGGATGCTGCGGCTGGTCCCGCCACTGCCATTGATGCAGAGCCGCGCGGCGTTCTGCTGCCAGACATTATCGCACGGGCCCTGCCCGGCTTGTCCCCGGAAAGCGCCCAGAAAGCCTGGACCGGGCTTGAAGTCGTCGCAAAACTCACTGGCACGCCGATCCTGACCGTCCTTCGTGGCATGCCGCCTGCAGAGCTGACCCGAATGGACGCACCGTACGCGACAGTCACGTGGGAAGCGTATAGGATCGCGCTTGAACGATACGATACTGATGATTACTGGCTGGCGTTCGGGCGGCTTGCCCTGACCGAAAATAGCTAAGAAGCGTGGTGTCTACGCCCATTTGTGATGCAGGCGGCGGCTGCACCGAAGCCAGAAACCGGGGCCGATATCCTCGCGGTGCACCGTATCCTTGCTCAACGGCGATGCGCTAAGCCGGAACGTCCCTTGCGTCTTTTCAAGCCTTTGCGCCAGACGCTCATTTGATGCGTCGAACCGCTTTCGGATAGCGTTGATCTCTGCCCTTGTGAAAATGCAGCTCGGCCGCTCTCCGAACTCGGCGGTGTAGGCGCCACTCGCCATGTTGACGAGGCTCTTTGTCGCCGTGTCGGGGGCGGCAATGGCGTTCGCAGCCCAACTTCCAAGGGCTAGCGGCGAGGCGTTGGACCGGCCGTCGTTAATCAGCTCAAGATCAGCCACATCAAGACCCGCGCTCAAATGGCGCAGAAAGAACCCAACGATGCCGCCCGGCTGGGACGAAGCGCTTCGGTAGTCGACGAACCGGATCTGTTCGGCAGCAAAGCCGGTCAGCAGGTGGTCGAAGAGCTTCCCGTAATCCAGCCATAGGCCGGATGCCATACCGGTATCGCAGGCATGCTCCACCAGTTCGGGAAGGCGCATTGGCTGCCGGCTTTTCGAGACCTCCAGATAGATCGACTGAAGCAAATGCCATTGCTCCTTGACGACAACCAGAACCTCTACCTCGCTGAAGGCGGACACGATCTCTGACAAAAGCGCCATATCCGTGCGCCCGTCGGGATGCCCTCTGGAAAACTCCTCGCTGGACAAAAAGAGCGTTCGGTCACTATCCGCATGGTCCTTGACCAAAGCGCGCAGGGCGGCCTCTCCGCCTTCGGGGACGTGAAAGTTGCGCGCCAGCTTGGCCCAGTCGGCCACGAGTGCGTGATGCCCACTATGCCGCCCAATACTGGGATAGATCACGCCTGCGTCCCGCAAGAGCGCAGCATTGGCATGCATCATGTCCTGTACCGTGGTGCTCGCCGTTTTATGCGTGCCGATGTGAAGGACGAGCCGCGACACGGGTCTACTTGCCCAGATGCTTCTTCAAGACGTCGAGATACAGCGTGCCGAAGGTCTCGCTTGGCTCCAGCACTGCCTTCTCGGCCCATTCGTTCCAGGCATTGAGAAAGAGCTCTTTGCGATAGGATGTCGGGACGCGCTTTTCCAGCAATGGCGTAAGCCATCTGTTGAAGGTGGCCGGGTTCGCACCGTAAGCGATATGAGCCATTCGGCCGCGCCGCGCGGTATTGTCCCAGCTGGGCATTGCCCCGCAAATCGTGTTCTTGGGCAATTTCTTGTAGTAGCTGGGCGTGACAGAGTTGCGCGCGACGGCGCCGTAATCGTAAATCAGGCCCTCAAATCCTTCGGCCGGTGCGAAACCCAGCCTGTTGCCCGCCGGGCCGCCAAACAGGTAGTCATCGCCGGTGACCATGCCATGGGGCGCCATCTCGATCCAGAAATCAAAGAGGTCATCCTCTACCTTGTTCTCACCGGCAACGTGGAAACAGACTGCGCCCAGTTCCACCTCGCCGATACCGGCCTCGCGCCAGGCGTCCCGCATGGCGGCAACGCTGGACGCCGGATCAGGCATGTCCTCGGGGCGGTAGATTACAAAGCGCGGGCGAATGCCATCGGGCCGTTGATAACGCGGGTCCCGCATATAGGGCAGGCTATCCTCGACCAACTGCTTTTCGAAACCCATCGCATAGGTTTGCTCCAGCAACACCGTACCGGACAACCCATCCCAATTACGGCGCCAGCTTTCATTGGCCCAGCACAGGTAGAAGGGGAAATCGATCTCTGGCTGCTCCAGCAACTTGTTAAGCGGCGCTTCAAGCACCCGCCGACCGTCAAACCAATAATGGTAGACGCAGAAGGCATCGACGCCCGCGTCGCGTGCCAGAGCCGCCTGTTCGCCCATCACTTCGGTCGCGCGCAGATCGTAATATCCAAGGTCAGAGGGCAGCATCGGTTGCAGATGCCCCGGAAAAAGAGAGGTCGCAGAGACGGTGGAACGCCATTCGGTAAAGCCCTTGCCCCACCAGGCATCGTTTTCCGGGATGGGATGGAATTGCGGCAGGTAGAAAGCGCTGACGAATTGCGGTGTCTCGGGCCGTTGATGTTGCAGCATCGGGTCAATCTGGCTGGATTGGACCACCTTTTGCCCCGTCGCCTCGCACAAAAAGCCCAAGGCGCGTTCGATCGCATGTGCCAGGGTGCCGTCGACCTGCGCTTGCTCCGGCTCGAAGATATTCTCGTTCAGCTTCAAACTCTTGATCATGCCCAGAAGCAAGGGCTTGACCCAATAGATAGAGCCCGCCGGAAAGGACAGTTTGCCTTGATCGACCACCACTTCTATCCGGCGCATCAGGCTGCGCGTCGTCTCCAGGTTGGAGCCCCACCATTCCTCGCCGGTAAAGTGCTGGCCGTCCGCCACCCAGAAACCTGCGCTTTCATCGGCGACAAAGGCCGCGACTTTCTCCTCAAGACCTTCCTTCGGCAGGATGCCGTCAATGAGATGGCGGCGCCACTTGTCACCATCCTCGCGATGCGGAGATTTCTTGGTGTGAAATTTCGCGACGGCCTTATAGCCATCCAGCACGCCGGAGTTGATCAGGTGAACGAACGGCAGAATATCACGCCCACGGTTGGGCATCGGCGCAACGACCGCTTTGGGAAACTGCTCGCGGATCTTCTGCGCGAGTTCATCCGTCTCTGCGCCGCGATAGGTAATCGTGACAAAGAGGTCGTAATCGAGATTTACCCGCTCCAGCGTCTCGCGGAATTCATCCCAAAGGTCAGGATAGTAGATGTGAACGACAATCGCGTAAGGCGCAGTTTCGCGGTCCCCATCGAAGCGCAGTACCGGCATCTTGGCCTGCGGCAGTTCGACAACCTGCGGTAATTCCTTGTGGACGCGCGTTTCCTTGTGCCCGGCTGTAACCCAGTGCTGGAACGGCGGAACCCCGGTCGCTGCAACGTCAGGATTGTAGCGCAGGTAAGCTGAGGGTGAAAAGTCAGGGTTCGGCCGAAAGCCCATCCGTTCGCCGATGACGATGTAATGGCGCAGGGCAAATTTATGATACAGAGGATGAATATGGGGGTAAGCCCCCTTGTAGTACACCTTGTCAAACAGCCCGCTTTTCGATGCCGCCGACAGGTAACGGCGCTCACTTGGCTTTAACAGAAAAAGGCGCGCGAACCGTGCAAGGCGATGAGAAGGAAGCTGTGAGGTAAGTCGCATACTTGGTCCCGACTGAGGCGTTCACGCCCCCCTTATCAACCAGCCCTTGCCCCTGCAAATGGGAATATAGACGCAGATCCATCAGGGGGCTTCATTCAGGATGTAACGGTTGTACCGAGACAACAACAGCAGCCCAAAAAACATGCAGATGATCGATATCGTATACACATATGTCTGCGACACGTGGACCGCGTCATAGGTCACGAAGAAGCCCGCGCGGAATTGCATGACGATATGTGCGATCGGATTGTAGAGCAGGATCGAACGGTATGGCTCGGATATGTCATCGATGACGAACAGCACGCCCGACAGAATGAACGCCGGCCGGTTTATGATTGTCCAGATTTGATCCCAGACCGGATACATATGGATCAAAAAGCAGTTCATGACACCCAGCCCCAACGCCAAGGCAGCGGCCATACTCATGGCCTGAGCTATGGCCCCCCAGTCGAGGATCACATTGGCGTCTACGAGCACGATCAACCCGGTCATGAAAACAAACGCGACCATTGCCTGTGTCAGGTAATTCAGAATGAAACGGCTGAGTATCGCGTCGACGAAGTTCACGCTCGGATAGGCGAGTAGTTGTTTGGAGAACCGGATCGAAAGGCCTATTTTACGCGCCACGTCGTTATAGAGCACGAAGGGCATGAAGCCCGTACCGTAGAACAGTGCAAAATCATTGCCGATGGGTGGCTTGCGGAAGGCAAAGGAAAACACGATCGACAGCAGGGACACGGCGGCCACCGGTTCCAATACCGCCCAGATGTATCCACCCGGTGACTTTCCGTAGGTGGTGGACATCTCGCGAAGCAACAGCGCCGTGATGGCCCTTGTGCCGGGAAACTTGCGGGACCTTCGAGCCAGTAACTTGCTTGCCATCGCTTCTGCATCCTCTCCCCGGGCACACATTGTGTTCCCTGCCTGGGCACTACCATGTTATCGTTTGCCGTATTGCAACCGGCGTGTGAAGGTGTAAATCAATCCGGGCTACCCAGTCACGGGCAACCAGTATCGAGCGAGTTGACCATTTCCAAGACGTCTTCACAATCCGCAGCGGCTCCGAGCGACGCTCCCGAAGCAACTCTGCCAAACGCCCCGCAAAGCGCAGACCCGGCGCTGCAAGCGGTCCGTTCGTCAGACGTGGCCAAGCCCGACGGACCGCAGCCCGCGAAGGGCCGCCCTACAAATGCGGCCAAGTTGAAGAGGCGGAAAGCAGCCATCCGGGCCGCTAAGTCGCAGTCAGATGCCAGAGCGGAAGAAAGCAGCACCACTACGCCGGACAGTGAGACTGAAGAAACGTCCGAGAAACCCAAAGCCACCAAAAAATCGACCAAGAAGAAATCTGACAAGGCCGGCGTGATTGCCGCGCCGCCAACAGTTGCCGACGCATCGGTCAAGAAACGGCATCTGGGCCTGATCGTGGCGTTTTTCCTGATGGTCGTAACACCGCTGATGCTTGCCGCCTATTATCTTTTTGCAATAGCCGAAGATCAGTACACATCGACAGTCGGTTTCTCCGTAAGGTCGGAAGATGTGAACTCTTCGCTCGATCTGATCTCGGGGTTGAGCAGCCTTTCGGGCACAAGTTCGTCCGATACGGATATCCTCTACGAATTCATCCAGAGCCAGGACCTTGTTCAACGGATCGACGAAAAGCTGGACCTGCGCTCGATCTACTCCAAACCCGATTTTGACCCGATCTTCGCCTTCGATGAAACCGGATCGATCGAGGATCTTCTGGACTACTGGAAACGGATGGTCCGCATTTTCTATGATAGCGGCACTGGCCTGATCGAGTTGCGTGTTCACGCATTTGACCCGCAGGACGCGCAGATGATCGCGAGGGAAATCTTTGCGGAATCCTCGGCCATGATCAACGAACTGTCCGCGATCGCACGCGAAGACGCCACGCGCTACGCCGGGGAAGAACTGGAAAAGGCGGTAGAGCGGCTGAAGGTAGCGCGTCAGGCGCTGACCGGCTTCCGGTCCGAGACGCAGTTGGTCGACCCCTCTGCGGACATTCAGGGCCAGATGGGGCTGCTCAATTCGCTGGAAGCACAGCTCGCCGAGGCCATCATCGAGATGAACCTGCTGCGCGAAACCACGCGCGCTGCCGACCCCAGGATCGAACAGAGCGAGCGTCGGATCGCGGTGATCGAACAGTTGATCGAGAAAGAACGCACCAAGTTTGGTGTCGGGGCGGGTGCTGCATCCGGGGGGCAGGACTACTCCACCCTGGTCGGAGAGTATGAACGGCTGGTCGTGGATCGCGAATTTGCCGAAAACGCCTATGTGTCGGCTCTCTCTGCCTTCGACGCAGCCCAGGCAGAAGCGCGGCGTCAAAGCCGGTATCTCGCCGCATATACCCGACCGACGCTCGCAGAAAGCTCTGGCTATCCCCAGCGATGGTTGCTGACCCTTCTGACCAGCGTTTTCGCCCTGCTGACCTGGGCCATTGTCGTGCTGATCTACTACAGCGTGCGCGACAGGCGCTGAGCCGCAATGATTGTCCTCCGGAACCTCAACAAAAGCTACACGGTCAACGGTGTTACCAAACACGTTGCGCGCGACATAAATTTTACCTTTCCAACAGGCGAATGTGTGGGACTGGTCGGCCGGAACGGGGCGGGAAAGTCGAGCCTATTGCGGATGATCGCCGGCACGATGGATCCCGACGCTGGCGAGGTGCTTTCGACGGGCACGGTTTCGTGGCCAGTGGGGTTCGCAGGCAGCTTTCACCCGGATCTGACCGGGGCGCAGAATTGCAGGTTCGTCGCCCGCATCTACGGCGCCGATACCGATGAGATGTGCGAATTCGTCAGGGATTTTTCCGAGCTGGGGGCTCATTTCAACCTACCGGTGCGCACCTACTCTTCTGGCATGCGGTCCCGACTGGCCTTTGGTTTCTCCATGGCCATCCAGTTCGACACGTATCTTATCGATGAGGTCACCTCGGTCGGTGACGCGGCATTTCGCAGCAAAAGCGAGGCAATCCTGGACGCCAGGCTGGAGCGCAGCGGCGCGATCATCGTGTCGCATTCCATGCAATTGCTCAAACGCATGTGCAAGAGCGGTGCAGTACTTGAGAATGGCCGTTTGAAATACTATTCCCGGATCGAGCGCGCGATCGCACATCACGAACATACGATGCGTGGCAACCGGCCCCCCTGGATGCGAAAATAGCCGCGCAACAGGCAGCGCACTGTCTGATCAGTGAACCGTAACCCCGCCATGACAGCTTTCCCGTCAATATCGTTAACGGGGAATTATCCATGTCTGAGGTCTCGGCTGTTCTTTCACTACCGTATATCGCGCCCGCGCAGGCGCAAAAGCACGTCACCCATAACGAGGCGCTGAGGGTGTTGGACGCTCTTGTTCAGCCAACCGTGGGTAGCCGCAGCGTGGGCGATCCACCAGCCAACCCCGACCATGGCGAACGCCATGTCGTCGGGCCTTCGGCCTCCGGGGCGTGGGCCGGGCGTTCGGGCGACATCGCTGTGTTCGAGGAGGGCACGGGCTGGAGCTTTTTCGCACCGGAAGAAGGCTGGGTCGTGCAGGTGCGTGATGAAGACATCCTGTGCGCCTATGATGGCAGCGACTGGACACAGCTGGGCCTTTACGCCGGGCAGCCAATCCAGAACGTGCCGCAGTTGGGCATTGCCACTGCCGCCGATGACATCAACCGGCTTGCGGTGTCGTCGGACGCAACGCTGCTGAACCATGCCGGTGATGGGCATCAGTTGAAGATCAACAAAGCGGCGGCGGCAGATACGGCCAGCCTTCTGTTCCAGACCAATTGGGGCGGGCGGGCCGAGATGGGCACAACCGGAAGCGACAGCTTTGCCATCAAGGTCAGTGCCGATGGGACGACATGGACCGATGCCATGTCCATTGCCGCGGACGGATCCGCTACGCAGATCGCCACACCGGTCTTCATTGACGAAGATCTGGCCGCCGACCGGCTGATTTCTTCCACGGACAAGCACAGCTATCTGACCGCGACGCTGAACAACAGCCACCCCAACCCGGTGGCCTCATCGATCCAGATGGGCTTTGGCGGGGTGCGCCGCTATGCCTGCCTCGTGCATGCGGGGTTCGAGCAGTTCAACATCACCGCCTATGACGCTTCGGGTGTCTGGAAAGGCAGCCCTTTGGTGATGGAGTTCCCCGGCAGCGCGTCGATGAACAATGCGCTCTACATCGACAAGAACAGCCGTGTCGGGATCGGCCGGGCACCCGGCGTCGCAAAACTGGACATTGACGGGATAGCGCGGCTTAAGCCGACAGCGAAAGCGGCGCTTCCATCCGCATCCAGCGTTGGTGCAGGCGGTATCGCGTTCGTTTCAGACGCGTCGGGCGGTGCCCAGCCTGCGTATAGCGATGGCACCGACTGGCGAAAGATGTCCGACAATCAACCCGTCTAGATTATACCCGGAAGTGGGCGCGGACTGGCTCCGCGCCTTTTTCTGCTTGCCTGACCTGTCACCGCCAGACCGGTCACGCACTGATAACATCCATCGGCCACAGTCTGACTGCTGGCAACAAGCCCCCTGAAGCGGGTGCAACGCCTGTTTCAGACACAGATTCGTATGGATCGGAGGCAAAAGCAGGTATATGTCGGGCCGATGATAAAGGCCCCGCAACTTCCATCCATTTCGGTGCTCATGGCAACCCATGACGGCGCCGGAACTTTGCGCGCGCAGATTGACAGCATTCTCGGACAAACGGTGCGGCCCCGCTGGTTCCTTGCGAGCGACGATGGATCGACGGATGGCACCTGCGAGATCTTGCAAGAATATGCCGACAACCAAGAGCTGACCGTGTTTGAAGGCCCCTGCAAGGGCGCCACAGAGAATTTTCTGACACTGCTTGCCGCCCTGCCGCAAGATGCCGAATATGCTGCGCTTAGCGATCAGGATGATGTCTGGCTCCCGCAGAAGCTGGAACGCGCAGCCCATGGGTTGGCCTGCCTGCCCCACGGGCAGCCAGCGCTGTTCTGCGCCCGCGCCTTGATCTGCAACGATGATCTCAGCTCCTGCCATGCGGCCCCCATGCCTGATCGCGCGCCGGGGTTTCGACATGCCTTGGTACAGAACGTTGCGGGCGGCAATTGCATGGTGCTCAACAGGGCCGCAATCGAACTGGTGCAATCGGCGCGCAGCGAAGCGGGGGAGCCGCCCTATCATGATTGGTGGATTTACCAGCTTATCAGCGGAGCGGGCGGTGCAATCCTGCTGGATGACGTGCCAACCGTGAAGTATCGCCAGCACGCCCGAAACGCCGTCGGATCGGGCCATCACGGATTGGGCGCTCTTCTTCGCAGGCCCTTTCGGGTTCTTTCGGGCAGTTATGGCCGCACGACCCAAAAGCACGCCGACGCCTTGCAGCGCTCTGCCCATCGGCTGACCCCGGAAAACCGGGCACTGCTGGCAGATTTCATCGCGGCGCGACGGGCCGCGCCTCTGGACCGTCTGCGGCGATTGCGGCAGCTTGGTGTCTACAGACAAGGCCGTGCGGGGACGTTCATGCTTTGGTGCGCCGCGATTCTGGGGCGGGTCTGAAATGCTGCCCTCGCGACCAAAGATACTGCTGCTGGGGGGCGATGGTGGGCGTTCCGGCGTGCCACGCCATATCCACCAACTCGCCAACGCTCTGACTGACCGGGCAGAGGTCGTCATTGCGTCGGACGCGGATTCCGGCGGCTACGGATTTGCGGCAGAGCCGGGGCGACAGCATCTTGAAATACAGGGCCTGGCGTCGTCATTGAAACCTGCACGCATCCGGGCGGCGGCCAACCAGCTTGATCGCGCCGTGGCCTCCATTCAACCTGATATCATTTGGGCCCATGCCCGGCTTACACTGCCGCTCGCAAGGATGGTTGTCCGCAAACGTCCCAAGCTGCGCCTGATCTGCACCTATCACGGCGTGCCATTCGGGCCGGGACATCGCCCTGCAGCCGCAACCTTTTTCCGCCGGTTGGAGCGACATTTCCTGAACGCCACACCGCAGCATCACCTGATCTTCCTGACCGAAGAGGATCAGGCCGCCTTCCCGCCGCGCCTGCTTGCGCGTCATCTTTGCCATATCGTGCCGAACTGTTCCGATCTGGGAGGGTTCCGTCCGACACCGGCACCCAAGGGGCCGCGGCATCTGGTCATGACGACACGCGACGCACGCCAAAAGAACCTCGCCGCGGCCGCGAAGCTATTTGCGCATCTGGCTGCTGATTTTCGGCTGACTCTGGTCGGAATAAACACAGATGGGCCGAGCCTGCGAAAACGTTTCGCCCGTGTCCTGTCTGACGATGCCATGTCTCGCGTCAATTTCGCAGGGCCGACCAATGACGTGCGCCCGCTTCTGGCGCAGGCGGATGGGTACCTGATGACGTCACGCTATGAAGGATTGTCGATTGGTATGCTGGAGGCGTTTGAATACGGCCTGCCGATCTTTTCAACGCCCGTGGGTGGAACCGCGCTGCTAAGCCGTCACCATCCCGAAATGCATCTGATCGACACGCTCTATCCGGGTCAGGCCGCAGCGCGGATTGACCGGGTTACTCTGCGGTTCCGCGCGAGGCGAGAAGCCATCGGCCGCGAAATCCACGCCAGATGGGAGGAAAAATTTTCGCCGCCCGTGTGGCGGGCGGCGATTCTGGAGGTGTTCGAAACTATCTGCGCCGAAGGCTAGGGCCTATTCGTGCAGCAAGCTGCGCAGATACTTCCCGTAATCGTTCTTTTTCAAAGTCTCGGCATGTTCTGCCAGCGCCTTTGCATCAATCCAGCCTGCGGCAAAGGCAATCTCCTCAAGACAGCCAGTCTGCATGCCCTGACGCTTTTGCAACGTACGCACGAAGTTGCCCGCATCCAGCAGCGACCCGTGAGTCCCTGTATCCAGCCAGGCAAAGCCGCGCCCCATGCGTTTGACCGACAGGGACCCCTCGTGCAGGTACATCTCCAGCAGCGAGGTAATCTCCACCTCACCGCGTTCGGACGGCTTCACCTGATGCGCGCGTTCTGACGCTTTGCCATCCAGGAAATAAAGCCCTGTCACCGCATAGGACGACGGCGGCACTTCGGGTTTTTCGATGATATCCGTGACATTGCCCTGATCGTCCATCGCCACCACGCCGTAACGTTCGGGATCTGCGACGTGATAGCCGAAAACGGTGCCGCCTTCGGTCTTGGCATCCGCCTCTTCCAGAAGTTCCGGCAACCCGTGGCCGAAGAAGATGTTGTCGCCCAGAACCATGCAGGACGGCGCGCCGTCGAGGAAATCCTCTGTCAGCGTATAGGCCTGCGCCAGCCCGCCCGGATCGGGCTGCACCACATAGGTCAGCTTGATGCCCCACTGGCTGCCATCGCCCAGCACGCGCTTGAACTGGTCCTGATCCTGCGGCGTGGTGATCATCGCGATCTCGCGGATACCTGCCAGCATCAATACGCTCAGCGGGTAGTAGATCATCGGCTTGTCGTAGATCGGCATCAGCTGCTTCGACACGCCAATCGTGATCGGGTAGAGCCGTGTGCCGGATCCCCCTGCGAGGATGATACCCTTGCGGTTGGTCATCAGGAAAGTCCTTTCAGGTCGGTCAGAACGTCGTTCAGGCTGTTGCGCCAGTCAGGCCGCCGGACTCCGAACGCCGCTTGCAGGCCGGAACAGTCCAGCCGCGAATTGGCAGGCCTTATGGCCCTGGTCGGGAAGTCAGAGCTGGGGATGTCGACAACTTCCGGGGTCAGCCCGGCCTGCCGAAAGATCTCGCGTGCGAAATCGGCCCAGCTGACATCAGGCGCACCGCTGAAATGATAGGTGCCCGCAAGGCCCGCGTCGCTCTGCAAGGTCTTTGCGATGGTCAGGCAGGTCGCTGCGATATCGGCTGCCGCTGTCGGGCCGCCGATCTGATCGGCAACGATTGTCAGCCGGTCACGCTCTGCCCCAAGACGCAGCATTGTCTTGACGAAATTGGCGCCATGGGCCGAAAACACCCAACTCGTGCGAAGGATGACAGACGTGCCACCCGCTGCGCGCACAGCCTCTTCTCCGCGCAGCTTGCTGGCACCGTAGACACCCAAGGGTGCCACTGCGTCGCCGGGCTTCCACGGGTGCGTGCCACCGCCATCAAAAACGTAATCGGTAGAGATTTGGACGAAGGGAATTCCCTTCTCGGCACAGGCTTGCGCCATGGCGCCAGGTGCATCGCCGTTGATCAGATTGGCAAGGTCACTCTCGTCCTCGGCCTTGTCGACAGCCGTGTAGGCCGCGGCGTTGATCACCGCTGTCGCATTGCTCGCACGGATCACATCGGCGCAGGCTTTGGGATTGCTCAGGTCGGCAACGTCGCGGCCCATGGCCACGACATCCGCCTGCCGCTGCAGCTCTGTGGCGACCTGCCCGGTCTTGCCAAAGACAAGGATGCTCATCCTTTCGTGCCCAGCCGGACCCCCACGCCCTGACGCTGTTGCAGCGCACGCCACCAATCCTCGTTTTCAAGGTACCAGTCGACAGTCTTGCGCAGACCTTCTTCAAGCGTCACCGACGGGCGCCAGCCCAGCTCGGTACGGATGCGCGTCGGATCGATCGCATAGCGCAGGTCGTGGCCCGGGCGGTCGGTGACAAAGGTGATCTGCTCGGCATAGCCGGTATCCTTGGGCCGCTTTTCATCAAGAATGGCGCAGATCATCCGCACGAGATCAATGTTCTTGGCCTCGTTCTCGCCACCGATATTATACGTCCGCCCATTCACGCCGTGCTGCAGCACAGTCAGCAGCGCGTCGGCGTGATCCTCGACATACAGCCAGTCGCGAATGTTCTCGCCCGCGCCGTAAACCGGGATCGGCTCTCCGGCGAGCGCCTTGAGGATCACGACCGGGATCAGCTTTTCGGGGAAGTGGTAAGGCCCGTAATTGTTGGAGCAATTGGTAAGAACGAACGGCAGCCCGTAGGTCTCTCCCCAGGCGCGCACCAAGTGATCGCTGGAGGCTTTGGATGCGGAATAGGGCGAGTTCGGCGCGTAGGGCGTGTCCTCGGTGAACATTCCCGTTTCGCCAAGCGTGCCGTAAACTTCGTCGGTCGAGATATGGTGGAAGCGGAAATTCATCGGCTTGCCCATGTTCAACCAGTATTCCCGCGCCGCTTCGAGCAACGTGTAGGTGCCCTCGACATTGGTGCGGATGAAATCACCCGGCCCGTCGATCGAGCGGTCGACATGGCTCTCGGCGGCCAGATGCATGACAGCGTCGGGCTGATGAACCTTGAAGATCCATTTCAGCGCCGAGGCGTCGCAGATATCCGCTTTCTCGAAGGCGTAATAGTCGTGGTCGGCGACAGAGGCCACGTTATCCAGACAGGCCGCATAGGTCAGCGCGTCAAGATTGACGACCGCGTGGCCGTCGCGAATGGCCTGTCGCACCACTGCAGAACCGATGAAACCGGCACCGCCGGTGACAAGAATCTTCATTATTCAGCCCTCATACTCAAACGGGGATGTCCATTCCTTCAGCGTCGGCGCTTTCGCATCCTTGTCGGAAACGACAGCCGCGGCAGGATCAATGCCCCAATCAATACCAATCTCCGGGTCGGCAAAATGCACGCTCCCGTCACATTCCGGCGCGTAGACATCAGTCGTCTTGTAAAGCAGCATCGAGTCCGGCTCTCGCGTGATGAACCCGTGCAGAAAGCCCTTGGGCACAAAAAGCTGGCGCCCGTTTTCTTCGGACAGTTCCACGCCAATCCAATTCATGTAGCCAGGCGAGCCACGGCGAACATCCACGACGACATCCAGAACCCGGCCGCGCCCGGCCCGCACCAGTTTGTCCTGGGCATGGGGAGGGGCCTGATAGTGCAAACCCCGTATGGTTCCCACCTTCGTGCTGATGGACTGGTTGTCCTGCACAAAGTCGAAATCCAATCCCGCCTCTCTCATCGTCTGACGATTCCAGACTTCGGAAAAGCTGCCGCGAGCGTCACTGAACCGTTTCGGGGTGATGACCAGGACGCCCTCAAGCTTTGTCTGCTCTATGTCCAAAAAGAACTTTCCTTACTGACTGAAAATTTGCTCGGGTGATAACAATTCGATTCCTGAGAGTCACGGCAGTTTTGCCAAAGAGGGGTTAACTTTACCCCAAGGGCGTCTTTTTCGCTTTATTGCAAGCAGTTAACTGCAATTCCCACAACCCTGAATTGTATTTTTTATCGCCCGGGAATGTCGTCTCTCGCAGGGGCGGATTCCCAGTTCTCAATCAGCTCGAAAGCCTCTTGCGCGGTTTCGACATAGCGGAACAGATCAAGATCCTGATCGGCGATGGTTCCGGCATCCGCCAGCGCGTCCCAGTTGATGATCCGTTCCCAGAATTCGCGCCCGAACAGCAGGAAGGGAACGCGCCGCATCCGGCCCGTCTGGATAAGCGTCAGGGACTCGAACATCTCATCCAGCGTCCCGAAGCCGCCGGGGAAGATGCAGATCGCCCGTGCGCGCATCAGGAAATGCATCTTGCGAATGGCAAAGTAGTGGAAGTTGAAGCACAGATCCGGCGTGACATATTCGTTGGGCGCCTGTTCGTGGGGCAGCACGATATTCAACCCGATGGACCGCCCGCCCGCATCATGCGCACCGCGATTTCCCGCCTCCATCACGCCGGGACCGCCGCCCGTGACGATCACGTTTTCCCGCCCGTCCGACGCCTTGCTATGTTCTGTCATAAGCCGGGCGAAGTTCCGCGCTTCGTCATAGAAATGCGACAGGTCCGCAAGCGTCTTGGTCCGCGCATTCGCCTTGTTCGCGGGCGCAGGAATGCGCGCCCCTCCGAACAGGACGATGGTTGATTGCACCCCATGCTCGTCCAGCATCATCTCGGGTTTGAGCAGCTCCAGCTGCAACCGCACCGGGCGAAGCTCGTCCCGGCACATGAATTCATCGTCGGCAAAAGCCAGCCGATAGGATGGGGCCCGCGTCTGCGGAGTGTCGGGAACCTCGGTGGCCGTACGCCGGTCAAGGCCCGCGTCGCGGAAAATGCTGTTGCGTTCTTCGTGCATGGGCTGTGTCCTTGTTCGCTTGGAACCCTGCCTATAGCCTTCGCGGCAGCGACGCCAGCAAACAGGACTGTTCGGGTGAATTGGAAATCGGAAATCGAGGCCGCGGCGACACGCTCGCAGGGGCATCTTCGCAGGACGCCGGTCATGACCGCACAAGGGTTTGGCCTGCCCTACCCTGTCGAGTTGAAGCTTGAGCAGGTCCAGCACACGGGCAGCTTCAAGGCGCGGGGCGCATTCAACACGCTGCTGTCCACGAATGTTCCGGCCGCCGGGGTCGTCGCGGCCTCTGGCGGCAATCACGGTGCCGCTGTCGGGTTCGCGGCATCCAGTCTTGGCCATCCGGCACAGATCTTCGTGCCCGAAATCGCAGGACCGGCGAAGATCGCCCTGATCCGACGCACCGGCGCCGATCTCACCGTGGTTCCGGGCGCCTATTCCAACGCCCTTGAAGCAGCGCAGGCGTTTGAGGCGGAAACAGACGCCATGCAAATCCACGCCTATGACGCGCCCGCGACGTTGGCGGGCCAAGGCACCGTAATGCGCGAATGGGAGGATCAGGGCCTGACGACAGATACCGTTCTGATCGCCGTTGGCGGTGGCGGGCTGATCGGCGGCGCGCTTGCCTGGTTGAACGGTCGCCGCAAGATCGTGGCGGTAGAGCCCGAAACAGCCTGCACGTTGCACGCCGCGCTGGATGCAGGCTCTCCGGTTGATGTCGATGTGTCGGGCATTGCCGCCAACGCATTGGGTGCCCGCAGGATCGGCCAGCTTTGCTTTGACCTCGCCAAGGAACAGGTGCAGTCGGTGCTCGTCACTGACGCGGATATCGCCAAAGCCCAAAGCGCGCTTTGGCATGATGCACGCCAACTGGTCGAACCCGCTGGCGCCACCGCGCTCGCCGCGCTGATGTCCGGCGCATACGTCCCAGCCGCTGGGGAGCGCGTGGCAGTCCTGCTCTGCGGCGGCAATATCGCCCCGAACCCGCTGGCATGAGGCGCAGCCCCATCTTCGATTGCCGCGTTGCCCAGACACGGGTATAGGGCGACAACCGATTTTCGCCTTTAGGGAGACACCGATGTCCAACGCCCAGCTTGAAACCGCCATCGAAGCCGCCTGGGAGGCGCGCGATACCATCACGCCCTCGACCGGCGGCGAGACCCGCGAGGCGATCGAGGACACGCTGAACGCGCTCGATTCCGGCAAGCTGCGCGTGGCGGAACGTCAGGACAATGGCGACTGGCACGTCAATCAATGGGCCAAGAAGGCTGTTCTGCTCGGTTTCCGCATCAAGGATATGGAAATGCAGGATAACGGCCCGCAAGGCTCTGGCTGGTGGGACAAGGTCGACAGCAAGTTCAAGGGCTGGGGCGACAACCAGTGGAAAGCCGCAGGTTTCCGCGCCGTTCCCAACTGTATCGTCCGCAAATCGGCCTATATCGCGCCCGGCGTGGTGCTGATGCCCTCCTTCGTGAACCTCGGCGCCTATGTCGACGAAGGCACGATGGTCGATACTTGGGCCACCGTCGGCTCCTGCGCGCAGATCGGCAAAGGCGTGCACCTGTCGGGCGGCGTCGGCATCGGCGGCGTGCTGGAACCCATGCAGGCCGGCCCCACCATCATCGAGGACAACTGCTTCATCGGCGCCCGCTCCGAGGTGGTCGAGGGCTGCATCATCCGCGAAGGCTCCGTCCTTGGCATGGGCGTCTTCATCGGCCAGTCCACCAAGATCGTTGACCGCGAAACCGGCGAAGTCATGTATGGCGAAGTGCCCCCCTATTCCGTGGTCGTCGCAGGCTCCATGCCCTCCAAGAACGGCATCAACCTCTACTGCGCGGTCATCGTGAAGCGTGTGGACGAACGCACCCGCTCCAAAACCGGCATCAACGAGTTGCTGCGCGACTGATCCGCACACGCATGGAACCTTCCCGCCGGTTGCGACGTTGACCCGTCAGAACAGCTTTGCAACAGCGGGAAGGAACGACATGCAAGGAATAGGTTGGATTGCCGCCATCGTCGTGGGCGGCCTTGCCGGTTGGATCGCCAGCATGATCATGAAGGCGGATACGGGCATCATTCTGAACATCATCCTGGGGATCGTGGGCGCGATAATCGCCAACGCAATCCTTGGGATCTTCGGCATCTTCGCAGCAGGCGCGTGGATACCCCAGCTGATTGTCGGCATCATAGGCGCCTGTATCCTGATCTGGGGATATCGCGCCGTCAAAAGCTGACGCTTCCCAAACGCGCCCCAAACGTCTAGGACAGCCCCGCGCCTCCCCGCGCGGGGCTTTGCATTTTGCGGATATGGGAATACCGGCCAGATGACCGAAAAGAAGAAAAAACCGCAACAGGTCTATACCTTGCTGGTCGAAGTTGGCCGCAAGACCGGCGACGGGCTGCCAAAAGGTGCCACCGGTGCCGGTCTGCTGTGCTTTGCCTCTGGAATAGACGAGGCCGAGGCCGTGCGCGAAACCGTGGCCATCCTCAAACAGGCCGACATGGCCCCGCTGGACGTCACCGGCTACGGTACAGCCGAAGAGCGTGTGGCCCAGGGCCACGAGATGGACAAAGACGAACAGGCCCTCATGGCGCGCGCGCTGGTAGAAAACTCGGTCATCGTGGCCCAGGTCACCCCGTTCTTCGACAAGGACAAGGCGTGATCTCCACCCCCGTATCGCCTGAAACGACGCGTCACCTCGCCACTTGCTGAATAAAAAGCGCGCGGAAGCGCCCCTTTTGGTCACGCCGCCCTCACGCAAACCCATACGCCTGCGCTTTTCGGCGCTTCGCTTGCCCTGACGAAAGCGATTGGTTACCAAACGCCAAGCGCCGGGCGCATCTCACAGGCTCCACCGCGCTTTGCCAAACCGCCGCCTGCCTGCCGGAGACTCCATGCCCCAGACCGATCCCGAAGCCCTGACCGCCGCGCTGGTGTGCTGCGCCTCTGTCACCCCTGAAGAAGGCGGCGCGCTGGTTCTGTTGCAAGACCTGCTGGAAGGCGCAGGCTTTGCATGTACCCGCGTGGATCGCGGCGGCGTGTCCAACCTTTTCGCCCGCTGGGGCGACAAGGGACACGCCCGCACCTTCGGGTTCAACGGTCACACCGATGTCGTGCCCCTGGGCGACCCCGCGGCCTGGACAATGCCGCCCTTCGGGGCCGAGGTGAAGGACGGCTTCCTCTACGGTCGCGGCGCCACCGACATGAAATCCGGTGTGGCCGCTTTCGCCGCCGCCGCTGTAGATTTTGTCACCGAAACGCCCCCCGATGGTGCCCTTATCCTGACCATCACGGGCGACGAGGAGGGCGACGCAACCGACGGCACCGTGGCGCTACTCGATTGGATGGAGGCAGAGCAGGAGGCCATGTCAGTTTGCCTCGTGGGCGAACCCACCTGCCCCGACAATATGGGCCAGATGATGAAGATCGGCCGTCGCGGCTCGCTCAACGCGCATTTCACCGTGCAGGGCGTGCAGGGCCATGCCGCCTACCCGCACCGCGCGGTCAATCCGCTGCATGCGCTTGTCCGGCTGATGGACCGCCTTGCCAGCCACGAGCTGGACGGCGGCACCGACCATTTCGACGCCTCCACCCTTGCCGTCGTGACCATCGACACCGGCAACCCGGCTACCAATGTGATCCCGGCAGAGGCGCGCGCCACGCTCAACATCCGCTTCAACGACGCGCATTCCGGCGCCAGCCTCTCCGGCTGGCTGCAAGACGAGGCGGCAAAGGTGGATGCCGCATTTGGCACCACCACCGATCTGAAGATCAGGATATCCGGCGAAAGTTTCCTGACCCCGCCCGGGCCTCTGTCTGATCTCATCGCACGCGCGGTAGAGGCAGAGACCGGCGTGGTGCCTGAGGCCTCGACCACCGGTGGTACCTCAGATGCGCGTTTCGTGAAAAACCACTGTCCGGTTGTCGAGTTTGGCCTTGTCGGTCGCACCATGCACCAGGTGGACGAGCGTGTGGAGGTGGACCAGATCCACCAGCTCAAGCGGATCTATTCAAGGATTCTGCACGACTATTTCGCCTGATCCTGAAAACCGGTTGGTCCGTCATGCGGATGTCACAATCGCGGCGCGTTTTTCGCAATGACGCCGCTCCGGCGGCGTGATACGCCGGAGACATGAAAACGCTTCCCACCAAGGCGGAGATCCTCGAATGGATTGCCGCAAACCCGACCCTCAGCGCCAAGCGCGACATCGCCAAGGCCTTTGGCATCAAAGGCGCTGCGCGCATTGATCTCAAGCGCATGCTCAAAGAGCTGGAGGCGGAAGGGCATCTGGAAAAGCGCAAGAAAACCTACCGCGATCCCGACCGGCTGCCCCCGGTCAGCGTGCTGCAGGTCAAGGCACCAACGGCGGATGGTGATCTTTTTGCGCGGCCGCTGGAATGGCATGGCGAAGGGGTGGAGCCGATCATCCTGATCGTGACCCGCGCCAGCGATCCGGCCTTGGGCGAAGGCGACCGCATCCTTGGCAAGCTGAGGGTGGTTCACGAAGAAGACCACAATTACGAGGCCCGGCTGATCCGCCGGATCGGTGCCAACCCGCAACGCGTTGTCGGCATTTACCGCAAAGGTGCCGAAGGTGGTCGGATCGTGTCCATCGACAAAGGGTCCGACAAGGAATGGAGCGTGTCCGAGGACGCCGCCTTTGGCGCCAGGGATGGCGAGCTGGTCGAGGCCGAACAGGCGGGCCCGAAGGGGCGCCTTGGCCTGCCCCGCGCCCGCATTGTCGAACGTCTGGGCGACCCGTCCGCCCCCAAGGCCGTGTCGCTGATCGCCATCCATCAGCACGGCATCCCTGACAGCTTCCCCGACGATGCCATCGCAGAGGCTGACGCGATGAAGCCCGCGGGTCTTTCTGGCCGCGAAGACCTGCGCGACATTCCCCTGATCACAATCGATCCCGTCGATGCGCGCGACCGCGACGACGCCTGCTTTGCTGAACCCGATGACGACCCGAAAAACGAGGGCGGCCATATCGTCTGGGTCGCGATCGCGGATGTGGCCCATTATGTGCGCCCCGGCTCTGCCCTGGACCGCGAGGCCCGCAACCGCGGCAATTCCAGCTATTTCCCCGACCGTGTTGTACCGATGCTGCCGGACCGGCTATCCGGCGATCTGTGCTCGCTGCATGAAGGCGTGCCGCGCGCCTGTATGGCGGTGCGGATGCGGATCGACGCGCATGGCCAAAAGCTGGACCATCGCTTCGTGCGCGGGATGATGCGATCCCCGGCGGCACTGAATTACCGCGAAGTGCAGGAAGGCATGGACGGCACGCCGAACGACAAGGTCGCGCCGCTGATGGATGACGTGATCCGCCCGCTTTACGATGCCTATTACGCCCTGCGCGACGCGCGGAATGCCCGCCAGCCGCTGGACTTGGACCTGCCGGAGCGCAAGATCGTTCTGGACGAGAAGGGCAACGTCACCTCGGTCAACTTTTCCGAACGGTTCGACGCGCACAGGCTGATCGAGGAATTCATGGTGCTGGCCAATGTCGCCGCCGCCGAAACACTGGTTGCCAAGCGCACGCCGCTGCTGTTCCGGGTGCATGAGGAACCCCCGCCCGAGAAGCTGGACGCGCTGCGAGAAACCGCTCAGGCCGCAGGGCTGACGCTGGCCAAGGGGCAGGTTCTCAAGACCGCGCACCTGAACCGGCTTTTGCATGACGCGGCAGGCTCGGACGAGGCAGAGCTGATCAACATGGCCACGCTGCGATCCATGACGCAGGCCTATTACAACCCCGAGAATTTCGGCCATTTCGGGCTGGCGCTCAAATCCTACGCGCATTTCACCTCGCCCATCCGGCGCTATTCGGACCTGATCGTGCACCGCGCGCTGATCACCGCACATGGCTGGGGCGATGACGGATTGTCGCCCGAAGGGATCGAAGCGCTGGAGCAGACCGCACAACACATCTCGGACACTGAACGCCGTTCGATGATGGCCGAGCGCGATACGACCGACCGCTATCTGGCGTCTTACCTGTCAGAGCGTGTCGGGACCGAGATGGGCGGGCGGATTTCTGGCATTGCGCGCTTTGGTGCGTTCGTGAAGCTGGACGAGACCGGCGCGGACGGGTTGATCCCGATGCGCAACCTCGGCTCTGAATACTTCCATTTTGACGCCGAAACCGCCACGCTGATGGGCGCCGATACCGGCGTCGTCATCGGGCTTGGCCAGCGGGTGACGGTCCGCCTGACAGAGGCCGTGCCGGTTACAGGCGGCATCGGGCTGGAATTGCTGACACTGGACGGCAATGCATTGCCAACGGGCCGTGGCCGACAGGGCAGACGCGGCACCGCGCCTCGCAGAAAGGCCACCAAGGCCAAGAAAAAGGCGGCAAGCGTCAGACGCAAAAGCTCTCGCCGGCGGTGATGCGGCCGGGGTCGCCTCCTGTCACATTCCGTCAGCATGTGGCAGCATGATGGCAACATGAGCCGTACCGACCGATTGCTTCGCCTGATGCAGGGGCTGCGCAGCCTCGAACCGCCTGTCACCGCCGCACGGCTGGCCGGAGAGCTGGGCGTGACCGAACGCACGATCTACCGCGACATTGCCACGCTGCGCGGGCTTGGCGCGGTCATTGATGGCGCGGCGGGCTTTGGCTACACGGTCATCGAGGATGCGAGCCTGCCACCCCTCGCCTTCACCGACGAAGAGCTCGAAGCGCTTGTGCTGGGCCTCCGAGAGGTGGAAGCCGTGGCCGACCCGCATCTTGGCGCCGCCGCAACGGCCGCGCTGGCCAAGCTGCGCGCCCGCCTGCCGGACCGGCAGGCCCATCGGTTGAAACACGCCGTGCTCAGCGCCCATCGCTACTTCCCCCCGCCGAGCGCGACGGTGGATCTTCGCGTGCTTCGCAAGGCCGCATGGGACGAGATGGAGATCCGGATTTCCTATCGCGACAAACACGGCCAGCCGTCGGATCGTCAGGTTCGGCCCCTGCAAATCGTGTTCTTTCAGGACAGCCACTGCCTTCTTGCATGGTGCTGCCTGCGCCGTGACTTTCGCGCGTTCCGGCTGGACCGTATCGCAACGCTTGACGTGACCGGCCCCAGTTTCCGGCCGCATCGGACATCTTTGCTGCGGCAGCATCTCGAACGGCTGAGAGGCCAGACAGACGGCTTCGGCGAAACCTCGCGGGAGCAGATCTGACCGCTTTCGAATGCCGGGCGATCGCGATATGATTCAGGCGATTTGCATGTCCGAGGTCAACGATGCGTTTCGTCTCTGTTTCACTGCTTCTCTCCCTTTTTGCGACCACAACCGGCAGCATGGCGGGCCCTGTCGAACGGTCCATCCGGCCGATGCCGCGCCCGATGCAGCAAAAAGTGGTCGAGATCATACCCGCTGCGGCCCCCGAAGCGTCGATACGGCCGATGCTGCGCCCAAAGGCGCAGGCAGGGACACCAAGACCGGCAACGGTGGCACCAGTCGATCCCGCCCTGCAACGCGGGCTTGAACGCTGGATCGCCGGGTTCCGCGCGCGGGCGCTCAGCGCCGGGATCAGCGCGTCGGTCTTTGACCGGGCGATGCGCGGCGTGCGCTATGACCCCGAGGTTATCCGCAGGGACCGCAACCAATCCGAATTCACCAAATCCATCGGCGACTATCTGGCCAGTGCCGCGTCTGACAGCCGCGTCGAGAATGGCAGGGCGGCGCTGCACCAGCACGGCACGGCGCTGGAGGCGATCGAAGCGCGCTACGGCGTCGAGAAAGAGGTCGTGGCCGCTGTCTGGGGCATGGAAAGCGCCTATGGCACGCGGCGCGGGTCCGATCCCGTGATCGGCTCGCTGGCGACGCTGGCCTTTGACGGTCGGCGGGGCAAGTTCTTTGAACAGCAACTGGTCGCCGCGTTGAAGATCCTGCAATCGGGGGATACGACGCCGGAAGACATGAAGGGCAGCTGGGCCGGCGCCATGGGCCATACCCAGTTCATCCCGACATCCTACCTTGCGCTGGCGGTAGACTTCACCGGCGATGGCAAGCGCGACATCTGGTCGGATGATCCAACCGATGCGCTTGCCTCGACCGCGAATTACCTCGCCAAAAGCGGGTGGAAGAAAGGCCAGCCATGGGGCGTTGAAGTCCGCATTCCGCAGGGTTTCGACTATTCCTTGGCGCGCCGCGATCTGACCCGTATGCCCAGTGAATGGGCCCGGCTTGGCGTGAAAGGCATGGATGGAAACGCTGTTCGGGATTACGGGCAGGCGTCACTGCTGCTACCTGCGGGCGCGCGGGGTGCGGCCTTCATGATCTTTTCCAATTTCAAGGCGATCGAGCGCTATAACGCCGCCGATGCCTATGTGATCGGCGTGGGTCATCTAAGCGACCGTCTGGGCGGCGGCGCCAAGATACAGGCCACCTGGCCCGAGGGTGACAGGGGGCTGACCTACAAGGAACGCAAGGAAATGCAGCAGCGTCTGACGGCGGCCGGTTTCAACACGGGCGGCGTGGACGGCAGGATCGGGCCCAAGACCGCCGCGGCCATGCAATCCTACCAGCGATCCGTCGGCCTGATCCCGGATGGCTACGCTTCGCAAAGCTTGCTGGAGCGGTTGCGCTAAGGACGCGATCCGTCATCAAGTGGGCAGTCGCCCTTGGAGCAAGCCACGACGCGGGCTTCGAGTTCAGCCGACGGATTGGGATGGCTCAGCCCCCCGCAGGGATCGACATGCATCACCAGTCCTTGGCGCGTGCTCTCGACAAAGGTCAGATAGGGCGTGCCGGGTTGCGGGCTGGCGCACCACGGTCCGAAACAATGCACACGCAGGGTGATGTCCCGCTCAAACTCTGCCGTGAAGCCGCTGCTGGTCAGCGTTCTGCCAGTCAGACGTGCCGGAATGTCGGTCTCTGGCGGCGTGGCTTGCTGGTTGTCATAGTCAACGACGGGCAGCGTTGCCGGATCAAAGTCGAGCACACCGGTGACGGCGTGATAGATCTCTTCTGCCGAGGCGGCGCGCTCGTAATCGCGGGCAATATCGGGGCGCATACAGGACAGCGCATCGGCCTGACCCGCGAAAAGCGCAAGCAGCGCTGCTAAGCCATACCGTGTCATAGGTGATCCTTGAACGCGGCAAGAACGCGGCCATAGACGTCTCGTTTGAAGGGCACGATATTGTCGACGAGTTCGCTGGCAGGCAGCCAGCGCCATTCCGAAAATTCCTGATGATCGTCGGCGTCAATGCGCACCTGATCGTCGGTACCATGGAACCTTAGCAGAAACCACTTCTGCTCTTGCCCGCGGTACCGCGCTTTCCAGATCCGGGGCACGAGGTCATGCGGCAGATCATAGGCCAGCCAGCCTTCGGTTTCGGCCTCGACGGTGACAAGATCGCGGGTGACGCCGGTTTCTTCTTCCAGCTCGCGCAAGGCGGCATCGCGCGGGGACTCTCCCTTGTCGATCCCGCCTTGCGGCATCTGCCATGCGGGCACGTCGCTATCGACGCGTTGGCCGACAAAGGCGTGCCCATCCGCGTTCACAAGCATCACTCCGACATTCCGGCGGTAAGGCAGTTTGGCGATATCTTCGGGGGTCATTGCAGTCACTCCGTCTGAAACGCGGCCCGGCGAAGTTTGCACTCCGCCGGGCCAGTTATCGGTAGATAGACGTGGGGCGCGGCACTGTGGTGACCCGCGCGAACACCGTCAGTCCTGAGAGCCAAGGGCGCTGAGCCCCTTGAGGATATCGATGGCATAGGCCAGCTGATAATCATCCTCGCGAAGCTTCGCCGCAGCCTCTGCCTTGGCGCGATCTTCTTCGATCTGGCGGATCTCATCCTCTGTCAGGCTGTCATTGTCGAGGCTGCCACGCAGGTCCGCCTCTGTCCGCGTGCGGGGTGTCGCGGCATCCTCGTCCTCTTCGGCCTCGGGCGCGCGGCGAGGCTGCTCGACCACGATGTCGGGCGACACGCCAAGCGCCTGGATCGACCGGCCAGATGGCGTGTAATACCGCGCGGTGGTCAGGCGCATGGCCCCGTCGCCGCGCAGGGGCATCACGGTCTGCACCGACCCTTTGCCGAAGCTCTTGGTGCCGACAACAATGGCGCGGCGATGATCCTGAAGCGCGCCTGCAACAATTTCGGATGCCGAGGCAGAGCCGCCATTGATCAGAACCACCAGCGGCTTGCCGTCAGACAGGTCGCCTTCGACATAGCTTTCGGCGTTGTAGCGTTCGCCATCCACAAGGTCGCGCCCGCGGGTGGACACGATCTCGCCCTGTTCCAGAAACGCGTCGGAAACCTTGATCGCCTGCGTCAGAAGACCGCCCGGATTGTTGCGCAGATCCAGCACGATGCCGTTCACATTCTCCATGCCGCCCGCCGCTTCGACCTGCTCTGCAAGACCTTCCTGCAGATTGGGGAAGGTCTGGTCGTTGAACGTGGTCACGCGCAACACGACGGTATCGCCCTCAAGACGCGTGCGCACGGCGGTCAGCTTGATGGTATCGCGAATGATCGACACGTCGAACGGCTCTGGATCGGCCTCGCGCACGACGGTGATGATGATCTCGGACCCGACGGGGCCGCGCATCATTTCCACCGCTTCATCCAGTGTCAGACCAAGCACGCTTTCACCATCGACATGGGTGATGAAATCACCCGCTTCGATGCCTGCCTCTTCGGCCGGGGTGCCGTCGATCGGCGAGACAACCTTGACGAAGCCTTCTTCCTGCGTGACCTCGATCCCCAGACCGCCGAATTCGCCCCGTGTCTGCACGCGCATATCGGCGGCGTCATCGGGGGACAGGTAGCTGGAATGCGGATCAAGCGAGGTCAGCATGCCGTTGATCGCGGCCTCGATCAGCTCTCCCTCGTCGACCTCTTCGACATACTGGGCGCGGATCCGTTCAAAGATGTCGCCGAAAAGGTCGAGCTGTTCGTAGACACTGCTCGACTTGGTCTGTTCCTGCGCCAGCAGCGGCCCGACGAACTGAGTCGTCGCGACCACGCCCGCCAGCGTGCCGCCCAGTGCTGCCATGACAAATTTCTTCATGCGTCATCCTTGTCGGTTGAAAACCACGTCAGGGGGTCGACGGGGTCGTCTCCCTCTCTGACTTCCATATAGAGCGTTTCTGTCAGCTCTGCGCCACCCTCTTCACCGGACTGTGACAGGACGGCATCTGTGGTGGGCATCTGGCCGCCCATCATGCCAACGGGGCTGCCCGCGGGCAAGACCTGCCCGGCGCGGCCGTAAACCTCTGCCAGACCGGCCAGAACGATCAAAAGATCGGCCTGCGGTTCCAGAATCGTGACCAGCCCGTAATCGAGCAGAGGCCCGACATAGCGAATTGTCGCAGCCGTGGGGATGGTGACAAGCGCGCGCGGTGCTGTCCCGATCACGACGCCCGGGCGTTGCACCCCGGCCGCATCCCGTTCTCCGGCGCCGCGCAGGATCTCTCCGGGTGCTGGCAGCGGCAGATAGCCCTTGCGGTCCGTGATCGAGGGCAGGCCTCCCTGCGCCTCGTCCTCTGTCATCTGGCCAAGCCCTGCGGCGAACTCCTCCAGCGTTTCAGTCCCGGCGATCAGGATCGCCGTGCGCACCGGGTCTTCGGTAAAGCGGCGCGGCAGGTCCTGACGTTCGTCGATGGCCTGACTAAGCTCGGTCCGGGCCTGCTGCACACCCGAAAGCCCCTCTGTCAGGCGGGTCACGGCCTCTTCCTGCATCTGGCGCAGCGCCGCAACCTCCTCCAGATCCGCGCGGAGCGCTGCGGCCTGCGTGGCCAGCGCCGGGGTCACATCGGAAAGCAACATGCCCGCGCGCGCCGTTCCGGTGGGACCGGACGGATGCAGCGCCAGCGTCGGGGCATCGCTTTGGCCGATGGTCATCAACGCGCCCAGAAGGCGGGAAATCTCCCCCTCCTGCGCCTGCAACGCCTGGCTCAGCTCCAATTCGCGGATCGAAACCCGGCGCAGCCCTTCGCGCAGGGCGGCCAGACCATCCTCGTAGGCCCGGACCGTCGTGGTCAGGGCCGCGACCCGGTCACGGGCGCCGTCGGCCTCGTCGAGTTGCTCTTGCGCCTGCACCAACGCCTCTGCCGCCGCGCGCGCCGCCACTGCGGGGTCGTCCTGCGCCAGCGCGGGCGCGGCCAGAAGGGTCAGAAGCAAGGCCAGATGTTTCATCGCCGGATCAGGCTTTCCCCGGTCATTTCGGCAGGCTTTTCAAGGCCCATCAGATCCAGCAATGTCGGCGCAAGATCCGCCAGACGCCCATTCGCGAGCGTCGCGCCTTCGGGACCGCCGACCAGAATAACCGGCACCGGGTTGGTCGTATGGGCCGTATGCGGCCCGCCGGTTTCGGGATCGACCATGGTTTCGCAATTGCCATGATCGGCGGTGACAATCATCGCGCCTCCGGCCTCTTGCAGGGCCTCGATCACGCGACCAAGCCCCTCATCCACGGCAGCGCAGGCTTTCATCGCGGCCTGCAAATCACCGGTATGGCCCACCATGTCCGGATTGGCATAGTTGGTCACGATCAGATCATAGCCGTGCCTGATCGCATCGACAAACTTGTCCGTCACCTCGACCGAAGACATCTCGGGCTGCATATCGTAGGTCGCAACCTTGGGCGACTTGGGCATGTAGCGATCTTCGTTTTCCTCGGGTTTCTCGCGGCCGCCGTTCAGGAAAAAGGTCACATGCGGGTATTTTTCCGTCTCGGCGAGGCGAAACTGGGTCTTGCCGTGATGCGAGACCCATTCGCCCAGCGTGTTGACGATCACTCGTTTGGGATAGGCCGTCTGCATGTAGGCCTTATGCGCATCCGAATATTCCACCATGCCCAGCATCGCCGCAAAGCCGGGCTTTGCACCGCGTTCGAACCCGTCGAAATCGGGCGCGCCGATCGCGGCCAGGATTTCGCGCGCGCGGTCAGCTCGGAAGTTGAGACAGAAGAATCCGTCGCCCTCAGACATCCCGGCATAGCCGCCGATCACCGTCGCGGGGATGAATTCGTCATTCTTTCCCTTGGCATAGGACTGCGCGACAGCCTCTTGCGCGGTGTTGGCGGTGGCCTGTCCTTTGCCGTGGATCATCGCATCGTAGGCCGTCTGCACCCGTTCCCACCGGTTGTCGCGGTCCATCGCGTAATAGCGCCCGATCACGGTAACGATGGTGATTGGCGCGCCAGCCTGCGCCGCCGCCCAATCCACGATATCCGCAATGAACCCCTTGGCCGAATCCGGTGCTACGTCACGCCCGTCGGTGATCGCGTGCAGCTGAACCGGCACGCCCGCATCCGAGATCATGCGCGCCGCCGCCTTGATATGGCTGATATGGCCATGCACGCCACCATCGGACACCACGCCCATCAAATGGGCCTTGCCGCCGGTCGCCTTGAGCTTGTCGATGAATGCCTTGATCGCTTCGTTTTCGAAGAAAGACCCATCCTCGATTGCCAGATCGATCTGGCCCAGATCCATCGCCACCACGCGACCCGCGCCAATATTGGTGTGGCCGACCTCGGAATTGCCCATCTGCCCGGTGGGCAGGCCCACATCCGGCCCATGCGTGATCAGCTGCGCATGTGGGCAGGTCTTCATCAGCCGGTCCATGGTGGGGGTATCGGCCAGAACGGGGGCATTCGCCTCGTGCTGGTCGGACAGCCCCCAGCCGTCAAGAATGCACAGAACGACGGGTTTGGGATAAGTCATCAGGCGGGCCTCCGCGTTGTCATGCCTGTTGTCTAGCGCAACGTCCGGGCGAAGCGAAGCGGGTTTTCCTGCGAATTCGGGCTATGCTGGCACTGATTTCCACCGCAGAGCACGACATGCCCTTCAAACTTGCGCGCAAGGCGATTAGGCAGAAGGGCAACCACGCTCACCCACCAGGACGCCCGCCATGAACATGCTCGACACTTTCGTCAAACCAATGCACCCGGAAGGGCGCAAATTCGTTGCGATCTTCGCCGCGATCACGCTTGTGCTGTTTCTCATATGGGAGGTGCTGGGCTGGATCGGCGTCGGGGCCACGGTCTGGTGCTACTACTTCTTCCGTGACCCCGAACGCGTGACGCCGCGCCGCCCGGGCGTTCTGGTCAGCCCTGCCGATGGCGTAATCTCTTTGATCGAACCCGCCGTCCCGCCGCAAGAGCTTGGCATGGGCGACAGGGCGCTGACCCGCGTCAGCGTGTTCATGAACGTCTTCAATTGCCATGTGAACCGCGCGCCGATTGCGGGCACTGTGGGCGAGGTTTCCTACCGGCCCGGCAAGTTCCTGAACGCGTCGCTCGACAAGGCCAGCGTGGATAACGAGCGCAACAGCCTGCGGATCGACATGGCCGATGGCAGATCCATCGCTGTGGTTCAGATCGCGGGGCTGGTTGCGCGGCGCATCGTATGCTGGACGAAGCCCGGAACCGAGCTGGCCACGGGCGAGCGGTTCGGGCTGATCCGCTTCGGATCGCGTCTGGACGTCTACCTGCCCGACGGGATCACACCGCTGGTCAGCCTTGGGCAGACGATGGTCGCGGGCGAGACAGTGATCGCGGAATTGACCGACGTGTCGACGACCTGACCGATGACAGACCAACCAGAACCGTCCCGCAAGGACTTCACGCTGATCCACCTGCTGCCGAACATGCTGACGGTCGGGTCGATCTGCGCCGGGCTGACGGCGATCAGGTCCGGCACGCAGGGGGATTTCCTGACAGCCGTCCTGCTGATTTTCGCGGCCTGCGTGCTTGACGGCGTGGATGGGCGGCTTGCCCGCGCGCTCAAGGTCGACAGCAAGATGGGCGCGGAACTGGACTCGCTCGCCGATTTCCTGAATTTCGGCGTAGCACCCCCGCTGCTGCTGTATTTCTGGGCGCTGGAGGACATGAGCAGCCTTGGATGGCTGTGTGTCCTGATCTACTGCGTCTGCTGCGTCGTGCGGCTGGCGCGATTCAACGTCGGCGCGAAATCGTCAGAACCACCGCTGGGACATGCCTATTTCGTGGGCGTGCCGTCGCCTGCGGGGGCGATGCTGGTGATGCTGCCGATGTACCTGTCCTTCGCCTTCACCGATCGGGCACTGGTCGCGGACCTGATCATCTGTCTTTACATGGTTGCGATCGGCCTGCTGATGATCAGCCGTATCCCGACATGGTCTTTCAAGACCACACGCGTGTCGCGCGAGAACGTGAAATACTTCCTCGTCGCGGTCGCCTTTGCCGGTGCGATGGTGCTGACCTATGCGTGGGTCACGCTGATCGTGCTGTGCCTGGGATATATCGCTACGGTGATCTGGGCGCTGCTGATGCATCGTCGCAAACGGCGGCGCAAGAAATAGGCAGCCCCGCCAACCTTGGATTGCTGCGCTGCAAGAGGCCGGACGGGTCGGCCGGCTGCTGTCGTCGCCGGAGCCGTGGCAGGCTTGGGGTGCCTTAACTCTCAGCCTCGGCCTGCAACGCCTTGGCGCGTTCATGCGAAATCCCAAGGACGTTTTCGATCTGGTGCAAGAGCAGATCTTCCTCGTCATGTTTGACGCCATCCGCATAAACCACGGCCCAAAGCGCGCGCAGCGTGGCTTCGCGCTCATCACTGCTGATCGCGTCGCGCAGGATCTCGGTCATTTCGGCGGTGTCGGGCATGCCTGCTTCCAGCTTTTCGCATGCAGCGCGCATCTTGGCGGAATCGACAGCGTTGAGCCCGTGACGTTTGCCCAAAACCCGGTCAATCAGGCTGATCTCTTCGAAAAGGTAGGCGTTGTCGGCCTTGGCCGCCCGCACCATGAGCGCGCCCATCGCATGCCGCGCATCCGCTTCGGGCAAAGGGGTCTGGTATCCCGTGGGGTTGCGAAAGAAGGCAATCAGGTTTTCGAACATGGCAGTCCCTGGATTTGTGACGCGCTCAGACTAGCGGCAATGCCCGCGCGGCAATAGGCCTGTCATCGCCATTTCATGCCCGTGATCAGAGAATTTTTGGCCTGTGCGATGCCGTCTTACCCGGCAATCACAGCCAAAGACGCAAAACGCCCCGCATTTGATTGCGGGGCGTGGGGTCGATACATCGTCCGATGGGCCGCGATCAGGCCGCGTTTGGCAGGATCACGATTTCCACACGGCGGTTCTGCTGGCGCCCTTCGGGCGTCAGGTTCGACGCGATGGGCTGGTCTTCGCCGCGGCCGAAGGACTGGATACGGCCAGAGGATACGCCGTTCGAGATCAGGATGCCGGAAACAGCCTGTGCACGACGCGACGAGAGACCTTGGTTGTAGGACGCCTCGCCCACGTTATCGGTGTGGCCGATGACCTGAACCGTGGTGTTCGGGTAGGATTGCAGGTTGCTGGCCAGCGCGCGCAGGTCAGACTGCAGGTCGGGGCGTACGGCGGTGCTGTCAGTGGCGAACAGGATGTCCTGCGGCAGGGTCACGATCAGGCGGTCGCCAGTGTTCACGATGCCGACATTGCTGCCCATCGTCTGGCGCAGCTCTGCTTCCTGCTTGTCGAGGTTGTTGCCGATCAGGCCGCCGATTGCGGCACCAGCAGCGGCCCCTGCGACGGTGTTCTTGACCCGGTCATCGTTGTTGCCGCCGATCACACGGCCCGCAACTGCGCCACCAATGGCGCCGATCAGTGCGCCTTGCTTGGCCTGACGGTTGGGATCGTTGGAGTAGTCGGTCGTGGTACAGGCCGTGACGGCCATCAGGCCGGCGGTTGCCAGAATTGTCGGGCGGAAGAAAAAGCTCATGTCGTGTTGCCTCGTTTGATTGCGCGCGCATTCTTGCGCGTTCGTGCCGTTTATACGGCATCATGTATCCCTGCCCAACCACTCGGCAAGGGGAAATCGGCAGGGTTCCGCCCATCGTGATCACGGTATGTGGTCAGGCATCGGCGCGCGCGCCTTCATAGGCCAGAATGGCGCGTTTGACCGGCAATCCCCAATGGTAACCGCCCAAGCCCCCCGATTTGCGCAGCGCGCGGTGGCAGGGGATGAGCAGGCTGATCGGGTTGCGCCCCACTGCCGTTCCCACCGCCCGCACGGCCTTTGGGTGGCCGACCGCCTGCGCAATTTCAGAATAGGTGGTGACGTGGCCGGAGGGGATACGCAGCAGCGCCTCCCACACCTTGATCTGGAAGGGCGCACCGATGAGGTAGAGCGGCGTGGGCTCACAGCTGGCGCCATCTGCACCAAAGGCTGCCAAAGCCCAGGGGCGCAAACGTTCTGCATCCTCGATGAAAGTCGCGCCGGGCCAGCGGCCGGTCAGGTCGGCCATCGCGACATCCTCGCCAAACTCGGACGAAAAGGCGATGCCGCAGATCCCCTTGTCGGTCCCCATGACCAGCGCGGGCCCGAACGGGCTGTCATACCACCCCCAATAGATGGTCAACCCAGCTCCGCCGCGTGCAAATTCGCCGGGGCTCATCGCCTCCCACCGCAGAAAGAGGTCGTGCAGGCGCCCGCCGCCCGAAAGGCCTGTCGAATGCGCGGCCTCCAGCGTCGTGAACCTCTCGCGCAGCAGCGCCTTGGCGTGGCCCAGCGTCAGATATTGCTGGTAGCGTTTGGGCGAAACCCCGACCCAGCGCGAAAACAGGCGCTGAAAATGCGCGGGGCTCATATCCATATCTGCCGCCAGTGATTCCAGCGTCAAAGGGTCCTGGGCCGCATCAATCAGCTCTATCGCCCGGCGCATGACGTGGAAATGATACCCACCTTCCGCAAAATCCTCTGGCATGTCGCATCCTTTCGTTTGCCCTATCCTACCGCGCGCGCCCACGCTGCTGCGACCCGAATATTGCGCATGTTGCCAAAGCCGTGCATACCGCCCGCCATGGCCAAGCAGCTCGATTATCATACGATCCGCGAGATCTTTGAACGTTTCCACGCCTCCGAACCGGAGCCGAAGGGCGAGCTTGACCATGTCAACGCCTTCACGCTTGTCGTGGCAGTGGCGTTGTCCGCACAAGCGACCGATGCGGGCGTGAACAAGGCCACGGCCAGGCTCTTTCAGATCGCCGACACGCCGGAAAAGATGCTGGCGCTTGGCGAGGAAGGCGTGATTGAACACATCAAGACGATCGGGCTGTTCCGCAACAAGGCCAGGAACGTCATCAAGCTGAGCCGTATCCTTGTCGAGGAATATGGCGGCGAGGTGCCCTGTTCGCGCGCCGCCCTGCAATCGCTGCCCGGTGTGGGGCGCAAGACCGCCAATGTCGTGCTGAATATGTGGTGGCATTACCCGGCGCAGGCCGTGGACACGCATATCTTCCGCTTTGGCAATCGTTCCGGCGTCTGTCCGGGCAAGGATGTGGTCGCGGTAGAGCGCGCCATCGAAGACAATATTCCCGTGGATTTCCAGCAACATGCGCATCACTGGATGATCCTGCACGGGCGCTATACCTGCGTCGCGCGCAAACCCAAATGTAACGCCTGCCTGATCCGTGATCTGTGCGAGTTTGAGGACAAGACCCCATGAAAAAATACCAGGTTGTCGGAATCGGCAATGCCGTCGTTGATGTCATCACCCAATGCGATGACAGCTTTCTGGAACAGATGGGCATCGACAAGGGCATCATGCAGTTGATCGAGACCGACCGCGCGCAGCTGCTTTATGCCTCGATGAAAGACCGCGTGCAGGCGCCCGGCGGGTCTGTTGCCAACACGCTGGCAGGTCTGGGCAATCTGGGGCTGCGCACCGGGTTCATCGGGCGCGTGCATGACGACGCTTTGGGCAAGTTCTACGCCAAGGCGATGAGTGATGACGGCACCGATTTCGTGAATGCCCCGGTGCCCGGCGGCGAATTGCCGACCTCGCGCAGCATGATTTTCGTCACCCCCGATGGTGAGAGGTCAATGAACACCTATCTTGGCATCTCGGCAGAGCTTGGCCCCGAAGATGTGCCGGACGAGGTGGCCTCCGAAGCTGATATCGTCTTTCTCGAAGGGTATCTGTTCGACAAGGACAAGGGCAAAGAGGCGTTCATCCGCCTTGCGCGTACCTGCCGCGCTGCCGGGGGGCTGGCCGGTATTGCGATCTCTGATCCCTTCTGTGTGGAGCGTCACCGCGAAGACTTTCTGAACCTGATCGAGAACGAGATGGATTACGTGATCGGCAACGAGGCCGAGATCCGCTCGCTGTTCCAGGACAACGATCTGGACGCTGACCTTGCGCGGGTCTCGGCCATCTGCCCGCTGCTGGTCTGCACGCGCTCCGGCGATGGCGTCACGATCATCCGCAATGGTGAGCGCACCGATATACCGGTCGATCGGATCGTCCCGGTCGATGCCACGGGTGCGGGCGATCAGTTTGCGGCCGGGTTCCTTTACGGGCTTGCGACAGGCGCGGATATGCCCACGGCCGGGCGCATGGGATGTGTCGCGGCGACAGAGGTCATCAGCCACATGGGCGCGCGCCCCGAGGCTAACCTGCTTCAGCTTTTCCGCCAAAACGGGCTGGCCTGAGCGCCTCAGGCGCGTTTTTCACGGGCTATTCACGCATTCCACCTGTGGACGGGCTTGGAGCGACTCAACCTTCGGCTGTATAATCCTGGCATTACCAGCCATGCCCCCTTGACCGGGGCGTGGCGATCATATGCTTTTTTTACAGTGAAGGAATGGTTCTGATGGCCCAATATATTATGCTGCGTGACGATAATGCTGCCATGCTGTCCCATCGCCGCGGCGGCACATTCAGGGGCCCCACTGCCGGGATTTTTGGCACCGAAGAAACGCTGTTTCCGCCGCCTGCCCCGACGATCGAAACACGTGACCTTACGCCGAATGACCTGCGGGATGCCAGCCGCGACCCCTCGATCCTGAGCCTTGCGCGCTCCATGCCCACGCGGCTGATCGAACCCGAACCGCTGGACGACGCAAGAGACGAGGACGCCGTGCCAGCCTGGGGCATTACCAGCGTCGGGGCCGATACCTCGCCCTTTGACGCCAGCGGTGTGCGCGTGGCGGTGCTGGACACCGGCATTGACGCCGATCATGCGGCCTTTGCCGGTGTGACCCTGACGCGCGCGGATTTCTCCGGCTCTGGCCTTCAGGATGCCAATGGCCATGGCACCCATTGCGCGGGCACGATCTTTGGCCGGGATGTCGAAGGCACCCGCATCGGGGTCGCGACAGGTGTGACAGACGCAGTGATCGGCAAGGTGCTTGCCGATGACGGGCGCGGATCGTCCGAGATGCTCTTCAACGCCATGCGCTGGGTGTCGGGCCAGGAAAACCCGGCGCGCGTGATCTCCATGTCGCTGGGTTTTGACTTTCCGGGGTTCGCAGAACGGCTGGTCACGGAAAACGACTACCCCGTGCTGCTGGCAACATCTGTCGCGCTGGAAGGCTACCGGATGAACCTGCGGATGTTCGATGCGCTGATGTCGATGATCCGGCGGCAGGCCGATTTCAACGGCGGCACGCTCGTAGTCGCGGCGGCAGGTAACGAAAGCCGACGCCAGATTTCGCCAGATTTCGAGGTGTCGGCCAGCGTGCCGGCAGCCGCCGAAGGGGTGGTATCGGTCGGGGCGCTTGGTCAGGGCGATGGCGGTCTGACCGTGGCGCCGTTTTCCAACACGAATCCGGTGGTCAGCGCGCCTGGCGTTGGCATCATCTCTGCAAGGTCAGGCGGCGGGTTGCGCAGCCTGAACGGCACCTCGATGGCCACGCCGCATGTGGCGGGCGTCACCGCGCTGTGGTGGCAGGCTCTGGCGCAATCAGGCGTGCCGCTTACTGCCCGCGCGGTCGAGGCGCGCCTGCTGGCAACTGCGATCACCTCCGGCTTTGCCCCGGGGACCGATCTGATGGATCGCGGTCAGGGGCTTGTGCAGGCGCCATCGGCGGCGATGAGCTGATCAGGAACGCAGTGGGCCGCGGGCAACCGCGGCTCACTCGCCCAGCTTGGCGTGAACCTCGTCAAGGTCGATCTCTCCGATCGGCATCTTGTTACCGGGATTGGCGAAATCATATTTGAACATCTGAAAGTCGCGCTTGTAGATCTCGTAGACCAGATGCATCGAAAGATCGTCGAAATAATCCTCGACCGGGTGCGCCCGCTTTGGCCCGTGGCCTTCGGATTCGTTGAAACGCGGAATTTCGGCAAGGTCGATGCCATGCTTGTGATCCACCGAATCCAGCACCTTTTGCATCCCCTCGTCGAATTTTTCCGTCCAGAAGATGTTGTCGTAGCGCCCGCCGTTGAGGATGAAGGTGCTGACATGGCCTGACATGGCCGACCAGTGGATGTCGGGCTCCATCGGTTTGCGCCACCGGATCGTGTCACGTGCAAACAGCAGAAAACGCCGGAAGCTCTTGATCTGGTCGAATTCCTGCTTTCCGTCCTCTCCGCCAACCTCGATGCCGTATTTCTGCGTCAGCATGGGCACCATGTTGCCCCGGTAGCGGCGGCCATTGCGTTGAATGCCGCAAATCTTGTCGAAATAAGACGAAAGGATGCGCGTATACGGATTGCGTACGCAGGTGAAGGCATAGGACTTATGCGCCTTCACGTTGGACTCTATGAGTGGCTGGCTGTCTTCCTGCGCCCATTTGTGAAGCCCGTGCTGAGCATCGTGAATGTCACCGTCGTAAAACGTGCCATGATCGGAATAATATAGGATCTGCCCGATGGTCGAGCAGGCGCATTTCGGCACCACCCGATACACCATACTTTCGCTTTCGGTCATCCAAACGCCGGGAAAACCCATAGTCACCGCCTCCAAACAGAGCGTCACGCTTGTGCCTGGACGCTTCTTCCGGACAAAAAAGCAAAGAAACCCGGTTTATTCAATCTCCGTTCCTCTCTACTACACGATACATCGGGTCAAGAAGGGATAAATGGTTGGCCGAATGGCGAGAATTGCCTTCATATTGCTGTGTCACAAGGACCCCGACGCCATCATCAAGCAGGCGCAAAGCCTGACTGCCGTCGGCGACTACATGGCCATCCACTTTGATGCACGGGCCAAGCCGGACGCCTATCGCAAGATACGCGCCGCCCTAGATGGCAACCCGAACGTCACCTTTGCGAAGAAACGCGTGAAATGCGGCTGGGGGGAGTGGTCGCTGATCCGTGCGACGCTCAACGCCGTACAGGCCGCGGTGGATGCCTTCCCGCGGGCCACGCATTTCTACATGCTGTCGGGCGATTGCATGGCGATCAAGTCGGCCGAATATGCCCATCAGTTCCTCGACAGCCGCGACGTCGATTACATCGAGAGCTTTGACTATTTTCAGTCCGAGTGGATCAAGACGGGCTGGAAGGAAGAGCGGCTAATCTATCGCCACTGGTTCAACGAACGCACCCAGAAGGGGCGCTTCTACGCGATGTTCGCGGTTCAGAAACACCTGGGCCTGACGCGGGAAATTCCGCAGGACATCGAGGTGATGATCGGCAGCCAGTGGTGGTGCCTGCGCAGGCGAACCGTCGAGATGATCCTGGAGTTCACTGAAAGGCGCCGCGACGTGATGCGCTTTTTCTCGACAACCTGGATTCCGGACGAAACCTTTTTCCAGACGGTGGTGCGCCACCTTGTGCCCCGCGAAGAGATCGACGGCAGGACGCTGACCTTCCTGATGTTCACCGATTACGGCATGCCGGTGAATTTCTACAATGACCACTATGACCTGCTGATCCGTCAGGATTTTCTCTTCGCGCGCAAGATCAGCCCGGAGGCAAAAGAGCTCAAACGCAGGCTTGGCGTGCTTTACGCGTCCCAAGGCGAGCATTTCGAGATTTCGAACGAAGGCCAGTCGCTGTTCAAGTTCCTGACCGGAAGAGGACGAATCGGCAGGCGGTTCGCGCCCCGGTTCTGGGAGACGGAAGCCAGCTTTGGCCGCGAACGCGAGTTGCTGATCGTGGTGTGCAAGAAGTGGCATGTCGCCAAACGGTTGCTGGAGCGTATTCGCCAGACCACCAACATCCCGGTGATCGAATACCTGTTCAATGAAGAAGGCACCTGGCTGCCCGATCTGGGAAACATCCAGACCTCGCTGTCCAAGCGGCATCGCCACCGGCGGTCGCTGATGAGGATGCTATTCGATTATTTCGAAACGGACCGGCTGATCGTGTGCATCGATCCGTCGGACCTCAACCTGCTGGAGGATTTCTGCCGCGACCGGTCCGTCACGCGCCTGCTGGAGATCGAATGCCAGTTCAGCGACGACTATCTGATCGGCCACGCCTCTCGCGTCGGTCTGGCGGGCGACCGCACGCCAAAGGACACGCTGGGTGCGCTCTTGCCCGCGATCCGGCTGGATATCGAACATGAGTCGGATCGCATTCGGGACGCAGGTTTCGCCAATCTCGGGCGGATGCGCGAAAGCGACCCGCCAGAGGCGAATGCCCGTGTCCTTGCGGATTTCCTGTCCGTTTCCTACGACAAGGCAATGGAAATCATCCAGGCGGACTATCTTTTTGCCGATTGACCCAATGATCGAGGATTCCGATGCCCTACAGCTATGACAACCAGAACATCTTTGCCAAGATATTGCGCGGCGAGATCCCCAACGACACGGTGATGGAGACAGACCACACGCTGGCTTTCCGCGACATCCACCCGCAGGCGCCGGTGCATGTGCTGGTCGTGCCGAAAGGGTCATATGTCTGCTACGATCATTTCGCCCGCGATGCCTCTGACGCTGAAATCGTGGATTTCAACCGCGTGATCGCTCGCGTCGTCGAACAAGAGGGTCTTCAGGCGGATGGCTACCGCACGATCTCCAACGCCGGAGAGGCCGGGGTGCAGGAGGTTCCCCATCTGCATGTGCATATCCTCGGCGGACGTCCGCTGGGCCGGATGCTGTCACGCGCCGACTGACCCGAAGACTGCCTTGTCGTCTGCCGCCCGCCCTCCCATATGAGGCGGGCAAAGGCGGCTGGCCGCACAACGACGGAGCTTCTTCCACATGGTGACCAGAGCGCGAATCGGGGCGATGATAGACCGTGCCTCCGTGCAGAATTTCATTCTGGGCGTGATCCTGTTCAACGCGGTGATCCTGGGTCTGGAAACCTCTTCGCAGGTGATGGCGCGCGTGGGCGGGCTGATCCATCTGCTTGATCAGATCTGCCTTGCCATCTTTGTGGCCGAGATTGCGCTGAAGCTTTACGCCCGCGGCCCGTCTTTCTTTCGCAATGGCTGGAACATCTTCGACTTCGTGATCGTCGGGATCTCGCTGGTCCCTGCGGCGCAGGGCCTGTCGGTGCTGCGCGCCCTGCGCATTCTGCGGCTGCTGCGGGTGCTGTCGGTCACGCCCTCGCTGCGCCGCGTGGTCGAAGGGCTGATGAGCGCCCTGCCCGGCATGGGGTCGGTTTTCCTGCTGACCGGGCTGATTTTCTATATCGGCGCGGTCATGGCGACCAAACTGTTCGGCGGCGCCTTCCCCGATTGGTTCGGAACACTTGCGCGATCGGCCTATTCGCTGTTCCAGGTCATGACGCTGGAATCGTGGTCGATGGGCATCGTCCGCCCGGTGATGGAGATTTACCCTTACGCTTGGGCGTTCTTTGTCCCCTTCATTCTGGTCACCACTTTCACGGTGGTGAACCTTGTGGTCGGCCTGATCGTGAATTCCATGCAGGAAGCTCACCATGAAGAAGACGTGGAGCGCACCGACAATTACCGCGATGAGGTCCTGACCCGGCTTGTCGAAATCGAAGCCTTGCTGAAGGAAACCCGCGACCGCCGTTAACGGCTGCGGGTCAGTTCCAGAAACACATCCTCAAGGTCCGGCTGTTCGGTGCGCACGTCGCGGATACGCACGCCCGCTTCCCGAACGGCCTGCAAGACATCGTCAGCGGCGATCTGGCCTGACCTGTAGCTCAACACCAGCGCCCCGTCTTCGCGGCGCTGTACCTCCACCCCCGGTGCGTCGGGCAGCTGCGTCGCATCGCCATCGGGCTGGATGATCATCTTGCGGGCGTCCATATGGCTCAAAAGGTTTTCCGTGCTGTCATTGGCCACGACCTCCCCGTGATGGATGATCGCGATCTCGTCGCACATTTCCTCGGCTTCTTCGAGGTAGTGGGTGGTCAGGATGATGGTCATTCCGCGCTCGCGGTTCAGGCGGCGGACATTTTCCCAAAGCATCTGGCGCAGTTCGATATCGACGCCGGCCGTGGGTTCGTCCAGCACCAGAATTTGCGGATCATGGACCAGCGCCTTGCCCAGCAGTAACCTGCGCCGCATACCGCCCGAAAGGGTGCGCGCGTAGACATCCGCCTTATCTTCCAGCCCGATCATCTTCAGTATCTCGTCCGACCGGCGCTGCGATTTCGGCACGCCATAAAGTCCTGCCTGCACCTCCAGCGCGCCACGCGGGCTGAAGAAAGGGTCCAAGTTCAGCTCTTGAGGCATCACCCCGATGGCCGCGCGCGACTGGCGCGGATTGCGGTCCTGATCAAAGCCCCAGATCGTCACCTTGCCCGCCGTCTTGTTCACCAGCCCTGCCAGAATATTGATCAACGTCGATTTGCCGGCACCGTTCGGGCCAAGCAGGCCAAAGACCGACCCCGCCGGAACGCTTAGATCGATGCCTTTCAGCGCCTCTTTGGCCGGGCTGCGTCCGGTGCCGCCATAGGTCTTGCGTACACCTTCGATACGGATCGCGTCCTGTGTCATCGCGTGGTCTTGCTCCTGATGCCCTGATCGCCCATAACGCAGGTAGTGCATTGCCAGCGAAAAGGGAACGCAGCACATGACAACGCAAGCGCCGGAAATCAAGATTGTCGACACTTTTCGCGTCGCCTGCGACGGTGGCGGTGCCGCAACCGGGCATCCGCGCGTCTGGCTACAGATCCCGCATGAGACAGGCTTTGTCGAATGCCCTTACTGCGACGCGAAATACGTCCACAAGGATTTCGAAGACAAGGCCTGACGGGTCGCCGACCGGCCGGGCCTTTCCGACCGGTCTTGGTGTTGCGGATGTGGCCGTGCCCCGTCGGGCCCGCGCCGGGCAAACTGGCCCCGAGATATTTTGAACCACCAAAGCTGCGGCAGAAAACTGCCCCCGGCCGTGTCGGCCCCGAGGGGTGTGGCCTCTGGCGCGCAGCCGTGGCACTGTCGCATCGGCGGCACGAGGAATGGGAGAACGCGTCATGGCATTCGGCAAAGGCTGTCACCTGCATCTGATCGACGGATCGGCCTTCATCTTTCGCGCATATCACGCGCTGCCGCCGCTGACGCGGAAATCCGACGGGCTGCCGATCGGGGCGGTTTCGGGCTTCTGCAACATGCTGCAGAAATATGTCGAGGATAATGCAGGCCCGGACGCGCCGACCCATGTGGCGGTGATATTTGACAAGGGCAGCCACACGTTCCGCAACGATATGTACGACCAGTACAAGGCCAACCGCGAGGCCATGCCCGAAGACCTGCGCCCGCAAATCCCGTTGACCCGGCGCGCGACCGAGGCGTTCAACATCGCCTGCAAGGAACTCGACGGATACGAGGCAGACGACATGATCGCCACGCTTGCCTGTCAGGCGCGCAAAGCTGGCGGGCGGGTCACGATCATCAGTTCCGACAAGGACCTGATGCAGCTTGTCGGCGACGGAGTCGAGATGCTGGACGCGATGAAAAACAAGCGCATCGACCGCGATGGCGTGTTCGAGAAATTCGGCGTCTGGCCCGACCGTGTGGTCGACGTGCAGGCTCTGGCCGGCGATTCGGTGGATAACGTGCCGGGCGCGCCGGGTATCGGGATCAAGACGGCCGCCTTGCTTATAAACGAATATGGCTCGCTTGAGGATCTGCTGGACCGCGCCGAAGAGATCAAGCAGCCCAAGCGGCGCCAGACCCTGATCGACAACCGCGACCAGATCGAGCTGTCCAAACGGCTGGTGCAGCTGGACTGCGAAACGCCACTGGATTTCGGCCTTGATGATCTGGAAGTGAAAGAGCCGGATCCTGATACGCTGCTGGGCTTCCTGACAGAGATGGAGTTTCGCACCCTGACCAAGCGCATCGCCGACGCGCTGGAGGTTGAGCCGCCGGTCATCCCCGACACGACGCCCGAAGGGGCCAACCCGCCCGAGGATGCGGTCGAAGCACCGCCCATTGATCCTGCCGCCTACGAATGCGTCCGCGACATGGCCGCGCTGGAGCGATGGATTGCCAAGGCCCGTGACCGCGGCTGGATTGCCATCGATACCGAAACCACCGGCCTGAACGAAATGCGCGTCGATCTTGTGGGCATCTCGCTTTGTGTCGAGGCGGGCGAGGCCTGCTACATCCCGCTGATCCACAAGGAGGCGGGCGGCGACGATCTGTTCGGCTCTGACGATCTGGCCGAGGGGCAGATGGGCGTGGACGAGGTGCTGGACGCACTGCGCCCGCTGCTGGAAGACCCCGCCGTGATGAAGATCGGCCAGAACATGAAATACGACGCCAAGATCCTGGCGCGGTATGGCGTGAAGATTGCCCCCATCGATGACACGATGCTGATGTCCTATGCCATGAATTCCGGGCTGCACGGGCATGGCATGGACGCGCTCTCCGAACGCTATCTCAGCCATTCGCCGATCCCGATCAAGACGCTTCTGGGCACCGGCAAAAGCCAGATCACCTTTGATCTTGTGCCCATCGACGAGGCCACGAAATACGCCGCCGAAGATGCCGATATCACCCTGCGCCTGTGGCAGGTCTTCAAGCCGCAGCTTCACAAGGCCAAGGTCACACGGGTTTACGAACGGCTGGAACGACCACTTGTGCCAGTGCTGGCCGAGATGGAAATGACCGGCATCAAGGTCGCACGTGACACGCTCAGCCGCATGTCCAACGCGTTCAGCCAGAAGATGGCGGGGCTGGAGGCCGAGATCCACGAGCTTGCGGGGCAAAGCTTTAACGTCGGCAGCCCCAAGCAGCTGGGCGAGATCCTGTTCGACAAGATGGGGCTGGAGGGCGGCAAGAAGGGCAAGACCGGCGCCTATGCCACCGGCGCCGATGTTCTGGAAGATCTGGCGACAGAGCATGAACTGCCGCGCCGCGTGCTGGATTGGCGGCAGCTGTCGAAGTTGAAATCGACCTATACCGACGCCTTGCAGGAGCATATCAACCCCGACACGGGACGGGTGCACACCTCCTATGTCATCTCGGGCGCGGCGACCGGGCGGCTGGCCTCCACCGATCCGAACCTGCAAAACATCCCCGTCCGCAGCGAAGAGGGCCGCCGCATCCGCGAGGCGTTCGTGGCCGACGAGGGCAAGGTGCTAGTCAGCCTCGACTACAGCCAGATCGAGCTGCGCATCCTTGCCCATATGGCCGGGATCGACGCGCTGAAACAGGCGTTCCGCGACGGGCAGGACATCCACGCCATGACCGCGTCAGAGATGTTCAACGTCCCGCTGGACGAGATGACCCCGGATGTGCGCCGTCAGGCCAAGGCGATCAACTTTGGCGTGATCTACGGCATTTCCGGCTTTGGCCTTGCGCGCAACCTGCGCATCCCGCGGGCCGAGGCGCAGGGCTTTATCGACCGCTACTTTGAGCGCTTCCCCGGCATCCGTACCTATATGGATGAAACCGTGGCCTTCGCGCGTGAACATAACCGGGTAGAAACGCTCTTTGGCCGGGTGATCCACACGCCAGAGATCAACGCGAAAGGCCCCCGCGCGGGCTTTGCCAAACGCGCCGCGATCAACGCGCCTATTCAGGGCACAGCCGCCGACATCATCCGCCGCGCAATGATCCGCATGCCGGATGCGATTGCCGACCTGCCAGCCAAGATGCTGTTGCAGGTCCACGATGAATTGCTGTTCGAGGTCGACACCGACGCCACGGATGGCCTGATCGCAGCCGCGCGTCAGGTCATGGAAAATGCCGCTGACCCGGTCGTGCATCTGGACGTGCCGCTGGTGGTGGATGCGGGCAAGGGCCAGAACTGGGCAGAGGCGCACTAGGCGCCTCTTACGCAGCTATGCACAAAGCGCTTTTCGCGCCCGCCTGACGCCTAAGTCCGCAGGGTCGCGAAATAGTCATCCCAGCTTTGATGCGCGCGCCCTGCGGCTGTCGCGAAATCGCTGCGGTTGTCCAGCGCCCCGTTACGAATCCCCTGGTAAATCCCGGCAATGATAGTGCCTAGGAACGCGCCAAGCTCTGCGATGCGATCCGCCCTGTAATCCTCAAAGGACATCGGCCGATAGACAAGCTCTGTCCCGAAGGCACTGTTCATGTAGCTGGCAAGCTCTGCCTGCGTCAGATGTGCGCCATGCAGGTAATAGGTCCGCCCGTTATGCTTTGCCTCGGTCAGCATGCGGCCATAGGCGTGGGCAAGCTCCTGTCGTGTCGTGTACCCGCATCTCCCATCGCCCGCACAATTGGCGATTTCGCCTGCCTCGCGGTAGCTGTCGATATATTCGACATCCGGCTCGATATAGATCCCGTTGCGGCCGATCACCCAGTCCAGCCCACTGCCGCGCAGATCCGCCTCTGTCTGGCGATTGCTTTGAATGATCGGAGAGAAACTCGTTCCTTCCTCCGCGCCCTGTACGCTGGTGTAGACGATTTTCCTGACGCCAGCGGCCTTTGCGGCCTCGATAACGTTGCAATGCTGCTGGATACGCAAATCAGGGGCGGCCATGCCGGACACAAGCAGCACCGTATCGACACCCGCGAGCGACGTTTCCAGCTGGGCAGGCTGATCATAGTCGCCGGGCCGCAATTCGACCCCAAGATCGCCTGCTTTTTCGGGGCTGCGGGCCAGTCCGACAACCCTCTCGCCCGTGGCCTGCTCTGTCAGCCCCCTGACAATCTCTGCGCCCAAGTGGCCGGTGACGGCGGTGACAGCGATGGTCATAAGCAGATCTCCTGATTGCGATTTCCGATGGCCGAATGATCCGGTGCCTTGGTGGCACTATATGGGGGCTATCACCTGTGTCTCCGGCAAAACTGCCAGCAATCCGCCCCGCCCAGTGTCTGGCGGGCACGGGGCACCATGTCCGGGCACCCCTCGCCCGCTGCTGTCATTCTGATGTCGCGTTGAACACGAAAAGCGTTTCGCCCCCGATCGTGTACCCTTCGATCAGCTCTTTCGCGCGGACAGAGGTCAGCCATTCCTCAAGCTTCAGGGCAAGATCATTCTTCACATGGCCGTGCATGTCCGGGTTGACCGGCAGGTAGGCATATTGGTTGAAAAGCACCGGGTCGCCGGCATAAAGCAGGCCCAGATCGCCCTTGTTGCCAAAGTTCAGCCAGCTCGCGCGATCCGACAGGATGTAGGCGCCCATGCCAGACGCGGTGTTCAGTGCCGCCCCCATGCCGGCACCCACGGCGTTGTACCACGCGCCGAAACCGTCCTCTGCGACACCGGCATCGCTCCACAGGCTCAGCTCTTTCTTGTGGGTGCCGCTGTCATCGCCACGGCTGACAAAAGCGGCTTCGGCCCCGGCGATGCGCTGTAACGCATCGGCTGCAGAGGCGGCGTCGGTCACCCCTGCAGGGTCGTCCTGCGGCCCGATCACGACGAAATCATTATACATGATCTCGCGGCGATGCGTGCCATAGCCCTCGGCCACGAATGCTTCTTCTGCCGCGCGCGAATGCACGAGAATCGCATCCACATCACCTGCCTGCCCAAGCTTCAGCGCCTGGCCGGTGCCGACCACCAGCAGCTGCACCTCCAGATCAAGATCCTCTGCGATCTCGGGAAGCAGCACCTCTGCCAGCCCGGAATTGTGAAAAGAGGTCGTGACCGCCATCTTCATCACATCCGCGGCCTGTGCGGCCCCCGCCACGACGAGCGCGGCAGCCGTTAGCAAAATTCGTTTCATTCCACGATGTCTCCTCTCAAAAAAGCCCGGCCTTGCTGGGTCCGGGGGGTCAAAAAGAAATTTGCGGCATCGGCACATTCATGCACTTTGCCGTGCAACAGAAAGATCACGTCGTCGGCCAGCCTGCGGGCCTGCCCCATATCGTGGGTCGACATGATAAGGCGCGTTCCGCCGGTGCGCGCGGTCATCAGCACCTCTTCGATCTCGCGCATCGCGCGGCCATCAAGCGACGCGCAAGGTTCATCCAGAAACACCACTTTCGGATCGGTGATAAGCGCACGGGCCAGCGCAAGTTTCTGCTGTTCGCCACCCGACAGCGATGGCGCGGCGCGGTCCATCATCCCGGCAAGACCGACCCGCTGCGCCCATTGATGCGCCTTTTCGCGCGCCTCGGCCCGATCAATGCCCCGGATTCGCAGCGGATAGATCAGGTTCTCTTCGACCGACCGGCGCAGCATGATGGGCCGCTGGAAGACAAACGCCTGATGGTGCCGCGCTTCTTCTGTTCCACACGCCCAGGAGATGCGCCCGCCGCTCAGCCGCGCTGTTCCGTGCAGCATCCGCAAAAGAGAGGTCTTGCCCGCCCCGTTCGGTCCGATCACCACCGTCGTGCCTTCGGCCTCGAACCGCAGGTCAACTGGCCCGGCCAGAACCTTGCCCCGGCGGGTGGTCTTGGCGGCCTCGACGACCAGAGGGAAGAGCGCGCTCACCAGTTGCCCTCCCGTTCGGTACGGCTAAGCCAGTGAATCGCGATATTCACCGTTATCGCCAGCCCAATGAGGACAAACCCCAGCGCAAGTGCCAGTCCGAAATCGCCCTTGCCCGTTTCCAGCGCGATGGCCGTGGTCAACACCCGCGTCGCGTGGTCGATATTGCCCCCCACGATCATGATCGCCCCGACCTCGCCTATAGCGCGGCCAAAGCCCGCCAGCGCCGCCGTCAGCAAGGCCCGGCGCGCATCCCAAAGCAATGTGCGGATCTTCTGGCCCTGCGTGACATTCATCGAAATCAGCAGGTCATGATATTCCTGCCAAAGCTCCCGCAGGGATTGGTGCGCGATACTGGCGATCAGTGGCACGATGATGACGACCTGCGCGATGATCATCGCCGTCGGGGTGAAGAGCAGCCCCAGCACACCCAGCGGCCCCGAACGCGACAGGAAGACGTAAACCACCAGCCCGACCACCACCGGCGGCAGCCCCATCAGCGCGTTCAGCATCGCTATCACTGCACGGCGCAGCCGAAACCGGCGGACGGCGAGCAGCCCGGCGAGCGGCAGGGCGATCAGGCATGCCACGACAAGCGCGCTCAGCGTCACCCGCAATGAGCGCAGCGCGATCTCCAACAATTCGGCATCCAGCGTGACGACCAGCCAAAACGCCTGGCTCAGCCCGCTCCATAGATCGACCATCGCCGATCCTCCCCCGCGATTCGCGCCACTTTTGCAAAGCTGGCCCGGAGGTTACAGCCCGAAAGATCGATTTGTCGCAAGCCGGACAAATTGTCCGCTCCGACTTTGGGCCCATAGCGAAGGCCGGTCGGAATGACCGTCCCGCCATGTTGCGTGTTTGCGCAGGGGACGGGTTTGCGCTTAGGCTGTCCCGGCCCGAGGAGAGCCTGCATATGACCTCTGTCCGTCTGCGCCTGCTTGTACTGGCGCTTGCCCCGCTGATCCTGTTGATGCCGCTGTTGCTGGTTATCGGCATGACCCGCTGGACGACCGATTACGACAAGCTGTTGATCGCAAACGTCGAAAGCGATTTGCGCATTGCCGAGCAGTATCTTGAACGGCTGATGACCGGCACAGGTGAAGAGCTGCTTGGCGTCGCAGGATCGGTTGAATTTGCGCGGGTTCTGGGTGGGGATGCAACCGCGCAGCAAGATTTCTTCGGCCGCAAGCAGGCGGCACTTGGGCTGGACTTTCTGACCTTCCTGCCGGGCCCGGAGGCCAATACGGCAGCGCAACGCTGGCCGGTTATCGCCTCTGCGCTCGCGGGCCGCGCCGATACCAGCATCGACATTTTTGACGCGACAGAGCTGGCGCGACTGCCGGGAGATTTGGCCACCCGCGCCCGGATCGACCTGATCGATACAGAAGCCGCCGTGCCCACCGACCGCAAGGTCGAGGATCGTGGCATGGTCGTGCATTCCGCCACGCCGGTGGCCCTCGACGGACATCACGGCGTGCTCGTGGGCGGCATCCTTCTGAACCGCAACCTCGACTTCATCGATTCAATCAACGCGCTGGTCTATCTCAACGCCGTCACCGGGGGTGAAAGGCAGGGCACTGCGACGCTGTTTCTGGAGGATGTGCGCGTCTCTACCAATGTGCGTCTGTTTGAAAACGTGCGTGCGCTTGGCACCCGGGTGTCTGCCATTGTACGCGGCACGGTACTGGATGAAGGGCGTACATGGCTCGACCGCGCCTTCGTGGTGAACGACTGGTACATCTCGGGCTACTTGCCGCTGACCGACAGTCGCGGGCAGCGCGTCGGCATGCTCTATGTCGGCTTTCTGGAGGCGCCTTTTACGGCGGCCAAGCGGCACGCGATCCTGTGGATGCTGGGCGCCTTTGCGGCCGTTCTGGCGCTGTCGGCGCCGGTATTTCTGTGGATGGCCAAAGGTATCTTCGCGCCACTGGAGCGGATGACCCAAACGATGAGCCGCGTCGGCAGTGGCAATCTTTCGGCCCGCATCGGGCCAGTCAAGGCAAAGGGCGAGATCGGAGAGGTCGCAGGACACCTCGACGATCTGCTGGATCAGGTACAGGACCGGGACCGCCGATTGCGCGCTTGGGCGGATGAGTTGAACCAGCGTGTCGATCAGCGCACCGCCCAGCTGCGCGAGGCGAATGACAAGCTGGAGGACACCTACCGGCAACTCGTGGTCAGCGAAAAGCTTGCCTCTATCGGGGAAATCACAGCCGGCGTCGCGCATGAGATCAACAACCCCGTTGCCGTCATTCAGGGCAATGTCGATGTTATCCGCGAAACCCTGGGTGCAGGCACCGAACCGGTGAAGACCGAACTGGACCTCATCGACGATCAGGTTGCGAGGATCTCTGTCATCGTGGGCAAGTTGCTGCATTTCGCAGGCCCCGGCGAAGGCGGCGATCAGGCTCAGGTGAGTGATCTGAAGGTCGTGGTGCGCGACTGCCTGGTGCTTGTCCAACATGAGATCGCAAAGGGCGAGATCTCTGTCAGGACGACCTTTCACCCGGCGCCATTGGTCTGCATGGACGCGGGCGAGATGCAGCAGGTCATCATCAATCTGATCGTCAATGCCGTACAGGCCATGAGCCGCGACGGCCAATTGGAGCTTGAGCTGATCCCGAAAGAGCACAGCGGCGTGCCAGGTGCCTGCCTCATCGTGCGCGATACCGGGCCGGGCGTGCCGGAGGATATCATCGCCTCTGTTTTCGACCCATTTTTCACCACCAAGCGCGGGCTTGGCACAGGGCTCGGCCTGTCAATCTCACAAACGCTGGTTCAGCGTGCTGGCGGGCGCATCAGCGTTCGCAACCGTCCGAAGGGCGGCGCAGAGTTCAGCGTATGGCTGCCCGCTGCCGATAGCGAAGAGGCACTGGCCGCTCAATGAGTCCTACCCGCCCCGGGCTTGACCCGGGGCCTTCTGGTGGGCGGGCCGCAAGGCCCCGGGTCAAGCCCGGGGCGGGTAGGGAAATTGGCCGATCAGGCCGCGGTGACCCGAACGGCCGCAAACTTGAATTCCGGGATCTTGCCATAGGGATCCAGTGCGGGGTTTGTCAGGATATTCGCCGCAGCCTCGACATAGGCGAAGGGCAGGAACACCATATCGGGCGCAATCGCGCGATCAGCCCGCGCCATCAGCGTGATGCTGCCGCGCCGCGTTTCCAGCCGCACCTTGCCCCCCGGTTCGACCCCCATCTTGCGCAGAGTGCCCGGATGCAACGAGCAGTTGGCCTGCGGTTCTACCGCGTCCAACACCTTGGACCGCCGGGTCATGGACCCAGTATGCCAATGCTCCAACTGCCGGCCGGTCGTCAGGATCATTGGATACTCGGCATCCGGGGTCTCGTCTGGCGCGATCACACTGGCAGGCGTAAAACGGGCCCGGCCTTCGCTTCGCGGGAACCCGTCGCCAAAGACGATAGCCTGCCCCGGATCTTCGGGTGACAGGCTGGGATAGGTCACGGCCCCCACATTTTCCAATCGGTCCCAGCTGATGTTGTCGAGCGATGACATGCCGCGCTTCATCTCGGCAAAGACCTGCGAGGGGTGGTCGTACTCCCACGCCAAGCCCAGCCGTTTGGCCAGCTCCAGCGTGATCGCCCAATCCTCGCGCGCCTCGCCCGGCGGGGACACGGCGGCGCGACCGATCTGCACCTGCCGGTTGGTATTTGTGACCGTGCCGTTTTTCTCGTAGAAAGCCGCCGCTGGCAGGATGACATCGGCATAATTCGCCGTCTCGGTCAGGAAGATATCCTGCACCACGAGATGTTCCAGACTGGCCAGCGCCTCGCGCGCATGGGTCACATCCGGATCAGACATGGCCGGGTTTTCGCCCAGCACATACATCCCCTTGATCTGCCCGGCATGCACAGCATCCAGAATTTCGGTCACGGTCAGGCCCTTTTCGGCGCTGAAGTCGCCCGTATTCCAGATCTCAGAGAAGGCGCCACGCACGCCGTCGTCCGTGACATCCTGGTAATCTGGCAAGAACATCGGGATGAGCCCCGCATCCGACGCGCCCTGCACGTTGTTCTGCCCACGCAACGGGTGCAGGCCCGCGCCGGGCTTGCCAACGTTGCCGGTCATCAGGGCCAGACTGATGAGGCAGCGCGAATTGTCGGTGCCGTGAATGTGCTGCGACACGCCCATGCCCCAGAAGATCATGCCCGCCTTTGCGCCCGCAAACTCTCGGGCAACCTCGCGGATCGTCTGGGCGGGAATACCGCAGAAATCCTCCATCGCCTCGGGGGTGAATTGCGCCAGATGCTGCTTTTCGGACTCCCAGTTTTCGGTGAATTTCTCGATATAGGCTCTGTCATAGAGCTCTTCCTCAACAATCACGGACATGATCGCGTTCAACAGGGACACGTCCGCACCGGGGCGGAATTGCAGCATGTGGGTGGCAAAGCGGCGAAGCCCCACGCCGCGCGGGTCCATCACGATCAGCTTGCCGCCGCGCTTGGTGAATTGTTTGAAATAGGTGGCGGCGACGGGATGGTTTTCGACCGGGTTTGCCCCGATGACAATGGCGACATCCGCGTTCTCGATTTCGTTGAACGTGGCCGTCACCGCGCCGGACCCCACGTTTTCCATCAGCGCCGCAACAGAGGATGCATGGCAAAGCCGCGTGCAATGATCGACATTGTTGTGGCCAAAGCCCTGACGAATCAGCTTTTGAAACAGGTAAGCCTCTTCGTTGGTGCATTTTGCACTGCCAAAGCCGGCAACTGACGCGCCGCCGTGGGTATCTCGCAGATGCGCAAGCCCACCGGCGGCGGCATCAAGCGCCTCTTCCCAGGTCGCTTCGCGGAAATGGGTGAAGGGGTTGGACGGGTCGACATTCAGCCCCTTTTCGGCGCCTTCCCTGCGGATCAGCGGTTTGGTCAGGCGATGGGGATGGTGGATGTAATCAAAGCCAAAGCGCCCCTTGACGCAGAGCCGCCCTTCGTTGGCGGGCCCGTTGACGCCTTCGACATATTTGACCTTGCCGTCCTTGACCTTCAGCGACACCTGGCAACCGACACCGCAGAACGGGCAGACCGATTTCACCTCCTCGTCGAAATCGCGGCTGTCACCGTGCTGGGCGTCATCGACCACCGTCGCGGGCAATAGCGCACCTGTCGGGCAGGCCTGAACGCATTCGCCGCAGGCCACGCAGGTGCTGTCACCCATCGGGTCGGCCAGATCGAATGTCGGATAGGAGTCATGACCGCGCCCCGCCATGCCGATGACGTCATTGACCTGAACCTCTCGGCAAGCGCGCACGCAAAGCCCGCACTGGATGCAGGCATCAAGATTCACCCGCATCGCGACATGGCTGTCATCCAGCAGGGGGATGCGCTCTTTCTCCAGTGGTGGGAAGCGGCTTTCGGTCACGCCATTGACCTCGGCCATGTCCCACAGATGCGCGCTAGCATCATGGGCGTCGTCGCGGGCGGGTTGGTCGGCGAGCAAAAGCTCCATCACCATGGCGCGGGATTTCGTGGCGCGCTCGCTGTCGGTGCGCACTTCCATGCCTTCGGTGGGCGCCCGACAGCAGGATGCTGCCAGCACACGTTCGCCGTCGATCTCGACCATGCAGGCGCGGCAATTTCCGTCAGGGCGATAGCCGGTCTGGTCCTTGTGGCACAGGTTCGGGATATCCGTGCCTTCCCGCTTGGCGACCTGCCAGATCGTGTCCGTTTCACATGCGGTGACTTCGCGGCCATCGAGGGTGAAGGTTATCAAGCGTTCTGCATCAAGCATCGAAGTGCCCCCCTGCCAATAGGTGGTACCTGTCCCGGGCCTGACCCGGGACCTTTTGGTTGGCGCCTGCGGTAAGGTCCCGGGTCAAGCCCGGGACGGGGATCGCTGGTAACAGGGCAACTTTTCTAGAGAGGCGTCTTGACGGCATCAGATCTCCTCCGGGAAATGTTTCATCACAAGGCGGATCGGGTTGGGCGCGGCCTGTCCCAGCCCGCAGATCGAGGCATCGGCCATGACTGTGCACAGATCCTCCAGCAGAGGCGCATCCCATGTCTCGGCCTGCATCAGCTTCACCGCCTTTTCGCAGCCCACCCGGCAGGGGGTGCATTGCCCACAGCTTTCCGCCTCGAAGAACCGCAGCATGTTCAGCGCTGCGTCACGCGCGCTATCCTTGTCGGACAATACCACAACGGCGGCGGAGCCGATGAAGGTGCCATGTGGCTGCAGCGTATCGAAATCCAGCGGCACATCATGCAGTGACGCGGGCAACAGGCCAGAGGACGGCCCGCCCGGTTGGTACGCCTTGAAAGCATGCCCCTCGGCCATGCCCCCCGCTGCCTCGATGACATCCGTGATCGTGGAGCCTGCAGGCAGAAGGTAGACGCCCGGTTTTGCCACGCGACCAGAGACGGAATAGCTGCGCATCCCCTTGCGGTCGTTATGCTCGACCTCGGACTTGATCTCGTGCCCTTCGCGCGTGATACGCGCGATCCAGTGCAGGGTTTCGATATTATGGACCAGCGTCGGCAATCCGAAGATGCCATCCTGCGCGACATAAGGCGGGCGCAGGCGAGGGATGCCGCGCTTGCCTTCAATCGATTCGATCATCGCGGATTCCTCGCCGCAGATATAGGCACCCGCGCCGCGACGCAGGTCGATATATCCGGGCTCCACGATGCCCGCCGCTTCCAGCGCGGCAATCTCGGTGGCGAGGATCTTCAGAACGGCGGGGTATTCGTCGCGCATATAGAGGTAAATGCGCTCCGCCTTGACCGCCCAGGCGGCGATCAGCATGCCCTCCAGCACCAGATGCGGCGTGCGTTCGAGGTAATAGCGATCCTTGAAAGTGCCCGGTTCGCCCTCGTCCCCATTCACGGCCATCAGGCGGGGGCCGGGATTGGCGCGCACGAAGCCCCACTTTTTGCCCGAGGGGAAGCCCGCGCCACCCATTCCGCGCAGACCTGCACTCGCCAGATCGTCCTGCACCTTTTCCCAGTCGCCATTCGCACGCAGGGCTTTCAACTCGGCATAGCCTCCGCCCGCGACATAGGCGTCAAAATCTTCGTAATCCGGGATCACGGGGTGGAAATCCCCCGCGTCGATGGTCGCTTCGATGGACGCAAACGTTGCATGGTCCACATGACGGTGGCCGATCTCTACCACGGGCGCGGTATCGCAACGCCCCATACATGGCGCGCGCAGCACCCGGACGCGGGACGGATCATGCCCATCGCTCAGCGCCTGATACAGCGCCTCGGACCCGGCCAGTTCGCAGGACAGGGAATCGCAGACACGGATGGTCAGGTCGGGTGGCGGCGCCTCGCCTTCGCGCACAGTGTCGAAATGGGCGTAAAACGTGGCAACTTCCCAGACCTCGGCCATGGAAAGGCGCATTTCTTCCGCCAGCGCGCGCAGATGCGCGGCAGACAGGTGACCGTACCGATCCTGTATCAGGTGCAGAAATTCGATCAGAAGATCGCGCCTGCGGGGGCGATCACCCAACAGCGCGCGGACCTCTTCCCATGCCGCATCGTCAAGCTGTCTTCCCTTGGGCGTGGCGCGGCCCTTGCCGCCACCCCGGCCAGATTTCCAGACGCCTTTTTGCTCATCCAATGCCATCTTGTCGCGTTCCACCCGTCAGAGATCATCTTGTGGACCAAGCCCACAGGTTACCCTTATGGTCAATATCGAAATTCCGTCATTCAATAGAGATACTCTATCAAACATGGCAGCGATGGACAGCCCCGCCCGGCAGCCATATGTCTGTGCAGATGGAATGGGATCAAGAACTCGACGCCAGCGGATTGCTGTGCCCGCTGCCCGTGCTCAAGGCACGCAAACGCCTGCAAGCCATGGCGCAGGGGGAAGTCCTGCGATTGCTTGCGACCGACCCTGCCGCCGTGATCGATGTGCCGCATTTCTGCACGGAATCAGGGCATGAACTGGTCGGCACCGAGGATGATGGCGAAACACAGATCTACCTGATCCGCCACGCCTGAGCCTCAGGTCAATCCGAGACTGGAATAGGGCAAGTAGCGTACCGGCGTGCCGGGCGTGATCTGAACGGCCCCGTCAGGCAATTCGACCAATCCATCAGCCCATGAAAGCCCGCTGATCCGCCCCGATCCTTCCGAGGCAAACACCTCTGCCGCGCCGTCCGCATTCAGGCGCGCCCGCAGGTATTCCCGACGTCCCGGCTTCTTGGATTTGGAAAAGGCCGCGGGCACGGTAAAGCCTTGCGGGTTCAGCCAGCCCGCCCCCGCCATCAGAGAAAACGCCGGCCGTGCGAAGATCAGCGCACAAATCAGGGCGGCCACGGGGTTGCCCGGAAGGCCGAAAACCGGCGTACCCTCCCAAAGCGCCAGAGCCAGAGGACGCCCCGGTTTCAATGCGATGCGCCAGCTTGACAGCGTGCCACGGGCGCGCAGCAGGGCCGAGACGTGATCCTCGTCCCCTGCCGATGCGCCGCCAGATGTCAGGATCACATCCGCCCGTTTCGCGCCATCGCTCAGCCGCGCGGCAATCTTTTCGGGATCGTCCGTCGCATGGCCCAGATCGACCGCTTCATAACCCCAGTTCCGCGCCAAGGTCAGCAGCATCGGGCGGTTGGCGTCCCAGATCTGATGCGGCAATGCTGGCAGGTGGGGGGCGGCGATGATCTCGTCCCCGGTAGAAAGCACCCCCACGCGCAGGGGCCGGAATGTCTGCACCTCGGCAACGCCAAGCGCCGAGAGCAACGCGATATCGGGCGCGCGCAGACGGTGACCTGCGGGGAGGGCCAGCGCGTCCTCCATCACATCTTCGCCCGCCTTGCGCGTGTTGGAGAAGGGCTTTACCGGCCCATCAAAGACAACCGCCGCACCATCGCTGGCAGTGTCTTCCTCCAGCACGACAGTGTCCACGCCGTCGGGCAGGATCGCGCCCGTCAGGATGCGGACGGCAGCGCCCTGCGGAACCGTGCCATCATAGGGTTGGCCAGCGGCGGCACGTCCATCAACCAAGGGCAGGCGCTGCGGCCCTTCACTCGTCGCGGCATGGGCAAAACCATAGCCATCCACAGCAGAGTTGGGCCGGGGCGGGTTTGACCGGCGGGCAAAGCAGTCCGCGGCAAGAACGCCCCCGGCCGCGTCGCCGATGCGGCAGGTTTCCTGCGTCGTGATCGGCTTCAACGCGATGCGCAAGCGCTCCAGCGCCTCGTCCACGGGCACCCAATCAACCCCCTGCGGCATGGCAAAGCAATCGTCCCGCAGACGCGGGGGCTCTTGCATGGCAGGGACCGCGCGTCGCAGCGCCAGCTGATGACCGGCGCCAAGTATCCACCCTTCCTCTACCAGCAGCTTCGCATCTTCCCGCAGGTCCATCAGTTCAGCCGTGTCTGACAGGTTCAGAAGAGCTGAGGCCAGCACCCGCACCTGAGCCTCGTCAGTGACCATGTCGGGGTTGGACGCGCAAAGCGCCTTGCATTCGGCAGATAGCATCGAGGGGTAAACCTCGGCCACGGTGACGGGTGCATTGGCCTCTTCGAACGGCCAGACGAAGAGATGCTCTGGATACCGCAGCCGCAACCGGTGCAGCATCGCCATGCCCATCAGGCCCTGCGCACCGACCGCCCCGGCACCGGAAAGCTGCCAGGTGGATTTGGGCCGGGAGCCGGGGCCAGTCGCTGCAATCTCTGTCCGGCGTGCGGCAGACAGACCTTCGGGCAATTCGGGCCTGGTGCGCGGAAGGCCTGCCACGTCTTCCTTGCGCCCATTGCCCCAGAACGGGCCCTGCCCCGCAAAGGCGGCGTTGGCCTCTGCCGCGACGTGGGGCAGGTTGTGGGCATTGTCAGACCCGTCCGTCACCCGCGCGGCCAGCCATTCCCAGACCGGCGCTGCGCGCGCGTCTCCGGTCAGCCGCTTCGCAAACCCCGCCGGGAAGCCAAGGTTGAAATCCACACCGATCAGCAGCTTTTCGTTATCCGCCTGCGCCTCGTCAATCAGGGCGCATAGCCGCGCCTCTGCCTGCGCCCGCGTCGGCAGGTTTTCAGCGATGACACCAGAGGCATCCGCCACGCCCAGCCAGATCGAATCCTTGCCAACACGCGGTTTGCCGGCGGTCGACCAATCCAGAATAGCGACGCGGTCCACCCTCACAGCCCGACCTCCTGCAGGATGAAATCCGCGATTGCCGCGGTATCGTCCAGATCAAAGCAGGGCAACGCCAGGGCGGGCTGCGGCACGTCCGACGCCACGGCGCGAATGGTCGCGTTCCGATCGGCCAGCAGGGGTTTGCCTGTTACCGCTCGAAAGGCCTCGATCTTGGGGTGGTCCTCGCGCTTGTAACCTTCGATCATTACCAGATCGACGGGCGACAGCTTTGCCAAGAGCTCTGCAAGTGGCGGTTCCGGCGCGTCGCGCAATTCATGCATCAGGGCCCAGCGGCGCGGCGAGGCCAGCAGAACCTCTGACGCCCCGGCTTCGCGGTGGCGAAAACTGTCGCGGCCGGGCTGATCCACATCGGTGTCGTGATGGGCGTGCTTCACGGTGGAAACGGACAGCCCCCGCGCGGTGATTTCGGCCACCAGCCGCTCCATCAACCCGGTCTTGCCCGCGTTCTTCCAGCCGGTGACGCCGTAGACCTTCATAGCAATTCCCGCGCGCGTTCCAGATCTTGGGGCGTGTTGACATTGAAGAACGGATCGAACCGGGCGGATGGGAACAGCGCCTCTCGCCCGCCGTGCTGATCAGTCCAGAGCACGACCTTTTTCAACCCGCCCAGCAAGGCGGCGCGCAAGTCATCGCGCAACGCAACCGGCCAGAGGCCAAAGGTCGGGTGGCGGATCAACCCGCTGCGCGATTTCGATTTGGTCTGGGCATCGCCCTTGGTGGCGGCCAGAACCAAAGGCTGGTCCTGCCCTTCAGAGGTGAGCAAGAGCTGCGGCACCAGATTACCCGGAAAGAAGGGCGTGTCGGCGGCCACGGACACCACCGTGTCGGCGCCCTGTGCTGCAGCCCAGTCCAGCCCGGCAAGAACCCCGGCCAGCGGACCGGGGAAGCCATCTATGCTGTCGGGAAGAACCGGCAGGCCGAAGCGGGAAAAGCGATCCGGGTCGCCATTGGCGTTCAGCGCAAGCCCGTCCACCTGAGAGGCCAGCCGGTTGATGACATGCGACAGAAGCGGCTTGCCTCCCAGATCCAGCAGCGCCTTGTCGCCACCGCCCATACGGCTGGCGAGGCCGCCGGCGAGGATGATGCCGAAAGGTTGTTTCATGTGGCCGACTTACGCCGGGAGCGCGCGCTTTCCTCGGGAACGCTGGCAGGATCGACATCGCGCACCAGCCTGTCCTCACCGCTGAGGCAGACAAAGCGCTGGCCACGCATCCGCCCGATCAGGGTCAGCCCAACTTGCTGGGCGATTTCAACGCCCCATGCGGTGAACCCGGAACGGGAGGCCAGCGCGGGAATGCCCATCAGCGCGGTCTTGATCACCATTTCCGAGGTCAGCCGCCCGGTCGTGTAGAGGATCTTGTCCTGCGCAGAAACGCCATGGCGGAACATGAACCCCGCCACCTTGTCGACGGCGTTGTGGCGCCCGACATCCTCCATATAGACCAATGGCTGGTCGCCCTGGCACAGCACCGTCCCGTGGATCGCACCGGCCTCCAGGTACAGCGAGGGCGTGGTGTTGATCTGCCGCGCCAAAGCATAAAGCCAGCTTGTCCGGATCTCGGCCGCAGGCAGGGTCAGCCCCTCCAGCCCTTCCATCATGTCGCCGAAAACCGTACCGACCGCGCAGCCGCTGGTGCGGGTCTTCTTTTGCAGCTTTTCCTCGTAAGTGGTCTCGCGCGCGGTGCGCACAACGACGGTCTCGATCTCTTCGTCGTAATCGACGCCTGTCAGCGCGTCATCGTCGCGCAGCATGCCCTGATTTCGCAGGAACCCCAGCGCCAGATATTCCGGGTGATCGCCGATGGTCATCGCCGTGACGATCTCTTGCCGGTTGAGGTAGATCGTCAGGGGGCGTTCCTCGACCACGGCAATCTCGGTCGCCGCGCCGGTATGGTCCGTGCCGGTGATCCGGCGGGTCAGCCGGGGATTGCCCGGATCGGGCAGCACGGGATAGGCGGGCGGCTGTATCATGAGGTCACTTTCCTGTTCGGCGGGCATCATGTATTCCGGTCGGCAGAGTTGCAAGGGACGGAATATGCTGGGCTACGTGGTTGCTGACGGACGAGGTGCCGCGGATCTTCTGATCCGGGACGTGGCCCTGCGCCTGCAGGCAGAAGGGATGCGACTGGCCGGAGCCGTTCAGGTCAATCCCGAAGTCGACCCCGACCGCAAATGCCACATGGACCTGCATATCCTGTCGGGGTCAGACGTGGTGCGGATCAGTCAGGACCTTGGTGCGCTGTCGCAGGGGTGCCGTCTGGACCCTGACGGGCTGGAACGAGCCGTCGGGCTGGTGGCTGCCGCGCTCGACAACGGTGCCGATTTGCTGGTCGTCAACAAATTCGGCAAGCAGGAAATCGACGGGCGGGGGTTTCGCCCCGTGATCGGCGAGGCTTTGTCGAGAGGCACCCCGGTGCTGGTCGCGGTCAATCCCGGATCGCTTGACGCTTTTCTTGCCTATGCCGAGGATCTGGCGCAGCCCCTGCCACCGGAGGCTACGGCCATCACCGACTGGTGCCTGCACCACCGCGCTGCCGATCCTGCCTGAGCCGCCCTGCCCCGGGCCCTGCCATCGTCACTTGGCAAAGATCTCGCTCATATGGTCGCGCAGGTAGATCCGCAGCCAAGGGGTGTATCGCTCGGGCGCTCTTTCGATCCCGGCCAGCAGAACGTCCATATCGACCCAGGCGACCTCTGCCACCTCGTCCGGATTGGGCGCCATCGCCATCTTGTCCGGTGCCTCGGCGGTGAAAACCTCGACCACTTCATCCTCGACCAGCCCGCCCCCCACATCAGCGCGATAGCTGATCTGGCCACGATGTCCGGGGGTCAACCCTTCGATGCCAAGCTCTTGCTGCAACCGACGCGGGGCGCAATCCTCTGCCGTCTCTCCCCAAAGCGGGTGCGTGCAGCAGGCATTCGCCCAAAGACCGGGCGTGTGATATTTCGACAGGGCGCGCCGCTGCAACAGCGTCTTGTTGCCTCGCATCACGAAAACCGACACCGCCTTGTGGCGCAGCCCCCGGCGATGCACATCAAGCTTTTCGACGGGGCAGAGCTCTCCGTCCACCCATGCCGGGATCATGTTGTCCATTCCCTGCCGTTCCCTTCAGCGACACGCAGCCTGCCGGACAGCCGCCCGGCATCAGGGCGCTCGCTTAGCACGGCATGGCGAAGGGCGTCCATATCCCTTGCCCCTGCGGCAAGGGTGCTCCGTTTCGTACACCATGTCGTGAAGCCGCTGGAACGGTGGGTTTGCGCGTGCGAATGTGGCCAGAATTCGGGCTATGCCGGAAATGACGAGTGGAAAGACAGAAAGAGTGAACAAGCCGATGCGTCGAAACAGCTATGACCGCAGGTCAAAGCCAAACGCGGTTGCCCGCCACTGGCGGGCTGTCTGCCGCCTTCGGGTGACAGGAGCATGCGATGATTGACGCGATGCTCTTGCCGTTCCAGCGCCGGCTGCTTGACCCGGCGGCCCATACGCTCGCCCGCAAGGGGGTGACGGCCGACCAGCTGACACTTGCAGGATTCGGGCTTGGCCTGCTGGCCATCCCTGCGCTTGCATTCGGGCTTTATGGCGTGGCACTTGTGTTCATCCTGCTCAACCGTCTGGCAGATGGGCTGGACGGTGCCGTGGCGCGGCTGACCACGCCCACGGACCGCGGTGCCTTTCTGGATATCGCGCTGGATTTTGCCTTTTACGCGCTTGTCCCCGTGGGTTTTGCGCTGGCAAGTCCCGATCAGAATGCCCTGCCCGCCGCCGTTCTGATTGCGGCATTTGTCGGCACCGGATCATCCTTTCTGGCCTTTGCCGTCATCGCAGGACAACGCGGGCTTCGGCCCGAAGCCTATCCGTCAAAGGGCATCTATTACCTTGGCGGGTTGACCGAAGGCGCCGAGACCATCGCGCTTTTCATTGCGATGTGCCTGCTGCCGGGGCTGTTCCCGGTGCTGGCCTATCTCTTCTCTGCTGCTTGCCTGATCACCACGCTGACACGCTGGTGGCAGGGGTGGCAGGCCTTCGCGGACGAGCCCGACTGACCCAAATGAACACCACACTCACGATCACGAAAAGGACCACTCACATGCGCCAGACCCTAAGCGCGGCCCTTGCCGCCGCCCTGATTGCGACCCCCGCACTCGCCGACAGCTGGCAAGACACGCTGGACGCAGCGGGCGGCCAGACCGTGTACTGGAATGCGTGGGGCGGGGACGAACGCACCAACGCCTTCATCGCCTGGGTCAGCGAACAGACGACAGACCTGTACGGCGTCTCTGTCCGGCAGGTGAAACTGACCGACACGGCAGAGGCGGTCACCCGCGTCATCTCGGAAAAGGCGGCAGGCAAGGACGCGGGTGGCTCGGTCGACATGATCTGGATAAACGGGCCGAATTTCCTGTCCATGAAGGAACAGGGCCTGCTGCACGGGCCGTTCGTGGCCAACCTGCCAAATTCGAAATACCTCGACCTGTCCGGCAATTCGCCCAATTCGGTCGATTTCACCGTGCCGGTCGATGGCATGGAAAGCCCCTGGCGGCTGGCGAAATTCGTGTTCAACCATGACAGCGCGCGGGTCGAAACTCCGCCCGCGTCCATGGCCGGGTTCGTCGATTGGGCGGCTGACAATCCGGGGCGCTTCACCCATCCTGACCCGTCGAACTTCATGGGGGCCACCTTTCTCAAGCAAGCGCTGATAGAACTGACGCCGAATGCCGCCGTCCTGCAAGAGCCCGTGACGGATGCCAATTTTGACGCCGCCACCGCGCCCCTTTGGGATTGGTACGATGCGCTGCGCCCGAACCTCTGGCGCGGAGGCGAGGCGTTTCCGGAAAACCAGTCGGTACAGGATCGTCTGCTGAATGATGGCGAGATCGACATCGCCATGTCCTTTGACCCCGCGTCGACCGCAGGCGGGATCGCGGCGGGGCTCTTGCCGGAAACCACACGCGTGTTCGTGCCCGAAAATGGCACTATCGGCAATGTCAGCTTTGTCGCCATCCCCTACAATGCGGCCAACCTCGAGGGTGCGATGGTCGTCGCGAATTTCCTGCTGGCCCCCGAAACACAGGCGCATATGCAGAATATCGAGGTTCTGGGCTCTTATTCGGTGCTTGACCCGGCAAAGCTGGATGAAGCGTCCCGCGCGGCCTTCGATGCTCTGCCAACTGCGCCCGCCTTGCCAGAGCTTGACGCGCTTGGCCCAACCCTGCTGGAGCCTCATGCAAGTTGGATGGCGCGCCTGACCGCTGAATGGGCGGAGCGCTACACCAAGTGACCCCGCGCGACGGGAAAGCCCTGCGCGCCGTCGTGCTGGCGGCGCTGATCCTCGGGCTGATCGCGCCGATCGCCATCGGGCTGGCGCAGACAACGCGCGCCGCCTTTGGCGTGATGCCCGTGCTTGGCGCCATCACGCCCGGGCTGGATCCGTGGCGAGACCTGTTTGCGATTCCGGGGCTTTGGACGTCCGTCCGCATGACGCTGTGGACCGGGCTTGCCTCGACCCTGCTGTCGCTGATGCTGGCCATCGGCTTTTGCGCCGTTGCGAATGACCGCATGTCACACAGCGCCGCCGCGCGATGGCTGACGCCGTTTCTTGCCGCGCCGCACGCGGCCATGGCGATCGGATTGGCCTTCGTGCTGGCGCCGTCCGGGTGGATTGCGCGGCTTTTGTCACCGCTGATCGGGTGGGACCGGCCGCCCGACCTGGCCATCGTGAACGACCCATGGGGGATTGCGCTGATCCTTGGTCTGATGATCAAGGAAGTGCCTTTCCTGCTGCTTGTCATGCTTTCGGCGCTGACTCAGGTGCCATTGCGCCAACACATGGCCGCAGGGCGGATGCTGGGATATGGCCGGGGGCTGGTGTGGATGAAGATCATCGCCCCGCAGGTCTGGCCCCTGATCCGCCTGCCGGTGATGGTGGTGCTGGCCTATGCCATGTCGACCGTGGATATGGGCCTGATCCTGGGGCCGTCCAATCCGCCGGTTCTGGCCGTATTGCTGACGCGGCTGTTCTTCGACCCGGACGTTGCGCAGATCCTGCCGGCCTCTTCCGGCGCCATATTGCAGGGACTGCTCGTCGCACTTGCCTTCCTCGTGCTGCGTCTGGGCGAAGTGGTGTGCCGCCGCGTCGGGCTTTGGTGGTTGCGCAGCGGCGGGCGTGGCAGCACCGCAGAACCGCTGCTACGCGTGGCAACGGTTGGCGTATTGGGGCTTTTCGCCTTGGGAACGCTGGCGATGCTGTCACTGCTTGTCTGGTCACTGGCCTGGCGTTGGCCCTGGCCCGCGCCCCTGCCGCAAAGCTGGTCGCTGAAGCCCTGGACCAGCCCCGGCGCTGGCTGGGGGAATGCGCTTGGCAACACATTGCTTCTGGCCGGTGCCAGCACGGCGGTGTCATTGGCGATGGCAATCGCCTGGCTGGAGGGCGAGGACCGCGCCCAGCGCGGCCGGGCCGGATGGGCCGAGGCGCTGATCTACCTGCCGCTTCTGGTGCCGCAGATCGCCTTTCTTTACGGGCTGAATGTCCTGTTCCTGCGGATCGGCATCAGCGGTGGGCACATGGCCGTGATATGGGCGCAGGCGCTTTTCGTGTTCCCCTATGTGATGATCACCCTCTCGGATCCGTGGAGGGCGCTGGACCCGCGCCTCACGCGCGCTGCGGCGTCGCTGGGGGCGGGGCCCTGGCGGCGTCTGTTTGCGGTGAAGCTGCCGGTCCTGCTCATGCCCATACTGACTGCCGCCGCCATCGGCATCGCGGTGTCGGTCGCGCAATATCTGCCCACGCTTTTCATGGGGGCGGGTCGGGTGGCCACGCTCACCACCGAAGCCGTGACGCTGTCCTCGGGATCAGACCGACGGGTCACCGGGGTCTATGCCAGTCTGCAGGCCGGGTTGCCACTGGCCGCCTATGCCATAGCGTTCCTGATCCCGGCCCTGTTGCACCGGAACCGCGACGCATTGAAGGGAGCCTCTGCATGAGCCTTTGCCTCACCGGCCTGACCGTGTGTCTGAAGGACACGCCGCCGCTTTTCCCACCGCTGACGCTGTGCATAGAGCCGGGAGAGGTTGCCGCGGTCATGGGGCCGTCCGGGGTTGGCAAGTCAACGCTGCTCAATGCCATCGCGGGGCTGCTGTCGCCGGGTTTCGCGCTGATGGGTGGGATCACGCTTGACGGCACGGACCTGGCCCCCCTGCCCGCCGAGGCGCGCCGCATCGGGTTGATGTTTCAGGATGCCGTGCTTTTCCCGCATCTCAGCGTTGGGGACAATCTTGCTTTCGGCCTGTCGCGCAGCATCCGGGGCCGCAAGGCAAGGCGCGCTGCGGTGGACGAGGCACTTGTCTCAGCCGGGCTTGCCGGGATGTATGACCGCGACCCCGCGAGCCTGTCGGGCGGGCAGCGGTCGCGTGCCGCCTTGATGCGCACACTGCTGGCTGACCCCGCCGCCTTGTTGCTGGACGAACCCTTCTCGAAGCTCGACACCGGATTGCGCGACGAAATCCGCGGGTTCACCTTTTCGCATATACGAGAGCGCGGCATCCCCGCCCTGCTGGTCACGCATGACCCGGAAGATGCAGCAGCGACCGGCGGGCCGATCATCACGCTGCCAAGCCCGGACAGACCGGTGCCAAAGCGCCCCTGAACGCGGGGCGACACGTTACGCTCAGACGTCCTTTTGCAGATCCGGCATCAGCGCGCTCGGCTCGATGCCGCGCTTCTCGGCGCTTGCGCGCACGGCTTCCTGCAGGGCCTTGCTGCGTTTGAGCAGGCGATGGAACCGCGTTTCGTCCAGCGCGAGTATGGTTGAAGGCGCCATCACACGGGCCTCGATCCGGCGGGGGCGTTGCATCAGCAAAGCCATCTGCCCGAACATTTCACCGCGCCCCAACCGCCATGTCTGCCCCGCGCTCGCCAGTTCGACCGCGCCCGAGGCAATGAAATACACGCTCTTGGCGGGGCTGTCCTTGGACAGAACAATGTCACCGGCGTTGAAGTAATGGGTTTTCAGGGCGCGGCCCAAACGCTTCAGCGCGGCCTCATCCAGATCGGCGAATAGCGGGAATTGCCGCACAAGCTCTGGCCGTTGCAGCGCGATGTCGAGCCGGGGGCGTTCTTCGGCCCGTGCGCGCCGCGCGGCGATATCCTGCATCAGCGCGGTGTGAAGCTCTGCCCCGATCAGGGCGTCCTCGCGCATGGTGGTGTATTCGCGCTCTTCCAGCCGCAAAGCGGTGCGCCGGATGAAGCGACGCTCCAATTCTTCGGCATAGCCGGGATATTGCAGGCGAAGCCCTTCCAGTGCGGCCTCGACAGTTTCAATCCGGCGGCTCAGCAATTCGTGCAGGAGTTCGGCAACCCGGCGGCCGTGGATCCGGCGAATACGCCCGTCGATGAACATGCCCAAATCGCGCAGGATCAGCCGCTGCGAAAGCAACAGTTCAAACCGGTCCGCGGTCAGCGCGGCCAGAGGCCATGAGATACGCAGCCGGTTGTGCAGCATAACCGCGATGCGGAAGGCGGGCCCGTAGGTCAGGCTGCGACCCGCGGCCCGACGATACCCGCTGCGACCCCCGGTGCGGGCGCCTTCGATCACCCTGCCCGCATGGGACAACACCTGTTCGCTCATCCGGGCAGAGATCGTCCGTTCGCGCATGCTGGCAAGGATCGTGTCACGCTCGGCACCTGCCAGCGCGATCAGGCCCAGGGTGATCCGGTCCCTGTCCAGAATCTCGTCGCTTTCCTCGGCGGATTTCACGACATCGTCCAGACGTTCGCCGAAAAGCTTGGCTTCGGAACGCACGATTTCGCGGGACAGTTCGTAATTCTCCGTGGTCCGCGACACGTCTTCCCGGACGGTCTGCAGGGCGACGGCAACCACCTGCCGGGAAAGCGCCTGATCGAGGGGCGAAAGGCGATCAAGGCCCAGCCTGCGGATCACCAGGCGCAACGTGGTGCCCTGCACCAGCAGCGTGAACAAGGTAAAACCGGTGGCAAGGATCGCGACGACACGCTTCACCTCGACCGGAACACGAAAGCTTTCGGTCACGGCGAGCGCCAGCGCAAGGGTGACCGCGCCGCGCAATCCGCCCCAAAGGATCGCGGCACGGTAGGGGCGTTCGACATTCGGAGACATGCGCAGCTTTGTCAGCAGCGGCATCAATCCGAACAACACCGCCGCGCGCGCCGCGATTGCTGCCAGAATGACCACACCCAGCAGGGCGAAGTCGGAAATGCGCACCTCTTCCAGCATCCGTGGGATCAGAAGGGCCGCGAGGATAAAGATCAACGCGCCGGCCCAATGCGCCAGCAGGTCCCAAACCTCTCGCAGCATGGCCCAGGCCGCGGGGGGAAGCCGCCCCGGCCCGGTCAGGTTCAGCGTAAGACCGGCCGCCACGACCGCAATGACGCCGGATGCCCCGACGCTTTGCTCCGCCCCGATATAGGCCAGGTAAGGCAGCGCAACCGAGATCGAGATCTGCGCCAGTTCAAATTGCGCAAACATCGCCATGATCCAGATTGCAATCCGCGCCGCCAGCCATCCGGTCAGCGCCCCACCCAGTATCAGCATCGGAAACTGCGTCAGCGCCGCACCCAATGTCGGGTTCGGGACACCAAGCATGACAAAGCTCATGAACATGCCGAACAGGGCGATGGCGGCCGCATCGTTCAACAGGCTTTCGCCCTCGATGATCCGACCCAGCCGTCGCGGGGCAGATATCGAACGGAAGATACTGACGACGGCCGAGGGGTCGGTGGTCGAAACGATGGCCCCGATCAGCAGGCAGGCAACCAGCGGGATCGAACTGACCCAAGCGAGCGCGTAACCGACCGACACCGTGGCCACGACCACCGCCACGACGGCAAGCACGAGGATCGGCACCCAGTCATCCAGCATTCGGCGCAGGTTCATGCCCAGCGTCGCCTGAAACAGCAATGTCGGCAGGAACACGTAAAGAAAGACGTTCGACTTGATCGGCAGACCCAGGATCGCCTCTGACACCGGGTTCAGCGCGTCGGTAATCTCGGTCCGCAGGAAAAAGATGGCGCTTGCACCGATCAATATGCCGACAACGGCCAGAATAACCGTGAAGGGCAGGCGCAGACGCGCGGCCAGCGGCTCTGCCAACCCGATGATCAGGAAGAGCGACGCGATGATCGTGGTGACAATGACGATATCCATATGTGCGGATTAACTCAGTTGCTGGCTCAATTGAAACGAAACCCGCACGGGCCGTGGCGCTGGATGGCATCGGCTGATTTTGCAGGCAGGCAGAACATATCATACGGCAAAGGCGGCCCGTTCCGGCGCCGCCTTCGACATATCATGCAGGAATTTGCCGACAATAACCTGCGTTCAGAAAAACGCCTGCAGTCCGGTCTGCGCACGGCCAAGGATCAGCGCGTGAACGTCATGCGTGCCCTCGTAGGTATTCACCGTCTCAAGGTTCTGGGCGTGGCGCATCACCTGATATTCGATCTGGATGCCGTTGCCGCCATGCATGTCGCGGGCCATGCGTGCGATATCCAATGCCTTGCCGCAATTGTTGCGCTTGATGATGGAAATCATCTCGGGCGCGAACCGCCCCTCTTCCATCAGCCGTCCGACACGCAGCGAGGCTTGCAGCCCAAGCGCGATATCCGTCTGCATATCGGCCAGCTTTTTCTGGTAAAGCTGCGTCGCGGCCAGTGGGCGTTTGAACTGCTTGCGGTCCAGCCCGTATTGCAGCGAGCGATGCCAGCAATCCTCTGCCGCGCCCATGACGCCCCAACTGATGCCATAGCGCGCGCGGTTCAGACAGCCAAACGGCCCGCTCATCCCTTGCGTGTTGGGAAGGATCGCGTCCTCGGGCACCTCGACACCCTCCATCACGATCTCGCCGGTCACCGAGGCGCGCAGCGACAGCTTGCCACCGATCTTGGGCGCGCTCAGCCCCTTCATGCCCTTTTCCAGCACAAAGCCGCGCACCTTGCCGTCATGCGCATCGGATTTTGCCCAGACCACGAACACATCCGCCAGCGGCGCGTTCGAGATCCACATCTTTGATCCCGACAACCGGTAGCCGCCGTCGATCTTTTCCGCCCGCGTTTTCATGCCACCGGGGTCAGAGCCGGCATCGGGCTCGGTCAGGCCGAAACAGCCGATCCACTCGCCAGACGCCAGTTTGGGCAGGTATTTGCGGCGCTGCTCTTCGCTGCCATAGGCCTGGATCGGGTACATCACCAGTGACGACTGCACCGACATCATCGACCGATAGCCGGAATCCACCCGCTCGATCTCGCGCGCGACGACGCCGTAAGTGACATAGCCCGCGCCCAGCCCGCCATATTCTTCGGGGACCGTGATGCCCAGCAGGCCGGCCTCGCCCATTTCGCGGAAGATCTCGGGGTCGGCTGCCTCGTTGAGATACGCCTCTGTCACACGCGGGGCCAGCTTGTCGGCGGCAAAGGCGGCAGCGGCATCGCGGATCATCCGCTCATCCTCGGTCAGCTGATCCTCCAGCAGGAAAGGGTCGGCCCAGACGAAAGGCTGGCCTTCACCCGGCTTGGCGGTCTTGGGCATCTGGCTTGCGTCATTGGGCATCTGGATCTCTCCCTTGGATCAACAGTCGGGTCGCAGCGGCCCTTATGGGCCGAGTCGCGCCATTTCATCACCCTTTGCGCCGGGGGTCCAGAAGCCCTGCACCTTCTGCTGAACTAACCCCTTTGGGGCGCCCCGTGCCGCGGCGGGCCGCGCGCCCGGTTTCCGCTCACGCTATGGCCCGGAAATCACCCGCCTCTGCTTGACCTTGCCCCACCCTTGGGCAAGGCTCCGCGCCGGGGAGATCACATAATGACCATCCGGTTCTTTTCCGACAAGCGGCGCCCGGTGCATATGGGGCCCTACCCATTGGAACGGCTCGCGCGGCAGGACCGGCCCGTGGCGACAGATGCCCTTCCCACTTTCGAGCCTGTCAGCTTTCACCGGCCCGAGGACCCGCACAGTCTGGTCAATGCCATGCGTGAACATCAGGCAATGATGGATGCGATCCGCGACGGGCTGGTGAACAAGGCGCGGGCGGAAATTCCCGAAGATGTGCAGGAACGCGCCGATCACCTGAAGGCGTTCGGCTATTTCTCGGACGCGTCCATGGTTGGCATCGGGCCGATCCCGCCCGACTGCCTGCTGCCACACCCGGTGCAGAACCCCGATATCGACCGCCTGCGTCATGATCTGAAAACCCGCCAGACCAAGACGCTCGCCTCTGGCATCGACATGATCATGGCCGATCTGAAAGAGTCGATGGAGGCGCCGCCCTCCACCATCGGCGGCCACCGCCATGCGCTGGTCTTTGTGTACGAATACCCGCGCGATCCCCGGCCAGACGAACCCGGCGCGGACTGGATACAGGATGCGCAGCCGCAACGCGCCTGCCTGCGGGCCAGCGAAACCGCCGTGGTCATCGCCAATTACATCCGCCTTCTGGGCTGGGACGCGAAGGCCCATACCGGCAGCTCCACGGATGTGGACCTGCATCGCCTGACGGTCGCCGCCGGTCTGGCGACGGTCGAGGATGGTCGGCTGACCAACCCCTATCTTGGCGACCGGTTCGGCGTGGCGGTGGTGACAACCGATATGGAGCTTGCCCATGACAAGCCGCTGAAACCTCTGGCCGCGCAACCCGGCTGGAAGACCAAAGGCCCGGCCTGGTGGCTGGGCGCAGGCTTTGCCAAGAACGCGCTGAACCGCGAGCCGTTTGCACGGCGCGACTATGTCGATGGCGCGCATCCGTTCGAGCGGCTGAAACGTGTGGACGACCCCACGACCTATATCGACGAGGCGCGCGTCGCCCGCGTGCCCAAACGTGCCGATATGTTCGCCCGCGCCCAGTTCGGCGATATGGGCAAGGCGGTGCAGGATGGTGCCAAGGGTGGGCATTACGCGCGTAAATCCGCGCCCTCGATGGGGCAGCGGCGGGTGCTGGGGGCTTTTGTGCTGCTTCAGGACGGCGCGCCGGGTCCCGGCCCGCGCCCGACAGACGCGCAGCGCAATGCCCATGCCGTCAAGGCTGCGAGCTATTTTCTGGGCGTCGACGCCGTGGGCCTGTCGCGCTGTCCTGATTGGACATGGTATTCGCATGATGCCACCGGCGCGCCCATCGATCCGCCCCACGATCAGGCAATCAGCATGATCATCGATCAGGGCTATGAGACGATGGAGGGGGCCAGCGGCGATGACTGGATCAGCGTCGCGCAGTCGATGCGGGCCTACCTGCGCTTTTCGCTTCTGGGCGGGGTGATCGCCAAGCAACTGCGCAATCTGGGCTACAAGGCCAAGGCGCATACCGTTCTGGACGGCGAGGTGCTGCAACCGCCGCTATTGCTGCTTTCCGGGCTGGGAGAGGTCAGCCGCATCGGCGAGGTCATCCTGAACCCATATCTCGGCCCGCGGCTGAAATCCGGGGTGGTCACGACCGATATGCCAATGGCGCATGACAACCCGATTGATTTCGGCCTGCAGAAATTCTGCGAGGCTTGTAACAAATGCGCCCGTGAATGCCCGTCGGGGGCGATTACCGCCGGTCCGAAGCTGATGTTTAACGGCTACGAGATCTGGAAATCCGACAGCCAGCGTTGCGCAACCTACCGGATCACGACCCCCGGCGGCGCGATGTGCGGGCGCTGCATGAAAACCTGTCCGTGGAACCTTGAGGGCATCTTCGCCGAGGCACCGTTCCGCTGGGCCGCGATGAACATCCCCAAGGCCGCACCGGTTCTGGCCCGGCTGGATGACGCGGTCGGCAATGGCGGGCTGAACGACGTCAAGAAATGGTGGTGGGATATCGAGCTGGAGCGCGATGGCGCCTATCGCCCGACCCGCCACCCGGTCAATCGCCGCGATCTGCAACGGGATCTTGACCTGCGATACGAGGATCAGACGCTGGCCGTCTACCCGGCCCCGCTTGCGCCGCACCCCTACCCTTACCCGTTCCCGATGGACCGGGAAGCCGGGATAGAGGCCTATCAGGCGATGGTGACAGCCGAGGAATATCGCAACCGGATGGCAAACGGCGACATGTCGATGGTGCACCACTACGCAGCTGCTGGCGAATCGCCTGTGCTGCGGGTCGAGGTGGCGCGCGCCGAAAAAATGACCGGGGATGTGACCAAATTCGAATTTCGCAGCCTTGATGGCAGCGACCTGCCGGAATGGACGGCGGGCGCGCATCTGGACATTGTCGTGGCACCGGAATTCCTGCGGCAATATTCGATGTCCGGCGACCCGGCGGACCGGTCAAAATACCAGATCGGCGTGTTGCGTGAAGACACAGGCCGGGGTGGATCGGCGCTGTTGCACCGGATTTTTTCGCAAGGCCGCAAGATCTTTATCTCCAAACCCATCAACCATTTCCCGCTGGTAGAGTCCGCGACCAAAACGCTGCTGATGGGCGGCGGCATCGGGATCACGCCGATGATTGCCATGGCGCACCGGTTGCACAGCATCGGGGCTGATTTCGCGCTGCATTATTCCATCAAATCGCGCGATGCGGGCGGTTACCTGCACGATCTTGTCAATGCCCCGTGGGCCCGCCGCGTAACACTGCATATCTCCGATCAGGGCGGGCGCGCCGATCTTGCGGAAATCCTGTCGGGCTACAGGGATGGGTGGCATGTCTATACCTGCGGGCCGGATCGCTACATGAACGGGGTCATCGACGCGGCCACGCAGGCTGGCTTTGCCGAAGACGCCATTCATTTCGAATATTTCTCGGTCCCCGAGCAGCCCGACTACATCAACCACCCGTTCACCCTGCGGCTTGCACGATCGGGCCGCGACCTGCCCGTCCCCGCCGACAAGAGCGCGACGGATGTATTGGCAGAGAACGGCATCGCGATAGATGTCAAATGCTCGGACGGGATCTGCGGCGTGTGCCGCTGCGGGCTGGTGTCGGGCGCGGTTGAACACCGTGATTTCGTGCTGTCCATGGCACAGCGCAAGGACAGCATCATCCTGTGCCAGTCGCGCGCGGCAGAGGCGGGCGGCATGGTTGAGGTCGACCTCTAGCAAGCTCTTCCCGTAAAGGTCTTGCAGACTCGGGCCCGGGGGCGTATATGCCCTTCAACAGCGGCGCGTTCGGGTCCTGATCCGAAAGCACCACCGGAATTTCCGAACGGGCCGCGCGCCCGTTTTTTTGTATCTGGAACGCTGATACGCATGTCTGATCTGATCGCCAAAGCCGCCATGGACAAACGCCTGGCCGAAATCGTGACCCCTGTCATAGAGGACATGGGGTTCGAGCTGGTGCGCATCCGTCTGATGGGTGGCAACACGCCGACCCTGCAAATCATGGCCGAACGTCCCGAAGGCGGGATCGAGGTCAACGACTGCGCCGATATCTCAACCGCCATCAGCGCCACGCTGGATGTCGAAGACCCGATTCTTGACGCCTACACGCTGGAAGTGTCCAGCCCCGGCATCGACCGCCCGCTGACCCGGCTGAAGGATTTCGATACCTACGAAGGCTACGAAGCCAAGCTGGAGACCGCCGAATTGCAGGGCGGACGCCGCCGGTTCAAGGGTGTGCTGGCAGGTGTCGAAGGGTCCGAAGTGCTGATCAATATCGATGAGGGCACGGTTGGCCTGCAATTCGATTGGCTGTCCGAGGCCAAGCTGGTCCTGACCGACGAGCTCATCAAGGAAATGCTGAAGGCCCGCAAGGCATCGGCTGTGAACGAAGACCAGTTTGACGCTATCGAGGCGGAAACGCCCGAAGAGGAGTAAGATAAATGGCAATAACCTCTGCCAACCAGCTAGAGCTTTTGCAGACCGCCGAGGCGGTTGCACGCGAAAAGATGATCGACCCCGGTCTGGTCGTCGAAGCGATGGAAGAGTCGCTCGCCCGTGCCGCAAAAAGCCGCTACGGCGCCGAGATGGACATTCGCGTCAACATCGACCGCAAGACCGGTCGCGCGAAATTCACCCGCGTGCGCACCGTGGTCGATGAAGAAGAGCTGGAAAACTATCAGGCGGAAATGACCGTTGAACAGGCCAGGCAATACATGGCGGACCCCCAGATCGGCGACACGTTCGTCGAAGAGGTCCCCCCGGTCGAGATGGGCCGGATCGCGGCACAGTCGGCCAAGCAGGTGATCCTGCAGAAGGTTCGCGAAGCAGAGCGTGACCGCCAGTACGAAGAATTCAAGGACCGCGCAGGCACGATCATCAACGGTCAGGTCAAGCGCGAGGAATATGGCAACGTCATCGTCGATATCGGCCGTGGCGAAGGCATCCTGCGCCGCAACGAAAAGATCGGCCGCGAAAGCTACCGCCCCAACGATCGTATCCGCTGCTACATCAAGGATGTGCGCCGCGAGGTTCGTGGCCCGCAGATCTTCCTGTCGCGCACCGATCCACAGTTCATGGCAGAGCTGTTCAAGATGGAAGTGCCGGAAATCTATGACGGCATCATCGAGATCAAGGCCGTGGCCCGTGACCCCGGTTCGCGCGCGAAGATCGCCGTGATCAGCTATGACGGCTCCATCGACCCTGTGGGTGCCTGCGTTGGTATGCGCGGCAGCCGCGTGCAGGCTGTCGTGAACGAGCTTCAGGGCGAAAAGATCGACATCATCCCCTGGAACGAGGACATTCCGACCTTCCTTGTGAACGCGCTGCAACCGGCCGAAGTGTCCAAGGTTGTCTTCGACGAAGATGCAGAACGTATCGAGGTCGTGGTGCCGGACGAGCAACTGTCGCTCGCCATCGGTCGTCGCGGTCAGAACGTGCGTCTGGCCAGCCAGTTGACCGGTCTTGATATCGACATCATGACCGAGGAAGAAGAATCCGCCCGGCGTCAGAAAGAGTTCGAGGAACGCACGAAGCTGTTCATGGAAGCGCTGGATCTGGACGAATTCTTTGCACAGCTTCTGGTCGCCGAAGGCTTCACCAACCTCGAAGAAGTGGCCTATGTCGATCAGGACGAACTGCTTGTGATCGATGGCGTGGATGATGCCACGGCGCTGGAACTTCAAACCCGCGCCCGCGAGCATCTTGAAGCGCAGGCACGCAAGGCTCTTGAGGCCGCGCGTGAACTTGGCGCCGAGGACAGCCTCATTGACTTCGACGGGCTCACCCCCCAAATGGTAGAGGCATTGGCGAAGGACGGCGTGAAGACGCTGGAAGATTTTGCCACCTGCGCCGATTGGGAACTGGCAGGCGGCTGGACCACGGTCGAAGGTGAACGTGTCAAGGATGACGGCATTCTTGAACCCTTCGAAATGTCACTGGAAGAGGCACAGACCCTCGTCATGACGGCCCGCGTTCTGCTGGGCTGGGTTGATCCTTCGGAACTGAACCCGGAGGTCGACGAAGATGGCGAAGCGGAAGAAGGCGCAGACGATGCCGATCCGACCGAGGAGACCGGCGCCTGAACGGGGCCGGTAGCGGGGGCGTAGAATGACTCGTGGCGGACGCCAGAAGGACCGTGAGGACGGACCGGAGCGCAAATGCATCGCCACGGGCGAAGTACAACCCGCGGCGGGGCTGATCCGTTTCGTGGTCGGTCCGGAGAACCAGATCGTCCCCGACATCCTGGGGCGCCTGCCCGGTCGGGGCATCTGGGTAAAGGCCGACAGGGCCGCGATTGAAAAAGCGGCTGCAAAGGGTCTGTTCGCGAGGGCCGCAAAGCAACCGGTTCAGATACCGGACGGTTTGGCGGATCTGGTAGAGACATTGCTGGTGCGACGGGTCGTGGACCTTGTCAGCCTGGCACGCAAATCCGGCGGCGCGGTCGCCGGGTACGAGAAGGTGAAGGACTGGCTGTCAAAGGAAGAGGCACAGGTTCTGATTCAGGCCAGCGACGGGTCTGAGCGCGGGAAGTCCAAGCTCAGCACGCCGCATTATGGCAATTTCATTGGTTGGCTCACTTCGGAAGAGCTGGGCTTGGCGTTCGGACGACAAACTGTGATACATGGCGCGCTTGGCGCTGGTGGACTCACGCAACGTGTTGTAGAGGATGCCCAACGACTGAAGGGCATGCGCATCGGCGCGTCCGATGCAGATCGCGGCGGCAGGGGCCGTCGGAAAGGATAAGAGAGCTTTATGAGCGATAGCGACGGTAAAAAGACTTTGGGTTTGCGCGGTGGTCCCCGGTCAGGGAATGTGAAGCAAAGCTTCAGCCATGGGCGGACAAAGAACGTCGTGGTTGAGACCAAGCGCAAGCGCGTTGTGGTTCCCAAGCCCGGTGCGTCAAAGCCAACGGGCGGCAGCGGTTCTGTCGGTGGCAAGGGTCCGCGTCCTGCGGGGATCTCCGACGCCGAAATGGATCGCCGCCTGAAGGCCGTTCAGGCCGCCAAGGCACGCGAAGTCGAAGAGGCCGCCAAGCGCGCGGCTGACGAAAAGGCACGCGCAGAAGAGCGCGAGCGCATGCGTGCCGAAAAGGAACAGAAAGAGCGCGAACAGCGCGAAGCCGAGGAAAAGGCCCGCCAGAAGGCGGAAGAGGAAGAGCGTCGGGCCCGCGATGCCGCCGCAGCCGCCTCCAAGGCCGCCGAAGAACCGGCAGCGCCCAAGCCCGAAGCCGCTCCGCGTCCCGCGAAGACGGCCGGTGGCCCCTCTGCGCCGACGACGGCCCGGAAGAAAGGCCGCGATGACGATGATCGCGGTGGCCGCAATAAATCTCGCGACGACGGGCGCAGGTCCGGCAAGCTGACGCTGAACCAGGCGCTGTCTGGCGAAGGCGGTCGGCAGAAGTCGATGGCCGCGATGAAGCGCAAGCAGGAACGTGCCCGCCAGAAGGCGATGGGCGGTCCGGTCGAGCGTGAAAAGGTCGTGCGCGACGTGCAATTGCCCGAAGCGATCACGGTGGGTGAACTTGCCAACCGGATGGCAGAGCGCGTGGCCGACGTGGTCAAGGCGCTAATGCAGAACGGCATCATGGCGACCCAGAACCAGTCGATCGACGCCGACACTGCGGAACTGATCATCGAAGAGTTTGGTCACAAGGTGACCCGCGTCTCCGATGCCGATGTGGAACAGGTCATCGAACAGGTCGAGGACAAGCCCGAGGATCTGAAGCCGCGTCCGCCGGTCATCACGATCATGGGCCATGTCGACCACGGCAAGACGTCGCTGCTGGATGCGATTCGTGACGCCAAGGTCGTCGCGGGCGAGGCTGGCGGCATCACCCAGCATATCGGCGCCTACCAGGTGACTACCGATAGCGGTGCGGTGCTGTCATTCCTCGACACGCCCGGCCACGCGGCCTTTACCTCGATGCGCTCACGCGGTGCTCAGGTGACGGATATCGTGGTGCTTGTGGTGGCGGCCGATGACGCGGTCATGCCGCAGACCATCGAAGCCATCAACCACGCCAAGGCTGCCGACGTGCCGATGATCGTGGCGATCAACAAGGTCGACAAGCCTGCCGCCAACCCGGACAAGGTGCGTACCGATCTGCTTCAGCACGAGGTGATCGTCGAAAAGATGTCCGGCGACGTGCAGGATGTCGAGGTTTCGGCCATCACCGGTCAGGGGCTCGATAACCTGCTCGAAGCCATCGCGCTTCAGGCAGAGATCCTCGACCTCAAGGCAAATCCAAGCCGCGCCGCTCAGGGTGCCGTGATCGAAGCGCAGCTCGACGTGGGCCGTGGCCCCGTAGCGACTGTTCTCGTTCAGAACGGCACGTTGCGGCAGGGCGATATCTTTGTTGTGGGTGAGCAGTACGGTAAGGTCCGCGCGCTTATCAACGATCAGGGCGAACGTGTCACAGAGGCAGGTCCGTCGGTTCCGGTCGAAGTGCTTGGCCTGAACGGAACGCCAGAGGCCGGCGACGTGCTGAACGTCACTGCGACAGAGGCTCAGGCCCGCGAAATCGCAGAATACCGTGCCAGCGCCGCCAAGGAAAAGCGCGCCGCAGCGGGTGCCGCGACGACGCTGGAACAGCTTATGGCGAAGGCCAAGGACGACGAGAACGTCAGCGAGCTGCCGGTTCTGGTCAAGGCCGACGTACAGGGGTCTGCCGAGGCGATTGTCCAGGCGATGGAAAAGATCGGCAACGACGAGGTGCGCGTGCGCGTCCTGCATTACGGTGTGGGTGCGATCACGGAAACCGATGTCGGGCTGGCCGAAGCCTCCGGCGCGCCGATCATCGGCTTCAACGTCCGTGCCAATGCCAGCGCCCGGAACACGGCCAACCAGAAGGGCGTGGAGATCCGCTACTATTCGGTGATCTACGACCTCGTGGACGATGTGAAAGCTGCCGCGTCCGGCCTGCTGTCCAACGAGATTCGCGAGCGGTTCATCGGCTATGCGAAGATCAAGGAAGTGTTCAAGGTCACCGGTGTCGGCAAGGTTGCCGGCTGTCTGGTCACCGAAGGCATCGCGCGCCGCTCTGCCGGTGTGCGCCTGCTGCGCGACGACGTGGTGATCCACGAAGGCACGCTGAAGACGCTGAAACGCTTCAAGGACGAAGTGCCAGAGGTGATTTCGGGTCAGGAATGCGGCATGGCCTTCGAAAACTACGACGATATTCGTCCCGACGATGTCATCGAGATTTTCGAGCGCGAGGAAGTCGAGCGCAAGCTCGACTGATCCAGCGCACCGCGACAAATTGATAAGGGGAGGCAAATTTGCCTCCCCTTTTTCTTTGGATCGCGTTTTCTACGTCAGGCCGTCGCCATTTGACTGCTTGAAACGCTCAGGACGCGTGCGACGCAGGAACGCCGGTAAAGACTTGGCTCCCGACACGCACGGCAATCCGCCCGTCCGAGAATGTGGTCTCAACCGTTCCCTGAACTGATACGCAGCTTCCAACTATGATGGTTTTCACCATGTCAGCTCTTCCCCAATTTCAACGACAAGTGGAAAGTACGAAGCAATGGTTAACGAACTAGAAGCAAGTTTATCGATATGAGGACATTTCAGACGAAATGTCCATTTTTTTGGCGCAAGACTGACGCTACGGCAGCTTTTTGCCTATAACCAGTCGCGAAGTATTGCAATCAGCGGAATATCTGCGGGTGGCATGGGGTAGTCGCGCAGGTCCTGCGGGCGCACCCATTTCAGGGTTTGGCCTTCTTGGGCGCGCGGAATCCCCTCCCACTTGCGGCAGGCAAAGAGCGGCATCAGAAGGTGAAAATCGTCATAGCCGTGGCTGGCAAAGGTCAGCGGGGCCAGACAGCTTGCCCATGTATCGATACCCAGTTCTTCCTGCAATTCCCGGATAAGCGCGGCTTCGGGTGTCTCGCCCGGCTCTACCTTGCCGCCTGGAAACTCCCACAGGCCGGCCATCGATTTACCTTCGGGCCGCTGCGCAAGCAGCACCCGTCCGTCGCGGTCGATCAGGGCGACAGCGGATACGAGAATGGTCTTCATCACTGTCCTTGAATTTAAGGCGGGGACAGGGGCAAGCCCCTGCAACCCTTGGATTTTTGCGCCACGATAACGCTCAGGACCGATAATCGGCGTTGATCGAGATGTAGCCGTGGGTCAGGTCGCAGGTCCAGACCGTCGCCGAGCCCTGACCAAGGCCAAGCGTGACATTGATCGGAATTTCGGGCTGCTTCATGACGGCCGCGCCCTGCTCCTCGCGGTACTCGGGTGACACCCAGCCGTTTTCCGCGACCAGCACATCCCCGAAACGGATGGTAAGCAGGTCCCGATCTGCCGCAGCACCGGATTTTCCGATCGCCATGACGATCCGACCCCAGTTCGGATCCTCGCCCGCGATGGCGGTCTTCACCAGCGGCGAATTGGCGATGGCCAAAGCGTGGGTGCGTGCATCGGCGTCCGAGGCAGCACCCGTCACGTTGACCTCGACGAATTTCGTGGCCCCTTCACCGTCGCGCACAACCTGATGGGCGAGGTCCAGCATGACCTTGTGCAGCGCGGCGCGGAAGGCGTCATTCCCCGCCTCGACTGCCACGCCAGACGCGCCCGTAGCGGCCATCAGAAGGGTGTCCGAAGTTGATGTGTCGCTGTCCACGGTGATGCAGTTGAACGTGCTATCGCTGATCTCCGACACCATGGGCTGCAGGGCATCGAAGCCGATCTTTGCATCGGTAAAGATATAGACCAGCATCGTGGCCATATCCGGGGCGATCATCCCCGACCCTTTGGCAATCCCGGCGATCTGCACCGTCCCGCCGGGCAGCGTCACCGTCGCGGCGCTGCCTTTCGGGAATGTGTCCGTGGTCATGATCGCACGGGCCGCGGCCGCGATACCGCCGGGCGCGAGCGCGCCTTTCAGCTCGTCAAGCTTGGCCGTGATGCGGTCATGCGGCAGGGGCTCTCCGATCACGCCGGTGGAGGAGCTGAAGACCCGCGTTTCGGGCAGATCAAGCGTTGCCGCCACAGCCGTGGTCACCGCGCGTGTGGCATCGACCCCGTTGCGCCCGGTAAACGCGTTGGAGTTGCCGGAATTCACGATGATCGCCGCCCCGGATGCCTGATCGCCGCCCAGCTTTTCCTGACAGTCGAGCACGGGGGCCGACCGCGTGGCTGACCGGGTGAAGACGCCCGCAACCGTGCTGCCCGGCACCAGCCGGGCCAGCATCACATCCGTGCGCCCGGCATAGCGTACGCCCGCCTCGGCAACAGCGAAATCCACGCCGCCGATCACGGGAAGCTCCGGAAAATTGGCCGGAGCGAGAGGAGAGACCGCGAGAGTCTTCGCCATGGATCAGTCCTCGAGCAGGCTGAGATCGTTCAGCGCGTTGACGTCGATCTCTTCCTTGGAGACCTTTTCGACCTCGGAGGCCTCGACCAGTTCGGTGATCTTCGCCTCTACGGCGGCGCGCTGAACCTCTCCGGTCAGCTCATCGCGAACGGCATCCAGTTCAGGCGCCGCCAGGGCGCGTGTCTCGTTCAGCTTGATGACATGCCAGCCGAAATCGGTCTGGACCGGGCCAGAGATCGTGCCTGCTTCGAGGGTTTCGACGGCCTCCTGGAAGGGTGCCACCATCATGCCCGCGCTGAACCAGCCAAGCTCGCCCCCGTTGGGACCGGAAGGGCCAGTCGATTTCTCGCGTGCAAGCTCCGCGAAATCGGCACCGCCGTCGAGCTCTTCGGCAATGGCCGCGGCCTCTTCTTCGGTCGCGACAAGGATATGCGAGGCGTTGTATTCCTGTCCCAGCTCTGCACTGGCGTATTTCGCGTCGTAAGCCGACTGCAACGCCTCTTCGCTGACCGCTGCGGTGGCGACCTGCTCGATGGCTTCGCTCGCCAACAGGGTGCGGCGCTCATTGTCGAGCGCGATCTTCACCCGCCGGCTTTCTTCGGCCCCTTCGGACTGCGCCAGAGCCGCTTGCTGGACCAACTGCTCAAGGATGCCGTCGAACAACACTTCGGCAGGCACCTGCTGGTACTGCTCGGGCAGTCCGGCACGCACCATGATCATGTGACCAAGCGTGATCTCGGTGCCGTCCACAGTGGCAACAACCGTATCGGCGGTGGGGGCGTCAAGGGCCTGCACCGGAAGCGCCGTTGTGCAGAGCAGCGCGATTGTCGACAGTTTAAGGAGGTGTTTTGGCATTGTTTCGTCCTTCTTGGGCGGATGCGCCCTTGGGCGGCGTTGACACTTTTCCGACCGACCCTTACATCGCCGAAGGGCCTTTGCCGGGCCGGTCATTCACCCGACTCATATGGGGTGTACGCGGGGCGGGCAAGCAGGATGCCACACACGATGGCGTCAGAAAGCGACGGAGAGACCATGCTGGGAATCGGAAAACTCGCGCGGAAGGTATTCGGAACCCCGAATGACCGCCAGATAAAGGCGACCCGACCGCTGGTCGAAAAGGTCAATGCCTTGGAGCCGGAATTCGAGAAACTGTCCGACGAGGGGCTGATCGAGAAGACCGAGGAGCTGCGCAAGCGGCTGGCCGACGGCGCCAAGCTGGATGATCTGCTGCCAGAAGCCTTCGCCAACTGCCGTGAAGGCGCCAAGCGCGCTTTGGGCCTGCGCGCCTTTGATGTGCAGCTGATGGGCGGCATCTTCATGCATCAGGGCAATATTTCCGAAATGAAGACCGGTGAGGGCAAGACGCTTGTCGCGACCTTCCCGGCCTATCTGAACGCACTCACCGGCAGGGGCGTGCATATCGTTACCGTCAACGACTACCTCGCCCGTCGGGATGCCGAGTGGATGAGCAAGGTTTATGCCGCACTAGGCATGACGACCGGTGTCGTCTACCCCCAGCAGCCCGAGGAAGAGAAGCGCGCAGCCTATGCCTGCGACATCACCTACGCGACGAACAACGAGCTAGGCTTTGACTATCTGCGCGACAACATGAAGTCAGAGCTGAGCCAGATGAGCCAGCGCGACCACTATTTCGCCATCGTCGACGAAGTGGACAGCATCCTGATCGACGAAGCGCGGACGCCTCTGATCATTTCGGGCCCGGCGCAGGATCGGTCCGAGCTGTATGTCAGCATCGACCGTTTGATCCCCGATCTGACGGACGAACACTATACGATCGACGAAAAGACGCGGAACGTGACCTTCACCGACGAAGGCAACGAGTTTCTGGAAAAGCATCTGCTCGCCCGCGGAATTCTGCCCGAGGGGCAATCGCTTTACGACCCCGAGAGCACGACAATTGTTCACCATGTGAACCAGGGTCTGCGCGCGCATAAGCTGTTCCAGAAGGACAAGGACTATATCGTCCGCGACGGCAACGTGGTCCTGATTGACGAATTCACCGGCCGCATGATGGCCGGGCGTCGCCTGTCCGAAGGCTTGCACCAGGCCATCGAGGCCAAGGAAGACTGCAAGATCCAGCCCGAGAACGTGACGCTCGCCAGCGTGACCTTCCAGAACTACTTCCGCCTTTATGACAAGCTTGCCGGCATGACCGGGACGGCCACCACCGAAGCCGAGGAATTTTCCGAAATCTACGGTCTGGGCGTGGTCGAGGTTCCGACCAACCGTGAAATCGCGCGGATCGACGATGACGACAAGGTCTACCGCACGGCGCGCGAAAAATATGATGCCATCGTTGAAGAGATCAAGCTGGCACATGAAAAGGGCCAGCCGGTGCTGGTGGGCACGACCTCTATCGAGAAGTCGGAAATGCTGTCGCAACTGCTGACAACTGCCGGGCTGAAGCACAACGTTCTGAACGCGCGTCAGCACGAACAGGAAGCGCAGATCGTCGCCGACGCGGGCAAGCTAGGCGCGATTACCATCGCGACGAACATGGCGGGCCGTGGGACGGACATCAAACTTGGCGGCAATGTCGAATTCAAGGTGATGGAGGCGCTCGCAGCAGACCCGGAGGCTAACCCGGACGAAATCCGCAGCCGGATCGAAGCAGGGCATGCCGCCGACGAACAGGCGGTGAAGGACGCGGGCGGCTTGTTCGTTCTCGCGACAGAGCGCCACGAAAGCCGCCGGATCGACAACCAGCTGCGCGGCCGGTCGGGCCGTCAGGGTGATCCGGGCCGCTCTTCCTTCTTCCTGTCGCTCGAAGACGACCTGATGCGGATCTTCGGGTCAGAGCGTCTGGACAAGGTGCTGTCGTCGCTTGGCATGAAGGAAGGCGAGGCGATTGTGCATCCTTGGGTCAACAAATCGCTGGAACGTGCGCAGGCCAAGGTCGAGGGACGCAACTTCGACATCCGCAAGCAGTTGCTGAAGTTCGATGACGTAATGAACGACCAGCGCAAGGTGATCTTCAGCCAGCGCCGCGAGATCATGGAAACCGAGGATCTGTCGGAAATCACGCAGGACATGCGCGAGCAGGTGATCGATGATCTGGTGACCCAATACATCCCGCCAAAGACCTATGCGGACCAGTGGGACATGCAGGGGCTATATGCGGCGGTGATCGAACACCTCAATATCGACGAACCGGTCATTGCCTGGGGCGAAGAGGAAGGTGTTGACGACGAGGTAATCCGCGAGCGTCTGGAAGAGGCCGCGGAAAAGAGCATGGCCAAGAAGCTTGAGGCCTTCGGCGAAGCGACCATGCGCCAGATTGAGAAACAGATCCTGCTTCAGACCATCGACGGCAAGTGGCGCGAGCATCTTCTGACGCTGGAACATCTCCGCTCTGTCGTTGGGTTCCGTGGCTATGCCCAGCGCGATCCGCTGAACGAATACAAGACCGAAGCCTTCCAGCTTTTCGAAACCATGCTGGACAGCCTTCGTGCCGAAGTGACTCAGAAGCTTGGGCAGATCCGCCCGATGAGCGAAGAAGAGCAAAAGGCCATGGCACAGCAGATTGCCGCTCAGCAGGCGATGCTGCAACGGCAGGCCGAAGCCGCCGCCGCGCCCCCGGCCCCGACACCCGACAGCGCCCCGGCATCCGGCGCCGCAGTCGCGACGGCCGCAGGGACCGCTGCAGAGGGTTTCGACGAGGCAAACCCCGAAACCTGGGGCAATCCGGGCCGCAACGATCCCTGCCCTTGCGGGTCCGGCAAGAAGTTCAAGCACTGCCACGGCAAGCTGACCTGACTTGCGACAGGCGAGGCGCTGGCATTCTCCGGCCGTTTGGGGATAACGCACAACACGCGCCTCGCCTGCTGCAGTCCGTGGTTGAAAAGCTGTGGCGAAAGCCCGACACTTGCCGCCAACTGACAGAACGCGAACCGGGAACCGACATGGGATTGATGCGTGCGGCGATGATCGCCGCATTTTTCATTGTGGCTAAGGCAAGTGTCCTGTCTGCGCAGGAAGTTACCCTGACCACGCCGGACGGAAATCTCTCGATTTCCGGGACTGTTCTGGGATTCGACGGCGCCTTATACCGCCTGTCCACCGATTATGGCGAGCTGACTGTCGATGGGACGCGTCTGGTCTGCGTCGGCGACGGCTGTCAGGATCCAGAGACTTACGTGGCGGATGTGCAGATTTCCGGCTCTGCGGCTCTGGGCGGCGTGCTGATGCCCGCCCTGATCGAGGCCTTCGCGCTGCGCAATGACCTCCGGGCTACCCGCGAAACGCTGGACGACAGCCACTTCACCTACCGCATCGCCAACAAGGACGGCCGCGACCTTGGCCTGTTCCGTTTCCGCGTGACCACGACCGATGAAGGCTTTGCCGACTTGCTGGCGGACGAGGCCGATATTGCCATGGCGCTGCGCGAGGTCCGCTCCTCCGAGGCGAAACTCGCCCGTGAGGCTGGGTTGGGCCGCCTGCGCGGAGTGAACCGCAGCCGCGTTCTGGCGCTGGACGCGCTTTTGCCCGTGGTCGCGGCCAGAAACCCGGTGAAGGCGATCAGTCTTGCGGGTCTTGCGCAGGTACTGTCCGGCAAGATCGACAATTGGCAGGCCTTCGGGGGGCTGGACGCGCCGATCAACATATACCTGCCAGAAGGGCAGACCGGGCTTAGCCAATCCATAGAGGACAGGTTGCTGCGGCCCGCCAACCTCAAATTCACGCAGGCCATCAGCAGGCATCCCACCAACCGGGACGTCACTCAGGCCGTGTCGGGCGATCCGCACGGGCTGGGCATCGCCAGCTTTTCGGACCTTGGGACAACCCGCGCCCTGACACTGATCGGTACATGCGGGTTTTCGCAGAGCGCCACACGCCGCGGCGTAAAGACCGAGGACTATCCGCTCACAACGCCGCTGTTTTTATACCTCCCCGCCCGTCGCCTGCCGGAACTGGCACGCGATTTCCTGACCTTCACACGCAGCCAGACGGCCCAGATCGTCATCCGCCGGACCGGCTATGTCGATCAGGCGCCCGAGGAAATCCCGGTGAGTCTGCAAGGTGACCGCTTCGTGAACGCTATCCGCGTGGCCGGGGATGTGGGTGGGCTGGACGGGCTGCGCGAGATGACGCAAAGCCTGAGCGGAATGCGGCGGCTGACCACCTCTTTCCGTTTCGAGCCCGGCTCTGCCGGTCTGGATGCGCAGTCCCGCTCTAACGTGCAACAACTGGCGCGGGCGTTGGAGGCAGGTCGCTATGACAACAGGAAGCTGGTCTTTGTAGGCTTCAGCGACGGTCAGGGCCCGGCCGACACCAACCTGACTATCGCTGCCCGCCGCGCGTTGGTTGTGCGCGATGCCGTCCTGTCAGCCGCCAAAACCGCGCGGATGGACAGTATCGAGATCGAAACCGACGCCTATGGCGAAGCCATGCCAATGGCCTGTGACGATACAAGCTGGGGGCGTCAGGTGAACCGCAGGGTTGAGGTCTGGCTTCAATGACAGGCAACCGTCCTGCCGCCTAATGCGCGTCACGGGGTGGCATCTGGCGGAGCAATGCTCAGAGCAAGCCCTCGGCCCGGAAGCTTAGCTCACGCGACTTTCCGACGATCAGGTGGTCGTGCAGGGTCAGGCCCAACGCCTCTGCCGCTGTCTGGATCTGCCGCGTCATGTCGATGTCGGATTGCGAGGGGGTCGGATCACCGGACGGGTGGTTGTGGACAAGGATCAGCGCGCTTGCATTCAGCTCCAACGCCCGTTTCACGACCTCTCTGGGATAGACGGGGACATGATCAACCGTGCCTTGGGCCTGCGCCTCGTCAGCGACCAGCACGTTCTTGCGATCCAGAAACAGAACGCGAAACTGCTCTGTCTCGCGATGGGCCATCGTGGTGTGGCAGTAATCCAGCAAGGCATCCCAGCTAGAGACGACCTGCCTTTGGATGACTTTTGCGCGGGAAAGACGGTGCGCTGCGGCCTCCACGATCTTGAGTTCCTGTATGACGGCGGGGCCAACGCCCCTGACCTCTTCCAATCGGGTGACCGGGGCAGAGACGACACGGTTGAAATCGCCAAAGGTCTCGATCAGCAATCGGGCCAGCGGTTTGACATCCTGTCTGGGGATCGCCCGGAACAAGAGCAGCTCCAGCAATTCGTAATCCGGCATCGCGTCTGCGCCGCCCGCCATGAAGCGTTCGCGCAGCCGTTTGCGATGGTCCGCCATGTAGGACGGCACCTTGCCGCCCGCGCGGACCGGCACCGGTTCAGCCTCGTCCGCAAGGAAGATCGGCAAGGGCGGTTCGGAGAAATTCTGACTGCGACTCATGGGGAAAGAATGTCGAAGGGACGGTAAGGAAAGCGTTAACGCCTGACGCAGACCATCGGTGCGCTTGCCCTTCGCAGCCATGCCGCGCTAGAGCTTGCAGACGCAGGCCGGGGCAGCATTCATGAGTTTCGATACGATCTTTCTATTGCTGGCCAGCGGTTTCGCGGCGGGTGTTCTGAATGCCGTTGCGGGCGGCGGTACGTTCCTGACTTTTCCCGCGCTCATCTTCACCGGTGTTCCCCCGATCGCAGCCAATGCAACCGCCACGGTTGCGGCCCTCCCCGGCTATTTTGCCAGCGCATATGCCTTCCGCAGCAGTATCGCGCAGGAAGGCGCATTGAGGCTGCGAAACGTATTACTGATCGCGCTTGCCGGCGGATTGGCAGGGGCCATCCTTTTGCTGATCACCCCGTCAAAGCTGTTCTCCGGTCTCGTGCCATGGCTGCTGCTTGTCGCAACGGTCCTTTTCGCGCTCGGTCCCTGGCTGGTGAGGCGTCTGCAACACGCGGGCGTCGGGGAGGCGGGCGCGGCGCTGTCCGTTTTCGCCTTTGGCATCGTCTGCACCTATGGGGGCTATTTCAACGGCGGCCTCGGGATCATTCTGCTCGCCACGATGGGATTGGTCGGCTTCACCAATCTTGACGGGATGAACGGGCTGAAAAACCTGATGTCTGCGGTCATTTCGGTGATCTCGGCAGCGGTCCTAGCACTTGGAGGGCTGATCTGGTGGCCGCAGGCGATGGTGATGGCGGTGGCAGCCATGGCGGGCGGGTTTTTCGGCGGCTGGGCGGCGCAGCGCATAAAGAACAAGGCTCTGCTGCGCGCGGGGATTGTCATGGTCGGGCTGATCATGACCGTTGTTTTCTTCGCGCGGCAATAGCGCCCGCCCACGGCGAAACGAAAAAGGACCGGGAGTTTCCCGGTCCCTTCGTTTAGCCAAAGACCTTACGGCCCGCGGACTAGTGCTTTTTCTTCTTCGGCGGCATCAGGTCGGTGATCGTGCCTTCGAACATCTCGGCCGCGAAGTTCACCGTTTCCGACAGGGTCGGGTGCGGGTGAATGGTGTGGCCCAGATCGACCGCATCCGCGCCCATTTCGATGGCCAGCGCTACCTCGGCAATCAGATCGCCCGCATTGGTGCCGACGATCAACCCGCCAATGATCCGGTCGTCTTCGGGATCAAACAGGAGCTTGGTCATGCCTTCGGAACGGCCATTCGACAGCGCCTTGCCCGACGCGGCCCATGGGAACACGCCCTTTTCGTACTTGATGCCTTTGGCCTTGGCCTCGGTCTCGGTAACACCGGCCCAAGCGACCTCCGGGTCGGTATAGGCAACCGAGGGGATCAGGCGGGCGTCAAAGTGACGGTTCTGACCGGCGCACACCTCTGCAGCGACCTTGCCTTCATGCACAGCTTTATGCGCCAGCATTGGCTGGCCCACGACGTCGCCAATGGCAAAAATATGCGGCACGCCTGTGCGTTGCTGGCCGTCAACGGCGATGAAGCCGCGTTCGTCCACCGCCACACCGGCCTTTTCGGCATCGATCAGCTTGCCATTGGGTTTGCGACCCACAGCGACCAGGATCTTGTCGAACGTGTCGGTGCTGGTCTCGCCCTTGTCATCCTCGAAGGTGACTTTCAGACCCTTCTTCTGGGCCTCGACCGCCGTGACCTTGGTCTTCAGCTTGATCGCCTCGTAGCGGCCTTCGATACGCTTGTGCAAAGGCTTCACGATGTCCTTGTCGGCGCCGGGGATGATTTGATCCATCAACTCGACCACGGTGATCTTGGAGCCAAGCGCGTCATAGACACAGGCCATTTCCAGACCGATGATGCCGCCGCCAAGAACGAGCATGCGCTTCGGGATGTCCTTAAGCTCCAGCGCGCCGGTGGAATCGATCACCCGATCGTCGTCATGCGGGATGAAGGGCAGGTTTACGGGCTCTGACCCGGCTGCGATGATGCATTGATCAAAGCTGACGGTTTTCACGCCGTCATCCGTCGTGACCTCAATCATGTTCGGACCGGTGAAGACACCGTAGCCCTGAACGACCTCCACCTTGCGGCCTTTGGACAGACCTTTCAGCCCGCCGGTCAGCTGACCGACAACGCCGTCCTTGAAGCTGCGCAAGTCGTCCAGATCGATCTTGGGCTTGGTGAACGACACACCATGCGCGCCCATCTCTTCGGCCTCGGTGATCACCTTGGCGACATGCAGCAGCGCCTTGGACGGGATACACCCGACGTTCAGGCATACGCCGCCCAGCGAGGGGTACTTCTCGATCAGGACGACCTTCTTGCCAAGGTCGGCAGCCCGGAACGCAGCGGTGTAGCCGCCAGGGCCGGACCCAAGCACGACGACCTCGGCATGGATGTCGCCTGCACCGGAGGCGGTACCGGTTGCCGCCACGGATGCCGGTGCCGGACTTGATCCGGCACCTTGCGCGGCAGGCCCCGGCTCTTCGGCCGGGGCAGGTTGTGCGCCGTCAGCGGCGTCAGCACCCTCGAAGACCATGATCACTGTGCCCTCAGAGACCTTGTCGCCCTCGGAAACCTTGATCTCCTTGACGGTCCCAGCCGCAGGGCTGGGCACTTCCATCGTGGCCTTGTCGCTTTCTATCTCGATCAGCGGATCCTCGGCGGCGACAGTGTCGCCAACCGAGACAAGAACCGTGACGACGGGCACATCGGTGAAATCGCCGATATCGGGAACTTTAATGTCCATCTTGCGATCTCCTTACCACATCAACTTGCGCATATCGCCGAGCAGCGTCTTGAGCGTCACGGTGAACCGTGCAGCCAAGGCCCCATCGACGGCACGATGGTCATAGGACAGCGACAGCGGCTGCATCAGGCGGGGCACAAACTCCTCGCCATTCCAGACCGGTGCCATCTTGGACCGTGTCAGGCCCAGAATGGCCACCTCGGGTGCGTTGACGATGGGGGTGAAGGATGTCCCGCCGATACCGCCAAGCGACGAGATCGTGAAGGTGGCACCCTGCATATCCTTGGACTTCAGCTCGCCGTCGCGGGCCGCTTTGGACAGGCTCATCAGCTCTTTGGAGATCTCGACAAGACCCTTGCGATCCGCATCCTTGATCACCGGAACCATCAGGCCGTTGGGCGTATCCGCCGCGAAGCCGATATTGTAGAAATCCTTCTTGATCAGTTTGTCCCCATCGGGATGGATCGAGCTGTTGAATTCCCAATGCTGCTTCAGCGCCGACACGCTCGCCTTGATGACAAAGGACAGCAGCGTGACGCGGTAGCCCTCTTCCTTGGCCTGCGTGTCCATCTCCTTGCGGTACTTGTCCAGCTCGGTGATGTCGGCCTCGTCATTATGGGTCACATGCGGGATGTTCAGCCAGGACCGGTGCAGCGCAGGGCCCGAGATCTTTTTGATCCGGGACATCTCCACTTCTTCGATGGGTCCAAATTTGGAGAAATCCACAGCCGGGATCGGCGGGATACCCATACCACCCTGAGCACCACCCGCAGCGGCAGCAACAGGTGCAACCGTGGATTTCAGCGCCTTCATCACGTCTTCGCGCAGGATGCGTCCCTTGCGGCCGGATCCGTTGACCTTGGTCAGGTCGACCTCGACATTCCGGGCAAATGCACGAACCGATGGCGAGGCATGCACCTTGCCAAATCCGGCATCCGTGACCGGCGCGGGCGCCGCTGCCGGAGCAGCCGCTGGGGCTGTGGCGGCGGGCGCGGCAGCCGGGGCCGCAGCAGGCGCCTCTTTCGGGGCCTCTGCAGCCCCTTCCCCTTCAACGATCAGGATCACGGCGCCTTCGGACACGCGGTCGCCTTCGGCAACCTTGATTTCCTTGACGACGCCCGCGGCAGAGGACGGAACCTCCATCGTGGCCTTGTCGGATTCCAGTTCAACGATCGGATCTTCGAGGGCGATTGTATCGCCAACGCTGACCAGGACGGTGACCACGGGGACATCGTTAAAATCGCCGATGTCGGGTACTTTGACTTCAGTTGTCATATTTCTTGTCTCCTCTCGTCCCGCCGGTCACACAAGGCGCGGGTTCGGCTTTTCGCCGTCGATGTCATATTTGCTCAGCGCGGCTTTCAGGTCCTTCTCGGACACGGCACCCTCGCGGAAAAGATCCACCATGGCAGCGGCGGCGATGTGATTTGCGTCCACCTCGAAGAAGCGCCGCAGGTTCACGCGGCTGTCCGACCGCCCGAAACCGTCCGTACCCAGAACCGTGAACCGGTTCGACACGCAGGCGCGGATCTGCTCGGCGTAGTTCTTCATATAGTCGGTGGCTGCAATGATCGGCCCCTTGGCCCCTTCCAGAACCTCGGCGGCATAGGCCCGCTTGGGTTCAGACAGCGGGTTCAGACGGTTCCAGCGGCTGACGTCCTGACAATCGCGTGCCAGTTCGTTGAGGCTGGTGGCCGACCAGATGTCCGAGGTCACGCCGAAGTCTTCCTTCAGCATCTCGGCCGCTTTCAGCGCCTGAATGAGGATCGTGCCAGAGCCCAGAAGATTGACATGCTTCTTGCCCGGACGCGCGGTTTTCTTCATCCGGTAAAGGCCCTTGATGATGCCCTCTTCGACACCCATCGGCATTTCGGGATGCTGGTAGTTCTCGTTCATCAGCGTCAGGTAGAAATAAACGTCCTCCTGATCCTGATACATCCGCTTCAACCCGTGCTGGACAATGACGGCAACCTCGTAGCTGAAGGTCGGGTCATAGCTGATGCAGTTGGGGATCGTGCCTGCAAGAATATGGCTGTGGCCATCCTCGTGCTGCAAACCCTCGCCGTTCAGCGTGGTCCGCCCGGCCGTGCCGCCCAGCATGAAGCCACGTGCACGGCTGTCGCCCGCCGCCCATGCCAGATCCCCGATCCGCTGGAACCCGAACATCGAGTAGTAGATGTAGAACGGGATCATCGGAACGCCGTGGTTGGAATAAGCGGTAGCCGCCGCGATCCAGTCCGCCATGGCACCGGCCTCGTTGATGCCTTCCTGAAGCACCTGGCCGTCCTTGGATTCCTTGTAATACATCATCTGGTCGGCATCTTGCGGGGTGTAGTTCTGCCCCAGCGGGTTGTAGATGCCCACGGACCGGAACAGGCCCTCCATGCCGAAGGTGCGCGACTCGTCAGGCACGATAGGCACGACCTGCTTGCCGATTTTCTTGTCCCGCAGCAGCGTGGTCAGGATCCGCACAAACGCCATCGTGGTCGAGATTTCGCGGTCGCCCGTGCTTTCCAACTGCGCCTTGAACTTGTCGAGCGGCGGGATTTCCAGGCTTGGCACATCGCGCCAGTGACGCTTGGGAAATTCACCGCCAAGCTCTTTTCGGCGTTCTGCCAGATAGGCTTTTTGCGCGTTGTTCAGGCTGACAAACGGCGCCTTGGGCAGGTCTTCGTCCGATACCGGGATCTTGAAGCGGTCGCGGAAGGCACGAAGCTGATCCTCGGCCATTTTCTTTTGCTGGTGGGTGGTGTTCTGGCCTTCGCCGGCCGTGCCCATCCCGTAGCCCTTGATCGTCTTGACCAGCAGGCAGGTCGGCTGGCCCTTGGTCTCGGTCGCGCGTTTGAAGGCGGTATAGACCTTCTGCGGCTCGTGCCCGCCGCGGCGGAGTGACCAGATCTGCTCGTCGGTCCAATCTTCGACCAGCGCAGCAGTTTCAGGGTATTTGCCGAAGAAATGCTTGCGGATATAGGCGCCGTCCTTGGACTTGAAGGTCTGGTAGTCGCCGTCAACGGTTTCATCCATCAGCTGACGCAGACGGCCGGTCGTGTCTTTCTCCAGCAGCTCGTCCCAGCCTTTGCCCCAAAGCAGCTTGATCACGTTCCAGCCGGACCCGCGGAAGTTGCCTTCAAGCTCCTGCACGATCTTGCCGTTGCCGCGCACAGGACCGTCAAGCCGCTGCAGGTTGCAGTTCACGACGAAGATCAGGTTGTCCAACCCTTCGCGGGCGGCAAGGCTGATCGCACCAAGCGATTCCGGCTCGTCCATCTCGCCATCGCCAAGGAAGCACCAGACCTTGCGGTCGGCCATATCGATATGACCACGGTTGTGCATGTATTTCATGAACCGCGCCTGGTAGATCGCCATCAGCGGGCCAAGCCCCATGCTGACGGTCGGGAACTGCCAGTAATCGGGCATCAGCCACGGGTGCGGGTAAGAGGCAAGGCCCTTGCCATTCACTTCAGAGCGGAAGTTTTCCAGCTGCTCTTCGGTGATGCGGCCTTCCATGAAGCTGCGTGCGTAGATGCCGGGGATCACGTGGCCCTGAAAGAACACCAGGTCGCCGCCGTGGATCGCAGATTTGGCGCGCCAGAAGTGGTTAAGGCCCACATCATACATGACCGCCGAGGACGCGAAGCTGGCGATATGCCCGCCATATTCACTGCTTTCCTTGTTGCGGCGCACAACTGTCGCCATGGCGTTCCAGCGGTTGATCGTGCGGATGCGCCACTCCATCTCCTGATCGCCGGGGATCCCCAGTTCGTCGTCCACGCCGATCGTGTTCTGGTAAGGCGTGGTTGACGAAAATGGCAGCATCGCGCCGGCGGCACGCGCCTGGCTTACGGCCTTGTCCAAAAGATAATGCGCACGGTCTGCACCGTCGCGCTGAATTACATCCTCTATCGCATCCTGCCATTCCTGGCTTTCAATCGGATCGATGTCTTGCTGATGGTCGGTCATGCATCCTCTTCCCTAGGTCCCGGTGTCAACGTCACCGGCGTTTTCGTTTAACTTTAAATCAATTCCCCGCGCGGCGCGTTCTTCCGTCGGGTCAAGGTTGTGGAGCGAGTAGCACAGGGGTCGCAACTGATGTAGGCGGCTGAGCGCATAACCTCTTTGCGCCAGACGCATGGCTTAATGTTTAACATTAAACATTTCGCGTTCGGCGCCGTCGTTGCGTTAGAAGAAATCATTCCGCCTCCCATGCACTACCCTGAAAGGTGACATAGAACGCAGCTTCGTCAACCTAAGAAATGCAGATTGGCAATTTGCAACCCGCACCAAAGGCTTAGAAGGTCCATTGGGCGGCGCGCTGCCCTGCCCGGCAGATCAGTCCGAAAGCGCCGGGCTTCCGACGCTTTGTTCGATCGCGTCGCCGGAGAGCTCTTCGAAATCGAAGTTGTCCAGCCGACGCGCGCGACGACCCGCCTTGTCCGCGCTAATTTTTATTTCGGAAATATCTTTCGATGCCTGGCTGAAATGACGGTCCAAATTCTCGACGCGCGTGCCCAGACGTTCAACATCAGAGAAGAGCAGCCCCAACTCCCTGCGGATCGCGCCGGCCTGTTCCCGCATTCGGGCGTCCTTGAGAATCGCACGCATAGTGTTCAGCGTTGCCATGCAGGTCGTGGGGGACACGATCCAGACGCGCGCATCGAACCCCGCGCGCACCAGTTCCGGGAAATTCGCGTGCAGTTCGGCATAGACAGCTTCTGAGGGCAGGAACATCAGTGCCCCGTCAGCGGTCTCGCCCTCGATGATATAGCGTTCCGAGATGTCGCGGATGTGCTTGCGCACCGAAAGGCGGAGGGATTGGGCAGCACGGGCCAGTTGGTCCTTCGTCTCGGCCCGCCGAAGCGCTTCGTAAGCCTCCAGCGGGAACTTGCTGTCGACGCAGATCGGTCCCGGCGGGTTGGGCAGATGGATCAGGCAATCCACCCGACGGCCGTTGGACAGGGTCGATTGCAGGCTATAGCTGTCGGACGGCAACGCCTTGCTGACGATGTCATTCAGCTGGATTTCACCAAAGGCGCCGCGGGTCTGCTTGTTCGACAGGATGTCCTGCAAAGACAGCACATCCCCCGACAGTTTGGTGATGTTTTCCTGCGCCTTGTCGATCACCGAAAGCCGCTGTTGCAGATCACCCAGGCTCTGCGCGGTACGCCGGGCAGAGCCGTGCAGGTTTTCGTTCATCCGCTCCTGCACGTGGGTCAGCCGCTGTTCCATGAGTTGCAACATCTTGGTTTGCTGCGTCGCCTGCGCTTCGGACACATGGTGCAACCCGCCAGCCAGCCGTTCCTGCCCGTCGCCCAGCGCCTGCACACGGCCACCAAGCTGGGTAAGCTGCATGGCCAAAGGTTGCGCCATACGCGCCGACCGGCCTGCCGCCCGCATGGTCACAACAAGCATGAACAGGATAAGCAGCAGCACCACCGCGCCAACCAAGACGGCCAGAACAACGGGATCATTCAGGCTATAGCTTTGCCCGTTCAGCGTGATCATGTGCGCCCGAACAGCCGCTCTATATCGGCCAGTTTCAATTCGACATAGGTCGGGCGGCCATGGTTGCACTGGCCGGAATGCGGGGTCGCCTCCATTTCGCGCAGCAGTGCGTTCATCTCTTCGCCGCGCATCCGGCGGCCGGACCGGATAGATCCGTGGCATGCCACGCGGGACAGGATTGCTTCGATCTTTTCCTGCACCAACGCGCTGGAGCCCTGATCGAACAGCTCGTCAAGGATGTCGAGGATCAGGGCCTTTGCATTGACCTCGCCAAGGATTGCGGGTGTCTCGCGCACCGCCACCGCCCCGCCGCCAAACGGCTCCAGCGTCAGGCCCATGCGGCTCAGGTCGTCTGCCACGGCCAGCAGCCGTGCGGCGTCATCCGGGGACAGATCCACCACCTCGGGGATCAGCAGCGCCTGGGCGGCCACGCCGTTTTCGGCCATCTGGCGTTTCAGCTTTTCATAAACCAGCCGTTCATGCGCCGCGTGCTGATCGACGATGACCATGCCATCGGCCGTCTGTGCGATGATGTAGTTTTCGTGGACCTGCCCGCGCGCCGCGCCAAGAGGCAAGGCCTCCACCGGTTGGGCGGGGTGGTCCGGCTCTGCGTCCGGTTCGACAATCGCTTCCACCCGTGCCGACCAGCTGTCGCGGAGCTCGGCAAATCCGGGCGCCTGTGCCTGGTAGGCCGCCGCGCGCGCGCCCGGGCTGGGCCGGTCCATCTGGTAGACGCGGGGTTGGGTTTGTTCGGGCCGCATCGCGCCCAGCGTCGCCCCCGCCACCGTAGTGGAGGCGCGATGCCCGGCCTCGGCAAGCGCGTGGCGCAGGGCGGATACGATCAATCCACGCACCAGACCGGGATCGCGAAACCGTACCTCTGACTTTGCGGGATGCACATTGACGTCCACCTTATGCGGGTCGCAATCGATGAACAGTGCGGCGGCCGGATGACGGTCGCGACTGAGGAAATCCTGATAGGCGCCGCGAAGTGCCCCGATCAACAGCTTGTCGCGGACGGGGCGGCCGTTGACGAAGAGATACTGGGCGACGGAAGACCCGCGCGAGTAAGTCGGCAGTGCGGCATAGCCTGTCAGGCGAAAGCCCTCCCGCTCTGCATCCACGGCAAGGGCGTTTTCGATGAACTCGCGCCCCATGACCTGCCCCAGTCGACCGCGCAGGGCGTCGAACAGATCACCACTTTGCGGATCGGCGCGAAAGGTCACGCGGTCGCCGCCGCCGGTCACATCGCGCAAGGTGAAGCCGACGGACGGCTCTGCCATGGCCAGCCGCTTGATCACGTCGCCGATGGCCTGCGCCTCTGCCCGGTCGGACCGCATGAATTTAAGCCGTGCGGGCGTTGCGTAGAACAGGTCTTGCAACGCGACGACCGTACCGCGATTAAGCGCTGCCGGTTTTACCCCGGCGACGGTTCCACCCGAAACAGCGATCTCGGCCGCTTCTGCGCCCTCGGCCCTGCTCGTGATGGTCAGGCGCCCGACAGCACCAAGCGAAGGCAAAGCCTCGCCCCGAAACCCGAAGGAATGAATATCCAGAAGGTCCGAGCCGTCGATCTTGGACGTGGCATGACGCGACAGCGCCAGCGGCAATTCGTCGGCAGTCATCCCGCACCCGTCATCCGCCACACGGATCAGGGTCTTTCCGCCGTCTGCATGCGCGATGTCGATGCGCCGCGCCCCTGCATCAATGGCGTTTTCGACCAGTTCCTTGACGGCAGAGGCGGGCCGCTCCACGACTTCACCCGCTGCGATACGGTTGATCGCGGCCTCATCAAGCTGTCGTATAACAGGGCGGATATTGGGGCTGTGCGTATTCATGCCACTAGGTTTAGCATGCGTGCGGCGATTCTGAAACGCCAGATCAGCGCCTTCCGGCCAAACGGCGGATAAAGAAAAACCCGGGCGCGAACGCCCGGGCAGTTGATCTCTGGTACTGATCGGGAGGAGTGATCAGCCCTTAGAGAATTCGGGATAGGCTTCCATGCCCAGCTCGGCCATGTCGAGACCGTTGATCTCGTCTTCCTCGCTGACACGGATACCCACGGTTGCCTTGAAGATCAGCCAGAACGCGGCCGAAACAACGAAGACGAAGATACCGATGGCGATGACGCCCAGAGCCTGTACGCCAAACGACGTGCCCTCGGTGTAGAACGGAACAGCCATTGTGCCCCAGATACCTGCAAGCAGGTGTACAGGGATGGCGCCGACCACGTCATCGATTTTCATCTTGTCGAGCATCGGAACCGCGAACACCACGATGATACCACCGATGGCACCGATCCAGAGCGCACCGAAGAGCGTGGGATCAAGCGGGCCTGCGGTGATCGAAACCAGACCGGCAAGCGCGCCGTTCAGGGTCATCGTCAGGTCGGGCTTCTTGTACAGCACCTGCGTCAGGATCAGCGCGGCAACAGCACCGGCGGCAGCCGCCATGTTGGTGTTGGCGAAGATCCGGCTGATGTCGGTCACGTCACCAACGGTGCCAGCTGCAAGCTGCGAGCCGCCGTTGAAGCCGAACCAACCCAGCCACAGGATGAACGTGCCCAGCGTGGCGAGCGCAAGGTTGGAACCCGGCATCGGCACGGTGCGGCCGTCTTTGTACTTGCCGATACGCGGTCCAAGGATCAGCGCACCTGCAAGGGCTGCAAAGCCACCGGCTGCGTGCACGAGTGTGGAGCCAGCAAAGTCAGAGAAGCCTGCTTCGGACAGCCAGCCGCCGCCCCACTGCCAGGATGCTTCGATCGGGTAGATGAAGCCCGTGAGGACAACAACGAAACCAAGGAAGGGCCACAGCTTGATGCGTTCGGCCAAAGTGCCCGAAACGATCGACGCAGTGGTGGCGCAGAACATCAGCTGGAAGAAGAAGTCAGAAGCGACCGACGCATAGTCAAGCGCCGCTGCCGATGCGTCGAGGCCAACAGGCTCCAGCGCGGTGGGCGAAATCAGGATGCCGACATAGCCCGCGATGGTCCAGCTGTCGCCGGGGTACATCAGGTTGAAGCCGACCAGCCAGTACATGATCGCCGCAATCGAAAAGAGCGCGATGTTCTTGGTCAGCTGCATCGTGACGTTCTTGGACCGCACAAGGCCCGCTTCGAGCATGGCAAACCCTGCTGCCATCCAGAACACCAGGAAACCGCCAATAAGGAACAGCAGCGTGGTAAAGATATATGGGTTGATATCGGGTGCCGCTTCGGCCACCGCCTCCTGGGCGAGGCCAAGGCTGGGCAGCGCGATCAGCGCGGCAGCCGGGGCAAGTGATTTCAGAAGCTTCATTTATTCGTTTCCCTCTGTCTCGGGCGGCCCTTAAAGGGCGTCCTCGTTCATTTCGCCGGTACGCACCCGCACGGCCTGTTCCACATCCAGCACGAAGATCTTGCCATCGCCGATCTTGCCGGTTTGCGCGGTCTTGGTGATGGTCTCGACCACCTGGTCGACCATCGCCGCAGCCACGACGATTTCCAGCTTGATCTTGGGCACGAAGTTCACGGCATATTCTGCACCGCGATAGATTTCCGTGTGACCCGACTGAGAGCCGAAGCCCTTGATTTCAGTGACCATCATGCCGCGTACGCCGATGGACGTCAGAGCTTCGCGGACCTCCTCCAGCTTGAACGGCTTGATCGTTGCAATGATGAGTTTCACCAGTATCCCTTTCGGTTGTCGGGGTCGCTCCCCGTCTTTGCATTCGCAGAAAGCCGAGTGGCGGCCGGTTTTTGAAGTGACCCGCAGGGGAATTGATGATTGTTTTAGCTGCATTCGCTCAAAATTTAAGCGCACAGCATGATCTGCCCAATTTTTGATCGAAACGCGAACGCCAACCACGTCAGGTTTGTGGTCAACATTGCCGATCGTTGAGGGTAAAGTGCCCGCAAACAAAATATCAGGCAGATCGAGTGATGAGTGATTCAGGCAAGGGACGCGGGCGCCTCGTAGCGGACCGCCGATACCCCAAATCGCGGGCGACCGCGAAGGCGGCCAAGAAACCAGTGCGCGCCAAGGCCAAACCAAAGAAGACCGCCAGAAAACGCGCGCCCGCGCGCAAACGCAACCCGATTGCAGCGTTCATCATAGGGATATTCGCCTGGAGCTGGCGGCTGATCTGGCGGCTCACCTCGCGCGTTGCGTTGGTCGTGGTGTTGATTCTGGCGCTGTCTGTTGGATATTTCTACACCAAGCTGCCTGATATCACCGCCCTGCTGGACGGGCGCGCCAGAGGCTCTGTCACGCTGCTGGACCGCAACGGCGAGGTGTTCGCCTGGCGCGGCGATCAATTTGGCGGCGTTGTGACCGCCAGCAGTGTTTCGCCGCATCTCAAGAATGCCGTCGTCGCGACCGAGGACAAACGGTTCTACTGGCACCCCGGCATTGATCCCATCGGGATTGCCAGCGCCATCCGCATCAACCTTCGCGAGGGGCGCGGCCCCCTGTCCGGTCACGGCGGGTCTACCCTGTCGCAACAGACGGCAAAGCTTTTGTGTCTGGGCGTTGAATATGACCCCACCCAATGGAAGGACGAGGCCGAATACGTTCAGGACTGTCGCCGCGGCTCGCTGTCCAGAAAGCTGAAAGAGGCGCTTTATGCGCTGGCGATGGAGGTCAAGTTCACCAAGGACGAGATCCTTTCGATCTATCTCAACCGGGCCTATCTGGGCGGGGGCGCTTACGGTGCAGAAGCTGCGGCGCAGCGCTATTTCGGCAAACCGGCTTCGGCGCTGAACCCGGCCGAAGCCGCGATGATCGCGGGTCTGCTGACCGCGCCGACAACATTGTCGCCCACCAACAACCTTGAACGTTCGCAGAATCGCGCCAATGTCGTCATCGGGTTGATGGAAGCCCAAGACTATCTGACGGATGCCGAGGCGTCCAATGCACGGGCCAATCCGGCACGCCTGTCAGAGGCGGCAGAGGCAAAGGCCGGCGGGTATTTCGCCGATTGGGTCATGGATTCCGGGCCTGAATTCTTCACCCGCAAGACATCAGAGGATGTGATCATCGGCACCACGCTCGACCAGCGGCTGCAGGAAGCGGCAGAGCAGGCCATGATCAGCGTGTTCGAGAACAAGGTGCGCGCAGGATCGAAAGCGCAGGCCGCGATCGTCGTGATGTCCTCGGACGGGGCGGTGCGCGCCATGGTCGGCGGCCGCAAGACCCGCGTGACCGGTGCGTTCAACCGCGCGACACAAGCCCGGCGGCAGGTCGGTTCTGCGTTCAAACCCTTCGTCTTCGCGACCGCTCTGGAACTGGGCTATAGCCCCTATGACACCGTGGTTGACGAACCGTTGACCCTTAACGTTCCGGGGTCCGGCTCCTGGTCGCCCCAGAACTACACCAAGACTTTCAAGGGCCGCGTCACGCTGATCGAGGCGCTTGAAGATTCGCTCAACATCCCCGCCGTGAAGATTTCTGAAAGCGTAGGGCGCGATCTGGTGATCCGCGTGGCAGAGGATTTCGGCTTTGGCAACGATATCTCCGACACGCCCGCCATGGCGCTTGGCACCTCCGAATCGACCCTGCTGGAAATGACGGGCGCCTATGCCGGCATCCTCAATGGCGGATCCTCCGTGACGCCATATGGGCTGGTGGAGCTACATCTGCGCGGCGACGACGACCCGTTGATGGATATCACCGGCGGGATCGGCGAGCGGGTCATCCGCAAGGAAGCGGCAGGCCAGTTGATCTTCATGATGGAGAAGGTCGTGAGCGAAGGCACCGGACGCCGCGCCCGACTGGAAGGCCGCCAAGCCGCAGGCAAGACCGGCACGACGCAGGCCGCGCGCGATGCGTGGTTCGTGGGGTTCACCGCCGATTACGTCGCCGGGGTCTGGATGGGGTATGACGACAATACGCCGCTGACCGGGGTGACCGGCGGCGGTCTTCCGGCAGAGATCTGGCGCGAAACGATGGAGCGTGTGCACGCGGGCCTGCCCGCCCGGCCTCTGCCCATGGTCGTGCCCGAACCGCCCCGCCGCGCCCCGGCGCCTGCCCCGCAACCCGCCCCCCAGCCGCAACCGCAAAGGCGAAAGCAGACCGTGCTGCAACAGCTTTTGAACGACTTGCTGGGCGGGAACTAAGCCGAAGTCACGAAGCGGTTTGGGTGCTTGTCAATCAGATGGCGGGGGGGGGCGTCCCCCGCCATTCATGCGGGAACGGCGCAACTGCTGGCGCAAAGCTGCCCTGTCGGACAAGCGCCCGCAGGCCCTGCCCCGTCGCGGATCAACCGGCCCGGCGCAGGTCCGCGATCAGCGCGTCAATATCCCCACGGCGCCGGTCGAGCATCGCCCCGATCTCTGTCCGCTCGGTCAACAGCATGTTCACCCCTTCGATCTTGGTGTTGAAGAACAGATCCCTTCCGGACCGGTCCGACACCATGAAATCGATGATGAACGGCGACTCTCCGCGCAGATAGGCGGTCGATCGCACGACGTGATATGTCTTTTCGACGAAGACCCGTTCGACCACGATCTTGCCGCCGATGAATTCGCGGAACCGCTTGCCGTATTTCCGCGAAATATAGCCTTTGAACGCAGCCGTGAAGGCGTTGATCTGCGCGGCACTGGCGCGCCGGGCATCCACCCCCAAAGCGTAGCGCGCGATTGTCGGCACGTCTGCATAGCGCGCAAAGATGCGTTCGAATTCGCGGATCATCGCGGCTTCGGACTTGCCGGAAGCGATGACACGGTTGATGTCGGCCACAAGGCTGTCGACCAGCTTCTTTGCCCCCGCATTCGTCAGCGAGAAGGCAGGGATGGGCAGCAAGGCCGCCCCTGCGCCGATCCCCGCAAGCAGATTGCGGCGCGTCATTCGTTCACTCTGAGACATCAGCACTCCCGTAGAGTTCTTCATAGGGGTCTACATTGTCACCGGGCACGTCCTGTCCCAGCTCGAAACGGCGGTTCTGAAGATAGATCAGCCGCGTCTGCGCGTAGCTGTCGGCACTGTCATGCAGGACGGAATCCACCGTGTCGCCGTATTGGCGGCGTTTTGCGGCGCGGGAAACCAGCTTTGCAGCTGTGCCGGAGTATTTTTCGGGCGGGTCAAGGACATAGCCCAAAGGGTTCGTGAAGAGGTCCACCACTGATCCTGCCGTGTCCCGCTCTGTCGAGGGGCCGAGAATTGGCAGGACGTGATAAGCCCCTTCCGGCGCGCCCCAGACATGCAGAGTTTCTCCGAAATCTGTCTTTGACCCTGTCACACCCAGATCTGCTGCGACATCTGCCAGCCCTGCGAAACCAAGCGTGGAGTTGACCGCAAAACGCAGCGTGTTGACGGTGGCCCCGCCAAGATCACCCTGCAGAACCTGATTGACGACGTAACCGGGGGTCGCGAAGTTATCCGAGAAGTTGGAGATGTTCTCCGTCACACCCTCGCGAAACCTGTTGGGCCGCGGTGCGGCCCGCTCGCCGCCACCACCGAAGACGCGCCGATCAACCGTCTGGTTGAACGCATGCACGCGACGGTTCGATGCTTCATACGGGTCGTGGATGCCATCGGGCGCGTCCCCCGGCCCCGGGGTCGAACAGCCCGCAGTTACAATGACGGCTAGGAAAGGAGTGATCTTAGAAAGCTTCACCTGAATACCCGAGTCTGGAATACATGACCTGTAATGGCGGTCTTATCTATGTAGGCTACCAGCATTGCCCAGACGATTCTATTTCAGCATAGGTATTTGTGGCAGAATGGCGACATTGATTGTACCTTAATGACCTGTGCTTTATTCGACATCTAACTTGCACATAGACTGGCGGAAACTCGCTGATGACATCAAATCGAAAAGACGCAGGGCGCGACGAGCTCAGGGCCGCGCGCCGCGAGAGCCGCATTTACTATTGGTTCGTTGCCATTTTCAGCTTCTTCGTGAACCTGTTGATGCTGACCGGACCGATATACATGCTACAGACCTATGACAGGGTGCTTGGCAGCCGGTCGGTGGCCACCTTGATCGCGCTGTCGGTGCTGGTGGCGTTCCTTTACGGAATGATGGGCATTCTCGACTATACCCGCGGGCGGATCATGGGCCGTGTTGCGGCGCGCTTTCAGTCGCGGCTGGACCTGCGTGTCTTCGACGCGGTGGTGCGCCGCTCCGCCGTCATGCCAGACCAGCTTGCCGCGACCGGGCTGCGCGACCTTGAATCCGTGCAGCGGTTGATGGCGTCGCCCGTCCTGATGGCCGTATTCGACATCCCGTGGACGCCTTTCTTTCTGCTAGGCATCATGATCTTCCACCCATGGCTGGGCTACCTGGCGATTGGTGGTGGGCTGGTCCTGATCCTGGTGACAGTGGTCAACCAGATCACGACCCGCAATCCCACGCTGAAATCCAACATTGCGGTGCAACAGGCCGAAACCATCTCTGACCAGATCCGCAACGAGTCGGAAATGGTGCAGTCCATGGGCATGCGCGGCGCCGCTTTCCGGCGCTGGCAGGTGGCACGCGACGCTTCTCTGAAAGGGCAGATCAAGTCCGCCGACCTGCTGGGCACGTTCAGCTCCATGACCAAGACATTCCGCCTGTTCCTGCAGTCGGCCATGCTGGGTCTGGGCGCATATCTGGTGCTGAAGGGCGAGCTGACGCCGGGCGCGATGATCGCGGGTTCCATCCTGATGGGCCGGGCATTGGCGCCAATCGAAATGGCGATCGGGCAGTGGCAGCTTGTCCAGCGCGCCCGTAAGGGCTGGGACAACCTTGCGCAGCTGTTGACTGAAATCCCGGCCGAGGGGGAACGGACTCAACTGCCCAAACCCCGTGCGAAGCTGGACGTGCAGCAGATCACTGTTGTGCCACCGGGCGAGCAACAGGCATCGCTGCGCATGGTCAGTTTCAACGTCAATCCGGGTCAGGCTGTCGGCGTTATCGGCCCTTCGGGTGCGGGCAAATCCACGCTTGCCCGAGCACTCACCGGCGTGTGGCGGCCAGCGGGCGGCAAGATCCGGCTGGATGGCGCCTCGCTGGACCAGTACGGCGCGGATGTTTTGGGCCAACATATCGGCTATCTGCCGCAGCGCGTGACGCTTTTCGACGGGACAATTGCCGAGAATATCGCCCGGCTTTCGATGCAGCCTGACAGCGAAAAGGTCGTCGACGCCGCAAAAAAGGCCGCCGCGCATGAGATGATCCTGAAACTGCCTGACGGGTATGACACCCGCGTATCAGCCAATGGCGGACGCCTGTCCGGCGGTCAGATCCAGCGTATCGGCCTGGCACGCGCCATGTATGGCGATCCGGTGATCCTTGTCCTTGATGAACCGAATTCCAACCTCGACAATGAGGGATCGGAAGCGCTGAACTCTGCCATTCGGCAGATGAAGGAACAGGGCAAGGCCGTGCTGATCATGGCCCACCGCCCCGCCGCCATCAAGGAATGCGACATGCTGCTGATGCTTGAAGGCGGCAGCCGTGCAGCCTTTGGGCCCAAGGATGAGGTGTTGAAGGCGATGGTTCAGAACCACCAGCAGATCCAGAAGGCCGGCACCGCCGGTGGAGTGCGCTGATATGGAAAATTCATCGAAGGAATTCCCGGTCAGGGGCCCGATGTTGCTTGGCCTTTTTGCCCTGGCATTGCTGGTCGGCGGCTTCGGCTACTGGGCGGCCACAACAGAAATCTCGGGCGCCATCATCGCCCCCGGTCAGATCGAGGTGGACCAGAACCGGCAGGTCGTGCAGCACCCGGATGGCGGCGTCGTGCAGGAAATCCTGGTCGACGAGGGCGACACGGTGGAGGCGGGCGATGTCCTGATCCGGCTGGATCCGACGCTGCGCCGCTCGGAACTGTCGATTATCGAAGGCCAGCTTTTTGAACTCATGGCGCGTCGGGCCCGTCTGGATGCCGAACGGGACGAATCGAACGAGTTGCACTACCCGGAAGAACTGCTGACGCGTGCTGCCGAAGATCCGGAAATCAATGACCTGGTACAGGGCCAGCAAAGGCTGTTCGAGGCGCGGCTCGATTCCGTCGAACGCGAGGTCGAACAACTGGCCAAACGCCGAGATCAGATCGTCGACCAGATCATCGGCATCGACGCCCAGCAGGAAGCCCTGACAGAACAGCTGGCCCTGATTGATCAGGAACTCGACGACCAGCAATCGCTGCTTGATCGCGGTCTTGCCCAGGCCAGCCGCGTCCTGTCGCTTCAGCGCGAGCGGGCACGGCTGTCCGGCACCGTGGGGGAATTGACCGCGCAAAAGGCGCAGGCCGCAGGGCGGATGACGGAAATCGACATCGAGATCCTGAAGCTCAGCACTCAGCGGCGCGAGGAAGCGATTACCACGTTGCGTGACCTCGGTTACCGGGAACGCGAGCTTGCGGAACAAAGGCGGGCCCTGATCGAGCAGTTGGACAGAATGGAGATTCGCGCCCCCGTTTCAGGCGTCGTCTACGGGTTGCAGGTCTTTACCCCGCGCTCGGTGATCCGGGCTGCCGATCCGGTACTGTATCTGGTACCGCAGGATCGACCGCTGGTGATCGCCGCGCAGGTGGAGACAATCCATATCGACAAGCTGTTTGTCGATCAGACCGTCTCGTTGCGCTTCTCCGCACTGGACCAGCGCGAGACGCCGGAGTTGTTTGGCAACGTCACACAGATCTCTGCCGACGCCTTCACCGACGAGAATTCGCGCGCCAGCTACTACCGTGCGGAAATCACGCTAAGCGAGGGTGAGATCGACCGCCTGCCCGAGGGAACCATCCTGATCCCCGGCATGCCGGTTGAAGCATTCATCCGAACCGATGACCGAACCCCCTTGGCCTATCTGATCAAGCCTTTCTCGGACTACTTCGCCAAGGCCTTCCGCGAAAGCTGACCGCAGCCTGCCGTAACCTGGCGGAGCGCCCCTTTTAGGGGCGCACAGGTCATCTTTGCGTTGGCACGCAGCCAATGGGGCCGACGCCCCATACGATTGCTTTTGCAATCGTGGCGCTGCCAGTCAGCTCCGGGCCCGGTAGTGTCGCGCATCAAACGCTTTGAGCTGGCGCGAATCCGGGCTTTCCAATTCTGCGGATCGGGCATAGCGTGCGCAAAACCATTCCATTGAAGGAACCGGCAATGTCCAACCCGATCGAAGACCGCCTCACAGCGATGGGCCTCGCGCTTCCGGATGCGGCAGCACCCGCAGCGAATTACGTACCTTTCGTTATGCAGGGCAACACGCTTTATGTCGCTGGCCAGATTTCCAGCGGCCCTGACGGGTTGATCAAGGGAAAATTGGGTGAAGACATGTCGGTAGAGGACGGTGCCCGCGCCGCCCGGACCTGCGGGCTGTCACTGCTGGCGCAGGTCAAGGCCGCGTGCGACGGGGATCTGTCGCGGCTGAAGCGCGTGGTCAAACTGACCGGGTTTGTCAATTCCACCGGTGATTTCGTCGACCAGCCCAAGGTCATCAACGGGTGTTCCGATTTCCTTGTGGAGCTTTTAGGCGATGCCGGGCGCCATTCCCGCTCTGCGGTGTCGGCAGCGTCCCTGCCCCTTGGCGTTGCGGTCGAAATCGAAGGCATTTTCGAGATTTCCTGATGCGTCCGCTTCCTCCTGCCTTTCTTGACCGCCCGATCACCCATCGGGGCTTGCACGCTCTCGGCGACGGGCGACCCGAGAACTCTGTCGCGGGGTTCCGCGCGGCAATTGCGCGCGGCTATGGGATCGAACTGGATTTGCAGCTTTCCGCTGACGGGATTGCGATGGTGTTCCACGATTACGCGCTGGAGCGTCTGACCGACGCGCAAGGCGCAGTGGCCACGCGCACCGCGGAGGAGTTGCAGGCCATCCCTTTGAAAAACGGCGAAAGCGCCTGCATTCCAACGCTGTCAGAGGTGCTGACCGTGGTGGGTGGTCAGGTCCCTCTTCTGATCGAGCTGAAGGATCAGGACGGCGCCCTGGGCCTTGGCATCGGTGCGCTGGAAAAAGCTGTCGCGCATGATCTTCACGGCTATCAGGGCGCGGCGGCGTTGATGTCGTTCAATCCGCATTCCGTCATTGCGCTGGCACATCTTGCACCAGACCGCCCGCGCGGCCTGACAACCTGCGCATTCAGTGCAGAGGATTGGCCGCTGGTTCCCGCTTCGCGCCGGACAGAACTGCGCCTGATCGCGGAATATGACAGCGCGGATTGCTGCTTTGTCAGTCACGACCACCGCGACCTGGCCGCCCCCCGCATCGCCGCACTGGCCGAGGATGGGGCGGCGATCCTGTGCTGGACCATCCGTTCAGCAGAACAGGAAGCCGCCGCGCGCCGCCATGCCCATAACGTCACCTTTGAGGGGTATTTGGCTTGAAAGCCATCTGATCGGCCCCATCTGTGCGATCGAAACGGGGGTCAAATGACCGGGCAGACCATAGAAATCAACGTTGTCCAATCGCTGTCCCAGATCGGCGAGGAAGCATGGGATGCCTGCGCTTGCCCTGAAAGCAGCGATGGGCGTCCCCGTGACCCGTTCACCACCTACCGCTTTCTCAAGGCGCTGGAGGACAGCGGCTCTGTCGGCCCCGGCACCGGGTGGGAGCCGCGTTACCTGTCGGCCAATCTGAATGGGCAGATCATCGCCACAGCGCCGTTATACGTAAAGTCTCACAGCCAGGGCGAATATATCTTTGATCACAACTGGGCCCATGCTTTTGAACGGGCGGGCGGGCGTTACTACCCCAAGCTGCAGATCGCTGTCCCATTCACCCCCGCCACCGGTCGGCGTCTGTTGGCCCGCCCCGGCTTTGACGTATCCGGTATGTCGGCACTGGTGCAAGGCGCGGTTCAACTGGCGGTCGACAATGATTTGTCCTCGCTCCACATAACCTTCTGCACGCAAGAAGAGGCCGAAGCAGGTGAGCAGATGGGGCTGTTGCGTCGGACATCGCAGCAGTTCCACTGGATCAATCAGGATTACGCCAATTTCGATGCCTTTCTCGAAAGCCTGAGCAGCCGCAAACGCAAAGCCATTCGCAAGGAACGCAGACAGGCTCAAGGCTTCGGAGGCGAGATCCGCATGCTGACCGGCGACGATATCGAGCCGGAGCACTGGGATGCATTCTGGACCTTCTATCAGGATACAGGCGCGCGGAAATGGGGCAGCCCCTACCTGACCCGAGAGTTTTTTGAGATCGCCCATGCAACCATGCGCGACGATATTGCGTTGGTTATGGCCAGTCGCGGCGGTCAAGATGTTGCGGGGGCACTGAATTTCATCGGCAGGGACACGCTGTATGGCCGATACTGGGGTTGCACCGAACATCATCCCTGCCTGCATTTCGAGCTGTGCTACTATCAGGCCATCGACCTCGCGATCCGCCTGGGGTTGGACAGGGTCGAGGCCGGCGCGCAGGGCGAACACAAACTGGCGCGTGGCTACCTGCCGGTAGAGACGCATTCGCTGCATTGGGTCGGGGATCGCGGCTTTGCCGAAGCCATCGCGAGGTATCTCGACGAAGAGCGGGCCGCCGTGAACGAGGATATCGAGGTGCTGACAAGCTATGGCCCCTTCAAGAGAGACAGGATCGAGGAACAGCAATGACCGAAAAACTAAGCGATACCGGGCGCAAGACCATGCTGCCGCCGTTGCTGGCCGCAGGCTGGACCCTCGACGACGCGCGTGACGCCATTTCCAAGACCTACAAGTTTGACAGCTTCGTCAGCGCTTTTGGTTGGATGACCCAAGTGGCGATCTGGGCGGAAAAGTGGAACCACCATCCAGAATGGAACAACGTCTACAATTCTGTCACCGTGACGCTGACAACCCATGACGTGGAAGGGCTGTCTTCGCTGGATGCAAAGCTCGCCCGCAAGATGGACCAATTGGCCGGATAAGACATGGACACGATCAACACCTTTCTCAGCACCGAAATCTATGACGGCAAGTCCCTGTCGGATCTTCTGACGCTGGAGTTTCTGGCGAGTGTCGTGGGCAATGTCCTTGCGGCTATCCTGATCCTGCTGATCGGGTTGATGGTCGGCGGATGGGTCAAGCGCCGCATCGTGAACGTTGCCGAGCGGCACGAAAGCCTCGACAATACGCTGTTTCATTTTCTCGGAAACATCGCGAGATATATCGTTCTGGCCTTCGCCGCGCTGTTCGTTCTGAACACGTTCGGGGTTCAGACGACGTCCATCGTGGCAGCGATCGGTGCAGCAGGGTTGGCCATCGGGCTTGCGCTGCAAGGGACACTGTCCAACGTCGCGGCGGGCGTGATGATCATCATCTTCCGTCCGATCAAACTTGGCGATTTTGTGGAGGTCGCGAGCGTCATGGGCACGGTCAAGGATATCACCCTGAACACAACCGAACTGGCCGGCATGTCCAACACCCAGATCATCATCCCCAATTCCGAAGTCTGGGGCAACATCATCACCAACTACTCGGTCTACGACACCCGGCGCGCGGAATGGGTCTTTGGCGTGGATTATGGCGCCAACCTGAAAGCGGCGGAGCAGGTCATCCGCAACACAATCATGTCCGATCCACGCTCATTGGGCGACCCTGAGCCTTTCATTCAGGTCAACAACTTGGGTGATTTCTCGGTCGACTTTCTGGTCCGCGTCTGGGTCAAGTCTGCCGATTACTTTCAATATCAAGCGGATATGAAGCGCCGCGTGAAAGAAGCGCTGGACGAGGCCGGGATCTCCATCCCCTTCCCAACCCAAACGCTGATTCAGGCGGCTGAATGATAAAATCCGTTTTCGAGTATCGACTCAGATTTCCCGGGCACCAGCCTGTTTTAGTCTAGCCCTTCGCCTGCGACCGAGACCAAACGCAAGACGAGCGGGCATTGGAAGCAGAATACGATCAACGGCAATGCTGCGCGCGGCACCGGCATCCTGAACAATGAACTCTATATCGGTCGTCGGGTCTGGACTCGTCTGCGCTATTCGAAGGATCCGATTACCGGGCGGCGGGTCTCGCGTCTCAACCCGCCGGAAAAACTCACGGTGCGGGAGATGGCGCCTGCAGTCAGTGAATGATCGTATGCGGTGTCTGGAACCCACCTTCGTGAGTTTGCTGTGATTTGAGACTCAAGGCCTGTTGGATAGCAGGAAGTGAGTTTCTCGATGGAGACTACGAGAGAGTTTCTCAAAGGTCTGGGTGTCGAAGTCTCAGATAGCGGGCATCGACGGTGGCCAGATGATCTGAAGGCACGGATTGTGGCCGAGACGCTTGTGCCGGGCGCGACGGTGAACGATGTGGCGCGCAAGTATGATCTGCGGCCCAACCACTTGTCGTCATGGCGGCGGATGGCCAAGGATGGTGATCTTGTTCTGCCAGCACCGGACGCCGAGGCGGATTTTGCCCCGCTGGTGGTGTTCGATGTTGATGCTCCGCCCGTGGAAGAGCCTGAAACGGCGCCCCCAGTGATCGAGATCGTGGCCGGGGCTGTTTCTGTCCGGCTGGACAATGCCACGCCCGCGGACCGAATTGCGGACATCGTGCGCGCGCTCGGAGTCGGCGCATGATTTTTCCGTCGAACCGGGTGCGCATACTGGTGGCGACGCAGCCTGTGGACTTCCGTAAAGGGCACGACGGCCTGACCGCGTTGGTCCAGTCGGTTCTGCGTAAGGATCCGTTCACGGGGACAGTGTTTGTGTTCCGGGCAAAGCGGCTTGATCGGTTGAAGCTGCTCTATTGGGACGGCAGCGGCCTGGTCATGGCGTACAAGCGTCTTGAGGACACGACATTTACCTGGCCCGCGATCAAGAATGGGATGATGGCACTGAACCATGCCCAATTAGAGGCGCTTTTTGCCGGGCTTGATTGGCGTAAAGTGAAAGCGCTGGAGACTCGGCCACCCTCTGCGGCGGAGTGAATCAGGGTGTCGAATGCAGCAGTCATAGCCTTGATTGCGGGCTATAAATCCGGGCATGACCGACACCACCAAAGACCTCGATTTATCTGTTCTGCCGCCGGAATACCGCGCCGTGTTCGAAGCGCAGGCCGCCCGCGTGGCGCTGCTGGAGGAGATCAACAAGCGTCAGGAACATCTCCCTTTCGTGGTTTGAAAACAAACCACTGCCGGGCAACGGATCGCCGAGATGCAAAATGCGCTCTACGGCAAGAAGTCCGAGAAGCTGGCCGACGACGACCGGCAGTTGGCCTTCGAAGATCTTGAGGTTGCCATTGCCGAGGTCGAAGAGCGGAAATCGGAGCAGGACCCCGATGACGGCAGGTCCAGGCGCAAAAAGATCGCCAAGCGCAATCGCAGCAACTTGCCCGAGGGATTGCCGCGCATCGAACAGGTGATCGAGCCCGATAGTCTGGACTGCCCATGCGGCTGTGGTGTGATGCACCGGATCGGTGAAGACCGCAACGAGCGACTCGACATTGTCCCGGCGCAGTGCCGCGTCATCGTCACCGTGCGCCCGAAATACGCCTGCCGCATTTGCACCGACGGGATCACTCAGGCACCGACACCGCCCTGGTTGATCGAGGGCGGGCTGCCCACCGAAGGGGCAATCGCGCATGTTCTTGTGTCCAAATACGCGGACCACCTTCCATTGTACCGACAGTCGCAAATCCTGGCCCGGTCCGGCCTCGACATCCACCGGTCAACGCTGGCGGATTGGACGGGTGTGGCAAGCTTCCATCTTGGGCCTGTCGTGGACAGACTGGCTGAGCACCTGAGATCGTCCACGAAGCTGTTCATGGACGAAACCACGGTCCCGGTGCTGGACCCCGGACGCGGGCGCACAAAAACCGGCTATCTCTGGGCCTTGGCGCGCGACGACAGGAGTTGGGGCGGCGATGACCCGCCCGGCGTGGTCTATTTCTACGCCCCCGGGCGCCATGGCGCACATGCCGAAACGTTCCTGGCCGGCTTCAACGGCATCCTGCAGATCGACGG
>NZ_SLZU01000003.1 GCF_004342065.1 Primorskyibacter sedentarius | reverse complement strand
TCAGCGTCTGGCAGAAGCTGACCCTTGCCACGCGCCTGGGCACGCCAATTATGCAGCGTTCCCTCCGATATCCCTTCTTCCTGCGAAAGCTGCCGTATGGCCATGTTGTGCGGCGGCAGCATCCGCTTCAGCACAGCAGCCTTACGCTCCGGTGAATATCCCAAGTCATCGTCCTATCCCGCCCACCTGAAAAATAAAGGAAAAGTAGAGCAGCGGACAACTTCCCTGACACAGGGGGGAGATGGCAATGCGCTGATCTTCTGGGACAGCAGACAGATTGATCCGAGTGGTGGAAGACATGCGCGAAACATATACCGCACGCATCGAAAGCGCGCTTCAGATCAGTCGGTTGAGTCACTCTGCCGCAGCCGGTGGGCGAGCCTCCAGCGCCTTCACCTTTCGCCAATCGAGCCCCGCAAAAAGTGCCTCGAACTGCGCGTGGTTCAGCGCCATCATCCCGTCCTTGATTGCGGGCCAGGCGAACGTCGTTTCCTCCAGCCGCTTGTAAGCCATGACAAGGCCGCTGCCGTCCCAATAGAGCAGCTTCAACCGATCCAAGGCGCTTGGCTCGGAACACGAACACCGTCCCGGTGAACGGGTCCTTGCGGAGCACGGATTGCACCATAGCGGTGAGGCCATCGTGTCCCTTGCGGAAATCGACGGGCTGCGTCGCCACCAGTATGCGCACCCGGTTCGACGGAAAGATCATGCGCCGACCCCAAGTGCGCGCACGATGTCCGCAATTCGTCCCGCAGGCGTGGCATTGTCCAGCCGGACAGAAACCGACCCCGCAATGATCTCGATCACTGAGGTCACCGGTTCAGGCTCATCGGCAGGCGGAGGGGGCTCAACATCGAACACCACCAAAGGGGCGAACTCCACCCCAGCGTCCGGCGCAGGCAAAACAAGCCCCCCATCCTTGGCCATCCGCCGCCACGACGATAGGTGGTTGGGACGGAGATCATACCTGCGGGCCACGTCATTCACCGACGCTCCCGGCACCAGCGTTTCCGTCACAATCCGCGCCTTCAGATCATCCGGCCACCGTCGATGCCCGCTATCTGAGATTTCGGCACCCAGATTTCTGAGAAACTCTCTCGTAGTCTCCATTGAGAAACTCACTTCCTGCTATCCAACAGGCCTTGAGTCTCAAATCACACCAAACTCAGGAAGGTGGGTTCCAGAAACCGCATACATTGAGGGCGTCAACATGAATGGTAACTTTGTCCGCCAACCGTATGTAGCCGTGCGGCGCAGATGCGCATGAAAAAAGGTCCCGGCGCTGTGCCGGGGCCTTTCTGCATCTTGTTGAACCCGAAGGTTTACTCGTCGCCGCTCTTGAGTGCGGCACCCAGGATGTCGCCCAGCGATGCGCCTGAGTCGGAGGAGCCATACTGCTGCACGGCCTCTTTCTCTTCGGCGATCTCGCGCGCCTTGATCGACAGGCCCAGCTTGCGGGTCTTGGCGTCGACATTGGTGACGCGTACGTCGACCTTGTTGCCGACCGAGAAACGCTCGGGGCGCTGCTCGGAACGGTCGCGCGACAGGTCGGAACGGCGGATGAAGGACTTCATGCCTTCGTATTCCACCTCGATGCCGCCATCTTCGATCGCGGTCACTTCGACAGTCACGATGGAGCCGCGCTTCACGCCGCCAACCGCGTCAGCGAACTTGTCGCCACCCAGCGCCTTGATGGAGAGCGAGATGCGCTCCTTCTCGACGTCAACCTCAGAGACAACCGCCTGAACGATATCGCCCTTGCGGTATTCCTGAATGGCTTCTTCGCCGCGCTGGTCCCAGCTGAGGTCGGACAGGTGAACCATGCCGTCGATCTCGCCTTCGAGGCCGATGAACAGACCGAATTCGGTGATGTTCTTGACTTCGCCCTCGACATGCGTGCCTTCGGGATGGGTCTCGGCAAAGACTTCCCACGGGTTGCGCATGGTCTGCTTGAGACCGAGCGAAACGCGGCGCTTGGCCGGATCGATTTCCAGAACCATGACTTCGACTTCCTGGCTGGTCGAAACGATCTTGCCGGGATGCACGTTCTTCTTGGTCCAGGACATCTCGGAGACGTGAACCAGACCTTCGACACCGGGCTCCAGCTCGACGAACGCGCCGTAATCGGTGATGTTGGTCACGCGGCCGGTATGCACGGATTCCAGCGGGAATTTCGCGGCAACCATATCCCACGGATCTTCCTGAAGCTGCTTCATGCCCAGGCTGATACGGTGGGTTTCCTTGTTGATCTTGATGACCTGAACCTTGACGGTTTCGCCGATCGACAGGATCTCGGAGGGGTGGTTCACACGTCGCCATGCCATGTCGGTGACGTGCAGCAGGCCGTCTACGCCGCCCAGATCAACGAACGCACCGTATTCGGTGATGTTCTTGACCACGCCGTCCACTGCCTGACCTTCGGTGAGGTTGGCGATGACTTCGGCGCGCTGTTCGGCACGCGATTCTTCGAGGATCGCACGGCGCGAAACCACGATGTTGCCACGACGACGGTCCATTTTCAGGATCTGGAACGGCTGCTTGAGACCCATCAGAGGGCCCGCATCGCGCACGGGGCGCACATCAACCTGAGAGCCGGGCAGGAACGCAACCGCGCCGCCCAGATCGACAGTGAAGCCGCCTTTGACACGACCAAAGATCGCACCTTCGACGCGCTCGTCGTCGGCATAGGCTTTTTCCAGACGGTCCCAGGCTTCTTCGCGGCGGGCCATCTCACGAGAGATAACTGCTTCACCGCGCGAGTTTTCTGCAGACCGCAGGAAAACCTCGACTTCGTCGCCGACATTGATTTCGGGCGCTTCGCCGGGGTTTGCAAATTCTTTGAGGTCGACGCGGCCTTCCATCTTGTAGCCTACGTCGATGATGGCCTGTCCCGCTTCGACTGCGATGACCTTGCCCTTAACAACACTGCCCTCTTCGGGTGTGTCCATTTCGAAGCTTTCGTTCAGGAGGGCTTCGAATTCCTCCATCGATGTGTGTTCAGCCATGTGGCGTCTAGATCCTTTAAGATGTTTTCTGGCCGAGCGGTTGTCTCCGCCGGTCTTGATGATGTCCGCCTTGAGGCGTAACGGGTTGGTCCTCGGGCGATCCGCAAAACAAAGAGGGCCGGTTGATCCGACCCTGCTCGATCTCGATATTTCGCGGCATTTTCGCCTTGTCGACGCGCGCGGTATAGCGGGGTTGCACGGGATGTTCAACTCCCCACTGCAATTGCCGGCGCGGCCTTGCTGACGCAGGGGCAGCTTCGCGGGCAAAAACACCTGTCGCTGCCATTTCCTTCGGCCGCTTTGGGCGTTAAGAAGAAGGTCGAATAAACGCGGGGCGCAACCGATGAACGATCTCTTCAACAGCTTCATGACCGGGCCCGACGAAAAGGGCCGTTTCGGCAAGTTCGGCGGCCGGTTCGTGTCTGAAACCCTGATGCCGCTGATCCTCGAACTTGAGGAACAGTATGAACGGGCCAAGACCGACACCGAATTCTGGGACGAGATGAACGATCTCTGGACCCATTATGTTGGCCGACCCAGCCCGATGTATTTCGCCGAGCGCCTGACCAACCATCTGGGCGGCGCCAAGATCTACCTCAAGCGCGACGAGCTGAACCATACCGGCGCGCATAAGATCAACAACGTGCTGGGCCAGATCATCCTTGCCCGCCGGATGGGCAAGACCCGGATCATCGCTGAAACAGGCGCCGGTCAGCACGGCGTTGCCACCGCGACGGTCTGTGCCAAGTTCGGCCTGAAATGCGTGGTCTATATGGGCGCACATGATGTTGAACGTCAGGCGCCCAACGTGTTCCGCATGCGCCTTCTGGGGGCAGAGGTGATCCCCGTGACTTCTGGCCGCGGCACGCTGAAGGACGCGATGAACGATGCGCTGCGCGACTGGGTGACCAATGTGCGCGACACGTTCTACTGCATTGGCACGGTCGCAGGCCCGCATCCTTACCCCGCGATGGTCCGCGATTTCCAGTCGATCATCGGCAAGGAAGCCAAAGAGCAGTTGCAGCAGCAAGAGGGCCGTCTGCCCGACACGCTGATCGCCGCCATCGGGGGCGGGTCCAACGCGATGGGCCTGTTCTACCCGTTCCTGGACGACAAATCCGTGAACATCATTGGGGTCGAGGCCGGCGGCAAGGGCGTGAATGCCAAGATGGAGCATTGCGCCTCTCTCACCGGCGGGCGTCCGGGCGTGTTGCATGGCAACCGCACCTACCTTTTGCAGGATGATGACGGGCAGATCCTTGAAGGGTTTTCGATCTCCGCCGGTCTGGACTATCCCGGCATCGGGCCGGAACACAGCTGGCTGCACGATACGGGCCGCGCGCAATATGTCGCGATCACCGATGCCGAAGCGCTCGAAGCGTTCCAGCTTTGCTGCGCACAAGAAGGCATCATCCCCGCGCTGGAACCCAGCCACGCGCTGGCCCACGTGATGAAGATCGCACCCGACCTGCCCAAGGATCACATCATCTGCATGAACATGTGTGGCCGTGGCGACAAGGACATCTTCACCGTGGCCAAGCATCTTGGCTTCGACATGAGCGATACCGAAGGGCGCGTCACAGGCTGAGCCCGCTCAGACCGTCAACGCCCCGCATCAGCGGGGCGATGGCGCGGGCGGCCGCCTCACTTCCGGCAGCGGAATGGACTGATCCAGCCTGCGGGTTTCGGCGCGCCCGGCAGGCCCAACCCCACCCAATTTTACCCGCAATTTCCGGCCATCAGGGCTTTTGTACATATTCAGAGTACAAAAAGCACAAAAGGCCTCAAACTGCGTCGGTGGAATGGGCCTCCAGCACCCTCAGCGGGATGATGTCCAGCGCCCGCAGATGGGTGGCTTCCAGATGGACACGCGGCGCGCATCCCTCGTCATGCGCCTGCAGAAAACGCCCGGCGCACAGGCACCAGCGGTCACCGGGCTTCAACCCGGCAAAGGAAAATTCCGGTCGCGGCGTCGACAGATCATTCCCTACATACTTGGAATAAGCCAGAAATTCCGCCGTCATCACCGCGCAGACCGTGTGGCTGCCCTGATCCTCGGCGCAGGTATTGCAGGCCCCGTCGCGGAAATAGCCTGTCACCGGCGATAGGGAGCAAGGCTCCAGCCTGCCGCCCAATACGTTGATTTCAGGGTCTTTTTTGGGCATAGACGCCTCCGTCCGCTAACTGCAATGCCAGGCTCCGCCCACGTCATCGGACGGGCGTTCAACCTTGGCCACCTGTTTCAGGATAACCCCAGCGGGCCATTCCCGGCCAGAGCCAGCTTGGCGGGGCAGGGGAAATATTCACCCGCAAACCAGATGCGGCGCATTACGGTGCAGGGCCGGTTGCAAAGGGATTGCGCGAGGGCGGTGCTGCTTAACGGAACCGGTCCGCCAGCTTTTGCAACGCGCTGCGCTTGTCCGGCTCCTCTGCCGGTTCAGTAGCCTTTTCAACGGGTTGAGGCATCTTCGCGGGCGTCTTTTCGCCCTTGTTGCGCGTGCCAGTCGCGGCCCGTGGCGGGGTCGTGCGCAGCGCCACGGCATTCATGAAACGCCCCGCATCGCCCGCAGCCAGCTCCGCCGCCCCGTCCGAAATGCCGCGCATCAGATCGTCCAGCCAGGCCGCATCCGCGCGCGCGAAATCATGCAGAACATATCCCGACACCAGCTCCTTGCGACCGGGATGGCCGATCCCAAGGCGCACCCGCTGATAGGCCTCTCCGATATGCGCATGCATCGACCGCAACCCGTTATGCCCCGCGTGCCCGCCCCCCGTCTTGACCTTCAACCGTCCCGGCGCAAGGTCCAGCTCGTCGTGGAAAACGCAGACATCTTCAGGAGTTAGCTTGTAGAACCGCATCGCTTCGCCAACCGATTGGCCGGACAGGTTCATGAAGGTCTCGGGCTTGAGCAGCAGCACCTTTTCCGACCCAAGCCGACCTTCGCTGATCTGGCCCTGAAACTTTGACTTCCACGGGGCAAAGCCGTGATCCGCCTGGATCCGGTCCACCGCCATGAAGCCGATATTGTGCCGGGTGCCTGCGTATTTCGCGCCCGGATTGCCCAAGCCGACAAAGAGTTTCATGGGTTCTGCCCCCTTGCTGCGTCTGCCCGGCTACATAGGCGGAACGCGCTGCAATGAAAAGCGGTGCCGGAAACGGAAAACGGCCCCCGCCGGGAAGGCAGGGGCCGCGAAAGCTCGGCTCGAAAGGGCTGGGATCAGCTCTCGTCGACCTCGATTGCAGGAACCTCGTCCGCTGCGACCTCTTCCTCTTCCTCGTCATCGGCAGCCTTCAGGCCCGACGGTGCGGACAGGTTGGCAATCACGAAATCGCGGTCGATGGTCGGCTTGGCACCCTCAGGCAGGACAACGTCGCTGATGTGCAGAACGTCGCCGATTTCCTTGCCGGAGATGTCGATCGTGATGTGATCGGGGATATCGCCCGCCAGCACGTTCAGTTCCACCTCGGGGCGCACAACGGTCAGAACGCCGCCCTTGCGCAGGCCGGGGCAGTCGTCGTGGCCGATAAATTCAACCGCGATGAACAGGTTCAGTCGCGTGGTGCGGCGCAGGCGCAGCAGGTCGAAATGCGTCGGCAAATCCTTGACGACATCGCGCTGCACGTCGCGGCAGATCACGCGGACGTCTTCCTGGCCTTCAACCTTCAGGTTGAACAGCGTGGATTTGAAACGTCCAGCTTTCAGGCGCTTGAGCAGTTCATTGAAAGGGATCTGAATCGCTAGGGGGTCTTTATCGCCACCAAAAACGACGCCCGGAACCATGTTAGCACGACGTGCTGCGCGAGCGGCGCCCTTGCCTGTCCCCGTGCGTTCCTGGGCAATAAGATCAGGGATCTCACCAGCCATGTTGTATTCTCCATTAATTGAGGCAGGGTTCCTCCAAGGCTGTAACCCCGCGTGAAGCCGCGCGTATAGGGCAATTCCCCCGGCTTGGAAAGTCGATTCGAAACGAAGCTTTCCAAAGCGCTTCACCTTGTTACTTTCCGCAAGATCAAGCACGGTGTAGCGCAGCCGACACCCCATGACGCCGATTTCCGGCGGGGCGCTTTACCCACCATCGAAGGGATGGCCATGTCCTATGCCAAGGCAATCGCCGTATCGCGCGCGCCGATGATCGCCCTTGCGGCTGTCGGGGTGTTCTGGGGCACGTTCGCGGCCTCTGTGCCAGAGCTCAAGCAGGCCTCGCAGCTCAGCGATGCCGATATGGGTCTGGCGCTGCTCTTTTCGGCCATGGGCGGGATTGTCGCGATGTATCTCAGCCCGAGGATCGGAGAGATGCTGGGGCGGCGGGTGCTGCCTGTTTCTGGCATGTTGCTGGTGGGCGGCTATCTGCTGCTGAGCGTCGCGCAGGGTTTTGGCGCTTTCGCGGGTGCGTTGTTGTTTTCGGGCCTGATGGTGGCGTTGCTGGATGTCAGCGCCAATGTCCGCATCTCCGTTCTGGAAGAGCGTCACGCCATGCCGCTGATGAACCTGAACCATGCAATGTTCTCTTTCGCCTTTGCGGGGGGGGCATTTGTGACAGGCATGGCGCGGGCCGCAGGGTTTGGTGCCGATCAGATCCTGCCCGCAATGGCGCTGGTTGGCCTGCTCTTTGCGGCCGCGATGCACGAGGGCAAAGGCTGGCAAAGCGCGCCCCCGCCCGATGCGTCACAGCCCACGCGCCTGCCCTGGTTCCTGATCCTTCTGACAGGGGGAATCCTCTTCGCCTCTTTCATCGGTGAGAACGCGACAGAGGCCTGGTCTGCCCTTTTGATCGAACGCACGCTTGGCGCGCCAGAGGGGACGGGCGGGTTTGGCCCGACCATGCTGGGGATTGCGATGGGGGTGATCCGCCTGTCCGGTCAGGCGCTGGCGCATCGGCTGGGCGAAGGTCGCCTGATCCTGTTCTCGGCCGTCCTTGGGATTGCCGGGGCAATGACGATCGCGCTTGCGGTCTCTGTCCCCATGGCTGTTGTCGGGGTGGCAATAATGGGGGCGGGGATGGCGGTGATCGTGCCGTCGGCAAATTCGCTCTTGGGGCGGCTTGTACGGCCGGATCTGCGCGGGCTGGCGATTTCGCGCGCCTGGATGGTCGGGTTCGTCGGGTTCTTCGTGGGGCCGTCCGCGATGGGATTTGTGGCAGAGCATCTGGGCCTGCGTGCAGCCTTCATCGCCGCCGCCTTGCTGGTGGCAACAATCATCCCGTCCGTGTTGACGCTGATGCAGGCCTCGGCGCGCGGGGTAGGGACAGCCCCCACCGCGCGCAGGTAATGAAAGGCGCTACTGCCAGCGCCCCTCGAACCCTTCGGGGATCAGCAGGATGTCGCGGTCAAGCTCTTCGATCCGGCGGCGGCCGCAAAGCGCCATGGTCACATCCAGCTCTCTGTGGATGACCTCCAGCGCTTTTGTCACGCCTTCCTGACCCATCGCGCCCAGCCCATAGGTGAAGGCACGCCCGATATAGGTGCCGGAGGCCCCCATCGCGAGCGCCTTGAGCACGTCCTGACCCGACCGGATGCCACTGTCGAGATGCACTTCCGTGTCGCCGCCCACGGCCTGCAGGATCGGGTCCAGCGCTCGGATAGAGCTCAGTGCCCCGTCAAGCTGCCGCCCGCCATGGTTGGACACCACGATTGCATCGGCACCGACCTTCAGCGCCATTTTCGCGTCCTCGGCATCCAGAATGCCCTTGAGGATCACCTTGCCGCCCCATTGCTCCTTGAGCTTGGCGACCTTGTCCCAGTCCAGCGCGGGGTCAAACTGCTCGGCAGTATAGGCGCCAAGGCTGGCCAGATCGGTCACGCCCTTAACATGTCCGACAAGATTGCCGAATTCGCGCCGCTTGGCACCCGCCATGCCCATGCACCAACGCCATTTCGTGCTGAGGTCCAGCAGCGTGCGCGGCGTCAGCTTGGGCGGGGCAGAGAGACCGTTCTTCAGGTCCTTGTGGCGCTGGCCCAAAATTTGCAGATCCAGCGTGATCACCAGCGCCGAACAGCGCGCGGCTCGCGCCCGTTCGATCAGGCGCGACGTGAAGTCGGTGTCCTTCATGGTGTAAAGCTGGAACCAGAAAGGCTTGGTCGTGGCTTCGGCAACATCCTCGATGGAGTTGATCGACATGGTCGACAGGGTGAAGGGCACGCCAAACGCCTCTGCCGCGCGGGCTGCCTTGATCTCGCCATCCGCGCATTGCATTCCGGTTGACCCGACAGGGGCCAGGGCGACGGGCATCGCCACCTTCTCTCCGATCATCTGGCTTTCGGTGGAGCGTCCGGTCATGTCCACGGCCACGCGCTGACGCAGGCGGATCTGGTCGAAATCCGACGTGTTTTCGCGGAAGGTCTGTTCCGTCCAACTGCCCGATTCCGCGTAATCGTAGAACATCTTCGGCGCGCGCCGCTTGTAGATGCGCTTGAGGTCTTCGATGTTGGTGATCACGGGCATGGCGCAGTCTCCGGAGGATTGGTTAGGTTTTGTTACCAATTGCCGCGCGTTTCCGCAATGCGGCAATTCTCCACCCGACTGTCAGGCCCGGTGGGCGCCGTCCGCAAGCGATTTGACGAAGCTCAGGACGTCAGCGACCGGCTTGCCTTCTGCCAGTTCCCCCACGATGGCAGAGCCGACAACAGCCCCGTCCGCTACGCTGGCAATGCTTTCGGCAGCCTCGGGGGTCCGGATACCAAATCCCACGATGATCGGCAGATCGGTCTGCGCCTTGATGCGGGCCACTTCGGGGCCGACATCCGTCGCCTCGGCTGCCGCGGCACCGGTGATGCCGGTGATCGACACGTAATAGACAAAGCCAGAGGTGTTTTGCAGCACTTTGGGCAGGCGCTTGTCATCCGTGGTGGGCGTGGCCAGACGGATGAAATTCAGCCCGGCTGCCTGGGCAGGGATGCAAAGCTCTTCATCCTCTTCGGGCGGCAGATCGACAACGATCAGCCCGTCAATGCCGGCCGCTTTCGCATCGACCAGAAACTTGTCCACACCGCGATTATAGATCGGGTTGTAATAGCCCATCATCACGATCGGCGTCGTGTCATCATTCTTGCGGAAGTCGCGTGCCATTTGCAGGGTCCGTTCCAGCGTCATTCCTGCGTCCAGCGCGCGCTGCCCGGCCAGCTGAATCGTGGGGCCATCCGCCATCGGGTCGGTGAAAGGCAGACCCATCTCAATGATGTCGACACCGGCGGCGGGCAGGCCGCGGATCAACTCCAGCGAGGTGTCGTAATCCGGATCGCCCGCCATGACATAGGCGACAAACGCCTTTTTTCCGTCGGCCTTCAGGGCGGCGAATTTGGCGTCGATGCGAGTCATGGTCGGTCCTTTCGGGAAGTTCCTGACCGATGTGCCGAATTGATGCCCGGAAATCAAGATGCTCTGGCCCGTGGGTGCCGCAATGCCGCCTTGTCCTGCGGGCTTAGTCCTGCGGGTCCGCCGAGATCATCCAGCGGATGCCAAACTTGTCGGACACTGTCCCGAACACCGGCGCCCAGAACGCAGGCTCCAGCGGCATCCGCACTTCTCCGCCGCAGGCAAACGCATCAAAGACCCGCCGCGCGTCTTCCGGGGTCGGCAGGGACAGATGGATGTTGCAGCCTTCCATCGGTTTTGCCTCGCTCGAAGGGTCGTCGCTGCCATAGATCCACCCGTCGCCCGTATCCAGCCCCGCATGCATCACCGCATCCGCTGGCACGCCGGGCATCTGCGCTCGCACCTCCTCGGGCATGGCGGAAAAGGGCATGATCTCTGGCGGGGGTGTGCCAAGGACGCTGGCGTAGAAAGCCATCGCTTCGGCGCAGGTTCCGTTGAAGAAGAGATAGGGGATCGGCTGCATGGCGGGACTCCTCTTGCTGGCGATTCCACGCATCCTAACACAGGACCATGTTGCAGCGGGGCCGGCTTGTGCCTAGAAGGCGCGGGAAACCTAGCTGGGAAAGATGTGTCATGGGATTCAAGATGGGAATTGTGGGTCTGCCGAATGTGGGCAAGTCGACCCTGTTCAACGCGCTGACCCGAACCGCCGCGGCGCAGGCGGCCAACTTCCCGTTCTGCACGATCGAGCCGAATGTCGGCGAGGTCGCCGTTCCGGATGCGCGGCTTGATAAGCTGGCAGAGATCGCGGGCAGTCGTCAGATCATCCCCACGCGCATGACCTTTGTGGATATCGCGGGCCTTGTGAAGGGCGCGTCCAAGGGCGAAGGTCTGGGCAACCAGTTCCTGGCCAATATCCGCGAGGTGGACGCCATCGCGCATGTGTTGCGGTGCTTTGAGGATGGTGACGTCACCCATGTCGAGGGGCGCGTTGATCCGGTTGCCGATGCCGAAACCATCGAGACAGAGCTGATGCTCGCCGATATCGAATCCATCGAAAAGCGGATGCAGAACATCGTGCGCAAAGTGCGTGGCGGCGACAAGGAAGCGGTTCAGCAGGAACGCTTGCTGAAGGCGGCGCTGGCCGTGCTAGAAGAAGGCAAACCCGCCCGCACGGTCGAGGTGGATGCCGAGGACGCCAAGTCCTGGAAACTGCTGCAACTGCTGACGACAAAGCCGGTGCTTTATGTCTGCAACGTCTCCGAAGAAGAAGCGGCAGAGGGCAACGCCCATTCCGCGCGTGTGGCCGAGATGGCCGCGGCCGAAGGCAATTCGCATGTCATCATCTCTGCCCAGATCGAGGAAGAGATCAGCCAGCTTGACGATGACGAAGCAGAGATGTTCCTGACCGAGATGGGGCTGGAAGAACCCGGCCTCGACCGTCTGATCCGCGCCGGATACGAGCTGTTGCACCTTGAAACCTATTTCACCGTTGGCCCCAAAGAGGCACGCGCCTGGACAATTCGTCAGGGCACGGCAGCCCCGCAAGCGGCGGGCGTCATTCATGGCGATTTCGAAAAAGGGTTCATCCGGGCCGAGACCATCGCCTATGACGATTTTGTTGCTGTCGGCGGCGAACAGGCTGCGAAAGAAGCGGGCAAGATGCGGGCCGAGGGCAAAAGCTACATCGTGAAAGACGGCGACGTGCTGCATTTCCTGTTCAACACCTGAGCGACTTGCGGCGGGCCTGCTCGCTTATCAAGCGGGCGGGGGGGCTGCGTTGCGGGCAGGGTGCAAAGCTGCTGGCCGGGTGTTATCCGGGCGTGTTAGCTGTGTTCAAACAGCGGTCGCGTCGTGATCTTTGCGCCAACCGAAGGGCGTGCTGAGCGGCTGCGGGACCGAAGGCCAAAGGGGCGAATATGCTGAACGGCAATACGGCGGGATCTGTCCAAGACGTTGTGCCGAACCGAAAGGCCGTGTCATGAGCCTTGCACCCTATGTTCGGATTCTTGCCCGTGGTCAGGGTCGCGCGCGGCCGTTCACGCTGGACGAGGCGCGCGAGGCGATGACGCTGATGCTGCGCGAGGATGCCGACCCGGAGGCCTTGGGCGCGATCCTGATGCTGCTGCGCCTGCGCGGCGAGACTGCCGAAGACATCGCCGGGTTCACGTCTGCTGCGCGCGCCAGCCTGCCCGAATGGCAAGGCATGCGGCCCGCGCTCGACTGGCCCAGCTATGCTGCGGGGCGCACAAGGGGCCTGCCGTGGTTCCTGCTCTCGGCCAAACTGGTGGCGGGCGGCGGTGTGCCGGTGCTGCTGCACGGTTGGAACAGTCATCAGCAGGGGCGTGCCTCGGTGCGCGATGCGCTTGCGCCCTTGGGTATTCCCAACGCCGCAACGATGGCCGAGGCGGGCGCTTTGTTGCAAAGCCACGGCATCGCCTATCTGCCGCTGGAAGTGCTGTCGCCCCGGCTGATGCACTTGCTGAGACTGCGCGACAAGTTCGGCCTGCGGTCCTGCGTCAACACGGTGCTGCGAATGCTCAACCCCGGTGCGGCACCTGCTGCGGTTCAGGGCGTCTTCCACCCCAGCTACCGCGAGCTTCAGGCCGATGCCGGGCGCCTTCTGGGCGATGCGCGGCTGAGCGTTCTGAAAGGCGGGGGGGGCGAATTCGAACACCATCCGGCCAAGGATATTGCTGTCTACGGCCTGCGGGACGGAGAGTCGTGGACCGGCTTCACCGGGCGCAGCATTGCCGAACACCGCCGTTTGGCGGAGGATGAGCTGGAACCACAGGCCCTGTCTGCGCTTTGGGCCGGAGAACTGGACGACGCCTTTGCACGCGCCACCGTCCTTGGCACGGCCGGTCTGGCGTTGGAGGCTGCGGGCGTCACCAAAGAAGGCGCCCTGATGGCAGAGGATCTCTGGGCGCGGCGCCGCGCAATCACGTCAGTCTGAGGCGACTGACGCGGCCCGTCGGTTTGACCGGTTCTCGCGATAGCGTTAACAACGGCAGCGGTGCACAGGGCACGTTTGTACCTGCGTCCGAAAGGGCACAGCAACGCTGCCGCCTTTGCATCCCGATATGCGTCGCAATCCAACCAGGAGACCAGACCTCGTGAGTAAAGCTGAGATTGGCCTGATCGGCCTTGGAACCATGGGTGCTGCGCTCGCGCTCAATATCGCGGAACATGGCTTTGACATCGCGGTCTGGAACCGCACCGCAAGCGTCACCCAGGGGTTTCACGCCTCTGCCGGGGAGCTTGCCGCGCGCATCACCCCGACCGAGACGCTGGAGGCGCTGGTCGAGGCCATCGCCCAGCCCCGCGCCATCATCCTGATGGTTCCGGCGGGGGCGGCGGTGGACGAACAGATCGCGGCGCTGCGTCCGCTTCTGGGGCCGGATGATCTGATCATCGACGCGGGGAACGCCAATTTTCACGACACCAACCGCCGCACGCGCGACGCGACCGGGCCCTTCCTTGGCATCGGCGTTTCGGGCGGCGAAGAGGGCGCGCGCCACGGCCCTGCCATCATGGGCGGCGGCAAACGCGCGGACTGGGATCGCGTGGCGCCCATTCTGACCGCCATTTCCGCAAAGCATGACGGCGAGCCTTGTGCCAACTGGATGGGTGAAGAAGGCGCCGGGCATTTCGTCAAGGCCGTCCATAACGGCATCGAATATGCCGATATGCAGATGATCGCCGAGATCTACGGCATCCTGCGCGACGGGATGGGATACACGCCCGACCGTGTCGCGGATGTCTTCGCGCGGTGGAATGACGGCCCGCTGCAAAGCTATCTGGTCGAGATTTCGGGCAAGGTGGCGGCTGCTGTCGACAAAAAGACCGGCAAGCCGCTGCTGGAGGTCATTGTCGATGCCGCAGGTCAGAAAGGCACAGGCCGCTGGACGGCAATCGAGGCGCAGCATCTGGCCGCGCCCATCCCCTGCATCGAGGCGGCCGTGGTCGCGCGCAACCTGTCCTCGCGCCGTGACGCGCGGGCCGAGGGCGAACGGCTGTTCGGTGCTGGCCCGGTGCCAATGGGCGACGCGGTTCCATCCGAAGCGGCACTGGAAAGTGCGCTGATCTGTGGCAAGATCCTGTGCTACGCGCAGGGGTTCGAGATGATCGCTGCGGCGTCAGAGCAGTTTGGCTGGTCGCTGGATCTGCCCACGATTGCGCGCACATGGCGCGCTGGCTGCATCATCCGTTCGGCGATGCTGGACGACATGGCAACCGCCCTTGCCGAAGCCTCCAGCCGCAACCTGATGTTCGCGGACTTTTTCACCCGCAAGATACAGGACAGCCATGCCGACTTGCGGCAGGTTGTCTGCGCAGGGGCCGCGCATGGCATCGCGCTGCCGGCCCTTGGCGCGGGCCTGTCCTATTTCGATGCAATGCGCACCGCGCGTGGCACGGCGGACATGATCCAGGGACAGCGCGATTATTTCGGGCTGCACGGCTTTGAAAGGTTCGATGGCCGCAAGGACCAGCACGGACCGTGGGCGGGCTAAGGGGGCTTACGACGCCTTCCTGACCATCCTGACGCTTGGTTCCTTGTGGGGCTTCTTGTCCAGACGAAGAAGAAGCGCCGAAAGCTCGGGCTCGTGCACGCGTTTCGCGGCGGCTTTTGGCGTGAACCAATGCCTCTTGCGCTGGTCGCGCTCTTTCCAGTTGCGTTTCAGCTTCCGGACTTTCATCGGATAGACGGTCACCCGGCATCGCAGGGTGCTGCCATCGTCCAGCACCTTGTCATAATGGTATGCACCAAGCTCCTCATCCGCGATGCAACCGTCGGCGCCCGCTTCCTCCAGCGCCTCGATCTTGGCGGCATCCCAGGGTTTCTTGTTGTCCATGATCCAGCCCTTGGGCAGTACCCAGCGCCTCGTCTCGCGCGATGTGACCATCAACACCGTGATCTTGCCGCTCTTGTCCCACTTTATCGGCAGGGCTGCGATCTGCTCGCCTTTCTCGTTCATCGTCGTTCTGCTCCTCGGCGCCCCTCGGGGTCACCTCTGCGCGCTGTTGTTTCTTAACGTTTCTCGCGCGTGCCTATAGGCGGTAATCATTACACCCGCCCTGATGGGACCGGGCTTTATACCTTCGTCTTCAAGGCCGGGATGGGCAGTTTCGTGCCAGACATATCGTGCCTGTTGCCCGAAGATCACGATTTTTAGATCGTGTCGCTGCGCCGCCCATGACCTTGGGTCAATATGCGCGAAAGGCATGTGTGACCAATCCGCGACGGAGGCTATACCAGTCATCCTCAGCGCCTTCAATCGTGGCACGAAAGCGCAGGTCTTGCGGTTGCGAAAATGCCTCTGCCGACCGTCAGTGGCAGGGTTTTACGGGGCACCGCAGACGCATCAATGCGAAGCGGTGGTGATCGCCTTGGGGCGGCTATTCGCGGATTTCGTCCGGCTTCACACCCCAAAGGGCGGTCTTGTGCGCCCACCCCTTGTAGCCGGCGGCGGTAAGCTTGCACCATTTCTGCGTGCATTCGCCAAGCCGCGCTATGACACCCATCTCCAGCCGGGCAGAGATCTGGGCATCATCCGCAGGACGGGTGCGCAGCTCCAGCATTTCCTGTTCGACGATGACGGTGCGCACACCGGACAAAAGCGAATAATGCACCCAGCCACCGGCGCCGTCGCGGTCGCGCACCCGGCGCCAATGCCCATATTCCGCCGTGATCTCGAGCGGCATGTCGCGGCGTTTGAACACCCAGTCGATCCGGTGCGACAGCGAGGGGCCGCGCCGGACGTTCCCTTCGTTTGCCTTCATCGACACGAACCGGGGAATGGGCAGGTTCGTCACCGGCCCGCGCTCTTGCGCCTGCGCCGAAACTCCCAGCAATATTGCGAGTATAAGCCCAATCGCGATGGGTTTCATTCTACCGGTCCCTGACTGCCTCAGTGTTTTTCGCGCAGGGTTCTTGTGCCCCGTCGCAGCTTGCGCCACTGTGCCAAAAGCCATGAGGGTTTGAAAGCAGCTGGAGGGCAGGATGCCATCAAAACGCCTGAGTGTTGTCGTGACGCGACGCTTGCCGGAGGTGGTCGAGACCCGGCTCACGGAACTCTTCGACGTCCGTCTGCGCGATGATGACACGCCCATGACGCGGGCAGAGATCGTGGCCGCCGTGAAAGAGGCCGACGTTCTTGTGCCGACGCTGAGCGACACGATCGATGCATCCCTGATTGCTCAGGCAGGGGAGCGTCTGCGCCTGATCGCGAATTACGGCGCGGGCTTTGATCATATCGATGTCGAGACCGCCCGCCAGCGTGGCATTCTTGTCTCCAACACGCCCGGCGTGGTGACGGAAGACACGGCCGATATCGTGCTTTCACTGATCCTCGCGGTCACACGGCGGCTGCCCGAAGGGCTCGGCGCGATGCAATCGGGCGACTGGAGCGGCTGGGCGCCCACGGCCTTTCTGGGCGGGCGGCTTGGCGGTCGCAGGCTCGGCATTCTCGGGATGGGGCGCATCGGCATGGCAGTGGCCCGGCGCGCACGGGCTTTCGGGATGCAGATCCACTATCACAACCGTCGCCGCCTGCGCCCCGAGGTCGAGGAGCAGGTCGAGGCGACATGGTGGGAAAGCCTTGACCAGATGGTCGCGCGGATGGACATAATCAGCGTGAACTGCCCGCATACGCCCTCAACCTTCCACCTGTTGAACTCGCGTCGACTGAAGCTGTTGAAGCCCAGTGCCGTTGTGGTCAACACATCCCGCGGCGAGGTTATCGACGAGGCCGCACTTACCCGCATCCTCAAGGCGGGCGAGATCGCAGGCGCGGGGCTGGACGTCTATGAGCAGGGCTCGCAGCTTAACCCCGAACTGCGCAACCAGCCCAATGTCGTATTGCTGCCGCATATGGGCTCTGCGACCGAAGAAGGCCGCGTGGAGATGGGCGAAAAGGTGATCATCAACATCAAGACCTTCGCTGATGGCCACCGTCCGCCCGATCAGGTCGTGCCCTCGATGCTCTAGGGCGAATAACGCCCGATGAGCAGTGTCTTGGCGCGCGGGCGCCAGACGTTGGTTGGTCAATCCTTGCGGAACCCAGCGCAGATCAAAGAAAAAAGCAACCCCGTCGTCATGACCGGGCTGCTTTTTCGGTTCTGGCGCAGGGCAGGGTTGCTCTGCAGGTGCGGGGCGTTCAGACGTCTTTGTAGCTGACCTCGCGCGCATCCGCGCCCGGGCCCGCCTTTTCGCGGCGTACAAGCAGCCGGTTGAGCGCGTTGACATAGGCCTTGGCCGAGGCCACGACCGTGTCGGTATTGGCCGACTGGCCGGTTGCGATCATACCGTCCTCTTCCAGCCGCACGCTGACCGTGGCCTGCGCGTCGGTGCCTTCGGTGACCGCATTCACCTGATAAAGCTGCAGCTTTGCCTTGTTGGGATGAATGGCGCGGATCGCCTTGAAGGTCGCATCGACAGGTCCGTCACCTTCGCAGGTCGCGGTCTTCTCTTCACCGTCAACCTCCATCTCCAGCACGGCCTCGGCCGGGCCGCCGGTGCCGCAGATCACGCGCAACGACACGATCTGAAGCCGGTCGGTTTCGCCCTCGGCTGCGGCCGTCACAAGCGCAAGAATGTCTTCGTCGAACACCTCTTTCTTGCGATCGGCCAGTTCCTTGAACCGCACGAAGATATCCTTGAGCTGGTTGTCGCCCACATCCACGCCCAGATCCTTGAGCTTGGCACGCAACGCCGCCCGGCCCGAATGTTTGCCCAACGGCAAGGAGGTGCCAGCAAGGCCCACATCCTCGGGGCGCATGATCTCGAACGTTTCGGCATTCTTCAGCATGCCGTCCTGATGGATGCCGGACTCGTGCGCAAAAGCGTTCTTGCCCACGATGGCCTTGTTGAACTGAACCGGAAAGCCCGACACGGTCGCAACGCGGCGCGAGATATGCATGATCTTCCTGGTGTCGATGCCGGTGTCGAAGGGCATGATGTCGCCGCGCACTTTCAAGGCCATGACGACCTCTTCCAGCGCGGTGTTGCCCGCGCGTTCGCCCAACCCGTTGATCGTGCATTCGATCTGGCGCGCGCCCGCCTCGACGGCGGCAAGGCTATTTGCCGTCGCCATGCCAAGATCGTTGTGGCAATGCGTGGCCCAGACAACCTCGTCCCCGCCGGGCACCTCGGCGATCAACCTGCGGATAAGATCGGCGCTTTCACGCGGGGCGGTATAGCCCACCGTGTCGGGGATATTGATCGTGGTGGCGCCCGCCTTGATCGCAATTTCGCAGACGCGGGCAAGGTAGTCCCATTCGGTCCGCGTCGCATCCATCGGCGACCATTGCACGTTGTCGCACAGGTTGCGGGCATGGCTGACGGTCTGGTGAATCCGATCTGCCATCTCATCCTTGGTGAGGTTCGGAATGGCCCGATGCAGGGGCGAAGTGCCGATGAAGGTGTGGATGCGCGGCTGTGCTGCGTTTTTCACCGCCTCCCAGCAGCGGTCGATATCGGGCAGTTGCGCCCGCGCCAACCCGCAGATCACCGAGTTTTTCGAGCGTTTTGCAATCTCTGACACGGCGGCGAAATCGCCTTCGGAGGCAATGGGAAATCCCGCCTCGATGATATCGACGCCCATGTCGTCCAGAAGCTCTGCAATCTCGAGCTTTTCGTCATGGGTCATGGTGGCGCCGGGGGATTGTTCACCGTCGCGCAAAGTGGTGTCAAAGATCACCACGCGGTCTTTGGTCGTGTCGGTCATGGAATTTTCCTTTGGTTCTCCTGGGGTTCTGGCGCGAACGATGCCTCCTCTGAGCGGTCGCGCCGGAACGGCACGCTCAGAGGCGGCTTAGGAGAAGCAGGCCAGCCAGCAGCGCCGCCGAAGGGCGGGCAGGGTGCGTGATATGGCCTTGGGTCAACATGGGCGCGACTATACGGGTTTTGTAGCCGGGGAAAAGCCCCTTTTGCAGGTGATTTTTCGCAAGGTCAGATTGATGAAGGCGGTGCGGGCATTGTCTGTGCAGCAGTGGATCGGACTGGCATCCGATAGCCCGCCGCGCTTCCGGGATGAAGGACGAGCGCTGTCATGTGGTCCGGGCAGGGCCGAGAGCCACCCCGACGGATTGCGCGGCTGGCACGGTGAACTGACGGGCGTTCTCGCAGACGTCTATCAGGGCGCGGTTCAGACACAGCGCCCCGAAGCGTGCTTGCGCAGTGCAGCAGTCAGCACGCGTTACGTCGGATCAGTCGCCATCCGCGGGGGCCGCGGTTTCCTGAGCCGCTTCGACCTCTTCGGCCGACCGGGTTTCGCCCTCGGTGAGGGCGCCGTTTTCCCAACTGCCGACCGCCTGTTCGCCGCTGGCATAGCGCATCGTGCCTTCGCCCTGACGTTTGCCGCCCTGGAACGTGCCTTCGTAGACATCGCCGTTGAGATACGTTGCCTTGCCGCTGCCACTGATCTCTCCGGCCTTCCATTCGCCTTCGTATTTAAAGCCATCGGCCATCACGATCGTCCCCTGACCCTCGCGCTGCCCATCCACGAATTGCCCGGTATAGACGGTGCCATCGGGGTAGGTGGCCGTTCCCTGACCATGACGCTGGCCGTCCTGCCACGCGCCTTCATAGCGATACCCGTCGGCATAGGTCATCACACCCTGGCCGTGGTTGCGCGCATTCTTGAACTCACCCTCGTAGACCAGCCCGCTGGGATAGGTGGCCCGGCCCGTGCCTTCGATCACCCCGTCGACCCAGTCGCCCTCGTAGGTCGACCCGTCGGGATAGACGATCTTGCCCTTGCCATTGGCAAGGTCGCTGCGGAATTCACCGGTATAAACCGACCCGTCAGGATAGGCGACTTCGCCCTGACCCTCGATCTGCCCGGCGACCCAGTTGCCGGTGTATTTGTAGCCATCCGCCCCGATGAACGTGCCCTGACCCTCGCGCTGGTCGTCCTTGAACATGCCATCATAGACATCGCCATTGGCATATTCGACGCGGCCTTTGCCCTGACGGCGGCCGCCAACCAGTTCCCCGGAATAGATATCGCCATTGGGTTGGGTCAGTGTTCCCAGCCCCTCGATCTGGCCCGCATGCCACATGCCTTCATAGACAAGGCCGTCCTGCATGGTCAGCTTGCCCTCGCCTTCGCGCGCGCCATTCGCGATGCGGCCCATATAGACCGACCCGTCGGGATAGGTGATGCGGCCATTGCCGTCTTTCACCCCGTTGACCCAGTCGCCTTCGTAGACATAGCCGCCGGGGCTGGTCATCGTGCCGCGCCCGTGATGCATGGCATTGCGAAAGCTGCCCTCGTAGCGCACGCCATTGGCATAGGTCGCGATGCCCTGTCCCGTGATCTGGCCGTCGACCCAGGTGCCCTCATATGTGCCACCATCGGCAAAGATGATCTTGCCATCCCCGTCCGGCTTGCCCTTGGCAAAGGTGCCCTCATAGACCGATCCGTTGGGGAAGCGCGCGACGCCCTTGCCCTTGATCTCTCCGTCGACCCACTGGCCCGTATATTCGTAACCATTGGGCAGCCGGTAGGTGCCGGTGCCGTGTTGCAGCCCGTCCTGGAAGGTGCCCTCATAGACGCCGCCATCATCATATTGCTTGGTGATGACCTCAGCCTCTTGCGCCGAGACGCTGCTGCCCAGCAGGATCAGGGCCGAGATCCGGCCCCAATGGCGTCGGTTTTTGGCTGTCATGCTGCGTGTGCCCCCGCTACGGTACTTGCTGCCTCAAATCGCCTCGAAACTAATTGACGCCCCCGGTCAAGACAATGGCTTTTCCCAAACGGACTTTTCCTCGGGCGTCTATCTGCTAAACGGGTGGCCAGAACGTATGTTTGAGAGGACGACCATGGCAGATCGGTTTCGCCTGATGCTGGCACAGCTCAACCCGACGGTTGGCGACCTGAACGGCAATGCAGCGCAGGCCCGCGACGCATGGAAAGCGGGAAAGGCTGCGGGTGCAGACCTCGTGGCCCTGCCAGAGATGTCGATTACCGGCTACCAGACCCAGGATCTGGTCATGAAGCCGGCCTTCATCAACGATGCCGTCGCCACGATTGAGAAACTTGCAGCAGATTGCGCCGACGGGCCTGTCCTTGCCGTGGGTGGCCCGTTTCCGGACGGCACGAAGCTGCACAATTCCTACTACGTCTTGCAGGGAGGCAAGGTTGCGGCGGTCACGCACAAGTATTTCCTGCCCAATTTCAACGTCTTTGACGAAGTGCGCCTGTTCTCGCGCGACGCGTTGCAGGGGCCTGTCAATATCAACGGTGTCCGCGTCGGCATGCCCATCTGCGAGGATGCCTGGTATCCCGACGTCGTCGAGGCGATGGCAGAGACCGGGGCAGAAATCCTCGTGATCCCCAATGGATCGCCCTATTTCCGCGAGAAATTCGACTTTCGCCTGAACAAGATGGTCGCCCGGGTGGTCGAGGCCGGGTTGCCGCTTGCCTATCTCAACATGACCGGCGGGCAGGACGATCAAGTTTTTGACGGCGGCAGCTTTGTGCTGAACCCGGGCGGAGAGCTGGCCGTGCAGATGCCCGTGCTCGAAGATGCGATGACATTGGTGGAATTCGAGCGCACGGATACGGGCTGGCGTGCGATCCCCGGCGAGGTGCATGTCCATCCGGATGCGATGGAGCAGGACTATAACGTCATGGTCACGGGCCTGCGCGACTATTGCCGCAAGACCGGGTTCGGCAAGGTGTTGCTGGGGCTTTCCGGCGGGATCGACAGCGCCATTGTCGCCACCATCGCTGCCGACGCGCTGGGGCCGGAGAATGTGCGCTGCGTGATGCTGCCCTCGGAATACACATCCGAGGCATCCCTTGATGACGCAAGGGCCGTAGCGGAGAATCTGGGCTGTCGCTACGATTTCGTACCGATTGCCGAGGGTCGGCAGGCGATCACATCAACCCTTGCGCCGCTTTTCGAGGGCACCGAACCGGACCTCACCGAGGAAAACATCCAGTCCCGCCTGCGGGGCCTGCTGCTGATGGCGCTGTCCAACAAGTTTGGCGAGATGCTTCTGACCACCGGCAACAAATCCGAAGTGGCCGTGGGCTATGCCACGATCTATGGCGACATGGCGGGCGGCTACAATCCGATCAAGGATATGTACAAGACCCGGGTATTCGACTGCTGCCGCTGGCGGAACGCGAACCACCGGCCCTGGATGAAGGCGCCAGAGGGCGAGGTCATCCCGGCACGCGTGATCAGCAAGCCCCCGAGTGCGGAGCTGCGCCCGGACCAGAAGGACAGCGACTCGCTGCCCGACTACCCGGTGCTTGATGCCATCCTGCAGATCCTTGTCGACGAGGACGGCTCCATCGAGGATTGCATGGCGGCCGGGTTCGACCGCGTAGATGCAAAGAAGGTGGAGCATCTGCTCTATATCTCCGAGTATAAGCGGTTCCAGTCAGCACCGGGGCCGCGCCTGTCGCCCCGTGCGTTCTGGCTTGACCGGCGCTATCCCATCGTCAACCGCTGGCGCGAGCAAAGCTGAACCCAGCCTTTCGGATCAGTTCCGCTGGGTAATGCGTGCTTTGCTTGCCACGCCGCGCAGATCATTGCAGGCGACGCGATGCGGCGGCTTGACCCCATGGCATGCTGCTACCCATGCTGTCGCCGAGCCGCGCTCTGCTGTTGCGGCTTGCTGCCAATTATCGACGGACCCTGCTTTGCCCGGCCCGCTGCCAACACCTGTGTCACCAGATTCGTCCCTGCCTTCGGCGGTGGATGTGGTCGTGATCGGGGGTGGCATCATCGGGGCGGCAACCGCGATGGAGCTGGCATCCGAAGGCGTGTCCGTGGCGCTTTGCGAAAAGGGCGAGATCGGCTGCGAGCAAAGCTCTCGCAATTGGGGTTGGGTGCGCCTGTCCCAACGCGATCCGCGCGAAATTCCCCTGATGATCGACGCGATCAAACGCTGGGAAGGGATTGACCAACGGCTTGGCCGCAAGACCGGCTTCGTGCAGTCGGGCCTTTTGTTCACTGCGCGCAATGCCCGGCGGATGGCGGCGTATGAGGCGTTCGCAGAGCGTCTGAAAGAGCACCAGATCGACTGCCGCATGGTCGTTGGCCGCGAGATGGACGATGTGATCCCGGGCCATGCAATGAAACTGGCCGGGGGGCTGCTGACGCCGTTCGACGGGCGCGCGGAACCGCAGCTTGCCGCACCTGCCATTGCCGAAGGCGCCCGCGATGAGGGGGCCAAGCTCTTCACCCGCTGCGCGGTGCGATCGGTCGAAACCTCTGCCGGGCGTGTTTCTGGCGTTGTGACGGAACGCGGACGGATCGCTTCTTCCAGCGTGGTCCTGGCGGGGGGCGCCTGGTCGCGCCTCTTTGTCGGCAATGCCGGTGTGGCGCTGCCGCAGCTCAAGGTCCTGAACTCTGTTCTGCGGACCACGCCGATTGCGAACGGACCAGAGCAGGGCATCTGGGCGGACGGGTTTTCGCTGCGCAAGCGGGCCGATGGCGGCTACACGGTGTCCGGCGGCTCTGAAAACCTGCACCATATCACCCCGGACAGTTTCCGACTTGCCCGCCAGTTTCTGCCTGCGCTCAGGGCTGAATGGTCGTCGATGCGCCTGCGTCTGGGAGGCCGCTGGCGTGAAGAAGCCGCGCTGCCGCGCCACTGGGCCGGCAATGAGCGCAGCCCGCTTGAGCAGAACCGCATGCTTGATCCCGCACCGGATGATCGCAGCCTGCAACGGGCGCTCGCCTCTGCACGTGCGGCTTTCCCGGTCATGGCCGATTGCGAGGTCGTGCAAAGCTGGGCCGGCATGATCGACGTGACCCCGGATGCGATCCCGGTGATCTCGGAAGTGGAGAAGCTTCCGGGTCTGTTCATCTCGACCGGGTATTCCGGGCATGGTTTCGGCATTTCGCTGGGTGCGGGCCGACTGACGGCAGATCTGGTCACCGGGGCGACCCCCATCGTTGATCCTGCCCCTTTCCGCCTGTCCCGGTTTTTCGATGGCAGCCCGATCACGCTCGACTCCGGGTTCTGACGGAAAACGCTTCCCTGTCGCCAGACTTGCATTTTCACGCTACTGCTATCGTGAAGCGGGTGATTGGGGGGAATGCATGGCCAACAAGACAGTGCCGACCGGCGCGAGTGTCGATGATCACCTCGCCAGCATCACGCCAGAGCGCAGACAGCACGACGCCCGCGCGCTCGACGCCCTTTTTCGCGAGGCCACGGGCTTCCAGCCGAAAATGTGGGGGCCGTCCATCCTTGGCTATGGGCGGTATCACTACCGGTACAAATCCGGCCGCGAAGGCGACTTTCTTGCCACCGGTTTTGCGCCGCGACGGTCTAACCTCGTCGTCTATATCATGCCCGGCTACGGCGATTTCGCGACCATCCTTGACCGGCTGGGCAAGTTCAGGATCGGAAAATCCTGCCTTTATATCAATCGTCTGTCTGATGTGGACAGGGATGCGCTGACAGATCTGATCCGCGCGGGGTTAAGCGATCTCGCCAACCACTGGCCTGTTCAGCCCGAATGAAGAAGGCGCCGTGAGGATGGGCCCGTCAGGCAGGCAGTTGCGTCAGTGTGCACCGGTCGACCAGCGCGTCGGCATCGGCGCGTTTGCACAGCTGCGTGCCATCGGTCATCACGGCGGCGCTCGCCGCGGCGGCACCGCGCTGAAGGGCCTCTGGCAGGGATAAGCCGCGCGCCAGCGCCAGCACCATGCCACCCACGAAACTGTCGCCCGCGCCGATCTTGCTGCGCACGGGCACATCCGCCGCGCAGGCGTGCCAAAGACCGTTCGGCGCGGCCAGAACAGACCCGTCGGCGCCCCGCGCGATCACCACGGCCTGCGCCGCACCCTTGTTGACAAGCTGTGCAGCAAATGCGGCGCTGTCGCGACGGTCGGGCAAGCTGCGCCCGGCGAGGGCTTCGGCCTCTTCGCTGTCCATGCGAAGCAGGTAAGGCGCGGGGGACGCTCCGGTTGCGAGATGGATCAGGGCGGTGCCGGAGGTGTCCACAATCAAGCGGCTTTGCGCAGTTGCCTCACACAGCTGCGTTGCAAAACCATCGGGGATGCCGGGTGGCTGGCTGCCACTGAGGACAACATAGCCGCCGGACAAGTCCGACCCGATCCGTGCCAGCAGGTCGGCAACATTGCTGGTCGTCCATTCCGGCCCCGGCAGGACAAATCGGTATTGCGCGCCCGTCTGGCGGTCGGTGACAGCCACGCTCTGCCGGGTTTCGCCGGGGGCGGGGTAGGTGATCGTGGGGATGTTTTCCGCAGCAAGCAGCGCTTCAAGCTTTGCGCCCATCGCCCCGCAGGTGGCCACGAAGGCGCGGCTTTGTCCGCCAAGATTGCGGATCGCGCGGCTGACATTGATGCCACCGCCACCCGGTTCGAACACCGGGGCGTCGCAGCGCAACTTTGGCCCCGGCGCCACGGCCGCTGCCGAGGTCGACAGATCGACCGCAGGATTAAGAGTGATTGTCAGAATGTCCTGCATATGCGTGCCTTTCGCGCCAACAGCAAACTGGCAGGCGCGCCCGGCATTGCCAAGGGGCAAAAGGGGCATGGCCGCGTGGACGGGCTGCGTATCCAGACTGACCGCAGGGATGTCGCGCTGTTCGGCGCAAGGGGCCGGGTATTGGCACCGGCCTGAAAGCCCCATTCATATGGACAAACCGGCCTGTCTGTGAAATGCCAGCGCGCAACAGGAGATCCAGATGACCACCACCCGTTTCGCCCCGTCGCCGACCGGCTATATCCATGTCGGAAACCTGCGCACTGCACTGATGAACCACCTGATTGCCCGCAAATCGGGCGGCACGTTCATTCTGCGGATTGATGACACCGATCCCGAGCGGTCCAAGGAAGAATATGTCGATGCCATCAAGCGCGACCTGGAATGGCTGGGTCTGACCTGGGACCGGGTAGAGCGGCAGTCCGAACGGCTGGATCGCTATGCAGAGGCGGCCGACAAGCTGCGCGAGATGGGGCGGTTCTACGAGTGTTTCGAAACGCCGACGGAGCTTGACCTCAAGCGCAAGAAACAGCTCAACATGGGCAAGCCGCCGGTTTATGACCGCGCCGCGCTGGCGCTGAGCGAAGACGAGAAGGAAAAGCTGCGCGCCGAACGCGGGGCGGGCCATTGGCGGTTCAAGCTTGACCATCAGCGGATCGAATGGGCGGACGGGATTCTTGGCGACATCTCCATCGATGCGGCCAGCGTGTCGGACCCGGTGTTGATCCGTGGCGACGGGCAGGTTCTGTATACGCTGGCCTCTGTCGTGGATGACACGGAAATGGGCGTGACGGATGTTGTGCGCGGCTCTGACCATGTGACCAACACCGCCACGCAAATCCAGATCATCGAGGCTCTTGGCGGGGCGGTGCCGAATTTCGCGCATCACTCGCTGCTGACCGGCCCTCAGGGCGAGGCGCTGTCCAAACGCCTGGGCACGCTTTCCCTGCGAGATCTGCGCGCGCAGGGTGTTGAACCGGCCGCTTTGCTTAGCCTGATGGCGCGGCTTGGCTCCGCCGATCCAATAGAGCTGCGCGGTTCTGTCGACGAACTGATCGAGGGGTTCGACATTTCCCGCTTCGGCGCGGCGCCGACGAAATTCGACGTGCAGGACCTGTTCCCGATGACCGGGCATTACCTGCAACGGCTGGATTATGCGGATATGGCATCCGATATCGCAGCGCTCGGCGTGCCGGATGACATGGCAGAGCGTTTCTGGAAGGTGACCCGCGACAACATCACCACGCGTGCTGATCTGGCGCGCTGGTGGATGCTGTTCCGGGAAGGCGCAGAGCCCGAAATTGCCGACGAGGATCGCGAGTTCATCGCTCAGGCCATGGCGCTTCTGCCCGAAGGCCCGTTTGATGACGACACGTGGTCAAGCTGGACCGCCGAGGTCAAGGCCGAGACGGGGCGCAAGGGCAAGGGCCTGTTCATGCCGCTGCGCAAGGCGCTGACGGGGCAAGGCCACGGGCCCGACATGTCCGACGTCATGCCGCTGTTGCAAGTGATCCGGGCGCGCAATACCTGACCCGGCCCGAGCCTGATCGCATCTGAGCACCCCGCCGCCCCTGACGCGCGCGGGGCGCCCTTGCGACGCATGGCAGCATGCGCCCATCTTCCGTCGGCCCCTATTGAACCTCCGGTCAAAGCCGGAAACACTGGGGTGAATTCCCAACCGACGGAGGCGTGTCATGGAGCAAACCGGCAAGCAAGACGATCTTTCTGCGCGGCTTTCCGCCCGGATCGACGACATGCGCGACGCGTTGGTCGCCGTGACTCAGGATCTGATCCGCATCCCGACGTTGAATCCCCCCGGGGAGAATTACGCCGCGATCTGCGAGTATCTGGAACAGCGGCTCAAGGCGTCCGGGTTTGAGACCCGCCTGATCCGCGCTGAGGGCGCGCCGGGTGACAGTGACCGTTATCCGCGCTGGAACATCGTCGCGCGGCGTGAGGGCAAGCGCCCCGGTGACTGCGTGCATTTCAACAGCCATACCGATGTGGTCGAAGTGGGGCATGGCTGGACCTGTGATCCGTTTGGAGCAGAGCTTCGCGACGGGCGGATCTATGGTCGCGGCGCTTGCGATATGAAAGGCGGGCTGGCCACCTCAATCATCGCGGCAGAGGCCTTTCTTGCGGAATGTCCGGACTTCGCTGGCGCCATCGAGATTTCCGGCACGGCGGATGAGGAATCGGGCGGGTATGGCGGTGTGGCATATCTGGCCGAGCAGGGGTTCTTCGATCCGGCCCGCGTGCAGCATGTCATCATCCCGGAACCGCTCAACAAGGACCGGATCTGTCTGGGCCATCGTGGCGGCTGGTGGGCGGAGATTGAAACCAAGGGAGAGATTGCCCACGGGTCGATGCCTTTCCTGGGCGATTGCGCGGTGCGCCATATGGGTGCCGTGCTTGATGCTTTCGAGGAAACGCTTTTCCCTGCCATGGCTGCGCGATGGACAGAGATGCCGGTGGTGCCGGATGGTGCCCGGCAGTCGACCATGAATATCAATTCGATCCACGGGGGCCAGCCCGAACAGCCCGCCGACTATACCGGGCTGCCCGCCCATTGCGTGCCCGACAGCTGTCGCATCGTGATCGACCGCCGTTTCCTGATCGAAGAGAATGTCGACGGCGTGCGCGCCGAGATTACCAATCTGCTGGATGGGCTGAAATCCAGCCGCCCCGATTTTGACTACGAGCTGCGCGAGATCAACCGCGTGATCCCCTCGATGACCGATCGCGATGCGCCGATCGTCACCACGGTTGATGCCGCCATCCGGTCTGTCATGGGCACAGAGCCTGCCTATGTGGCCTCCCCGGGCAGCTACGACCAGAAGCATATCGACCGGATCGGGAAGCTGAAAAATTGCATCGCCTACGGTCCGGGCGTACTTGAGCTGGCGCATAAACCCGATGAATGGATCGGGGTCGGCGACATGGTCGACAGCGCGAAGGTCATGGCACGGACGCTGCAATCCCTGCTGGCGCAGTGACGACGGGCCTGCCACAGGCCCCTTGCCGGACCGGACGCCGGGCCCCGCACAGATGATCACATGTGCCGGGCGGACCGGCGCCAGAGGGTCCGAACCGACCTAAGCCAGCGCCTCTTTGGAAAAGACATCGGCCCCCGTTGCCCGCAGAACGGCATCCACGAAGTCCCGCTCGGCCATGTGCAGGGGCTGGTGGCGCGGATAGGCTGGCGCTGCGCGATCATCCAGAACCGGGACATCCCATCCCAGCGTGGTATCGACAAAGGCCTCGGCGCCCCTTTGACCGAAAACCCGCAGATAGCCCTGCAACACCACGTCGACATAGCTTAGCAGCACCGGGCTGGACCGGCTGGGCAGCGTCACGCTTTCCGGCGCAATCGCATAGATCGCCAGCTCCCGCGGTTCCTTTTGACCAATGTCGATGCAGTGGCGCGCATCCAGCCTGTCATAGCTCGCCTCGCGGGCGTCAAGCGCGGCCCAGTCGCCGCCGGGTACCTCCGCCACCAAACCGTCGATGCGGCTGCCCGGTGCTTCGATCACCGTCAGAAACGCCGCCTTGCGCCCCGCCGCACACCGCCAGGCCCGCTGCCAGCCAATGGCCGTGGCGGGGAAATGGCCGCTATAGTCATGCGTGGCCACGTTGACGAGACTGCCATATCCGAAAAAAAGTGCATCCATGGAACAGGTTTGTGCCACCGGGTTGACCTGAATCAAACCGCTTTTCGACAATTGCGTGCAAGTTCGCATCGATAGGACCCCGCCGGGAGGACAGGTAATGCGCATCACGAAACGCACCAATATCGCCATGCGCGTGCTGATGTTCTGCGCGGCGAACCCGACCCGGATGGTCACGAAGGCAGAGATTGCCGCGCGCTGCAACGCGTCGGAAAATCATCTTGCACAGGTCATCAACCAACTGGCGCAAATGGGGTATCTGCACACGCAGCGGGGGCGGAACGGGGGGCTTCAGCTGGCGCGCCCGGCAAGTGACATCGTGATCGGCGAGATTTTCCGAAAACTCGAAGCGCCGGTGCCGCTTGCAGAGTGTTTTGCCGATGTCGACAATACCTGCCCGCTGACGGAATGCTGTCGGCTGAGATCCGCGCTGACAGAGGCAGCAGAGGCGTTCTACCGCACGCTTGACCCCGTGACACTGGACGGCATGGTTTGCGGAAATGTGGCGCTGCTGGATTTCCTGTCGGCGCATGTTTGTGAAGGGACGCGGCAAAGACCTCTTGCCACGCTGACGAGTGTCAAATAGCTTCACCCCGAATCTGCGAGGGGAGAACCGGCATTGCCGGTGCCGAAGGAGCAACCGCCCCGGAAACTCTCAGGCCAAAGGGACCTTCGCAGGTTAAGTACTCTGGAGAGTGATGCGCATGAATCGCATCCGCCGAAGGGATAACGATCTCAGGCGAAAGGACAGAGGGGGCATCCGAGGCGCATCGTGATGACGCGCGCACGGGTGCCGGTACGTCCCCACAGACGGACCCGGGACCTTGTTAGACAGGGGAATGACGGGTTGTCGGACGAAGAATTGAAACGCACGCCGCTTTACGATCTGCATGTCAAACTTGGCGCCAAGATGGTGCCCTTTGCCGGCTACGAGATGCCCGTGCAATACGCCACGGGCGTCATGGCGGAACACAATCACACGCGCGCCAAGGCCGGGCTGTTCGATGTCAGCCACATGGGTCAGGTGATCCTGCGGGCGCGCGATCCGCAAAAGGCGGCGCTGGCGCTGGAAACGCTGGTGCCGGTGGATGTCGCAGGGCTGGCGGAGGGTCGGCAGCGCTATGGCTTTTTCACCAATGAGGATGGCGGGATCGAGGATGATCTGATGATCGCCAATCGCGGCGATCACCTGTTTGTCGTCGTGAATGCCGCGTGCAAGGACGCGGATCTGGCGCGGATGCGCGCCGCGCTGGAGCCCGAGGTCACGGTCAAACTGATCGACACGCGCGCGCTTTTGGCATTGCAGGGACCAGCGGCCGAGGCGGTTCTGGCCGAACATTACCCAGCCATCCGCGACATGCGTTTCATGGATGTAGAGACGCTGCCCATCGCAGGGGCGGAATGCTGGGTGTCACGCTCTGGCTATACCGGTGAGGACGGGTTCGAGATTTCCGTGCCCGCATCGGCGGCAGAGGATCTTGCCCGGGCGCTGCTGTCGCATGAGGACGTGCTGCCCATCGGGTTGGGCGCGCGCGACAGTCTGCGGCTGGAGGCGGGGCTGTGCCTTTACGGCCATGACATTGACAGCGTGACCTCCCCGGTCGAGGCGGGGCTGACCTGGGCCATTCAAAAAATCCGCCGCAGCGGGGGCGACCGCGCGGGCGGATTTCCGGGGTCTGAGCGCGTGCTGGCTGAGGTGACCGACGGGCCTGCGCGCAAGCGCGTGGGGCTGCAGCCTGACGGGCGCGCACCAATGCGCGAAGGCGTGCAACTTTTTGCATTTAAAGAGGCCGATACGCCAATTGGACAGGTGACATCCGGCGGATTTGGCCCGACCATCGGCGCGCCGGTTGCAATGGGATATGTCGAGGCGTCCCATGCTGCTGTCGAGACAGAGCTTTTCGGAGAGGTGCGCGGCAAGCGGCTGCCTGTAAAGGTTGCGAAACTGCCGTTCGTCACCCCCGGATTCAAGAGATAAGGATAAAGGAAAACGCGCATGAAATACACTGAAGAACATGAATGGCTGGATCTGGATGGCGATGTCGTCACTGTGGGCATCACGGCCCATGCCGCAGAGCAGCTGGGCGATGTGGTGTTCGTCGAACTGCCAGATGTTGGCGCCAGCGTCACCCGCGATGACGAGATCGTGGTGATCGAAAGCGTCAAGGCCGCGTCCGACATTCTGGCGCCGCTTGATGGCGAGGTGGTCGAGGTCAACGAGGTGCTGGTCGAAGAGCCCGGCAAGGTCAATGACGACCCCGAGGGCGATGCATGGTTCTTCAAGCTGAAGATCGAAGATGCTTCGGCGCTGGACGAATATATGGATGAGGCCGCGTACAAGGCCTTCATCGCGGACTGACAGGGACCCCGGGGGCTGCGCCCCGGACCATTTCAACCAACCAGAAGACAAGGTGCCGAGCCCGGCGGCCTTGTCTTCCAGACCGACTGCCTGCGGCTTGCGTGAACGAGGTTTCTCAATGAGCTATGACCCTACCGAGTATCTGCCCTATGACTTCGCCAACAGGCGTCACATCGGCCCATCGCCCGCAGAGATGTCGGATATGTTCGACGTGCTGGGTGTTGCGGATCTGGACGCGCTGATCGACCAGACCGTGCCGCGCGCGATCCGGCAGGCAGAGCCGCTGGATTTCGGCAAGCCGATGTCGGAACGCGAATTGCTGCATCACATGCGAGAGACGGCCGAGAAGAACAAGGTCTTGGTGTCGCTGATCGGGCAGGGCTATCACGGCACGGTCACACCACCCGCGATCCAGCGCAACATCTTCGAGAACCCGGCCTGGTATACGGCTTACACGCCTTACCAGCCCGAAATCAGCCAAGGCCGGCTGGAGGCGCTGCTGAATTACCAGACGATGGTGTCCGATCTGACTGGGCTGGAGGTCGCCAACGCATCGCTGCTGGACGAGGCCACGGCCTGCGCCGAGGCGATGACAATGGCGCAGCGCGTCGCCAAGTCCAAGGCGCCCGCCTTTTTCGTGGATGAAAACTGCCATCCGCAGAATATTGCGGTGATGCAGACCCGCGCCGCCCCGCTGGGCATCGAGGTCATCATCGGCGCGCCAGAGGATCTGGACCCCGAGGCCGTCTTTGGCGCGATCTTCCAGTATCCGGGCACGCATGGTCACGTGCGCGATTTCACCGATGTTATCGCGGCGCTGCACGAGGCCAAGGCCATCGCGGTGGTGTCCGCCGATCCAATGGCGCTTTGTCTGCTGAAAGAGCCGGGCGCGATGGGGGCGGATATCGCCGTCGGGTCCACTCAGCGGTTCGGCGTGCCGATGGGCTATGGCGGCCCGCACGCGGCCTATATGGCGACGAAAGATGCCTATAAGCGCGCGATGCCGGGGCGGATTGTCGGTGTCTCCATCGACAGTCATGGCAACCGTGCCTACCGTCTGTCACTGCAAACCCGAGAGCAGCATATCCGGCGCGAGAAGGCGACCTCGAATGTCTGTACCGCGCAGGCGCTGCTGGCCGTGATGGCGGGGTTTTATGCCGTCTTCCACGGGCCGGACGGGCTGCGCGCCATTGCGCAGCGCATTCACCGCAAGACGGTTCGGTTGGCCCGCGGGCTGCAGGCGGCGGGCTTTGTCATAGAGCCGGACGTGTTTTTCGACACGATCACGGTAGAGGTCGGGCTGCTGCAGCGCGGCGTTTTGCAGGCTGCGGTGCGCGAAGGTGTGAACCTGCGTCGTGTGGGCAAAACAAAGGTCGGCATCACGCTGGACGAAGCGACCCGCCCCGAAGTGATCGAGTCGGTCTGGCGTGCCTTCGGGCTGTCGCTGCGGGACGATGATCTGACAGCGGAATACCGGTTGCCGGGTTCGCTGCTGCGCCAGTCCGGTTATCTGGAACATGACGTATTCCACATGAACCGCGCCGAGACCGAGATGATGCGCTATATGCGCCGTCTTGCCGATCGCGATCTGGCGCTGGACCGCGCGATGATCCCGCTGGGGTCCTGCACGATGAAGCTGAACTCTGCGGCTGAGATGATGCCGGTCAGCTGGCGCGAATTTGCCATGCTGCACCCTTATTGCCCGGCCGATCAGGCGCAGGGCTATGCCGAGCTGATCGCGGATCTGTCCAACAAGCTGTGCGATATCACCGGTTACGATGCGATTTCCATGCAGCCCAATTCGGGCGCGCAGGGCGAATATGCGGGGCTGCTGACGATTGCGGCCTGGCACCGGGCGCAGGGGCAGGGGCATCGCAATGTCTGCCTGATCCCGACAAGCGCTCATGGCACCAACCCGGCCAGCGCGCAGATGGTGGGCTGGAAGGTCGTTCCGGTGAAATCGGCCGAAAACGGCGATATCGATCTGGAGGATTTCCGTGCCAAGGCCGAGAAACATGCCGAGGCTCTGGCCGGCTGCATGATCACCTATCCCTCCACCCATGGTGTGTTCGAGGAGACGGTGAAAGAGGTTTGCGAGATCACCCATTCCCATGGCGGGCAGGTCTATATCGACGGGGCCAACATGAACGCGATGGTGGGGCTAAGCCGCCCCGGCGATCTGGGTGGCGATGTCAGCCACCTCAACCTGCATAAGACCTTCTGCATTCCGCATGGCGGCGGCGGTCCCGGCATGGGACCGATTGGCGTGAAACAGCACCTTGTCGCGCATCTGCCCGGCCACCCTGTGTCTGGCGGCAGCGAGGGGCCGGTGGCGGCCGCGCCTTACGGTTCGCCCTCTTTGCTTCCGATCAGCTGGGCCTATTGCCTGATGATGGGCGGCGAGGGGCTGACGCAGGCGACGCGGGTGGCGATCCTGAACGCCAACTACATCGCGCGGCGGCTCGAAGGGGCGTATGACGTGCTCTACAAGGGACCGACGGGACGGGTTGCGCATGAATGCATCCTCGATACGCGGCCGTTTGAGAAAAGCGCAGGGGTCACTGTCGAAGATATCGCCAAGCGGCTGATCGATTGCGGGTTCCACGCGCCGACGATGAGCTGGCCTGTCGCGGGCACGCTGATGGTTGAACCCACGGAAAGCGAGACCAAGGCGGAGCTTGACCGGTTCTGTGATGCCATGCTGGCGATCCGCGAAGAAATCCGCGCCATCGAAGAGGGCAAGATTGACGCGGAAAACAACCCGCTGAAGAACGCGCCGCACACGATGGAGGATCTCGTCAAGGAATGGGATCGTCCCTATAGCCGCGAGCAGGGATGCTTCCCCCCCGGTGCCTTCCGGGTCGACAAGTACTGGCCGCCGGTCAACCGTGTTGACAACGCATGGGGCGATCGGAACCTCGTCTGCACCTGCCCGCCAATGTCCGACTATGCCGAGGCCGCAGAGTAGAGCTTTGCGCTGCCCGCCCCTCGGCCTATAATTGGGTGAAAGAGGCGGGCAGGGGGCTTTGATGAAAGTACTGGCACTGGTCGTGCTCCTATTGGGACTGTGCGGGCAGGCGTTCGCACAGGACCGGGCGGCGGTGGAACAGCAGTTTCGCAGCTGGTTGGAGCAGGAAATCTGGCCGCGCGCCCGGTCCAAAGGCGTGGGGCGCGAGACGTTCGAGACAGCTTTCACGGGAGTGTCCCTGAACTGGGATTTGCCCGACCTTGTGCCACCCGGCACGAAAAAGCGGACCCCGCAGCGCCAGCGTCAGGCGGAATTCGGCAGTCCGGGTAAGTACTTCAACCGCGGCTCGATAGATGGCGCGACCTCTGTCGGCAAACAAATGGCAGCACGTCACGCCGCGGCGCTCTCGGCGGCAGAGCGCATGACCGGCGTACCGGGACGCATTATTCTGGCGATCTGGGGGCGCGAGAGCGGTTACGGCCGGGTGAAGATCCCCCATGACGTGTTCGAGGTCTTGGGCACCAAGGGGTTCATGTCCACGCGCGCGGAATACTTCCGTGATGAACTGATAGCGGCGTTGCAGATTGCCGAAGCCGGTCACGCGCCCACGGGTGCGATGAAGTCGAGCTGGGCGGGGGCGCTTGGCCAGCCGCAATTCATGCCGTCAAGTTTTCTGAAATACGCCGCTGACGGGAATGGTGACGGTCACGCCGATATCTGGAGATCAGAGGCAGACACGATTGCCTCCATCGCGCGCTACCTGCAAAAACACGGCTGGAAGAACGGCCGTGACTGGGGCTTTGAGGTCTCTGTGCCGGCGACGGTATCGTGCACGCTGGAAGGGCCCGATCAGGGGCGCAAGATCCGCGTTTGGGAGGCGATGGGGATCGCCCGCGTGTCCGGCCGGGCATTTCCGGACCATGAACGGCGGGCAGAGGGTTACCTGCTGATGCCTGCCGGGCGAAACGGACCTGCCTTTATCGTGACACCCAACTTTTACGTCCTCAAGGACTATAACATGAGCGATCTCTACGCATTGTTTGTTGGCCATGTCGGGGACCGTATCGCCTATGGCGTGGGCGATTTCACTGCGCGGTGGGGGGCTGTGGGCGGATTGCGGCGTTCAGACGTGGCGGCCATGCAGCGCGCGCTGGAGGCAATGGGCCATGATGTGGGCGGCGCGGACGGTCTGGCGGGCTACAAGACCCGCCGGTCCATCGGGCGCTGGCAAGAAGCGACCGGACAGGCCGCCACCTGTTTCCCGGAAGCGAAGATGAAAGCCGCTCTAGGCCGATAGACTAGGGACGTCGGCGGATGCGGGCCGTGACGCGCCCCGGACTTGATCCGGGGCCTTGTGTAGCCTTGGCCGGTTGAGGCCCCGGATCAGGTCCGGGGCAGGGCGCGCTCAGTTTTCGACGTTCTCCGCGGCGTCGCCGTCCAGCAAGAAGGCAAAGCGGTCGCGCAACCGGGCCCATGTCGCGGCATCGGGGGCTGCCAACACGTAACCCCCGCGCTGGCCGGCGGTATAGTCGGACCCGTCCAGCATCGCCACATGCCCGCCCGCCTGGCGACAGATAATTACGCCTGCTGCATGGTCCCACGGGGTCAGATGGCCGGTGACAAGGAAATCCATCTTGCCCTGCGCCAGCATCCGGAATTCATGGCAGGAGCACCGCAGGTTCAGCACCCGGTTGAAATCGGGGAAGGTGGCGGCCATTTCGGCCTGCTTGTCCTTGGGCAGAAGTGCGAGCGGAAGATAGCCCGACAGCCCTTCGATCGGGCCCCCCTGAGAGACGTGCACACGCGCGGCGGGGCGGTTCTTGCGAACAAACTCTGCCGCGTTCTCCTCGTCGGCGATGATCCAGTCGTCAAGGATCGGGTCGTAGAGCAGACCAAAGACCGGACGGCCGAACCGCGTGACCGCGATGATCACACCGAAGACACCCAGCCCGTTCGCAAAATTCCAGGTGCCATCCACCGGATCGATGATGAAGGCCAGATCGGCGCTGTCGATCTCGTCCCAAAGCTCGGGATGTTTGGCTACGGCCTCTTCTCCGACGATCAGCGCGTTGGGAAAGGCGCGCGCGATGCCCCGCGCGATCATCGCCTCGGCATTGCGGTCTGCCTCTGTCACAAGGTCATCGGGGCCAGACTTGGTATCGATCTCGTCACCGCGAAGTGCGCGGAACCGGGGCAGGATCTCGGTCCTGGCGGCGCGGCGCACAAGATTGATAAGCTGGGTCCGCTGCGCGTGGGTCAGCGGCGCGGTGATGGGCATAGGCAACGTTTCGGTCATCGGTTCATCCCGTGGCTGATGTGACGGTTGTCAGACCCATGCCAGCCCATTGCGCCGGGATCAAGGTGCCTATTCGCGCGCACGCAAGATACGCGCTGGTCGGACGGACATCGGACGCAGAGCAAAAAACAGACCGGAGAGCAGGGTCAGGACCACGCCGCCGAACACGATCATTAGCGCATTCCCCGGCAGGAAGGTGAAATCGGCCTCCATGACGAAGGTGATGACCCCCCAGGCCCCCAGTCCACCAGCAACCACGGCAACGACACCCGCACCGGCACCCAGCAAGGCCGACCGCAGGGCAAAGCTGCGCAGAATGCGCCCACGGCTCGCCCCCAGTGTCTTTAGCAAGGCGGCTTCGAAACTGCGCGCGCGCTCTCCGGCCGCGGCAGCACCGATCAGCACCAGAAGGCCGGTCAGCAATGTGGCCGCTGCCCCCCAACGCGTCGCATTGGCGATAGAGATCAGCAGCGTCCCGACCTGATCGATGGCGTCGCGCACACGTATCGCGGTGATGTTGGGGTAGGCCTGGGCAAGGTCGCGCAGAATGGCGGCTTCCGCCTCTTCCTCGGCGTAAACGGTCGAAATGAAGCTGTGCGGCGCGCCTTGCAGCGCGGCCGGGTTCAACGTCATGACGAAGCCGATCCCCATGGTCGAGAAATCAACCTCGCGGAAGCTGGCGACGGTGGCCTCGATATCGCGGCCAAGGATGTTCACGGTGATCTTGTCACCCAAGTTGAGGCCGATCTCTGCGGCCTCTTCGGCGGCAAAGCTGACAAGCGGCGGGCCTGCATAATCCCGGGGCCACCATTCGCCAGCGGTCAGCGTGGTATTGTCGGGCAGATCGGCAGAATATGTCAGGCCGCGATCACCGCGCACGACCCAATGATTGCCCGCAACTTCGCGCGCGGGCCGCCCGTTGATGCCGTTCAGCACACCCCTCAGCATCGGCGCGCTGTCGACACGCGACACGGCGGGGTCATTCTCCACCCGGTCGAGGAAACCCGGCATCTGGTCCTGCTGGATGTCCACGAAGAAATAGGACGGCGCGACATCCGGCAATTGCCCGTCAATCGCCTTGCGCAGATTGCCGTCGATCTGTCCGACCGCCGCCAGAACGGACAGGCCCAATCCCAGCGAGATCATCACAGAGGCTGCCGCCTCTCCCGGTCCTCCGATAGCCGACAGGGCCCAACGCAACACCGGGCGACCGCGCGCAAGGGTGCCGCTGGCGCGGGCCAGCCGCCGTACACCCTGTGCCGCCAGAGCCAGCACGACCAGCGCGCCAATGATGCCGCCCGCCGTCCAAAGCGTCAGGAACGTGTTGCCGGAAAAGGCAACCGCCGTTCCAAGCAAGACTGCCAGCAGCGCCGCCGTGGCCAACAGAAAGCGCGGACGTGGCAGCAGCCTGGCCTGCCCCAGCGCATCGCGAAACAACGTTGCGGCGCGCACATCCTCCGTTCGGGCCAAGGGCCACAGCGTGAAGAGCGCGGCGGTCAGGACCCCGTATATCGCGGCCTCGATCAAGGGAGAGAGGTGTAGCGAGAAATCGGCAGGCACCGGCAATGACGCGGCGATGAACGGGGCGAGCAGTAGCGGAATGCCCGCGCCCAACATCAGCCCGATCGCGATGCCCAGAAGGCTGAGCGCGCCGATCTGGATGAAATACGTCTGGAAGATCACGGCGCGGCTGGCCCCCAGCGTCCGCAACGTGGCGATCACGCCCGTCTTGGCCGACAGGTAAGACCGCACGGCGGCAGAGACGCCCACGCCGCCCACGGCAAGGCCCGATAGCCCCACCAGCACCAGAAAAGCGCCCAGCCGGTCGACAAAGCGCGCCACGCCCGGCGCGCCGTTGCGGGCATCGCGCCAACGCATCCCGCTATCGGCGAACCGGTCCTGCGCCTCGGTCTTCAGCGCGTCCAGATCACTGCCGGGGGGCAGGGTCAGGCGATAGTTCGTCTCGAAGAGGGTGCCGGGCGCAAGCAGGCCCGAGTTTACCAATGCCTGTGTCTGGACAATCGTGCGGGGGCCAAGGCTGAACCCGGCGCTGCCGGCGTCAGGTTCATAGGTCAGCAATGCAGAGAGGGTGAACTCTTGCGTGCCAAGCCGAAACCGGTCGCCCGTCTGAAGGCCCAGCCTGTCCGCCAGCACCGGCGCCATCACGGCGCCCGGGATCGTTCCGTCACCGTCCAGCGCCTCTGGCAAGGGCATCTCCGGGTCCAGTTCCGGCGTGCCCAGCAGAGGGTAGGCCCCGTCCACCGCTTTCACCTGTGTCAGCGCGCGCTCTTCGCCCCCGGCGCCTGGAACCACCACCATCGAGCGGAAATCGACCACTTTCGACATGGCGGTCGAGATCTCGCGCATCCATGCCAGCTCTGCCTCGTCGGCGTCGCGATAGGTCAGGCGCAATTCGGCGTCGCCGCCCAGGATCACCGCACCCTGATCGGACAGGCCCGACTGAATGGCCGCGCGGACAGACCCCACGGCAGCAATCGCCGCAACGCCAAGCGCGAGGCAGGCCAGAAACACGCGAAAGCCGCGCAGACCGCCCCGCAATTCGCGTGCAGCCAGACGAAAGGCAACTGGCACGCTCATTCTGCGGCAGCCTTCGTGGCGGTTGGGGTTGCCGCGGAAATACGCCCGTCATGCAGCCGCACAACACGGTTGCAGCGCTGCGCCAGAGCGTTGGAATGGGTCACCAGGACCAGCGTCGCGCCGTGGCGGTCGCGCAGGTCGAATAAAAGCTCGATGATCGCATCGCCGTTTGCCGCGTCCAGATTGCCCGTGGGTTCATCCGCCAACAGCAGGCGCGGACGCGGGGCCGAGGCCCGCGCAAGCGCGACGCGTTGCTGCTCCCCACCCGACATCTGCACCGGGTAGTGATCCGCCCGATGACCAAGGCCCACCGCCTCCAGCTCTGCCGCGGCGCGTTCGAACGCATCCTTATGGCCTGCCAGTTCCAGCGGGGTGGCAACATTTTCCAGCGCCGTCATCGTCGGGATCAGGTGGAAGGACTGGAACACCACGCCCATGCCATCACGCCGCAACCGGGCAAGTTGGTCCTCGTCCATCCGGGTCATGTCTTCGCCCAGAGCGGTGACGCGGCCTGCACTCGCGCGCTCCAGCCCGCCCATGATCATCAGCAGCGAAGATTTCCCGGATCCGGACGGACCGACCAGCGCCAGTGTCTCGCCTTCTGCAACCTCCATCGAGATTCCGTGAAGAATTTCTACCGGACCGGCATTGCCCTCCAGCGCCAAAGTGACATCTTGGAGGGAGAGAATGGGTTTGGTCATCGTAGAAAGGTCCAGTCAATGCAGGTTCAGGCTCAATATGGGCGCTTGGCGGCGGCGGGCAAGGCCACTGTTGCAATCTGGTTCGCTTTCGCGGCTATGGCACAGGCGGCCGAGACGCATATTCTGGCGCTAGGCGACAGTCTGACACAGGGCTACGGGCTGATCGAGGAAGAGGGGTTTGTGCCGCAATTGCGTGCCTGGCTCGAAGAGCGCGGCCACGACGTACGACTGATCAATGGCGGCGTGTCGGGCGACACCACCGCAGGCGGGCTGGCGCGGGTCGAATGGTCCCTCACGCCCGAGGTTGAGGGGATGATCGTGACACTTGGCGGCAATGACCTGCTGCGCGGCATTCCGCCTGAAAACGCGCGCGAAAACCTTCGCGGCATCATGGAGGTCGCAGAGGCGCGGGGGATAGAGGTTCTGCTGGTCGGGCTGCCTGCGCCGGGCAATTACGGGGCGGCCTACAAGCAGAGCTTTGATGCGATCTACCCCGAACTTTCCGAGGAGTTTGGCACGCTCTACTACCCTGATTTCTTTGAAGGAATGCGGATCGCCGGGGCGACATCGACGAATAATGGCGACTTCATGCAGGATGATGGGATACATCCAAACGCCAAGGGAGTGGCGCATATCGTGGACGCCATCGGCCCGGCGGTCGAAGAGCTGATAGAGCGTGCCGGGGAATAGGCAGGGACTGACCCTTGCATTGGAAAGCGGTCGCGGGCGTAAACTGTCAGAAAGCTGCAAGGCCGTCGCGTCGCCTCGGGGGCGTTTTACAAGGCTGGAAAGATGACAAAAAGAAACCCGGTCGGCAGGGCCGTCCGGGTCGAATGTCTGGTGCCGGAAATGGCGCGGCTCAGGCCAGAGAAATGTTCACGGCTGACTCTCGACCGTCGCGGCCGGGCTCAATATCGAAGGTCACCTTCTGGTTGTCTGCAAGTCCGGTCAGACCCGAACGCTCGACTGCAGAAATGTGAACGAAAACGTCTTTGCTTGCGCCATCGGGCGCGATGAAGCCGTAGCCTTTGGTGGTGTTGAACCATTTGACGGTGCCGGTGGCCATCGTCGTGTCTCCTGTCAAAGTGCTGCCCGCGGAAATGCGGCAGTGTGGCTAGTCAGTGCAGAATCGAGAACTGAGCCGTTTAACAGGAACAGTGGGTCGATAGTGGTAACGTCGCGGAAATATCATTTCCCCAACTCAGGACGTTTTTCAAGGTTTTTTGCGCAGTTTCAGACGGCAATTGCTGCGTTGGCAAACTTGTGCCTATTCGTCTGTTTCAGGAGTAAACATCATCGCGGTGGTGCAGATGCCCAAGGAAAGAACCCCGCCGAAGACGTAGACGAAGAAGGAATAGGCGATGGACCAGTCGAAGAAGACCCAGCCGGTTACGGCAGTGATCAACCCCGCGAAGCTGCCAAGGACCAGCGCAATAGTCGCCATGAACTTCCTCCTTTTTTGACAGTTTGCCTGCCAAAACCTTTAGGAAAGGTTACTACGCGATAATTTGTCGCAAGTATGGTAAAAAATCTCCTTTAGCGTGTATGGGCAAGAGTCCGCCAAAGCAGCGCGGGCAGACGCCGGCCCACAGCGCGCGTAATATCGGCATATTCAGTCTCGCCCGCGAGGAGGCGCAAGTATTCTTGGCGAAGCGTCGAAGAGCGCGAAAACCCACGAATAAAGGTCGATCGGAACACAGGACGGAACATCAGCTGGCGCAAGTTTCTGGCCTGAGAGATGGCACGGGTGATGCTGCGCAAGTCAGCGCGATACGCGGCAAGCGCGGATTGCGGTGTCCCGGCAGACAGGGCACGGATCGCGGCTTGCGCGGCAAGTTGCCCGCTTTTCATGGCATAAGCGATTCCCTCGCCCGTGATAGGATCAACAAGCCCTGCGGCATCACCTGCAAGCAACACAGTGCCCAAGCCCGGAACCTTGCGCGCCTGTCCGAACGGCAAGAACTGGCCCTTCACGGGGCCATGTGCCTGTGTGCCAGTGAATTTGAGGTAGTTGGTCAGCGCGGATTTCAAATCAGTATTGCGTTGCATCACGCCGCCCACGCCCACTGTTACACCGTGGTATTTCGGGAATGCCCAGCCATAGCCCCATTCTGCGGCACCAAAGTCGATGCGGACGGGCAATTTGTCGGGATCCCCTTCGCTTTCCACTTCCAGTGCAAAGCCGATCTTGCTGCGGTCGAAGGCTGAGCCGAACAGAACCCGCGCGCTTGGACTGTTGACCCCATCAGCCCCAATCACGATCCGACCTCGCAGATGTGTACCGTCAGTCAGCGTGACCGCGCCCGCAGGCGTCAGGGATGACATCCCCCGTCCGGTATAGTCCTCGGCCCCCATGGCCACGGCGCGGGCGAACATCTCGGCATCCAGTGACCGGCGCATGGCAAGGTGGAGCGGGGGGCAATCCTGATAGGTGCCCAAATGCTCTCCGAAGGCATAGAAGGCCATCTCGTTTCGGGTGAGGAACGGCGCATCTGGCCGCGGGGCGCCATAGATCTGCTGATAATAGCCGAGGCTTCGCCCGGTAAAGCCCCCCCCGCAGAGCTTATCCCGGGGGAAGCGGGCCTTGTCGATAAGCGCCGTCCGCAAGCCTGCACGCGCCGCAGTGGCGGCCGCCGCCGCACCGGCCGGTCCTGCGCCGATGACAACGACATCATGCATGAGGGGCGGCCGTTGCGTGTATTACAGCACAGTCACCTTGGTACCGATCGGCACACGCTGGTACAGATCAATCACATGATCGTTAATCATGCGGATACACCCGTTGGAAACCGACCGTCCGATGGAACGTGGCGCCGTGGTGCCGTGGATGCGGAAGTACGTGTCACGCCCGTTCTGGAACAGATACAGCGCACGCGCACCCAGCGGGTTGCCGGGGCCGCCGGGCTGGACGTAGTCGTTGTCCACAAACTTGGAATAGGCCTCTGGCTCGCGTTCGATCATTTCATTGGTCGGGCGCCAGGTCGGCCATTCCTTCTTTACATCAATCGACGCGGTGCCGGTGAATTCAAGCCCGGCCTTGCCGACACCCACGCCGTAACGACGCGCGCGGCCAGGTTCGGTGATGAAGTAAAGGAAGTGCGCGCGCGGCACGATCAGGATCTGGTTGGCCGCCAGCGCCGGGTCGATCCTCACGGACTGGGGCAGGAAGATCGGGTTGATCTGGAAGGCTTGCTGCGCAAGCGCAGGTGTGGCGAGTGTGGCAGCACCCGCAGCAATAAAGGTTCGTCTGGAAATCATGGACATTCTCATACTCTCATCTTGACGCGGCATTTTCAGCATTATCGTTCCAAAAATCAACGCGAGCGGCCTGAAGTTCCATAGTCTCATCGAAATGTTACCGTTTGATGTTGCCCGCATGCACCTTCTTGGCCCTGCGGGCGCGCGAAATCCCGCCCACCCTTGTTCGCAGGCCCGGCCAGACACATATGCGATTCGAAATATGGTGGAGGCGGCAATGGCCGGAAAGAAACTGACATGCCTCGATTGCGGGCAAGTGAACCGTGTGCCGGATGATCGATTGAGCGAAGGCCCGAAATGCGGAACCTGCGGCGCGGCCTTGATGTCGGCCAAGCCGGTGGAGGTGGATCTTGCCACGCTGAAAAAGGCCGCAGCGACTGATGAGGTGCCGTTGATCGTGGATTTCTGGGCCCCGTGGTGTGGTCCCTGCCGCATGATGGCGCCGGAGTTTTCCAAGGCAGCAGACGCCCTGCGCGGATCTGCGCGGCTGATCAAGATCAACACCGAGGATCACCCGGGCGCGGGCCAAGGCTACGGTATTCGCGGCATACCGACGATGATCGCCTTTCAGGGTGGTCGTGAAAGAAAACGCCAGTCAGGCGCGATGCCAGCGGCACAGATCGTGAGCTGGGCAAAGAGCGCCTGATCTGTTCGCCCCCGTGGCATTGCGCCCCTGTCCGATGTCGGGCATTGAAAACATGCGCAACAGGGAAGGGGCAGAGATGGGGCTGATAACGGTCGGAATTCTGATGGGGCTGGGCGGCACGCTGGCGATGGATCTCTGGGCGGTCCTGCTGCACCGGGCTTTCGGTCAGCCTAAGCCCAACTGGGCCAATGTTGGCCGTTGGTCGGGGCATACGATGCGCGGGAAGCTGTTTCACGATGACATCGCGGTGGCAGAGCCGGTTCCCTCGGAACTGAAACTCGGCTGGGCGGTGCATTACGGCGTGGGCATTGCCTATGGCGTGATTTTCGTTCTGCTGGCGGGGAAGCAATGGGTCGCAGATCCGACATTCCTGCCGGTGTGGATCTTCGCGCTGATCACGATTGCGGCTGGCTGGTTCCTGCTGCAACCCGGCATGGGGTTGGGCTGGGCCCTGTCACGTACACCGCGTCCCTGGAAGGGGCGGATCATGGGGCTGGTCGCCCATACGGTTTTCGGCTTGGGGATGTTCCTCACGGCGCTGGCTCTGTGAGGACAGGGTGGGGCGGGCCCGATGGGCCCACCCCGAAGCGGTCTTAGACCAGTGCGAGGTTGGTCGCGCTCTCACGGCCGTCACGGCCGGATTCGAGCTCGAACTCGACTTTCTGGTTGTCGGCGAGGCCGGTCAGACCCGAACGCTCAACAGCGGAAATATGGACGAAAACGTCCTTGCCGCCGGAGTCAGGTGCGATGAAGCCGAAGCCTTTGGTGGTGTTGAACCATTTCACGGTGCCAGTGGCCATATCCGTGGTCTCCTTAGTAATTCGCTGCCCACTTTATTGCGGCAGCCCGGCGCGGTCGGTCTGGATCGAGGGACTGAGCGCCGTATGAGGGAGACAGTAGAGCGATAGAGAATAACGTAGCGACGCAGCATATGACAGCCTTCGCGATTCGATACAAGGACGTAATCACGCTGCAAAGGGCGAGGAGCCGACGGTCGCAACAATCATAAGCAGTTCGGGGCCACGTTGAGCCCAACCAACCGATCATCCGGCCGGCGGGGTCAGCGATGACGCTTCAGGAACGCGTCTTTCTCTGCCTCCGTTGGGGCCTCGCCCGCGAAGATCTCCACGTAGTGGCAGCCAGCGAGCGCGCGTTTGAGACGGGGTTCGGACACATGCATCGAATAGTACCCGGTCTGGGTCAGGATCACGGTCAGGGCGCGGAAATGGGCAGCCTCCCCCGACCTTCCGAACCGTTCGAACAATGCCCTGACGGCTGCCAGCCGGTCCTCGTCAGACTGATCGACAATCACTTGCAGCCGCGCATCATTGCGTGCCCAGTTTCGGATTGCGAGATCAAGCGGGGCATCGAAAAGCTCATTGTCGATCCAGCAATCCAACAGGTTGAAAAGCGCGGCACACAGGCTTTGCGCGGGCATCGCGCAGCGTTCAAGAATGATGCCGGTGTTCCGGGTTTTCCAGATCTCGACTATGGCGTCGTGCAGCTCTGAAAGGTCTTTGAAATGCCAGTAGAAACCGGTGCGCGTCAGGTTCAGATTCTTGGCCAGCGGCATGACCTTGACCGCCTCGATCCCTTCCTCCACGAAAAGGGTGTAGGCGGCCTCTATCCATGTCTCGCAACTGGCGCGGTTCCTGTTGGCCGACGGCTTTTTCATGACGATATACCTAAAGAACTTGACAGGGGTGTCAATTCCGCAAATTCTGACCTGACACTTATGTCAGGAAACAACGCGTAAGGCAGCCGAAATGTCCAGCGATCCATTGCTTCAGCCGTTCCAGCTCAAAAACCTCTCATTGCGCAACCGGATCATGACGACGAGCCATGAGCCGGCCTATCCCGAGGATGGCATGCCCAAGGAACGCTACGCTGCCTATCATGCCGAACGGGCCAAGGCAGGTGTGGCGCTTGCGATGACGGCCGGATCTGCCGCCGTCAGCCGGGACAGCCCGCCGGTTTTCAACAATATCCTTGCTTATAAAGATGAAGTGGTTCCCTGGATCCGGAACCTTACCGATGGCGTGCATGAACATGGCTGCGCTGTCATGATCCAGCTTACGCATCTTGGGCGACGCACCACCTGGAACAAGGGCGATTGGCTGCCCTCGGTGTCGTCCTCCAAGCACCGCGAGCCTGCGCATCACGCCTTTCCCAAACTGATCGAAGATTGGGACATTGATCGCATCATCACCGACTTTGCCGATGCCGCAGAGCGGATGCAGGCGGGCGGGATGGATGGCATCGAATTGCAGGTCTACGGCCATCTGCTGGATCAGTTCTGGTCGCCGCTGACAAATGATCTGACCGGGCCATACGGGGCCGATACGCTGGAAAACCGTATGCGGTTCCCGCTGGATGTGGTCGAGGCGATCCGCAAACGCGTGGGCGCAGAGTTCATCGTCGGTCTGCGCTACACTGCGGATGAGGCGCAAAAGGGTGGGATCACACCCGAGGAAGGCTTGGAGATTTCCAAACGCATCGCCGCCACCGGGCAGATCGATTTCCTGAACGTCATCAAGGGGCGCATCCACACTGACCCCGCCATGACCGACGTGATCCCCATTCAGGGGATGAAGTCTGCCCCCCACCTTGATTTCGCGGGCGAGGTGCGCAAGGCGACGGGCATGCCAACGTTCCATGCCGCGCGCATTCCGGATGTGGCCACGGCGCGCCATGCCGTGCAGGCTGGCCTTCTGGATATGGTCGGAATGACGCGCGCCCACATGGCGGACCCGCATATCGTGCGCAAGATCATCGAAGGGCGCGAGGATGATATCCGCCCCTGCGTCGGGGCGACCTACTGTCTGGATCGCATCTATCAGGCCGGGGATGCGCTGTGCATTCACAACGCCGCCACCGGCCGCGAATTGACCATGCCGCACGAGATCGCAAAAGCGGAGGCAGCAAGAAAGGTTGTCATCATCGGTGCCGGTCCCGCCGGGCTGGAAGCCGCACGGGTCGCTGCCGAACGCGGCCATGGCGTGACAGTGTTCGAGGCGGCAGCCCAACCCGGCGGACAGGTCTTGCTGACGTCGCAATCCCCGCGCCGCCGCGAGATGATCGGCATCATCGATTGGCGCATGGCGCAATGCGCCGCGCGCGATGTGAGGTTCCACTTCAACACATGGGCCGAGGCGGGCGATGTGACCGCCCTGAACCCCGATGTGGTGATTGTCGCCACTGGCGGGCTGCCCAATACGGAACTGTTCGAGCAGAAAGGCGAACAGACCCATGTTGTCACCTCCTGGGATATCATCTCGGGCGATGTGAAACCTGCGGGCAAGGTTCTGATCTATGACGAAAGCGGCGACCACCCTGCCTTGCAGGCCGCAGAAGTCGCGGCGAATGCGGGCGCTTCGGTAGAGATCATGACGCCGGACCGGACCTTTTCGTCAGGCGTGATGGCGATGAACCTCGTGCCCTATATGCGTTCGCTTCAGGACAAGGATGTGACCTTTACCGTCACGCGCCGCCTGATGGATGTCACCCGGCGCGGTAACACGCTGACTGCGACGATCGGCACGGATTACAGCGACCACAGCTATGAGCTGGAGGTTGATCAGGTCGTCGTGAACTACGGCACCCTGCCGCTGGATGAGCTGTATTTCGATCTCAAACCTCTGGCGACCAATGCCGGAGAGGTGGATTACAACGCGCTGATCGACGGCAAGCCGCAAACCTGCACGCGCAACCCGGACGGCGCGTTCCAGCTGTTCCGCATCGGCGACGCCGTTTCCGCACGCAACACCCACGCCGCCATTTACGACGCCCTGCGCCTGGTCAAGGACATCTGAACGCGCTGCAGGGTATCATTTCGCGTGGCGCCGAGCTTTGCCAAAGATGAAGGCGGCAAGCTGTCACCGCCGTTGCGCCATCCGGACCTACTGGCGGTCCGGGTCATGCCGTTGGCCAAGTGCTGCCGGGAACGAACGGCACGTTGCGCGAAGGTTTGGCTTTCAGTGGCAGCTTGTACGGGTACGGGCACAGGGCGCAGATGTGATTAGGCAAACCCTAAGGCATGATGAGCCAGACAATGATTTTCTGTCGAAAGCAAAGATGAAACCCTGAACTCACCGAACCGATGCTGCGATGCGCCGCGTGCGATCTGTTCGAGTTTTGAAATGTCAGGGAAACGCAATGCCTACTGAAAAGACAGATACCTTGGTTGTGGGGGCGGGTCAGGCGGGAATCGCGATGAGCGAACATCTCAGCGCGCAGGGCATTCCCCACCTCGTTCTGGAAAAGAACCGCGTGGCCGAGGCCTGGCGGACCGGGCGGTGGGAGTCGCTCGTGGCAAACGGGCCTGCCTGGCATGACCGTTTTCCCAACCTCGAATTTGAAGGCTGTGACCCGGACGGGTTCCCGACCAAGACGATTGTCGCCACTTATATGGAAACCTATGCGCGCATGATCGACGCGCCGATCCGCACCGGGGTCGAGGTGGCCAAGGCAGAGCGCAATCAGGGCCGCCCCGGCTTTACCGTCGAAACCTCGGCGGGCAAGATCGAGGCCCTGAACGTTGTTGCGGCAACGGGCGCGTTTCAGCACCCGGTGATCCCGCCAGTGGTGCCCGAGTCCGAAGGCGTGACGCAGTTGCACTCCTTCCACTACAAGTCTCCCGATCAGCTGCCCGAAGGCGCGGTCCTGGTGGTCGGTGCCGGATCGTCCGGCGCGCAGATCGCGGATGAACTGAACCGCGCCGGGCGCAGGGTTTATCTGTCGGTCGGCCCGCACGAACGCCCGCCGCGCGCCTATCGCGGGCGCGACTTCTGCTGGTGGCTGGGCGTGCTTGGCCTGTGGGACATGGCGGCAGCAGAGCCCGGCAAAGAACATGTGACGATCTCGGTCAGTGGCGCCTATGGTGGCCAGACCATGGATTTCCGCCGCCTCGCCAGCGAAGGTGTGACGTTGCTCGGCCTGACAGAGGCCTGCACCGAGGGCGTCGTTCGCTTCCGCGACGATCTGCGCACCAATATTGCGGCGGGCGATGCCAGCTATATCCAGATGCTGGACCTTGCCGACGCTTATACCACGCGCAATGGCCTTGATCTGCCGCAGGAGCCGGAGGCGCGCGACATGCTGCCAGATCCGGAATGCCTGACCAATCCGATCCGGGAGCTGGACCTGAAGGGCGCGGGCATCACCACCATCATCTGGGCCACCGGGTTTCGGCAGGATTTCAGCTGGATGAAGGTCGATGCCTTTGACGAGAGCGGCCGTCCCCGGCATCAGCGTGGCGTGTCGTCCGAACCGGGGATTTATTTCCTCGGCCTACCGTGGCAATCGCGGCGGGGCTCGACGTTTATCTGGGGCGTCTGGCATGATGCCAAATACGTGGCTGAACAGATTGCAATTCAAGGCAAGTACCGCGCTTACCGCGGCGCGTCCGATCATCAGGCATCGGCAAGCTGACCAAAGGGAACATAATGGCAAAGGATCACACAGACCCGATCAAGGATTTGCGCCACAATACGGCGCAACCGTTCGAGGCCGCGCGCGCGATGCCGCCATCGGTCTACATGTCAGACAGCTTTCTGAATGAGGAACTGACGCATATCTTCTCCAAAGATTGGTTCTGCGTCGGGCGGGCCGACAGCCTGGCCGAGCCGGGTGATTACACCACCTGCGAACTGGCCGGTCAGCCAATCATCGTCATTCGCGACCGCGACGGCGCTTTACGGGCCATGTCCAATGTCTGCCTGCACCGCATGTCGACGCTGTTGCACGGGCGCGGCAAGACGCGCGCCATCGTCTGCCCGTACCATGCGTGGACCTACAACCTTGATGGGTCGCTGCGCGGCGCACCGGGAATGACGCGCAACACGGGCTTTTGCAAGGACGCCTACCACCTGCCCGAAATCCGCTGCGAGGAATGGCTGGGCTGGGTCTTCATCTGCCTCAACGAGGATACGCCCCCGGTGGCCGAGCAACTGGCCGATGTCGAAGACCTTGTCGCCGGCTATGACATGACAAATTACACCGAGACCTTCTTTGAAGAGCATGTCTGGGACACCAACTGGAAGGTTCTGGCCGAGAATTTCATGGAAAGCTATCACCTGCCGGTCTGCCACGCGGGCACCATCGGTGGATTGTCCAAGCTGGAGGATATGGTCTGCCCGCCCGGTCTGCCCGCCTTCAATTACCACACGATCCTCAAGGACGACCAGTTGCGCATCGCCATGGCGCACCCGTCGAATGATCGTTTGAAAGGCGACGAACGCCGCACGACCTTCCTGCTCGCGATCTATCCCAGCCTGATGATCACGTTGACGCCGGGCTATTTCTGGTATCTGAGCCTGCATCCCAAGGGCCCCGGACAGGTCCATATCCGCTTCGGCGGCGGCATGTCTGACGACTATGCGGGGGACGAAGATGCGCAAAGCAATTTCGAGGCGCTCAAGACGCTTCTGGACGACGTGAATGTCGAAGATCGTGGCTGCACCGAAAAAGTGTATCGTGGGCTTTGTTCGGATCATGCGGTGCCAGGGCATCTCAGCCATCTTGAACGCCCGAACTATGACTTTGCCCAATATCTGATGGCCCGGCTTGAAGAGGGGCGCGCCGACTGATCCCGATTGCCCGATCCTTCCCACGACAGGAGCTTTCATGGCCCATACCCGTATACGCAAGTTCAACACGCGCGAGACATATCCCGAGCAGAACCTCGACAACGATCTGTGTCAGGCCGTGGTCACCCATGGCGGCAAGACCGTCTGGCTGCGCGGCCAGTGCCCGCAGAACCTCGACGATGCCAAGAACATCGACAGCCACGATCCGGTGGAGCAGACCCACAAGGTGATGCAGAACATCCGCCAGCTGATCGAAGAGGCAGGCGGCAGCATGGAGCATCTGGTCAAGGTGGTGGTCTATATCACTGACGTTCGCTACCGAGAGGCGGTTTACCGGACCATGGGCGAATATATCAAAGGCGTGCATCCGGTCTCGACCGGGCTTGTGGTGCAGGCGCTGGCCCGGCCCGAATGGCTGGTCGAGATCGACGGTACCGCCGTCATTCCGGAGTAGGCGCATGACGTTTTCCCTGGTCGCCCGCTGCGAAGAGACGGGCATGTTCGGCATGGCGATAGCGTCCTCCTCGCCCGCCGTCGCGGCGCGTTGTGCTTATGCCCGCGCGGGCGTGGGCGCGGTGGCGTCGCAGAATGTGACAGACCCGACGCTGGGCCCGCTGGCGCTGGACCTTATGCAGGGCGGGATGAGCGCGGCCGAGGCCATCGCCGGCGTCCGCGACCTTGGAAAATTCATCGAATACCGTCAGGTTCTGGCGGTGGACAGGCAAGGGCGGACGGCGATCCATTCAGGGCCGAAATCGCTTGGCATCTGGACGCAGGCCGAGGCGCCGAACGTGGCCTCTGGCGGCAACCTTCTGGCCAATGAGCGCGTGCCGCAAGCCATCGTTGACGGCTATAGAGCCGCGACGGGCCATATCGGAGACCGGCTGATTGCCGCGATGCGCGCGGGGCTGGCTGCAGGGGGCGAGGCCGGTCCGGTGCATTCCGCCGGGTTGCTGATCGTCGACAAGGTCAGCTGGCCCGTGGCCGAGTTACGCTGCGACTGGACCGAGGACTGCCCGATCGAGAATATCGCAACCGCCTGGGGCGTCTACGAACCGCAACTGGACGCCTATATCCAGCGCGCGCTCGACCCGCGAGAGGCGCCGTCCTACGGCGTGCCCGGCGACGACTGAAATTAGGAAACAGGCATGCTCGACTGCACTGTGGACAACTGGAACCGTGGTGCCGCGGTGCTGACATTTAGCAGCAAAGGCGGCGTTGAGCGGCAGTTGTTGATGCAGCCAAGCAATCCGTTCGGCTGGTCAAAGGCTGCGCGCTGCGTATCTCTGATGCGCTGATGGCGGGCACCGTTTAGGTCACCATCGTGGATGTGATTTCGGCCATGACGCCCCTTGGCGGCATGCAACAATCCGGGTTCCGGCGCGATGTGTCGCCGCATTCGCTGGGCATGTACACCGCGCTTAAAACAACGCGGATCACGTACGAGGCTTGAATTTCTGCAAGTGCAGCGTAAACAGTTGCAATGCCCCTACGCTTCACCCTGCGCCAATTGGAATACTTCGTCGCCGTCGGCGAAATGGGGTCGATCGCGCTGGCGTCGGAAAAGGTCAGCGTATCATCCCCCTCGATTTCGGCCGCGATCTCGCAGCTTGAAAAGGAATTCGGCATCCCGCTGTTCGTGCGCCAGCACGCGCAAGGGCTGTCGCTGACGCAGGCTGGCAGGCAGATGCTCGAACGGGTTCAGGTCGTGCTGAGCGAAGCGAATGCTTTGGTTGATCTTGCAGGCGACATTTCGGGCGCGGTGCGCGGAGGGTTGAATATCGGCTGCCTCGTGACCTTTGCCCAGCTTGTACTTCCTGCTGTGCGGCAGAGTTTTCAGGCCGAATTCCCTGAGGTCCGCAGCCGCCAGACCGAACTGAACCAGGCAGAGATTTTCAGCGCCCTGCGCCGGGCAGAGATCGACGTGGCGCTGACCTATGACTTGCAGTTGCCCGCCGATCTGGTGTTCGAAACGCTGCTGGAATTGCCGCCATATGCCATCATAGGTGACGGGCATCCGCTGGCCGGAGCGGACGAGGTGTCGGTGGATGATCTGGCTGATCATCCGATGGTGCTGCTGGACCTGCCCTATTCATCAGAGTATTTCCTGTCGTTTTTCGTATCAGCCGGGGTGCCGCCGGTGGTCGCGGAACGCACGCGGGACATGGCGGTAATGCGCAGCCTCGTGGCCAACGGTTTCGGGTTTTCCATCGCCAATGTTCCGTTTCTGAGCGATCGCGCGCCCGATGGTAAACCGCTGCACTACATCCCGATCCGTGGCAAGGTTCGGCCCATGCGCATGGGGCTTCTGACCCCCACCGATGCCGACCAGTCCAGCGTGATCCGCGCCTTTGTCGGCCATTGTCGGCAGCAATACCAGAACGGAGCCTTTCCCGGACTCGCACCCGCCGAAGCCGGTTAGGTTCTGCCTAAGCGGCGCTTTCGCAACCGCACCTTTTCCCGCCGTTAAGGCGCGATATTCTGCGAGCTGACAAATGCAGGAGCAAGACGTGCGCGACCAACGCTATGACATTCTGTTCGAGCCGATGGATATCGGGCCCGTAACCGCCAAGAACCGGTTCTATCAGGTGCCCCATTGCAATGGTGGCGGCTACCGCGACCCTTCCGCCGCCGCCGAGATGCGCGGTATCAAGGCCGAGGGGGGCTGGGGTGTGATCTTTACCGAGCAATGCGAGATGCATCACACCTCGGAGATCACACCCTTCATCGAATTGCGTCTGTGGGAGGACAAGGACATCCCGATGCTGCGCCGCATGTCGGAAAAGATGAAGACCCACGGCGCGTTGGCGGGCATCCAGCTTGCATATTCCGGCATCAACGGGCCGAACCTTTATTCCAAGGAAGTGCCGCTGGCCGTTTCGGCCATGCCGATCCGCACTTTCACCAATGATCCGGTGCAGGCCCGCGCGCTCGACAAGACCGAAATCCGCGATCTGCGCCGCTGGTTCGTCAATGCCGCGAAACGGTCCAAGGATGCGGGCTTTGACCTGATTTGTCTTTACGGCGCGCATGGTTTCGGCATTTTCCAGCACTTTCTGAGCCGCGCCACCAACCAGCGCAGCGACGAATATGGCGGCAGCTTGGAAAACCGCGCGCGCTTTGTCCGCGAGGTTATTTCTGACATGCGCGACGCGGTGGGTGACACGATGGCGCTGACACTGCGGGTCAGCCTTGACGAGACCATCGGCGATCTGGGCTTTTCCAACGCCGAGGTGCGCGATTTCATCGAGATGAACCGCGATCTGCCGGATCTCTGGGACCTGGCGCAGGGCACCTGGGAGGATTGCTCTGGCCCGTCGCGGTTCAAGGAAGAAGCCGCACAGGAACAATTGGTGCGCGGCATTCACGAATTGACCGACAAGCCCATCGTCGGTGTCGGCCGATTTACCTCTCCGGACGTGATGACGAAAATGATCCGCACCGGCACGCTCGATTTCATCGGCTGCGCGCGGCCCTCGATTGCCGATCCCTTCCTGCCCAAAAAGATTGAGGAAGGCCGGATCGAAGACATCCGCGAATGCATCGGCTGCAATATCTGCATCACCGGCGATATGACCATGTCGATCAGCCGCTGCACCCAGAACCCCACCTTCATGGAGGAATGGCGCAAGGGCTGGCACCCCGAAAGGATGAACTCCAAGGGGGCGAGTTCGAACGTGCTGGTGGTAGGTGCCGGACCGGCCGGGCTGGAGGCAACGCGCGCCTTGTCCGAGCGCGGCTATGACGTGGCGCTGGCCGAGGCCGGTACCATGCTGGGCGGGCGTGTGGCGCGCGAACGCTTGCTGCCGGGGCTGTCGGCCTGGGGACGCGTCGTGGATTACCGCGAGTATCAGATCAGCCAGAAACCCAATGTCGAGACCTATTTCGACAGTGCGCTGGATGCCGATGCGATCCTCGAATTCGGCTTCGAGAATATCTGCGTGGCCACGGGCGCGACATGGCGTCGGGACGGTGTAAGCCGGCAGCATGTGGTGCCGTTCCCAATCGACGCGGCGATGCCGGTTTTCACGCCTGACGATATCATGGCGGGGAAGAAACCCACCGGCAACGTCGTGATCTATGACGACGACCATTATTATATGGGTGGCGTGTTGGCCGAACTTCTGGCGCAGGAGGGTTGCAACGTCACCATCATCACGCCTTCGGCCTACCTGTCCGACTGGACGGTGAACACGCTGGAACAGCATGCCATCCACCAGAAGCTGGCGCGGATGGGGGTGAACATCGTCCTCAACCGCGGGGTTGTCGAAATCGGCAATGGGCATGTGGTGTCCAACTGCACCTATACCGACATTACTCAGCAGTTTGGCTGCGACGCCGTGGTCATGGTGGCCTCGCGGCAGGAAACCAACGGGCTTTACTTCGACCTTAAAGCGCGCGAGGCCGACTGGGCGGATGCGGGTATCAAGTCGGTCAAGATCATCGGTGACGCCAATGCGCCGGGGCCGATTGCCTGGGCCACCTATGCAGGCCACCGCTATGCGCGCGAGGTGGACGGCGAGGATATTGGCGACGATCTGCCCTTCCGCCGAGAAATCACGCAGTTGGCCGCCGAATGAGCTGTGCATCTGCTCCCCGGACAGCCGCGCCGCAGCGATGAGCGTCGTCCTAGATATCCTCGACCGGTTGATCGGGTTCGATACGGTCAGCGCGCGGCCCAACCGCGAGATGATGGATTACATCGCGGATTTTCTGGCGACGCGCGGTGCCAGAGTGACGACGATTGCCGGGAAGGAGCCGGGCAAGAGCGGCCTTGTCGTCACCATCGGTCCCGCAACAGCGGGCGGCATTGTACTGTCGGCGCACACGGATGTGGTGCCGGTTGACGGACAGGACTGGACCTACCCGCCCTTTGCGCTGACCCGCGAGGGGTCGCGGCTTTACGGGCGCGGAACCACCGACATGAAAGGCTTTGTTGCCTGCATGCTGGGGGCCGCGGACGAGGCGGCGCAGACCGGGTTGCGGACGCCACTGACGCTTGTGCTGTCCTATGACGAGGAAATCGGCTGCGTTGGCATTCAGGAGATGCGCCCAGAGCTGCCTGCGTTGATCGGCGCGCCCCGGCTTTGCATTGTGGGCGAACCCACGGGTATGGCAATTGCCACCGGGCACAAGGGCAAGATTGCGCTTCGCGCCACCTGTGGGGGCACATCCGGCCATTCGGCCCTTGCTCCGGACTTCGTCAACGCGCTCGACCTTGCCGCCGATCTTGTGGTTGCCATTCGAGACTTGCAGCGAAATTTGGAACAACGCGGCGCCCGGGACAATGCCTATTCCATCCCCTACAGCACCGCCCATGCCGGGCTGCTTTCTGGTGGGCGGGCGCTGAACATCGTTCCGGACCTTGCGGAACTGACCTTCGAACTGCGCCACCTCGCGGCCGATGCACCTCAGGAGCTTCTTTCGCGCATCCGCGCCTCGGCGGAAAGCATAACCGCACGATATGGCCCCGCGGCGAGTATCAGGTTCGAAACGCTCACGGCCTATCCCGGGCTGGATATTGCCACGGATGATCCCGCCGTCGGGCTTGCCAGACAGTTCGCCGGGACCGGGCAGCTTACCAAAGTGGCCTTCGGCACCGAGGCCGGGGTGTTTCAGGAAATGGGCGTCCCCACGATCGTCTGCGGCCCCGGATCCATGTCGGGTCAAGGCCATAAACCGGATGAATATATCGAGACCTCGCAGATCGAAGCTTGTCAGGCCATGCTCGGCCGCGTCGTGAAGGATCTGCGCGCCTGACGACGGCAACGGCGGCTCATCAGTGGTCCACTTCGGCAACAAAGCGATTCCTATCCACGTCGGATAGGCAGCGGCGATGCCCACCAATCTGTGATGCTTGATCTGGCCAAAACGGCGGCCTGCGGAGTGCGCCGGGGCGCCTTCCTCGACCAGAACCAGGCCGAATTTGGTGCCATACTCACGCTTGATGCGAAACCCGGCTGACCCGTCGGGGCATGCTTAACTATTCGGCAAAAAACGAAAAATCGGCTTAGGAAAAGGCTAAGGCGGGGTGAGGGAGTTAAGACTTAACGCATGACGCGGCCGTTCCTATAGTTGGCGAAGTCATAAAGCTGCCTTTGGGGGAAACAAAGTGTCCGACGGAACCGTCCACGCGATCGACGTGCGCAATGCCGTCAAAAGGTACGGCACCTTCACCGCCCTCAAGTCTGTTTCGCTGTCGATCAAGGATAACGAATTCTTCACCCTGTTGGGGCCGTCGGGATGCGGCAAGACCACGCTTCTGCGGATGATTGCCGGGTTCGAGGATGTCACGGAGGGCGAGATTTTCCTCTTCGGGGACGAGATCGAAAAGCTGCCGCCCAACAGGCGCCCGGTGAACACGGTGTTCCAGAACTATGCTCTGTTTCCGCATATGAGCGTGCTGGAAAATGTGGGTTTCGGGCTGGAAATGCTGGGGCGCGGCAAGGCCGAGGCGCGCAAACGGGCGGGCGAAATCCTTGAAATGGTGCAGCTTTCGCAATTCTCCGGGCGCAAACCCTCGCAGCTCTCCGGTGGCCAGCAACAACGCGTGGCGCTGGCCCGCGCGCTGGCACCCCAACCCAAGGTGCTGCTTCTGGACGAGCCGTTATCGGCGCTGGATCTGAAGCTTCGCAAGGCGATGCAGCTGGAGCTGAAGCACCTGCAACGCGAGACCGGGATCACCTTCATCTTCGTCACCCACGATCAGGAAGAAGCGCTGACCATGTCCGACCGCATCGCCGTGATGTCAGCGGGCGAGATGCAGCAGCTGGGCGCGGCGCGCGACATTTATGAGCGCCCGGAAAACCGCTTTGTCGCGGATTTCATCGGCGAGACCAACCTGATCAATGTGATCGTCAAATCGAAGGACGGCAACCGGGTGCTATGTGGTTTTGAGAACGGCCTGACCCTCACATGCGATGCCGTGCCGGGGATCGACGTGGGTCAATCCGGACATATGTCGATCCGGCCGGAACGGATGAAGCTGCAACAAGAGCAGGTCGAGGCTGAAAACTTCCGCGGCACCGTCATCGAAAACGTTTATGTCGGCACTGACGTGCAAAGCATCATTGGGCTTGACGGTGGCATGAGGCTTACGGTGCGGACCCAGAATTCCGACAGAGGGAAGGCGCGGATCTTCGAGCCCGGCAGCGACGTGTTCGTTGATGTCGAGTTCGGCTCTGCACGCCTTCTGGCCAACTGATGGCGGGCGGTGCGGCAGGCGGCGGCAGCACGCAGGGCGACACCTACAAAGAGGTGCGCACGTGGCTGCTGCTCCCGACATGGGCGACACTTTCCATTCTGGTGCTGGTGCCTGTTCTGCTGATGCTGGTCTATTCCTTCCTGACCAAGGAGTTTCGCGGCGGGGTGATCTGGGAGTTCAGCTTTGCCGCCTATGACCAGTTCTTCTGTGATCGCGGCCTTTTTGGCGACGAGCCCTGCAGCATCGAGTGGACCTATATCACTATCTTCTGGCGGTCGATCTGGCAGGCCGGGCTGGCCACGATCCTGAGCCTGTTCATCGGCTTTCCCACCGCCTATTTCATCGCCACGCGGCCCGCCCACGTCCGCCCGCTCTGGGTGTTCCTGATCACGATCCCTTATTGGGTCAACCTGTTGATCCGCACCGTCTCCATGCGCTTCATGCTGCGCGAAGAGGGGCCGCTCAACAATGTCCTGGTCTGGAGCGGGCTGACCGACGCGCCTCTGCAGATGATCAACACCAATTTCGCGGTGCAGATCGGCCTGTTCTATTCCTACCTGCCGTTCATGGTTCTGCCGGTCTATGCCGCGGTTGAGCGCTATAACTTCTCGCTCAGCGAGGCGGCGGCCGATCTTTATGCGTCGAAATGGACCACGCTGCGCCGCATCGTTCTGCCTGCTGTCAAACCGGGCGTCATTGCAGGCTGCATTCTGGTCTTCGTGCCGTCGCTGGGGGCTTTCCTTGCACCTGACCTGCTGGGCGGGGCCAAGAACTTCATGATCGGCTCGCTCATTGAGGAGCAATTCAAGGGCAATGCCGGCAATTGGCCGTTCGGCGCTGCGGCCTCGATGATCCTGCTGTCGGTGGTCCTCATTATCCTGACGATTTACGCGCGCCAGCAAGCGCGTGCGGGCGGCAAGGAGCGCTGAGATGTCAAAGGCCAGATTTGATGTGAAATCCTACCCCGGCTTCGTGCAACTGACCGTCCTTTGCCTGCTGATCCTCTACCTGCCGCTCATGGTCGTCGCGGTCTACAGCTTCAACGCCTCGGCCTCGATCGTGAATTGGGAAGGGTTCTCTTTGCGTTGGTACGCCGATGTCTTCACCGGTCCGGAAAGCGCCAAGTTCAAGCTCGCCGCGCGCAACAGCTTTGTCATCGCCATCATCGCCGCCACGGTGGCCACTGCAATTGCAACGCTGGCTGCCACGGCGATGATCCGGGGCGGCAAGTTTCGCCTGCGGGTGCTGTCACTGGGCCTGATTTCGCTGCCGCTGATGGTGCCAGAGATCGTGACCGCCGTGGCCACGCTCATCTTCTTCAACTCCATCGGATTCGAGCGTGGGTTATTGACGATCCTTCTGGCGCATATCGCCTTCTGCATCCCCTTTGCCTACTTGCCAATCTCGGCCCGGATGCAGGGGATCGAGGATACCTATGAACAGGCGGCGCTGGACCTTTATGCCACCAAACGGCAGGCGTTCACCCGGATCCTGCTGCCGCTGATGATGCCGGGGATCGTGTCTGGCTACCTCTTGGCCTTCATCATCTCGCTTGACGATTTCATCATCACCAACTTCGTGAAGGGCGCTGGCGTCGAAACCCTGCCCACCGCGATTTTCGGTGCGGTCAAACAGGGACTTAAGCCCAACATAATGGCGATTTCGACCATGCTTGTCGGCTTTTCGATTATCATGGTCACGGTCTCGTATTTCGTCGGCAAAAAAGACAACTAAAGTCCAACAACGGAGCAAATAATGAAAAACATCCTGGCATCGACCATCGCCGCCGCTGCCCTTATGGCCGCAGGCAGTGCCGCACAGGCGGAAGGTAAACTCGCCGTCTATCACTGGTTCGAATACATTCCGCAGGAGCTTCTCGACAAATTCGCCGCAGAGAATGATGTCGAGATCATCATGGACACCTATGACAGCAACGAAGCGCTGCTGGCTTCGCTCAAAGCCGGGGCGATGGGCACCTATGACGTGGCCGTGCCGGGCGATTACATGGTCAAGATCATGGCCGACGAAGGGCTGCTCGACACCATCGCAGAGGGCGAATTGGCCAACACGGGCAATATCGCACCGGAATGGGCTGACCCGGCCTTCGACCCCGGCCGCCAGCACTCGATCCCCTACCAGTGGGGCTCGACCAGTTTCATGGTCAACCGCGATATCTATCAGGGCGACATCGACACCACCGACATTCTGTTCAATCCCCCGGCCGAGCTCTCGGGCAAGATCAATATGCTCGACAGCCAGGGCGAAGTGCTGGCGATGGCCTCGCTGCACCTTGGAATTCCGCAATGTTCGACTGACCGCGATCAGCTGAAGGCGCTGAACGACATGCTGCAAGAGGCCAAGGGGCACTGGGCGTCGTTCAACTCTGACACGGCCAAGGAGGTGCTGGTCTCCGGCGACGTGGCGGTGGGCCAGATCTATGACGGCTTCGGCGCCAAAGCCCGCGCCGAGGGTGCAAATGTCGAATACGCCTTTCCGACCCAAGGCTATGTCGTCTGGATGGATAATGTCGTGTTGCTGAACGATGCGCCCAACCGCGAAAACGCCCTGAAATTCATGGATTTCCTGCTGGAGCCGGAAAATATCGCCGCGGTTTCGAACTATGCACGCTACGGCGCAGGCGTCACCGGCGCGGGTGAATACATGGATCCCGAATTGGCATCTCAGCCGGAATCCAACCCGCCTGGAACAGCGGGCGAAGGTGTCTTCATCGAGGTTTGCGATCAGCAGACTCAGGAAGTGTATGACCGCATCTGGACCGCACTGAAGAAGTAACCCAAACGCCGCGCGCCGCTTTCAGGCGAGCGGCTTCTCCTTGATCGGACAGTGCGCAGATGGAAACGATCTACACCGCAAAACACAAGCTGCGTGATGCGCGGACAGAGCTTTTCGGCGGACAGCTCGTCGCGCCATTCGAACGCCCATCGCGGGCGGAACATGTGATTGCGCGCATCCGCGAAGAGGGTCTGGGCGCGGTGTCGGATCCCGACGATTTCGGGATGGATCCGATCCACGCCATCCACCCGCAGCATTTCACCGATTTCCTGCGCACCGCGTGGGGTCGCTGGAAGGAGGCGGGGTTCGAGGGCGAGGCTATTCCAACGTCCTGGCCCGCCCGGCGGATGGTGGACCGTCCGCCGCGGCATATCGACGGGTTGCTGGGCTATTACGCGCTGTCCGCCGAGACCAGCCTGACCGAATCCACATGGGACGCTGCCTATGCCAGTGCACAAGTCGCGTTAACTGGTGCCGAGCGGCTGCAAGAAGGTGCGAGTGCCGCCTTCGCGCTATGCCGCCCGCCCGGCCATCACGCCACGGCGGACATGTATGGCGGCTTCTGCTTCCTGAACAATGCAGCTATCGCGGCACAGCACATGCTTAGCCACGGTGCGTGTCGCGTGGCGATCCTCGATATCGATTTTCACCACGGCAACGGCACTCAGGATATCTTCTACGATCGTGACGATGTCTTGTTCATATCCCTCCACGGTGACCCGTTGGACGCCTATCCCTATTTCCTTGGACACGCCGAGGAAACCGGGATGGGCGCGGGCCAGGGCCACACGCTCAACCTGCCCATGCCGCCGGGCACCACATTCGCTGTCTGGCGAGAGGGCCTTGCGCGCGCCCTGTCAAAGATCGCGGAATACGGGGCTGACGCGTTGGTCGTGTCCCTCGGCGTCGATACGTTTGAGAATGACCCGATCAGTTTCTTCAAGCTGCGCAGCGAAGATTTCCTGACTACAGGACAAGATCTCGCCGCAGCCAATATGCCAACACTCTTCGCGATGGAAGGCGGCTATGCGGTCGAGGAAATCGGCATCAATGCCGTGAACGTGCTGCAAGGCTTTGAAGGCGCGTGACCCGGCCCCCTGAATTTCACATTGGCCTTTGGCAAGAGGAAACGCCTCCCGGCACTCTATCCGAAGTCATCGATCAGGTTGGGCGCGCGGTCGCCCAAGCCCACGCGGCGGGTGTGGCGCTTCTGGTGTTTCCAGAATGCTACCTGACCGGGTATTACCGGCCCTCGCCAGACGTGCATGGCATTGCCCGAACGGTCAGCCAGGGCCACCTGACGCGCCTGTCGCAGATTGCCGACGAAACGGGCGTGGCCTTCGTGATCGGGGCCTATCAGGTTACTGCGCAAGGGGTGGCGAATGCTGCGCATGTCTTCCTGCCCGGATCGTCTGCTCCGCTTACCTATCACAAGCGCGCCCTTTACGGAGATTGGGAAAAATCCGTCTTCACCTCTGGCACTGGTCCGCTGATCTTCGATTACGGGGGCCGCAGGTTCGGCGTCCTGATCTGCTTCGATGTGGAGTTCCCGGAACTGGTCCGCGAGGCTGCGTCTCTGGGCGCCGACACGGTGCTGGTTCCCACCGCCCTGATGGCACCAGAAGATGACGTCGCAGATTTTCTCGTCCCCGCCCGCGCAATCGAGAACGGCATCTCCGTGGTCTATGCCAACCGGATCGGGGCCGAGCAGGAGCTTACCTTCATCGGCAAGAGTCAGATCTGCGGGCCGCATTCGAGCTCGCGCATTGTCGCTGCCGCAGGGTTCCGTGGTCTGCTTCACGCCCCTCTGACGACCGAGGCAGCGCCCATCGACTACGTCAAGGAAGTCGTTGCGCAAGGCATCCCACGCCGGGAAACCACGATTCTGAAGGGTTGAAGTCCTTCGCGGCCGCTCGGATTCGCCAATCTCCGCTTAACTCGACCCCGATGTATTCTTTCTCGACCGCATCGAACGTTCGCTTTTCTGAAGCCTTTCGTGGCGAGCCGGGGTGCGACGCTGCCTTTTTGCACAGCGGTTGATATGAATGCTGAGACGCTTAAATGATGCATGGAAATATGGGGTAATAGAGAAGTACCCATCTTTTGGCAGTCGCGGATTGCAGCCTACTTGCCATGAAATGGGATCAGCGCCTGCCTATACCGAATACGGCATTTTACGCGTTTAAACGGTTTGCAGTCTATGCGTAAAGGCCCCAATACCAGTAGAAAACACCCACCGAACCAATCTAACCCCAATCTACACCACCAGAAAGAAGCTCGGCAATGCGGGTTTCATCGTCGAGGTCTTCGCCGCGAAACACGAGCGATTCAAAGATATTGCTGCCGATTGAGCCCCAGGACAGGCGGAACGTGTCGATCGGGTCGAGGTTCTGCGGGTCCTGTTGCTGGGCGACGTTCAGGGTGGTGCCTTGGGCAAAGGCCGGGGCGGCCAGCGCGAGGCAGGACACCAGCAGCGCGGACCGCAGCGCGGTCTTTGCCGAGAAAGTTTGGCGGATGTTCATCTATCAAGTCTCCTGTTGGGATAGCGAAAGGGTGAAAGGGCGTGTCGTCAAACCTGTGCGGCGACGAAATGCCCGTCACTGACCGTGACAAATTCTATCGGCGCGGGTTCGTCCCCGACGGCCCGCATGCCGCTGGGGATTTCGCCCTCAAGAGGCGGCCGGGTCGGGCGCATGCCGGGGTTGAGCGAGCCGTAGGGATCCTGAAAGACATATTGCGTCTGCTTGCGGAACGCCTTGCGGTCCTCGGGGGGGGAGCGAAAAGATATTTTGCCCGTGAAAACGCATCGCGCCGGACACCGGATCCTGCAATTGCTGGAAGTTCTTGCCGACGGTCGACTTGTCGCTGCCGGATTCACCCACAAGCGCCAGCGTCTCGGCCGGATAGATGTTGAACGACACTTTCTCGGCGGCATGGACGCGGTGGGTGACACGGCTCAGCAGCCCGCCCCGGATGTCGAAGCGCACCGTCAGATCCTTGATCTCCAGCATCGGTTTGCTGCGGTCCACCGGCTTGGCCGGGACGTCCTCTGGCGCAATCTCTTGCGCCGGAATGTCGAAGAGTTTCGGCACCGCTGCCAGAAGCGCCTGCGTATAAGGCGCCTTGGGATGGCCCAGCACCTCCTTCACCGCGCCGGCCTCAATGGGCTTGCTCGCCTTCATCACCAGCACATCGTCGGCCATTTCCGACACGACGCCCATGCCATGGCTAATGAAGATTACCGAGGTCTGCATCTCGGCCTGAAGGTCACGGATGATGTGCAGGATCTGCTTGAAACAACAACTCGCCCCCTGCAACGCGGGCGGCGGAGGACGGGTCGCCGAACTCGACACTCAGGTCGCGGACGGACGGCAGGGGCGTTTTCGGTGGGGTGGTTGCGGGCATGTCGGTCTGCTGCTCAAACGGTCTCTGTTTGTCGTGCTGTCAATACGGTCGCGAGCGTGGCGATGCAGATCTCTATGGCGTGGGTTGTCATGGCAAGGCTCATGGAGGCCATCTGCCGATTGCGGCCCTCCATCACGGCACCATTGCGGGGGGGTTGCGGAACATGGATGAACCCGATGAGCGTCTGCAGGCCGCGTTTCTGGATTGCATGTGCCGTGGTGTAGAGCATTTGGTTGCACAGATGCGTTCCGGCGTGAAAGGGCACCGCCGCCGGGATGCCCGCGGCGTTCACGGCGGCCACCATCTCGGCATGTGGCAGAGTTGCGCCGTAAGCCACCTGCCCGCAGGTCATGATCGGCGACAGGTCGACTTGCGCACCGGAACTGTCAGGCACGTCGACATGGTGCCAGTTGATGCACCCTGCGTCCTTCCTTGACGTAACGTTGGACACGTTTCTTGGTCACGGACTTGTTGCAATCAAGCCAGTTTGGGAATCACCCACGCTTTCCCAGACCTGCCGGGACTGACGCAGAAGACCTTTCTGCGGGCGTCTCATGTCTGCGCGATGCACAGCTCGCATCCGCTTGCGGGCAAGGATGTGATCGTGCCGCAGGACCTTGAAAGCGAGAATGTTTTGCGCATTCTGCCCGAGGGAGAAGTGGATTGGGATGCCACGATGGCGGTGCTGGAAAATTCCGGCGTCCGGTTCAGCAGCAATATCGCCACGCAAAGCTCGCACACCGGCTATGCGCTTATCGCGCAAAACCTTGCGATTGGGTTGATAGAGCCCTTTGCCGCCCATCCCTGGCACCGCAGCGGCGTTGTGACCCGGCCCTTCGAGCCGCGTCTTGACTATACCTATGTGGTCACCCAGCCTGAGTTGCAGCCCGTCTCGAGCATGATCACGGCGTTTATCGACATCCTGTGCGAAACCGCGGCATCGTTTGACTCAAGCGCCCACCCGGACGCGCCTTGAGATCCCTTGACCTACACCGTGGTCAGACCGGCGCGCCGTTGAAACGGGCCAGAGCGACACCGCTGTCTTGCAGCGCGCGTCGGACCTCGGCGGCGATCCTCACCGCTGATGGCGTGTCGCCATGCAGGCAAATGGTGTCGATGCGGGTCTCGATGCGTTTGCCGTTTTGGGTAAGGATGGCTCCCTCGCGGACCATATCGGCCATGCGCTTGCCGGCGAGGTCCGGATCGTGGATCACCGCGCCGGGCAGGCTGCGGTCAACCAGCGTCGCGTCGTCGTTATAGGCGCGGTCGGCGAAGATCTCGCAGGCGACCGGGCAGCCGAGCGTACTGGCCGCGCGCTGCTGCGCAGTCCCTGCGAGCACCATGATGATGATGTCCGGTGCCACCGACAGTGCTGCCTCGTAACAGGCGCGCGCCATCGCTTCGTCTTCGGAGGCCATGTTGGCCAGGGCGCCATGTAGCTTCAGGTGACGCACCGCGCCGCCCGCCGCCTTGGCCATCGCCTGCGCGGCGCCGACTTGATAGCGAACGAGGTTCTGCAGCGACGATGTCGCCATCTTCATGCGCTGCCGGCCAAAACCGTGAAGGTCGGGAAAGCCGGGATGGGCACCGATGCCAACATCCCTGGCCACCGCCGCCTGCATGGTATCGGCCATAACATCCCAGTCGCCGGCGTGAAAGCCGCAGGCGATATTGGCCGAGGTCACGATGTCCAGCAATGCCGCGTCGTCACCCATCTTCCAGGCGCCATAGCTCTCGCCCATGTCTGCGTTGAGATCGACTGTTGGTGCCATCTTGTCCTCCTTAGATGTCTTCATCCCCGGCGACGACGCCGCTGATCAACTGATAGGACAGCAGATCGCGCATCTGGCGCGGGTCGCGGATCAATGGGCGGCGGTGTTTGCCCAGCTCTGCGCGGCGTTTGGCCTCGGTGCGTTCCAGTTCCACCGCCTCGTTTAGGTCGACGAAGCGAAACCGCAACTCCGCGCCTGCCGGGGCCTGAGCGACACGCGGCAGGTCGCAGGGCAGGACGGTGCCGATCCGGGGATAGCCGCCGGTGGTCTGGCATTCCGACATCAGCACGAAGGGCGTGCCGTCGCCGGTGATCTGGATGTCGCCGGGCAGCACGATTTCCGAGACGACGTTGCGCCCGCCTTCAATATGGTACCCGCCGCCTTGGGGTTTCAGGGCGACGCCCATCCGGTTGGCGCGGGCAGCGCGGTGCAGGGGTTCGGATTGCAGCCGCGCGCGTTCGGCCTCGGCAAATTGATGCGTCTGAAAGCTGGCGGTGAGGCGGACGGGGCCACCTGCGAAACGGTCCTCTGGCTCCAACAGCAGGCCGGTCTGCCCGCCCTTGTCCGCGCCGGTCTCCAGCCAATCGCCTTCCTGCAACACGGCGCCGATCCCGGCGGCCAGATGGGTGGAGCCTGCGCCAAGGAAGGCTTCGGCAACAAACCCGCCACCGACATGCAGGTAGCCGTAGCATCCCCGCGTGACCGCACCGATCGAGAGCCGCGCCCCTGCGGGCAGCAGGTGCGAGGCGTGCCAGGCCACGGGTTCGCCGTCGATGGTGGCACGCATGGGCGCGCCGGTGAGCGCGATGCGGATGTCGTCGGTGGCCTCGAACTCGCCGCCCATCGCGGCCATTTCCAGCGCCAGCGTATCGGCTTCGTGACCCAGCAGCGCCGCACCCTCGGCCAGCGCCAGCCGGTCCGCCGCCCCGCCGCGCGACAGGCCGAGCGCGAGACAGCCGCCGCGCCCCATGTCCTGCAAGGTCAGGCCGGGGCCTGCGCGGAGTATCCTGAGTTGTGCGCTCATCGGATCGCCTCGTAAGTCGCGCCGCCATCGGGGTCGCGGCGCATGTTTTCCAGCGTTTCGGGATCGGTGGCAATAAACTGCACCTCGTCGCCGGGGCGCAGGCGGATTGGCTCGTCCGCGTCCGGCTGGAACAGCGTGATCGCGGTCTGGCCGACATGCTGCCAGCCGGTGGGGGCCGAAACACCGAAGAGTACGAACTGGCGGATCGCCACCACCAGCGCGCCGTTCGGCACGCGCTCGGTCAGTTGACTCTGGCGCGGAATGTCCCAAGCCTCGGGCAATTCGCCGAGATAGGGCTGGCCGGGTGCAAAGCCCAGGGCCTGGACCCGGACGCGCGCTTCCGAGAGCGAGGCGACAGCCTCTGCCGCGCTCATCCCCGCCGCTGCGGCTGCCTGTTCCAGTTGAGGGGCCAGCGCTGTGCCGTAAACCGTGGGGACGCGCCAGAACCGGCGGCCTTCGGGCAGGGCGGCGTCGTACCAGTTCCGACTGTCGGCCAGGGCCTGCACCTTCGATGTAAGCTCCTGATGCGACAGGTGCAGCGGATCGAAGCGCAGGAAGCAGGAAACCAGCGTCGAAACGGTCTCTTCGATGCCGTCCCAGCCCTCGCGTACCACCGCCGCGCGAAAGGCAAGCGCGGCGCGGTTGGCAGGCTCGCTCAGCCGGTCGCCGAAGCTGACCAGCAGGCCGTCGACTCCGCCGGTCCGGATCAGCGGAAACTGTGCTTGGTCTTGTTGAATCTGGGTCACATCTGCTCCGGCAGGTAGGTCACGATGGAGGGGAAGATCACGATGATCACCAGCGCGAGGATCATCAGGAAGAAGAACGGCAAGGCCGCACGCGCGACTGTCAGGATATCGCGGCCCGTGAGCGATTGCAGCACGAAGAGGTTGAAGCCCACGGGCGGGGTGATCTGGCTCATTTCGACGACGATCACCAGAAAGATGCCGAACCAGAGCGGGTCGATCCCCGCCTGAAGGACCATCGGCATGATCACGGAAGCTGTCAGCACGACGACCGAGATGCCGTCGAGAAAGCACCCCATGATGACGAAGAACACCGTCAGCGCCGCCAGCAGGGTGAAAGTGGACAGCCCCAACCCGCCGATCCATTCGGCCAGGATGCGGGGGATGCCGGTAAAGCCCATGGCCACGGTCAGGAAAGACGCGCCCGCCAGGATGAAGGCGATCATGCAGGAGGTTACAGTGGCCCCCATCAGCCCAGCGGTGAAGCTTTCACGTGTCAGCGTGCCGGAGCTCCACGAAAGGATGAGTGCCAGCACGACGCCCACGGCGGCGGCATCGGTCGGGGATGCGATCCCGGCATAGATCGAGCCTATGACGCCGCCGATCAGCAGCACGACCGGGAGCAGGCGGCGCGACCGGCGCAGTTTCTCGCGGAAGCTGGCCGAGATGTCCTCCATCGGCAGTTTGTCGCGGTTGAGCAGCGCCCAGATCACGACGTAGCCGACAAAGAGCGATACCAGCAGAACCCCCGGCAACACCCCGGCGATAAAAAGCCGCGCGATGGATTGCTCGGTCGCCACGCCATAGACGATCAGGATGATCGATGGTGGGATCAATAGGCCCAGCGTCGCCGACCCGGCCAGCGTGCCGATCACCAGCCGTTCCGGGTAGCCGCGGCGCGACAATTCCGGGATCGACAGCTTGCCGATGGTGGCCGCGGTGGCAGCGGACGATCCGGAGACCGCGGCGAAGATCCCGCAAGCGAAGACGTTGACGTGCAACAATTGCCCCGGCATCCGGTTCATCCATGGCGAAAGCCCGGTGAACATGTCCTCGGACAGCCGCGAGCGGAACAGGATCTCTCCCATCCAGATAAAGAGCGGCAAGGCGGCCAGCGCCCAGGAATTCGAATGCCCCCACATCGTGGTGGCCATGACCAGCCCCAGCGGCGCATCGGAGAACAGCGCCATGGCGGCGATGCCGACACCGAGGAGCGAGAAGGCAACCCAGAGCCCCGCGCCGAGAAAGGCAAAGAGCAGGACCAGAAGGATGATGGAAAGCGCGGCAATGGACATGGGTCAGGCTCCTATTCGCTGAGCAGGCTTTCGCCCTTGCCGTCCCACGAAGCCGGAGCCCCGCGCAGCAGGCCGATCAATTCATCGAGCAGGGCAATGGCAAGGATGATCAGCCCGAGTGCAACGGGCAGTTGCGGCAGCCAGAGCGGCACCGACACCATGCCGGACGATCGGTCGCCATATTCGAAGGATTCGTAGACCAGAAGGATCAGGTACCAGCTTGCATAGGCGCTCATCGCCAGCGCGACGGTCACGACGAAGATCTCAAAGCCACGCTGCGCCTTTTTCGGCAGGCGGCCCAACAGCAGGGTGACGCGGATGTGCCCCCCCGCCCGCAAAGCATAGGCCAGCGAGAGGAAGGTGGAGGCGGCAAGGAAAAAGCCGGTGAAATCGGCGTAAGACGGGATCGTCAGACCGACGCCGTTGCCAGTCACGGCGGCGGCGATCTTGTCCGCAAGGTTGAGGCAGACCTGGGCAAAGACCAGCGCCACGATGGCAAAGATGAAGAAGGCCGCGAGGCCGCCTGAGGCCCGGTAAATGAAATCCAGTGTCGTGCGCATTTTGTCACCCGTGGCGTTGCGGGACCGGGCGCTCCATGGCGCCCGGCCGAATGGCTTATTGCTGGTAGGCAGACAGAAGGGCCGCACCGGCCTCGCCTGCCTCGGCTTTCCAGTTCTCCAGCATCTGCGCGCCGATCTCGCGGAGGCCGGTCATCAGCTCTTCCGATGGCTCCACCACCGTGATGCCGTTCTCGGCCAGCACTTTTGTCTGCGCCTCGGTCTCGGCCCGGCTCATGTCCCAGCCGCGTGCCTCGGCTGCGGCGGCGGCCTCAAGCACGGCGGCTTGGGTGGGGTCGTCGAGACGGCGGAACGACCGCTTGTTCACCACCACGATGTTTTTGGGAATCCAGGCCTGGATATCGGTGTAATGCGTCAGGAAATCCCACGCCTTGGAATTCACCCCGGTCGAGGGCGAGGTGATCATCGCCTCGACCCGCCCGGTGGAGAATGCCTGCGCAATGTCCGGTACTTCGACCTGTGTTGGTGCCGCCCCTGCCAGGTTGGCGAATTCCTCCAGCGTCGCGTTGTAGGTGCGGAATTTCAGTCCCGCGAGGTCGTCAACGGTGGCGATTTCCTTGGTGGTATAAAGCCCCTGCGGCGGCCACGGCACGGCATAAAGCACCATCATGCCCTGTTCATCCAACAGCCCAGCGATCACGCTCTTCTGTGCCGCCCAAAGCTTTTCTGCGTCGTCATAGTTCGTCGCGAGGAAGGGCAGCGAGTCGGCCCCGAATGCCGGGTTGTCATTTGCCAGAAGCGACAGAAAGAACTCTCCGATCGGGACCTGCCCGCTGCGCACCGCCTTGCTGATCTCGGGATGCTTGAAGAGCGAGGCGGCGGAATGCACCTTGATCTCCAGCCCGCCATCTGTGGCAGCCGCCACGTCGCTTGCGAATTCGGTGATGTTGACAGTGTGAAAGGTGGCGTCCGGGTACGGTGTCGGCATGTCCCAGGTTTCGGCGTGGGCGGGCATGGCCAGCCCGGCCAAGGCGATGGCGGCACCGCCCAGAATACGTGATGCGAACATTTTGCACTCCCTGTTTTTTTGGATATCCCGAGGCTGGCGATACGTTCGCAATTTGTCAACGTTTTGTCAGTGTCTATTGTGAATAGGTGCCTTCTGCGTTGAAACGATGCGGAATTCATGACATGATATGCTTAAAACGTCAGCGAAATGTGTATGAGGAAAGTGCCAGATGTCCGAGCAAGCCCCGGCCAACCGCCGAATCGTTTCGTCCCGCCATCTTGCAGAAGGCGAGGGTTGGGAATTGTCAGAGTTGGAATTTGGCCTGATCGTCGTCTACAACGGGTTCTCGCGCTGGATGAACCGTTGCATGGACGCCGCCGGTCAGCCCGATATGAGCCCGCTTGAGATCCTCATCCTTCACAACGTCAATCACCGCGCCCGTGACAAGCGCCTGTCCGACATCTGTTTCCTGCTCAATATCGAAGACACGCACACAGTGAATTACGCCCTGCGCAAACTCCTGCGGGCCGGGCTGTTGCTGTCTGAAAAGCGCGGCAAGGAAGTGTTTTACCGTACATCACCCGAGGGGGTAGCCCTTTGCACGGCGTATCGCGACGTTCGGCGGCAATGTCTGCTGGAGGGGTTGTCCTCGACCGATTTGGGCGGCGGCGAGCTGCGCGAACTGGCGCGGATGTTGCGGGCGCTTTCGGGCCATTACGACCAGGCCAGCCGCGCCGCCGCCTCGCTTTGAAACCGGAGCTCGTTCGGGCGTCGCGAAACCCGAAGGCTCAGCTCGACTTGGAAGTCCGGAACCGGACCTGAAGCCGAACGACGGCCACGAAGCCGCGCTCGACGGTTCTAACCAAGGCTGAGGAGGAGATGGTCGAGGCATACCGGCGGCATACATGACTGCCGCTGGATGGCGGCCTTTATGCTTTGCAACTGTTGATCCCACATCTGACGCGGTCAGCACTGCATTACTGCCTGCGGCGATACGGCATTGCTCGGCTGCCTGACGTGAAGGCCTCTTCTTGCTGCACAATGCACTGCCGGGCAGCGGACAAGCCGAAGCGCCAAAAGTTCCAGCGCTACCCGATCCATAGCCCGGCAGGCGCGTCTGAGAAATGCTTTCGAGACCCTGAAAGCCGCGCACGACCTGATGCACGCCCAGGAAGCCCTGAACGAGTTGCGCCAGTCGTGATCTTCCCCTGAGACACGCGGGCATAGACACCCCGCGTCAGGCGCGCTGGCGACCCTTCTGCTGCTACAGATGTCAGCGCGCCGCATTGTGAATGAGAGGAAATGTGTAGCAAATTGTGTAGCAACTCGATGGTGTCGGGTATGCCTTGAGTTTGCTAAGTTGTTGTTTGGATAAAATAAAACCTGAAATTGATGCAGGTTTAATGGCGGAGCGACAGGGATTCGAACCCTGGAGACGGTCTCCCGCCTACACACTTTCCAGGCGTGCGCCTTCGACCACTCGGCCACCGCTCCGTCAGGGGCGCTTAGCACAGCTTGCGGAGGGCTCGCAACCCACTAAGTGGGGCCAAAGCGTCGTCAGTGACGACTGCTGTGTTTTCCGGGTCGTTTCTGTGTCGGCCAGTGGGTATGGCGGATCCCAACGGTTGTGTTGTCCGGAGACACTTCCAGCTTTGGAGATCGGAGTGAACGGGCCGATTTGCGGAGCAAGTGCTCGGAGCAGAGCCGACGTACTTTCCTGCCCTAGTTTGCGGATCCGATTTTGGCGCGGGGGTTTGTGTCACACTAGAATCGGACGCTTTGATAGCACCAGTTTTTTCACCCGTGTCGCTTCGCCAGCACCATGTTGACTGGATGTCAGCAGCGCAACAGGCACGGGAGGAGGCGCGGCCGCGTGGGGGCGGCCTAACGCAGGATCGCGGCAAGCGCGACGCCACCGAGCTTTGCGGCGCGTGGTTTGAGGGGAGGGGTGGGCGTTTGGCGCGCCCTGGGCCGGAGGAGACCGCGCGCATCGCCGGAGATACTGTCCGGGCTGTCGCGCCTCTGGCCGTGGATTGATCCGAGCCCGGATGCGGCGCGGGAGGACACATTGATCAGACTCAGGCGTACTGTCGATTGGTCAGGGGCCGGAGCACTGACAAGAAGCGGTTTACTTTTTGGCCGGGTCTGCCTAGTGGGGGCCGGGGGGATCCATTTGACAAGCTCTGGCGCCTGTCTGAAACCTTTGTTCATAAGGGTAGACACGCGGGCAGTCCTGTCGGCAGAGGAACTCGCGCCGAACACAGTAACAATCAGCCGCTTCTTTCCCCTGTGGGCGGAGGCGGTGAGATTGTAGCCCGCCGCGCGCGTGTACCCTGTCTTGATCCCGTCAGCGCCCGAGTAGGCGCCGAGGAACCGCCGGTTGGTATGTGCGATCTTGCGTCCGGCCGACGACGCATGAACCTTGCTGAACAGGTCGAAGAATTCGGGATGATCGAAGAACAACTGGCGCCCCAGCAATGACATATCGCGAGCGGTGGACAAATGCCCCTCGGCTGTGAGCCCATGTGCGTTCCTAAAATGCGTGCGGGTCATGCCGATCCGGGCCGCCGTCGCGTTCATCCGCGCGACAAACCGTTTTGTGTCGCCTCCGATAGCCTCTGCCAGGGCGGTGGCGGCGTCATTTGCAGACTTTATTGCGGTCGCGGTCACCAAATCGCGAAGACTGATACGCTCACCGGCAGACAGGTTCAGCGAAGAACCCGGCACCGAGGCTGCGGTTGAAGAGACAGTCGTCTGGGCGTCCAGATCGATATCGCCAGAGGCGGCTGCCTGGAAGGCGATGTAGAGCGTCATCATTTTGGTCAATGAGGCGGGATGCAGCTGTTTGTCGGCATCTTCGTTAAGGTAAACCTGCCCCGTGCGCATATCCATCACAACCGCGGCGGAAGGAGCGGCCCGAACCAGGTTGGGAACAAGGAGCGACAAGATAAGGCACGCAGTGGCAATAAAAGCGCCGGTAAAAGCCCGAATGTCGTCGGATCTGTGATCTTTGTGCACCTGTCACCCCCGTTCTGGTGGCCGGGCGCGGATGGGGTGCCATCTTGCCCGTCGGGGGAGTCCTACGACATCGGAGTTTAAAGAGCGTGAAGACCGGGGGGATGGCAGGAATGTGCCGGTACCGCCTCCGGAATGCGCGTGGGGTCGCGCATTGGTTCAGATCGCCGCCCAATCGGTAAAGCGAAAGGGTTTCGGGGGCTGAGGCGCGGCTTTTGGTTTCTTCGCCGTGTCTGGTGCGGGTTGGCTATGCTTGGGTTTCATCGGATCTTTCCTCCTGCCTCCAATCATGCCTCAAGACGGGGATCGGCCACAGTCAGGTATTACTGACTGGCGCGAGGCTGAAATGCCAATCCGGCCTGCCTTGATTGCCTCTGGATGCTGAGGCGCGTCACGGGAAGGATTGGCAGCTTGGCTGTCACGGTGTGCTGCTTCGCCTTGGTAGAGTGGCTTAGTTGGCGGTGCGTGCCCCCCTTCGGGCCGTATTCGCCAACAGACGGACTGGTGTGCCAGCCGTGTCAACATAAGCAGCATGAACGCGAAGCCGCCTGCGACAGACAGCAAGATGTGGCAAAGCAACCCCTCAAGCAAAGACGCACGAAAAACGACCATGTAAACCAACGAGGCCGTAAAGCTGGCAAATCCGTTAAGTGTCAAAATGACCAATGCCATCAGAAATTCCCCTTGCGGTGCAATTCATATTCCAATCCGATGATATCAAGCTGCGGGGATGGGGGCGTCCCAGCAATTGGAGAGTGCGCGAGGACATTCGGAGCCCGCGCCTATCCGTTCGAGTAGTTCCGGCAAGTGCGGCGAACCAAACCAGTTTCGGACCGGGGGAACGGAAGCCGGACGTCAGATGCCTGTGCGATAAATGGCGTCCAGTGCTGCACCTTTTGCCGATGTTCGCAAAAACGGCGCGACGTGAAGGGCTTGGCGTCGTTCGGGGCGGTGCTATGGTGAAGAAAACCAAGGAGAGCTGCATGGATATCGAACCCGATGGAGACGTCACGCTGCGGACGTTGGCAATGCCTGCGGACACCAACGTGTCCGGCGATATCTTTGGCGGCTGGGTGCTGAGCCAGATGGACATCGCCGCGGGTATCGTTGCGGGCGAACGCGCGGACGGGCGTGTAGCGACAGTGGCGGTCGACGCGATGAAGTTCATCCGTCCGGTCAAGGTGGGCGATGTGCTGTGTGTCTATTGCAGCATCCAGCGAGTAGGGCGGACGTCCATGGCCATCGAGGTCGAAGCCTGGGTCCGCCGGGGCCGCACCCGCGGCCGCGAAAAAGTGACCGAGGCGATCTTTACCTTCGTTGCAATCGACGAGGAGGGAAAGCCGAGGGAGGTGCCGAAAGTGTAGGGCAGAATAGCGGTATTCAGCAGCCTCTTTCGGGCAAAAACGCTCAAACTTTCTGCGGTTACCCCAAATGGCAATGGGCGACCCTAAGGCCGCCCAAATCTACAAAGCTGGATAGATTTCCATACGATAGACGGTCAAAGTCCGGCGCACAGTGCGATCACATGTCCATGGTCTTCCAGACGCCAGATCCTTCTATCACCGCACAAACTTCTTGAACTTCACCCGTTTCGGCTCCAGCGCGTCGGCGCCGAGGCGGCGTTTCTTGTCTTCTTCGTAATCCTCGAAATTGCCTTCGAACCATTCGACATGGGCGTCGCCTTCGAAGGCGAGGATGTGGGTACAGATCCGGTCGAGGAAAAAGCGATCGTGCGAGATGACCACGGCGCAGCCGGCGAAATCGACAAGGGCATCTTCCAAGGCGCGCAGGGTTTCGACGTCCAGATCGTTGGTCGGTTCGTCAAGCAGCAGCACGTTGCCGCCCTCTTTCAGCAGTCGCGCCATGTGGACGCGGTTGCGTTCCCCGCCCGATAGCTGGCCGACCTTCTTCTGCTGGTCGCCGCCCTTGAAGTTGAACGATCCGCAATAGGCGCGGGAGTTGACCTCGGCATCGCCCAGCTTGATCACTTCGGCCCCGCCAGAGATCGCCTGCCACACGGTGTCATCGGGGTTCAGGTCGTCGCGCGACTGATCGACATAAGACAGTTGCACGGTGTCGCCGTAAGAGACCGTGCCTTCGTCGGGCTGTTCCTGCCCGGTGAGCATCTTGAACAGCGTCGATTTACCCGCGCCGTTGGGGCCGATCACACCGACAATGCCGCCGGGGGGCAGGCTGAAGTCCAGATCCTCGATCAGCAGCTTGTCGCCCATCGCTTTCTTGAGATGTTCGACTTCGATCACCTTGGCGCCAAGACGCGGGCCGTTGGGGATGACGATCTGGGCCTTGCCGACCTTTTCGCGCTCTGACTGGCCCGCGAGTTCTTCGTAGGCCTGAATACGGGCCTTGGACTTGGCCTGGCGGGCCTTCTGGCCTTGCCGCATCCATTCAAGTTCGCGCTCCAGCGTCTTCTGCTTCGACTTGTCTTCGCGCGCTTCCTGCGACAGGCGCTTGGCCTTCTGTTCCAGCCAGGCGGAATAGTTGCCCTCGTAGGGGACACCGCGGCCGCGGTCGAGTTCGAGGATCCAGCTGGTGATATCGTCAAGGAAGTAACGGTCGTGGGTGACGATCAGGATGGTGCCCTTGTAGGCGATCAGGTGGTTTTGCAGCCAGGCGATGGTTTCCGCGTCAAGGTGGTTGGTCGGTTCGTCCAGAAGCAGCATGTCGGGCGCTTCAAGCAGCAGCTTGCACAGCGCCACGCGGCGTTTCTCGCCGCCTGACAGGGTCGCGACATTGGCATCGTCGGGCGGGCAGCGCAGGGCCTCCATCGCAACGTCGATCTGGCTGTCCAGATCCCACAGGTCATTGCTGTCGATCTCGTCCTGAAGGGCGGCCATTTCGTCGGCGGTCTCGTCCGAGTAGTTCATCGCCAATTCGTTGAAACGGTCAAGCTTGGCCTGTTTCTCGGCCACGCCCAGCATGACGTTTTCGCGCACGCTGAGGGTTTCGTCGAGCTGCGGTTCCTGCGGAAGGTAGCCAACCTTGGCACCTTCGGCGGCCCATGCCTCGCCGGTGTAATCCTTGTCGATTCCGGCCATGATTTTCATCAGCGTGGATTTACCCGCGCCGTTGACACCGACGACACCGATCTTCACGCCGGGCAGGAAGCTGAGACGGATGTTCTCAAAGCATTTCTTGCCGCCGGGATAGGTCTTGGAAACACCATCCATGTGGTAGACGTACTGATAAGCTGCCATGTCTGAAACGATCCCGATCTGTGCTGAGGCTTTCCTGAGCGTATAGACCGCCTGTGTGTCGGCTGCAACGCAGGCTATAGGGGGCGGCCCGCGTTTGTACGTTGCGCGAGCCGGGATAATCGGTGGCGCTGCGGGAAGGGTGCTGGAAAGGGCATACTCAGGTGTCTGGCCAAGCCCTCAACCTGACATCTCAGTCTGGGGTGGCGCGGTTACAGGTGCTTTTCGAACCAGTGATGCGCGTATCGCTCGGTGTTGAAGGCGTCAATTTCGTGCCAGCCGGTGCTCCGGTAAAGCGCGATTGCTTCCGTCAATGCCTTGTTCGTATCGAGCCGCAAGGTGGTGATGCCCAAGTCGCTGGCGCGGTGCTCTGCTGCCTGCATCAGCTTGCCCGCCAGCCCGATGCCGCGGGCCGATGGCGCGACCCAAAGGCGCTTGATCTCGGCAAGTTCAGAGCCGTCCCCCTTAACGCCAACGCATCCCAATGGCGCGCCTTCCAACGTGGCGACAAGAAAGCTGCCTCTGGGCGGGGTCAGGTCGGTAATGTCAGGGTCCCGGCTTTGCGCGACGTCGAAACCGGTCTCGAAGCGGCGGGCAAGCGTGTCGTAGTAGCGTTGCAGGCAATGCCGTGCATCCGGGGTTTCCGGGTGATGTTCTGAAATCTCGATGCGGTGCTGGCCCAAAATCGTGGTGATGCGGTCCATCGCCTCAAGCATCGCCTCGGACTGCGCGCCGGACAGGTCGAGAATCCGGCCGGCCCGTTCATTCGACAAGGCATCGTAGGCGAGGATCTCTGCGCATCCCGCTTCTGTCGGGCGGGCGACACGGCGACGGCCATCTTGATCGCAGGGTGTTGTGGTGATCAGACCTTCGTCTTCCAACCCGCGCAGCAGGCGGGACATCAGGCCGGAATCAAGGCCAAGAAGGTCACGTAATTCCGATACCACGGCGCCGGATTCCCCGATCGTGCAAAGCACTCTGGCGGCGCCCAAGGGGCGGCCCCGGCCCAAATAGGAATGGTCAAGAGCGCCAATCTCGGTCGAGACTGCGCGGTTGAAACGTCGGATGCGGGAGATTGCGTCGGTCATCTTGTCTGACTAATCTCAGATAATTCGTGCTGTTGCAATGAACTGTGCGGCTGCCGTTGACAGACATTCCCCGCGCCACTTCCTGATGCGCCCCATTGCGGCATTTGTCTCCTCTTCAAGGCAATTAGCCGTTGATCTTCCCGCCCAAGGGTAGTTTCTGAATTGCGGGCCGTTGGTCGCTGGAACCACGCGAGGCCCACGGGGAGGAGAATGCTGCTGCGGAAGACATATTTGCGTGCGGGCATGCGCGTCGGGCTGCTGGGAGGATCGTTTGATCCGCCGCATGCCGGGCATGTGCGTGTGACGATGGAGGCGCTGCGTCGCTTCGAGCTTGATCAGGTCTGGTGGCTCGTTTCGCCCGGCAACCCGCTCAAGAAACGCGGACCTGCACCGATGGAAGAGCGGATCGCGGCAGCGCGCGCCCTGATCCAACATCCCCGCGTCAGGGTCACGGATTTCGAGGCTCAGGCGGGGACGCGGTACACGGCTGAGACGCTTGCGCAGTTGCAAGGCAGCTATCCCGGCATCCGCTTTGTCTGGCTCATGGGGGCGGACAACCTGGTGCAGTTCAACCGCTGGGACAATTGGAAACAGATCATGGCGACTGTGCCCGTGGGGGTTCTTGCGCGACCGGGCGACCGGATTTCCGCGCGCACCTCTGTCGCCGCGCGCGTTTTCCGCAGCGCAAGACTGCCTGCCAAGGCAAGCCATCTTCTGGCGCTGTCAAAGCCGCCGTCCTGGTGCTTCGTGAATATGCCGATGGTTGATCTCAGCTCTACCGCGATCCGTGCAGCGCGTGCGGCACAGGGGGGCGGTGCCGCGACCGCCGATCACGAGAACTCGACTTGTCGTCCGAATGCGGGGGAGGGTATTGGTCGGGTATGAAGGGACCAATTTCAAGACGGGCATTTCTGGGCGGGGCGGCTGCGTTCGCGGCTGCCGCGCCTGCACTTGCCAATGCGCCGGCACAGTCGTTGCGGCCCGTGGCACGCGGCGAGATGTTGCTGGCCATGGCGTCGACCCCACCGGAAGAGCTGATCGCCAAGGCAAAGCTGAACGGTCAGGTGACCTATTGCGTGGCAGACGTCGCAACGGGTGAAATTATCGAACGGATGGGCCCAAATGTGGGGTTGCCGCCTGCCTCTGTGGCCAAGGCGATAACCGCCGCTTATGCGTTGGAGGTTCTGGGCCCCGATCACCGTTTTCGCACGCGGCTTCTGGCTGCAGGGCCGGTGGTGGATGGCGTGTTGAAAGGCGATCTTATCCTCGCGGGCGGGGCCGATCCCACGCTGGATACGGACGGACTGCATGGCCTTGCCAACGCGTTGAAGGACGCGGGCATCACGGGCGTCGAGGGCGGTTTTCTGGTGTTTGGTGGCGGATTGCCCACCGCTCCGGCGATTGACGCCGCCCAGCCAGACCATGTCGGGTACAATCCCGCCGTGTCCGGCCTGAACCTGAATTTCAACCGCGTGCATTTCGAGTGGCGCCGGAATGGCAGCAACTATGCGGTTTCGATGGATGCGAGATCCCGGACATTGCGACCCGACGTCCATGTCGCAAGGATGAAGGTCATCACCCGCGATGTCCCGATCTACACCTACGAAGACAGCGGTGTGTCGGACAACTGGACCGTGGCGCGCGGGGCGCTTGGCAATGGTGGCGCGCGCTGGTTGCCGGTGCGAAAGCCGGAGATCTATGCCGGCGAAGTCTTCCAGACATTTGCGCGTTCGGTGGGGATAGAGCTGTCGGCGGCAAAACTGCTGGCGGATTTGCCAGACGGGGTCACAGAGCTGGCCGCGCATGTCAGTGCGCCTCTGGCTGTGATCCTGCGGGACATGCTGAAATTCTCGACCAACCTGACGGCAGAGGTGGTGGGGATGGCGACCACTGCGGCGCGTTTGGGTGAGGTGACGTCCTTTCGCATGTCTGCCGCAGAAATGAGCGCCTGGGCCAATGAAAGCTTTGGCACCGATGGTATCGCATTGGTCGATCATTCCGGGCTTGGCGACAAAAGCCGGGTAGAAGCGCCGGACATGGTGGCCTTGTTGGTCGGCGTGCGCGACCGGTTGGAAATGCAGCCGCTGTTGAAGGAAATCCCGATGCGGGACGGGAACCGGAAAATCGTTCAGAACCATCCGGCGAAGGTTCGGGCCAAGACGGGGACGCTCAATTTCGTGAGCGGGCTTGCAGGCTATCTGGACGGGGCAGACGGAAAAACGCTGGCTTTTGCCATATTCGCCGCGGATACCGACCGAAGGGACGGGCTGACCAAGGACGAACGGGAAAATCCGCCGGGAGCGGCATCCTGGAATGCGCGCGCCAAAATCCTGCAGCAAAAACTTCTTGATCGCTGGTTCGCGCTTCACGCCAGCTGACGCGCGTGTTTGGGGCGGGCGGCCATGAAGACCGCCCGCAAGGGAGGAGTCCCGACCTCAGATCGGAAGGGACAGTCGCGGTGCTGCCGCACCGATAATGGGCATCAGACAAAGCAGAAGGATGCCCACAAGGGTCAGTTGTCTGCGGTTCATTTCCAAAATCTCCGGCAAATGGATTTCGCATAAATAAGGACAGGCGGTAATTGCCTGAGCGAAATATAGCACGGAAACCTGTCTGCGGCAGTCAGGAATGGCTTACCCTGCCGCTGGACAGGCAGGATGCCGCGCATGATTGCGCGGCGTCAGAATGTGACCGGGGCGCCCGTTCTCAGGCGCGGACATGGCGCGCCCGCGCTCCGCGTTCGATCGCTGCGGCATGCAAACGGTCCAGGTCCAGCTCGTAACGGATTTCCTCCAACAGGCGAAGCTCTGGTTCGTAAAGCTGGCCATCGGCCGCGGCCACGTCGCAGGCCAGCGCATAGGCAGTTTCGAACAGCCGTTCCGGCAGGTTGTCCCGGATAAGCCCGAACAAGGCGTCCAGCCCGTCCTCTTGTTCGAACAGGTCAAACACCATCTGCGAGGTCTGGTTCATGCGGTCGATGTCATATTCCGCGAAGACGGGCAGGTTGTTGACTGCCGACTGGATCTTGACCAGTTCCGCCGTGCGAATGTTCTCGTCCGAGGCGGAGATAGCCACCATCAGTGCAACCAGACAGTCCTGAGGCGTCATCGGATGGTTTGGCGTGTCGTCTTCGGTGCTCACTGGGTGCGGTCCTTGAAAGAATGAGAGGTACGTTTCAGATTATTGACCTAAGCGGCCCCCCGCAATAGGTACGCTTGCGCTGCCTGCCCCGCGACGGGGCACGCGACCCATGGAGAGTACCCGCATGTCCGAGATCCGCGACGCTGCCCTTGCCTCGAAAGCCTGGCCCTTCGAAGAAGCGCGCCGGATACTCAAACGCTACGAGAAAGCCCCGCCCGAGAAAGGCTATGTGCTGTTCGAAACGGGGTATGGCCCCAGCGGATTGCCCCATATCGGCACATTCGGAGAGGTCGCGCGAACCACGATGGTAAAGCGCGCCTTCGAGCTGATTTCGGATATTCCGACAAGGCTGATCTGTTTTTCGGACGATCTGGACGGCATGCGCAAGATACCCGGCAATATTCCCAATGCGGACCGCTTGCAGGAGCATTTGCAAAAGCCGTTGACCAGCGTTCCCGATCCGTTTGGCGAGTATGAGAGCTTTGGCGATCACAATAACGCCATGCTACGCCGGTTCCTGGACACGTTCGGATTCGAGTATGAATTCTACTCGGCCACCGAATTTTATCGTTCCGGCCAGTTCGACGAGGTGCTGCTGCGCGCCGCTGAACGCTATGATGACATCATGAAGATCATGCTGAAATCGCTGCGCGACGAGCGTGCGCAGACCTATTCGATCTTCCTGCCGATCCACCCTGAAACCGGGCGGGTTCTGTATGTCCCGATGAAAGAGGTCAATGCCAAGGACGGCACGATCACCTTCGACGACCCGGATGGGCGCGAATGGACCCTGCCGGTGACCGGCGGCAACGTGAAACTGCAGTGGAAGCCGGATTTCGGCGCACGCTGGGCCGCGCTGGGTGTCGATTTCGAGATGTACGGCAAGGATCACAGCACCAACACGCCAATCTATGACGGCATCTGCCGGGCGTTGGGGGCGCGCGCGCCAGAGCATTTCACCTATGAGCTGTTCCTTGACGAGAACGGGCAGAAGATCTCGAAGACGTCGGGGAACGGCGTGTCGATCGACCAGTGGCTGACCTATGCCTCGACGGAATCGCTGTCCTATTTCATGTATCTCAAGCCGAAGACGGCCAAGCGGATGCATTTTGATGTGATCCCCAAGGCGGTGGACGAGTATCACCAGCAGTTGCGCGCCTATCCAACGCAGGATCTGAAGGCGCAGCTGAACAACCCTGTGTGGCACATCCACGGCGGCGAGGTGCCCGAAAGCAAAATGGTGGTGCCGTTCTCGATGCTGCTTAATCTTGCCAGCGTGGCGGGGGCCGAGGACAAGGAAACGCTGTGGGGCTTCATGCGTCGCTACGCGCCGGATGCCAGCCCAGAAACCCATGCTGATCTGGATCAGGCGGCTGGGTTCGCGGTGCGTTACTACAACGACTTCGTCAAACCGGCAAAGGTCTTCCGTGCGCCGACAGATCTGGAACGCGAGGCGCTTTTGGCGCTGCGGGACGGGCTGGCCACATGGGACGGTCCCGCCGATGGGGAAGCGTTGCAGGGCTTGGTTTTTGCCTGCGGGCGGGAGCGGTTCGACCCGATGCGCGACTGGTTCAAGGCGCTCTACGAAGTGCTTCTTGGGGCCAGCCAAGGTCCGCGGTTCGGCGGGTTCATCGCGCTCTACGGCGTCGACGAAACCGTTGCCCTGATCGACAAGGCGCTGGCCGGGGACCTGCTGGCCGCCTGAGCCGACGTTTTGACGTGACCACATACTGCCCTATCTCTTCGCACATGCTGCGAGGAGATAGGGAATGCGCAAACTGATTTTCGGGCTGATTGCTGCCATTGCGATTGCAGGAAGCGTCACCGCGCAGACCACACCTGACCCGGATATCGAGAGTGTCATCTCTTCCCAGCTTGACGCTTTCAAAGAGGATGATTTCGCCCGCGCCTTCACCTTTGCCAGCCCGTCGATCCAAGGCATGTTCGGAACGCCAGAGAATTTCGGTACGATGGTGCGCAGGGGCTATCCGATGGTCTGGCGACCGGGGACGGTTGATTTTCTTGAACTGCGCTACCTTGACGGCGCCTTCTGGCAAAAGGTCCAGATCATCGACCAGAGCGGCAGGGTGCACCTGCTTGACTACAAAATGGCAGAAGGCGCGGATGGCTGGCGCATCAGTGGTGTCCAGCTTCTGGAACTGCCGGGTATGGCGGTCTGACGCGACACGCCAGGCGTTTTTCCTTTCATGGCGGCATCATGTCTGTGGTGCCTCAGGTTATCGCGAGGCTGCGAGAGCACTGTCGCGCAACGCCTACCGTCACGGTGCTGTCGGCGGGCGTTAACGCGGTGTTGGTATTTCCCTCAATGCGGTCGGGCGGGCCCCGACACATCTAATCGGCAGGTCGGGAATCCGGCCCTGCGGCGGGCGTGCCCCGTTTGCAGGTGGACTGCGTGCGCGGAAAGGGAATGGAATGAACAAAGCGATTACGGACGGGGTGCAATTTATGCCACCTTCTTTCGGGGCAGGCCTGGCAAGCTGGTCGCGCGGTGACGGCGAGCCGTCATCCGCTACGTATCACAATGTCGCAACGGCGGCCTATGTCCCGGCGGATCAGGATTTTGGCGGGTGTCTGGAACTGCAGAAAACCGACTCAGTGCAGAAACTGCGCTACAAGGGCCAAACCCCGATCCTGCCGGGCTGCTATATCCGGGTGACGGCACGGATCAAGGCGATGTCGGGCAATCTGCCATCTGTCCGTATCTCTGGCTGGGCAGGGGACGCTGATGGCGACCACGTGTCGGGCCTGCCAGAAACGGATGTGGCCGTGCCGCTGACCGCCTACGGCGAGGTTGTCGAGGTGTCGGCCATCATCGGGTCCGGCAATCGCCCGGGTGTTGACCTCGTCTGGGGGACAGGCGCGATTTACGGACATTTCGGGATCGACTTGACCGGCCAGAATGGTGCTGTCGTGCGGATCGATGACATCGTGATCGAGGATGTCACGCAGGTCTTCCTTCGCGATCTGATGAACTGGGTCGACGTGCGGGATTATGGCGCGGTCGGAGACGGGATCACGGATGACAGTGCTGCGTTCGAGGCTGCAGATGCGGCTGCGGATGGCAAGCGGGTGCTCGTGTCCAAGGGGATTTACTACCTTGGAAACAGTGTCACGCTGGAAAACCGCGTTCAGTTTGAGGGCAACGTGGTCATGCCGGATCACGCGATCCTGTCGTTGACCCGCGATTTCCACCTTCCGGCCTATATTGATGCATTCGGGAATGAGGAGCTGGCCTTTCGCAAGGCGTTCCAATCCCTTCTGAACAATTCCGATCACGAGGGGCTGGATCTTGGCGGGCGCCGGGTTTCCATCAGCGGCCCGATCGACATGCAGGCTGCCGTCAACAATCGCACCACCTTTGCGCAACGCCGCCTGATCCGGAATGGCCAGTTGCGGGCAGAGGGCGGCGCCGCCTGGGAAACCGAAACGGTGACCAGTCAGGCGACATATTCTGCGTCGCAGCCCTTTACGCTAAGCAACGTGACGGATGTTGCCAACGTCAAGGTCGGCTCGCTGATCGAGGGCAATGGGGTCGGTCGCGAAGTCTATGTCCGCGCGTGCAACGTGGCGGCGCAGCAGATCACTCTCTCGCAACCGCTTTCCGATGCGGTCGGGACGCAGAATTATTCGTTCACCCGGTTCAAATACATGCTGGATTTCAGCGGGTTCGACAAGCTCACCTATTTCTCGATGTCTGATATCGAGTTCCAGTGCAATAACATGGCAAGCGGGGTTCTGATGCCGCCGCTTGGCGGGATCTTCCAGTTCCGCGACTGTTTCTTCAACCGTCCGCAGAACCGCGCCATCACCTCTCATGGTTCGGGCTGTCAGGGGATGCTGGTGGACCGGTGCAACTTTGAAAGCCCCGAGAACGGGCTTGAAGCGTCGGACCGGCAGGCTGTGGCGATCACCGCCAACGCGAATGACGTGAAACTGCGCGACAACCGCGCCTCGCAGTTCCGCCACTTTGCGGTTCTGTCCGGGTCGAACAACGTCGTGACGGGCAATCACTTCTTCCAGGGCTCTGGTGGCGGGGTACGCACTGCGGGGTTGGTGCTGGCGCTTCGGGCGTGCAACACGACGGTCACCGGGAACTACGTTGACAACTGCTTTATCGAGTGGACGAACGAGCGTGAGCCAGAGCCGGACTATGTCGGCGGGTTCGGCTTTGCCGGGCTTTCCATCACCGACAACGTCTTTCTGGCCGGGGGGGTGGCGAGCTGGTTCTCGTTCATCATCGTCAAACCCTACGGGACCGGGCATTTCGTCAACGGGTTGAACGTGTCAGGCAATACGTTCCGCTGCGTGGATGCGGTGATGAACCGGGTGGAGCGTGTGGATACGAGCTTTGCCAATCTCGAGCTCGACAAGATGCGCAAGATCTACATCTCCAACAATACTCATCACAACGTGGAATATCCGGCCCATAACCCGTTGATCGTCAACCACAGCCAAAATTCGGTTGCCCAGACATGGCAGGTGGATTGTGCGCCCAATCTTCCATTCAACGGGTATGCGATGAATGTCGACGGGGTGAGCCTACGAGGCAAAGTGGCCAACTCAAGCAATACCGCTCAATATGTCATGCCGCATGCGTTCGAAGAGCGCGGCACAGGGCGCAACGAGGTTCATCTTGTCTGGCCCGTCGCGGTCGAGGGCGGTGTGAATGTCCAGGTCCGCATGGACAGGTAAGATTGGCGTGGGCCGGGGCGATGCTTTCGCTCCGGCCCCTTCGTTTCGGGGCGTCAGAAATCCTGCCAGAGTCCGAATTTGAAACTGTAGCTTTCACGATCGTTCAGTGACATTGCGCCGCCGATTTCCAAATGGCGTTTCTTGCCAAAGGGCAGCACGACGGATGGGGCGACGGCCGTCTGTGTTGGCGCCATGATCGGCTTTTCGTTTTGCAATTGCAGGATCAGCATGTGCCCGGCCTTGCTTTTCAGCCCAAACGTCACGTCGAGTTTCAGCGTGACATTCCCTGTCTCGTAAAGCTCTGCCAATCCGTCCGCTGCCAGCCAGCCGTATTTCAGACCGCGTCCCCAGGACATGCCCGGCCGCAGGACGATCTGTTCGTCGATTTGCCCAGTCCCAGCTCTATCGCAACGGGGTTGCCGCGCTTCGTTTCGAAGAGAGGCATGCGAAGGAAGGCAACCGTCCGTGTGGCGCCATCGCTTGACTGACCGGCATCCACACCCAGCGTGTGACGACCATTCAAACCGTATTCGAGGTAAATTGAATTATAGGATGGCGAGAGAGTGTAGGTCTCGTCGAATTCCAGCCGGGTCGCGATACTGGCGAACCCGCTTCCTTTCTGTCTTGGCCAGGCGCCAGCGGATGCCTGCGTGGCCACAAGGCAAAGCAGCAGGATCAGATTCCTCAGCATTTTGACCCGCCCTCGTATCGAGACAAGAAGCATTGCGAGAAGTGATTAATGGCCGGTTAATGGATGCACGGACCACTCTTTCGGGCTCCGGGGCTTGACGTCTTGATTTCCGCGCCGCAGCTTGACCCAAAGCGCGTTTCCAAAAGACGCGAATCAGCGACGAATTGTCGGCAACGAGGAACAAAAACCACATGACAGGAAGCGTCATCACCGTCGCGCAGCAAAAGGGCGGGTCGGGCAAAACTACGGTGGCGGTCAATCTTGCCGTTGGATTTGCCCGTGCGGGCAAGAGCGTCGCAGTCGTGGATGTGGACCCCCAGGGCAGCCTCGGGCGTTGGTTCATGACCCGGGTGGAACGGTTCGAGGACGAAGAGATCGAATTTGCCACATCCTCGGCCTGGGGGGTGACCTATGAATGTCGCAAACTGGCCGACAAACATGATATCATCATCGTCGATACACCGCCGAAGGCCGACAGCGATCTGCGCCCGGCCCTGCGTGCGGCTGATCTGGTGGTTGTGCCCGTCTCGATGAGCCATGTCGATCTTTGGGCGACCGAGGGCGTACTGGATCTGGCGCGGCGCGAAAACAAGCTGGCGATGGTGGTGATGAACCGCGCCCGCGCGGGCACAAGGCTAAGCGCGGATGTCGCCGAAGCGGCCTCCAAACTGGATGCTCAGGTTGCATCTTCGCAGCTTGCGAACCGCGTTGTCTATGCTGAGACGCTGGGGCAGGGGCTGGGTGCGATAGAGGCGCCGCGTGGCCCCGCACGTGCCGAAGTGGCGGCGCTGTGCGAAGAGGTGGCGCTTTTGCTGTCAGAGGGGTAAGCACACCGCAACCGACTGACGGAGCCGCGTGCCATGACAGATCCCGACGCGCTTGTTGCGCTGATCAAAGCCGAACCCTCTACGCGGGGGCACACAATCTCGAAGCTGGGATATTTCTGCGCGCCGTTCCGGCCTGCGAGCGGCCCGCTTTCGGACAAGGTGATCAAGGTTTACCGCGGCCTTCCCGACGCGGCTGCACTTGATCGGCTCAAGCAATGCCATGACGATTATTTCGCGGCCCTTCGCCAATGCGGCGTCACGATCCCCGACACCGAGATGCATCTGGTGAGCATTGACGGTGCGCGCCAGCCCGTGATCGTGCAGGAGGCGCTGCCCGAAGACAGCCTTATGCGACCCCTGATGCAGCGCGCCGGTCTGGATGACGCGCTTGGCATGATGGAAGCGGCGGGGCAATGCATCGCCAGTTTCTGGCACGGATCGCAGAAGATCGACACGCGCATCGGCTTTCACCCCTCGATCCGCAATTTTGCGATTATGGACGGCAAGGCCGTGTTCTTCGACACTTTCCCGCCGCTCATCCATTATTCCCGCGATGAAATGGGCCGGATGTTGCTGCAATATTCCGACAAGCGCCTGATGCGTCTTGTCGGTCCGCTGATGCAGAAACGCGTGACGGGCATTCAGGATGAATGGTATTCCCCGCCCGAAACGCTTGTCGGGCTGGTCGGGTCGGCCTGCCGTCTGCGCCCGCCCGAGGCTGAGGCTTTCCTGGACTGGGGGCGCGATTTTGCGACCCGCGCGATGCAGCCATGGGCCGAAGAGGCGCTGCGCGGCATGCAGGAACCACCGCGCTTGCCCGGATACTGGACCGGATTTCGCAAGATCCTGGGTCTTCAGGGAGAGCCCAACGTCTAGGCACGCAAGGGGCTTTGCCTGTCGCTCCGAACCTGCCAAACTGGCAGAAAACGGAGGATGCCATGCCTACTACGATTGAATATCCAAGCAAGATCCAGACAGTCATCACGACGTTCGAAATGACGCCCGGCACCTGTCAGGATCTTCTGGACGAATTGACAGAGGCCTACGAGGTTTTCATTTCCAAGCAGCCGGGCTTCGTTTCTGCGGGCCTGCATGTCAATGATGCCCAGACCCGGATTGCCAACTATTCGCAATGGAACCGGCGCGAGGATTTTCAGGCGATGCTGCGCAGCCCCGAGATGCGTGAACGCAACCGGCGGATCAACGGGCTGTGCCGGGCCTTCGAGCCGGTGATGTACGAGGTCACGAGCACATTCTGACATGGCATGGATAGTGGCCGCTGCCGCCTGATCGTGCGGCGCTTATGCGGCCGGGGCGCTGAACAAGTTCCTTGCAAGTGTCGCGGATTGCTTTGCGGGACCTGACCTGCGTCAATGATTTGAAAGTGGTTAGCTGTCAGGCTGACACCAAATTTGGATGAAATGGAGTGCGTAGATGTATTGCAATATTCTGGTCCCGGTTTCGTTTGATGAGGACAGGGACATCAAGGGGGCGCTGGACATCGCGCGAGCCCTGTCGATCGAGAATGCAAAGGTCACCCTTCTGCATATCATGGAACAGGTTCCGGCCTATGCGATCAACTACATCCCGGATGACTACCTCAACGAAAGCCGCAACGCGATTGCCACGGAATTGTCAAAAATGGCGTCCACCCTGCCAAATGGCGAGGGCGTGGTGCGGCAAGGGCACTCGGGGCGGGCCATTCTGGATTACGCCGCAGAAATCGGGGCCGATTGCATCGTCATCGCCTCGCACCGGCCGGGCATGCAGGACTACCTTCTGGGCTCGACCGCGCATCAGGTCGTGCGACATGCGCGCTGCTCGGTGCACGTGCTGCGCTGATCCGGTCGTCGCAGTCGGCGAGTCGGGCATGCGGGCGCGGACGGAGGTAACCGCTTTTGCAGGGCCGCAGATCCGCTTGCGCGGGGCCGGGGGGTGGCGCCGCGCAAGCCCGCCTTTGTCTCAGCCCGCGAAGGTCAGGTGAACCTTGACGGCACGTGTTCTGTCCGCAGCGGTTTCGAACGCGGCAAGCGCATCCTCGACCGGAAAGCTTTGCGAGATCATCGGGCGCACATCAATGCTGCGCGACGAGATTGCCTCTGCGGCTTGGGCGAATTCGGGGTGGAACCGGTGGCTGCCCCGGAACGCGATTTCCTTGCCCACCAGCAGGTTGACGGGCAGGGCCACATCGCCCGTGACGCCGACTTGCACAAGCGTCCCCCGTGGGCGGATCGCCTCGATCGCGCCGCGAATGGCGGGTTGCGCCGCAGAGCATTCGAAAACCACGTCGAAATGCCCCTTGTCAGCGCTGAACCGGTCCATGGCAGCTGCGTTGCGCCCCGTGTTGATGGTTTCCGTGGCGCCCATTGCCTCGGCCACTTTCAACGGCACGTCCTGAAGGTCGGTGACGACAATTTCCGAGGCTCCGGCCTCTGCCGAGACAGCGGCGCAAAGTGCCCCGATCGGGCCCGCACCCGTGACCAGAACGCGCTTGCCCGACAGATCACCTGCGTTGTTGCGGGCATGCAGGCAGACCGCCAGAGGTTCAGAACACGCAGCCTCGCTGAGCGAAACGGTATCGCTGACCGGCACGCATTGCCCGGCATCAATCACGATGCGGTCGCGAAACAACCCCTGCTCATGCGGAAAGCGCATCGCGGACCCGCGAAAGCGCATGTTCAGGCAATGCTGATACAGCCCCTCGGAACAATAGCTGCACGCGTTGCAGGGGCGGCTGGGGTTCAGCGCCACATGCTGCCCGACCGTCAGGCCGGTGACGCCCTCGCCAAGTTCCACGACAACGCCCGCAGCTTCGTGCCCGAGGATGATGGGTTCCTTCACCCGGATCGGGCCGAAACCACCATCCTTGTAATAATGCAGGTCGGATCCGCAGATCCCGCCGGCGGCAAGGGCTACAAGCACCTCTCCGGCACCCGGAGAGCCCAATTCGGTGGTCTCAATACGGATATCGGCGGCAGCGTAGAGGCGGCAGACGCGGGTTTGCATGGCGGCTCCTGTCAGGTTTTTCGCAGCGAAATGGCTGCCGCGCCGGTATAGACCGCGCTTTTTCCCGTTGCGAGCGGATTTGATGCGGTGCCGCCCGGAAATCAACCCACCGTCCTGAACCGGGACAGCTGGTAACTGTCGGTCGCGGTTGCGGCCCTCGCAAGTCTTGCATCGAATAGCTTGGGTGCCTGGGGTACGCCCTTGCCATTAAACGGATCGTTCCTGCCGATCACCCTGCGGGAGGCCGCTTCCGCTTGATCAGAACACCAATGTTGCCTGCCGATTTCCTCTTGGGGACGTCCGCGAAATGGCCACGATCCGCATTCGATCCGCATTCGATCCGCATTCGATCCGCATTCGATCTGCCTTCCATGCCCCCACGCCGTCACAGGCCATCAGGTTGACACCGGTCGGAACTTGAATAGAAGGTGGTGCCGTGCGCCCACGTAATTCAACTGGATAGAATATCCGACTTCTAATCGGGCTGTTGGGGGTTCGAGTCCTCCCGTGGGCGCCATTTTCTGGATATATCAGCGCGTGGAAGTGCCTTTGGGACGCCGGTTACTTGCGGGGCGTTGTCAGTTTGGAACTCGTGACATCTGTGCGGGCGGCTTCCATGAACTATGAAATGGCGTGTGAAGCCCGCTGATCCCCTTTGCGAACCGCTGACAGTTGCGCGCTATGAGGCTGGTTATTCAGCGAGCTTCCACGCAAAGGGTTCCCGTCGGCGTCAACGGTGAGCCGTGGCATCTGCAGACGGCAAAGCGATGCCACGGCAGATGCACGCCAAGACCGATGCGGTCTTGTTGCGGCTGCACCGAGCTGGACTACTTTGCCGCGTTTTTCCGCCAGTCCACCTGAATATCGACGCCGCCCGCACCTGTTCTGGTCTCGCCAGTGTCGGGGGGGAGTTCGAACGGATGTTCAGACGCCGCGTGGGCAAGCCAATCGCGCGCCGTAGAAGGCCAGTGCGTGATCTTGTCCGAGGCCAGCCGCGCCACGCGCGGACAGGCGACGCTGGTACCGTCGAGACGCACATATGATCCGCTGCGCGACCCCGCGCTCAGAACGCCCCACCGGACAAGCGACTCGTCGGCCAGGGCCGAGGCGTCCGGGCCATTGCGAGAGGGTTCTGGCGTCATCGGTGTATGGGTCATCGGCCCTGCGGCGGAGTAATCCGAGAGCTGATGGTTCTGTTCGGTATAGCCCGCAACCACCATCGGGGACGCTCCGCCGGCAAATCCGCTCAGCATCCCGGCGCGCCGCACCGGGCAGGGATCGTCTGGCGGATCGACCGGCAGGGGCCTGCCCAGCGGGCCGAACCGTTCATAGCATGCATTGTCGAAGAAGGATTGCCGCCCGCCGGGGCGGTATCCGGGCAAGGTTTCGTCCCGCCTGATCCAGACTTCTATTTGTTCATAAGGCGCGATCACCTTTGGCCGTGTGGTGATCTTCCAGCGCCCCGACGGCGCAAGCGGGGTGTCGGGTTTCAGACTGGCCGTGGGCTCTATTGCCAGGGTGATCAGCCCGCGCGCCGTAGGCAGCGGCTCGAACGTGTAAAGCAATGTTGCGATCACCCGGCCATCGCTGTCGTGCAGCATCTGTATCTGGCCTTGGCGGGCTTCAACCGTCGCACTTTCGGGGCCGAACGGGGGCGTCACCGTCACCGAGACATAATTCGGCGGGAGGGATTGTTCCGAATAAGGCATCCAAAGCTCGACATGGCTGGCCGTTTTGTCATCCGGCAGAACACGCAGATCGAGAGAGATCTCTTGCCGGTCGGCGTCGTCGAACTGCAAGACCGCGTGGGACCGTGCCAGATTTCCGTTCCCCGAAGGCAGGGTCATCCAGCGCTTCTGCGCGGGATCGTCGGCGATGAACTGTTCCAGCAGGCGGGCGACTTCGCTGGTCCCGTCATGCGGGCCGGAAAAATTGCCGAAAGAGAAGTTCAGCACCAGCGGGACCGGATGCCCGCCACATTTGAAGCGCGACGCCTGCTTGCTGAGCAATTGCAGCGCCAGACACAGGGATGGAAGCAAGCTGATGCCAGAGGTGTCTTCGACCACGCGCGGCGGCAAAACCGTGCAGATGATGGGCCGACCCGTCTCTGCGATATCGGGGTCGAACCCTGCGGCGATCCCCATGATATGCGTTCCGTGCGAACGGCGCAGAGAGACCGGCGAAAACTTGCCCTGAGCCAAGTCGGTCTGGCCGGTCCTGGCATAGAACGCCTCTTCATCCAGCAGGTCAGAGAATGTGAGGCTGTGCAGGTAGGTGTCGATCTCGTCCTTGCGCAGAATACGGCCCTGTGTGGCGTCCCCGGCGCTCGTGTCCGGGGGGGTTGGCAGGACCGCGCAATATTCCACCCGTGTCGTTTCGCGGCTTGCGCGAAACAGTTCGTGCGCGATGGCCAGCCCGTCGTCGATCATGCCCATCACGACCGTGCCGGGGGCAACCTCGATATCAGGCAATTCGCCGGGGGCAGCATCGTGGTCAAGCCAGTCTTCGGACGTCACCATGCCCAGATGCACGTTCCTGACGCCGAATTCGTTGCCGGTGTGGTTCATCGCTTCAAGCAGGGGCTTGCGCGCGAAGATCGCGATGAATTGCCCGTCTTTCCGGGCATTTCGGTCGGCCTCGTCATAGGCCGCCGGGATCAGCAGATCTTGCGGAAAGCGCTGCGCGACGGATGCTGCGAATTCGGCAATGCTGGTATCGCCCAGATCGATCATTGCGGACCACCACGCCGTATCGAGAAACGAGGCGAAATCAGAGGCAAGACGTCTGAATGTGAGCGCGTCGATCGGGATGTGGTCGCCCGTGTCCGGCGCTGTCCATTTGGTAACCATGTGCGTGTCTCCTAGCCCTGCGTGCAGGGTTCGAAATCGACCCATTCGGCATGCGCCTTGTCCCAAAGCCAGGCAAGTGCGGGGGATTTGCCGCAATGCGACTTGTGCGACTTGGATTTCGCCCAGACACCGCATGGCCCTTCGGTCTCGGGCCGCTGGGTGTCATCGGCCGCGATATAGAGCTTGTGCCAGTCGAAATCGGCAGAGGGGCTGTAGTGGTGCCCATTGAACCTGGCCGAGGTCCAATCCTGACCTGTGCAGCGTTCGGTGATGAAATCCGCCAGCGTCAGGCCAAGAACGGCACCGGCAGAGCTGTCGACCGGGAAATGCACCCCCGCGACCGTCCGGTTCACCGCGATCCGCGAGGCCAGACGCATCAACATCTCGCCCCAATGCCCGCCGGCCTGATATTGCGGCGCCCCGCCTTGGCGCATCAGCTTCCAGATGATCCGCGCCATCACGAAAGCCTCTGTCGCGTGGCCACTGGGCAGCGAGCCATGTGTCGGTGTCGGGATCATAGGCTGAACCTGCGGTGACAGCTCTATCGGGCGTTTCACCGCCAGAGCATATTTGACCCGCTGTTCACAGAAATTGGTAAAGCGCAGCGCGGTCGCGATAAGCTCTATCGTGTAGGGCGTGCGCTGCGGGTCAAGAAAGCTGATCGTCTGGTAGAACGGGACCGGGGCCGCGACCTGTGACAGGATCTCCGGGCCGCGGTCCTGACGAATGTCGGCATAGCCGTTGACATAGTCCAGCTGTGCCTTGAACACATCCATCTTGGGCGCGGTCAAGGCGGCCAGCTTGTGGTAATCGCAATGCGGGCGATGCTTGCCATCCTTTGCCTCGCGGCGCCAAAGGGTGGCCGTGGCTGTTTCCTCGACATCGACGGTCATCTCGACCTGCGAATCCAGTTCAAAGGAAAAAATGGCTGCCCGCACTTCGCGTGACAGGCGCTTTAGGTTTCGGACATCCTCGGGCACGCCAGGATGCGGCGAGGGGATATTGCCCAGCGGGGCCCCCACGATACCGTCGCGCGTGGTGATGAATGCCTCCGCCGAGATGGGGCTTTCCGGCAGGCCGTATGCTCCGTAAGCGCCCTGTCCGCCATATGCGCCCTGCCCACCATAGGCACCCTGTCCACCATAGGTCCCCTGACCGCCAAAGGCCCCTTGGCCGCCCTGAGGGTATCCGAAAGATTCAGTCGTCATTTCAATATTCCTTGGTTCGGGTAAATTTGGAGGTCATTCGGGCACACCGGCCTCGCGCAGGGCCTGCGCAAACTGTCGGCCAGTGTCGAATTGGGCGCTGGGCGAGGACTTCAGCCAACTTTGAACATGCAGGCCCGGCTGAAGCCGCATCAGCTCCGCTACTGTTTCGCGCGCGGCCTTGATCTTTCCTGACATTTGCTGCGCCACCGCCAGCATGCGCAGGGTCGAGGTATGGGTGCGGTTCAAAAGCAAAGAGGCCTTGGCGTATTTCTCGGCCTTTTCGAAATCACCGGGGGTCAGACAGGCCCCGGCCGCCATGGCGAGGTAGAAAAACCTGTGCGGGTCGAGAGGCGACAGGTGCAATGCGCGTTCGGTATCGCGCACGCCTTCGGCCCCGCGTCCCTGAAACGCCAGCATCATGCCGCGCAAAGACCGGGCATTCGCATCATTCGGGTTTGCCGCCAGCGCCAGGTTGTAACGGTCCTCGGCATCGTCAAGCCGGTGCAGAAGGTTTGTCAGCACATGGCCTTCGCAGGCGAGCGCCAGCACATTCTCGGGGTCAAGATCGAGCGCGCGGCTGGTGCAATGCAGGGCCGCGCGCGCATCGGCATCGGTATCTTCCGACCACCCCTGTACCACCCGCAGCAGGTGCCATCGCGCCGTCCAGGCCAGCGGCACCGGGTGGTTGGGGGCCCGTTCGGACAATGCCTCCAGCATGGCGCGGGCCTTGCGGAAATCGCTGGGTGACAAGCGGTGCATCAGGCCCACGGCTGCAAACATCAGCGAATAGTTCCGCATGTCGGACAGGGGCGTGGTGTTCACGCGCCGGATCTCGTTGATCAGGATCGCGCGCCGTATCTTGGCTATGACCTCGTGGGCGCTGTCGAACTCGCCCAGAAGCTCTGCAACGGGCACATTCAGTCGGAGCGGCCAAAGCATGCGCTGATTGGCAACCTCGGCGAATTCCAGATTGATCTGGAGCGTGTCACCTTGCGGGACAAAGACGCCTGACAGCACGAAATCCGCATTCAACCGCCGTCCGATTTCGGCCAGACCGACATCCCCGTGCACGAATGTGGCCGATGACAGGCGTGAGGTGACATTGATCTCTTCCGAGCTTCCCAATGCGGCGGTCATGAAATCGGCAAAGACGCTTCCCAGAACATCGGGGCCATTCTGAAGGGCATTTTTCAACGGAAGAACGGCAATCGTGGGCAAGAGAGGCTGGTGCGAATGCGAGGACACAATGGGGCCGCTATCCGTCTCTGACAGCAGCCGCCCTGCTCGCGCGTCCGGCTTGTCGTCCAGACATGCAAGGTCTTCGAGCCGCAGGCCCGGATGCAAATGTGCAAGGTCAGGCACATCGGCACTGGTCGGTTTTTCCCCGCGCCCCTTAGGGCGGCGCTTGGGCTTGGACGCGCGCGCCGTCTCCGCCGTCTTGACGGCAGACGCGTGCGAGGGCGAACCGGGCGCGCCGTTCAGGACGTAGCCGCGCTTGGGAATTGTGTTGAGGATCTTGCGGTCCTTGTCGCCAATGGCGCGGCGCAGATCCGCGATGCATTGCGTCAGGCTGTCATCGGTGACGGACAGGCCGGGCCACACATGTTCAATCAATTCGTCACGTGTCACCAGAACACCCAACCGCAGCGCCATGTAGCGCAGCACACGCGCGGATTGCGCGCGCAGAAAGATCGGTGCTCCGTCGGGGCCAAGCAATTGGTCATCTTCGGGCAGGTAGCACGCAGATCCAAGAGCGATCTTTCTGTCGATGTCCGTTTCAGCCATCACACCGAATTCAGCCCCCCCGATCTGAGTCAGCACTTGCTGCCCTAGAGTTGAGCAGGGGGGCGAAGTATTCAACAAAAAAGTGAGTTTTATGGCGCAAGGGATGACCAGCTGTCGGCGTGACTCGTCCCGATTGGCGGGGCCTTGGACCTACCCGACCGGCCCGGCGCGCCAGTAACCCCAATTGCTGTGCTTGAATGACCCGCCTTTGCGCGGTCGCTGGGCGGCCGGGGCCGTTTCGATTTCGGAAAGGTTTCGTACCGGTTTCAGGACGTCAGCACCGTTTGGGACGACACTGATGATGCGGCGGGCGACCTGACACCTCCCAACCCTGAAAAACGCCACGCCGCGGACCTGAAAATTCATTTGAAACGGAGAAAATTTATGGCCGACACAGTTCACAGTTTCGACGAAGAAGCCATCCAGGCCGCCCTTGACGCGGCCAGAGGTCACCAAAACGAACGGCTCAGCGCAGGGGCGCTTGGCACGGAGACACTCAATGCCTACGACGACGGGCATATGTCGCTCGCGGCGAGCTGCATTTCCGTCACCGTTGAAAATGGCAAGGTTTGCCTGAACCTGCCTCTGGGGATTGGAAAATTCTGCTTCCCGATCCCCAGCGTCATTCCGGACGGTACCGCAGCCGAGGCGTGTCTGAGCATTTGCACCACCTTCGGAATCCCGACCGGCGTTCGCGTGACCATCAGCGTTGCGGGCAAGGTGATCCTGTCCAAGAGCTTCGGCAAGTGCTGATCTGAACGCATTGTAACCGGGCCATGAAGACCATTGCTCATGGCCCGGCCTATTCCGAGTAAATCCATTTATTCAAATCCCCTCCGATGCCGACATCTGTCGGTATCGGAGGGTTTTTTGGCATTGCCACCGAACCTGCACCGACGCACGTTTGCGCCACTTCGCGGCGGTCTTCGGATTGATGCCCAACTCCAAGCTCAGCTGCGCGAGCGGAGCCTGCGATCGCCGTATTGCAGCTCTGGCGGCGTGCGTTGTCGTGGCGCCCCCGTGTCGAACTTATCCCGTAAGACGTCCTTCCATTCCTGAAAAAGGATCGCACCATCAAATCGTCGGATTAGACACTAGATCAATTGCGCCGGTTCCGGGTGGGATACGAATGCAACCAGCTGCCCTTCATCTGCTTGCCGGACACTGCCTTGGCGAAGCAGGCGATCGGTGTCATCACGACGGGTCGTCATCGACACCCAAAGGGTGGTAGAGAAAACATGTATTCTCTGGCTCCCGCACACACACGCCGTGACCGGAGCCGCCGCCCGACACAAACCGAAAGACGCCGCATGACCACTTTCAAACAACGCATGGCCTCTGGCGAGATTCTGGCCGGAACGTTTCTCAAGACCCCTGCGCATGAAATGATCGAAGTTTTGGCGAAGTCGAGGCTCGATTTCGTCTGCCTTGATGCGGAACACGCGCCGTTTGACCGTGCCCGCATGGACATCTGCCTGGCCATGGCGCGGGCGCTGGATTTTCCGGTGCTGGTGCGGCTTCCGGTGGGAGCGCCGGTCGAGATGCTCAAGGCGCTCGACAGCGGTGCGGTGGGTGTCGTCGTGCCACATGTGGACAGCGTCGAGAAGGCTCAGGATATCGCCCGCGCGGCCCGCTTCGGAGAAGGCGGGAGGGGCTATGCCGGTTCGACCCGGTGGGCGGGGTTTGCCACGCGGTCGATGGCGGACGTGCTGCAACAAAGCGCGGATGAAACCATCGTGATCGCCCAGATCGAAGAGCCAGCAGGCGTCAAGGCGGCGGCCGGGATCGCAGCGGTCGACGGGATAGACGGGCTGTTCGTGGGGCCTGCCGACCTTGCCGTGTGCTATGGCAAAACCGACATGTCCGACCCGAAAGTGCTTGATGCAATGCGCGAAACCGGTGCGGCGGCGCGGGCGGCGGGCAAGGCCTTCATGACCTTTGCGGCCAATTCCGATGCCGCGCCCGATTTGATGGATATGGGGGTGAGCATGTTCTTTGTCGCCTCCGAACACGCGTTCCTTCTGCGCGGCGCGAATGCCGAGGCAGAGGCGCTGCATGCGGCGGGCGCGGATAAGGGTGCTGGCCCAGAGAGGTGATGCCTGAGTTGAAGACCGCAGGGCGCGTCCCGGGCGTCGTGCCTCTCAGCGCCTTGCCCGGCAGCGGCAAACGACCTATATGGCGAGGCTCCTGCCAGCCGGTCCGAGGGCGAGTAACATGCTGCAAACACCCTATTACCTGATCGACAAGTCGCGGCTGCTGCCAAACCTTGAAAAGATTGCGCATCTGCGCGAGGCATCCGGCGCCAAGGCGTTGCTGGCATTGAAATGTTTCGCCACATGGTCGGTCTTCGACATGATGAGCGACTATATGGATGGCACCACCTCCAGCTCTTTGTTCGAGGTAAAGCTGGGACGCGAGAAATTCCCCGGCGAGACGCACGCCTATTCCGTCGCCTGGGCGGAACATGAGATCGACGAAACGCTCGCCAATTCCGACAAGGTGATTTTCAACACCGCGGCCCAGCTTGGCCGTTTCGAAGAGGTCAGTCGCGGCCATACCCGCGGGTTGCGGGTCAATCCCGGCGTGTCGACATCCGGCTTTGATCTGGCCGATCCCGCGCGCCCCTTCAGCCGGTTGGGCGAACACGATCCGGCGGATATTGAACCTGTGGCGGACCTCATCAGCGGCTTCATGTTCCACAACAACTGCGAGAATGAGGACTTTGACCGGTTCAACGAGATGCTCGGCCTGATCGAGGCGCGTTTCGGCCACCTGATCCGCCGCATGGGCTGGATCAGCCTTGGCGGCGGCATCCATTTCACCGGCGAAGGCTATCCGCTGGACAGGCTGGCGGAGCGGCTCAAACGCTTTGCGGGCGAGAATGAGGTGCAGGTCTATCTGGAACCGGGCGAGGCCGCGATCACCAATTCGACCACGCTGGAAGTGACGGTGCTGGACACGCTTTTCAACGGCAAGGACCTGGCCATCGTCGACAGTTCGATCGAGGCGCATATGCTGGATCTGCTGATCTACCGCGAAAGCGCCAGGATCGCGCCGAATGACGGGCCCGAAGAGTGGATGATCTGCGGCAAGTCCTGCCTTGCCGGCGATATCTTTGGCGAATTCCGGTTTCCCGCGCCGATCAAACCCGGCGACAGGCTTTCGATTCAAGATGCGGCGGGTTACACAATGGTCAAGAAAAACTGGTTCAATGGCGTGAAAATGCCTGCCATCGCGATCCGCGAGATGGATGGGACCACGCGGCTGGTCCGCGACTTCACCTACGAGGATTTTGCGGCAGCCCTGTCGTGACCCTCTAGCCCGGGCGCAAAGAGTAGCGCGCCACGATTTTCCTGCGAACAAAAGGGGTTCTGTCTGTTGAAAAAGAACGTTCTCATCATCGGGGCCGGGGGTGTTGCCCAGGTCGTCGCGCATAAATGCGCACAGAACAACGACGTGCTGGGCGACATTCATATCGCCAGCCGGACCAAGGCCAAATGCGACGAAATCATCGCATCGGTGCATGAAAAATCCGCGATGAAGCAAGACGGCGTCATTGCTGCGCATCAGCTCGACGCGTTGAACCTTGCCGCGGTTGTGGCGCTGATCGGCGAGACCGGCGCGCAGATCGTGATCAACGTGGGCAGCCCATTCGTCAACATGACGGTGCTGGATGCCTGCATCGAAACCGGTGCGGCCTATATCGACACCGCGATCCACGAAGAACCCGACAAGATCTGCGAAACCCCGCCGTGGTACGGCAATTACGAGTGGAAAAAGCGTGATCTCTGCGCCGAGAAGGGCGTGACCGCGATCCTTGGTGCTGGCTTTGATCCGGGTGTGGTCAACGCGTTCGCCCGCTTTGCCGCTGACCAGATGGACGAGGTCAGGAGCATCGATATCGTTGACATCAACGCAGGCTCTCACGGCAAGTATTTCGCAACCAATTTCGACCCGGAGATCAATTTCCGTGAATTCACCGGGACGGTGTATTCCTGGCAGAGCGGCGCATGGCAGGAAAATGCCATGTTCGAGGTTGGCCGCGAATGGGATCTGCCCGTGGTGGGCAAGCAGATGGCCTACATGTCGGGCCATGACGAGGTGCATTCGCTTTCGGCCAACTATCCCAAAGCCGACGTCCGGTTCTGGATGGGTTTTGGCGAGCATTACATCAACGTCTTCACCGTGTTGAAGAACCTTGGGCTGCTGTCCGAACAACCCGTCAAGACCGCCGAAGGGCAGGTAGTCGTTCCGCTGAAGGTGGTCAAGGCCGTACTGCCTGATCCCGCCTCGCTGGCGCCGAACTACACGGGCAAGACCTGTATCGGTGATCTGGTCAAAGGCACGAAAGACGGCCAAGAGGTCGAGCTTTTCGTCTATAACGTCGCCGATCATGCCGAGGCTTACAAAGAGGTTGGCAGTCAGGGCATCAGCTACACGGCCGGGGTTCCGCCCGTCGCGGCGGCGATGCTTATCGCCACTGGTGAGTGGGACGCGAAGACGATGAAAAACGTCGAAGAGATGGACCCCAAGCCGTTCTTCACGCTGCTTGACCGGATCGGTCTGCCGACCCGCGTGCGGGACAAGGATGGCGACCGCGCCTGGGACGCGTGATCTGAGACAGGGCAGGGCGGCGCGTCCGCCCCTCGCCTCTTTTGTTCCGCACGGCCTTGCGCCAGAGTGTGGCGATGATTGCAAAACTCGAAATGCTGATTGCACTGGCGCGGACGAAGCATTTCGGCCGCGCGGCAGAGCATCTGGGCATCACTCAGCCAACATTGTCCGCCGGCATCAAGCAGTTGGAAAAACAGCTTGGGGTGCAATTGGTCCTGCGCGGCTCCCGATTTGGCGGGCTGACGCCGGAGGGGAAACGCGCGCTGGTCTGGGCGCGGCAAATCGTTGGCGACACGCGGCGCCTGCGCGATGAAATGCGCTTTCGCCGCGAAGGGCTGTCAGGGCTTTTGCGGATTGCGGTGATCCCCACGGCGCTGACCTGGGCCTCGCGTCTGGCAGCAGAGTTCAACCGGGTACATCCGCAGGTGGAATTCACCATCCTCTCGCGGTCTTCGGCCGATATTCTGGAGATGCTGGAAAACCTCGATATCGACGCGGGCATTTCCTATCTTGATAACGAACCGCTGGGCAGGGTGTCGAAGGCATTTCTGTACACAGAGAATCACACGCTGATCTGCCCTGCGGATCATCCCCTCGCAGACCGGGCAGAGCTTGACTGGGCCGAGGTCGGGGCGCAGCGGCTATGCCTGCTGACGCCCGACATGCAGAACCGGCGCATCATCAACAAGTTACTGAATGACGCGGGCGTGGCGCCGGTGACCGGGTTCGAATCGAACTCTACTGTGGTGCTGGTCAGTCAGGTCCGCGAGGCGGGCCTGTGCGCCGTATTGCCCGAAGATCTCGCGCGGTTTCTGACCCTCGGGCGGGATCTGCGCATGATCCCCATCGTGCAGGGCGAACCGGGGCATTCTGTTGGTCTTGTGGCGCAATACCATGATCCGCACACCCCGGTGTTGCAGGCCCTGCTGGACGTTGCGGCGAAGCTGTCGCGCAGGCACGAAGCGCCCGTCGACCGGTGATCGAAACCCTTGCAGAGCAAGAAAAAACCCCCGGAGCGATGGCGCCGGGGGTCGGGGTCTTACAAAGATCTTGTCAGTGCGTCGTCTTGCCCAGATCTTCGTTCTTGGCGGTGGTCTTGGCCGCCTCTGCCGCGCGGTTTCCAGCCTCTTCCACGGCATCCTTCACGTCGGATACAGAGGGGTTGCCGGTCTTTTCCTTCAGCGTGGCCTTGCCTTCCTCATAGGCGGCGCGGCCCGCGTCCAGCGCCTTGCGGCTCTCTTCTTCCAGCACGCGCTCTGCCTCGGACAGGAAGCGGTCGGAATGAGACCCGAAGGCGCGGTTTTCCCGCTCTGTCCGCTGCAACATCGCACCGACAGCAGCGCCACCGGCCAGGGCCAGAGTGCCGACGATCAGCGGATGCTCTTCATAGAAGCTGCGGGCGCGGCTGGCGCCTTCGGTCGCGGCATCCTGAGCGCGGCGGCTCAGCACATAGGCACGCTCGCGGGCTTCGACGACGCGGGCGCGCGCCTCGGTGCCCAGATGCTCTGTTCCTTCGGCAAAACGTGCACGAAGGCGCTCGGCCTGAGCTTGCAGACGGGCCCGACGCAGGGCGACGGCTTCGCTGATCTCTTCGCCCTTCGCGCGGGCGGCGTCGCGCAATTCGTCAACGCGGCTTTGCGAAACCTGCGGCGTGTCGTCTAGATCCGCCATCCATGCGGGGGAGCGCCTGTCCATTACGGGCGTGGCCCTTACGGTGCGCCCCTGAACCGGCGCACCGGTCGCGCTGTCGCTGTCACCGCCCGAGCCGGGCAGATTGTCACGAACACGCCGGCCCAGATCGCGGCCTTTGCCGCCCAGCCGTTCGCCGCCGCGACGGATATCGCCTGCGGAGGGGCCGGTGTTGGACAAGGCAAGCGCCAGTCCTGCGCCAACAAGTGCCAGCGCCAGAGGGTTGCGCTTTGCAACCGATACGGCGGCGGTGCCCAGATCATTCGCAAGTTCAGATGCGTTTTGCAGGGCGTGTTCGGGCGACAAGCGGTCACCCAGATCTTCCAGCGTCGCCCCAAGGCGGGCACGACGGCGTTCGAGGTCTCGTTCGAGTTCATTTGAATCAACCGACATGGGTTTTCTCCTTCATGACTTGTGCGTCCTTGCGGACATTGTTCGCGGTACGCTCGGGGGTGAGCGATGTATTCTTGACCTTGGCCAACCCGGACTTGATGAGCACGAGCGCGACCAGCGCGAGGACCGCGCCAACGGCGAGCGCTGCGTAGCCCGCGTGCAGCCCGTATGCGATCAGTCCGAAGATGGCCGCAGCGGCGAGCGCGTGCAGGGCGACAAGCACCACCACAACGCCCGCGACGACCATCCCCATGGCAGATCCGACGGTCTGGGCCTTCTCGGACATCTCGGCCTTCAGCAGGTCGACCTCTCCCCGAAACAGGCCGGAGATCTGATCGACAAGCGATTGCAGCAGGGCCGTTGTCGAGGGTCTGCCGTGATCGTCATGCGGCATCAGCTATACTCCGGCCAATCTTCGGACAGGGTATCGGCGTTTGGTGCCGTATTGTCCGAAGCCTTCAGAAAGCGCGCCCCGGCAAAGCCGAGAAGCGCTGCCGCGCCGAGAAAGGCAACCGGTTGGCGGCGGGCATAGCCTGCCAGCTCGTCAACCCCTTGCCGCAGGTCCGCTGTCGCGATGTTGTCGGACAGGTCGGCAATCCCGTCAGCAACACGCGACATCGCCTGTTCCTGAATGGTGCCATCCTGAAGGTCACGCGCGGCCTTGCGCAACGCGCCACCCAGGCTGCCGACCTCGTCTGCCACACGTTGGCGCGCTGCATTGGCTTGCTGCTGTGCAATCCGCTCTGCTTCGCCACGCACGTGATCGACCGTGCTGCGGGCGTCTTCCTTGATCTCTTCGGCCGCGGCTTTGACCTCGGCCTTGGCATTCTCAAAGTCCTTGTGGACGGTGTTACCTTGCGTCGCCATATCCATCCTCCTGAACGTCCCGCAGATTGGGTTCATGCGGGGTCTTCGCAGCGACCATCATGGCCGCCCATTACAGGAAGAAGAGCGCAGAGAGCGCATTGGTTCCATGATCTGACACAAGAAACGCGAGAAAACCACAGATTGCGAAAGACGTGCGGTAACTGGCGAAAACAAGGGAACCGATGCCGTTTTCGCGCGTTGTAACACGCGCCGACATGCTCAATGCTGTCGTGCCGCGCAACGGCCGATCTGCGTGGGTATCAATAGCTTTATTGGTCTCGGATCAGCCCGTCATACCCACGCCGCCATCCACGACCAGCGCCTGACCCGTCATCATCCGGCTCGCATCAGAGGCGAGAAAGAGCACCGGTTCCACGATGTCGACCGGGGCGAGGTGCTCTTTGAGGCACATCAGCGCCATATGCGCGTCGAGCTTTTCCGGCGTCGCCCATTTCTCCTGCTGCTTTTCGGTCAGAACCCAGCCCGGCGCCAATGCGTTCACCCTGATCCCGTCGGGCCCGAATTCGCGCGCAAGGCTGCGTGTCATGCCGTTGATGCCGGAATTAGCTGTCGTGTAACCGGGCATGCCGGTCGCGCCCATCAGGTAGCTGACGGAGGTGAAGTTGACGATAGATCCGCGTCCTGCGGCCTTCATCGCGGGAAGCACCGCCTGTGCGGCAAAGAAATAGGATTTCAGGTTGATCGCCTGGCACCAGTCCCAGAATTCCTCGGTCACGTCGAGCGTGTCGTGCCGCAGATCATTGGCGGCATTGCTCACAAGGATGCGGGCCGGGCCCTGCATCTCGGCGGATTTGGCGACAGCGTCCCGGATCTGGGTGACATCCGTCATGTCGCAGGGCAGGTAGATGGGGCGATTGCCGGTGGCCGCGGCCATTTCCTCACAAAACGGGTTGCCATCCGACCGCTGCACGAAGGTCACGCGCGCGCCCTGTCGCAGAAAGCCTTCGGTCAGCGCCGCACCGATGCCAGAGCCACCGCCGGTGATGAACACGCTGGCCCCGTCAAGATCGTGATAGCTGCTGGACAATTTCATGGGTCTGGGCCTCGTCGTCATGAACCCCGATCTTGCGGGGCAATGGTTTGGGGAGGGGCGAAATCGCGCTGACTGTGCCGGGTGCCCCTTTGCTTGTCAACGCCACGGCAGGCCCCCTTTTGCGGGCACAGGATTGGCGGATGGTGCGCATTTGTCCGCAGTCGCGATTGCCGCGCCGATCCACTTGGTATACCAAAACCGCGGAGAGATGCCCTGACCCGTGCCGACCCGTCCATCAGGTGGGAGGCGCCGCGCCCGGGCGAATGTGGGAGGCCCCTTGATGACCCAATTGAAATTCGCCGAATCGCTGAGCCGACTCGGCACCGAATCCGCCTTCGAAGTCCTGGCGCGTGCCGGAAAGCTTGCCGCAGAGGGGCGGGACATCATCAATCTGGGCATTGGTCAGCCGGATTTCCGCACGCCCGAACATATCGTGGAGGCGGGGATCAAGGCGCTGCGCGACGGCCATCACGGCTATACCCCGGCCAATGGTCTGCTGCCGCTGCGCGAGGCGGTGACTGCCGACCTGCATCGCCGCCACGGGGTCGAGGTCAATCCCGACAACGTCGTCGTCGTGCCCGGCGGCAAACCCACCATGTTCTTTGCCGTGCTGATGTTCGGGCAGCCGGGGGTAGAGATCATGTACCCCAACCCCGGCTTCCCGATCTACGAATCCGTCATTCGCTATTCCGGTGCCACGCCCGTGCCGATTGCGCTGGAGGAAAAGAACGGCTTTGCTTTCTCGGCAGATGCGCTGCTGTCGCAGATCACTGATCGCACGCGGCTCATAATCATCAACTCCCCCGCGAACCCCACTGGCGGGGTCACGCCCAAGGAAGAGATCGACAAGCTGGTTAAAGGGCTTGAGGCACACCCGCATGTCGCGCTGATGTCCGACGAGATTTACTCCAACATGCTCTATGGCGGGCGCGAACATGTCAGCCTGCTGCAATATCCCGAAATTCGTGACCGGCTGATCATGCTGGATGGCTGGTCCAAGACTTATGCGATGACCGGCTGGCGCCTTGGATATGCCGTCTGGCCGGATGCCTGCGTGGACCATGTCACCCGGCTTTGCATCAACGATCATTCCTGCGTCAATGCGGCCACGCAATTTGCCGGGATCGCGGCGCTGAACGGCCCGCAGGATGCGGTGCGCGAGATGGTTGCGCAATTCGATGCCCGCCGCCAGGTGATCGTTGATGCGCTGAATGGTCTGCCGGGGTTTCGCTGCCCGGATGCTGCGGGGGCCTTCTATGCCTTCCCCAATATCGAAGGCACCGGCATGACCGCCCGCGAGGCGCAGGACCGGTTCCTGAACGAAGCAGGCGTTGCGACTGTTGCTGGCACCAGCTTTGGCAAATGGGGAGAGGGCTACCTGCGCTTTTCCTACGCCAACTCGACCGAGAACATCCAGACGGCGATCGAACGCATCGCCGCAATACTTTAAAACAAGAGGTTTTCCATGTCTGATCCCGTCCTTCTGATCTCTGGCGCCGCGTTCACCGACGAAGAGCGCGCCCGGCTTGAGGCATCGATGCCATTTGCCTTCGTGTCAGGCCCGCCCGACATGGCCGCGCTGGAGGAGGGCACGCGCAAAAGCATCCGCGCGATTGCTTTCAAGGGGCATCATGCGCTGACCGGGGCAGAGATGGACCTGTTCCCGAGCCTGGGCGTGATCGCCAATTACGGCGTGGGGTATGATGCCATCGACATCGCTGCCGCCACCGCGCGCGGGATCAAGGTCACCAACACGCCAGACGTGCTGAACGATGATGTGGCTGATCTGGCCGTGGCGATGCTGATCGCCCAATGCCGCAACATGGTGGCGGGCGATGCGCTTGTGCGTTCTGGTCGCTGGTCGGCGGGCGAAAGCTTTCCGCTGAACCGCCAGATGAGTGGCAGCACGGTCGGCATTGTCGGGCTGGGCCGGATCGGGCGTGAAATCGCCAACCGGCTGGCCGCGTTCAAATGCGAGATCCACTACACATCGCGCTCCGAAAAAGAGACCCCCGGGTGGACCTATCACAGCTCGCCGGTGGAGATGGCGAAAGCCGTCGACGTCCTCGTGGTGGCTCTGGTCGGGGGCAAGGAAACGGAAGGGCATGTCTCCAGGCAGGTCATTGACGCGTTGGGCCCGCGTGGCATCGTCATCAACATCTCGCGCGGCAGCACGATTGACGAAGGGGCGCTGCTTGACGCGCTGGAAGAGGGCCGGATCGCGGGCGCGGGGCTGGACGTTTTCCTGAACGAGCCGAAGGTCGATCCGCGCTTTCTGAAGCTCGACAATGTGCATCTTCAGCCGCACCAGGGCTCTGGCAGTGTGGAAACCCGTCGCCGCATGGCAAAGCTGCAATTGGCGAATATCGAGGCGTTTCTTGCCGGTGAGCCGCTGCAGACGCCGGTAAACTGACCGTCGCTTGAGTGGTGAAACGTAAGGCGCGCGGGAACGAAAGTTCCCGCGCGCCGGTCGGATCGGGCGCAAGCCTGATCCGAAGCTATCAAAGCGCCACGACCTATTCGGCTGCGGTGGTTTCCTGCCGTTGCGCGCCAAGGCCCACCACTTCGACTTCCATCACATCGCCGGGGCGCAGGAACCGCTGAGGTTTCATGCCCATACCCACGCCCGAAGGGGTGCCGGTGGCAATAATGTCGCCGGGAACGAGCTTCATGAATTGCGACATGTGCGAAATGCACTGCGCGACCGTGAAGATCATGTCGGACGTGTTGGAATCCTGCACGACCTCGCCGTTCAGGGTCAGCTTCACATCAAGGTTCTGCGGATCGCCAACCTCGTCCGCGGTGACAAGGTAGGGACCGGTCGGGCCGAATGTGGGGGCGGATTTGCCCTTGATCCACTGACCGCCGCGTTCAATCTGGAAAGCGCGTTCCGACACATCGTTGATGGTGCAATAGCCCGCCACGTAATCCAGCGCGTCGGCCTCTGACACATAGAGGCACTCGCGCCCGATCACGACGCCCAGCTCAACCTCCCAGTCGCCCTTCTCAGAGCCGCGCGGGATGATCACCGGATCGAACGGGCCCGACAGGGCAGAGCTTGCCTTGGAAAAGATGATCGGCTCCTTGGGGGGCTCTGCGCCCGTCTCTGCGGCATGCTTGGCATAGTTCAAACCGACGCAGAAGAAGTTCGGCACATTGGCAAGACAAGACCCGATCCGGCCCGGATCGTTCACGATGGGCAGGCTGGCCGGATCGATCTGGCGCAGCGCCTCCAGTTCGTCCAGCGACACTGTCGGCCCGGCAAAATCCGCCACATGCGCCGACACGTCCCGGACATTGCCATCTGCATCCAGAATGCCGGGTTTTTCCTGTCCGACGGGGCCGAACCTGAGTAGTTTCATTTCTCTTCCTTTCGGGGTTGGTCATGGGGGTCGCTTTGCGTGCCTTCAGGGATGGGCCCCTCACCGGCGTCGCGCGCGTGGAAGTAATCTCCGATGTTTACAACGAGATGTTCCAGATGTTCTTCGATATCACGGGTGATCGCGGTCTCGTCGCGCGTTTCCAGCGCGGCCACGATCTGGCCGTGTTGGCGCAGCACCCTGTCGCGTGCCTTGCGTCTGCGGGCAGACAGGAACCGGGCCCGCCAAAGCCGCTCTAGATAGCTGCGGTGGGTCTCTGCCAGCGGCAGGTTATGCGAGGCCTGCGCAATGGCCACGTGAAACGACATGTCGACCTCGAACAGGTCAACCGGGTCGGTATAGTCGTAGATTGCGCTGAAATGTTCGTGGATGCCGCGAATCCCTGCGATCTGGTCAACTGTCGCGTGGCGGCAGGCAAGTTTGCCGGACAGAACCTCAAGCGCGGAAAGAACCGCAATCGCGTCGGTCACTTCCTTCAGCGTCGGATCGGCCACCACCGGGCTGCGCGAAGGGCGCAGCAAGACCAGCCCTTCCTTGGCGAGGATGCGGATCGCCTCGCGCATCGGCGTGCGGCTGACGCCGAGCTCTGCCGCGCTGTCGCGTTCCTTGATCTGGGCACCCGGTGCCAGCGTGCCGCGCAAGATGTCCCGGCGCAGCGAAGCGGCGATCTTCTCGGGCAGGCTGTTGTCAGTCATCAGTCTCTTTTCCAAATCAAAGCCGAGAAAATCGCATTCGTTTCAAAGAACTGCGGGTTCGCGCAAGCTTTGTTTCAATCTGGTATACCAAAAATGATTGATTGTCGATAACGACATCGCTAGCGTGCCTGTAACTGGTTACGACCAGCTGGCGTGTCGCGGGCCATGATCGCGGCAGAATAAAAAGCAGAACATGTCTTTTAGGGAGGAAAACATGAAGATTGCTCAGATGATGAAGACGGCTGCCGCGGCCGCGCTGATTGCCGGAACGGCAAGCGCACAGGATGTCACCCTGCGGATCCAGACCCATTACGCGACCGAACACCCCACCGGGCAGATGTTGACGCAGTTCATCGATGACGTGCAGGTCATGTCGGGCGGCGAGATTGCCATCGAGATGTTCTATTCGTCCTCTGTCGTGGCGACCACGGAAACCTTCGATGCCGCGATCAACGGCATTCTGGATTGCGACGCCACCGGTGGTGCCTACCAGACGGGCAAGAACCCCGCTTTCCAATTCGTTGGCGACATCATGGGCGGATATGAAACCCCCTGGCAGCAGTATAGCTGGCTCTATCACGGCGACGGTTACGAGGCCGCGCAAGAGCTGTACAACGCGCAGAACATGCAACTGGTCGGCTGGTCGATCTATGGCCAGGAATCGCTGTCCTCCTCAAAGCCGATCGCCGGTTTCGAGGACGTGAAAGGCTGGAAGTTCCGGTCGCCCCCGGGCATGGAAACCGAGATTTTCGAAGAGCTTGGCGCCTCCCCGATCGTGATGGATTTCACAGAGATTTTCACCGCGCTTGAGACAGGCATCATCGATGGCGCCGACGCGTCCGGCCTTGCCAACAACGTGGGTCTTGGCCTGTATGACATCGTGAAGCACGCGACCTATCCGGGCTTTCACTCCATGCCGTCCGACCACCTGGCATGTAACCTCGATATCTGGAACGGTCTGAGCGATCAGCACAAGCGCATCATCGATACCGCCTGGCAGAAGCTGGCCTTCCAGATTGCGCTGTCCAACGAAAAGCTGAACGCCGAGGCTGCTGCACAGCTGACAGCCGACGGTGTGACCTTGTATGACTGGTCGCCCGAAGACCGCGCGACATTCCGCAAGGCCGCGCAGACCGCATGGGCCGATTGGGGTACACGCTCGCCCGAGGCCGGCAAGATCCTTGAAAGCCACATGGCCTACATGAAGCAGCTGGGCCTGGTCGAGTGATCCGAAAGGCTTGACCGCAAGGTTTGGCCATATTGGACAAGGCGGGTCCCTCAGAGCAGGGGCTCGCCCTTTTTTCACCTGACAAGTTAGGGGGGGCTGACTTCGATGCAGAACAACAGTCTGTGGCTGGGCTCCATGAGGCGGCCCATCAAATTGGCGATGATCGGTTTCAGTGCGCTGACCGCACTTCTTTTCGTCTGGCTCGCGATCAACACGATCATTTCCGAAGACGCCATCGGCATGCACGAGATGATCCGGCCAGCCGGTCGGCCCGTCGTTACTGTGATGCTTTTCCTGATCATCGCGACCCTGCTTTCGGCGTCGCTTTACCTGTCTGACACGAAGGGCGTGATCGAACAGGAACCGAGCGGTTTCTTCGACATCATCTCCTTGGTCTGTTCGCGTCTGGCGATGATCGCTGTCGGGCTGATCGTGCTGGTGATGTTCTTCGAGGTGGTGTCGCGCTACGTGTTTTCAAGGCCGACGCTCTGGGCGAACGAGCTTTCCTTGTGGATCGCGTCCTTCGTCTTTTTGCTGGCCGGGCAATACGCGATGCAGCAGCGCAGCCATATCCGGATCTACGTGGTCTACGACATCATGCCCCGCTGGATGCAAAAGACGGCCGATGTCATCTCTGTCGGGTTGATCTGCACGTTTACCCTGGCTTTGGTCTGGGGTGGCTATAACGACGCGCTGCGGCGCTTTCTGCGGATGGAGACGTTCGGCACCGCATGGGATCCGCCCATTCCCGGCACTGTCAAACCTGCGATCCTGTTCATCATCGTGCTGGTCACGATCCAGGCGGTGTCCAACCTGATTGCCGACTGGAACAAGGCGCCAGAGCATCATTCCGCAGCCGATGACATCGACGAGGTGGAGATCGAGAACATCCGCCGCACCCTTGAGGGAGACAAGTAATGGTCGATATCGGGACACTCTCCCTGATACTCTTGCTGGGCATGTTCGCGCTGCTGGCAATCGGTATGCCACTGGGGTTTGCCTCGGCTTTCCTGGCCGTGGTGACGCTGGTGCTGAAATTCGATGTCGACATCCTGTTCCGCACCTTCGGGCAGGGGCCGCTATCTGTTCTGGGGCAGGCGGTCTACCGGCAGATGACGAATTACGTGCTGATCTCGGTGCCGTTGTTCATCTTCATGGCAGCGCTGCTGGAACGATCTGGCATCGCGCGGGACATGTATTCCTCGCTTAACGTCTGGCTGTCGCGGACGCGGGGTGGCATCGCGTTTGTAACCTCGATCATGGCGGTCATCATGGCGGCGATGTCCGGCATCATCGGCGGTGAGGTCGTTCTGCTGGGTCTGATCGCGCTGCCGCAGATGCTGCGCCTTGGCTACAACCAGAACCTCGCCATCGGGACAATCTGTGCCAGTGGCAGCCTGGGAACAATGATCCCGCCCTCGATCGTGCTGATCTTCTACGGTCTGGTGACAGAGACTTCGATCAAGGCACTGTTCACCGCGTCATTCCTGCCGGGCTTCATGCTGGCGTCGTTCTTCATCCTCTACATCTTCATCCGCACGCAGCTGGACCCCTCTCAGGCCCCGCTTCCGCCGGACAATCCGGATGACCCGAAGGGGCGCGAGAAGGGGCTGCTTTTCCTTGGCTTCCTGGCGCGTTTCGGCATGTGGATCACCGCCGTGCTGATCCTGCGGGCGCTGTTCTTCACCGCGACAAGCGCCAATGTGGTGACGGAAGGGGTCGATCCGATCTTCCTTGGCATGGTCAGCGATCTGCCCTGGCTGATCGGCGCTTTCGTCCTCTTCGCCATTGTCGTCTTTGTCGTCGTCGGGCGCGAACGCACCGCGATTGGCTGGGAAATGGGCAAGGGTCTGATCGCGCCAACCGTTGTGATCGGCGTTGTTCTGGGCTCGATCTATGGCGGGATCACAGGGATTACCGAGGCGGCCGGGATGGGCGTCGTCGCGGTCTTTGTCATCGGCGCGCTTCGCCGCGAGATGAGCTTTGAGATCGTCTGGGACAGCCTGATGCGCACGCTGAAATCCACCGGCACGATCATCTGGGTGACCATCGGTGCGGCAGCGCTGGCGGCGGCCTACACGCTTGCAGGGGGGCCGACCTATGTGGCCAACCTGATCGTGGGGGCGGATATGCCGACGATGGGTGTCATCCTGGTGATGATGTTCATCTTCCTGATCATGGGGATGTTCATGGATTGGGTCGGGATCGTGCTGCTGATCATGCCGGTATTCCTGCCCATCGTGGTGCGCCTTCCGGCGGAAGAGATCGGCTTTCTTGGCCATGTCGACCCGCGCTATGTTCCGATCTGGTTCGGCGTGGTGTTCTGCATGAACATGCAGGTCAGTTTCCTGTCGCCACCTTTCGGGCCCGCGGCCTTCTACCTCAAATCAGTTGCCCCGCCAGAGATTTCGCTGACCGATATCTTCAAGGGCTTCCTGCCGTTCATTGCCATCCAGTTGATTGCATTGTCGGTCTTGCTGATCTGGCCGCCGATTGTCACACTCTTCTTGTAGCAAGGTATAGCGGTACCATCCGGCCCGGCGATCTCGAAACGCCGGGCCCCTTTTTCAAAAGACCTTCCGGGCCTGATTTCGGCCCGTTTTCCGTGTGAGGACACAACATGAAAACCGTTCGACTGTCGCCCGAGGACAATGTCGTCACCGCCATCTCGCCGCTCGCGGTGGGGGATGAAGGGGCCACGACCCTGATCCCGCGGGGGCACAAGATGGCGGCGGTGGCGATTGCGAAAGGCGCGCCTGTCACCAAATACGCGCAAGTGATCGGATATGCCGCCGAAGACATCGCGCAGGGCGCGCATGTGCACACCCACAACCTTGAATTTCGCAACGTCGATACGGAATACGAATTTTCCACCAACCTGCGCCCCGTCGCCCCGGCAAAGATGCGTGATACGTTCATGGGCTATCGCCGTCCCTCGGGGCGTGTTGGCACGCGCAACTATATTGCCGTTCTGACATCGGTAAATTGTTCGGCCACCGCGGCGCGCAACATAGCCGCCCATTTCACCGAGGAACGCCTTGCGGCCTATCCAAATGTCGACGGCGTCGTGGCTTTCGTGCATGGCACGGGCTGTGGCATGGCCGGGTCCGGTGACGGGTTCGAGGCGCTGCAACGCGTGATGTGGGGCTATGCCCGCAATCCCAATGTCGCCGCCGTGCTGATGGCGGGGTTGGGCTGCGAGATGAACCAGATTGACTGGCTGATCGAGGCCTACGGCCTGGTGCCCGGCCCGCTGTTCCAGTCGATGAACATTCAGGACGTCGGCGGCCTGCGCAAGACGGTCGAGCTTGGCATCAGGAAGATCGAAGCGATGCTGCCTCTGGTCAACGATGTGCAGCGCGAGGAATGCCCGGCCTCCGAGTTGATGGTCGCGCTGCAATGCGGCGGTTCTGACGCGTGGTCCGGCATCACCGCCAACCCGGCGCTGGGATATGCCTGTGATTTGCTGGTCGCGCAGGGGGCAACGGGGGTTCTGGCCGAAACGCCCGAGATCTACGGCGCAGAGCATCTTCTGACTGCCCGTGCTGCGGACCGCGAAACGGGGGAGAAGCTGATTGGCCTGATCCGCTGGTGGGAGGATTACACCCTGCGCAACAAGGGCAGCATGGACAACAACCCCAGCCCCGGAAACAAGAAGGGTGGCCTGACCACCATTCTGGAGAAATCGCTGGGTGCTGCGGCCAAGGGCGGGACGACGCCGCTGACCGGCGTTTACAAATATGCCGAGCCGGTGACAAAGCCCGGTTTCGCCTTTATGGACAGCCCCGGCTACGATCCGGCCAGTGTGACCGGGCAGATCGCATCGGGCTGCAATCTTGTGACCTTCACCACCGGGCGCGGATCTGCGTTCGGGGCAAAACCTTCGCCGTCGCTGAAGATCGCGACGAATACCGAAATGTATACCCGAATGACCGAGGATATGGACATCAACGCGGGCCGTATCCTTACTGATGGGGCCAGTGTCGAAGAGGTCGGGCGCGAGATTTACAAAACACTTTTGCGGGTGGCCAGCGGAGAGCAGACAAAATCCGAGGCACAGGGGCTTGGCGACTACGAGTTTGTCCCCTGGCAGATCGGCGCGGTGATGTAGAGGCCCCGGGTCAGGCCCGGGGCAGGGCGCGACAACCGCCACCCGTTCCCCCCTGTTCCGGCATTGGTCCTGTGATGAATAGATTTCCCCGCATCCATAGGTGCAGGGGAGCATGGTGGCGGCAAGAAAACATGGAGAAAGACATGAGCAAACCAAGCATAGGTTTCATCGGACTGGGCCTGATGGGCGCGGCCATGGTTGGACGGCTTCAGGACATGGGCTACGGCGTGACGGTGATGGCCAACCGGTCCCGCAAGGCGGTGGATGCGGCTGTGGCGCGCGGCGCGGCAGAGGCTGAGACCGCCGCCGCTTTGACGGCGGTCAGCGACATCGTCATGTTCTGCATGGACACGTCTGAGAGCGTTGAAAGCCGCGTCTACGGTGCGGGCGGCGTGCTGGAGGGGCTGCGCACCGGGTCTGTGGTGATTGACTTCGGCACTTCATTGCCGGGTTCGACCCGCAAGATTGCCGCTGACGTGGCGGAGCGCGGCTCTGCCTATCTGGACGCGCCTCTGGGCCGCACGCCCGCCCATGCCAAGGACGGGCTGCTGAACATCATGTGCGCGGGCGACGAGGCCGCGTTCGAGCGGGTGAAGCCGGTGTTGGAGGATCTGGGTGAGAACGTCTTTCACCTGGGCGCATCCGGCGCGGGCCACACGATCAAGCTGATCAACAACTTCTTCGCCATGACAACCGCCTGCGCCATGTCCGAGGCCTTTGCGATCTGCGACGCCGCAGGCATCGGGCGAGAGACGATGTACAGCGCGGTTTCGGCCGGGCCGCTCAAATCCGGAATGATGGAGTTCATCCACAATTACGCCAAGGACGGGCAGATCGATCTGGCGTTCTCTGTCGCCAATGCCAAGAAGGACGTCGGCTATTACCGGTCTATGGCCGAAGGACTGGGTGCCACGTCGCGCATGTCGGGGGCTGCGGATGCGACCCTTGGCGAGGCGGTCTCTGAAGGGTTCGGCGACCATATGGTGCCCGAAATGGTAGATTTCCTGAGCAAGAAGATGACCACCAAATGAGATTGGAAGGCAAACGCGCCTTCATCACGGCGGCAGGGCAAGGTATCGGCCGCGCCATCGCCGACGCCTATTTGCGCGAGGGTGCCATCGTGACAGCGACAGATCTGAATGCCGGTCTACTGAAAGGGCTGGACGGCGCGACGTGTTTTGCGCTGGATGTCACCGATAAGGCGGCGTTGCAATCTGCGGTGGTCGAAGCTGCCCCTGACATTCTGGTGAACTGCGCGGGCGTGGTGCATGCGGGATCGATTGCAGATGCGACGGACGCGGAATTCGACGTTGCCATGAACCTCAACATGCGGTCGCAGTTTCACGCGATGCAGGCAGCGTTGCCGGGCATGGTCGACCGTGGCGGCGGATCGATCATCAACATCGCCTCCGTCGCCTCGACGGTTCTGGCGGCACCGAACCGGTATCTTTACGCGACATCGAAGGCGGCGGTCATTGCGTCGACGAAAGCCGTCGCGATCGATTACATAAGGCAAGGCATCCGCGCCAATGCGATCTGTCCCGGCACGGTCGATAGCCCCAGCCTGCACGAGCGCCTGAAGGCCACGGGCGATTACGACGCGGCCAAAGAGGCATTCATCGCCCGCCAACCGATGGGCCGTATTGGCCTGCCGGAAGAGATTGCGCATCTCGCGGTGTATCTGGGATCGGACGAAAGCAGCTTTACCACCGGACAGGCGCATGTGATCGATGGTGGGTGGGCCAACGGTTGAAACCCGAATGAGCGTCTTGAAACCGAAAGAAGACCGGCCGGGACTGGGGCTCTTGCTGATGGCAATGGCGGTGCTGGGCTTCACCTGCATCGACACGTCTGCCAAATGGCTGATGCTGTCGGGGCTCGCGGTGGTGCAGGTGGTTTTCCTGCGCTATCTCGGCCACTTCATACTGTCTCTGGTGGTGTTCCTGCCAACGGAAGGGGCCGAAGCGCTTCGTTCCAAAAGTCCCAAATTGCAGATGGCCCGCTCTGCCTGTCTGCTGGGCAGCACCGCGCTTAATTTCGTGGCACTGCAATTCCTGCCGATCACCGTAACGACCGCGATCATGTTCAGCATGCCGGTCACGGTGACGGTCCTGTCAGTGCTGCTGCTGGGCGAGACGGTGGGCCTGCGGCGTGTGCTGGCGGTGCTGGTGGGGTTCTGCGGCGTTTTGGTTGTGGTGCAGCCCTGGGGAGTAGATTTCCACCCTGCGATCTTTCTGTCGCTGGGGGCGCTTTGCTGTGCGTCGCTTTACTTCGTCATGACGCGGATGCTGGCGGGCAAGGAATCCAACGCCACCAGCCAGATCTGGTCGAGCGGTCTGGCGGCGCTCTGCATGCTGCCTCTCGTGATACATCACTGGCAATGGCCCGACAGTACCGTAGGCTGGGTGGTGATGGGGCTGATCGGGACGTTTGGCTTTGGCGCCCATGCGGCGGCGACCGTGGCGCACAGGCTTGCCGATGCGTCGCTGCTGGCGCCGATGAATTACCTTCAGCTGATTTCCGCCTCGGCGGCCGGGGTGCTGGTCTTTGGCACCTGGCCCACGATGTGGACGCTTGCGGGCGCGCTCATCATCGTGGGATCGGGGCTGTATATCTGGCGGCGCGAACGGCGGCTTGGTCGCGAGGCGCGCCAGACACCGCCGGTTCGCTGACGCGCCCAAAGCCTAGGCGCCGGGCAGATCATCCTTGATATAGTAGCGAACGTTATCCTCGAAACTGTCATCGGCCTTCAGGCCAAGCGATAGCGCCTTGGCGGGGTTGAGGTCGTATTTCCAGCCTTTGACGATTGCGTTGATCTCGGGCTGTTCCTCGAACCGGATAAGCTTTGCCGGATCGGGGCCCGCCACGGCAGTCATGGCATCGATCATCTGGCCGATGGTCCAGGTCCGTCCGGGCATCATCATGGACCGGCTGCTGCCCATCGCATCACCGTCGATCTCTGCGCCGAGGATCAGGTTTTCCACACAGCGCCGTGGCGACAGATAGTAATGCGGGAAATCAAGATCGACCGGGCAGACGGCCTCTTGCCCGTTCAGCGGTTCGCGGATGATCGACGACATGAAGCTGGACGCCGCAAGGTTGGGTTTGCCGGGCCGGACCGAGATGGTCGGCAGCCGGAAAGCGCGCCCGTCGATGAAACCGCGCCGGGAATAGTCGTTGACCAGAAGCTCCCCGATCGCCTTTTGCGCCCCATAGGAGGTTTGCGGATTGGGGATCGTCCAATCTTCGATCGGGTCGGGCACATCGCCCCCGAACACGGCCAGTGACGAGGTAAAGACCAGCACCGGTGCGGATTGCAGCGCCCGGCAGCGTTCCAGCACGTTCAGAACCCCGTGCAGATTGACGCGCATGCCGATATCGAAATCGCTTTCGGCATGGGCCGAGACGACGGCGGCCAGCAGATAGATCACATCCGTGCTCTCGTCGATCAGGCCTGCTACCGCCGCGGCATCGGAAATGTCGCAGCTGGCGGATGCCACGGGGAAGGGCGCCTCTGGCTGCGGTGGATCGGCGATATCCGCCAGCACCATGCTGCTGATGGTCTGTCCGCGCAATTCGCCGCGCTCTGCCAGCCGTCGGGCGAGCTTTTGGCCGACGACGCCACCGCCACCGATGATCAGGATGTTCAAGACGCTGCCCCCTCTATATCGGTCATGTCCAGATCAACCAACGCGCCGCGCGCCTGCACGACCTGCGCGGCGACGGCCATGGCCAGATGGGCGGCCTCGGCAATGCCGCGTTCCATGGCTAGTCCCGCGAGGAAGCCCGCGCCGAAACTGTCGCCTGCAGCCGTGGTGTCGATCACCGGGTCGATCTTGACGGGCTGGAATTCCTGCGTGCCTTCGCCATGATCCCAGACGGTCAGCGTGCCCGCCCCGTCCTTGACCGCGATCGTTTTCGCGCCGCAGTCGCGGTAGCGGGCGATTGTCTCTGCCGGGGCGGTGTCGCCGAATAGCCCCTGTTCCTCGTCAAAGGAGGGCAGAACTGTGTCCGACACCTCGGCCCCCATGCGCAGCCCCGCGCGCATCGTGGCCTCGTCTTCCCACAGTTGCGGGCGCAGATTGGTATCGAACGCGACATGCGTGCCATTGGCACGGGCGCGCGACAGCGCTTCGCAGAACGCCTCGCGCCCCTCCGGGGGCAGGATTGCAAGGCTGATGCCGGAAAACTGCGCGACATCCGCACCGTCCAGCTGCGCGCGGAGCCAGTCAGGATCATCTGCCAGAAGCTTTGCCGCCGATTGCCCGCGCCAGTAAGAGAAGCTGCGTTCGCCATCCTTCAACTGGATCATGTAAAGCCCCAGAGTGCGGTCCGCGACCTGCCGGATCGACCGCGTCTCGATCCCGTGCCCGCGCATCAGGTCCAGCATGTCGTCAGAGACCGCATCCTGCCCCGCGACCGTACAGTAACCGACGGCCCAGTCCTGCGGCAGCAGGCGGCGGGCGTAATAGGCAGTATTGAACGTGTCACCGGCAAAACCGCGGCGATAAAGCTGGTCTCCGGCTGGTGCAAGTTCCACCATGCATTCGCCAAGTGTCAGAAAACGCTTCATTTCAAAGGATAACCTCGAATTCTTGCTGGCCTTCGCCATCGGCTTCAATCTCGAACGTCTGCCCATCCATCGGGCTGGGATCGGACAGGCGCTGCGCGGCGCTTGTAATGAACATTCGCGAACTGCCCTCTCCCGCGAAGGCAGGGCAGGTCACCTGCTTTACGGGCATTTCCATTTGCTGGATCAGGTTGCCTTCCTTGTCATGGCAGGTCAACAGACCGGGGCCGTAATTTGCGCACCAAAGGTTGCCTGCCTTGTCGACCACCGCGCCATCCGGGCGGGGCAGTTCCGCGAACTTCTCGGGGTCGCCCTTGGGCCAGCCCTCCTTTTGGTCCAGCGGCTGGCGCCAGACCTGCCGGGTCGGGGTGTCGGTGAAATAGGCGCAGGACCCGTCGGGGGCAAAGCTGATCGCGTTGGGAATGGTGATCTTGCCGAACATCGCCCGGACCTCGCCGCGGTAGAAGCGATGGATCGTCCCGGCCTTTTCCTCTGCCGATTTGCCCATCGTGCCGATCCAGAACCCGCCCCATGGATCGGCGCGCCCGTCATTGGACCGGGTGACCTTGTTGTCGGCCTCCAGCGGTGCGATGTCTTCGCGGTCGCCCGTGGCGGGGTCAAAGGCAAAAATTCCGGTCTCTCCGGCCACGAACAGCCGGTCGCCCAGACGCCCCAAGGCCGAGACATGTTCGCCCATCTGCCAGAATGCGGTATCCTCGACGCCGCGTGTCAGGATGCGTCGATTGTTGATGTCGCACCAGAACAGAGCCGAAAGACCCGGATGCCAGAGCGGCCCTTCGCCCAGCGAGCAGCGGGTTTCGTCATAGATGCCGATCATAGCAGGCCCCTTTTTGAAAGATTGCGCATCAGCGCGCCAGCGCCGAAGCGCCATTCCGGACATTCGGTGGACAGGCGCACGGTGTTCGTCAAGGCCCCAAGGCCGGGTTCGCTGATCGTGACTACGTCGCCCGTCTTGTGGGTGAAGCCCTGTCCGGGCGTGTCACGGTCCTGTATCGGCGCGAAAAGCGTGCCCAGAAACAGCATGAACCCGTCCGGATACTGATGATGCCGCCCGATGGTCTGGGCCACGATATCCTCGGGGCGGCGGCTGATCTTGGTCATGCTGGAATGGCCATCAAGGACAAAGCCATCCTCGCCTTCGACGCGCAGGGTCAATTCGGCGCTGCGCACGTTCTCCATACCATAGCTGTCGTCAAGGAGCCGAAGGAACGGGCCAATTGAACAGGAGGCGTTGTTATCCTTCGCCTTGCCCAGCAGCAGGGCAGAGCGGCCTTCGATATCGCGCAGGTTCACATCGTTGCCAAGGGTTGCGCCCAGGATACGCCCGCGGCTGTTGATGGCCAGCACGATTTCGGGTTCCGGGTTGTTCCAATGTGACATCGGGTGCAGCCCGACGCTGGCACCGTAACCCACGGCAGCCATGGGTTGCGACTTGGTGAACACTTCGGCATCCGGGCCAATGCCGACTTCCAGATATTGCGACCAAAGCCCTTCGGCCTGAAGCACGGATTTGACCTGCATCGCCTGATCGCTGCCCGGTTCGATCCCCGACAGGGAATCGCCGATGACGGATTGCACCTTTTGCCGGATCTCCTGCGCGCGGTCGGCATTGCCTGCGGCCTGTTCTTCGATGACGCGTTCGACCATGGATTCCGCGAATGTCACGCCGCTCGCCTTGATCGCCTGCAGATCGCAGGGCGGCAGAAGGCGCAGCCCATTCGCGCCCTCGGTTGAACCCGCAGCAAGATCGGACAGCGTGGTGATCTGTTCGCCCTGCGCTGCGCGGACATGTGCGCCGGGGTCGTCCAGTTCCAGCAGGTCGCGCATGGTGGGTGCCTCACGCGAGGTGATGTCGATGACAGCATCGCCGTCCAGTCGCACCAATGCAGGGCCCACATCATCGCGCCAGACCCGACCGACCAGCGTGGCATTTGGATGTTCGTTGCTATTGGGCAGCATTTGCGTCTCCGTCAGGATGGGGTGGGGGCAGGATCTTGCCGGGATTGAGGATGTTGTTGGGGTCGAGCGCCGCCTTGATCGCGCGCATCGCATCCAGCGCATCGGGGCTGTGTTCCTTGCCCATGTATTTCATCTTGCCCAGGCCGATGCCGTGTTCGCCGGTGACCGTTCCGCCAAGGCGCAGGGCCATATCCGCCAGTTCGCCGGCAAATCGCGTGATGCGGGCGACCTCTTCGGCATTGGCAGGGTCTACGCGGCATCCGCAGTGAAAGTTGCCGTCGCCCACATGGCCCACGATGGTGCAGGTGATGTCCAGCTCCCGGCTGCGGCGCTGCGCGGTTGTCACGGCCTCTGCCAGCTGGGAAATCGGCACACAGACATCTGTTGCCAGCGTCTTCTTGCCGGGTTGCAGCGCATTGTTGGCATAGTGCCCGCCATGCCGCATCCGCCACAATTCATTGCGATCCTCTGGCTTTTCGGCCCAGGTGAAGCCAGAGCCGCCGAAGTCTTCGGCTATCGCGCCGAAATTCGCGGACTGTTCGGCAACGCCCGCGGCAGAGCCCTGAAATTCGACAAACAGATGCGGCGCTTCGGGGAGGTCTTTTTTCATATACAGGTTGAAGCCGCGCACCATCATTTCGTCCACCAGTTCGATGCGGGCCATGGGAATACCGGACTGGATGGTGGTGATGACGCAGTTCACCGCATCCTCTATCGATGGAAAACGGCAGGTTGCGGCGGATACGGCCTCTGGCTGGCCCTGCAGGCGGAGCGTCTGTTCCGTGATGATGCCCAGCGTCCCCTCCGACCCGACCATCAGCCGCGTCAGGTCGTACCCTGCGCTGGATTTGCGCGCGCGGCTGCCGGTGCGGATGACGCGGCCATCGGCCAGCACCACCTCCAGCGCCAGAACGTTGTCTTTCATCGTCCCGAACTTCACCGCTGTCGTGCCAGAGGCGCGCGTCGCGGCCATACCACCCAAAGAGGCATTGGCGCCGGGGTCCACGGGGAAATAGAGACCCGTCGCCCGAAGCTCCACGTTCAGCTCTTCGCGGGTCAGGCCAGGCTGGATCACCACATCCATATCCTCGGCATTTATCTGCAACACCCTGTTCATCCGGCTCATATCGAGGCTGATGCCGCCTTGCACGGGCAGGTGATGCCCCTCCAGCGAGGTGCCGGTGCCAAAGGCCACAACGGGACAGCCGTGCTGGTTGCAGATCCGCATGAGGTCGGACACTTCTTGCGTGGTCTCGGGAAAGACAACGGCGTCGGGCAGGGCCAGTGCGAAATGGCTTTCATTGGTGCCGTGTTGTTCAAGAAGCGCCTCAGACGTTGCCAGCCTGTTCCCGAATAGCGGGCGCAGCGCATCAATGGCAGAAGCGATGCTCATGGTGTCATTTCCCCCATGACAGGACGATCGGATCAAGCGGGCGCATGAGGTCCAGCAAGAGCCCGCGCGTGTCGGGATGCAAGGGCGGAATGGGATGCCGGCAGAAGTCTGACGCGATCACGCCGCCTTCGACCATGGCCGCCTTGGCCGCGCGAAAGCCGCATTGGCGGTTTTCATGGTTCACGACAGGCAGCACCCGTCCATAGCCGTCGATAGCGGCCTGGCGATTGCCCGCAAGAAAGTCGGTCACGATCGGGCCGATCAGATCGGGGATCAGCGCGCTGGTCATTGTGCCAGTGGCGCCCGCATCAAGATCGGCCAGAAGCGTGATTGCTTCCTCGCCATCGAACGGGCCCTCGATGGCGTCGCCGCCTTCGGCAATCAGGCTGCGCAGCTTGGCGGCGGCTTGCGGGCATTCTATCTTGAACAGCTTCAGCATCTCAATCTCGCGCGCCATCTTGACCAGCAGAGATACCGGCAGATCGACACCGGAAAGCGGCGCGTCCTGCAACATGATTGGAATGCCGACCTGCCCCACGGCGGCGAACTGCTCGAACGTTTGCTCTGGCGTGCCTTTCAAGAGGGCGCCGTGATAGGGCGGCATCAGCATGACGATATCGGCGCCCAGATCCTTTGCCAGCCGCGCACGTTCGACCACGATGGCAGTCGCATAATGGCTGATCGTCACGATCACCGGAACCCGCCCGGCGACGTGATCAAGGCTCAACCGCATCAGCGCTTCGCGTTCGGCGTCGGAAATCAGGAACTGTTCCGAGAAGTTGGCGAGGATGCAGATGCCATCAACGCCTTGGTCGATCATGCAGTCCAGCACGCGCTTCATACCGGGCAGATCGACAGTGCCATCATCGTTGAACGGGGTCGGGGCAACCGGCCAGATGCCGGAATAGGGAAGGTGCGTCATCGGGTGTCTTTCGAATTGGGTCGGTTAGAATTTTGGACGACAGGCTGCCTCATGCTGCCCGCGCCGCAGAGAATACGGCCAGCACGACAACGGCCAGCATTGACGCGGCCATTGCAAAGTTGATGCGGCGTTGCGCAGTTTCGGACAGGTTCAACCGGTGCAGCGATACGCCCGCATATAGCCAGCCAAGGTGGATCGGGATCCAGATGCTGTTGAGGATGACGAGCTTGGTCAGTGTCTCGACCAGCAGGCTTTGCGGGTAGAAGGCGAAGCCGGTGAAGAGCGCGGTATTGACGGCGTAGGCCTTGGGGTTGATGGCCTGCAACAGAAGGGCCGCCCCGATCCCCGGCGCACCCTGCGCCTCGATAAAGGCGATGCGTGATCCGGCAAAGGCGATGCGGGCCGCAAGGTAGATCAGGTAGGAAAAGCTGAGCACCATCAGAACGGTGCGGATGAAGGGTTGCGACAGCACCACCGCGGCCAGCCCGGTGATCACCGCCAGGGCCACAAGGTTGGTGCCGATAAACAGCCCCAGGACATAGCGCAGCCCGAAGCGAAACCCGAAGGCCGCCCCCACACCCGCCGTGGAGAGCACACCGGGGCCGGGTGTCACGATCAGAAAGAAGACGGCCGCCGCGAATGTCAGCATGCGCGGGCACCGGTCCGTCCCGCCACGCGTGGCCCAAACGGGTGCCACCGCATCCGCTGCGTTTTTTGGTCTGTTGTCGCGGTCATGGTTGTCCCCCTAAACGCCCCCCAATGTTGTGGGCGGTCGTCGCGACTTGCATCGCCTTGGAAATGGTATACCATTTTTGGCGAGCATCAAGCAGGCTTTCGGCCCTTGTCGGACATTGGCCCGGAAACCGCAGTGAGGGAGACTACATGAAAATCTTCGATCTGACCGGGCGCCGGGCGCTGGTCACAGGGTCCTCCATGGGCATCGGCTTCGCGCTGGCGCGCGGGTTGGCCGAGGCGGGGGCAAGCGTCGTCCTGAATGCGCGCAACGCCGAACGGTTGGAAGGCGCTGCCGAGAGCCTGCGCGCCGACGGTCACGAGGTGGATACGCTGGTCTTTGACGTTTGCGATGCCGAGGCGGTTCGCGAGGCAGTTGACGGCTATGAAGCCAGCCACGGCAGCTTTGACATTCTGATCAACAACGCCGGCATGCAGCATCGCAGCCCGCTCGAAGAGTTCCCGGCAGAGCGTTTCGACACTCTGATGCGAACCAACGTGAATTCCGTGTTCTATGTCGGTCAGGCAGTGGCACGGCACATGATTGGCCGGGGGCGTGGCAAGATCGTCAATATCGCCAGCGTTCAGACCGCGCTCGCCCGGCCCGGCATCGCGCCTTACACGGCCTCCAAAGGGGCGGTGGCGAACCTGACCAAGGGGATGGCGACCGATTGGGCAAAGCATGGCCTGACCTGCAATGCCATCGCGCCGGGCTATTTCGACACGCCACTCAACGCGGCCCTTGTCGCGGACCCGGAATTCAGCGCGTGGCTGGAAAAACGCACGCCTGCCGGGCGCTGGGGCCAGATTGATGAACTGGTGGGCGCCTGCGTGTTCCTCAGCTCTGACGCATCGACCTTCGTCAACGGGCATACGCTGTTCGTGGATGGCGGCATTTCCGTATCGCTGTGACTTGAAGGGAAAGATTATGAGCGACAAACCAGTTATCGGCTTTATCGGCGTCGGCCTGATGGGGCACGGCATGGCAGGCAGCATTCTGCGTGGCGGCTATCCCCTGGTGGTCAAGGGCAACCGCAATCGCGACCCGGTCGAGGACTTGCTATCCAAGGGTGCAACGGAGGCCGCGACCCCGGCAGAGATGGCCGCGCAATGCGATATGATCCACCTGTGCCTGTCGAACTCACCCCAGGTCGAGGCCGTTTTTCGCGGCCCTGACGGCATTCTGGCAGGCGCCCGCGAAGGGCTGATCGTTCTGGATGCGACAACCGCTGATCCGACCTCGACCCGCGCGCTGGCAGCAGAACTGGCCGGGAAGGGGGGCGCGATGGTCGACGCGCCGCTGGGCCGCACCCCGAAAGAGGCCGAAGAAGGCACGCTGGACGCCATGATCGGCTGCGACGCGGACACGTTCAAAAAAATCCTGCCGGTCGTCGAGTGCTGGGCCGGAAATATCAACCATGTGGGCGAAACCGGGTCGGCGCATCAGATGAAGCTGATCATGAATTTCATCTCGATGGGCTATGCCGCGCTCTACGCCGAAGCGGTCACCCTTGGGGCCAGCGTCGGCCTTGCGCCGCAGATGATAGAGCAGGTGATCGGCACCAGCCGTCTTGGCAACGGCTTCTTCGACACGTTCATGAAATACGCCGTGGGGCGGGATCGTGACGCGCATAAATTCGCCATCGCCAATGCGTCCAAGGACGTGCGCTATGCCGCGAATATGGCCAGCGACGCAGGGGTGGCCAACATCATGGGCGCGTCGATCAAACACTATTTCACACTGGCCGAAGGCGCTGGCAAGGGGCAGGACTACGTGCCAATGCTGGCCGATTTCGTGGCGCAGATGAACGGTATGGATCTGGCCGAGATCGTGGCAAAACACGCAAAACCAAAGGCGTAGAGACTAGCCGCCAAGACAATGCCCAACCGCAACGCATGGTCGATTTCCCGAACTCGGCACAGCACCGAATGGAAGTGCGCGCTTGGCAGAGGCCGGATCAGACAGAGGCCACGTTTCAACCTAAACCTCGCGCCCCGGACTTGATCCGGGGCCTCGCTGCCCTTGCTGCAAAACGGCCTTGCAAATGGTATACCAAATTGACAGGGTAGCGCAGACACCCGCATTCCACGTCCCGCAGGGAGATTTTCCGACATGAGCGATACCCGTGCCAACAAGCGATTCCGGTCACAGGAATGGTTCGACAATCCCAACAATCCGGGCATGACCGCGCTTTATGTCGAACGCTACCAGAACCAGGCGTTCACCCGCGACGAACTGCAGGGCGAACGCCCGATCATCGGCATCGCCCAGACCGGCAGTGATCTCGCACCCTGCAACAAGATCCACGTGTTTCTGATGGACCGGGTCAAGGCTGGCATTCGCGACGCGGGCGGCATCCCGATGGAATTTCCGGTCCATCCCATACAGGAAACCGGAAAGCGGCCAACCGCTGCGCTGGACCGCAACCTGCAATATCTCAGCCTTGTCGAGGTGCTGCACGGCTATCCCATCGATGGCGTCGTGCTGACCACGGGATGTGACAAGACCACGCCCGCCATGCTGATGGGCGCAGCCACAGTGGACCTGCCTGCGATCGCTCTTAACGGTGGCCCGATGCTGGACGGTTGGTGGAATGGCAAGCTGGCGGGCTCTGGCACCATCGTGTGGGAAAGCCGCCGCCTGCTTGCCGAGGGCAAGATCGACTACGAAGAATTCATGAGCCGGGTCTGTGCCTCCGCTCCCAGCCTTGGCCATTGCAACACGATGGGCACCGCCAGCACAATGAATGCCATGGCAGAGGCGCTTGGCATGTCGCTGACCAGTTGTTCGGCCATTCCAGCGCCCTTCCGCGAGCGGATGAACATGGCCTACCAGACCGGGCGCCGCATTGTGGCGATGACCTACGATGACCTCAAACCGTCTGACATTCTGACGCGCGAAGCGTTCGAGAATGCCATCGTGGTGAACTCCGCCATTGGCGGGTCGACGAACGCACCGCCACATCTTCAGGCCATTGCGCGCCATGCGGGCGTTGAACTGCACGTGACCGATTGGCAAAAAGTCGGCTTTGACGTGCCACTCCTCGTTAACATGCAGCCCGCAGGCGAATATCTTGGCGAAAGCTTTTATCGCGCGGGCGGTGTCCCCGCCGTGATGGGAGAGCTGCGCAAAGCCGGGCGCCTGCATGACGGTGCCATGACCGTGACCGGCAAACCTATGGGCGAGAACCTGGACGGTTGGGAAAGCCGCGATACCAAAGTGATCAAGACCTATGACGCGCCGATGCGGGAAAATGCAGGCTTCCTTGTGCTGTCGGGCAACCTGTTCGACTCTGCGCTGATGAAGACGAGCGTAATCTCTCCGGATTTCCGGGAACGCTTCTTGTCCGCACCGGGCAGTGAGGGCATCTACGAGGCCCGCGCCATCGTGTTCGAAGGCCCGGAAGATTACCATGACCGGCTGAACGACCCCGCGCTGGAGATTGACGAGAATTGCATCCTGTTCATCCGCAATGTCGGATGCGTGGGCTATCCCGGCTCTGCCGAGGTGGTGAACATGCAGCCGCCGGATGCGGTCATCAAACGCGGCGTGGCGCATCTGCCAACCGTGGGCGATGGTCGGCAATCGGGCACGTCGGAAAGCCCCTCGATCCTGAATGCCTCGCCCGAGGCGGTGGTGGGTGGCGGTCTGGCCTATCTGAAAACCGGTGACCGGGTGCGGCTGAACCTGAACGATTCCACGCTGAACGCGCTGGTGGATGATGCCGACTGGCAGGCGCGCATCGATGCCTGGGAGGCGCCCGAAATCACCAGCCAGACGCCCTGGCAGGAAATCTACCGCACCCATGTGGGACAGCTGTCCGATGGCGGCTGCCTTGAACTGGCCACGGCCTATCAAAAGGTTGCCCGCAACCTGCCACGCGACAACCACTGAAAGGTCACAGCCATGAGCGATCCCAAGAGCATCATCATAACCGGCGCGGGAAGCGGCATCGGGCAGTCGACCGCGCGCACCTTTCTGGAGGCCGGCTGGAAGGTTGGCCTTGTCGGTCGGCGTGCGCAACCGCTTGAAGAAACAGCGGGCGATTACGACAGCGCGCTTGTTCTGGCGGGGGACGTGACCGTGCCGGACGAGGTCGATGCAATCTTTGGCAAGGCGGCGAAGGAATGGGGCAGGGTGGACGCGCTGTTCAACAACGCGGGCGTCAGCCTGAAAGGCGCCCCCATCGACGAGATCGCCGTCGATGACTGGATGAACCTGATGAACGTCAACCTCAACGGGGCCTTCCTGTGCGCCCGCGCGGCCTTTGGTCAGATGCGTCGGCAGGACCCGCAGGGCGGGCGGATCATCAATAACGGGTCTGTCTCGGCCCATATGCCGCGTTGGGGGTCCACCGCTTATACAGCGTCAAAGCATGCGATCACCGGGCTGACGCGCACCATCTCGCTGGACGGGCGCGCATTCAACATCGCCTGCGGGCAGATCGATATCGGCAACGCGCTGACAGAGATGGCGCGCAAGATGACCAAGGGCGTCCCGCAGGCCGACGGCTCCATCGCGGTGGAACCTGTAATGGATGTGTCCAATGTCGCGAAATCCGTGCTGCACATGGCCGACCTGCCGCTGGAGGCAAATGTCCAGTTCATGACGGTGATGGCCTCTTCCATGCCTTATATCGGTCGCGGCTGATCCAAGTCGGCGCGGGGCCCCTTTTTGTGGTACGCAAGGCAGCCAATCGAGTTGCCGAAGCGCAGCAATAGCCGCTTTGGCCTAACGCGCTGCAGGGGGAGCGGCGCGCGCATCCCACAGGTGGTCTAGGCGACGCTCTTCAGGCCGGGCAGATCCATCGCCCTGATGTCGCGCATCAATGCGGCATCGCGTTTTTCGAGCGCGGCGTCTTCGTCCCATTTCCTGATCACATCGTCTTGACGTTGCTTGCGTGCCTTGAGGCCCTTCGCAATATGCCTGCGAGCGGCCCCGACAGACAGGCAGTCTCTGGCGAGCGGGCCGTTCAGTGCCAGATCGTGCGGCTTGGCCAGACCGAAGATCTTGGTCATGGCCGACCGGTCATGCGCCGTCATCGATCTGAGCACCATAGGCCCAAGCAAGAGAGATTCCGACAGGCAGCCATTGGCCATGACAACCTCGTGCCGCTCGCAGGCGAAATGGACCCAGTTGATCGCTTTCTTGCCCTTCATTTGCCGGATCCCCTTCAGCGCCGTCAGCGATTTCGCCGGTACATATGCCTCGGACGGGAAAAGATCCTGCAATTGCCCGTGTCCGCCCACAAGGATGCGGTGCTGTGGCGACACGACGAGGTCGCGGTCCGGCAGGCCCGCCCCTAACGCCCCTGCGCCGATCAGTATCGGCTTCTGATCGGCTGCGGTCATGCTGAGTTGATGGGCCTCGCTGCGGACCCATTTGACGGGCACAGGGCCGTGATCGAAGGTCCAAACAAGGTGTTCAGGCTCCAGCATTTCAACCGGGACCGGGCCGTCCGGCGTGTCTATCAGCGTGCCTTCGGCATAGCACACCGGGTCCGCGGTGAAGCTGGAATAGGACGCGGACCCGGTATTGCTGCCCGCGACCTTCACATATTGTGTGCCCGCTTCAAGCGGGGTGTCGCTGTTGAACCCCCAGACATTGCCGTAGTTGTTGTCTTGCGAATACACCCTGACCGTTATCGTAGGCCCTGTGGGGTTTCCGCAATTATCAAGCGCGCGCATGTAGAACAGCGATTCCGCTTCCACACCTTTGCCCGTATCGACGAGCCCTGCACCGTCCGTAATCCTGTGATTGCCATAGTCGTCGTCGTTGAACACATCCTGATTTGCGCTTGTATCCTCAAGCGTGACGGTGACAGGGGCACCGCCGGAAAATTCGTAGATGGTGCCATCCGGCGAGTCCGAGTTGTTGATGATCGCACTGCCGGGCCTCAGTGACGGAGAGCCCGAAGCGACCGTCAGGAGTTCATTGTCGTAGGCTTCAATCGTTCTGGTGACCATGAAAGGTGCTCCGGCACTGGGTTCTGTTCGCCCAGTGTTACAAAGCAATGGTTTCAATATACTTTCGCCGGGTGCAGAGCGGTACATGCCCGGCCCCGGCGCGGTTCTTCGGACCTTGCAGAGCTTGCGACGGGTGCGGCGTCAGGACTCCTCCTGCCCATTCCAGCGGCACATAGGGCATCTGGTCATGGCGGTTATGACATCCTATGACGGGGGCAGCAGGCCAAAGGATCGGTATGGAACGCGGGCGATTGATCATCGGTGTTGATAGCGGCGGCACGCTGTGCCGGGCGGCAGTAAATGGCCCGTCGGGGGGCGTTGAGGTCGCAGGGGCGGGCTGTAACTGGACCACCGATCCGACCCGCACGGCAAAGGCTATTCGCGCCGTTCTGATGTCGCTTGCGGCCAAGGCGGGGATCGGCTCCACCGACCTGCGCGGGGCTGCGGTCCATATTGGCGCTGCTGGCATCGTCAACGAACGGGATGCGGACGCGCTTGGCCACGCGCTTGCTGACATGCTTGGCAATGTCACCGTCACGGATGATCTGGACTGTACCGTTGCCGGGGCCCTGGGGCAGACGGGTGACGGTTTCGTTGCCGGGCTTGGAACGGGGTCTTTTCTTGCCGCACGTCAGGCGGGCAGCCTGCGGCGCGTCGGCGGCTGGGGTCTGGTACTGGGTGATGAGGCATCGGGTGCCTGGCTGGGCCGCGCGTTGTTGGCGCGGGCATTGCATGTCCGCGATGCTCTGGCGGACCCGTCCCCCCTTATCGCTCGGGCGATGGATCGTTTCGGAAATGACCCGGCAGAGGTGGTGCGTTTTGCGGCCACCGCGACGCCGACCGATTTTGCAACACTTGCCCCGATGGTGGCAGAGGCGTTCGATCGGGGCGATCCAGCCGCTTCTGACCTGTTGAATGTCGGGGCAGGATGGATCGAGCGCGGGCTGCATGCGCTTGGCTGGCAGCCCGGCGCGCGCCTGTGCCTGCTGGGCGGGCTGGGGCCGCTCTATGCCCGCGCCTTGCCGTCGTACCTGTCCGACGCAGTTGTCCCGCCGCTGGGGACTGCGCTGGATGGTGCGCTTTCCTTGGCGCAGGCGCGTCCAGTCGCACCATAACGCGCGGCGGAAGCGTTCGCGACTAGTTCAGGTCCTGCAAGAGCCGCCCGTGGCGGCGTGTCTCTTCGATGACGTCGCCAAATGTACGCATCCCGTGACCTTCGAGCATGGGCAGCATCTTGACCAGCGCGTCCGCGGTGGCAATCGCGTCGCCCAGTGCGGTGTGGCGATGCTTGGCAGGGATCTCTATCCCCAGACGGGCACATAGCGCATCCAGCGTATGGGTCTCGCTGGCGCCGAAAAGAACCGCAGACAGCAGCACGGTATCAAGGATCGGGTGATCCCAGGTCAGCTGACACCTTTCGGCATGGCGCCGCAGAAAGGCCATGTCGAACGGTGCGTTATGCGCCACGATCACGGAGCCGCGGGCAAAATGGTGGAACCTGCCTGCGGCGCGCACGATATCAGGCGCATCGGCAACCATCCTGTCCGAAATGCCATGTACCTGAGTGGTCGAGGCGGGGATGGGGATGCCCGGATTGACGAGTTGATTGATCTCTTCACCGGCCACCATGCGGCCATTGACGATGCGCACCGCGCCGATCTGCACGATTTCGTCCTTATGCGGCAAGAGGCCCGTCGTTTCGGTGTCAAACACGGTGTAGACCAGTGATCTGAGCGGGGTTGAGGCCAAATCTCCGGTCGGTTGGTGCGAGAGCAGTTCGAAGTCATAGACCAGCGGCCGCGTCGCGTCCGGGGCTGTGCGCAGGGTTTCGCCCTCGATCAGCAGCATATAGCCGCCCGCGTCCAGCGGCTTCAGAACGGCGTCGAATTCCAGCCCCTGCTCCAGCCCTTGGAGCTTGAACCTCTGGTCCATGCCGGTCTTGTGCATCCGGCCCAGACCGGCGCGCAGGCTTTGCTCGTCGAAATAATCAAACAGCGGGGCGTTGAGCCGGGGCACACCGCCTTGCGCCAGCACTTCTGCGGCCTGTCCGTCGTATAGCACGATCTGGTTTGCTGCATTCGCCAGCACCGTGGCCACAGGAATTTCTGTCAACAGGGCGGTCAGCCGGGCCTTTTCTTCTGCCAGACGGGCGGTTTCGGATGCAACTGCGCGGGCCGTGTCCATCGCACTGTCTGAAATCCGCTTGCTGACAGCATGCACCGCCGGGGCAAGATCCCCCAGAAAACGGGCCGAATGCGTATCAACCTCGACCTCCACCCCGGTATGCGCGCGGGTGCGCATGGACGCTGCGAGCCGCTGGATCGGTTTGACAACGATTTCGTCAAACAATAGCCAGACCGCAGCCGTGATCGCGACCAGCGCAAAGCTGCCCGATATCCCGGCGAGCACCATAGCACCTTGCAAGTCGTCGGGGTTGCGCGACACCCCCAGCCATAATGCGCCCCAGAGGATTGCCATCCCGCTTGCCGCCATCAGGCAGAAGAACAGAAACACACGTGTCCGCAGGGAAAACATGCGCTAGCCCCCCTTGCAGACTGACGCGACGATGGTATCTGCCTCGCCCACCTCTTGCCACCTCAGCGCGTCACTGCCCGAGATCTCGTCGATAGGGTAGGTGCGGGCGTTGCGGTCGCAATCGACCATGATCTGCACCGCCGTGGTCGGTTTCCAGCGGCCATAGAACAGCAAATCGGCCAGCCGCATTTGGGGTTGGTCAGTGTTGATCTGCACGCCCTCCCGGTCCAGCGCGATATACCGGTTGATATAGGGCACAACATAGGTCCACGGACGATAAGCGGCGCGGCTTTCAACGGTTTCGATCACTTCAAGCCGGTCGGGCATGGCCTCGGCCGTGCGCGAAAACCACGCGTATTCGCTTGAGATGGTCATCGCCAGCATCGCGGCACCTGCGGCCACCGGCACCAGCCAGCGCGGCAGCCGGTTGCCGATCAGCCGGTTCAGTAGCATCATCGCACCTGCGCCAGCCACGCCTGCCACGAATGTCGCGATCAATTCCAGAAACATTACTGTCGCTCCCCCTCAAATTTCTCCCCCCGGTGCAGAATGCGGGCCTTTTGCCCGTCCTTTCCGCGCCGCCTCCCCCGTGCCACTTTGCGGCCGAGTACTTAATTCCTGCCCCCCGGAAACGGACCGACGGGTTTTACCTTGCGTTACCCCAGCATTCCGCGGCCATGACCGATCGCCGACTGCATCGACTTTACCACAACGAAAGCGTCGCGGAGATGACTTCGCTCAAAGTCCGATAGGCTGGATGGTGACAGGAAGTTGTTCGGTGCATCGCCTCTTCTGACCTGTTCGGCCTGATGGGCGAGCCTGCGTTCTGCGATCAGATCATAGGCATCCAGCAGATCTTTCCCACCCGACGCCGACAGCACCCCGCTTGCGATGCCCGCTTCCAGACGGGCGCGGGTGTTGACCTCTGCCAACTGTCCCTGAAGCGCGTAGATCCGCCCAAGATCAACAATCGGCACGACGCCGTTATGCTTCAGATCCACGTGATTCTTGTGCTCACCCGACCGGATGGTCGCAAAGCCACGCAGCAGCCCAAGGGGCGGCGTGTGTTTCAGCGAATTGGACACCATGTGGGCCACGAAGATCGAATTGGAGGAGGCAGCCTTCAGCGTTTGGGTCTGCAACCCTTCGAACAAGGCGGTCGTCCCGCCAATCGGGCGCAGATCGAACATCACGCTGGCAAGCATTTGCGCCTCGGGGTCCGGGCGGGCGATCCAGCCCTCGAAATAGCTTTTCCAAACCTTCAACGGCTGGCACCAGCGGGGGTTGGTGGCCATCATGTCGCCGGGGCAATAGACATAACCGCAGGTGTTCAGCCCGTCGCAGACGAATGTGGCAAGCTCCTGAAAATAGCCCATCTGCTTTTCGGTCACGCTGTCATCAAGGATCAGGCAATTGTCCTGATCGCTGACGCCGGTCTGTTCCTGCCGCCCCTGACTGCCGCATGCGAGCCAAAGATAGGGGACCGGTGCGGGGCCGATCTCTTCTTCGGCGAGGGTCAGCAGGCGCCTTGTGGCCGTGTCGGCGATATCGGTGATCAGCCGTGTGACAACTTCGTGGCGATTGCCCGCCGCCACGAGCTGCACCAGCAGGCGCGGGATACGGGCGGTGATCTCTGCCATGCGGGCCGCGTCTTCGGCGCTGGCCACCGCCGCCACCAGTTCAGCAGAGCTGACCGCCTGAAACCGCGTCATGTCGGTTTGGGTGACCATGCCGACCAGCCGGCCTGCCTCTGTCACCGGGACATGGCCGATGCGGCGTTCCAGCATCATGTGCAAGACGTCCGACCCGATGGAGGAGGGCGACAGCGTCACGGGGTCGGGCGTCATCACCTGGGCGACGCGCGTATCGGGGGACATGCCTTCGGCCAGGACCTTTTCGGTCAGGTCGCGGGTTGTCACGATGCCGATCAGCCGTCCGGCTTCGGTCACGCAGACAGAGGAGGCATGCACGACGCGCATCTGGCGGGCAACCTCCTGCACCGTGGTCGTCGGGGGGCAGATGACCGGCTGGCGCATCATCAGCGTCTCGACCCGCGTTGCCGCAAGATCGTTGCGCCGGGTGCGCGGCGCGCGCGAGCGGTCAAAGAAGCGCCGGGCTGCTTCGCTGTCATGGATAAGCTGAAGCAACGCCTCGCGTGGCAGCACCAGCAAAAGGCAGTCTGCAACGGCGCGTGCCTGCGTCACCGCCGTGCCATCGCGCAGCAAACCCCGTTCGCCGAAGGAGTTGCGCGGACCAAGCAGGGAGACCTGAACGCCGTGCGCGTCGCGGACCTCAACCTCGCCCTGATGAATGATATAGAGACCCTGAAGATCTTCGCCCAGTTCGTAAACAGAGTCCCCGCTGGACACTCTTTCCTGCCGGAAGTCGGGCAGGATCGCTTCCAGCTGGGTCACTGGCAGCGCATCATAGGGATGGACACCGTCGAGAAAGCGTTTGAGCTCGTCTTGGGTCAGGGTCATGGCCGCATCCGTCCCTATCTGTCAGAATTGCTCTCGCCCGGTCAGACGGGCGAGAGCTCTTTCTTAGTCGCAAGGCCGGGGGTGCGTCCAGCGCCTCCCCCGGCCGGCGATCATCAATGATCCACGGCTGTTCCGGCGCCACGTGGGATGCGGACGCTTTCAACCAGATCCTTGATCTCTTGCGGAGTTTCCTTGGTCATGCCGGAGACGACATAGGCCACGGTAAAGTTGATCGCTGCACCCACCGCGCCGAACGAGGTCGACTTGATGGTCCCAAGCAGCGGGTCCGCATCTGTAAAGCTGTTGGTGTCAGGGATAAAGAACCAACCCTTGTGCAGGAAGATGTAGATCAGGGTCACACCCAGACCTGCCAGCATGCCTGCCACGGCGCCCACGTTGTTCACCTTCTTGGAGAAGATGCCCATCATCAGGACCGGGAAGATCGAGGCTGCCGCAAGGCCGAAGGCCAGTGCCACTGTCTGTGCCGCAAAGCCCGGAGGGTTGAGGCCAAGATAGGTCGCCACCGCGATGGCCACAGCCATGGCAATACGTGCCGACAAAAGCTCGCCCTTTTCCGAGATGCCCGGGTTCAGCTGACCCTTGATCAGGTCGTGGCTGACGGCGGACGAGATCGCCAGAAGCAGACCGGCAGCTGTCGACAGCGCGGCGGCAAGACCACCGGCAGCAACAAGACCGATCACCCAGCTGGGCAGGTTCGCAATCTCGGGGTTGGCAAGTACCAGTATGTCACGGTTGAAGTTGGTCAGCTCATTGCCTTCCCAACCGTTTTCCGCGGCCTTGGCCTGCATTTCCGGGTTGGCGTCGTTGTAGTACTGGATGCGGCCGTCGCCGTTCTTGTCTTCGAAGCCCAGCAAGCCGGTCTTCTGCCACGTGGCCATCCAGTCGTACTTTTCGTCCTCTTCGATCATCTGCACGGACACGGCGTCGCCGTCTGTGCCGTTGGGCCACATCAGTTCGGTGATGTTCAGGCGCGCCATGGCACCCACAGCCGGGGCCGTCAGGTAAAGCAGCGCGATGAAGACCAGCGCCCAACCGGCCGACCAGCGGGCATCCGCCACGCGGGGAACGGTGAAGAAGCGCATGATGACGTGGGGCAGGCCAGCTGTACCGATCATCAGGCTGAGCGTGAACAGAACCATGTTGAACGTGTCGCCATGGTGGGCTGTGTATTCGCTGAAGCCCAGTTCGCGCACGATCTGGTCAAGCTTGGTCAACAGCGGTTCGCCCGAGGCAGCATGATCGCCAAAAAGGCCAAGCGCCGGAACCGGGTTGCCCGTCAGCTGAAGCGAGATGAAGATCGCCGGGATCGTGTAGGCCATGATCAGAACGCAGTACTGTGCCACCTGAGTGTATGTCACACCCTTCATACCGCCGAAAACGGCATAGGCGAAAACCACACAGGCACCGATCAGCAGACCGGTCGTGTTGGACACTTCAAGAAAGCGGCCAAAGGCCACGCCAACACCGGTCATCTGACCGATCACATACGTCGTGGAGGCCACGATCAGGCAGATCACCGCAACCATACGCGCGGTCGGGCTGTAGAACCGGTCGCCGATGAATTCGGAAACGGTGAACTTGCCGAACTTGCGCAGGTAAGGTGCCAGCAGAAGCGCCAGAAGCACGTAGCCGCCGGTCCAACCCATCAGGTAGGTGGAGTTGTCATAGCCGACAAAGGCGATAAGACCCGCCATCGAGATGAACGACGCCGCCGACATCCAGTCTGCCGCCGTGGCCATGCCGTTGGTGACAGGGTGAACGCCGCGACCGGCTGCGTAGAATTCCGATGTGGAACCCGCACGGGCCCAGATCGCGATGCCGATGTAAAGCGCAAAGCTCGCGCCAACAAACAGCAGGTTGATGGTAAACTGATCCATTGTTTATTCCTCCTCGACGCCGAATTCGCGGTCGAGCTTGTTCATGCGCCAGGCGTAGAAGAAAATCAGCGCCAGGAAGACGATGATCGAGCCTTGTTGCGCGAACCAGAAGCCCAGGTCGGTTCCGCCGACCGAGATGCCGGAAAGGGCAGGGCGCAGCAGGATGCCGAACCCGAAAGACACCAGCGCCCAGATGATCAGGCTGATGATGATGATGCGCACGTTCGCCGCCCAATAGCCTTTGTCGGCCTCGGTGGTTGTGGACGCGCTTTGCGGTGTTTGATCCGCCATTTGAGGGTCCTCCTCTTCCTCATATGCGCCTTGAAATCAGGCGCGGTTTCACTCTGCCCTGTGTTGGGCGCCGTGGGGCCCGCCCGAAACCGGGCGGGTGTGTCTTGATGAATGCAGGGGCCTCAGGCGGTTGCCTTGGCCACCACCTTGGCAAGCTCGGCCGAGATCTCGTCGATGGCACCCATGGCGGGGATGCGCTGCAATGCGCCCTTGTCGCCGTAATAGGTGATCAGCGGCGCGGTCTGGGCGTGGTATGCCTCCAGCCTGCTGGCAACAGTCTCGGCATTGTCGTCGGCGCGCCGTTTCATCTCGGTCCCGCCGCATTTGTCGCAGACACCGGCCTTTTCGGGCGCTTTGAACGTGTCGTGATAGCCTTCGCCGCACGTCCCGCAAGTGAAGCGACCCGAGATCCGCGTGACCATCTCTGCGTCATCGACTTCCAGGCTGATGGCCGCGTTGATCTGCTGCCCGCTCTCGGCAAGCAGCGTGTCCAAAGCCTCGGCCTGCACGGTGGTGCGCGGAAAGCCGTCAAGAATGACACCCTTGGCGCAGTCGGGTTCGGCAAGGCGGTCGCGCAGAATTGCGATGACGATCTCGTCGCTGACAAGATCACCTGCCTCCATCACGGCCTTGGCGCGCTTTCCGGCCTCGGTTCCGGCGGAGACCGCTGCACGCAGCAGATCGCCCGTCGAAAGCTGAACAAGCCCGAACTTCTCTTCAAGGATCCGGGCCTGTGTGCCCTTCCCGGCCCCCGGAGGGCCGAGCAGGATCAGAACGGGGGCGGTTGCGGGGGATTTCATGCCATCCATCGCCATTACGCCTTGTTCATTCTGTTTTCGATGAGGTCGTTGACGACGGATGGGTCTGCGAGAGTTGATGTGTCGCCGAGGGATCCGTAGTCGTTTTCGGCGATTTTGCGCAGGATGCGGCGCATGATCTTGCCGGAGCGTGTTTTGGGCAGGCCGGGCGCCCATTGGATGAGGTCGGGGCTGGCGATGGGGCCGATCTCGGTGCGGACCCAGGTGCGCAGTTCCTTGGTCAGCTCGTCCGACGGCTCGACCCCGTTCATCAGGGTGACATAGCAGTAGATGCCCTGGCCCTTGATCGCATGCGGGTAGCCGACCACGGCAGCCTCGGCCACCTTGGCATGGGCGACCAGCGCCGATTCAACCTCGGCCGTGCCCATCCGGTGGCCCGACACGTTGATCACGTCATCGACGCGCCCGGTGATCCAGTAATCGCCATCGGCATCGCGCCTGCAGCCGTCACCGGAGAAGTAGTAGCCCTTGTAGTCCGAGAAATAGGTCTTCTCGAACCGCTCGTGATCGCCCCAGATGGTGCGCATCTGGCCTGGCCAGCTGTCTTTCAGCGCCAGCACGCCCTCTGTCGGGCTGGCATGGATTTCCTCGCCCGACTGCGGGTCCAGCACGACGGGCTGAACGCCGAAGAACGGCTTCATCGCGGCGCCCGGCTTGGTCGCATGTGCGCCGGGCAGGGGGGTGAGAAGATGCCCGCCGGTTTCGGTCTGCCACCAGGTATCGACGATCGGGCAGCGGCCCTGACCGATGACGTCATTGTACCAGTTCCAGGCCTCGGGGTTGATCGGCTCGCCCACTGTGCCAAGGATGCGCAGGGACGATAGATCGGCTTTGGTTGCGAAATCGTTACCCTGACCCATGAGCGCGCGAATCGCCGTGGGCGCGGTGTAGAACTGGTTGACCTTGTGCTTCTCGCAGACCTGCCAGAAGCGGCTGGCATCGGGATATGTCGGCACGCCCTCGAACATCACCGTGGTGGCGCCATTGGCCAGCGGACCATAGATGATGTAGGAATGCCCTGTCACCCACCCAACATCTGCCGTGCACCAGAAGATATCGCCCTCGTGGTAATCGAACACGATCTCATGGGTGAGGCTGGCGTAAACCAAATATCCACCTGTTGTATGCACGACTCCCTTCGGCTGACCCGTCGACCCGGAGGTATACAGAATGAACAGAGGATCCTCGGCCCCCATCTCTGCGGGCTGGCTGACATCGGAGGCTTCGAGCGCCATCTCGTTATAGTCGTAATCGCGCCCGTCGATCCAGGTGGTCTGCCCGCCGGTGCGCTTGACCACCAGGCATTTGACGGTGTCCTTGCAATGCAGCAGGGCGGCGTCGGCATTGGACTTCAGCGCGGTCTTGCGGCCACCGCGCGGGGCCTCGTCGGCGGTGATGATGACCTTGGCATCGCAGCCATTGACACGCGCGGCCAGCGCATCGGGGGAAAAGCCCGCGAAAACGATGGAATGAATGGCGCCGATCCGCGCACAGGCCAGCATCGCATAGGCGGCCTCGGGGATCATCGGCAGGTAGATCACCACCCGGTCGCCGCGGCGCACGCCCAGGCTTTCCAGGATATTGGCCATCCGGCAGACATGGCCGTGCAACTGGCGATAGGTGATATGCTTGGCGTCCTCGGCCGGGTCGTCCGGTTCGAAGATGATCGCGGTCTGGTCGCCGCGCGTGGCCAGATGCCGGTCGACACAGTTGGCCGCAACATTCAGCGTGCCATCGGCGAACCAGTTGATCGAGACCTTGCCAAGGGTGAAGTCGGTGTCCTTGACCTTGGTAAACGGCTTGATCCAGTCCAGCCGCTTGCCTTCCGCGCCCCAGAACCCCTCCGGATCCGAAACAGACGCCGCGTAACGCGCCTCATATCCCGCAGCATCAACATGCGCACCCCTCACCAAATCCGAAGACGGCGGATAGGTTTCCTGCGTTTCAACTGGCTGGTTCTGGGACATCATGGGCTCCTCCCTAATGTTGCGTTGAGACGACCGATCTGGGCCGAAAATCAAAGCGAACAGGCGATCTGTTCGTTGAGGTCACTATACCCCAAGCGGAAAAAATTTAAACAAACATCAGAAATACAACGATTTTGTTGTAAATATTTTTCAGGAAGTTGCCTTGTTATGTAAAGTTTTTTGCTTGACGCTAAGGAAGCCCCTGAAATTTAACGCCCTTGCGTCAGGCAGCTTGTCACGATCAGAAAACCGATAGCGCAACCAGCCGACGAAGTTGGAAAAGGGCGTGGGTGCGGCAAATCGTTTCAGTATGCCGATGTATACCGCTAACACTCCGAGTGAATCGGCTGTCATCGCTTTCAACCTACGCCTGAGTGCGGGGTGATTCCCGACCGCATTGGTCTTTGCATGGCCCGAGACCTCGGTTACGCTCCGGCCATCAAGGCGGATTAACCGCCGTACAAATGGGAGGAATACATGAACAGCATTTCGTCTAAACTGCTGGTGACCGGACTGGCGCTGGCCTTCGCAGGCGAGGCCGCTGCAACGGAGTGGAATGTCTCGCTCTGGGGCAAGCGCCGGGCCTTTACGGAACATGTCCACAAGCTTGCGGAACTGGTCGAGCAAAAGACCGATGGCGCCTTTACCATGAACATCAGTTATGGTGGTCTGTCCAAGAATACCGAGAACCTTGACGGGATCTCGATCGGGGCCTTCGAGATGGCGCAGTTCTGCGCGGGCTACCATCCGGACAAGAACCGGGCGATCACGGTGCTGGAGCTTCCGTTTCTCGGCGTAAGCAATCTGGAAGAGGAGGTCGCGGTCAGCCACGCGGTCTATTCTCACCCGTCAGTGGCGGAAGAAATGGCGCAGTGGAACGCCAGGATGCTGATGACGTCGCCCATGCCGCAATACAATCTTGTGGGCACTGGCGAGCCGCGCGACGAGCTGAAAGAGTTCGACGGCATGCGCGTCCGTGCAACCGGCGGTCTGGGCGAGGCGTTCCGCGCCGTGGGTGGTGTGCCGACCTCTGTCACCAGTTCCGAGGCGTATCAGGCGATGCAATCCGGTGTCGTTGACACGGTGGCCTTCGCCCAGCATGCGCATCTGAGCTTTGGCACGATCAATCAGGCCGATTGGTGGACGGCCAACCTCAACCCCGGCACGGTGAATTGCCCGGTCGTTGTCAATATCGACGCCTATGAAGCGCTCAGCGATGCCGAGCGCGAGGCTTTGGACGGCTCGGTCGACGAGGCGATCGCCTATTACCTCGAAAATTACGGCAAACTGCTGGAACAGTGGGAAGCCGTGCTTGACGAGAAGGGCGTCACGAAGGTCGAGCTTTCGGACGCAGAGCTGGACGCGTTTCACAAGGTCGCAGCAGATCCGATCCGGGACAGCTGGATCGAGGAGATGAGCGCGCAGGGACTGCCCGCACAAGAGCTTTATGACCTCGTGATGACGACGTTGGAAACCCAGCGCGCCGGAAACTAGTCGCGTGTGGCCCCGGCGATTGGCCGGGGCCTTCCAAATCCGACAATCATGAATGGAGGGCTGCCATGGCAGGCGCCGCGTCCGTCCTGACCGACGACAGCCTGATCAGCCGTGTCGACACCGGCCTTCTTCGGGCCGAGAGGGTGCTTGCGCTGATCTCGGGTCTTGCAACCTTTACGCTGATGCTACTGGCCGTTGTGTCGGTGTCTGGGCGTAACGTTTTCAACAATCCACTGCCCGGCTACGTCGACTGGATCGAGACGGCCATGCCGTTGATCGCCTTTCTTGGCATTTCCTACGTGCAGCGGGAAGGCGGGCACATCCGCATGGATATCGTCGTGTCGCATCTGCGCGGGCGGGTGCTTTGGGCCGTGGAATTCATCACGACGGCGATTGTTCTGGTGCTGATGGTGGCGCTGATCTGGGGCAGCTGGGCGCATTTCGACCGGTCCTTCGATATGACCCGCCCGTTCTGGAGCCGTGACAGCACGATTGATATCAACCTGCCACTCTGGCCCGCCAAGCTGATCGTTCCGGTGGCCTTCTCTGTGCTGGCATTGCGGCTTGTGCTTCAACTATGGGGATTTGGTCGGGGGTTCCTTCTGGGCTTGGAAAGCCCGGTCGCCGTGCCGTTGATCCTGAACGCGGCCGAACAGGCTGCGGCCGAGGCAGAACACATCCAGGGGCGGGACTGAACGCATGGACAGTATCGAAATCGGTCTTTGGGTCACCGGCGCCATGCTGGTCATGGTCGTGCTTGGCATGCGCGTGGCCTTTGCCGCCGCCATCGCGGGCGTTGTAGGGCTCATCTGGCTGCGCTGGGACCAGTTCGGCTATGATCCCGCGCGGTTCGGCAAGGCGGTCGAGGTCAGCGTCAAGATCGCCGGGCAGGTGCCGCATGGCAAGGTTGCGAGCCAGGCGCTCAGCCTGATCCCGACCTTCATCCTGATTGGATATCTTGCCTATTACGCCGGGCTCACGCGGGCCCTGTTCGAAGCTGCCAAGCGCTGGATCGCCTGGGTGCCGGGCGGATTGGCGGTGTCCACCGTTTTCGCCACTGCGGGCTTTGCTGCTGTTTCCGGCGCAAGCGTGGCCACGGCGGCGGTCTTTGCCCGGATCGCCATCCCGGAGATGCTGAAGGTCGGCTATGACAAGCGTTTTGCCGCAGGCGTGGTGGCGGCTGGCGGCACGCTGGCGTCGCTCATCCCGCCATCGGCGATCCTCGTGATCTATGCGATCATCGTCGAACAGGATGTGGGCATGTTGCTTTTGGCAGGCTTCATTCCCGGGGCTTTCTCGGCCTTCATCTATGCCCTTCTGATTATCGTGATGGCACTGACCATCAAGGGGTTTGGCCCGCCCGTGCGCGGCTTTACCTGGAAACAACGGTTCGTCTCTCTGCCCCCGGCGCTGCCGATCGTTGCCGTGGTCGTGATCATCATCTTCTTCGTCTACAACCCGTTTGGCGACGCATGGGGCACCCCGACAGAGGGCGGCGCGCTTGGCGCCTTCATCGTCTTCTGCATGGCGCTGTGGCGTGGCATGCGATGGGCCGAGCTGAAAGATGCGCTTATCGAGACGGCGAAGCTGTCGGTGATGATTTTCACCATCATCTGGGGGGTGCTGATCTATGTGCGCTTTCTGGGCTTTGCCGATCTGCCAAGCGCCTTTGCAGACTGGATCACATCGCTGACCTATGATCCGCTGGCGATCCTGATTTGCATTCTTCTGGCCTATGCCGTGCTGGGCATGTTCATGGATGCGATTGGCATGCTGCTCCTGACCCTGCCGGTGGTCTATCCGGCGGTGATGGCACTGAACGGGGGCGAGGCCGTTTCGGCCGCCGACAGCGCCTTTGGGATGAACGGGACGATGTGCGCGGTCTGGTTCGGCATTCTCGTGGTGAAAATGGCAGAGTTCTGCCTCATCACCCCGCCGATTGGCCTGAACTGCTTTGTCGTGGCCGGTGTGCGGCCGGATCTGAGCGTTCAGGACGTGTTTCGGGGGGTGACGCCGTTCTTCATCGCAGATGCGGTGACCATCGGGTTGCTGGTGATGTTCCCGCAAATCGTCCTCTGGCTGCCCTCTTTGGCATGAGGCTGACGCTGCGTTGCGGGCAGGGGCCAAGCAGGGGGATCAGTCCTCGTAGATGCCCTCTGCAGTAAACAGCCCGCCCTGATAAAGCACGTCGGGGGCGTCTGCGGGTGGACGGGGGGTGTTGGCCTCGATCTCTGCCCGGTAGGTCGCTGAATTGTCCTTGGGCTGCCAGCCAAGATACCCGGTTTTGGAATTGTCCCACCAACCGGCATCATTGGCCGAGGCGCCATAGATGATCGGGCAGCCAAGTTTCGGGACGGCGAAAACCCGTTCGATCAGCGAGACGAAGTCATCAAAGCTGAGCCAGGTGGACATGTTCCGGTGGCCGTCCGGTTTGTCCAGAACGCTGCCGATACGGACGATGGCCGTCTCAACCCCGAACTTGTCGTGATACATGCTGGCCAGCGCTTCGCCAAAGACCTTCGACACACCGTAAAGGCTGTCCGGACGGGTGTTGGCGTCGGCATCCAGCCGTTGAGATTGCGGATAATATCCGACGGCGTGATTGGAACTGGCAAAGACGATCCGGGGGCGACCGTGGTTTCGGGCGGCCTCGTAGAGGTTGAACATGCCGTCAATATTGGCCGACCTTATGACGCTCCAGCTGTCTTCGATGGAGCGACCACCGAAATGCACGATCCCGTCGCAGCCATCCACAAGCGCATCGACCGCGGCCTTGTCGCTCAGATCACAGGGGACCAGCTCTTCATTGGCGCGCGCCTCGCCCAGATCGCCGATATCGGACAGGCGCAGCGTCTCTGCCAGATGGCTCAGCCTGACCCGCAGGACCGATCCCAGCCCCCCGGCTGCGCCAGTTATCAGAAGTCGTTTCATGCGGGTGCCTTTCCATTCATTCACTGCGCCCCGGTGCGGTTTGCCTTCGGGGCTATAGGGGGGCAGGGTCCAGATCCGACCCTATCCTGCGTAGCGCGGTTGCGGCAGGCCCTTGATGCCCAACCCGGTGATCGCAAACAGCCCCCCGGCATCCGGCTGGTCAGAGCCTTCGGCCAGATCAATACCGATGGAGGTCACGAAAAGCGTGTCGAGCTCCCGCCCGCCGAACATCGGCTTGGTGGGTTTTTCAACCGGCATGTCGATGATCTGCAGCACTTCACCCTCAGGCGAAAGCCGGTAGAGCTGCCAGCCGCTCACCCCGGCCATCCAGTAGCACCCTTCGGCATCAACCGTCCCGCCATCGGGCCGCCCGGCGACGCTGCGCGTGTCAAAGAATTCCTGCGGTTCGCCCGGTGTGCCGGTCTGCGGGTCGTAAGGGCAGCGCCAGATCCTGCGCACTTTCGGATTGCTGTCCGAGAAATACATTTGCCGCCCGTCCGGCGAGAAGGCGAGCCCGTTGGTCGTATAGATACCATCTTTCCAGGGATGCACGGTCCGGTCCGTATCCAGACAGTAAAACCGGCCCTGCGGCTCCGGCACGCCGCCATCCTTCATCGTGCCGGCCCAGAACCTGCCTTGCAGGTCTGTGGCCCCGTCGTTGAAACGGTTCTGCGGCAGCTGCGCTTCGGGGTCGGCAAGATGGTGGCGTTTGCCGGTTTCGGGATCAAACAGCCAGAAGCCGGACCTCGCCGCCACGACCAGCCCGCCAGCGTCGCGCACGGCAATGCAGCCCACGGGTTCTGCGAAGTCCTGCGTGATGTTTTCGCGCGTGACGGGGTCGTATCGATGGATCAGCCCCGCCGGGATATCCACCCACCAAAGACACTGGGCCCGGTCGTCCCAGACAGCGCCTTCGCCGACCTTGCTATGACTGGGAACGACGCATTCGATCTTCATGCTGGGCCTCATTCTACGCGGCTGCGGCCGGCATCATCCATGGAATATCAACTCTGTGTGCCGGTAAGGGATGCCACGTGGCGCGCGTAAGGACAACTGCGTTGCCAATGCGCATGGACAAAGGCAATCTGTGATCTGAAAGCGCCCGCAAGCCGCGAGCCTGTCCGGCGTGGTTCGTGACGACGTCGATGGGGCACCCCACGAGAGAAGGAAGCAGATGCCGAAGGACCACGAGATTGCGCGCGTCATTGCGATGCATCCGGCTGACAATGTCGCAATCGTCGCGAATGATCTGGGGCTGGAGGCGGGCGCGCAGGTCCCTGACGGGCCGATGCTGCGCGAACGGGTACCGCAGGGCCACAAGGTCGCGCTGACAGACATCCCGCGCGGGGCGCCGGTGCGGCGCTATAACGTCATCATCGGCCATGCAGCCGAGGATCTGCCCGCGGGAAGCTGGGTTAACGAGATGCGGCTGGACATGCCCTCGGCGCCGGGTTTCGAAGGGCTGCCGATGGCGACTGCGAAAGTCGATCCCGGCCCGCCGGTCACCGGCAAAAGTTTTGAGGGATATCGCAACGCCGACGGGCGCGTGGGCACGCGCAACCTGTTGGCGGTCAGCACGACGGTGCAATGCGTGTCGGGCGTTGTGGAGCACGCTGTGGCGCGCATCCGGGCAGAGATTTTGCCGCGTTTTCCCAATGTCGACGGTGTGGTCGCGCTGGAACATGTCTATGGCTGCGGCGTCGCGATTGATGCCCCGGGGGCGGAAATCCCGATCCGGACGCTTCGCAATATCGCGCTGAACCCCAATTTCGGCGGCCGTTCCATGGTGGTAAGCCTTGGCTGCGAAAAGCTGCAACCCGACAGGCTGATGCCGCCCGGCACCTTGTCCGATCTCGACACTGTCCGGCTTCAGGACAATGCCGGGTACGAGCAGATGATCCGTGCGCTGATGGAAAGCGCAGAGGAACATTTGGCAGAACTGGACCAGCGGCGCAGAGAGGTCTGCCCGGCCTCTGACCTTGTGCTGGGGGTGCAATGCGGCGGAAGCGATGCGTTTTCGGGTGTCACCGCCAATCCCGCGTTGGGGCAGGCGGCGGATCTGCTGGTGCGGGCTGGGGGCACGGTGATGTTCTCTGAAAATACCGAGGTGCGCGACGGGATCGACCAACTGACCGCCCGCGCGGCCACGCCGGAAGTGGCGCAGGCGATCATCGAACAATTGGCATGGTATGACGCCTATCTTGCGCGCGGCGGGGCCGACCGGGCTGCGAACACAACGCCCGGAAACAAGGCGGGCGGGCTGTCGAATATCGTGGAAAAGGCGATGGGGTCCATCGTGAAATCCGGCACAGGTCCAATCTCTGGCGTGGTCGCGCCGGGCGAGAGGGCGACGACCAAAGGCCTTCTGTTTGCCGCCACCCCCGCCAGCGATTTCATCTGTGGTACGCTGCAACTGGCCGCAGGCGCGACGGTGCACGTCTTCACCACCGGGCGCGGGACGCCCTATAGCCTGGAGGCGATGCCGGTGCTCAAGGTTTCCACCCGCTCTGAACTGGCGCGGCGCTGGCACGATCTGATCGACATTGATGCAGGTCCGGTCGCGTTGGGGGAGGCCACGATCGAGGAGATGGGCGCGCTCATGCTCGACACCATCCTTGCCACTGCAAGCGGCAGGGCCACGAAAGCCGAACGGCTGGGGCTGCGCAATGCCTTGGCGCTGTTCAACCCCGCCCCGATCACCTGAATCCCGGTCAGAACAGGAGGAAGCCATGACAGAATATGGATTGCGCGCGAACGAAGAGGCGGTTGACCTTCCTGATCGCGCGGATGCCACGTTGCGGTTCATCGGCACGATCCGCACGCCCTGGAAAGACCGCAAGGACTGTCCCCGGCAGGGGAGCTTTGACGGGCCTGACTGCACGCTGGAACTGGACGATATCTGGCAGCCAGCCCTGGCCGGCCTGGAGGCCCGCGAAACGCTGGAGGTGCTTTACTGGCTGCACAAAAGCCGCCGCGATGTGTTGACACAAAACCCACGCCACACCGGCAGGATCACCGGCACGTTCAACCTGCGTTCGCCCGTGCGGCCCAACCCGATTGGTCTGTCGCGGGTGGCGCTGGTGCGGGTGGACGGGCCAAATCTTGTCGTGCGCGGTCTTGATTGCCTCGACGGGACACCGCTTCTGGACATCAAGCCTGACCGCTGCCATCACTCTGCCTGACGATTTGATATCAACCGCTTGCAGGCAGCGCGTCGCCTTCGAGGACCGGTGGAGAAGGAAGATCCCATGCAGCACATCACTTATGACGCCGTCAACGCACAGCTTTGCTGGGTGGATGCGATCCGCGCACTGGAAGAAGGGCACCGCGCGCCAAGGGCAGAGCTGGGGGATATGTTTCTTGGTCCTGCCGAGGCCACCCTGCTGAACCGGGGCGCCTATATCGAAGGGCTGGGCTACGGCGTGAAGGCGGTGACCGTTTTCGGCGCCAACCCGCAGCGCGGGCTGCCCACGGTGCAGGGGGCGATGTTTCTCTTTTCGCCCGAGGATGGCCAGTTGCGGGCAATCATTGAAAGCCGCCTGATTACCGAATGGAAGACAGCCGCCGACAGCGTTCTTGGCGCCCGCCTGCTGGCGCGGCCCGATGCGCAGAGCCTGCTGATCGTGGGGGCGGGGACGGTTGCGGCGTCGCTTGTGCGGGCCTATTCGGGCGGAATTCCGGGTCTGACGCGCATTCAGGTCTGGGCGCGGCGCGGCGATCAGGCAGAGGCGCTGGCCGCGCAGATGGCCGCCGAAGGGTTCGCCGTTCAAGTCGCGCCCGACCTGCAAGAGGCGGCGGGCAAGGCGGATATCATCTCGACCGCCACGATGGCGCGGCAACCGGTTCTTCTTGGCGACTGGATCGCGCCGGGGACACATGTGGACCTGATCGGTGCCTTCAAACCCGATATGCGAGAGGCGGATGATGCGCTGATCACCAAGGGGCGGCTCTTTGTCGACAGCCGCGACACGACGCTCCACCATATCGGAGAGTTGATGCAGCCGCTGGCTGCCGGAGTGCTGTCAGAAAGCGATGTGCGCGGGGATTTCTACGATCTGGTCGCCGGTGCGCCGGGACGCGAAGCCCCGGACGATATCACCGTGTTCAAGAATGGCGGCGGGGCGCATCTGGACCTGATGATGGCGCGCTATATTGCTTCGGTTGCTTGACGGGTGCAGCCCTGCGCTGTCAGATCGGGATGTAGTCAACCAGCGCGCCGATGTCTTGTGCAGGGTCATTCGGCGCTCTGATCAGCAGCGCGTCCGACTGGCCCAGCACTGAAAGAAGCGCGCTGTCCTGCCTTTGGTCAGCGATGATGCCCTCGGGCGTCCGCCGCGCCCGCATGTAATGCTCGCGCGGCCCATTGGCAGGCAAAGGTTCGGCCAAAGCCATTTGTGCGCGCGGCGCGGCCGCACGTGGCAGGCCCAGCATCGCCCGGATAACGGGCGCCACGAAGACATGGCCGCAGACCATGGCAGAAACCGGGTTGCCCGGCAGCCCGATCATCATCGCGCCATTCAACCGGCCGGCCATCAGGGGTTTGCCGGGCCGCATCGCGACCTTGTAGAAAGCGCGGTCCATGCCCAGATCGCCCGCGACCTTGCCGACAAGATCGTGATCGCCCACCGATGCGCCACCAATGGTGATGACCAGATCTGCGCCCTGGGCCAGCTCAAAGGCCGTCCGAAGCGACGCTTCGTTGTCGCGCGCCAAAGGCAGAAGACGGGGACGAGCGCCCAGATCGCTTAGCAGAGCATGGAGCCCGAACGTGTTGGACGCGATGATCTGATCGGGGCCGGGGGTCTCGCCCGGCATGACCAATTCGTCGCCGGTGGACAGAATGGCGACCTCCGGCTGACGGAACACCGGCGCCTTCGCGATGTTCATCGAAGCCAACAGCGCCACGATGGCAGGTGTCAGTCGTATCGGCGCCGACATCGTCTGGCCAATGCGAAAGTCATCGCCCTCGGGTCGGATATGCGGCCCCCTGTCCAGGGCATCTGTCACGGTGATCCGGTCGCCGTCGCGTGTCACATCCTCTTGAATGACAATGCGTGTGGCACCTTCGGGCACGGGCGCACCGGTAAAGATCCGCACGGCCTCGCCTGCGCCTACGGGCCCGGCGTGCCGCGAACCCGCAGCAGCCTCGCCAATCACGGTAAAGCTGTCGCCCGGCGTGGCGGCAACCACCGCATAACCGTCCATCGCAGAGGCAGAAAACGGCGGCTGATTGCGCGTCGCACTCACAGCGCGGGCCAAAACCCGACCATTCGCCTTGATCAGCGGGACCTCTTCAACCGGTAAAGTCAGCGTCAGCGCGAAAAGCTGATCAAGCGCTTCGGCAACAGAGATCATGACGCCTCGTACCGGCCCGATTTGCCGCCGTCTTTCAGGATCACGCGGATGCCGCCGATCTGCATGGCCTTGTCCACGGCTTTGGCCATGTCATAGATCGTCAGCGCGGCGGTGCTGACGGCGGTCAGCGCCTCCATCTCGACGCCGGTCTGGCCGGTTGTCTTGACGGTGGCTTCGATCCGCAGGCCGGGCAGGTCGGCGTCCGGTGTGATCTCGACCGCGACCTTGGTGACGGGCAGGGGGTGGCACAGCGGGATCAGCTCGGGCGTTTTCTTGGCGCCCATGATGCCGGCCAGACGCGCCACACCGATCACGTCGCCTTTTTTGGCGCGGCCTTCGGTGATGATGTCGAAAGTTTCGCGCGCCATCGTCACATGGCCCTCGGCCGTGGCCACGCGGGACGTAACGGCCTTGTCGGACACGTCCACCATATGGGCATCGCCCTTGGCGTCGAAATGGGTCAGGCCGCTCATGCCGCCACCGGGTCGGACAGCAGGGTCCGGGTGGCGGTGGCAACATCCGCCTGCCGCATCAGGCTTTCGCCGATCAGGAAGGTGCGGGCGCCATGGGCGGCCATGTCTGCCAGATCTTCGCGCGTGTTCAGTCCGGATTCGGAAATCAGCAGACGCTCTGCCGGGACGCGCTTTGACAAGTCGCGCGTCGTGTCGAGCGTGGTCTCGAATGTCTTGAGGTTGCGGTTGTTCACGCCGATCAGCGGCGATTTCAACCGCAACGCGCGGTCCAGTTCGGGGCCGTCATGCACCTCGATCAGCGCGTCCATGCCCCAGTGATGTGCCGCGGCCTCTAGCTCTGCTGCCTGAGCGTCGGACACGCTGGCCATGATGATCAGGATACAGTCGGCATGCAGCGCGCGGGCCTCGGCGACCTGATAGGTGTCATACATGAAATCCTTGCGCAGCGCGGGCAGGGAGGTGGCGCTGCGTGCCTCGGTCAGAAAGTTTTTCGCCCCCTGAAAGCTGGGTGTGTCGGTCAGGACGGACAGGCAGGTCGCACCGCCCTCCTCGTAAGCCTTGGCGAGCGTGGCGGGATGAAAATCGGCCCGGATCAACCCCTTGGAGGGGGAGGCTTTCTTGATCTCTGCAATCAGGCCGTAACCTGCCGCGGCGGCGTGGCGCAGGGCATCTGCAAAGGGGCGCACGGGCGGGGCGGCACGGGCGGCATCCTCAACCGCTGAAAGCGGCGTGGCGGATTTGTCCGCTGCGACCTCCTCCAGCTTGTAGGCTTTGATCTTGTCGAGGATGGTCTGTGTCATTGCGGCGTCCAGTCTATCTCTGTCTCACCCCTTGCCTTAAGCCAGTCATTGACCTTGGAAAAGGGGCGGGAGCCGAAAAATCCGCGGTAAACGGAGAGTGGTGAGGGATGGGCGCTGGTCAGGATCAGGTGGTCAGACCCCTGGATATGCCGGGCAAATTTTTGCGCAGGCCCCCCCCATAACACAAAGGCGCGGGGGCGGTCGGACAGGGCGGTCAGCACCTCCTTGGTCAGCCTGTCCCAGCCAAGTTTCGCATGGCCCTTCGCTGTGCCTTCGGGCACCGTCAGCGCGGTGTTGAGCAACAAAACGCCCTGAGCAGCCCAGTCCGACAGGCCGGTTTGCGTTCTGCCGACACCCAAATCATCCTCCAGCTCCTTGAAAATGTTGCCAAGGCTGTCCAGTCGTCCGCCAAACCCGTCGGGGATGGAAAAGGCCAACCCGTCGGCCTTGCCACTGGTGTGATAGGGGTCCTGCCCGAGGATAACCACCTTGGTGTCATCCGGCGGGCACATCTCCAGCGCCTGGAAAACCTGCTGTTCCGGCGGATAGACCGGGCGGGTTTCGGCCTCCAGCCTGGTGACGATCCCCGGCAGGGTTTCGGTGAAAAAGGGCAGATGCGCCCAGGCCTTTGGAGGGGTCAATGCCATCAGGCGGCTTGGGTGATGCGGGCCAGCGCCTCGATCCGCGCCAACGCTGCGCCGCTGTCTATGCTCTCGCGCGCGATTGCCACGCCTTCGCGCAGATCGGCGGCCTTGCCAGCAACCACCAGTGCAGCGGCGGCATTCAGCAGAACCGCGTCGCGATAGGCCGAGGGCGCGCCTTCCAGCAATGCACGAAAGGCCGCGCCGTTTTCTTCGGGCGTGCCGCCGATGATATCCTCGAACGGATGCACGGGCAGGCCCGCATCCTCGGGGTGCAGCTCGGCCTCGTGGATCGTGCCATCCTCTTCCAGTGCGGCAACCCAACTGACGCCGGTGATGGTCAGCTCGTCCGTGCCGTCAGACCCATGCACCAGCCATGCGCGTTCGGACCCAAGCTTGCCCAAGGTCTCCGCCATGGGGCGGATCAGGTCGCGGGTAAATGCGCCGGTCAGTTGCCGTTTGACCCCTGCGGGGTTGGTCAGCGGCCCGAGGATGTTGAAGATCGTGCGCGTGCCAAGCTCTGCCCGCACGGGGCCGACATGCGCCATGGCCGGGTGATGCATCGGTGCCATCATGAAGCAGATGCCAGCCTCTTTCAGGGCCTTCTCCACGGTCTCCACGCCGATCATCACGTTGACGCCCATCTGGCCCAACGCATCCGCCGCGCCGGATTTCGACGACAGGTTGCGGTTGCCATGTTTGGCGACGGTCACACCGGCCCCTGCGACGACGAACGCTGTCGCGGTCGAGATGTTGAGCGTACCCTTGCCGTCGCCGCCCGTGCCGACGATATCCATCGCCCCTTCGGGCGCGCGGACCTTGTGGCACTTGGCGCGCATCACGGCGGCGGCCGCGGCATATTCCTCGACCGTTTCGCCGCGCGTGCGCAGCGCCATCAAAAGCCCGCCGATTTGCGCCGGTGTGGCCTCTCCCTCGAACAGGATCTCGAAGGCCTTATGCGCCTCGGCTTCGGTCAAGGCTCGATCCGGGGCGGCCCCGATCAGGGGCTTGAGCGCGTCACTCATGCGGGCACCTTCAATTCGTTGACGAAGTTCTGAAGCAGCGCGTGCCCGTGTTCCGACGCAATCGATTCCGGGTGGAACTGGACGCCGTGGATCGGCAGGGTCTTGTGTTGCAACCCCATGATCGTGCCATCTTCCAGCTCTGCGGTGATTTCAAGGCAATCGGGCAGGCTGTCGCGATCCACGACCAGCGAATGATAGCGCGTGGCGTCAAAGGGCGAGGGAAGGCCCGCGAAGAGGCCCTTGCCGCTGTGATGCATTACGCCCATCTTGCCATGCACGATCTCGTGGCAGCGCACGACCTTGCCGCCGAAGGCCTGCCCGATGGACTGATGCCCAAGGCAGACGCCCATCAGCGGTGTGCGGGTTTCCGCCGCTGCCAGCACCATCGGCAGGCAGATGCCCGCCTGATCCGGTGTGCCGGGGCCGGGTGACAGCAGGATCCCCGCTGGTTTCAGGGCCATTGCCTCTTGTACATCCAGCACGTCGTTGCGCCAGACCTTCACATCCGCGCCCAGTTCGCCCAGATAATGGACGAGGTTGTAGGTGAAGCTGTCGTAATTATCGATGAGCATCAACATGGGTCGTTTTCCCTGTCTGGGGCTGGTGGCGGTCGCTTTGGTCGCGGTATACATGTTCAGGCTTGGCGGGCAGCGTCAAGGGCTTGGCACGCCGCAGGCACATGCGCGGCCGGGCAGGACAACGAGAGGGCAGTGAAGTGGCAAAAGGTTTTCTGTCGGGCGCGGTGTTGGGTGCCGTAACCTCTGTCGCCGGGGCGGGATTGCTGTCGCTTTCGGTGGGCATGCCCCGGGCGGTCGACCCGCCGGAGGTGGCAGAGGTCGAGGTTCCCGCCGAATCCGCCTTTGAATCCGCCCGTGATGATCTGGTCGTGGAGCGCCCCGCCTCAGAGGCCGAACGGCCGAGCGGGACCGCGCCGCAGATCAACCCGCCTGCGCGGGACGATCTTGCGCCACTGGACGATGCCGACACGACGCCTGCTGCGACCCCGGACCCTGACATGGGCGCCGCGTCCCTTGCCGCCCCCGAAGAAAACCCGCAGGCCGCAGAGATGAACGTGGGACGCGAAAGCTCTGCCCCGGCATCCGCTCCTGCCGCCGCCGCACCCGTGGCGCCAGAGGTTGAAGCAAACCTCTCTGTCTCGACCGAACCGGCAGCACCTCCGGCGGTTCCGTCCGAATCGGCGCCCTCGCCCGAGGACAGTTTGGTCGGTCTTGTGCCACCCGAGGATTCAGCAGACGACACGCTGATCCGCCAGAACATGCGCGCGCAGGCGGGCAATGGCGGTCCGATGCCACAGCCCTGGCGCCCCGGCGCGGACGACGCGATGTTTGCTGCCCCGTCGCAGCCGGCCGTGCCGATAGGGGGCGATGCTGCCCCGCCGCAGGTCGCCGATACGCCGCCATCGGTTTCCGTGAGCGATCTGTCGGAACCCGCAGCCCCCGAAGGCGCACCCGATTCCGGTCATGCCGAACAGGCGTATCAGCCCTCTGAATTCGATGCAGCGCCTTATGCTGGGCCAGCGCCTGCACCCGCTGCGTCAGGTAAAGCCCAAAGCGCGCAGCAGTTGGAGCAAGGCCAGTCCGGCGTCGCGCCAACGGATGCAGGCCAGGATAAACCTGCCCCCGGCGATGCAGCGCTGCCCGACACGTCAGAGGCGACAGAGGGCGCAGGGACCCCGCTAACTCCGGCATCTGTCCCCGATGCCGCGGATACCGAACTGAGCGAACCGCAGCAGGACGGCGCGTCGCCGTCCGCCGCCATTGATGTAGACACCGGTGGTCCGTCGATGCAGCCACCCGTCGAACAGGCCGACGAACAGGCGCCCCTGATCGGTAAAGAGCCTGCCCAGCCGATGGCCCCGGAAACCGGCAGGGAGCTTTTGGGCGATGTGGTGATATCCCCAAGGGTGCCGCCGCTGGAACGCTATGCGGCCCCATTTCATGCGGCGGGCGACAAGCCACTGATGTCGGTCGTCCTGATCGATGACGGTTCCGGCCCGCTTGGCCCGCGCGATATCGGCGCGTTTCCCTATCCGCTGACCGTCGCGCTTGATGCTGCCGCACCGGGTGCGTTCCAGCGTATGAAACGCTACCGCGAGCAGGGGATCGAGGTGATGGCGCTTGCCGACCTGCCGCCAGACGCCACCCCGGAAGAGGCGCGTGCAGACATTCAGGCGGTCCTTGAACGCCTGCCAGAGGTCGTGGCGGTGCTTGAGGGTACAGGGACGGGGCTCAAAGGCGCGCCGGAAGTGGCCTCCGGGGTGGTTGAGCATATCGCGCAAAGCGGACACGGGCTGGTCCTTTTACCGCAGGGCCGTAACGCCGCGCAGCCGTTTGCCCTGCCAGAGAAGATGCCCTCGGTCAGCGTGTTCAGGGATCTCGATGGGCAAGGCCAGGGCGCGGCGGTGGTCAGGCGCTTTCTTGAACATGCCGCTTCGCGCGCAGGGCAGAACGGTCCGGTTGTCCTGCTTGGACGCCTGCGCCCGGACACTGTGTCATCGCTGCGCCGCTGGGGGAGTAATGGGCCAGGCAGCGCTGCGGTCGATATCTTGCCAATCTCGTCGCTCTTGCTGCAATCGTCGGATTGAGCGCGCGGATCACGTCACTATTGCATCCCACCGGACGCCCTAGCCGATAACGTGAGGGGCCCGGTCAGCTTTGCTGACCGGGCCCCGGGCGACGCCGAAGGCGGCGCAATACCTAGTCGTGCTGGGGCGGGCGGCTCAGCCGTTGCCGGAGCCGGTGAACCGTGCCGCATCCTCTGCAGCCATGCGGATCGCGTTGGATTTATGAACCGTTTCCTGATATTCAGCTTCGGGATCGCTGTCATAGACCACACCCCCGCCTGCCTGAATATACAGCTTTTCATCCTTAACAACTGCGGTGCGCAGCGCGATGCACATGTCCATATCGCCACCGGCACTGAAATAGCCGACGCCGCCGCCATAGACACCGCGCTTTTCCGGCTCCAGCTCGTCGATGATCTCCATCGCGCGCACCTTGGGCGCACCAGAGACGGTGCCCGCAGGCAATCCGGCCAGCAGTGCCGACAAGGCGTCCTGATCCTCGGCCAGCTCGCCCACCACGTTCGAGACGATATGCATGACGTGGCTGTAGCGTTCGATGATGAATTTCTCGGTCGGCGTCACGCTGCCGATCTTTGACACGCGACCGGTGTCGTTGCGCCCCAGATCCAGCAGCATCAGATGCTCGGCCAGTTCCTTTTTGTCGGCAAGCAGTTCGGCCTCCAGAGCCTTGTCCTCTGCGGGCGTGGCGCCGCGCTTGCGGGTGCCTGCGATGGGCCGGATCGTGACCTCGCGGCCAAAGACGCGGACCAGAATCTCGGGCGAGGCACCGATCACCTGAAAGTCGCCAAAGTTGAAGTAGAACATGAATGGCGACGGGTTGGTGCGTCGCAGGGACCGGTACAGCGCGAAGGGTGGCAGCGGATAATCCTGCGTCCAGCGTTGGGCAGGCACAACCTGAAAGATGTCGCCCGCGCGGATGTAATCCTTGGCTTTCTCCACCGCAGCCTTGTAGCCGTCCTTGGTGAAGTTCGACACGGGCGCCGCCGTCTCACTTGCTTCGCCCAGATCCCGGCTTGCCTGCGGCATCGCGCGTTCCAGATCGCGCACCGCGTCCATGACGCGCTCGGCCGCCTGCGCATAGGCGGCGCGGGCGGACAGGCCGTCGCGTGTCCATGCAGGGGCGACGACCGTGACTTCGCCCTTCACACCGTCCAGCACGGCCACAACAGAAGGGCGCATCAGCACCGCGTCGGGCAGACCGAGCGGATCGGGATTGACGTTGGGCAGGTGTTCCACCAGCCGGATCATGTCATAGCCAAGATAGCCAAACAGCCCGGCGGCCGCCTGCGGCAGGTCGCCCGGCAGCTCGATCCGGCTTTCTGCGATCAGGGCGCGCAGGGTTTCCAGCGGGTGCCCGTCCAGCGGGGTAAAGCTCTCGCGGTCAAACCGGGCCTGCCGGTTGATGCTGCTTTGCTCGCCATCGCAGCGCCAGATCAGGTCGGGCTTCATGCCGATCATCGAATAGCGGCCGCGCACCTCGCCACCGGTCACCGATTCCAGCATGAACGCGTCGCGGGCCGCTCCGGTCAGCTTCAGCATCAGGGAGACCGGCGTGTCGAGATCCGCCGCCAGCCGGGCATGCACAATCTGGTTCTGCCCGGCCTCGTAGGCACGGGCAAAGGTTTCGTAGTCAGGGGTCAGTTGCACCATTCTCGGGCCTTACTGGAATTGCGCGTGGACGGCGTTGATCGCCTGCTGGTTCAGTTCCAGACCCATGCGCGACTGGATTTCGGTGGCCATGGCGTTGAACAGATCCTGTGCGATTGCAGAGCTGGCCTGCTGTTGCAGGGAGTCGGCAAGGAGCTGTGCCTGTTCGCTGTCGTGATCCGCGTCGTTCACCGTGTCGAGCCGCAGCAGCATCACGTCGGACAGCCCGGTCACGGCGCGGGTTTCGCCCGGCTCCATGTCAAAGGCGGCGGAGATGAGCGACGGCGGAAGGCTGGTGCTGAATTCGCCGCGCGTCAGCCCGGTCGCGGTTTCGGGGGACAGCCCGAGCGCCTCGAACGTGCTGACTTCGCCAAGCTTGGCGGCCATGTCTTCGGCCGTGTCGGCAAGAGCGGTGGTCCGGGCGTCGTCCAGCCAGTCTGCGGTGACCTGCTCGCGGACCTCGTCAAAGGGCCGTGCCTGCGCCGCGATCTCTTCTTCCAGCCGCATCGCAAAAACGCCCCCGTCACCCAGCATCGCGATCTGCGGAAAATCTCCGGTGGTCAACTCTGCGGCCGCCTCGCGGAACGCTTCGTATCCGGCGATGCCATCTTCGGCCTCGCCGCGCCAGTCGATCTGGCCCAGCTGCATGTCGGTTGCCTCGGCAATCTCTTCCAGCGTCTCGCCACCGGCAAGCCGGTCGTCAAGATCCTGCATTTGCGCCTCGATCGCGCGGCGCGCATTGTCGAGCGCCAGCCCGTCGCGCAGATCAGGCTGCGCGTCTTCGAAAGAGGTGATCTGCGAGGGCAGCACGCCGTTCACCCGGAACAGCGCAGGTCCAAGCCCGGAGGGGAAGGGGCCCACGACCTCTCCCACCTCGGCGGCGAAGACGGCGTCGCCCGCCGCACCCAGCTCGTCCATCGGCACGTCACCCATGTCGACATCGGCAAGGTCAAGCCCGCGCTCTTCAACAAGCGTTTCGAATTCGGCCTCACCCGCATCCAGACGGTCGCGGGCGGCCTGAGCCGCAGCATCATCGGCAAAGACAAGCCGTTCCGTCAGGCGCCGCTCGGGCTGGTTGAACTCGGCTTCGCGCCGGTCATAAGCGTTGCGAAGGTCTTCTTCCGACACTTCGACGCTATCAACGATCATCTCTGGCGTGAGCCACGCGTAGGTGATGGCCTTCGCCTCTGCCAGAGTGTAGCGCAGGATATTTTCGTCATAAAAGCTGCGCAGGGCGTCTTCGGACGGCTCTGGCAAGGTCTTTTCTACCATCGCCGGGTCCAGCCGCGCCCAAGTGACATCACGCGTCTCGCCTGCGTAGTCCACGATTGTGCGCGCATAGGTGTCGGGCATGGCGTTGCCGGACAGGATAGCGGCCTGAAGCAACGTGCGGGCGGTTTCGTCGCGCAGCTGTTCTTCGAACTGGGTTTCAGTCAGGCCGACATTCTGGATCGCAAAACGGTACGCCTCGCGGTCAAATTCACCATTGGCGCCCTGAAAGGCGGGAATCTGGCGCAGTTGGCGCGCGACGGATTCGTCGCTTACGGAAATGCCAAGCCGGGCCGTTTCAGCATCCAGCGCGCGTTCGGTGACAAGCCGGGACAGGACCGCCCGGTCGAGGCCCGCGGCCTGCGCTTCGGCAAAGCTGACAGCGCCACCGCGTTCCGCCTCGATCGCGCGGATTTCGTTCTGCAGGGCCAGCGCGTAGCTGTTGATGTCGATCTCTTTGCCGCCGACCGATCCGATGGACCGCACCGTGCCGCTGAAATTGATCGCGCCAAAACCCATGAGGCCGACAATCAGCAGACCCATCAGGATCCAGACCAGCGTCTTGCCGATGCTATTCGCCTTGGAAGCCATGATTTCCTCTTGTCTGTTGGTGCGGTCTGCCCGCTGTCGGAGTTGTCTACGCTGCACCGCCGGTTGGGGCAAGGGGCAGTGAAAGCGCTTCGAGCCGGTCGAAAAGCGTCGTGATCCCGGCGTGATCGACATTGGCAAAGGCAATGCGCAGATGCCGTGCCCCGCTGGGGTCGTCAGGCGGGGTGAACATGGTCGCGGGAAGCGCAAGGACATGAGCCTGTTGCACCAAAAGCGGGGCGAGTTCATCGGCGGACATCGCGAACGGATGTTCGAAATAGGCGAAATAGGCGCCAACCCCGCGCAGGCGCCAGCCTTGCCGCGCAAGCCGGGGAAAGCCCGTTTCAATCGCTGCGCGGCGCGACAGGATCTCGGCGCGCTCTCCGGCCAGCCATTGTGTCAGGTTCTGCAATCCCCACAGCGCTGCGCGCTGGCCCAGCTGGGCAGGGCAGATGGTGACCGCATCGATGAATTTCTCGACCTCCTCCAACCGCTGGGCAGAAGTCATCACCGCGCCAACACGATGCCCGGTCAGCCGGAAGGATTTCGAAAAGGAATACAGCGGGATCACCGTGTCGGACCAGTTCGGATCCGCAAGCAGATCATGCGGCGCGCCTGTACGGCTGTCAAAATCGCGGTAGGTCTCGTCAAGGATCAACTGAATGCCTGCATCGCGCGCCAGATCGCGGAAACCGTGGATCACCTCGGCCGGATATTCGATGCCGGTGGGGTTGTTCGGGCTGACAAGGGCGATGGCGCGCGTCCGAGGTGTGATCAGGGCGGCCGCCGCCTTTGGATCCGGAATAAGGTCTGGCCCGGTGCTCAGCGGCACGGTCTTCACCCCGGACATGTCCAGCCACATCTTGTGATTGAAATACCACGGGACCGGCAGGATGACCTCGTCGCCCTCGCCGCAAAGCGTGGCGATCACGGCGGCAAAGGCCTGATTGCAGCCAGAGGTGATGCCCACCTGATCCGCCGTCACCGTTCCGCCGTAAAGACCGGACCAGCGGCCGGCCAGGGCGTCGCGCAGTTCCGGCAGGCCCAGATCGGGACCGTAAAGATGGGTGGAGGTTTCCTCCAGCGCCTTTGCCATTGCCGCCCGCATCGGGCCGGGGGGCGGGGCGGTGGGGGCGGCCTGACTGACATTGATGAGCGGACGGTCCGCCGGGAATGCCACTCCCTTCAGCCATTGCTGCGCCGCGATAATGGGCGGACGGAAAGTGGCTTTTGTGCGTGGCACAGTCATACGCGGTTCCCGTCGCTGATTGGTTTGGTGCAAAGACGGCAGTTGTCCCCGCGGTCCGGGCTTGCAGGCGCGGGCCTCACGGGTCTGCGCGGCGAAACGCCCTCAGTCTGTCCCGCGATAGGGTTCGACATATTGCAGCGCCATGTCCCAGGGGAAGAAGATCCACGTGTCCTGGCTGACCTCGGTGATGAAGCTGTTGACCTGCGGGCGGCCCATCGGCTTGGCATAGACCGTTGCGATATGAGCGTTGGGCATATGGGCGCGAACGGCCTCGATCGTGCGGCCGGTATCCACCAGATCGTCAATCACCAGAACCCCGGTGCCATCGCCGATGACGTCCATGTCGGGCGATTTGATGACCTTTGGTTCGGTCTGGGACTGGTGGTTGTAGCTTTTCACACTGATCGTGTCGACGATACGGATATCCAGCTCTCGTGCGACGATCATCGCAGGCGCCATGCCGCCACGGGTGATGGCCACCACCGCGCGCCAGCTACCATCGTCCGGCCCATGCCCGTCAAGCCGCCAGGCCAGCGCCCGTGCGTCGCGGTGAAGTTGGTCCCAGCTGACGTGGAACCCTTTTTCATGTGGCAAACGGTCGGTCATGGGTGCTCCTGAAGACTAGCGGCTAAGCAGCAGGCGCAGGCCGAGAAGGCCCATCACACCCGCCGCGATACGGTCGAAAACGAACTTGGCACGCAGGTAGGCTGCGCTGACTTTGCGGGTGCTGAGAAGCGTCACGAGGGTGGAGCCGACCAGCAGTTCCACCATCAGGTGGTTCAGAACGATCAGCCCTTTTTCCGCGACGCTCATCCCGACGGGGAAGATCACCACCAGCACGGCGGCGGCAAACAGCACGGATTTCGGATTGGAGAGGTTGACCAGCACGCCGCCCAGAAAGGCGCGCGCGGGCGGGGTCGGGGCCTCGCCCAGCGGATCGCGCGCATGCCGCCACGTCTGCCACGCGATATACATAAGATAGAGGGCGCCCGCGATCTTGCAGGCGGCATAGGCCCAGGGCACAAGCCGGAACACGGCATCAAGCCCCAGCAGAGCCAGCAAAGTCCATGTCGCGGCCATCGTCCCCAGCCCCCAGACCGTGAACAGCCCGACCCGCCGACCATGCGCCAGCGTGTTGCGGATGAAATAGAGCATGGCAGGTCCGGGGCTGGCGATCGCCGCCAGCAGGGTCACATTGAACGCAATGACATGTGCCAGATCCATGGGTCAGCCCTTGGTGATGTCCGGCGCGTCGACGGCCTTCATGCCCACGACGTGATAGCCCGCATCAACGTGATGCGTTTCACCCGTCACGCCCGCGCCCAGATCGGACAGCAGATAAAGGGCAGAGTTGCCAACGTCCTGAATGGTCACGTTGCGGCGGAGCGGAGAGTTATACTCGTTCCACTTCATGATGTAGCGGAAATCGCCAATGCCGGAAGCGGCCAGCGTCTTGATCGGCCCCGCAGAGATCGAGTTCACGCGGATGCCATCCTTGCCCAGATCCTCGGCCAGATAGCGCACGGATGCCTCCAGCGCGGCCTTGGCAACGCCCATGACGTTGTAATGCGGCATGACCCGCTCGGCCCCGTAATAGGTTAGCGTCAGGCAGGAACCGCCCTTCTTCATCATCTTTTCGGCGCGTTTGACAACGGAGGTGAAGGAATAGACGGAAATATCCATCGTCATGGTGAAGTTGTCGCGGCTGGTATCGACGTAACGGCCCCGCAATTCGGATTTGTCGGAAAAGCCTATGGCATGAACGATGAAGTCCATCTCGCCCCAGCGTTCCTGCAACCCGGCAAACAGCGCATCGACAGAGGCTTCGTCGCCAACATCGCAGGGCAGGACGATATCGCTGCCAAGCTGTGCCGCCAAAGGATCAACGCGTTTCTTCAGCGCTTCGCCCTGATAGGAAAAGGCAAGCTCTGCGCCCGCATCGGCAAGAGCCTTGGCAATGCCCCAGGCAATCGACTTGTCATTGGCCAGACCCATGATCAAACCGCGCTTGCCCGCCATTAGTTGATTAGACATGTGCATCCCTTCACCCGAAACTTGTTGCATGACCGTTTAGGCGATAGGCAGGTTGCCGACAAGCCTTGGGCCGCGTATGGCGCGCCGATGTGACGCGCAAGCCCGTTCCGCAGCCCGATTTGCGACCGAAAGGAATCCCATGACTGACCGTAGTGGCATTTTTGCCGGAGAAGACCCGTTTGTCATCGCGCAATCATGGCTGACGGAGGCCAGATCGGAAGAGATCAACGACCCCGAGGCGATGGCGCTTGCCACCGTGGATGAAACCGGGCTGCCGAATGTCCGCATGGTGCTTCTGAAGGAAATCGAACCGGCGGCGTTTGTCTTCTACACCAATTACGAGAGCGCCAAGGCGCAGGAGATCACATCCGCTGGCAAGGCGGCGTTCGTTCTGCATTGGAAATCCTTGCGCAGGCAGGTGCGGGTTCGGGGATTGGTGACGCGCGAGGACGGGCCGCAGGCCGACGGCTACTATCGCTCACGCTCGCTAAAGAGCCGTCTGGGGGCGTGGGCCTCGCAGCAGTCGCGCCCGCTGGAGAGCCGCGCCGCGCTGATGGCAGAGGTCGCAAAGGTCACGGCACGCAAGGGGACGAACCCCGACCGGCCCCCGTTCTGGGGCGGATTTCGCATCACGCCACTGGAAATAGAGTTCTGGGCTGACGGCGCCTTTCGTCTTCACGACCGGTTTCGCTGGCGCCGGAACGACCCTGCGTCACCTTGGGAAATCACGCGACTCAACCCCTGACGCGCGGAGGACCTGACGTCAACCTGGCGGACAAATTGGCCTCAATTCACGTGACATGAACTGTAATTGGGCCAAATATCTGAGGTTTTTGGTTGCATTGGAAGATTCTGTAGCGCAAACGTAAGTGGGGACAAGGAATGGTTACAGACTTGGAAATGCAAATGACACCCGGCGAGCACGTGCAGGGTAAGGTAAAGTGGTTCGATCCGGTTAAGGGGTTCGGCTTCGTCATCGCTGACGAGGGCGGTCCGGATATTCTGCTTCATGCGAATGTGCTTCGTAACTTCGGCCAAAGTTCCGTCGCTGACGGCGCTCGGGTCGAGATTGCTGTGCAAAGGACCGAACGCGGCGTTCAGGCGACAGAAGTGCTTGGCATCGTGCCGCCTCTTGGCGCCGAAGGCCTGCCGCTTGCCGACTTCGAAGAGATCGATCCGGAGATCATCGCGAACGCACCTCTATTGCCCGCAAGGGTGAAATGGTTCGACAAGGCGAAGGGTTTTGGCTTTGCCAATGTCTTCGGTCGACCCGAGGATGTGTTCATTCATGTCGAAGTGCTGCGGCGGTCCGGCCTGTCCGACCTGCAGCCCGGCGAAGCGCTGGCGATTCGCATGATCGACGGCAAACGCGGCTTGATGGCAACCGAGGTATGCTCGTGGGAATCCGCAGCCTAACCCTTGCAATCGCCGCCTTGCTGGCCGCGGGACAGGCTTCGGCCTGCCGCGATGATCGCGTTTCGCTGCGCGGCGATTGGGGGCAGGCGCAATTCGCGGTAGAAGTGGCCGATGACGGTGCCGAGCGCGCGAAGGGCCTCATGCATCGCAGTGAGATGCCGAAAAGCGCGGGTATGCTTTTTGTCTACGACCGGCCCGGGTCCGTCGCGTTCTGGATGCGCAATACCCTGATCCCGCTCGATATGATTTTTGCCGACGCCGCAGGTGTGGTGCAAAAGGTTCATGCCATGGCGATACCGCTTGACGAGACATCGATTCCGGGCGGCAGCAACATTCAATACGTGCTGGAAATCAACGGCGGGCTGGCCGATGCCATGGGCATCGTTGCGGGCAGCCAGATGCAGCATCCGGCCATCGGGGAAGCGGCCGCATGGCCCTGCGAGCCCTGAAGATCAACATCTTCCCAATTTCTTCGTAAAAACCGCTTTTCAATTCGGACGGTGGCGGCTATTGAGGCCGCTGTTCGGGGCGTAGCGCAGCCTGGTAGCGCGACGGTTTTGGGTACCGTAGGTCGCAAGTTCGAATCTTGCCGTCCCGACCATTTTCAACAGATCGAGATCCTATGGGCAATCTACCGGCGCGACTGCCGAGGGCTGTCCGGTTCGCGGGACCTTCCAGTGTAATATGGCTCAGGATGCTCTGTTAGAGCGCGGCCTCAGAGGTCCGGTGCCGTCGAACCGTATCGGCGAAAGTACCGCTTTATCGCTTTGGCTTAGTGCGCATTTACCAAGTCCAATCACTTGCCCGGCTGTGGCCGACCCTGACCGGGAGGCACAGCCGGAGACGGTCAGATCCTCCGCGCGGTGGCGTTCTGTGAGGGCTCCGATCCTTGCCCGCCATGTCCGTCTGAGGCTCCGATCTTACGAAGCCTGGAGATCAAGAATCGGGTGGCCCGACATGTTAGGGCAATTCGCCAATACGGATGCAAAATTGTCCGCCCAAGCGCGTTAACCACAACATATATGTGTTCTATGGCCTCTATCTCCCTAGAGGGGACTAGATGAGGTGTTGGCCGCCAACAGGCCGAAGCGCCCGGACCGGCGTGACTTTCCGGCCACCTTATGCAGCTGCAGCATCGACGTAATACCCCGTTAAGCAACGTTAATAAAAGATGAATGACGTTTGGGAATGCGTTCTCAATAGACTAAAATATATAGGTAAATTGGCAAATCTACCGCTTGTTGTCCTGTGGATATATCTGGGGGCGACTCGGGAACATTGGAGGGTAACTCCGTCAACCGAAAAGATAGCCGAAACAGGCGAATAAATCCGTTGACCTCCTATGCCCGAATACGTCAGTTTGTGTGAACCGGACGTTGGGCCACAACATGTAGTGGCGGCAGGCGGGATCAGGAGGCGGCGAAGCCTCGCAGCGGGCAATCGAAACGGAGCGAGTGGCAGAGCGCCGCAAAACATCCGAATTCGACCTCCCTTGTCCCTCAGCGTCGGTGGCCGATGCCCGGAGAACGGGCGCAAGAATGAAAACGCTGGTTAATGGGGCAGCCTGACATGAAGATCGATAGACAGTTCACTCGCGCCGGAGAAGATGCTTACGCAGGCATCGATTTCGTGAGCACCACTTCGGAAATCCGCAATCCCGATGGCACGGTCGTGTTCCATCTCGACGAGATCGAAGTCCCCGCGAAGTGGAGTCAGGTCGCCAGCGACGTGATCGCGCAGAAATACTTCCGCAAGGCGGGCGTCCCGGCGCGGCTTAAGAAGATCAAGGAAAAGGGCGTGCCCGAGTTCCTGTGGCGCTCTGTCCCGGCCAAGAACGGCGTAGAGACCGGTGGCGAGACGTCCTCCAAGCAGGTCTTTGACCGTCTGGCCGGTGCATGGGCCTATTGGGGTTGGAAGGGTGGATATTTCACCACCGAAGACGATGCCCGCGCCTATTACGACGAAATGCGCCATATGTTGGCGACACAGCGCGCGGCCCCCAACAGCCCGCAATGGTTCAACACCGGCCTGCACTGGGCCTATGGCATCGATGGCCCGGGCCAGGGTCACTACTATGTCGACCACAAGACCGGCGAGCTGACCAAATCCACCTCGGCCTATGAACATCCGCAGCCCCATGCGTGCTTCATCCAGTCCGTGAAGGACGATCTGGTCAGCGAAGGCGGCATCATGGATCTGTGGGTGCGTGAGGCGCGCCTGTTCAAATACGGCTCCGGCACCGGCACCAACTTCTCGTCCCTGCGCGCGGCGCAAGAGCCGCTGTCGGGTGGTGGCAAGTCGTCCGGCCTGATGGGTTTCCTGAAGATCGGTGACCGTGCTGCAGGTGCTATCAAATCGGGCGGCACGACACGCCGTGCGGCCAAGATGGTGATCTGCGATGCCGATCACCCCGATATCGAAGAATTCGTGAACTGGAAGGTCAAGGAAGAGCAGAAGGTCGCCAGCATCGTCGCGGGCTCCAAGATGCACGAACAGATGCTCAACGGTCTGTTCGCCGCGATCAAGGCATGGGACGGGGCGGAGGCGGATGCCTATGATCCCAAGGTCAACGACGCGCTCAAGGCCGCTGTGCGCGCCGCCAAGAAGGTGTCGATCCCCGAGACATATATCAAGCGCGTGCTGGACTATGCGCGGCAGGGCTACAGCTCGATCGAATTCCCGACCTATGACACCGATTGGGACAGCGAAGCCTACGCGTCCGTGTCCGGCCAGAATTCCAACAACTCCGTGCGTGTCACCGATGCCTTCCTGAAGGCCGTCAAGGATGATGCCGACTGGGAACTGATCCGCCGCACCGATGGGTCGGTCGCCAAGACCGTCAAGGCGCGCACCCTGTGGGAAGATATCGGCCACGCCGCATGGGCCTGTGCCGATCCGGGCATCCAGTACCATGACACCGTCAACGACTGGCACACCTGCCCCGAAGACGGCGCGATCCGCGGGTCCAACCCGTGCTCGGAATACATGTTCCTGGATGACACGGCCTGTAACCTTGCGTCGATGAACCTGCTGACCTTCCTCAAGGACGGCGTGTTCCAATCCGAAGAATACATGCACGCCACGCGTCTGTGGACCCTGACGCTGGAAATCTCTGTGATGATGGCGCAGTTCCCGTCCAAGGAGATCGCGCAGCTGTCGTATGACTTCCGCACGCTGGGACTGGGCTATGCCAATATCGGCGGCCTGCTGATGAACATGGGTCTGGGCTACGATTCGGACGAAGGCCGGGCGCTGTGCGGCGCGCTGACCGCGATCATGACCGGTGTGTCCTACGCCACCAGCGCCGAGATCGCCGGCGAGCTGGGGGCCTTCTCGGGCTACAAGCGTAATGCCGACCACATGCTGCGGGTCATCCGCAACCACCGCAACGCGGCCTATGGCGCAACCACGGGCTATGAAAAGCTGGCGACGCAGCCGGTGCCGCTGGATCACGCCAACTGCCCCGACGCATCGCTAGTTGAACTGGCCAAGTCGAGCTGGGATGAGGCGCTGCGCCTCGGCGAACAGCATGGCTACCGCAATGCGCAGGTGTCGGTCATCGCCCCCACCGGGACCATCGGTCTGGTGATGGATTGCGACACGACCGGGATCGAGCCCGACTTCGCGCTGGTCAAATTCAAGAAGCTCGCCGGTGGCGGTTACTTCAAGATCATCAACCAGTCGGTGCCTGCGGCGCTTGAAAAGCTGGGCTATTCCTCCAGCCAGATCGCCGAGATTGTCGCCTATGCGGTCGGTCACGGGTCCTTGGGCAATGCGCCGGGCATCACCCACACTGCGCTGATCGGCCATGGCTTTGGCGAGACCGAGATCCAGAAGGTTGAATCGGCGCTGGCCTCGGCCTTTGACATCCGGTTCGTGTTCAACCAGTGGACGCTGGGCGAGGAGTTCTGCACGCAGACGCTTGGCATCCCGGCCGACAAGCTGACGGACCCGACCTTTGACCTGCTGCGGCACCTGGGCTTCACCAAGGCCGATATCGACGCCGCAAACGACCATGTCTGCGGGACGATGACGCTGGAAGGCGCGCCATTCCTGCGCAAAGAGCATTACTCGGTCTTCGACTGTGCCAATGCATGCGGCAAGAAGGGCAAGCGGTTCCTGTCCGTGGACAGCCACATCTACATGATGGCAGCGGCGCAAAGCTTCATCTCGGGCGCGATCTCCAAGACGATCAACATGCCCAATGACGCCACCATCGAGGATTGCCAGAAAGCCTACGAGCTGAGCTGGTCGCTGGGTGTGAAGGCCAACGCGCTGTATCGCGACGGGTCCAAGCTGTCGCAGCCTCTGGCATCCGCGCTGGTCGAGGATGACGAGGACGCGGCCGAGGTTCTTGAAAGCGGCTCTCAGCACGAGAAAGCCACGGTTCTGGCCGAGAAGATCGTCGAGAAGATCATCATCAAAGAGGTTGCCAAGTCCAACCGCGAGAAGATGCCGGAACGCCGCAAGGGCTATACCCAGAAGGCCATCGTTGGCGGTCACAAGGTCTATCTGCGCACCGGTGAATATCAGGACGGTACGCTGGGCGAGATCTTCATCGACATGCACAAGGAAGGTGCCGGTTTCCGCGCGATGATGAACAACTTTGCCATCGCCGTGTCCGTGGGTCTGCAATACGGCGTGCCGCTGGAAGAGTTCGTCGATGCCTTCACCTTCACCAAGTTCGAACCGGCGGGCATGGTGCAGGGCAATGACAGCATCAAGAATGCGACCTCGATCCTGGACTACATCTTCCGCGAACTGGCCGTGTCCTATCTGGACCGCACCGATCTGGCACATGTCAAACCCGAAGGGGCGAGCTTTGACGATCTGGGCCGCGGCGTGGAAGAGGGCGTCGCCAACATCAAGGAGATGTCCGAAACCGCGGCGTCGCGTTCGCTGGAAGTGCTGAAACAGATCAGCTCCACCGGGTATCTGCGCAAGCGTCTGCCGCAAGAGCTGGTGGTGCTGCAGGGCGGGGCCTCGCTCTCCGGTCTGGAAGCCGCCGATTCGGTTGGCGCGCTCAACAGCCTGGTTCCCGAAGTGGCCATGCAGGTTTCTGGCGGATCCTCCACGGCGGTGGCCTCGGGCACGGTCAGCATGGATCTGCGCGTCAAGGCGAAGATGCAGGGCTACGAGGGCGAAGCCTGCGGGGAATGCGGCAACTACACGCTGGTCCGCAACGGCACCTGCATGAAGTGCAACACCTGCGGCGGCACATCGGGCTGCAGCTGATCAAGAAAAGGGTCGGGGCGCTTCATGCCCCGACCCGTGAATGCGTCCGGACTACTTCGCAAATCAGACATAGCGCGGCCCCTACGGGCCGGTCAGCAGGTCATCCTTACCGGTGATCAGTCAAGTCTCGGGGCGGGTGCGCTCGCCCTAGACGCCGGCAAGGCCGCAGGCAGAAAAACACGTCGGGCGGTGTAACTTGAGAGCCTTGTTGGCGAAACTAGGGGCCCCTTCGGTGGCCCCGTTTTTCTTTGCAGCGTCTGGCATTTTGTAAAGCGGGGGTGGCCGGAACGCGGCGCGCCACGCTGGCCGACCATTCCCGTGTATCATCAACCGGCGATCCGGAGAGTTTCGTATTGATGAGAAGAGGAGAATGGTGGGCGACCCTGGAATCGAACCAGGCGTGCGTCTCCGCGAGGGAGTTACAGTCCCCTGCCACACCTTGCGGCCTGTCGCCCACGACCGGGCTTGCCCGGCGTGAGGGGGTGATTACATTTGCCCCAAACTGTCGTCAACAGGAAAATCCCTTGCGCCAGATAAAGCCTCGGCGCATTGTCGCGAGCCGCGGCGAACGAGGAACGAACAGATGAAAAAACCGAAATGGGTAGTGGCCAAGGAACAGGCGAAAAAGGCAGCCGGGGCCGAGACGGTCTGGTTGTTCGGATTGCATGCGGTGCGCGACGCGCTGGAAAACCCCGCGCGCGAAAAGCTGCGCCTGATCGTGACGCAGAACGCCGCAGACAAGTTGGCATCCGCGATCGCCACCGCGGGGATAGAGCCGGAGATGAGCGATCCGCGCCGGTTCTCTGCGCCGCTGGATCCGCAATCGGTGCATCAGGGGGCGGCTTTGGAGGTCAAACCGCTCAACTGGGGGCGTCTGGAGGATGTGTGTCTGGGCGAGGGCACCACGCCGCCGCGGCTTGTGCTGCTGGACCGCGTGACGGATCCGCATAATGTGGGGGCGATCCTGCGCTCGGCCGAGGTGTTCGGCGCCGCCGCCGTGATCGGCACGATCCACCATTCCGCACCCGAGACAGGCGCTTTGGCCAAGACGGCCTCGGGCGCGTTGGAGCGGCAACCTTATCTGCGCATCCGCAACCTTGCAGACGGGATGACCAAGCTGCGCGACATGGGATATATCCTGCTGGGGCTGGACGGGGAGGCCGATGTAGAGCTGGAACAGGCGCTGGAAGGGCGGCGCGATCGCCCCGTGGCGCTTGTTCTGGGGGCCGAGGGGCCGGGCCTGCGCCCCAAAACCAAGGATACCTGTGACCAGCTGGTCAAGATTCCCTTTGCGCGGGAATTCGGCTCTCTCAACGTCTCGAACGCGGCGGCCGTGGCGCTTTATGCGGCAAGAGGTTGAGGGCCTGGCCCTTGCAAGCCGAGGGGACGGGCTCGATATCGGGCTCAAAAGTCCGGAGACGTAGATGACTGCCAATTACAAGATTGCGACCTGTTGCTACTGCGGCACGCGCGCCGCGCTGCAACTGAGAGGCGACGTGCAGCACGAGCTGGCCTGTGCGAGCTGTGGCGCGCCGCTACACAATCTGAAGATGCTAAAGGCAGACGTCGCGGCGGATAATTCCGCGCCGCGCCACAAGGTGGACCCGCGCCAGAGACCTCATTCCTCTGGCAAGAAAGCGATGTACCAGAAGCCCGCCAAGAAACGAAAGAAACGCAAGGGGCTGGCTGCACGCCTTTTTGAAGAAGCCTTTGACGCGATCGAGGACCTGCTGGATTGATCCATTTCGGGCGCGCAACGGCGACGAGGGTCTTTGCGGGTCTGCGTGGTTGGGCCGCCTGAGCTGCTGAGCTTCGCATGATGTTCCGGCAGGCTCTGGTCAAACCCCGCGCGGTCAATTATCTGCGGGGCAACATGCAAAGGGGCTGCTCATGAGTTACAACGAACCCGGACCCGTCGAAGAGAATTGGCGCGACGCGATTTCATCCATCGAGGAAATTGTCGATGACGCGCGCAACGGGCGCATGTTCATTCTGGTGGACCACGAAGACCGCGAAAACGAAGGCGACCTTGTGATCCCCGCGCAGATGGCCACGCCGGATGCGATCAACTTCATGGCGACCCACGGGCGCGGCCTTATCTGCCTGTCACTGACGCCCACACGGATCGAGCAGTTGGGCCTTCAGCTCATGAGCACCAACAATTCGTCGCGCCACGAAACCGCCTTCACCATTTCGATCGAGGCGCGCGAGGGCGTGACCACTGGGATTTCGGCGGCCGACCGGGCCCGGACGATCGCCGTGGCAATCGACGGATCAAAGGGCGCACAGGACATTGCCACGCCGGGCCATGTCTTTCCGCTGCGTGCGCGCGAAGGCGGCGTGCTGGTACGTGCGGGCCATACAGAGGCTGCGGTGGATGTCAGCCGGCTTGCCGGTTTGAACCCCTCGGGCGTGATCTGCGAAATCATGAACGAGGACGGCACCATGTCGCGCCTGCCGGAACTGGTGGCATTCGCGCAGCGGCACGGGCTGAAGATCGGCACGATCAGCGACCTGATCGCCTATCGCCGCCGTCACGACAACCTTGTGCGCGTGCAGAAGGAAGAAACCATCACCAGCGAATTCGGTGGTGACTGGCAGATGAAGATCTATTCCGACAGCACCCATGGCGACGAACATATCGTCCTGATCAAGGGAGATATCTCTGGTGATGATCCCGTTCTGGTGCGGATGCACGCAATGGACCCGATGCTGGATGTGATCGGGACCGGCCCGCGTGGGCGTGCGGACGAGTTTCGCGGCGCCATGCAGGCCGTTGCAGAGGCCGGGCGCGGTGTGGTCGTTCTGTTGCGCGATACCGCGATGAAGCTGGATGTCCATGACGAGGTTTCACCAAAGACGCTGCGCCAATACGGGCTGGGCGCGCAGATCCTGTCCTCGCTGGGACTGGCAAAGTTGATCCTGTTGACCAATTCACCCAAGCCCAAGATCGTCGGGCTGGAAAGCTACGGGTTGGAAATCACGGGAACGCACAAGATATCGGAGCTTGGCTGATGGCTGGACAATCGCATTACACCTTGCCGCGACCGGAATTCGACCGTCCGGTGAAGCTGTTGATCGTGGTGGCGCCCTATTACCGCGATATTGCCGACGGCATGCTTGCCGGGGCGCGGGCCGAGATCGAGGCGTGCGGCGCAACCCATGAAACCGTCGAGGTTCCGGGCGCTTTGGAGGTGCCAACCGCCATCGGCATCGCGGACCGTCAAAGCAATTTCGACGGGTATGTAGCACTTGGCTGCGTGATCCGCGGCGAGACGACGCATTACGACACGGTTTGCAATGACAGCAGCCGGGCATTGCAACTGCTTGGCCTGCAAGGGCTTTGTATCGGCAATGGCATTCTGACGGTGGAAAATCACGAACAGGCAGCCGTGCGCGCCGACCCGGCCGCACAAAACAAGGGCGGCGGAGCAGCCGCTGCGGCCTTGCATCTGATCGCGCTCGCCCGTAAGTGGGGCGGCCAGCGCAAGGGGGTCGGGTTTCGTCCGGCCTCTGACGAATTCCAGATCGCTGGCCAAACCAAGGGCCCTTCGACCGCATGACCTCTGACACCGCGCCCCTTTCGGGCAACCAACGCCGCAAGATGAAATCCGCCAGCCGCCTTTACGCGGTTCAGGCGCTGTTCCAGATGGAACATTCCAGCCAGACGTCGGATCAGGTGCGCGTGGAATTCCTCGACCACCGCTTCGGCGCGGTCTACGAGGGCGATGAGATGGTGGACGGGGATCCCGACCACTTCCGCGCCCTGCTGGACGAGGCGGTGAACAATCAGGCCCGCATCGACCAGATGACCGACCGGGCGCTGGTGGCCAAATGGCCGATCGCGCGGATCGATCCGACGCTGCGCGCCCTGTTCCGTGCCGCCGGGGCAGAGCTTTTGCTGGGCGAGACGCCTCCGAAAGTCGTGATCGTGGAGTTCGTGGACGTGGCGCAGGCCTTTTTCCCTGAGGGCAAAGAGGCGAAATTCGTCAATGCCGTGCTGGATCACATGGCGCGTGAGGCGCGGCCCGAAGCGTTCTGATCCCTCTGGTGGCGCCTTGCTTGTCAGGGCCTAGCTGCCTGCGGGGCTGAAGTCCTGCCCATCGACATAAACGCCCGTCACCTTCAGGTCCCGCGACAGGCAGGTGATCGAGGCGCGCTTGCCGACCTCAAGCTGGCCCAGTTCGCGTTCCAGCCCAAGGGCGTGGGCGGGGTTCGTCGACAGCATCTTTAGCGCAGTGCCCAGTTCGATGCCTGCGTGCTCAACCACATTGCGCAGGCATTCGACAAGGCTGACATGCGCCCCGGCGAGGCGCCCCTCCCGATCCGTGAGCCGCCCGTCTTCAAGCCTGATTTCCACGCCGTGCAATTCAAACCCTGTCTGCGTGCCCGCAAGGGTCAACATCGCGTCGCTCACGAGGCACAGGCGGTCCGGCATCAGCCGCGCCGCCAGCGCAACGTTGCGCCAGTCGACATGGTGGCCATCGGCGATGATCCCGGCGTAAAGCGATTGCGATGCGAAGGTCGCGCCCACGACGCCCGGTTCCCGGCCCGTCAGCTGTGACATGGCGTTGAACAGATGTGTGACGCCGACAAGGCCCTCTGCCTGGGCTTGTGCAATCTGATCGGCGGTGGCCTGGCTGTGACCGGCAAAGACCCGGATCCCAGCGTTGGACAACCGCTCCATTGTGCCGGGGGGCAGGGCCTCGGGTGCTACGGTCAGCAGCAAGGTCGCCAGATCGCTGCTGGTCAGGGCGCTCAGATCGTCCTCTTCCAGGCTGCGGATCGCGGCGGGATCGTGAATGCCCGGGCGGTCATGTGACAGGAACGGACCTTCAAGATGCAGGCCCAATATGCCCGGAATCCGCGTCCTGATCGCCTCTTCGGTCGCTGAAATCGCGCGAAGGTAATCCTTGTCCGGGGCGGTGATGAACGTGGGCAGGATATGGGCCGTGCCCCCCTGACGCGCACCCTCTGCCATCGTCTTCAGCGTCTCGACAGTTGGGGCAAAGTTGAACTGCGCATCGGCCGCGCCGTTGATCTGCAAATCGATGAACCCCGGCGCCACGATGTCGTGTTCGGTAATGTCCTGCCCCCGCGCGTCGTCCGCGGTAGCGGGCCGGATGGCGGAGACCCTGCCTTCAGTGATCTCGACCACGCGGTCGCTGAGGGGGGTGGCCCCGACCCCGTCGAACAACTGCCGGGCGAGGATGCGCGCGGTGCGGGTTTCAGCCAAAGACATCTTCGCGCCCTTTCAGATCAGCGGTTTGGTGGCAATCGGTTGTTCTCAGATCATCTACGTTTAGCGGTCGGGGACAACCGATTTCAGATGCGGCAATCGCTGCGCAGCCCCGCGCGCCACTTGGCGCAGCGCTCACTCCGGGCGGCAGATCTCGTCCCTCAGAATGGCGAGCACAGTCCGCGCGACAAGGCCCGCCATGATCACGCAGAGCGCTGCCAGAAAGATGGACCCGGCGATCAGGTGCGCGCGCGAACCGGACAGTTCCGCAAAGCGCAGCGTGGCGATGGTCAGCCCTGCTACCGGAAAGCTGAGCGCCCACCAGGAAATCGCGAATGGCAGCCGGATCAGCCCCGGTGCCTGTGTCAGAACGAGGCCCAGAAAGACGAGCGTCAGCCCGTAGAGGACGCGTGCCATCGGGTCGAGCACACCGCCGTTGAGTTGCAGCCACCCCAGAAACGCCACCGCGGGCGGCGCCAGCAGGATCACCAAGGTCGGATACAGCCGGGCGGGCAGCGGATCGTGAAAAATCAGCCGGTTCATCACAAGGGTGAGCAGGACGAGCCAGAACATCAGCCCGGCAGAGAAGAACATCCACGAGGTTTCGGCAAAGCCCAGCGGAATACCGGCAATCGGCACGACCACGTTGCCCACCGCAGGGATGAACCACGCGGGCGAGATATGCATCGGCTGGAAGGGACGGTGCCCGATCCAGCCCGACAGCACCGCCAGCGTCAGCGCGCCTTGCGCGGTTGCACCGACCAGCCAGACGATGCGGGCGATGCCTTCGGCCATTGGCAGCAATGCGGCCGATATCAACAGCAGGGAGATCGAAATGGCCGGGAAAAAGGCAAGTTTCACCGGATGGTGCCATTCGGCCGCAAAGTCCTTTGTCTTGCGCAGGGCTTTCATCGTGAACACGGCGGAGATCAGCACAAAGACCATCAGGGTCACGGCGAGTGCGGCGCTGCTGGCGGTATTCCCCCATCCAAAGCTGAGCTCGGCCCGGTGCAATGCAAGCGTCAGCCCGGCCAGTCCCATGACACAGGCAAAGAAAGTGACGGGGAAATGCGCGAGGCGGCTGAATGGCATCTCGGATCGGGTGGGGATGGGGGTATCGCTCATCAGGGCCTCTTTGGTGGGTCGGCTTCATCGCGGCAGGTGCGACGAAGTCCGGTATGCGTCTGTTTCGGTGCGCCAGCGGGCGTGTTCACAGCGTCGATGGTGGCGTATTGCCCTGCTGGGCGCCGGTTCTTTGCGGATTTGCGCAAGCGAAGGTCGGCGGAGCAGCGTCTGGTCAGATTACCGCATGTTTTCATCCGTTCGTCAGCAGGAAATTGGCGTTCTGGGGGTGCGACCAATCTGCACCCGAAGACCTATCTTAGCCAGATCTGACAGGCCAGTGGGGCATTTGCGAAGGCGGGTCCAGCCAGAATATGGCGGGCGCGGCGCAGGAACTGCTCGACCGTTAAGGCACATCCCCGGCACGGGTAGGCAAGTCGCTCTGCAATAGCGTGTGATGCTTCTGGACAGTCTTGATTGCAGGCCAGACGGAGGCTTGTTCCGTGGCGCGCATTCTGTTCTTTTGGCCGCGAAGTTAGGGGAGGATGCCGATGGAAAATTACGACAGCATGGGGGTGGCCCTGATCGGCGCTGGAATGATCGGGAAAACCCACGTCGCCGCGCTTTCCGCTGCTAGTGATCGCACCGCGTTGCGGGCCGTTCTTTCCCGGCATCCGGAACGCGCGGAATATCTTGCCGAGTATTATCAGGGGGACCGGCCCGAATTCACATCCGACCTGTCGCGGGTGACGGAGGCTGCGGACATCCAGATGGCGATCGTGGCGACCCCGCCCAGCATCCGGATTGATCTGATCGAACGCCTTGCCAAGGCAGGCAAACATATCCTTCTGGAAAAGCCGGTCGCGCGCACGCTGGAGGAAGCGGTGCGGGTGGTTGAAATCTGCGAAGATGCCGGCGTGACTTTGGGCGTCGTATTCCAGCACCGGGCGCGGGCGCCTTCGCTGGCGGCGCGGCAGAAACTGGCAGAGGGGGCGTTCGGCAGGCTGGGCCATGTCGAGATTTCAGCCCCGCTCTGGCGCGACCAATCCTATTACGAGGAACTGGGGCGCGGCACCTATGCACGCGACGGTGGGGGCGTGCTGCTGACACAGGCGATCCATACGATCGATCTTGCGCTTAGCCTGACCGGCCCGGTGTCGCGGGTCCACGCAATGACGGCCACCACGCCGCTGCACCGGATGGAGGCAGAGGATCTCGCCGTGGGCGGGCTGCATTTTGCCACGGGCGCGGTCGGATCTCTGGTCGCGAGCACAGCCAGCTACCCGCAGCGCAAAGAGGTGATCTCCCTGCATTTCGAAAACGGGTCGATGCGGCTTGGCACCGACAGGCTTGACGTCGTCTGGCGCGATGGCAGGCAGGAGGACGCACTAACAGTGACGGGATCGGAAGGGGATACCGGTGCCGTGGTGAACAAGCACGAGTGGCATCAGGCCGTGATCGAGGATTTCGTCGACGCCGTCCGGCAGGGCAGGGCGCCGATGGTGACGGGGCGTGAAGCGCTCCACTCACACCGGCTGATCGACGCCATTGAACGGTCCTCTCGCGAGGGGCGGCCAATCGATATTCTGGTCTGAGCCGAAATGCCCCGCACCCGTAAGACAGATCCTGTTCGCAAGGCTGGCTGCGGTTCGCCAGCCGATGGGCGCGGTCAGAACAATCCGGCTTCGCGTGCGATCAACGCGGCCTGAGTCCGGTTCGACGCCTCCAGCTTGCGATAGAGCGTCTTCATGTGAAGCTTGACCGTCGGCTCTGAAATCTCCTGATCGCGGGCGATTTCCTTGTTCGACTTGCCTTCGGTCAACCCCTTGAGCATCTGCAACTCTCGCGGTGTCAGCTTGTCCGCCAGCGGGTGCGAGGTTTCTTCTTCGACCGCCGTCATGAAATCCAGAGGGGCGTATTGTTCGCCCATCGCCATGAACTTCACCGCGTTGACCATGGATTTCGCGGACAGCGTCTTGGGCACGAAACCTGCGGCCCCTGCCTCCAGCGCCTGTTCCACGATTTCGCGCGTCGCCTCGCCCGACAGCAAAGCAACCCGCTGGCCGCCTTTGAGCTTCAGCGCATGTTTCAGCCCTTCCAGCCCGTTCATCCCCGGCATGTTGAGGTCCAGCATCACCAGATCGAAGGGTGCTTCTTTTTCGATCAGGTCACAGGCCGAAGGAAGATCGGCAGCGGTGCTGGTTTCGATATTGCCCTGGCTGTTCAGAAACAGAACCAGCGTATCGCGAAGCAAATCATGGTCATCGGCGATCAGAACGCGCATGGCTGTCTCCTTGTCTATCGCACCAATTAATCACCACTCCGAAAGCGTTGCACGCCCTAAATTTCGGCTATTGCGGCAATGAACCTACTCTTTCGGATAGGTGGCTCCGCCGGAAGAGGGAGGATCGCGCCCAAACTCCCCGTGTAGTTGTCCGTCCGCTATGTTGAGTAGAGCAGGCAGCTGCGGCATGTCCTTTGTGTCTGCATCACGCCAGGGAGGGCGTCCGATGACGTTCGATGAATTTGTACTCCGCATTGTGTGTCGCGGCCGGACAACGCCCTGCGGTGCCGGTGCATGCCACGCCACAACCCTGATGGGACAGACCACCTGCAGCGCCTGACTGTGTTGCGCCGACCTTCTGACGACGCAGCGCTGCTGCCGCCCCGTTTTTGCCTTTAACCAGTTCTGTTGTTTCCGAAAGGACCCTTGAGATGACACATATCCGCAAAGCCGTATTCCCCGTCGCCGGCATGGGCACCCGTTTTCTGCCCGCGACCAAATCGATCCCGAAGGAAATGCTGCCATTGGTGGATCGTCCGCTGATTCAATACGCGGTGGACGAGGCGCGCGCGGCTGGCATCGAGGAGTTCATCTTTGTGACCGCTGCGGGCAAGGGTGCTTTGGAAGACTACTTTGACACTGCCGCAGCGCTGGAGCAGCGCCTTGTCTCAGGCGGCAAGACTGATGCATTGGCCGCGCTGGAACGCACCCGGATGCGCGAGGGCGCGTTGTCGTTCATCCGTCAGAACAACCCGCTGGGCCTGGGCCACGCTGTGCGGTTGACCCAACGCTTGGTCGGGGACGAACCTTTTGCAGTGCTGTTGCCGGACGATGTGATACGCGCGCCGCAGGGTGCGCTGGCCCAGATGGTTGCCGCCCATGCCGACAACCGTGGTCACATGGTCGCCACGATGGACGTGCCGCTGGCAAAAACCTCCTCTTACGGTGTGCTTGATGTGGCCCGCGAGGAAGGACGCCTTGCCCATGCCGCAGGGTTGGTCGAAAAGCCACGCCCGGAAAAGGCGCCCTCCACCAAGGCCGTGATCGGCCGCTATATTCTGGAGGCGTCGATCTTTGACCGTCTGGCCAATCTCGGGCCGGGCGCGGGCGGAGAGCTTCAGCTGACCGACGCGATCAACGCGGATGTCGATACGACGGGCGTCACCGGCTACCGGTTCGAGGGCGAGCGTTTCGATTGCGGATCGGTACAAGGGTTCGTTCAGGCCACGGCGGCCTTCGCGCTTGACCGGCCAGAGCTGCAGGAAGAATTGGGCACGTTTCTTCGGCAGCGGACGTCGCGGATACGTCAGGTCGCCTGACACAACCCGGCACGGCTGGTGCGGCCTATCCAAAAGGATAGGCCGCTATACGCCTGTCCACATGGCAGATTCGGGCTGTCCATGCCATGTATGAGGTCTCTCATCGAAGGATCTTGAAATGACCCGTGTGCTGTTTACCGTTTTCGCCCTTTCGACCGTGATCTCCGCCCCTGCCTGGGCCGAGGACCTCGCCATGCCTGAAGGCAAGGTCATCCTGACCGTCTCGGGCAATGTCGCGAACACGAATGCTGACGGCACGGCGCAGTTCGATCTGGAAATGCTGGAGGCGCTGGAAAGCGACAGCTTCGAGACTTCGACCATCTGGACCGAGGGCCCCATTGCCTTCGAGGGCGTGCCGCTCAGCGTGCTGGTGGAAGTTCTGGGCATCGAAGGCGAGACGTTGCGCGCCACGGCCATCAACGACTACGCGATAGAGGTGCCCCTGTCGGACGCGGTAGAAGACGGCCCCATCGTGGCCTACCGGATGAATGGCGAAACCATGTCGGTGCGCGACAAGGGGCCGCTGTGGCTGGTCTACCCGTATGACCTCAACGCGGATTACAGGACCGAAGTGATTTATTCGCGCAGCATCTGGCAACTCGACCGGATGGAAGCAATCGACTAGACCTAGGACGTCCGGCGCCGCGATTGTGGCGTCTTCCTGAGCGGAGCGTTCTGCAATGACGAAGTTGGATTTACCGTCCTTGCGGCCCCGCCTGCTTCTTTGGGTGTTGGCGGGCGCAATCATTGCGGTCATTGCCTTCATGGCGCTGAACGTGGCGCGGGATCTGCAACTGCTGAAATCCGCAAGCTCTGACAACGTGCAATGGACGCTGTCCCAGGCGGAGGTCGAGTTTCTGGAATACGAGCTTGATCTGGTCGCGGCCGAAGTCGATCCGGATCCGGATCTCGACACGCTCCGCCAGGAATTCGACATCTTCTACAGCCGCGTCAATACGCTCAGCCAGGCGGGCATCTATGCGGAGCTGCGCGAATTGCCGGAATTCTCCCGCAATCTGCGCATCGTCCGGACCTATCTGGACCGGACGGTGGATGCGATTGATGCGAGCGATGCAGAGATGCTGGCATTGCTGCCCGAAATGCGGATCCGTGCCGATGATGTGCGGCGCAACGTGCGCCAATTGTCGAATTCCGGCCTGAATTACTTTGCCGAGGAAGCGGACCGTCGGCGCAACAGCATTCGGGTCATGCTGATCCAGATGGCCGCGCTGGTGACGGTTCTGCTGCTCGCGCTGGTATTGCTTGCTGTCTACCAGGCCCATCTGAACGCCCAGAATATCCGCCGCCGCCGCGAGGCGATCGAGGCCAGCGAGCGTATGAACGTGGTGACGGGCACCGCGCTGGATGCTGTGATCGTCAGCGACTATTACGGCCGCATTCTTGACTACAACGCTGCAGCCGAAGAGATCTTTGGCTACCCGGCCGAAACCGCCATTGGGCAAAAGCTGGGCGACCTGATCGTACCGGACCATTTCCTCGAAGAACATGAAATCGGCATGGAACGGATGCACCGGACAGGTGAAAAGCGTTTCGTCGGCAAGGGACGGGTGAAGCTGGAGGCAAAACGCGCCAACGGGGATGTCTTCCCGGTCGAATTCGCTGTGCAATCGGCCGAGACCGACAAGGGCGAGATCTTCATCGCTTTCCTGCGCGACATCTCTCACCGGATGCAGGCCGAGCGGGAGCTTATGGCCGCACGTGACCGCGCGCTGGCAGGTGAGAAGGCCAAGACCGATTTCCTTGCCACGATGAGCCACGAGATCCGCACGCCGCTTAACGGGCTTCTGGGCAACCTGTCGCTGCTTAGCGATACCGAGGTTACCGATAAGCAGCTGCGCTACATCAAGAACATGGACACGTCCGGCAAGCTCTTGATGAACCATATCTCGGATGTGCTGGACATCACCAAATATGACGCGGGCAAGCTGCGCCTGCGGCCCGTACCGATGAGCATCAGCACGCTGTTGCAGGACATCGTGGACAATCAAAGCGGCGCGGCCTCGGCCAATCAAACCACGCTCAACTGGGGATGGGTCGGGACATCGACCGATTGGATCTCTGCCGATCGCGACCGCATTCAACACATCCTGATGAACGTCATCGGAAATGCCGTGAAGTTCACCCAAGGCGGCCACGTGACGGTGGAGGCAGAGTTGCGGGGCGCTCTCGACGATGCGCCGGAATTGCGCATCGCTGTCAAGGACACCGGGATCGGCATGTCGCCAGAGCTGCAGGAGCAGATCTTCGACGATTTCATGACCGGCGACAGCTCTTATGACCGGGATGTCGAGGGCACGGGGCTGGGGCTGGGCATCGCGCAGCGCTTCGTCAAGGCGCTGGGCGGCCAGATCGAGGTAGAGAGCGAGCCGGGCAAGGGCAGCACGTTCACGATCAGCTTCCCCATCCATCCCATCGACCCGCCCGAAGAGACCGAGAAACGCCAGCTCACCCCCCAGACCATACCAAGCTGCGACATACTTTTGGTGGAGGACAACGAGATCAACCTGGTCCTGGCCCGCGAGATGCTGACCAAGGCCGGTCATAACGTGCGGGTGGCGCGCAACGGTCAGATTGCCGTCGACATGGCCCGCGACTGCCGTTTTGACCTGATCCTGATGGATATCAGCATGCCGGTGATGGACGGGCGGGGCGCCACCCGTGCCATCCGCAGCGGCGACGGCGCCTGTGCGGACGTGCCCATCGTGGCGCTGACCGCAAATGCCGTGGCCGAGGAGCAGGAGGCGTTCCTTTCCGACGGCATGAATGATGTTCTGACCAAGCCTCTGACCCGCGACGGTCTGATCCGCATCGTCGCCGACCACGTCGTCCCGTCGGTGGATGCCGGTCAGGAAACGACCGAACCCTCTACCGCCGTGGCCGCGACCTATCTGAAAGAACTGCGTGAGGCGCTGGGGGCGGAAGCATTGCAGCCATTGCTTGACCGGTTTCAGGTCGAGGTCGAGGAAGCGCTCGTCTTCCTGAGCGACCACCGCCAGCACACGGCGGCCGAAATTGGCGCGCGGGCCCACAAGATCGCCGGAAGTGCGGCCACTTTGGGTGCGGTTGATCTGCGCGCCACCCTGGTCGATGTGGAACGGGCGGCAAAGGCCGAAGACCTGCCCGCGATGGAAAAGGCCATCCGAGCCCTGCCAAAGGTTTGGGAAGTGACGCGGCCGCTCTTGCGGGCATAGCGAGCATCCAAAGGGGTCAGCGGCGCCCGCGCAATAATCGTAAAAATTTCCGCCCCTTTACGCACGACTTGATTTTTGAACAGGACTGCGCCAACAATCGGTTAATTATTTTTTAACTTTGTTGGGGGGAACGAATTTGTTTCGTTCGATCGTCTTGGCGTCGCAATTATTCGTCCTTCTGAATGTCGCTGTACCGGCGGTCGGGCAGGAGGCCCAAACCGCTACGGCGGAAGAGGTCGACCAACTTTCGCAGAAAGCCGCCGCTTTCCGAAAAATCATCGCTACCCTCGAAACTGAATCTGCCGGGCTGGAAACGCAGCTGGAAGAGCGTCAGGCCACTTTGTCCGACCTTGAAGAGCAGGTTGGCACGGCGTCTTCGGCTGCAAAAGAGTTGGCAGAGGCGTTGACAGCCAGACAGGCAGAGCTGGAAAGCGTGACCACTGCGCTTGCAGAAAAGCAGCAGGAGCTGGAAGGTCTGGATGCCGAGGCCGAGGCCCGTGAAAGTACCGCTGCGGAACGGTTGCAGGGCTTGCAGGCCGAGATTGCGGCGCTGGAAGAGCAACAGGCAGCCCTTCAGGCCGAAGCATCCCAGATCACGGCACAGACGGAGACCGCGGCCGCGGAACTGGCCACGGCCCAGGCCGATTTGGAAGCAAAGACAGCCGAGGCGCTTGAGGCCGAGGCGGCGCTTTCCGCCGCAGAGGAGCAGCGGCAGGGCGTTGAAGCAGAGGTCGCCGCTTTGCGTGCCGAGGCGGACGAAATCGCAAGCGACAAGGCAAGCGCAGAAGAAGAGCTGACAGCCCTTCGCGCCGAGATCGAGGAGGCCACGCGCGCCAGAACGGAAGTTGCGCAGGAGCTTGAAGAGGCGCAGGCTGCGCGGGAGGCGGCGCTTGGCGAGTTGGAGCAGCTTCGCGCAGAGGCCGAAGCCGCCACAGCAGAGCGCGACGCGCGTGCCACGGAATTGACCGATCTGACCGCGCAGCTGGAGGCCGCTCAGGCCGATGTAGCTGCGGCAGAGGAGCGTGCGGCACAGCTTTCCCAACAGATGGAGGCCGTGGCCGGTAACGCGCAGGAAGAAGCCGGGGCGCAGATCGAAGCCGCCGTTCAGGAGGCGCGCGCCCAGATGGAGGCCGAGGCCGCAGAGCGGCTGGCAGAGCAGGAAGCCGACGCGCAGGAACGTATCGCGCAGATCGAGGAGGAGGCACAGGCCCAGATCGCACAGGCCGAAACCGATGCGCAGGCCCGGATCGCAGAGCTGGAAGCCGCGCTTGCCGACAAGGAAGCGATGGAAAGCGAAGCAGAGGATCTCAGGGCGCAACTGACGGCGGCAGAGGACCGTGCGGCGCAGGCAGAGCAGCAGGCCGAGGAACAGGCGGCAGAGCTTGATACGGCTGCTCAGGATCGCATCGCCGAACTTGAGGCCCAGACCGAGGCCCGCATAGCACAGCTTGAGGAAGACGCACAGGCGGACCGTGCGGCGCTGGAGGCCCGAACCGAAGAACTTGCGGCCCAGCTGGCGGCAGCTGAAGAACGCGCCACGCAGCTTCAAGGCGCAGCAGAGCAACGCAGCGCCGAGCTTGATGCGGCATCGCAGGAACGTGTCGCGGAATTGGAAGCCGAAGCAGAGGCCCAACTTGCCAAGGTGGCCGAAGAGGCCAAGGCCCGGGAGGCCGCACTGGCCGCAGAGGTCCAGCAGGCGCAAGAGGCACTAGCGGCCCGGCAGGCGGAACTGACGTCACGCGACGAGACGCTGGCAGCGCTGCAAGCCGATCTGGAAGAGGCCCGCGCAGCCCTTGCCGCGCGTGACGCCACGCCCGCAATGGCTGTTCAGGACAGTCCTGCGGCGGCTACACCGGCGGCACCTCAACCTCGCGGTACGGCCCGGCCAGCGCAGGTCGTGGCGAATGTCATCGCCACGGCGCCCGGTCTGGCAGGCGCGTCCCCGCAGGACATGCAGAAGCTGACAACCCTGCTGAGCGATGGCGTCTGCGCCCACGAAGCCCTTGCAAATGTCTTTGGATCCGTGAACCGCCAGACATTGTTGTTCTTCATCCGTGAATTGGGCCGTTGTTGATTGAAAAGATTGAATAGTTGGAAACAAAAAAGGGGATGGCGATGGCTGTCATGATGAAATGGCTGCAGCGCGTGTTGGGGACAGGAATTCTGCTCGTACTCGGCGTTGCTTCGGCACAGGCCCAGGAATTCGAAAAGAACATCCTCACCGGCTCGTCCACGGGAACCTATATCCAGTTCGGTAATGACATTGCCGGGCTGATGGCGGAATGCGGCCAGACGCTGAATGTTGTGGAAAGTGCCGGGTCGTTAGAAAATTTCCTGGGCGTGCGCAAGCGGCGGGCCACCCAATTCGGCATCGTGCAAAGCGACGTTCTGGAATATCTCAAGACCTATTCCGCAAATGACCCGGCGATTGCCCGCGCCGTGGCGGGTGTGCGGATCTCCTTCCCGCTATACAACGAGGAAGTGCATCTTCTGGCCTTCAGGGATGTCGCGTCGCCTGCGGACCTTGCGGGTAAGCGGGTCGCGATCGGGGTGCAGGACAGCGGAACCTTCCTGACGGCTTCGCTGATACTGGATCTGCTTGGCGTCGCTCCGGCAGAGGTGCTGCCCATCGGGCCGAACGAGTCGATGGAGCAGTTGCTGGCGGGCCAGATCGACGGGTTTTTCTATGTTGCCGGTGCGCCCACCAAGCTGTTTCTTGACCCCCAGATTGACGCAGAGCGTTTCCACCTCGTGCCATTCGACGATCCGCTTCTGCAATCGGTCTATGTTCCGACAGAAATCCCGTCGGGAACCTACCCATTTCAGGCGGACGCGACCCCTGTCGTGGCTGTGAAAGCCGTTCTGATGACCTATGAATACGAGCCGCGCCGCAATGCCTATCATCAGGCAAGCTGCAAGGCGGTGTCGGATGTCTCGCATCTTATCTTCACGCGGTTTTCCGAGCTTCAGCAAAGCGGCCACCCGAAATGGAAGCAGGTTGATCTGTCAGACATTCCGCCGGGCTGGGACATCGCCCAATGCGCAAATGCCGGGATTACCGCAAACTATTCCATGAGCTGCCCGGCGCGCGCAGCAGAGACGGTGCCTGACAGCGAAGCCAACTCCGCGTATCGGCAGCGTATCTGTTCCGTCATCGGCTGCTGAATGATGAATATGGGGTGCCCGGTCGCTCGGGCGCCCCGAAGCTGCGCGGATCCTATTGCAGGACGATGGATTGCCAGGCGAATGAGGCACCTGCATCCGTTGTCACACGCCAATAGGCGGCGTCTTCGGGCAGCTTCACGCATAGCGCTGTCAGCGGCGAGACCGCATAGGCGATGATCTGTTCGTTCTGATCCGCGATCTCCACCGAGAAAGTTCCCGCCGCACCGTCCCAGATGAACTCTGCCACGTCTTCACGGGCAATCGCCGCGAGGGGTTGCACGCTCTGTTGCCCCGCAGCGATCGGGGAGTGGTCGAATTCCGGAGCGCTCAACTGACCGCTATCCTTTGCCACAGCGTACCAACGCTGCGCCATCTCTGCCGCCAGCACGAGGCCATCACCTGTGTCGAAAAGCTGCCCCAGATATTCGGCGGCGCGAGGATGCCCTCTCAACGCGGCGCGTGCATAATTCACGGCCATTTCTGCAGGTTCCGTACTGCCGAGCGCGGCGAGGTAATAGGGGGCCGGGTCGTCGTTGATATGTAGCGGGGCAAGCTGCACGGCGGTGGAAGTCATCGCCGCGTTCTCTGTCACCACGTCCATGACCTTTTCCGGGGCGACAAGTTGCACTGCCGCGCGCGATACCAATTCCTGAGGCGCTGCCGCGGAATCAGTGTCCGTCGCAACAACAGGGATTTCGGCGCTTTGACCCGGGGCCTCGGCGGCGGCGATCAATTCCGGCTGAGCGGTGGATGGCATTTCGGCAGCCGTGGCGGCGCTTGCAGTTTCGACGGCCGAGGATGTCTGGGCCAGCTCCTGCAATTGCAGCGCCAGTTGCGCTTCGACCCGTTCACGCTCTGCGCGGGCGGCTTCGATGGCGCTGTTGAGCTCTGCAAGTTCTCTTTCGGCCATGCGCGCAAGCTCTTCGGCGGTACTGCCCGCTTTGTCGGCTGTACCGCCGGGGGTGATCGCCAGAACCGATGCTTCTTTCGGAACTGTATCTGAATCTGCGGCCGCGACAGGTTCGCCGACGGCGTTGCTTGGCGCGCTGTCCGGCAGGGGCGCGGGGTCGTCTACGGCGTTCAGCAAGAGCAACGCAGGCACCGCGCAGGCCGCGGCCGTCAGGCCACCCAAAAGCCGCAAGGGCAAACGGCGGCGCCGGGGCGAAGTCTCTTGTGGCGCTTCGGCCAACTCGGGGAGGGCTGGTGCTTCCTCCGTCGGTAGATCCACCACAATTGCTTGTGTGTCATCGGCGGCCGCAGGTGCGATGGGCGCTTCGGTCGGCGGCGATTTTTTCTGAACGGGGAAGGGCGTGACCGTTGACGCCGCGCTTTTCTCCGGCGGCTCTACGGGCGTTGTTTGGGCCCGCTCCTGCGCCGGAAGGGCCGTCGTTATCTTCGCGCCGCCAAGTGGCTCCCACTGCTGAACGACCTCGCGGATGAATTGCTGATCGATGGTCTTGAGGTTTTGCTTTGCAGCAGTGAACATCGCAAGATCACAGACCTTGTTGATCAATCGCGGTGTGCCCCGCGAATAAGCGTAAATCTCCGAGATAGCGCCGTCGGTAAACAGCTCTCCGCCAACATAGCCTGCGCATTTCAGACGGCCCTCAATGTAGCCGCCGATTTCTGCCTCGCCCAGACGCCCGACATGGACGCGGTGGCTGATCAGGTCCCGTAAAGGGGTCATTGAATGCCGTTCGATCAACTCGTCCAGCTCCGGCTGGCCAGAGAGGATCAGCGAGCAGGGCAAGTGTTTATCCCGACCTGCCTTGACGAGCTTTGCGACCATCAGCGCGGCCTCATCTGCCATCGATTGCGCTTCGTCGATGATGATAAGCGGCATCATTCCGGACGCGGCAGAACGGGCAAGCTCATTTGTCACAAGGTCGGGCAGCGCGTCCGGCGGCTGTCCGGACCACTCCTGTTCAAGGCCCATCAGAAATTGCTGTGAGACCTCCGCCGCAGAGTTCAGACGGTTGGAAATCAGCACGACCCGTCGATGTTCCTCGACCTCGGGCGACTTGATCAGCGCCTGAATGAGGGTGCTCTTTCCGCATCCGACCTCACCCGTAAGAAGCGTGGCCTTCTGCGCAGGGGCGGAGGCGCGCAAAAGCTCCTTGAAAGCAGCCCGGTGCTGCGCGGTCCAGACAAGAAAATCCGGGTCGGGCACGATTGCAAACGGGCGGGCCTGCAGATTGAAATTATCAATATACATAATATTTCTTCGGTAATTTCCTTTCAATTATGACGCATTGTACTGAATTTTGCTACCCGCATTGCATTGTCGGGGGAAAATCCCCCGTGGAATGCAACCAATTGGTGATTTTTTCCGCAATCGGTGGGGGCGATTCCTTGGCGTTTGCCGAAAGACAGGATGTGCCACGGAATCCGGGCGATACGGTCGGCGCCGGCGAGCGTTGCGAACCGCGGCGCAGCGATCTGGTTTTGGCGATTAGGCGCCTGATCTGCGGGGCTCGTTAGCAGGATCGCCGTAAACCTTGCGCTATGCAGCGTCCCCACGTTTGCGGGTCGCGTCGGCCACAAGGGCTGTCAGCCTGTAGAAACCATGCGCCATCTTGGTGAATGGGGTCAGCAGGAAGAACGCCAGTACGGCGCCCAGATGCAGAACCAGAATTGCGGGCATCATCGCTGTCTGACCAAGGGCGTAAAGCAGCAGCCCGCTCAAGCCCACAAATCCCAGAAGACCGATAGACCCGACCTCTCCGCCCCAGGCGTGAACCGCACCCAGCGCAGGGTCAGAGCGCAACTTCAGCCGGATCATCTCGACGCACCCGATAACAAGCAGAAGCCCCCCGGAAATCCCAAGGATCTTGGGCAGCGAGAACAGGCTGTAAGGCGCGGGCATGGCAAAGAAATAATGCATCAGCGTCGCAACACTGGTCGAGGCAAAGCACAGCAGGAACCCGTACATCACGGCCTGATGAACCATCCGCCGCGCGTTCGAGAACCGGTCCTCATCTTCGAAATTGCACCCGTCCCCGTGGCCACCGTCAAGGTTTCGCATCGTGGCAGCGGCGCGAAAACCGGCGACCACATCTGCCAGGGTGGGGCGCCCGGCATCAATGGCCCGCCAATAACGACGCAAGCTGACGGCGATGCTGGCAAGAGGGAACAGGAATGCCGGCAGGAAGATCGCGACCATCGCGTTATGCGACAGCACCGCATAAAACCCTTCGCCCCCCGCAGAGGCAAGCGCACGCGCGGCCCAGAAGAGCAGCGCAAAGCCCACCACGGTTGCCAGTGCGATCATGACGCCGTTTTTCTGGAACGCCCGCGCTGCGGACTGCGGGAATGCGAACTCCTCCCAGCTGTCCTGCCGGACATTTGCCAAAGCCTGCGGCAGGTTGAGGTCAAATTCATGCGGCGCGGTGTATTGGCAGGCGTAATAGCAGCCCCGGCAGTTGTGACACAGGTTGGCAAGCTGCGTGAGATCGCCGTCGCTGAAGGCGCGTTCAGCATGCAGCGCGGGAAAAACCGAACAATATCCTTCGCAATAGCGGCAGGCATTGCAGATTTCGGCCTGACGCCGCGCTTCGTTGAGGAAATCAGTTTGCATGGGCGGCGGCCTCCTTGCCTGCGATGCGGCCAAAGACCGTGCCGATTGTCATGCCGAACCCGGCCAGATATCCCTGACCAAGGATCGATCCCGCCATGGTCTCGCCCGCGGCCCAAAGGTTGGTGATGGGTTGGTTGCCGACGGAACATTGCGCGTTTTCGTCCACTTTCAGCCCCAGATAGGTGAAGGTAACGCCGGTGCGCAGCGAATAGCCGTAAAAGGGCGGTTCGGTGATGGGGCGCGCCCAGTTGGTCTTGGGCGGTGTGATGCCAGTGGTGCTGACGCCGTCCAGTTCGGTGGGGTGAAAGCCCGACGTGTCACCGCAGGCGGCGTTGAAGTCGTCAACGGTTGCGCGCAGACGATCCGGGGGCAGCCCCATCTGCCCGGCCAGCCCTTCCAGCGTGTCGGCCTTGATGGGCAGAAAGACCGAAGGCATGAACAATTCCAGCGACTTGGCATCGATGATGACATAGCCGACCTGATCGGGCTGCGCGGCCACGAGCCGCCCCCAGATGGCGTAGCGCTTGGGCCAGACATCCTCGCCCTCGTCATAGAATCGCTCGGCATTCTTGTTCACAACGATGGAGAAGGGCACGCAGTCCAGCCGGGTGACGATGCCGCCATCGTATTTCGGCGCCCGCCCGTCAATCGCGACGGCGTGGCATTGCTTGGGGTCGCCCACCTGCTCGACACCCTGATCCAGCAGATCCGCCAGGACGATGCCGCGATTATAGGGCGTGCCACGGATCAGAAAGTTCTTTGCCGCAGGCCCCCATGCACGCGCGAGCCAATCCGTGTCGGCCTGAAAACCACCCGACGCAACGACCACGGATTTCGGGATGATCCGCCGTGTCTGGCCGTCTTGCGTGTAGTCGATATGTCCAATCCGGTCGCCATCCATTTCCAGATGCGTGACCGCCGCTTCGTATTCGACATGCACGCCAAGCCTGTCAGCGGTGCGGTAATAGGCGTTCACCAACCCCTTGCCGCCGCCCAGAAAAAAGGCGTTGGTTCGGGCCAGCGAGAGCGTTCCCGACAATGATGGCTGGAACCGCACACCATGGTCCTGCATCCAGGGCAGGCATTCCTCGGACGACCGGATCGCCAGCCGCGCCAAGGCCACATCCGTCTTGCCATCCGTCACCTTCATCAGATCGGCGAGGTATTCTTCCTCGGTGTAGCTGTCGACAAGCGGCCCGAGCGGGCCGTGATGCATGCAGCGGAAGTTGCGGGTGTGGCGGGAATTGCCACCCCGGTAAGGTTTGGGCGCGGTCTCGAGGATGATGACGCGGGCGCCTGCCTCAGCTGCGGTCATGGCTGCGCAAAGGGCGGCATTGCCGCCGCCAATCACCGCCACATCCCATGTTTCGGGTGTCTTGCTCATGTCTGGGATGTCCTTCTTAACTGTCGTCCATGGCGCGGTCGCGGTCCCTGAACGCGCGGATGCGCAGGCGTTGCGAGGCTTCGATATGCGCCCGCATGGCCAGTTCGGCGGCATTGCCATCCCGGCTTTGCAGCGCGTCCAGAATACGTCGATGCTCGGCCACGGCCGCATCGGCGCGATCAGTGTCCGACAGCATCGTCGGGCCAAGGATCATGAGGGTTTTCTGAAGCGACAGCATGGACTTGCTAAGAAAACGGTTCTTCGCTGCATCCAGCAGAGTGGCATGAAATATCCGGTTGAGATGCGCGGCTTCGGCGCCGGTGCCGATCTCTGCCAGCGTGTCGTTGAGGGTGACGAGCTCCCCCAGTTCCACCTCTGACGCGGCCCTTGCGGCAAGACGGGCGGCGGTGCCTTCCAGCACAGCGCGCATCTCGTACAGCTCCATCACCTCGGCATAGTCCAGCTTGCGCAGGCTTGCGCCGTGGCGCGGCACATGGGTCACCAGCCCGTCCGATTCAAGCTGGCGGATGGCCTCGCGGATGGGCGTACGGCTGACACCAAGGCGCGCAGCGAGCTCTGTCTCGCGCAAGCGGTCGCCGGGCATCAGGTGGCCCGCGCGGATTTCGTCAAGCAGGCGCAGATAGGCCGTGTTTCCCTGCGGCCCGTCGTGAAGCTGTGGTTCTTCAGGGATGGTCATACGTCGCCTCTTGCATCTTGTATCCAGATGTATACAGTCGCGCACATGCCCCGTCAACGCCACGCGAGGTGACAACTTGCCGCTAAGCCGTATCCAGATTTCACCGACCCTCAGCCGCCTTCTGACCTTCGGGCTCGCCAGTGCGGGCGTGGGTGTTTTCGTACTGCTCGACCTGCCATTGCCGTTCCTGTTCGGCCCAATGGCCGCATGTCTGATCGCGGCACTGATGCATGCGCCGCTAAGAGGGTTCGGGCAGGTATCGGTGGGCGCGCGCACCATCCTTGGCGTGGCTGTCGGGGCGTCGATCACACCTGCGCTGTTTGCGCAGCTGCCCACGATGCTGGCGTCAATCGCGCTGATGCCGCTTTTCATCCTGATCATCGCGCTGTTCGGCGTGCCGTTCTTCCGCAGGATCTGGGGCTTTGATGCGCCCACGGCCTATTACGCGGCGATGCCCGGCGGGTTGCAGGACATGGTCATCTTCGGGACAGAGGCGGGTGGCGATACAAGAGCCTTGTCGCTGGTTCACGCCACGCGGGTGCTGATCATCATCACGCTGGCACCGATCTTCCTGACCCATCTCTATGGCGCAAGCCTGACCAACCCGATGGGGCCGCCCGCCACCGATATCCCGGTCGAGGAGTTGCTTCTGATGGTTGCTGCGGCGTCGATCGGCTGGAAGGTGGCAGAGCGCGTTGGCCTGTTCGGCGCGTCGATCCTTGGCCCGATGATCGTGGCCGCCGCCCTGTCGCTGAGCGACCTGATCCACATCCGCCCCCCGCGAGAGGCGATCATGGCAGCGCAGTTCCTGATCGGCTGCGGCATCGGCATTCACTTTGTCGGCGTCACCTTTGCAGAATTGCGGCGGGTGGTGGCGGCTGGCGTCACCTATGTCGTGCTGCTGGCGCTGCTGTCGGCCGCGTTCACGCTGACCGCCTCGCAACTGGGATTGGGAAACCCGGTCGAAATCTTTCTGGCCTTCGCCCCCGGTGGGCAGGCAGAGATGACGGTTCTGGCGATCGTGACCGGCGCGGATCTGGGTTTTGTCGTGACCCATCACCTGACACGGATCGTGCTGGTGATCCTGGGGGCACCCATCGCGGCGGGCCTTATCCGCCGCTGGTCAGGACCTCGGGATTGATCATGTGGATGGGTGCGCCCTCGGCATAGGCCTTCACCTGTTCGAAGATATCGGTGAATTGCAGGTCAAACTCGTCCTCGGTGACGAACCCGATATGCGGGGTGGCTATCAGGTTGGGATGCGCCAGCAAAGGATCGGACGGATCGGACATGGGTTCGGTGTCAAAGACATCAATCGCCGCCATTCCGGGCCGTCCGGTATTCAGAGCTGCCAGTAGCGCACCGGGTTCGATCAGCCCCGCCCGTGACGTGTTCACAAAGACGGCCCCCGGCTGCATGGCCGCGAAATCCGCCGCCGTGACGATGCCACGGGTGGCGGGCTTCAGCCGGACATGGATCGAGACGACATCGCTTTGCGCAAAGAATGCCTCCCGGCTTGCGGCGACGGTCTGCCCGTCGGCGGTTGCACGCGCGCGGCCTTCGTCGGAACTCCACCAGATCACATTCATCCCGAAGGCGCGGGCGTAGTCGGCCACCGCCCCGGCAATCCGGCCATAGCCATAAAGCCCGAGCGTTCGCCCCCGCAGCGTCTTGCCCACGCCCATCTGCCAGGTCCCCGCCTTGGCAGAGGCCATCTGTTGCGGGATCTGCCGCATGGCCGACAGGATCAGGCCAAAGGTCAGCTCTGCCGCCGCATAGGACGGTGTCCCGCCATGCATGTTGGAACACAGCAGCACGCCATTATCCGTGCAGGCGGGGACATCGACATGCGGATAGACGCTGCGTTGCGAGATCAGGCGCAGGTTCGGCAACCGCTCCAGCAGGCTGCGTGTCACCTTGGTGCGTTCGCGAAACAGCACCAGGGCTTCGGCATCTTGCAGCCGGTCGGCCAGTTTTGCCTCATCCGCGACATGATCTGTCCAGACCGTCACATCATGCCCGTCCAGCAGGCCGAAACACGGCAATCCGCGCAGCGTGTCAAACCAATCGTCAAGGATATGGACCTTCATCGCTCAGCTCAGCCCGGATAGTGCGCGAAGCGCCTTGCAGACCCGTTGATGCAGGTCGTTCAGCACCGGATCCTGCCCTTTGTCGCGGGCAATCTGGTCACCCAGATCGGTGCGCAGGGTTTGCAGGTCGCGGATGGTTGCGCGCAACTGGTCATATTGGGTCATTGATCGTTAACCTCAGTGAGAAAGAAGCACAGGGATGCGGATGTCCTGAAGAACCTTGGCGGTGACCCCGCCCAGGAAATCCTCGCGGAATTTCGAATGCTCATAGGCCCCCATCACCAGCAGGGAAGGGTCGTTGCGCTCGCAGAAGGCCAGAATCGTTTCGGCCACGGGGTGAGAGTCCGGAAAGTTGTCATGCAGGGCCTCGACATCGTGACGGGCAAGATGGGTCATCAGATCCTCGATGGGGAAACCCGACTTTTTGCCAACGGTCAGCACGCTGACCCTGCCCTGCACTTCCAGAAGCCGCAGGCTGTCGGAAAGCGCACGGGCGGCGGAGCGTCCGCCATCCCATGCCAGCGCCGCGTGGCTGTGGCGCGCCTCGATATCGTACCCGTCGGGCACGACGATCACCGGGCGCCCGGACAAAAGCGCGATCCGGTCGGGATGCAGCGCGACATGTTCGTCATCCTCGTCCAGCTGTCGCCCGACAATGATCATGTCGTAGTAGCGCGCCGCTTCTGACAGGGTGGCGTCCACCTTGCCGGGATGGGATTGGAACGACAGGGCATCGCCAAGATCCAGCTCGTCCCGCAATGCCTCATAGCGCGCTTCGATCTCGTGCAGGATGCCGGCCTTGGCCTCGCTCAGCAGTTTGCGCGCTTCGCTGGGGATCCAGCGCGATCTGGTGTCGAACACGTCATGGGTGGAATGCGCCATCATCGCCGTCACATGCGCATCGCGCGCCCGCGCCATTGAGGCCGCATAGCGCAACGCCGCAATAGAGGCCTCGGACCCGTTGAAGGCGACCAGCAGGTTCATGATGGGCATGTCAGTTGCCTTTCCAGATGCGGGAGGGAACATAGATATGGCCGTCTGCCAGCTTGCGGGCCGTGCGCAGGAGGCCCGCGGAGTTCAGCGCGAAACCGTCGTCTGTGTTGAAATCGACCAGCACTTCGATCGTGCCGGAGGCATGTTCCAGCACCACGTTGGCCGGGCTTTGCGTCGGTCTTTCCAGCATCCCCTCTGCCACCGTGCCGGGGGTCAGCGCGCAGGAGGCAAGGCATTGCGATCCGGTGACCGCCATGCTGGGATGGGTGTTCCACGGCATGAAATAGCGCGTGGCGATGGTGCCGCCGTTGCGGGCAGGGGCCAGCAGGCCAAATTTGGGTGTGACCGATTTGGTCACATCCCCCATACCCATCAACGCGCCGGCTTGCAGCCGTATGGCCTCCATCCGGGCGAAGAAGCCCTTGTTGGCATCCAGCTCAGCGGCGCTTTCATGTCCCGTCAGGCCAAAATCAGAGGCGCGGGCGATGGCGATGGGCATGGCGACATCCATGCAGGTCACCTCTATCCCGTCGATCGTGTCGCGCAGGTTTCCGGTGGGCAGAAAGGCCCCGGTGGACGACCCGACCACGCCCATGAAGTTCAGCGCGATAGGAGCTGCCATGCCCGGAACCCCTGCGATTTCGGCGTCGCCTTCATAGGTCAGCTGACCGCCCGGGGTTTGCACCCGTGCCACGACGCTGGCGCCGGTATTGACGGCCCGGATTCGGATTTCGGTCTCGTCCCCTTGCGGTGTGACAAGACCCATCTCGATGGCGGCGGGGCCGACACCGGACAGGATATTGCCGCAGGTGGGTTTGAAATCGACCAGGCGGTCCTCGACCGAGACCTGAGCGAAGAAATAGTCGACATCGGCCCAGTCATCATCGGATTTCGACAGCATCGCGACCTTGGTCGTCACTGCCGCGCCGCCGCCGATCCCGTCGATATTCAGCGGATGGCCGGAACCGACCGCCGCGATCAGAACCTCGGCCAGCGTCTCAAGGTCCTCCGGCAGATCCTCCCGCCGGAAATAAGGCCCGCGGGACGTGCCACCACGCATGAAGAGGAAAGGGATACCGGTTTGTGACATGGTTCTCTCCGTCACTTCAGGGGCCAGGGAAGGTCAACGGCGTCCTGCAACAGTCCCGGTGGGAAGTCGCGGTTCAGGGCCCCCGCCATCAGACACATGAAGCCGATGCCAGCCACGGTCAGGATCATCGTCTTGCCCCAGCTTGCGCCCGCACGTACCCGCAGGAAAGAGATCAGGAAACCGACCAGCGCGATGATGAAACCCACCACGAAGGTCGCCGCGATCAGCCCGCCGAACCACGCCAGCGTGGACCACAGACCATAGGGCGCGTCGGCATCCTCCCCGGCGACTTCCTTGTCGGCGAAGATGCTGTCACCTTCGGTGCGCAGCATCATCTGGATCATCAGGATCACGCAGCAGAAAAGGGCGATGCCACCAACGACCAGCGGGATGATCTTGTCGGTCATGTTGTAGTTGGGGATCATGCCGGCATTTGTCAGGGCAAAGGCAAGGTAGCCCATGAGCACCAGCAAAAACACCACCGGCGCGCGTTTCGAGCCGGACTGAACATCGCCCTCGGCCATGATCGATTTGGCCTGACGGATACCCAGCACCACAGAGACCACAGTGATGATCAGCAGCACGATGACGATGGGGCTGAAGATGTAGTCGATCCCCTCGGCAAAGCTCTTGCGGAAGCGGAAGGACGCGATCTGGAAGGCCTGGTTGGTGAATTTCTCGACCGGGTTGGACAGAACGAAACCGATCAGGAAGGCCGGGCGCGACCAGTCGAACCGGCGCAGGAAGATGCCGATCAGGCCGATGGCAAACAGCGCCAGAAGATCCTCGAAGTTCTGTCCCGACTGGAAGGCTGCAAAGCTGATCAGCATGAACAGGAACGGCGCGAGATAGGTAAAGCGAATCGTGGTCAGCTTTGCGATCCCGCCGGATGCCGCGATGCACAGGATCGTGCCGACAACATTCGCCAGCGCCAGAAGCCAGACGATCGCATAGGTGATGTCGAGGTTGTCTTTCAACATGTTCGGGCCGACTTCGATCTCGCCAGAGCCCAGCAGGGCGACAGCCCCGATGAAGATCGCCATGGAGCCGGAACCGGGAATGCCGAACAGCAAAGTGGGGACCAGCCCGCCGCCTTCTTTCGCGTTGTTGGAGCTTTCCGGCCCGATCACGCCACGCACTTCGCCCTTGCCGAAGTTGGATTTGTCCTTGGTGGTCTGGACCGAATGGCCATAGGCGATCCAGTCGACGACCGATCCGCCGAGGCCCGGAATGACACCGACGATCACCCCGATGATCGAGCAGCGGATCGACAGCCAGATATTGGCGAACCAGTCCTTGACGCCTTCCATCCATCCGCCGCCCAGCTTTGCGCCCTGCGCGATGGACCGGTCCTGCCGCAGCAGCGATACGATTTCCGGGATGGCAAAGATGCCAAGGCCGACAATCACCAGTTTCAGGCCGTCGGTCAGGTAGGGGATATCATAGGTGGCCATGCGCAGGCTGCCGCCCGCATCCGCCTCGCCAATGGTGCCGATCATCAGGCCCAGACCTGCGGCGGCAACGCCCTTGAGAGGGATGCGCCCGGCCAGAACGGCCACCATGGAGAGGCCCAGAATGGTCATCATCAGCATTTCGGGCAGCCCGAAGGCCAGCACGATGGGCCGTGCGATCAGGATGAACACCGTCAGGAATGCAGCACCCACCAACCCACCGAAGAGCGATGAAGCAAAGGCCGCAGACAGCGCCCGCGCAGCTTGACCCTTTTTCGCCATGGGGAACCCGTCAAGCACCGTCGCCTGAGAGGCCGAAGAGCCGGGAATGCCCATCAGAACAGAGGCAAACGTGTCCGAGGTTGGCACCACCGCGACCATGCCGATCATCAGCGCAAGCCCCAGGACCGGGTCCATTCCGAACATGAACGGCAAAAGCAGTGAAAGGCCAGCGATCCCGCCAAGGCCGGGGAAGACACCCACGGCCAGCCCCATGACGACACCCAGCACCAGATAACCCAAAACCACAGGTTGCAATATCAGTGCCCATGCCTCGCCTAGCGACGGCAGGGCGGTCGCGATCATCTCCATCGCACCAGCCTCTCGTAAATGAATGAGGAAAATGCGGCCCCGGGTCTGCCGGGGCCGCGGTTATCAGGCTTATTTCAGCGAAACGCCGTAAGCTTCCTGCAACCAGTTCTGAACAAAGGTCTTGGCATCTTCCGAAACGGTGGTGCCTGTCGTGGTGGCCTTTGCAGCACCTTCGCCGACGAACATCGGGTATTTGCCGACCTGTTTGGCCGCAAGCTCTGCAAAGTCGGGGCGGCTGCGCACGGCCTCGAACGCCTTCACGTAGGTTTCGGTCACGTCATCCGGTGTGCCCGCCGGTAGGAAAGAGATCTTCTGGACCGGGAAGCCTGCCACGAAGAAGGCTTTCCACGCATCCCACTGTTCGCCCTCGGTCGCGCAGCCTTCGGTCGCTTCGCAGACTTCCTTGAAGGTCGGGATATCGGGGAAGGTCGGGTCGCGAACGATGTTGCCGTCCTCGTCCAGCGCGCCCCAGGTCATCATCGGAACGGCTTTGCCGTCATCCACCATCGCCTGCGAACCACCTAGATAGCCAGAGGATGTCTGGTAGTCGATCGTGGCTTCGCCGCGTTCGAACATCAGGCGGCCATCGCCGCGCCCCTTGATGCCAAAGACCGGCTCCACGCTCATACCCAGCATTTCCCATGCCAGCAGCGGCACGAGGTCAAGACGCGTGGCGCCCTGAGAGCCATAGATGAAGTCGGTATCTTTCAGCGCGTTGGCAGAGCCGTCGAACTTGGCGCCATCCTCGGTATTGAGGTAGGCAACGCCGCCGGTGCCCGATGCCATGACCGGGATCCAGTCGGCATATTCATACCGCACACGCGGATCGCCCAGCAGGTAGGGGAACTGCGTGGAACCGGACGTGCCGAACATCAGCGTGCCGTCCTCGTGTTCCTGTTCCTGGAACCAGTTGGCGCCCTTGGTCGAACCCGCGCCGGGCATGAATTTCACCACGACGGTGGGGTTGCCGGGCAGCTCTTCGGACAGAAGAGGGGCAAAGAAGTTGGCCCATTTGGCAGAGCCGCCGGTTTCGGAGAACGGGATCACCCATTCGATTGTCTTGCCGGAAAAGTCGACTTCGGCGGCAGCGGGCATGGTCATGCCTGCAGCGATCAGAGCAGAAGCGGCAACAGTGGTTGCGAGTTTACGCATGGTCCTGGTTTCCTCCCATGGACGTTGGTTTCAGGCCGGACAAAGGTCCAGCCCATTAAAGCAAGTTTTTTTGGGGAACGAATCCCTCCTCCAACGTCGGTAACCTGACGGTACAACCTTGCGTCAAACTTGCGCAACGTTACAAAGATTTTGCCATGCGTATCGCCATCATCGAAGACAACACCGCCCTGGCCAAGGGTATTGCCTACCGGCTGCGGGACCGGGGGCATTCGGTTGACCTGTTGCATGACGGGCTGGAGGCTAATGCATTTCTTGCCCAGGACAGCCCTGATCTGGTCGTGCTGGATATCAATCTGCCCGGGATGGGCGGGCTGGACGTCTTGCGGGCGATGCGGCGGCGCGGGGATGGCACGCCCGTCATCCTGCTGACCGCCCGCAGCGAAACCCAGCAAAGGGTCGAGGGGCTGGATGCGGGGGCGGACGACTATCTTACCAAGCCGTTTGAACTTGACGAGCTGGAGGCCCGCCTGCGGGCATTGTCGCGCCGCAAGAACCTCGTTTACGCCTCGCGCGAAATGCTGGGGAGGCTGGTTTTCGACCGCACCAGCAGGCAGGTGCTGGATGGCGATGCCGCGCTGAACATCCCACGCCGGGAAATCGCAACGCTGGAATGTCTGGTGGAAAGCCGTGGGCGCATCGTTTCCAAATCGCAGCTGACCGCGCATGTCTACGGCACCGGGGCCGATGTCGATGACACCGCGATAGAGCCGCATGTCTCGCGCCTGCGCCGCAGGGTTGAAGGCTATGGGGTACGGATCAGGACGGCGCGCGGGTTGGGCTACATGCTGGAAGTCGAGGGACAATGACCGCGCGCACGATGTCGTTGCGGTTGCAGCTTTTCGTGTTGATCGTCACGCCCTTGCTGGTGGCGTCCGTCCTGCTTGGGTTCTGGCGGTTCAATGTCGCGCAGACAACGGCAGAAGCGTTGTTCGACCGTGGTCTGCTGGCCGCCGCGCTTGCCATTTCGCGCGATGTCGAGATTTCGGAAGGCGATGCGCTGTCACCGCGCACCCGCGATCTGATCTCGGACGCCGGGGGCGGCGAGGTGTTCTACCACGTCACCGGGCCGGGTGGGATCTATGTCACCGGCTATGCCTATCCGCCTGCGCAATCCAATCCCGTTCAGGACGCGCCCCCGCAATACACTTTTGCCAGCTACCGGGGCGAAGAAGTGCGCGTCTTGCGCATGTCCGAAACCACCACGATCGGCAATCTGACCGGGGCGACCGTGGTGACGGTCTGGCAAAGGATGAGCGACCGCAGTGCCTTTGCCGCCGCCTTGGCGCGACGTGCGGCGGCCCTGATCGCCGCGCTGATGGCAACATTGGTGGTCGTGGTCTGGTTCGGGGTAGAGCTGGGCCTGCGTCCGCTGAAAGGGTTGCAGGACGCGATCCAGAAACGCTCGCCCAACGATCTTAGCCGCATACAACGCCCCGTTCCGGCCGAGGTTTCAGGCATCGTGGAGACGCTGAACCGGCTTTTTGGTCAGGTCGAACGCAATATTCAGGCGCATCAGGCCTTCATCTCTGACGCCGCGCACCAGCTTCGCAACCCGGCCTCGGCCCTGCTGTCGCTGGCAGAGACTCTGCCGGATGTGCAAGACCCTCAGGAACGCGGTAAACGCCAGCAAGAGTTGATCCGCGCTGCCCGGAAATCGGCGCGACTGGCCGAACAACTGCTGTCGATGGAACGATTGCGCTATGGCGAACAGGGTCTCGACACACCGTTCGAGCTTAACGACCTTGCCCAGACGGTCTGTGCCGATCTCGGCCCCGAGGTTTTGCGGCGTGATCTGGCATTCATCTTTGAGCCCTGCGCGCAAGATTTGCCTGTCCGTGGCGATCCGGTGCTGATGGGCGAGGCGGTCGGCAACCTGATCGACAACGCCTTGCGTCATGGCGGTGCGTCGCTCGGCAGGATTTCCGTCAGCACCGGGCTGCGGGATGGCAAGGCGCTGCTCAGCGTGTCTGACGATGGGTGCGGATTGCGGCCCGAGGCCTCTGAGCGCGCGTTCCAACGCTTTGGCCAGCTTTCGCCCAGTGATGGCAGCGGGCTGGGGCTTGCCATCGTGAAAGAGGTGGTGACCGCGCATGGCGGCAGCGTTTCGGTGGATCAGGTGGCGCAGGGAACACGCCTGACGCTGACGCTCCCGCTTGCCCAAAACGCCGAAGAACCAGCGACAGGCGCTTAGGCTGCCGCGGAGAATTTGCCAGACTTGCGACACTTGGAGGGAGCCCGTACCGCCAGTTCGAGCACTCGCTGCTGCTTCGCTAAACAAGGAGAAGCGGATGAGTTGGCAGGCCCGAAGCCAGTCGTCAGGCGGGGCTCCAGAGAAAGGCAGCTGCGGCGACCTCTCTGCCGGGGCGACCAAGGATGATGACCCGACCTGCATCGGCAGGGCACTGCCGTGCCGACAGCACGGCTGCAGCCTATGGCCCGGCGGCAGCCTTTGCGACGTCGATCAGCCTGCCGCGCAGATCGCCCTCAATGACGATGCTCAGCGCCGCCGGTGGCCTCGCCTGCGTTTGCACGGCATAAGCCGCCCCCGCGCAGGCCACCGCATCGAGGTTGAGCGGATAGTCCGGCTGCGCAAGAAACCGGAGCCGATAACGAGGCAAAGCGGATCCGGCGGCACGCATCCGCCCTGAAAGGTGTGATAGAGGCCTAGCCAATGCCCCACCTCATGAACCGCAGTTATGCCCAGATTGTAACTCGCGGTCGACCCGCCTGGCATGGTCCCGTCCAGCATGACCACACCGTCCATCTTTGGGGCGCCGTCCATGTGATGGGGGAAGGTGGCCCAGCCCGGAATGCTTCCCGCCGGTCGGGCTGTGTAGAAATTCAGACCCCTCGTTGGATCGCTTTACTGATGCTGCTGCTTGCACTGTCGCTCTGCCGCAGACATGTGTCCCATTGCAAAGAATGTGGCATTGTCGACCTCGGTCACGTTGTCTTCGTCATAGGTGAACCGCACCCCTGCGGCCGAGAACGCATCGTTCATCACCCGCATCTGCTCTACGCGCTGGCCCTGGCTGACCACGCCTTCATTGCCAGACAGGATGTGGATGAAACGCACCAGGATGGTCACGCTCTGCGCGGCCCTCTGGAGCCGGGGCCGCATCATGTCCGCGGGGCGTGGCGGCTGCGATGAAGGACATCGCGGTCGGCTTCGCAAATCTTATAGTGTCAAGGCGTGGCGGAAATGGCCCGAAGGCTTTGCCTTCAGGCCGTCACAGGGCGCGGGCTGCGCAGATCAGGGCCTGTTCCTCGCGGGCCTTGTCGCGGCGAAGTCGTGCGAACCGGGCGTGGCGGGCTGCTGCGGCCAGATAGGCCGCGCGTCGTACCTCTTCCACGGATTGCCCGAGCAGTCTGGCCGCGATCGCGGTGGTCTCTTCGAACATCTCAAGCTTGCTGTCATCGGTCAGCTGTTTTGGAAGAAGGCGGTAATATTCCGCCCCTTGCAAAGACCAGCCGACCCCGCCGAAATCGATTGCGACAGGTGTGTCGTCGTTGCGTTGGCGGATGTTCGAACTGTGCAGATCATTGTGAACCACGGCGCGGGGCTGGGACATGGCGTCGGACAATCCCCTGCGCAGTTGATCTGCGTGCAGACCCGTGCGCTGCGCCAGTTTCGCGACAAAAGCCGGTGTGGAGAGGCTCTCCATCCAGGTCAGCCTGTCCTTCGGGGCGACCTGGCCCAGCACACGCGTTGCGACGGCAGAGAAATCGCTGGCCAGAGTGGCGTAAACCTCCGGGCTGACCGGGCGGCATTCCTCGCCCACGAATTCCTGGAAAATGTGCAGGATCGGCCCACGTGTGGCGCAAAGCAGCACACGAGGATGGCTCGCACTTTCGCCCGCGCTAGCCAGAACCTTTGCCATGCGGAATTCGCGGGTGTTGGTGGTGATCTTCTGAAAAACCGAGATGCCGGCATAGTCGATACGGTAAAGACCAAGGTTCCCACGCCCTTCGGATGGCAGGCGATGCGCCTCGAACGCCCCGACTTCACGCACCCCTGCAAGGCCAAGCGCGCGGCGGCGCAGAATTGGCATCCTTTCGAACCGAAAGCCGCGTTGGGCGGAATAGAGCAGGGCGCCAAAGGCGTCGGTCGCGGTAGTTGGCATGGCTTGGCCTTTGAGGACAGTGGGTGACGACGACCTGCACAGAACAATGCCCCGCCGCCATGTAACGGGAGTGTAACAGTGACATGTCGGAAATGTAACTGCGCGACGCCGGTTTCAACCCTGGCGTAGCGTCTTTGCAATAGCCTGCCCGGCCGCCCAGCCCGAGGACCAGGCCCATTGGAAATTGTATCCGCCCAGCCAGCCTGTCACGTCGACGGCCTCGCCGATCACGTAAAGGCCGGGGACGTGCTTTGCTTCCATCGTGCGCGAGGACAGGGCCTGCGTGTCGATGCCGCCCAGCGTGACCTCTGCGGTTCTGTAACCTTCTGTGCCCGAAGGAGACAGGTGCCAGCCATGCAGGGTGGTGCAGATGTCCTGCAAACGCGCGTCGCCTTGATCGGCAAGATTGCCAGTCAGGCCAAGCGGCGCCGCAAGGTATTGCACGAGCTTGGCCGGAAGCACCCCGGCAAGCTCCGTCGTCAGGTTGCGCCCGCCATGACTTTGGCGCCGTTCCCGGAGGTGGTCGTAAAGGCGCAGCCCGGGGGAAAGATCAACCTCTATCTGCTGGCCTTCGCGCCAGAATGACGAGATCTGGAGCATCGCGGGCCCGGACAGACCACGATGGGTAAAGAGCATCGCCTCGTCAAAAGAGGCGCCATTGGCGGTGGCGCGCACGGGCAGGGCGGTGCCGGACAGCGCAGCAAAACGTTTTTCGGGGAAGGTGAAAGGCACCAGAGCCGGTCGGATGTCGGTCACCGGCAAGCCGAACTGGCGCGCCACATCATAGGCGAAGCCGGTCGCACCCATGCCCGGGATGGACTTGCCGCCCGTGGCAAGCACGACATTGCGCGCAAAGACGCGTCGGCGGTGGCCCTTGGCGGGAACAAGCGTCGCGGTAAAGCCATCTGGACCGCGCTCGATCCCCTCGACCGCTGTTTCCAGCCGCAGCTCTGCCCCTGCGTCAGAGGCTTCGCGCAGGAGCATGCTCACGATCTGGGTCGCACTGTCGTCGCAGAACAGCTGGCCAAGGGTCTTTTCGTGCCAGGCGATGCCATGGGCCTCGACCAGCGCGATAAAATCCCACTGCGTATACCGGCTAAGCGCGGATTTGCAGAAATGCGGGTTGGCGGACAGGAAATTTTCCGGACCGGCATGCAGATTGGTAAAGTTGCAGCGCCCACCCCCGGAAATGCGGATCTTTTCGCCCGGTTTCTTCGCATGATCGACGAGCAGCACGCGCCCATCCGCATGTGCGGCACACATCAGCCCGGCGGCACCCGCCCCTATGATCAGCGTATCAACATCCATCCGCTGGCCATATCCAGAGCGCCTGCAACAGGCAAGTGCGCGGTCGTCGCCTGAGACCGCCCTTGCCCTGTGCCCGACGGAAATGTTGAGTTTCTGGCCAGACCTTCCCGCGCTCGCCCAATCTGAATAGTTGACCAAGGGTGAACGTCTTTACACTGGCCCGGTTCGGAAAAATTCGCTACACTTGCGCTCAGACCCCGAAAAGGGGCGCTTATGAGGCAGTAGTGGCGGTGTTCCATGACGGAAATGGTGTATGGCGCGGTCCCCGTTCGCGACGGGGAGCCGGTTTTGCCAAAATGGTGGCGGACGGTCGACAGATGGTCGATGTCCTGCATTCTGATGCTCTTTGGCATGGGCATCCTTCTTGGGCTGGCGGCATCCCCGCCGCTTGCGGCCAAGAACGGGTTTGATCCGTTCCACTATGTGCAGCGGCAGGCGCTTTTTGGCGGGCTGGCACTGACGGCGATGTTCCTGACCTCCATGATGGCGCCACAACTGGTGCGCCGTCTGGCGGTTCTGGGCTTTCTGGGAGCCTTCGTAGCACTGGCGCTTCTTCCCGTGCTGGGGACCGATTTCGGCAAGGGGGCCGTGCGCTGGTATTCGCTTGGCTTCGCCAGTGTGCAGCCTTCGGAATTTCTCAAACCCGGTTTCGTAGTGGTGGCGGCGTGGATGATGGCCGCCTCGCAAGAGATCAACGGCCCGCCGGGGCGGCTGTGGTCCTTCGTCCTGACGGTGACAATCGTGCTGATGCTCGCGATGCAGCCCGATTTCGGGCAGGCATGCCTTGTGCTCTTTGGCTGGGGCGTGATGTATTTCGTGGCAGGCGCGCCCATGGTGCTGCTGGTGGGGATGGCCGGTCTGGTGGTTCTGGCAGGCACCTTCGCCTATAACAATTCCGAACATTTCGCCCGCCGCATCGACGGCTTTCTGAACCCCGATATCGATCCGACCACCCAGATGGGTTACGCGACCAACGCGATCCGCGAGGGCGGTTTCTTTGGCGTCGGCGTAGGCGAGGGTCAGGTAAAATGGTCTTTGCCCGACGCGCATACCGATTTCATCATCGCCGTGGCGGCAGAGGAATACGGGCTGGTTCTGGTGCTGTGCATCATCGCGCTTTACGCAACTGTCGTTGTACGGTCGATGGTGCGACTGATGCGCGAGCGTGACCCGTTCATCCGCCTTGCAGGCACGGGGCTGGCCTGCATGTTCGGCGTGCAGGCGATGATCAATATGGGCGTGGCCGTGCGGCTGCTGCCCGCCAAGGGCATGACATTGCCATTCGTCAGCTACGGTGGGTCTTCGCTGATTGCCGGCGGCATCGCGGTCGGCATGCTTCTGGCGTTCACCCGGACACGACCACAGGGCGAGATCGGTGATATCCTGCGGGGGCGATTGAGATGACCCCCGTGCTTTTCGGCCTGAGGGCCATGACCGCCGCATACCGGGACATTCCGGTCTGCGGCGCCCGAATTCTGCGCAGCTCGCGCAACTTCCAGATTGCAGAGGCCGCGACATGAGCCAGCCACTTCTCGTCATGGCCGCCGGAGGCACCGGCGGGCATATGTTCCCCGCACAGGCGCTGGCCGAAGCGATGCTGCGCCGCGGCTGGAGGGTGAAACTGTCCACCGATGCGCGCGGCGCGCGCTATACCGGTGGCTTCCCGCATACGGTCGAGATCGACCAGATATCCAGCGCCACATTCGCGCGGGGCGGTGTGCTGGCCAAGGGCGTGGTGCCATTCCGGATCGCCGGAGGGGTCGCCTCTGCCGTGGCGGGGATGGTCCGCGACAAGCCCGATGTCGTGGTGGGCTTTGGCGGCTACCCGTCCATTCCGGCCCTGTCTGCCGCGACTTTGCTGAAACGTCCGCGCATGATCCACGAACAGAACGGCGTGCTGGGTCGGGTCAACCAGATCTTTTCCAAACGCGTCGACGTGGTTGCCTGCGGAACATGGCCGACCCAACTGCCCGAGGGCGTGGAGGGCACCCATGTCGGCAATCCCGTCCGTGCCGCTGTCGCAGACAGGGCAGCCGCCGCCTATATCATGCCCGGTGACTACCCGATGTCGATCCTTGTGATCGGTGGCAGCCAGGGCGCGCGCATCCTTTCGGACGTCGTGCCGCCCGCCATCTCTCATTTGCCGATGGATGTGCTGCGCAGCCTGCGCGTCAGCCATCAGGCGCGTGAAGAGGATATCGAGCGGGTCGCCACCTATTACGCAGAGCATGGCATCGATGCCGATGTGCAGACCTTTTTCAACGACATCCCGCGCCGGATGTCCGAAGCGCAGCTGGTTATCAGCCGGGCGGGGGCGTCCTCGCTGGCGGATCTGACGGTGATTGGCCGCCCGTCGATCCTGATCCCCTATGCCGCTGCGGCCGCAGATCATCAGGCCGCCAATGCGCGCGGGCTGGTGGATGCCGGGGGCGCGATCATGCTGCCGGAATCGCGCATGACGGTCGAAGATCTGGCCGATCAGATCAAGCTCGTTCTGTCAGAACCGCAGGGCGCGTCGCAGATGGCGCGTGCGGCGTTGCAATTCGGGCGTCCCGACGCGACAGAGCGTCTTGTTTCAATGGTTGAAGAGTTAGCAGAAAAGGGCAGGTCATGAACGCTGCAGCCACCAAGCTTCCCGGCGATGTCGGGGCCATTCATTTCGTCGGCATCGGCGGGATCGGCATGTCCGGCATTGCCGAGGTTCTGCTGAACCTTGGCTACACCGTGCAAGGGTCCGACCTGAAGGCATCAAAGATCACCGACCGGCTGAAAGGTCTGGGGGCCGTGATCTTCGAAGGCCAGCGTGCCGAGAACCTTGAAGGTGCCGAGGTCGTCGTGATCTCCTCTGCGATCAAGCCCGGCAATCCGGAACTGGACGAGGCGCGCCGCAAGGGACTGCCCGTCGTGCGCCGTGCCGAGATGCTGGCAGAACTGATGCGCCTGAAATCCAACATTGCCGTCGCTGGCACGCACGGCAAGACGACGACCACCACGCTGGTCGCGGAACTGCTGGTGGCGGGTGGGATCGACCCCACGGTGGTAAATGGCGGGATCATCCACGCCTATGGCTCGAACGCCCGGATGGGGCAGGGCGAGTGGATGGTGGTCGAGGCCGACGAGAGCGACGGCACCTTCAACCGCCTGCCTGCGACCATCGCCATCGTCACCAATATCGACCCTGAGCATATGGAGCATTGGGGCGATTTCGATGCGCTGCGGCAGGGCTTTCTGGATTTCGTCTCGAACATTCCGTTCTACGGTCTGGCCGTCTGCAATACCGACCATGCCGAGGTTCAGGCGCTGGTTGGCAAGATCACCGATCGCCGTGTACTGACCTACGGGTTCAATGCCCAGGCCGACATCCGGGCGGTCAACCTGACCTACAAGGCAGGGGTGGCGCATTTCGATATCGCGCTTCAGGCCGAGGGGCAGGTGATCGACGGTTGCACGCTGCCAATGCCGGGGGATCACAACGTGTCAAATGCGCTGGCGGCCGTCGCCGTCTCGCGCCACCTTGGCATGAAGCGTGACGAAATCCGCACGGCGCTGGCCAGCTTCGGTGGCGTAAACCGCCGCTTTACCCGCGTGGGCGAGGTGAATGGCGTGGCGATCATCGACGACTACGGCCACCACCCGGTAGAGATCGCGGCGGTCCTAAAGGCCGCGCGGCAGGCCTGTGACGGTCGTGTGATCGCGGTCCATCAGCCACATCGCTACTCGCGCCTGCATTCGCTGTTCGATGATTTCTGCGCCTGCTTCAACGAGGCGGACGTGGTGGCCATCGCCGACGTCTACGCGGCTGGCGAAGACCCGATCGCAGGTGCGGGCCGCGACGATCTGGTGGCCGGTCTGATCCGCCACGGCCATCGCCACGCGCGCGCGCTGCAAAGCGAGGATGATCTGGAACGCCTCGTGCGGGAACAGACACAACCGGGCGACATGGTCGTCTGCCTTGGGGCAGGCACGATCAGCGCATGGGCCAACAACCTGCCCGCGCGGCTGGGAAAATGATCCTTGCCCCCCGGCAGGGCTTCTTCCGGGGGCGTAACGATACTTCAGGCCGAATGAACCCGTCCGGGGTCAGGCCGACAAAGAAGGCGCCGCGGCTGCCACTGCTGCGCTGGACCATGACAGGACCACCCGTGCTTTCCGGCATGAATGGTTCTGTCCAAGCTGATCGGTCGGCGCTGCCCGCGCTGGCTGGTTTCAACTCGATGCTTCGCGAAGACAATGGTCCGACAGGCCATCCGCTCGCAGGCAAACCGTGGAGTTCATGCGATGACGACATCGCTTATGCTTGTTGGTATCTGGGCTGTGGCAGCAAACCTGGCTGTCGTGGTGTCGGGTCGCGACGATCAATGGGGGCGCGTCTATGCGCTCATAGCCTCGGGCGTTCCGCTTCTGGGGCTTGTCACCTGGCAGAACGGCCCGTTGGTCGGGCTTATCGTGCTGGCCGCTGGAATGAGCGTCCTGCTCTGGCCTGTCGCCCCGCGCGGTCGCTGGATTGACCGCCTCTTTGGCCGGGTGGCGAAGTGACGGGCCTGACTGGCGCGTTTTGGGCGGCCACAGGGCTCTGCCCGTCCCGCCCCTTGCCCTTGCCGCACCGAATTTGTAGCAGGGCGGCATGACACACATGCTTCCTTCTCCGCGCGGCAGGTTGACCGCTGATCGTCCGCTTGCCGATCTGACCTGGCTGCGAGTCGGCGGCCCGGCCGACTGGCTGTTTCAGCCCGCCGATACCGAGGATCTGCGCGATTTCCTGCGTGACCTCGCGCCGGATGTGGCGGTTTTTCCGATGGGTGTGGGCAGCAACCTGATCGTGCGGGACGGCGGTTTGCGGGCCGTCGTGATCCGCATGGGGCGCGGTTTCAACTCCATCACGGTCGAGGGCAATCGCGTGACGGCAGGGGCGGCGGCGCTGGATGCGCATGTCGCCAGACGCGCGGCAGAGGCGGGCGTGGATCTGACCTTTCTGCGCACCATCCCGGGTGCCGTCGGTGGGGCGGTGCGGATGAATGCCGGGTGCTACGGGTCCTACGTGGCCGATCATTTCATCGAGGTGCAGGCCGTGACGCGCGCCGGAGAGGTGATCACGCTGCACCGGGATGATCTCAACTTTCGCTACCGCCAGTCCGACCTGCCTGAAGGCTGCGTCCTGACACAGGCCGTTTTCGAGGGCGCGCCGGGGGATCCCGAACAGCTGGCCGCAAAGATGGATGCCCAGCTGAAAAAGCGCGACGAGACACAGCCCACCAAGGATCGCACCGCAGGCAGCACCTTTCGCAACCCAGCTGGCTTTTCCAGCACCGGGCGGGCCGATGACAGCCATGAGCTCAAGGCATGGAAGGTGATTGATGATGCGGGCATGCGCGGGGCCACGCTTGGCGGCGCACAAATGAGCCCCATGCACTCCAACTTTCTGGTCAATACAGGAGGTGCGACAGCCGCAGATCTGGAAGGTCTGGGAGAGCAAGTGCGAAAAAAGGTTTTCCAACACAGTGGAATAGAGCTACAGTGGGAAATCATGCGAGTGGGTGAACCCGCCGCAGAATAAACGCCGGAAAAACGGCGAGAGATGACATGGCCACAGGCAGGCCGTGACAATAACAAGGGCCAAAGGCCCGGTAAAATCGAGGCGGTTTTGGGGATGTCGAGCAGGGCAAACCCGAAAGTGGTGGTATTGATGGGCGGTCCCTCTGCCGAGCGCGAGGTGTCGCTTAGCACAGGACGTGAATGTGCCGCTGCTTTGAGGGATCAAGGATATCAAGTGGTCGAGGTCGATGCAGGCCCCGATCTGGCGCAGCAGCTGGCTGACGCCGCGCCCGACGTGGTGTTCAACGCACTTCACGGCCGGTGGGGCGAGGATGGCTGCGTGCAGGGCATTCTTGAATGGATGCACATTCCCTACACGCATTCCGGGGTTCTGGCCTCGGCCCTTGCGATGGACAAGGAACGCACAAAGCAGGTCTACCGCGCTGCGGGCTTGCCAGTCGTGGAAAGCGTTCTTGCCTCCAAGGCCGATGTCATGGCCCGCCACGTTCTGCCGCCACCCTATGTGGTGAAGCCCTATAACGAGGGGTCCTCGGTCGGCGTTTATCTTGTAGACGACGCGGCCAGCAGTCCGCCGCAGTTGTCGGATGAGATGCCGGACATCGTAATGGTCGAAACCTTCGCGCCGGGGCGCGAGATGACGACGACGGTAATGGGCGACAAGGCGCTGACAGTCACCGACATCATCACCGATGGCTGGTATGACTACGACGCCAAATACAAGGAAGGCGGCTCGCGCCACGTGGTCCCCGCCGAGATCCCGCAAGAGATTTTCGACGCCTGCATGTCCTACGCGGTGCGGGCGCATGACGCGTTGGGCTGTCGTGGTGTCAGCCGGACGGATTTTCGCTGGGACGAAGCGCGCGGCTTCGACGGGCTGATCCTGCTGGAAACCAACACGCAGCCCGGAATGACGCCGACATCGCTGTCACCCGAACAGGCCGATGTGACGGGCATGAGCTTTGGCGAGCTGTGCCGCTGGATGGTGGAGGACGCGTCATGCAACAGATGAACCGCCCCGATCCCGCACCCTCCAGACTGCATTACCGGATGCAGCGCCTGATGCTGACGCCGCTCTTCCGGGTTCTGTTGCGGGTGGGCTTGCCGGTGGCTGCGATTGCCGGGGCGGGGGCGATCTATTTCGCCGATCTTGACCGGCGCGAGGCCTTCTTTGCCACGTTCTACGAGCTGCGCCGCTCTTTCGAGGAGCGCCCGGAATTCATGGTCAAGCTGATGGCCATCGACGGGGCGTCCGACACCGTCGCCGAAGATATCCGCGAGATCGTTCCAATCGACTTTCCCGTCAGCTCTTTCGATCTGGACCTGGATGCCATGCGCGACACGGTCACCGGGCTGGACGCCGTGCAAAGTGCCAGCCTTCGCGTCCGTCAGGGCGGGGTGCTGCAAATCGACGTGATTGAACGCGTCCCGGCCCTTGTCTGGCGTACCGCCAACGGGCTGGAGCTGCTTGACAAAACGGGCGTTCAGGTCGGGCCGCTGACCAGTCGCAGCGCCCGGCCGGATCTTCCGCTGATCGCGGGGGCAGGGGCCAACGAACACGTGGCCGAGGCGCTTGATCTGATCGCCGCCGCCGGGCCGCTGGCCGCAAGGATGCGCGGGCTTGTCCGCGTGGGCGAACGTCGCTGGGACGTCGTGCTGAACCGCGACCAGCGCATACTGCTTCCCGAGGCAGGGGCCGTGCAGGCGCTGGAGCGGGTGATTGCAATGCATCAGGCCGTCGACATGCTGTCGCGCGATCTGGTGACGGTAGACCTGCGGCTGCCGGGCCGTCCGACAGTGCGGATGACGGATCTGGCAGTGCAGGAAATGTGGCGGATCAAATCGATAGAGTTTGGAGAATAGGTGAGCCATGATCGAGCTCTATGAAACCCAGCGCGCAATGCGCAACATGCGAAAAGTGGCCATGCAGCGGGGCGTTATCGCCATTCTGGACGTGGGTTCGTCCAAGATCGCCTGCCTTGTCCTGCGCTTTGATGGCAATGAGCGCATCTCTGACACTGACGGTGTCGGATCATTGGCCGGGCAATCCGGGTTTCGGGTGATCGGTGCGGCGACGACACGGTCGCGCGGGGTAAGGTTTGGTGAAATCAGCTCCATGGGCGAGACGGAGCGCGCCATCCGCACGGCCATTCAGGCCGCCCAGAAGATGGCAAATATTCGCGTGGACCACGTTATCGCCTGTTTCTCGGGCGCCGGACCACGCAGCTACGGGCTGGCCGGCAAGGTCGAGCTGGAAGGCCAGACCGTCAGCGAGCAGGATGTCGGGCGCGTGCTGTCGGCCTGCGAAGTCCCTGATTTCGGCGAAGGCCGTGAGGTGCTGCACGCGCAGCCTGTCAATTTCGCGCTGGATCATCGCTCGGGTCTTCTGGACCCGCGTGGGCAGATGGGTCAGGTGCTGACCACGGACATGCACATGCTGACGGTCGATGCGCTCGCCGTCCAGAACCTCGCATATTGCGTGAAGCGCTGCGATCTTGAGCTGGCCGGTGTGGCAAGCTCTGCATATGTGTCGGGAATTTCCGCGCTGGTCGAGGACGAGCAGGAACTGGGCGCGGCCTGTATCGACTTTGGCGGCGGGTCGACCGGCATCTCCATTTTCATGAAGAAGCACATGATTGCTGCGGATGCTGTCCGTCTTGGCGGGGATCACGTCACCGGCGACATTTCCATGGGGCTGCAAATTCCGATGGCGAATGCCGAACGGATCAAGACCTTTTATGGCGGCGTCGTTGCCACCGGGATGGATGACCGCGAAGTGATCGATATCGGCGGGGATACCGGCGATTGGGAACATGATCGCCGCACCGTCAGCCGCGCCGAACTGATCGGTATCATGCGGCCGCGCGTCGAGGAAATTCTGGAAGAGGTGCGAGCAAGGCTGGATGCCGCAGGCTTTGACCATCTGCCAAGTCAGCAGATCGTTCTGACCGGCGGGGCCAGCCAGATTCCGGGTCTGGATGGATTGGCCAGCAAGATCCTTGGCCAGCAGGTCCGCCTTGGCCGTCCGATGCGGGTGCACGGCCTGCCGCAGGCGGCGACCGGTCCGGGATTTGCCAGCGCGGTGGGGCTGTGCCTGTTCGCCGCCCATCCGCAGGACGAATGGTGGGATTTCGCGATCCCGGTCGAAAGATACCCCGCGCGGTCGCTGAAGCGGGCCGTGAAATGGTTCCGCGACAACTGGTAAGACGGCGAACAGACGTTGCGGCAGACCGCGGAAGACCAACAACAAGGCCCGCGCCCGAAAAAAGGGGCGGGCCATCGCTTTTCCGGCGAATTGCGGGTGACGCGCCTGATCTTATTTGCTAATTTCAGCTTGAGCCGCGCGTCAGATGCGGCCTCGGGATGTCGGGCAGGCTCCCACCAGTAAAACGAATTGATTCGCTGCGTTCAGACTCGCGGGCAGCGTTCCTTTAGTGGTGCGCTGTTGCCTTTCCACTGTATATGGGTGTATCGGCGAAATGCCGCGTATCGTGTCAATAGCGCCGCTATATTTTGCGGTATTTTCGTGTTTTTTGCGTGACGCGAAGCGCTTGGACCGATAAACTTGGCGGGAATAGGCGGAAAAAGGCCCGCAAACGGGCCAAAACAGCAGGCGGATGTATCAATGACATTGAACCTCACGGTGCCAGGGCACGACGAACTGAAACCCCGGATCACGGTATTCGGCGTAGGCGGCGCAGGCGGCAACGCAGTCAACAACATGATCCAGAAACAACTGGACGGCGTTGATTTCGTTGTGGCCAACACGGACGCGCAGGCGCTGCAGCAATCCATGTCCGAAGCCAAGGTGCAGCTGGGCGTCAAGGTGACCGAAGGGCTGGGCGCGGGTGCGCGGGCATCTGTCGGTGCCGCAGCGGCCGAGGAAAGCATCGAGCAGATCGTCGATTACCTGGCGGGCGCGCATATGTGCTTCATCACCGCAGGTATGGGCGGCGGCACCGGGACCGGCGCGGCTCCGATCATCGCTCAGGCGGCGCGCGAACTTGGCGTTCTGACCGTGGGTGTTGTCACCAAGCCGTTCCAGTTCGAGGGCGGCAAGCGGATGAAGCAGGCCGAGGACGGTGTCGAGGCGCTGCAAAAGGTCGTTGATACGCTGATCATCATTCCCAACCAGAACCTGTTTCGGCTGGCGAACGAGAAGACAACCTTCACCGAAGCGTTCAGCATGGCAGACGATGTTCTGTATCAGGGCGTCAAAGGTGTAACGGATCTGATGGTCCGTCCGGGCCTGATCAACCTCGACTTTGCCGACGTTCGCGCCGTGATGGACGAGATGGGCAAGGCGATGATGGGCACCGGCGAGGCCGAGGGCGAAGATCGCGCCATCCAGGCCGCCGAAAAGGCCATCGCGAACCCGCTGCTGGACGAAATCAGCCTGCGTGGCGCCAAAGGTGTTCTGATCAACATCACCGGCGGCCACGATCTGACCCTGTTCGAACTGGACGAAGCGGCCAACCGCATCCGCGAAGAAGTGGATCAGGAGGCCAACATCATCGTCGGCAGCACGCTGGACGATGGCATGGAAGGCAAGATGCGCGTCAGCGTTGTTGCAACCGGCATCGACGCGACCGACGTCAACACCGAGATGCCCGTACCGCGCCGTTCGCTGGCGCAGCCGCTGCGCTCGCCCATCGCGGTTGAGGAAGACTTTGCCCATCACGAGCCCGAGCATCAGCCGGTTGCTGCAATGGCCGAAGAGCATGTCGAGCCGCAGATGGAAGTGGCTGCCGAAGAGCCTTCCCTCTTTGAACAGATGGAAGCAGAGCGCGCCGAATATACCGAGACCTATGAAGAAGTGGTCGAGGAAGAGAAGCCCCGTTACGAGCCGCTTCGCGATACACGTGCGGGCGATGAACTGCCCGCTCCGGCCTACCAGCCGCCGCCCGAGCCGGTTGCGCAGCTGCACCGCAAGCAGGACACACGCACGCCGGATGTCGAGAGCTTTGTGGCACCCCGCGCACCCGCACCGGGCACGCCTTCGCCCGAAGCGCTTGCCCGCCTGCAACAGGCCGCGGCCCGCGCCCGTCCGCAAGTGCCGCCGCACGCTGCTGATGTGGAGCCGGAACCCGCAGACTCCGAACGCCCGCGTTTCGGCATCAATTCCCTGATCAACCGCATGACCGGCCATGCCCATGGCCAGCCCCAGGGTCAGCATCATGCGGGCGAGGCCCCGGCGCCGCGTCGTCAGCCCACGGTTCAGGCACGTCAGCCCGAGCGCATGGCAGAGCCGGAGCATGATCCGGACCAGGAGCGCATCGAAATCCCCGCGTTCCTGCGCCGCCAGGCGAACTGAACTACACAAGAATATGTCAGGAAAGGCCCTCCTAATCGGAGGGCTTTTTCTTTTTAATAACAAGGTTCTAGACAGCGATTTTTCAGTTGCGGCGAGTTCCCGCCCAAATGATTACGGCCATGTTTCAGAGCGTTGCAAAGTTTGATTTGAGCGTGCTCTCCCCAAGCTCTATCTCAGGGTTCAAGGCGGACCGGGCGACCCGTGTCTTGCATCCTAATCCGGGGGTTTGTCGTGCAGACGACTTTGAGATCAGCAGTTAGTTTCGAAGGTGTGGGCCTGCATTCCGGCAAGCCCGCGCGCCTGACGCTGCGCCCGGCAAGCGCAGAGCATGGCATCTGGTTCAAGCGGACCGACATCAGTCTGGGTGACACTCTGATCCCGGCGCGTTGGGATGTTGTGGAACAGTCGCCGCTGTGTACCCGCATCGTCAACGGCGCCGGTGTGTCCGTTTCCACGATCGAGCATGTGATGGCGGCGCTGGCAGGGTGCGGCATCCATAACGCATTAGTAGAGATTGACGGGCCCGAAGTCCCGATCCTTGATGGTAGCGCGCAGCCCTTCGTGAAGGGTATCCTGTCGCGCGGTACGCGTGAACAATATGCGCCGGTGCGTGCGTTGGAAATTCTGAAAACGGTCGAAGTGCGCACGCAAAGCGGCTGGGCCCGGCTGGAACCCGCAGACAGGCTTGTCATCGATTTTCACATCGATTTTGCCGATGAGGCGATTGGCGAGCAGGAAATGACGCTGGACATGGCGAATGGCGCCTTTGTCCGGGAGCTGTGTGACAGCCGGACGTTTTGCCGCAAGGCGGATGTGGACATGATGCATGCCAACGGACTGGCCCTTGGCGGCACGCTGGAAAACGCCGTCGTCGTCGATGGTGCTGACGTTCTGAGCCCCGGTGGCTTCCGTCATGCGGATGAGGCGGTGCGGCACAAGATGCTTGATGCACTTGGCGATCTGGCTCTTGCCGGGGCACCGATCCTTGGGCGCTATACCGGCTTTCGGGCGGGTCATGCGATGACCAACAGCCTGCTGCACGCGCTGTTCTCGACACCCGGTGCGGTGCGCATGACGTCGTGTAACCCGGCGACCTATGCACGCCTGCCGGGATCCGGTGTTGAGCGGCACGAAATTCCCGCTGTCGCCTGACGTCCATCACATCCTCGAAAGGAATTGATGCAAAGGCGTTTTGCACCGGAATTTTCTATGCTAGGACCGGGGCATGTAGGTGGGCATGCCCACGAGGTCGAACGAGGAAGAGCAAGCATGGCAGGCGTCGGATCGCGTACTGGGGTGGTCGCAGCATTGCTTGTTACGGCAGTAATTTCCGGTTGCGGCATCTTGCAGCAATCGCCGGGGCGTCAAGGAGGGGAACCCCTTGAGAGCTATACTGCCGAACAAATTTTCGAACGCGGCGAGTTTGAACTGAGCCGGGAAAGGCCGGACGATGCCGCGTTCTATTTTTCAGAGATCGAGCGTCTTTACCCGTATTCCGACTGGGCGAAGCGGTCACTGATCATGCAGGCCTTTTCCTATCACAAGGACAAGGATTACGAGAACAGCAGATCTGCGGCGCAGCGCTATATCGATTTCTATCCTACGGATGAAGATGCGGCCTATGCGCAATATCTTCTGGCGCTGAGCTATTATGACCAGATCGAGGAGGTGGGCCGCGATCAGGGCCTTACGTTCCAGGCCTTGCAAAGCCTGCGGACCGTGATCGAGCGGTATCCCGACAGCGAATATGCCCGGTCGTCGATCCTGAAATTTGACCTGGCCTTTGATCATCTGGCGGGTAAGGAAATGGAGATCGGTCGCTATTATCTGCGTCGCGATCATTTTCCCGCTGCGATCAACCGGTTCCGGGTGGTCGTCGAGGATTTCCAGACCACGACTCATACGGCCGAGGCGTTACACCGGTTGGTTGAGGCGTATCTTTCGCTTGGTCTTGTCGAGGAAGCGCAGACGGCTGGCGCGATCCTGGGGTATAACTATCAGTCCACCGACTGGTACGAGGACAGCTATAAATTGTTGACCGGGCGTGGGTTGGAGCTGAAGGCGGCGGGTGACAGCTGGCTGGCGCAAATTTATCGCCAGATGGTCAAGGGCCAGTGGTTGTAATCCATGGATGCCGGGACGACGCGCGCCAAAGGCGACGCCCCGCCCGCCATCCCGCGGGCGGCACCGCCCCGGTTCGGCGCGCGTTTGGCGAGTGGTGTCGACAAGGGAGCCGGACTGACACCGGCCTTGGAGCGCAGCTAGCCGATGCTTCGCGCGCTTGAAATCCGCGACATGCTGATCATTGACCGGCTGGAGCTTGCCTTTCAGCCGGGTCTCAACGTTTTGACGGGTGAGACCGGCGCGGGCAAATCCATCCTGCTGGACTCCCTGGGCTTCGTTCTTGGGTGGCGTGGCCGTGCAGAACTGGTGCGGGCGGGGGCAGCGCAGGGTGAGGTTGTCGCGGTGTTCGATCTGTCCCCGGACCACGCCGCGCGCCTGGTCCTGCGCGAGGCAGGTTTGCCAGAAGGCGATGAGCTGATCCTGCGCCGGGTCAACACGCCGGATGGGCGCAAGACGGCTTGGGTCAATGATCGCAGAGCCTCGGGCGAGGTTTTGCGGGCGCTGTCGGACACGCTTGTCGAGCTACACGGGCAGCAGGATGACAAGGGGCTGCTTGACCCGCGCGTGCACCGGGCGCTGCTGGATGAATTCGGTGGGCTTGCTCCGATGCTGGAGGAGGTGCGCGTGGCATGGCGTGCGGCCTCGCAGGCGGGCAAGGCGGTCAGTCAGGCCGAGCAGAGGCTTGCTGATATGCGCGCCGAAGAGGATTTCCTGCGCCATTCGGTTGCGGAACTGGACAAATTGGATCCGCAGCCGGGCGAAGAAGCGGAACTGGATGCGCGCCGCCGACTGATGCAGGGGGCAGAGCGTACCCGTGAGGACGTGGCCCGTGCCCTGACGGCCCTTGGCTTGGAGGGGGCGGAAGGCGCGATGGGGGACGCGATGCGCTGGATCGACGGCGTTGTCGATCGGATGGATGGCAAGCTGGACGGGGCCGTCTCCGCGCTGGAGCGCGCGATGGTCGAGCTGGGAGAAGCGGTGCAAGGCGTCGAGGACACGCTGGCTGCCCTGAGCTTTGACCCGCGCGAGCTGGAAGAAACCGAAGAGCGGCTCTTTGCGATCCGCGCTGCCGCCCGCAAGCACCAGATGGCGCCGGATGGTCTTTCGGATCTGGCGCGCACGCTGTCGGATCGTTTGGCCGCACTTGATGCGGGCGATGCCGGGCTCGCGGCGCTCCGCAAGGAGGCCTCTGCGGCGCAGGCCGCCTATGATGCCGCCGCGACGAAGCTGACCGAGGCGCGCCACCACCATGCGACATCCCTCGATACGGCCGTGTCCGCTGAACTTGCGCCCCTGAAAATGGAGCGCGCCGTCTTTTCCACAATGATCACGCCGGGCCCAGCGGGGCCAGAGGGGCGCGATACGGTTGCCTTCACCGTGGCCACCAATCCGGGCGCGCCATCAGGGCCGCTCAACAAGATCGCGTCGGGAGGCGAGCTCAGCCGCTTTCTTCTGGCGCTCAAGGTCTGCCTTAGCCAGCACCAGACCGGGATCACGATGATCTTCGACGAAATCGACCGTGGTGTCGGGGGGGCAACGGCCGATGCTGTCGGGCGCAGACTTGCTGCTCTCGCGGATGACGGTCAGGTGCTCGTCGTGACGCATTCGCCACAGGTGGCAGCTCTCGGGGCACATCACTGGCGGGTGGAAAAACAGGTTCAGGACGGTATGACAACCTCGACCGTGACACCGCTCGCGCCGACGGACCGGGTTGATGAACTCGCGCGGATGCTTGCCGGTGACACGATCACCCAAGAGGCGCGTGCAGCGGCGCGGGCCCTTCTCAAGGCCTGAACTCATCCCGCCGCTCTCGGCCGGGCGTGCGAGGGGTGAATTGGCCGCAAGGCCAAGAGGGGGCTGCAGGCCCCTTGCCAACAAACAAGCCTGCGCGCCGTCAGGCGCACAAATGGGGTCAGGCCCGTGATCTCAGGGAACGAGTTTCCCCGGGTTCAGAATGCCCGCCGGGTCCAGAGCATTCTTGAGCTGCCCCATCACCTCCCAGCCATCGCCATGTTCGCTGGCCATGTAGGCGCGTTTGCCCAGACCGACGCCGTGCTCACCAGTGGCGGTGCCACCAAGAGCCAGCGACCTTTCGACCATGCGATGGGAAAGCGCCTTGGCCGTTTCCATCTCTGACGGGTTCGCGGGGTCGATCAGAAGGGCTGCGTGGAAATTGCCGTCACCCACATGTCCCAGGATCGGCCCGGGCAGGCCGGAGGCGAGGATGTCCTCACGGGTTTCCTCCACCGCCTGTGCGAGCCGCGAGATCGGAACGCAAATATCCGTCACCAATGTCAGCGCGCCGGGACGAAGCGCCTTGATCGCATAAAACGCGTTGTGACGCATTGCCCACAGCGCCTTGCGATCCTCTGCCCTGTCGGACCATTCAAACCCGCTGCCGCCGTGATCGGTCACGATTTCACCAAAACGCGCGGCATCCTCGGCCACGCTTTCGGGGCTGCCATGCAATTCAAAAAGCAGATGCGGTTTTTCCGGAAAGACCATCCCGGCATAGTCGTTCACCGCGATGGCGCTTGCCTCGTCCAGAAATTCGATCCGTGCCATGGGAAGACCCATCTGGATCGTCTCGATCACCGCCTCCACCGCTCCTTGAAAGCTCTCAAAGGCACAGACCCCGGCAGAGATCGCCTCTGGCTGGCCATGCAGCCGCAGCGTGATCTCGGTTATGATGCCAAGCGTGCCCTCGGATCCGATGAACAGGGCGGTCAGGTCATAGCCCGCGCTGGATTTGCGCGCACGCGTGCCGGTGCGGATCACCCGCCCATCTGCCAGCACAACTTCCAGTCCCAGAATATTGTCGCGCATGGTGCCATACCGCACGGCGGTCGTGCCGCTGGCCCGGGTCGCGGCCATCCCGCCAAGCGTGGCGTTCGCGCCCGGATCGATCGGGAAGAACAGGCCGGTGGCGCGCAGCTCTTCGTTCAACGCCTCCCGGGTCACGCCGGGCTGAACCCGCACATCCATATCAGCGGCCTGAATTTCCAGCACCCGGTTCATCCGGCTCATGTCCAGACAAATCCCACCCTCAACCGCCGCGGTGTGCCCTTCCAAAGACGTGCCGACCCCCCAGGCAATTACCGGGCAACCATGCTCCGCACAGAGCTTCATGATCCGGCTGACCTCTTCGGTGGACTCGGGATAAGCCACGGCATCGGGCGGCATTTCGGGAAAATGCGTCTCTGACCGGGCATGCAGCGCCAGATCGGACTTGGACCGGCTGAGCCGTTGGCCTAGGAAGGTTTCAAGCGCGTCCAGCGCAGCGGGGATAGTCATCAAAGGCACTCCGTAGGGCAGAGCACGCATCCTATCCCGTAGCGGGACATGGGGAAAGCGGGAAGCGGCGCGGGGGAAGTGAAGGAAGGGGGCCTGACGGTGCTGCGCAGACACCTGGTGGATATGGCCCGGCTCTTCGACCGTGGCTGGCAATTGCTGCGCCATCGTGGCCCCAGCCAGATCCAGTTCTGGTTCATCGCGCTTGCCATTGGAACAGCGGCAGGGTTCGCGGCGCTTGTCTTTCGCCGCGCGATCGAGGTGCTGCAAGCGTTCTTCTACGGTAGCCCTGATGTGAACCGGCTGCACAGCTTTGCCGAGACGCTGCCCTGGTATGTCGTCCTGCTGGTGCCTGTTGCGGGCGGGCTGGCCGTTGGGGCGTTGCTGCACTGGTTTACCCCGGACAACCGGGTTCGCGCCGTGGCCGACGTGATCGAAGGCGCCGCCATCAATGACGGGCGTGTCGAAAAGAAGGCGGGCCTTGTCTCGGCTCTGGCGTCGCTGATCACCTTGTCGATGGGGGGCTCTTCGGGCCGCGAGGGGCCTGTCGTTCACATCGCCGCGATGATTTCCAGCTGGGTCAGCAACCTGATCCGTGCGGATGGCATTACCGGGCGCGACCTGTTGGGATGCGCAGTGGCGGCGGCCGTGTCGGCCAGTTTCAACGCGCCAATCGCCGGTGCGCTCTTCGCCCTCGAAGTGGTGTTGCGCCATTTCGCCTTGCACGCTTTTGCGCCGATCGTCGTGGCCAGCGCCGCAGGGACGGTGATCAACCGGCTGGCATTCGGTGATGTGACAGAGTTTCGCCTGCCCGGCACCACGACGCTGGAATTCTATCTCGAACTGCCCGCCTTCCTTGTGCTTGGCCTCGTCTGCGGATTGGTGGCCGTGGTGATGATGCGGGCTGTCTTCTTTGCCGATGATGTCGAGAACCGTCTTCAACGGCGCACCGGTCTTCCGCAATGGGCGCGTCCGGCACTGGCCGGGCTGCTGCTTGGCATGATTGCGATCCCGTTCCCCCATATCATCGGCGTCGGGTACGAAACGACCAGCATGGCGCTGACTGGGCAACTCGTGCTTCACGAGGCCATCGTCTTTGCCATGCTCAAGGTTGCGGCAGTTGCGATCACGCTTGCCGGGCGCATGGGCGGGGGCATCTTTTCGCCATCTTTGATGGTGGGCGCGCTGACCGGGCTGGCATTTGGAACCATCGCCACGGGCATGTTCCCCGACAGCTCGGGTGCTGGAACGCTTTATGCGCTGGCGGGCATGGGGGCGGTCGCGGCGGCTGTTCTGGGCGCGCCAATCTCGACCACGCTGATCGTGTTCGAACTGACCGGGGACTGGCAAACGGGGCTGGCGGTGATGGTGTCGGTATCGCTGTCCACCGCGCTGGCCTCGCGGCTGGTCAACCGGTCGTTTTTCCTGACGCAGCTGGAACGGCGAAATGTGCGGCTGGCCGCAGGTCCGCAGACCTACCTGCTGGCGATGTTCCGCGTGACCGGTGTGATGCGGCCTGTCATGGACGAAGACGCCGCCGAGGAAGATGCCTGCCACGAGATGATCGCGCAGGGGCTTTTCGTTCCAACCAACGCAACGCTGGAAACCGCCTTGCCGGTTTTCGACAAATCGGGCGTGGCTTTCCTGCCGGTGGTAAAGATGGTGGACGAGGTTCCGATCCTGCAAGGCGCGCTTTACCATGTCGATGCGCTGAAAGCCTATAACCGGGCGCTGGCCGCGACGGCGGCTGAGGAACACAGCTGAGGCCAGCCCTGTTCACAGGCCAATCTGAACCTATCTATCTACCAGATAACTGACGGAGGATGGCATGGCCGGAGGATGGGCGCGCGACGGCGCGGTAGGCGAACAGATCGAAGCCTCGATCAATGACGAGCTGGCACGGCTGAAGGCGCGGCGTGCCCCTACGGGCGAGAGCCTGAAATACTGTGCCGAATGCGAGGAAGAAATTCCCCCGGCGCGTCGCCAGGCAATTCCGGGCGTCAAGCTGTGTATCGACTGTCAGCAGGAACGCGATGGCGCTTTCAAAGCACGCGGCGGCATGAACCGGCGCGGGTCAAAGGACAGCCAGCTCAAGTAAGCCTGGCCTCGTCCAGATAGGCACGGACGGCTGTTTGCACATGTCGAAACCGGTCACCGCCCAGATGCTTGCCCCCGTACCAACGGGTCACGACGATGATGTGATCCTGAATGCCGTCCCGTTCCAGCATCCGCAGGATCACATTACCTGCGCCGCTTTCGCCATCGTCGCCTTTGACCGGGCCAGAGCCGGTCAGCAATCCCCAGCTGTTATGGGTCGCCTTGGCGAACTTCTTTTGGCGGCACAGGTCTTTGATAAAGGCTTTTGCCTCAGTCTCTGACGTGCATGCACCACCGGAGACCGCGTATTTCGATCCGCGGTCGTTGAGGATGTTTTCAAGTATCAGCATCAGATTGTTTTAGCAGCGGTAAGCCGCTTGGGTGAGAGAAGATGACCGGCCGACAGAGCGGGCGTCGCAGATAGCAATGCCCGCCCCGATACGCTCAACTTTCCATCGCTTCCAGTTCATCGATGAAGCTTTCGATCATGCTTAGACCCTTGTCCCAGAAAGCGGGGTCGGAGGCGTCGAGGCCGAAGGGGGCCAGAAGCTCTTTGTGGTGCTTTGACCCGCCCGCTTTGAGCATGTCGAAATACTTTTCCTGAAAGCCTTCAGGGTTTTCCTCGTAGACGGCATAGAGCGCGTTTACCAGCCCGTCGCCGAAGGCATAGGCGTAAACGTAAAAGGGCGAATGCACGAAATGCGGGATATAGGCCCAGAAGGTTTCGTAGCCTTCCATGAAGTCAAAGGCTTCGCCGAGTGACTGCGCCTGTACGGACATCCACAGCGCGTTGATGTCGTCGGGCGTCAGTTCACCGCCGCGCCGCGCCTCGTGCAGTTTGCATTCGAAGTCGTAGAACGCGATCTGGCGCACGACCGTGTTGATCATGTCCTCGACCTTGCCGGCCAGCAGGATCTTGCGTTCGGCGGGCGTTTCGGCCTTGTCGAGCATCCGGCGGAAAGTCAGCATCTCGCCGAAGACGCTTGCGGTTTCGGCCAGCGTCAGCGGGGTGGAGGACAGCATTTCGCCCTGACCCGCCGCCAGCACCTGATGCACGCCGTGGCCAAGCTCATGCGCCAGCGTCATCACGTCGCGCGGTTTGCCAAGGTAGTTGAGCATCACATAAGGGTGCACATCCGTCACGGTGGGATGCGCGAACGCGCCCGGCGCCTTGCCCGGCTTCACGCCCGCGTCGATCCAGCCCTTGTCAAAGAAGGGTTCTGCGATGTCGGCCATGCGCGGATCGAACCCGGCATAGGCGCTCATCACCATTTCGCGGGCGTCGTCCCAGCCAACGGTGCGGGTTTCTTCCATCGGCAGGGGCGCGTTGCGGTCCCAGACCTGCATGACGTCCAGCCCAAGCCACTTGCGCTTGAGCTCGTAATACCGGTGCGACAGGCGCGGATAGGCCGCGACCACGGCATTGCGCAGGGCCTCGACCACCTCTGGCTCGACATGGTTGGACAGGTGCCGACCAGTCTGCGCCGTGGGCATCCCGCGCCAGCGATCAAGGATTTCCTTCTCTTTGGCCTGGGTGTTGTGGACGCGCGCGAAGGTCTTGATGTTGTCGGCAAACACGCGGGCCAGTTCGCGCGCCGCTGCTTCGCGTTTGGACCGATCCTGCTCGGTCAGCAGGTTCAGCGTGCTTTCGATATTCAGCGCATCGCCGTCGATTTCGAATTCCAGCCCGGCAATGGTTTCATCGAACAGCCGTTCCCACGCATCGCCCACGACGCCCAGATCATGCAGGAATTTTTCCAGCTCGTCGGACAGCTGGTAGGGTTTCATCGCGCGGATGCGGTCGAAGACAGGCTTGTAGCGGGCCAGATCGTCGTTGGCCTCGAAAAGCTTGTCGAGATGGCCATCGTCCAGCCGGTTCAGCTCCAGCGTGAAGAATACCAGCGGGGTAGAATAGTTGACGACTTTTTCCTGCAGGTCGGACAGGAACTTGGCCCGCTCGGCATCGGTGGTCAGCTGGTAGTAGCGCAGGCCCGCATAGCTCATCAGCCGCCCGGCGGTGGTGTCGATCTTTTCATTGCGCAGCACGCAATTGAGGAATTCCTCTGCATCGAGCGTGGCCAGTTTGCCTTCGTAATCGGCAGCGAAGCTGGCGCAGGCCTGTTCCAGCCAATCGAGGTCGCGCTTGATCTCGGGCGCGTCGGGCGCGGTGTAAAGATCCGTCAGGTCCCAATCCGGCAGGTTGCCAAGGTCCTTGCCGCCAGCGGTTGCATTGGCGTCGAATACGGGGCGGACGGTCATGTATCTCTCCTAGGTCTATGCTGACTGGCAGGTAAGGTCAGATCCCACATAGGTGCAAGGGGGCGCGGACAAAAGGGGGGCGTTACGCAAGACGCGTGAGAAAGCTGTTGTGGCCCATTGAGTGACGTCGTTTGGGCGTGTGTTGGCGGCGTCGAGTGCGAAACCTTTGCGATTTCCGCAGAGCGCGACGGGACGGACAGTCACGTCCATGAAAACCGGGTTCTCCGGATGAACGCCGATCTCAGCCATATGTGGCCAGAAGCGCCTTCAGATCGTCCAGCGAGTTTGCCTCTGACAGGGGTTTGTCGTGGCGCCAGCGCGACATGCGGGGGAACCGCAAGGCGATGCCGGATTTATGGCGCGGGCTGGCATGGATACCCTCAAAGGCAATCTCGAACACATGATGGGATTTGACCTGCCGGACAGGGCCGAATTTCTGCTGGGTGTTCTTGCGGACCCAGGCGGTGATCTTGCGAAACTCTTCGTCCGTGAGCCCGGAATAGGCCTTGGTGAAGGGCACAAGCTCGTTGCCGTTCCAGACCGCAAATGTGAAATCTGTGAACAGGTTGGCGCGGCGGCCGCTGCCCTGCTGCGCATAGATCATCACCGCGTCGATCGTGAGCGGGTCAAGCTTCCATTTCCACCAATCGCCCTTCTTGCGCCCCGACAGGTAGGGGCTGTCCAGCCGTTTCAACATCACCCCTTCGGCGCGCGCCTCGCGGGCGGTGGCGCGCGTGTCGGCCAGTGCCTGCCAGTTGGCAAAGTTGATGGGCGGGGACAGGCGCAGGGGCGCCTCGGGCGGGGTTTGGCCCAGAAGAGCCTCCAGCTGCGCGCGGCGTGTCGCCAGCGGTTCTGCCCTGAAATCCTGCCCGTCATGTTCCAGCAGATCATAGGCCACGAGCACGACGGGCGCTTCGGCCAGCAGCTTTTTCGGTACGGTCTTGCGGCCGATCCTCTTTTGCAGCGTGGAAAAGGGCAGGGGGCCGTCATCCCAGGCCAGAACCTCGCCATCCAGCACGGTGCCACCCGGCAGGAAATCCAGCGCGCGGGCGAATTCCGGAAAACGGTCGGTCATCAGCTCTTCGCCGCGCGACCAGAGGTGATGCGTGCCACCGCGCAGCACCAGCTGCCCCCGAATGCCGTCCCATTTCCATTCGGCCTGCCAATCGCCCGGATCGCCCAGATCCTCGGGCGCGTCATCCAACTGGTAAGCAAGGTAGAACGGGTAGGGGCGCGAGGCATCGGCCTGCGGATCGTCGGCCTCGATCAGCGCGTGCCATGTTGTGGTGTCGGCGCGCCACTTGCCCATCAGGCGCAGGGCGATCTCTGCCTCGTCGCGCTCTGTTGCCGCGGCAATGGCGCGGGTCATCAGCTTTTGGCTGACACCAATACGAAACCCGCCGGTGATCAGCTTGTTGAAGAGCAGCCTTTCGGTTGCGTCCAACTGGTCCCATGCGTCAAGGATCTGATCCTTGCGCGCCTCTGGCGGCAGGTCATGCAGGCGCTGCAACCGGGTGATCCAATGCGACAAAGGCAGATCGGCAGGGCGTTTGGGCGGGGGCAGAACCAGCGCAATCGTCTCTGCCAGATCACCCACGATGGGATAGCTTTCCTCCAGCAGCCAGAGCGGCAGGCCCGCACGTTCGGCGGCCCATTCGCGCAGCTGCGTCGTGGTCACGGCGCGGCGCGGGCGGCGGCCGGTGAAAAGCGCCACGGTCCACAGCTTTTCGACATCCGGCACGTCGCGCAGATAGCTGGTCAGCGCTGCCGTCTTTTCCTTGGTGCGGGTGGTGCGATCGATGGCGTTGAAAAGGGCGGCGAAGGATTTCATGCGGCGCTGTCCTCTTCGTCATCACTGCCGAATTCGGTGGGCACCACCTGCGCGTTATATCCGTCTTCGCGCAGCCAGCGGGCGAAGATCTCTGTATACCCGTGCGTGGCATAGATATTCTCTGCGCCCGTCTCGGCAATCGCGCGGTTCAGCGCGGGCCAGTCGGCATGATCGGAGATGACAAAGCCCCGGTCCGAGGCGCGCCGCCTGCGCACCCCGCGCATCCGCATCCAGCCAGACGCAAAGCCGGTCGAAACCAGGCCGAAGCGCCGCATCCAGTCGGACCCCAGCGCAGCAGGTGGCGCCAGGACCAGCGCGCCCGGATGCTCCTTGATATCAAGGTCGGGGGTCACGTGATGCGTTTGCGGCAGGTCATAGCCTTGTCCGCGCAAGACCTGCGTCGTGGTTTCGATCGCGCCATGTGTCAGAATCGGGCCGATTTCGGGGTCAAGCATGGACAGCAGGCGCTGCGCCTTGCCCAGCGAATAGGCCCCCAGAACGGGGGTGCGGCCGTTGGCAATGCTGTCTGTCCACCACGCGTTCAGCTCTGCCGCGACCTGCGCCTGGGGGTCCCAGGCAAAGACCGGAAGGCCAAATGTGCATTCGGTGATGAAGCTGTGACAGCGCACCGGTTCGAACGGTTCGGACAGGCCGTCCTGTTCCAGCTTGTAATCGCCCGAGGCGACCCAGACCTCGCCGCCGACCTCCACCCGGATCTGGGCGGAGCCGGGCACATGGCCTGCCGGGTGAAAGGATACCGTGGCGCCACCAATCACGCGCGGCTCGCCATACCTTATGGTGTCCAGCGTGATCTCGCCCAGACGGTGGCGCAGAACCGGCGCGGCGGCTTTGGTCGCGAGATAGCGGGCATGGCCGGGGCGGGCATGATCGGCATGGCCATGCGTGATCAGCGCGCGGTCCACCGGGCGCCACGGGTCTATGTAGAAATCCCCGGCGGGGCAGTAGATGCCGCGATCGGTGAAACGGAGGACAGGTTCAGCCATGAACGGATGATAGGTCGCGCGAGCCAAAGCACCAGTGATCCCGTCGGGCAAATGTGGCTCAGGCCGAAAGCAGCGCGTCCTTGCTGTCAGAGGCGGACAGGTAATGCGCGGCCATCTCATCGGCAATGGCGGTGCGCATTTCGGGATTGTCCATCAGCATCTCGTGCCTGCCGCCATCGATCACGCGCAATGTGCCGCCCGGCCATCGGGCCATGCGTTGGTGGATACGCGGCACGTCCACGATTCTTTCGTCGCTGCCCACATAGGTCAGGCAGGGATAACGTGGCGAGGCCATGCGGGCCAATGCACGGGTTTCGAACAATGCCGCATGCAACCAGTTCAGACTGGGGCCGCCCAGTTGAAGGTCCGGATGCGTGACGATCTGCCTGCGCATGTATTCGAACATCTCGATATCGCCGGTCAGCAGGTTGCCCTCGAACGGTTCGGTGGCGACATAGCTTCCAGCGCCGGTGCCGGGCGCATAGGCGTGCCCCAGACCGACCTTGCCGCTGCTCCAGCTTAGCGCCCATGCGGCGGGGCGGGTATAGACGCGCATGCGAATGCCCCACATCGGCCCCGAGAAGGCCACGCCGGTGAAGGGCAGGTCCCGCATAAGACCACGAAGCCCGATGCAGCCGCCCATGGAATGGGCCAGCATATGCAGCGGCTTGGGCAGGTTCAGATCTGTCGCTGCCTGCATCATGGCGTCCAGATCGGCCTGGTATTCATCAAAATGGATCACATGGCCGCGCCGGGGATCTTCAAGCGAGCGATCCGCAAGCCCCTGGCCGCGCCAGTCGATGCACAGCACGTCAAGGCCGCGCTCTGTCAGATCACGGGCGGTCCGGCCGTATTTCTCGATATATTCGGTGCGGCCCGGCATCAGCAGGACAGTGCCCTGCGAAATGCCTTTGGCGGGCCAATGGCCCAGCCGTATCCTGACGCCATCGGCTGCGTGAACCCAGAAGACGCGCGCGTCCTCCGGGCCATCTGCAACATCTGCGTAATAGGGGGCCGCGGTCAGGGTCATCAGGACAGAACCGCGCCCAGTTTCATTGCCTGACCCATATCGCCATCAACGGCGAGCTTGCCGGACATGAACGCCGCTGTGGGGTTCAGGTCGCCTTCGAGGATCTGCTGAAACGTGTCTGCATCCGCGGTCAGCGTGACGTCCGCCTCTTCCTCGCCTGCGCGCGCGCCATTGCCGTCGATGATGATGGAGCCTTCGCCCTCGATATCGAAACGGGCAGACCCGTCGAACCCTTCGCCCGCAAGACGCTTGTTCAGCGCAGCGACTGCCGCTTCGGTGATTTCGCTCATATGACTCTCCTCAAGTTGATAATCGCGCGGGTGGCTTTTTCCCGGGCGTCCGCTACACTCAAGGTCGTTATGAGCGGCATTCTTTCAAGACTCAAATGTACCGTGGCGACACTTCTCGTCACAGTCATGATTTCCCTACCTGCAGCGGCCGATACCGCGCGGGCGGATGAACTGTTGTCGCAACTGGCGACTGCGTCGGCCGAAGAATCAGACGGGCTTGTCCGCGAGATCCGGCTGGAATGGTCGAAATCCGGGTCTGCCGCGATGGACCTTCTGCTGCGCCGGGGGCGCGACGCATTGGAGGTTGGCAATCCCGAACTTGCCATCGACCATCTGACGGCGCTGACGGATCATGCGCCGGATTTCGCCGAAGGGTGGAGCAATCTGGCCCTCGCCTACTACCAGCAAGAGCTTTTCGGCCCCTGTGTTTATGCGCTGGAGCAGACGCTCGCGCTCAACCCCAGGCATTTCGGGGCGATCAAGGGGCTTGGCGCGGTGCTGGAACAGCTGGGTGAGCCGGCAAAGGCGCTGGCAGCCTATAGAAAGGTGCTGGACATTTACCCGCATGATCCCGAAGTTCTCGAAGCGATCGGGCGGCTGGAACTGCAGGTCACCGGGCAGCGTATCTGAAGTAGACTGAAGGAAGACCCATGGCCGAGCCTTCCCGCACCGTGGCCGTGCTGGGTCCGACCAATACCGGCAAGACACATTACGCCATTGAAAGAATGCTGGCGCACCGGACGGGCGTGATTGGCCTGCCGCTGCGCCTGTTGGCGCGCGAGGTCTATGACAAGATCGTCGGCCTGCGCGGCCCCTCTGTCGTGGCGCTGGTCACGGGCGAAGAGCGTATCGTGCCGCCGCGCGCGAAATACTGGGTCTGCACGGTCGAGGCGATGCCGGATGGAATGGGCTGCGATTTTGCGGCCATTGACGAAATCCAGCTTTGCGCCGATCCCGAGCGTGGCCATGTCTTTACCGACCGGCTGCTGCGGATGCGGGGGCTGCACGAGACGCTTTTCCTGGGTTCTGACACGATGCGCGGCGCGATTGCAGAGCTGGTGCCGGGCGTGCAGTTCATGCGCCGCGAGCGGATGAGCCAGCTTGCCTATTCGGGGTCCAAGAAGATCAGCCGCCTGAAGCCGCGCAGCGCCATCGTCGGGTTCTCTGTCGAAAATGTCTATGCGATTGCCGAACTGATCCGTCGCCAGAAAGGCGGGGCAGCCGTGGTGATGGGCGCGCTCAGCCCGCGCACGCGCAACGCGCAGGTAGAACTCTACCAGAATGGTGATGTGGATTACCTTGTGGCCACCGATGCCATCGGGATGGGGCTGAACCTCGATATCGATCATGTCGCGTTTTCTGCTCTGACCAAGTTTGACGGGCGGCGGATGCGCCCGCTTGCCCCCAACGAACTTGCCCAGATCGCGGGCCGCGCCGGGCGCGGTATGAGCAATGGCAGCTTTGGCGTCACCGGAGAGGCCAGCCCGCTGCCCGAAGAGGTGGTCGAGGCGATCTGCAATCACCGCTTCACGCCCCTGCGCAAGCTGAACTGGCGCAACCCGGATCTGCGTTTTGCCAGCATCGCCACGCTTGTCGGCTCTCTCGAGGCGTCACCGGATGTTGAAAACCTGGTCAAGGCGCGCGAGGCCGATGATCTGGGCGCGCTGAAATCGCTTGCGCAAAGCGCGGAGGTCGCGGCGCGTGCCTCTGATCCCGCCTCCGTCCGGCTTTTGTGGGATGTCTGCCGGATCCCCGATTTCCGCGGGATAAGTCATGCGGAACATGCCGGGCTTTTGGAAGTTATCTTCGGACACTTGCATCAACGCGGGAGTGTGCCGGATGACTGGATGGCACGGCAGGTCAAACGGATCGACCGGACCGATGGCGATATCGACACGCTGTCCAAACGATTGGCATATATCCGCACATGGACATATGTTGCGCAGCGCAACGGCTGGCTGGATGACAATAGCCATTGGCGGGAGCGCACGCGGGCTGTAGAAGACGGGCTGTCGGATGCGCTACATCAGCGCCTGACTCAAAGATTTGTTGACCGGCGGACGTCAATCCTGTTGCGCCGGTTGAAGCAGAAGGAGGCCCTTTTGGCCGAAGTGAACGACAAGGGCGAAGTGACCGTAGAGGGTGAATTCGTAGGACGGCTGGAAGGTTTCCGCTTCCGCCAGGACAAGGATGCCAGCGGGCAGGAGGCGAAAACGCTGAAGACGGCGAGCCTTCAGGCTCTGGCGCCGCATTTCCACCTGCGTGCGGACCGGTTCTACAACGCGCCGGATACCGAGATCGATTTCACCGAGCAAGGTGGCCTGATGTGGGGCGAGCAGGCCGTGGGCAAGCTGGCCGCGTCTGACGATCCACTCAAGCCCCGCGTGGTGGTCTTCGTCGATGACGAGGCCGGTCCGGATGTCGCGCAAAAGGTCGAACGTCGCCTTCAGCACTTCATTGACCGCAAGGTTGCGGCACTGTTCGAGCCGCTTCTGAACCTCAAGAATGACGAGGCGCTGACTGGTCTTGCACGGGGCTTCGCCTTCCGCATGGTGGAATCGCTGGGTATCCTGCCCCGCGCCGAGGTCGCTGACGAGGTCAAGGCGCTGGATCAGGATGCGCGCGGCGCACTGCGCAAGCATGGGCTGCGGTTCGGCCAGTTTACCATTTTCATGCCGCTGCTGCTGAAGCCCGCGCCGACACGTCTGCGCCTTGTTTTGTGGAGCCTTGCCAACGGCGTGGACGAATTCCCCGAAGCTCCGCCACCCGGTCTGGTGACAGTCCCCAACGTGGTCGGCACACCTGCGGTACACCATACGATCGCGGGCTACAGGGCGGCGGGCGCGCGTGCGATTCGCATCGACATGCTGGAACGGCTGGCAGATATGCTGCGCGCCGAAGACAGCCGCGGCGGGTTCGAGGCCAAGGCCGATATGCTGTCGATCACCGGCATGACGCTGGAGCAATTTGCCGACCTTATGCAGGGTCTGGGCTACAACGCGGCCAAGGGCGAGCGCCAGAAGGTCAAGCCGGTCGATGCTGTTGTACCCGGTGCAGAAGGCGCAGAGACGCCCGAGGCCGATACGCCGGTGATGGACGTGGCCGAAGAGGCAGCGCCAGGGACCACGGTGGAGCCTGCTGAAGAGTCCCCCCCCGCCGATATCGCCCCTCAGGTCGAGGCCATCGCAGATGACGGCGTGGCCCCGATCGCCGAAGCGCCCGTCAGCCCGGCCGACTCGCCCGAAGAAACTCCGGCTGTGCCCGAAGTTGCGGCAGAGGAAGTGCCCACCGGCACGGCGGCCGATGCGGCCATCGAAGGCCCGGAGACAGAGGTTTTCTATACGTTCACGTGGGGTCGCAAACGCGACAACACGCGCGGCCAGCAACAGCGTCGTGACGGTGGCGGCGGGCGGAATGCCAAGGGTAAATCCGCAGATGGCGGTGAAGGCGGACGCGGCAGGCAGCAAGGCAAACCGCGCGGCAAGGGCGGCCCCAAGGGCAAACCGCGCCGTGACGAGGGCGCCAAGACCTACCAGTCCCGCCCTGAAAAGAAAGATCGCATCGACCCTGACAATCCGTTTGCTGCTGCCCTGATGGGGCTGAAGGACAAAAGCTGAGGTGAGCGATCCTGCGCAAAAGCTGCGCGTCGACAAGTGGTTGTGGCATGCGCGATTCTTCAAGACGCGCAGCCTCGCCGCCAAGACGGTGGCCTCTGGTGCGGTGCGACTGAATGGCACACATATCGCCAAACCTGCCGTAAATGTTGGGTTTGGCGATGTTCTGACCTTTGCCAAGGGGGAGCGCATCTGGGTGGTGCGCATTCTCGAAACCGGCGAGCGTCGGGGACCGGCGCCCGAAGCTCAGGCACTATACGAGGATCTCAGTCCACCGCCGCCCCCGCGCGAAGAAAAACCGTCCGTTCCGCGCTATGACGGCGGGGGCCGGCCAAGCAAACGGGATCGTCGCAAGTTGGATCAAACCCGCCGTGATGCGCTTGATTGATCGGCCCGGCTGTTCTAGCTAGACAGAAATTCTCTGAGACAGGGGCTTCCCATGACCTATGTGGTGACCGACAACTGCATCGCCTGCAAATACACGGACTGCGTCGAGGTCTGCCCGGTGGATTGTTTCTACGAGGGCGAGAACATGCTCGTCATCCATCCCGACGAGTGTATCGACTGCGGCGTCTGCGAGCCGGAATGCCCGGCGGATGCGATCCGGCCGGACACAGAGCCGGAGATGGAAAAATGGGTGGAGTTCAACCGCAAGTATTCCGAAATGTGGCCGGTCATCATCACCAAGAAGGACCAGCTGCCGGAAGCCGAGGAACGCGATGGCGAGACCGGCAAACTGGATAAGTATTTCTCGGAAGCGGCGGGCGAGGGCGGCTGAGCTGATTCGCTTCGTCCGGGTGATTCGTGATGGAATATGATCAGATTGTTGCCGCTTAAGGTGCTGATCTGATTGACTCCTTCGCGTTCCCCGCGAGTGCCCGCTTTGAAATGCGGGCCGTTCGTGCTATGTTAAGTGCAATGAAACAAACACTCTGCATCTGTCGGGCGGGTCTGCATCCGGCGAAATAGTACAACAATATCGAAACGGGTCCCGGGAATAGCTGCTGTTCCCCGCCCGTTTTCTTGCGCCCAAGACAGGGCGACCTTGTGAGGAAATCTGAATGACAAAAAGCAAGAAATCCGAGTTTCGTCCCAACGAGTATGTGGTGTATCCCGCGCATGGCGTCGGCCAGATCGTCTCGATCGAAGAGCAGGAGATCGCCGGTATCTCCTTGGAACTCTTTGTGATCTCCTTTGAAAAGGACAAGATGACACTGCGGGTGCCAACGCATAAGGCGACGGAAATCGGTATGCGCTCGCTCAGCTCGCCCGATGTCATCAGCCAGGCGATGAAGACGCTCAAGGGCAAGGCCAAGGTGAAGCGCGCCATGTGGTCGCGCCGTGCGCAGGAATACGAACAGAAGATCAACTCTGGCGATCTGATTGCCATCGCGGAGGTCGTGCGCGACCTGCACCGCGGCGATGATCAGCGCGAGCAGAGCTATTCCGAGCGTCAGCTTTACGAAGCCGCGCTGGAGCGTCTGACCCGTGAAGTCGCTGCCGTTTCCGGCGGTGACGAGATGGCCGCCGCCAAGCAGGTGGATGACGTTCTGGTCTCGCGCGCAGCCGCCTGATCCGTCACGTCGACGAGAAAGTATAAAAGCCGCGTCCCGTCATTGGGGCGCGGCTTTTTCGTGTGTGCCAGTTCAGGCAGCGTTGCTGCTGCGTTTTTCGATGATCTGCAAAAGCTCTGCCTCAAGCTCTTTTTCCAGCTCCCGAGCCCGTTCGACATAGGCCTTGTTCTCGGCAGAGGCGACATCCGGATCCCAGACCTTGGCCAGTTCTCTGACGGAATACCGGTCATGCGCGTAAAAGGTCTTTTCCGCTTCTGAGGCCTCATATTCGCTGAGCCCCACGTTTTCGAGGACGTAGCGCCCCGCGCGCAGAGAGCTGTCAAAGGTCTCGCGCACGATGTCATTCGCACCGGCCTGATAAAGCCTGTAGACATGGGTCCGGTCCCGCGCGCGCGCAACGATGTGCAAGTCAGGTCGGGCAGTGCGCGCATAGGTGACCAGCTTTGTCGTGGCTTCAGGGTCATCCAGCGCCACGACCAGAACGCTGGCTTTTTCCAGCCCCGCCGCGTGCAGGATATCCGGGCGAGTGGGGTCGCCAAAGAACCCTTTGAAACCAAAGCGCCGCATCAGCTGAATGGTCTGCATGTCATGGTCCAGCACGACGGTCTTGAACCCTGTGGATTGCACCAGCCGGTTCACGATCTGCCCAAACCGTCCGATGCCCGCAATGATCACCGGGCCTTGCTCGTCGATCTCGTCGTCGTCGGGCTGCTCGCCGCCTTCCGCCTGCAACCTGCGAGAGATGTAGTCGTAGAGGATGAACAGAAGGGGGGTGATCAGCATCGAGAGCGCGATGACCAGCAGGATACGCGCGCCCAGAATATCCGGCAGGACATTCTGTTGCAGAGAGAAGGACACCAGCACAAAACCGAATTCCCCCGCCTGTGCCAGTCCAAGCGTGAACAGCCATTGATTGCGCCCCCGCAGACCGAACAGCCGCCCAAGCACATAAAGGATCGCCCCTTTTCCAAGGATCAGCGTCAGTGTCAGCCCGAGAATCAGCAGCGGTTCGCGGAACAGGGTGCCAAAGTCGATCCCTGCGCCCACGGTGATGAAAAAGAGGCCGAGCAGCAGGCCCTTGAACGGTTCGATATCCGATTCCAGTTCGTGCCGGAATTCGCTGTTTGCCAGAACCACACCGGCCAGAAACGTACCAAGCGCGGGCGACAGGCCCACCAGCGACATCAGGAATGCGATCCCCACCACGATCATCAGCGCCAAGGCAGTATACATCTCGCGCAGCCGGGCCGTGTGGATGAAGGCAAAAAGCGGCCGGATCAGGTAAATCCCTCCCACGATGATCGACGCGACCGCGGCCAGTGTCACAAGGGCTACGCCCCAACCGGGCAGGCCTTCGACCAGCGACAGCGACGCATGGGCGGCGTGGTCAGCATCCGAAGCGCGCGCGATCGACCCATCCTCGGCCAGCCGCACCACCGACCCGCTCGCCAGAAGCGGAAGCACGATCAGCATCGGGATCACTGCGATATCCTGCGTCAAAAGCACGGAAAAAGCGGATCGCCCGCCGCCGGTCTGCATCAGCCCCTTTTCGGACAGCGATTGCAGCACGATCGCGGTCGAAGACAGCGCGAAGATCATGCCAATGGCCAAGGCCGGCTGCCAATCCTGCCCCAATGCCAATGCGACGCCCATCGCGGCCGCGGTTGTCAGTACCACTTGCAAGCCGCCCAAGCCGATCAACCTGTGCCGCATGTCCCACAGCGTGCGGGGCTCCAGCTCCAGCCCGATGATGAACAGCATCAGCACGACGCCGAATTCCGCAAAATGTTGCAGATCTTCGGTTTCGGACCCGACCACGCCCAGCAACGGGCCGATCACGATGCCGGCCAGCAGGTAGCCAAGCACCGACCCAAGGCCCAGCCGCGCGGCGATTGGCACGGCGATTACGGCCGCAGCAAGGTAGATTGAGGCCTGATAGAGGAAAGATTCCATGAATGGGTCCGATGTTGTGCGGTGCTACTTTGCAGGTACGACACCTGGGGGACAAGGCACCTTGGCTGCTTCGGCGCGATCAGTTGGTTCAGGTAGGCAGCGGCGCGTCCGGTTTGACCTGATCCATGACGATCTGGCTTTGCACCCGCGCGACCACGGCATGGGGCAGCAGGACCTCGTGGATCAGGCGGTTCAGGTCGCGCAGATCGGCGCAATAGACCCGCAGCAGATAGTCTGCCTCGCCGGTCAGTGTCCAGGCAGAGATGACCTCGGGGCGGGTCGCAACGAGGCGCGCAAAATTGCGGGCTTGCTCTGGCCCATGCGTGGCCAGCTGGACCTGCACGAAGGCCTGCACTGTCAGGCCGACCTTCATCGGATCAAGCCGCGCCGTGTAGCCAGTGACATAGCCTTCGGCCTCAAGCCTTTGTCGTCTTCGCCCGGCCTGACTGGGCGACAGGTTGAGGTGATCCCCCAAGTCCTGAGCGGTCATATGGGCGTTGCGTTGCAGCGCGGCCAGCAGGCGTTTGTCGGTCGAATCGAGCATATGCGCGGTTTCCGCAAAAATTGAGGAATTTCTGTAGATACTACGCGAAAATTGCCTTTTAGATAGGCGTGATTGCGCAAATTTCCGGGGCGGCGCGCGATAGATACTCATGGCACAGGACATTTGGCAGGAGACGCACCATGGGACCTTTCCCGCATGACGCCCCGAAATCCACGATCACCGAGGAAAACCCCGCAGGGACTGACGGGTTTGAATTCGTCGAATTCGCGCATCCAGAACCGCAGGAATTGCGCACGCTCTTTACCCGCATGGGCTATGCGCTGGTTGCGCGGCACAAAAGCAAGAATGTCGAGCTTTGGCAGCAGGGCGATATCACCTATGTGCTCAACGCCGAACCGGGCAGTTTCGCGGCGCGCTTCGTGGAAGAACACGGCCCCTGTGCCCCATCCATGGCGTGGCGCGTCGTGGATGCGCAGCACGCGTTCGACCACGCTGTTGCCAAGGGGGCGGAACCCTATGAAGGCGATGACAAGACGATGGATGTGCCCGCGATCAAGGGCATTGGTGGCAGTCTGATCTATTTCATCGACCAGTATTACGAAACCTCGCCCTATAACGCGGAATTCGAATGGCTGGAGCCGTCAAAGCCGCGCGGCGTGGGGTTCTACTACCTCGATCACCTGACGCATAACGTCTTCAAGGGAAATATGGACAAGTGGTTCAGGTTTTACGGCGACCTGTTCAATTTCCGTGAGATCCGGTTCTTTGACATCTCGGGCAAGTATACCGGGCTGACCAGCCGCGCGTTGACCTCGCCATGTGGGCGTATCCGCATTCCCATCAACGAAGACCGGGACGAGAAGGGCCAGATTGTCGCCTATCTGAAGAAGTACAAAGGCGAGGGCATCCAGCACATCGCGGTTGGCGCCTACGACATTTACGACTCTACCGACCAGATTGCCGAGAACGGCCTGAAATTCATGCCCGGCCCACCCGATGCCTATTACGACATGAGCTTTGACCGGGTGGTTGGCCATGACGAGCCTGTAGAGCGGATGAAGAAACACGGCATCCTGATTGATGGGGAAGGCGTCGTGAATGGGGGCGAGACGCGCATCCTGTTACAGATCTTCTCCAAAACGGTGATCGGGCCGATCTTCTTTGAATTTATCCAGCGCAAGGGCGATGACGGTTTCGGCGAAGGCAACTTCAAAGCACTCTTCGAGTCGATCGAGAGAGAGCAGATCGAAGCCGGGGAACTCGACACCGCAAGCTAGGTTGCCTGTCTTGGAAAACGCACCCTGCAAGGCCGCGCGTCTTGCGGGGGATGCGGCGCGACCGACAGGATCGGACCAGTATCCTGGGTGCAGAACCTCGGGACGCTTTGGCCGACGGTAAGTCCCGTCGGAAAGGCGGGCCTTAGCCGCGCGGCATCTTCAGGACGACGTTGCGCCCGCTTTTCACATAGCGCAGTTCGGAATCGCCGATCGCTGCGACGCGGCCACCGTCAATCCGGTCGCCGACTTTTACCTTCTGGTATCGCCCGTTGGACAACCGTATTAGCGCACGGCGGCTGGAGGGTGTTCCATAGACACCGATCAGGTTCACGCGGCCGAGGTTCAACTGATTCTTCACCGTCGCCGAACGTGCTACAGTGGTCGAGGACGGCACCTTGGGTGCGACGGTGCGCGGCGCGACTGTGGCCACGGCCGTGCTGCTTCTGGACGGTGCGGGGGGCGGGGTCGCGCGGGCCTTCTTCACGATGGACGCAATATCGCGCGGGCGGACGACGGGCGTCACCGAGGTTTTGACAGCCTGCTTCGTGGCACTCGGGACGGTGATCGCAGTTGCATCATCCTCAGGTGCCGTTTCCGGTTTGGCGGCCGGTATTTCAACGGGGCGCAGGCCCGCAGGCCGCAGTTTCGGACGCAAGACCGACAGTTCGGCCAGCGAACGCCCGGCCAATGTTGCACGCTCTGTTTGCTCGACCAGATCCGCAGGACGGGTGCGGGGCCGCTTGGCGGAAAGGGCCTTGGCTTGCGCGTCCTCTTCCGGTGACGGCTGTGCCTCGGTTTCAGCTGCGGGGGCCCTTGCGGGAGGAACGACCGGTGGTCGGCCCGCGTAAACAGTGATCCCGTCCGGGTTCAGCGCGCCTTGCGGCGTGGCCACGACCAGCCCGCGTTCATCAAGGGTGAACTCCGTCCCCGGCGCGGCAGGAGAAGCGGGGCTCAGCATCGCATAGTCGGTGCCGTAATCCTTGACGGCGGGCAGGGCCACAGCATCGAATTGCTGGACTGAAGTGTCGATCGAGGCGACGTAGATATCCTCCAGCGACACTTCTGTTGGCAGGCCGGGTTCTGACGGGGTGCGTTGCCAGATGCCCGTTGCCGCATAGGTGGCCTGCGCCTCTTCCGGGCTCAGCGTTTCGGACTGGACGGCGGGGGTTACATCCGGGTCTGCGTCACTGCGTATCGCGGCCTCTTCCATCTCGCCCGTAAGGTCGGGGGCCAGCGACGCAACTTCGACACCCGGCGCGTCCTCGACTGCGGCAGGGGCCGCGAGTTCCACCGGGGGCTGTTCAGGCAACTGTGCCACGGCCGTGGGGGCGGGCGATGGGCGGAAGAACCGTGCGAGCCCGTCATCCACGAAGACAGCGGCCCATGCGGCAACCGCAGCAAGGAGCAGGATCAGCGCCACGGTCAGCATCAGCCCAAGGAACCGGGGCTTGCCTCCGATCTTCTCATTGCCCTTGCGCGCGCCAAAGATCGTCATCCGTTCGGCCTCGTCGTCAGATGGGACGAAGACCGCCTCGGACGCCAGAGCCTTTGCGCGTTGTACGGGGGGCTCTGCCTTGACGGCCCGTTGTGCGGACTGCGCTCTTGCCGCGCCCGCTTTGGTCGCCGCGGCATCTCCGGCGCCTTTGCCGCGTTTGGCGGCAGCGGGACCAGCCTGTTGTTTTTTGCGGCGACTGAAGAACCCGGCCTTGCTGGTACCCGGTTCCGCTGTCGGGGCGGGTGCGGGATCGGGCGCGCGTTGCAGGCTGGCAATCGGCGCGGCAGTGGCATTGTCAGGCACCGGTTCGACGGGCTTGGCTTGCGGTGCGCCGGGAACCCCGTGGGGTTTGATCGAGGGTGCAGCCCGGCCCGATCCGGGCGAGTCGCTATGCGTCCCGGCGAGCTTTGGGAGCGGTGCGTCGGGTGCCGGTCGACTGGCGCGGATGCTGCCACCCTTTGTTTGGGCGGCAGGACGCGCCGAGGGCGGCTCGACACGCAATGAGGCGCCGTTCTGGGCGGCACCATTCTGTGCGCTTTTGGTCGCTGCACCATTACCTGCGCCGTTCGGAACCGGCGTCGCAGGCTTTACCGGGGTATCCAACTTGGGAAGCTCCGGCGCACTCGCCTGTGTTTCGGCGACCGAGGCCATCAGCCCGGGGGGCTGCATGTCATGCGCATGATGGCTGGCTGTTTCGGCCATCGGCGCGACGGCTTGGGCCATGTCATCGACGGTGAGGTCCGCAGGGTCAGTCACAGCCTCGACAGATTCGGGAGTTTCATCGGGCGTAGAAATGGCCGGTTCGGCAACGCTTGCCGCATCGCCGTTTTCTGCGCGCGCCGCAGGGGCGGGCTGCACCAGGCTGACAGGCTGGGCGTCGCGTGACGGGGCGGAGCCGTTCTTGCCACCGCTTGCCGGACCAAAGAACACCTCTCCATGAAATGCGCCGAGCGGCGCCGCCGCCACGAAGCAGACCGGAACGAAATCATGCGCCAGCGCAAAGCTTTCGGCCTCGTCCAGCGTTTCGCGCGCCGCCGCCGCGACCTGCACCGACCCGTCAGACAGCTCTGCCCAGTCAAAGACCAGTTCGTCCACCGCATACGGGGTTTCCCCGTCCAGCGCCGCGCGGATATCATCGTTCAGCTCTTCGGGATTGCGCGATTTCGGGGGCAATTCCAGATAGCGGATCTGTTCGTTGGGGATCACCAGTTTGACGCGGTTCGCATCCGACGAGAGCGCCTCTGCCTTGCGGCGCAGCGCCTTCAGCGCGGTGTCGAGGTCGTCTGCGTCGGGTGCCACGTCACCCACGCGCAGCCAGCCAGCCATGGTGCGGCGGGCCAGGGTGATACTTTCAAACGACAGAAGCAAAGCGTAGTTCGTTTTCATGGCGCCATTTTTAACACTGCTGAGGTGGGTTTGGGAGTCTTTGCAGAGCCCATTTCACATTTGGGGGCGAGTCTTTGCCGAGACACGGAAGACAGCGGTTGCAGCGGCGCCTTGGCAGAGGGAATATTGCCCTCGAAATGCCCATTCTGGAAGGAGAAACGCGAATGCGTTTGAATGCATGGATTATGGCACTGGCGCTTCTGGCGGGCAGTGCCGCAGCGGCTCAGGAAGAGGTTCTGCGCCGGATCACCGTTTCAGGTGAGGGCAGCGTCGCGGCAGCGCCGGACATGGCGACACTCAGCCTGGGGGCCGCGGCAGAGGCAAAAGAGGCGGCAGAGGCACTTCGGATGACGTCGGAAATCACCCAGCGTATCCTGGAGCGGTTGGCCGAGGCCGGGATCGAACCCCGCGACATCCAGACATCGGGGTTGTCCCTGCATCCGCTGCGCAGGAATTACCGCGAAGGGACCGATGAACAGCCCGGCATCATAGGCTATGCAGCCTCAAACGGGGTGACTGTGCGGGTGCGCGACCTCGACCAGCTGGGCAGTGTTCTGGATACGGTTGTGTCGGACGGGGCCAACAGCCTGAACGGGCTGAGCTTTGGCCTTCAGGAGCCTCGCCCGCTGATGGATGAGGCCCGCAAGCTGGCCGTGGCCGATGCGCGTGCAAAGGCGGAGCTATACGCGGCTGCCGCAGGTGTGAGCGTCGGTCGGCTGATCTCGCTGGATGAGAGCGGAGGCGGCGGGCCATCGCCTTACATGGCCGAGATGTCCATGGCCCGCAGCGCGGTCCCGGTGGCCGCCGGTGAAATGGACGTGTCGGCGCAGGTACGCATCGTTTACGAAGTCGTCGAGTAAGACCTGGCAGGGGCCGGCCGCCTATTTGCGGTCGGCCCGTTCGCCTTTTGACTGCGGTCCTTTGCAGGTGTTGCGCTTGCAGGCGCAGCGACATGCGCAGTCCGGGCGCCGCACAAACCGTGCCGCGCCCGGAAACCTATCAGGCAGAGGCCGTTGACAGCGCCTGGTCAAGATCGGCGATCAGGTCGTCCGCATCCTCGATCCCGATGGAGATCCGCACCACATCCGGGCCGGCCCCGGCCGCGACCTGCTGTTCTTCGGTCAGCTGGCGATGGGTGGTCGAGGCGGAATGGATCACGAGGCTGCGCGTATCGCCAAGGTTTGCGACATGGCTGAAGATCTCAAGGTTGTCGACAAACTTGACGCAGCCTTCGTAGCCCGCTTTCAGCTTGATCGTGAAGAGCCCGCCAGCACCCTTGGGACAGATGCGCGCGACCCGGTCATGATAAGGCGAAGAGGCCAGCCCGGCATAGGTGACGCCCGCGACGGCATCATGCGTTTCCAGCCAGCTTGCCACCTTTTCAGCGTTCTGGACATGACGCTCCATCCGCAGCGAGAGGGTTTCGATGCCCATCAGCGTGTAATGCGCGGCCTGCGGGTTCAGCGTCATGCCAAGGTCGCGCAGGCCGATGGCGATGCCGTGGAAGGTAAAGGCCAGCGGGCCAAAGGTTTCGTGGAATTTCAGCCCGTGATAGGCGGGCTCGGAATCCGAGAGCGAGGGGAACTTGCCCGAAGCGGACCAGTCGAAATTCCCTGAATCGACGACGCAGCCGCCAGTGACAGTGCCGTTGCCGGTGAGGTATTTCGTCATCGAATGTACGACGAGCGTCGCGCCATGTTCAATCGGTCGGCACAGGTAGGGCGTGGCCGACGTGTTGTCGACAATCAGCGGCAGGCCCGCAGCATCGGCCACTTTGGCAATGGCGTCCAGATCGGTGATATAGCCGCCGGGATTGGCGATCGATTCACAAAAGACAGCGCGCGTGTCGTCATCAATTGCGGCGGCAACCGCGTCTACATCATCGAAATCAACGAACTTGGCCGACCAGCCAAAGCGTTTGATTGTCTGGGAAAACTGGGTGATCGACCCGCCGTAAAGGCGTGTGGACACAACGACGTTCAGACCCGGCCCCATCAGCGGGAATAGCGCCATGATCTGCGCCGCATGTCCGGAAGAGCAGCAGACCGCGCCTGCGCCGCCTTCCAGCGTGGCGACGCGTTCCTGCAGCGCCGACACGGTCGGGTTGGTCAGGCGCGAATAGATGTAGCCCACTTCCTGAAGGTTGAAGAGCGCGGCCGCGTGATCGGCGTCCCGGAAAACATAGGCTGTTGTCTGATAGATCGGCACCTGCCGCGCGCCGGTGGCCGGATCAGGCCGGGCGCCTGCGTGGATCTGAAGCGTGTCGAAGCCATAATTGGGGGCGTCGGTCATTGGGCTGTCCTCCCTCGTTTAATTCCCTTCAAATGCCTAGTTTATCCGCGGCGCGCTTACAATATGCGCCTTGCGGACAGCCGTTCCGGGCCGGGTTTCGTGACACAATTTTGGTAAAATACGTCTGAAAGACCTGTCAACATTCTGCGACAGTATGTTGACAGTCGGCGTCATTCCAACATACTGGCATTATATGTTGATGCGAAGGATTCCGCAGATGAAGCCTACCAAGAAAACGATCACCGCAAAGATGCCTGGCGCAGATGTTCCGACCAAGCGCAAGCGCAGGCTCAAGCGGATTGCGCAGGCGACCAAGGTGTCGTTCAGCCTGGAACCCGAAGTCCGGGAGCTTTTTGCCGCCGAGGCAAAGAAACAGGGCATGGAACTGGGGCACCTGATGCAGAAGGTGCTGGAAAACCACGTGCTGGAAAATGCGGCACCTGGCGATCCTCTGGCCGAGCGGCTGCAAGCCAAGCGCGCGATTATCGATCACACCATCCTTCTTGCGAAGGAAATCGACGCCGATGGCAAATTCGACGAACATTTCATTCTGACGGTCATGAGCACCGCGAACAAGAACGCGGCGTTCGTTGAGCTTTATAACAAGGCGATCGGGTCTGGCGCCGAGGGCCGCAGCGCGCGGGCGCAGGCCCCGCTTAACCAACAGCTTGGCCGCCTGATCAAGAAGGCCGTTGGCGCACGCGGTAAAAAGACCGAGGCCGGCAAGGTGGCCCGCGCGCAGGTGACCGGAGAGTTGATCTCGACCTACACGCTGCTTGAAAAGGCCGCCTGAACGGTTCAGGCCGCAAGAAAATGAAGAAATGGGCGTGCCGGTGCGCGCCCATTTTCTGTACTGGGTCCAACGGTTTAGGCACGGGTCCAGTGCGTTCAAATTCTCAGATGAAAGCGGCGCGCGTCCGATCCGGGCAAGGCCGCAGAAGAACGCGCCTATCGCATCCAGAAACCTTCACGCTTGATGCGGTTGCGGATCATCTGTTCGCGAAGGGGCAGATGGTTGCGGTCGAAAAGAGCGCGCACTTTCTGACCGCGCCCCTGATAGACCATGCGCTTGAAGGGCTCGTATTGCTTGAGCAACTTTTTCAGCCGGTTAGGGGCACAGATCCGTTCCAGCGCTTCGACCACCGCGTCATCCTCGCGGGCGTATAGAAGCGGCAGAACGCGGTAGTGGCAGGACACATCGCCATCAAGATAGCCCTCCGGCAGGCTGTCGCGGCCCCCCCCGAATGAATGGATCACCAGCGGCAGGGCGATCTGGTCGAGCCATGGGTCGAATGTCTGACAGACCAGCTCTGCGGGCGGGTTGTCGCGTATCTCCAGCGCGTATTCAAGAAAGCGATGCCCAAAGGCGCGGGGGCATCGGTAGTAGAAGAAACCTGCGTTGAAATAGAGATATCGCTGCCAGTACTCGTCTGGCTGGTCGAGGTTCAGCGAACTTTCGAAATCCAGCCCGAACCGGTCGTAGAGCGCGCGCCAGATGTCCGCGTAGCCGGGGCCATAAAGCTCGATCTTTGGCCAGGTCCCTTCACAGCGCAGGGACGCGCCGGGGCGGTCGAAATCGAACGGGACGGTGCCCAGATCGCCGTGGATCAGCGTATCGGTGTCAAAGAAGATGAAGGGCTCGCCCTCGGGCAGGACCGAAAGCGCCTCTATCTTGTTGCCGTAGCTATAGGCGTGACCGAAATGGCGGCTTTCAAAGGGTTGAATTTCGGCGCCCAACTCTTCCAGATGGTCGCGGATGTCCGATTGCTTGATACGCGGATCCCCAGGCCAGAGCGGCCCCGGCTCTGGCTCTGCCACAAACAGCTTGTAAGCAAGGGTGGAGGGCCCATCCAGCAGCGACGCGGCAAAGAGCAATGCCTCGTATTGCAGCCGTCCCGATTGACCGACGATCAGGATATTGACGGTCTGTTCTGGCGCGTTGCGCTTTGGCATGTCGGGGGTGTCCGTAAACTCTGCATCACTCGTCTTGCCCGCGCACTATAGGTTGTCACACCGGCGGCGCAATGCGCCCCGATCCCGCAGATCGGGCGGGGCGCCGGATGATCAGATCTCAATGGGCTGCAAAACCTCTGGTTCGATTACATCCACGCCGGGAAGGGCCTGTGCCAACGCTTCGGCGGATTGCTCCAATATGGGAAAGGTGCGGTAGTGGCAGGGGATCAGGGTCTTGAAGTCAAAAAACGTCCTTGCGGCGTAGGCCGCGCGTTTCATATCCATGGTGAAGTAGCCGCCCGCAGAAAGAATGCCGATATCGGGTTTGTGAAGGTCATTGAAGATCTTCATGTCCGACATCACGTCTGTGTCGCCCGAGGCATAGATCGTGTGGCCTTCGCCCTCGATCATGAAACCGCATTCCGTTCCGGCCACGCGCGGCCCATGCGGCGTGCCGAAAGTCGAGGAGTGAATGGCGTTCACCATCGTGACCTTTACGCCGCCCAGATCGACAGTGCCGCCCTTGTTGAAGCCGATCGTCTCGATTCCCTCGTTCTCGGCCCAGTGGTTCATCAGGTCATACTGTCCGACCACCGGCACACCCAGTTTGCGCGACAGTGGCAGAACGTCCGCGACATGATCGAAATGTCCGTGGGTCAACAGGATGTGGGTGGCGCCTTTCGTGGCGGCCTCGTGCTGGTCTTCGTTCAGCAGCGGATTGCCCGTCAGCCAGGGGTCCATAAGCAGCGTCAGCGCGCCAATTTCAAAGCGGAACGAGCCGTGTCCGAGCCAGATGATCTTCATGCGTTCTCTCCGTTGTTTTCCGGATCGTAACACGGTTTGCGCGGTCTTCCAGTCGGCTGCGAGGGGCCGCCCGGATGGTCTGGACGGGGCGTGCCATCCTGCCTGCAACAAGGGCGATGCCCACTATTGGCGCGCAACTGCTTGCAGGGCGCCCGCGCGGGCGGTAAACGCAAGCCTGACCTGTAACCAGGAGGCTTTCCATGTCGATCGACCTTGAGACCGCCGCACGCGTCGCCAAACTGGCGCGCATCAAGGTGGAAGAGGACGCGCTGCCCGCGCTGGCGGGCGAATTCAACACCATTCTCGGCTTCATCGAGCAGCTCAACGAGGTGGATGTCGAGGGTGTGGAACCGATGGTTTCGGTAACGCCGATGCGTCTGAAGCGGCGCGAGGATGGCGTGACGGACGGGAACATGCAGGACAAGGTTCTGGCGAACGCGCCCGATGCGCGCGAAGGGTTCTTTGCGGTTCCCAAGGTGGTGGAATAATGAGCGATCTGACCAAACTTACAGTTGCCGATGCACGCGACGCATTGCGAACCGGCGATGTGACCAGCGTGGAGCTGACCGAGGCCTGTCTCACCGCCATTGATGGGGCGGACGCGCTTGGTGCCTTCGTTCACAAGACGCCGGAAATCGCGTTGGAGCAAGCAGGTGCCGCGGATGCGCGGATCAAGGCTGGCGACGCGCCCGACATGTGCGGCATCCCGATGGGGATCAAGGATCTTTTCTGCACCAATGGTGTGGCCAGCCAGGCCGCGAGCCGCATTCTGGAAGGGTTCAAGCCCGAATACGAATCGACGGTCACGAGCCAGCTGTTCGATGCGGGCGCCGTGATGCTGGGCAAGCTCAACATGGACGAATTCGCCATGGGCTCGTCGAACGAGACATCCTGCTATGGCAATGCCGTGAACCCCTGGCGGCGCGGAAATGACGACACGCTCCTGACGCCGGGCGGCTCTTCGGGCGGCTCTGCCAGTGCCGTGGCGGCGGACCTTTGCCTCGCGGCGACGGGCACGGATACGGGCGGGTCAATCCGCCAGCCAGCGGCCTTTACCGGCATCGTCGGGATCAAACCGACCTATGGGCGCTGCTCTCGCTGGGGCGTTGTGGCCTTTGCCTCCTCGCTGGATCAGGCGGGTCCGATGGCGAAAACGGTCCGCGACGCGGCGATTGTCCTGCGCACCATGGCGGGGCACGACCCCAAGGATTCGACCTCTGCCGATCTGGCCGTGCCGGATTTCGAGGCGATGCTGACCGGCGACATCAGGGGCAAGAAAATCGGCATTCCGGCGGAATACCGGATGGAAGGCACGCCCGCCGAGATCGAAAAGCTCTGGGCCGATGGCGCCAATATGCTGAGGGATGCCGGTGCCGAGATCGTCGATATCTCGCTGCCGCATGCCAAATACGCGTTGCCTGCCTATTACGTCATCGCCCCGGCCGAGGCATCGTCGAACCTCGCGCGCTATGACGGGGTGCGTTACGGCCACCGGGCCAAGCTGGCGCAGGGCGACGGCATCACCGAGATGTACGAGAAAACCCGCGCCGAAGGCTTTGGCCACGAGGTGCAGCGCCGCGTCATGGTCGGCACCTACGTGTTATCGGCAGGCTTCTACGACGCCTATTACAACCGCGCCCGCAAGGTCCGCACCCTGATCAAGAAGGACTTCGAGGATGCCTTCGCCGCCGGGATCGACGCGATCCTGACGCCCGCGACGCCGTCCGCGGCCTTTGGGTTGGGCGAGATGACAGAGGCCGACCCGGTGCAGATGTACCTGAACGACGTGTTCACCGTGACCGTCAACCTTGCGGGTCTGCCCGGTATCTCGGTGCCTGCGGGTATCGACAAGCAGGGCCTGCCGCTGGGTCTTCAGCTGATTGGCCGTCCGTGGGAGGAGGGCGATTTGCTGAATACCGCCTATGCGCTCGAAAATGCTGCGGGATTTGTGGAAAAACCCTCCAAATGGTGGTAGGCGCAGGACTTCTGTGAACCCATGACAGGATATATGATGCGGTTTTTGCTTGGTGGAGCGGCGCTTGCCGCGCTTGTTGCCTGTACGCCTCCCATCCCCGATAGCGGTGCGGGCGTCGGGCTCGACAACTATACCACCTACGAGGAACGGCTTCAGCGCGATGCCGCGCTTGAGAACTCGACAGTCTCTGACGTCAGCGTTCAGACCTCGACGCCGAACAGCCAGCCAGACGCGATCGACGCGGCCCGCGCGGCCCTGTCAGATGACGACGGCGCGGCGGCCAATTCCGGTCAGGTTCCTGTCAATGCCTCGCCCGCCAACGCCCCGCCGCAGGTCGTGACCAACTCTGTCGGGATTTCCGACGAGAATGACTTCAACGCGGTGTCGGACGAGCGCAGTATCGAAAGCGATGCCGCGCTGATTGCCCGCAACCGCGCACAGTACGAGGTGATTCAGCCCACCGCCCTGCCGACGCGGTCGGGGGCGAGCGGGCCAAATATCGTGGCCTATGCGCTGCAGACAACCAATCCAAAGGGCGCGCAGCTATATAAGCGTTTCGGGTTGAATTCGCAGGCTAAATTCCAGCGCAACTGTGCCAGCTACGCTTCGGCCGACCTTGCGCAAGAGGATTTCCTGGCGCTTGGCGGCCCGGAGAAGGACCGCAAGGGGCTTGACCCGGATGGCGACGGTTTCGCCTGTGCATGGGATCCGGCACCCTTCCGCAAAGTGCGTTCGGGAAGCTGACGCCGGTCTGGCATCCCTCGCCCAATTTCGGGCCGCGGCGCGATGGTGCCCGGCCTGACATGGTGGTGATTCACTATACAGCGATGGTCAGTGCCCGTGAGGCGCGCGATTGGTTGTGTAATCCGCAGGCCGAGGTCTCTGCGCATTACGTGATTTCGCGGCAGGGAACCGTCTGGCAGCTTGTGGACGAGGGCATGCGCGCCTGGCACGCCGGGGCAGGGGCTTGGGGGGAGGTCGCGGATGTGAACTCGCGCTCCATCGGGATCGAGATTGCCAATACCGGGGCAGAGCCTTTTCCGGAGCCCCAGATGGCCGCGCTGGAGGAGTTGCTTCGCGGTATCGTTGCGCGCTGGCAGGTGCGGCCCGAACGGGTGATCGGCCATTCCGATCTGGCGCCGGGTCGCAAGATTGATCCGGGCCCGCGATTCGACTGGCAGCGGCTGGCGCTGCAAGGGCTCGCCGCGCGTCCGCAATTGGCTGTGCAAGAGGGGATCGGGCAGGGGAAGGTCAGCCTTGACGAGCTTGCCGGATCGCTCGCCGCCATCGGATATACGGCAGATACCGATATGGAAACAAAGCTCGCCGCGTTCCGGCTGCGCTATCGCCCCTGGGCGACGGGGCGTGCGACAGAAGCGGATCAGGTCCTGGCGCAGCGCATCGCACGCGACTATCCCGTTGACCCGGGGCCGCGCAGCGCCTAACTGCAACCTGCGCGGAGGGCCGGATGGCCGCGGGGCAGCAATGTTCCGAGGAAAGTCCGGACTCCCTGAGGCAACGGTGCCGGGTAACGCCCGGGCAGGGCAACCTGACGGAAAGCGCCACAGAAAACAGACCGCCCGTCGCACCCGAGGTGCGCCAAAGGACATACCGGAGGTGCGCCAAAGGAGCTTGCGACGGGTCAGGGTGAAACGGTGCGGTAAGAGCGCACCGGGGGCGTGGCAACGCGCGCCGCATGGCAAGCCCCACCGGGAGCAATGCCGAATAGGGACCTCGGGCGGGGTTGATCGGGCAACCGATATCACCGCAGGGCCGCTTCAGCCCAGAGGTCCGGGTTGGCAGCTAAAGGCGTCTGGCAACAGGCGCCGTAGAGGAATGGTCATCGAACCTCGGGTTTCGGCCCGGGGGGAACAGAATCCGGCTTACAGGCCCTCCGCGCAAAATTGCCTTGCAGACCAAAAAAAGTGATAAGGTCTTTCCAAGGATCGGGCATTCATGAACTCTCGATGAATTGGCAAATGTTTTGACTAGCCTATTTGTGGCGGCGTTTTCGCCGAATATCGACAAAGAGACGCCCGCCCGGTCATGTTGATCGAGCCGAATGGACCCATCGCACACACTGACTGAAATTATTGAGGCTGCGGTCAGAGTGCGACCTTCCGACAGCGGCTTGCTGCTAGCCACCGGGAGAATTCGGGCCAGCCATTTCTTGATGGCATTGGATGCCCCGACCTGAAGGCCGGGGCGGTTCCGCGTCACATCTCGATGACAGGGGCCACTTCGACCGTGCCGCCGCTTTCAAGCATCGGGCATCCCTTTGCCATGTCGCAGGCGACCTCTATGCTATCTGCGCTGATGATCGTGTATCCCGACAGCGGGTTGGCACCGCCATTGTCCTCAACCCCGCCTGACGAAACGGTCTTGGACATGCCGACAGGGTTGCCACCGTCGACCAGCGACTCTCCCATATCCTTATACCAGGCCTCCCAGGCGGCCATCATTTTGGCGCCCTCTTCAGGCGTCTCGGGCATCTTGCCACCGTGATATGCAAACATGAATTTGGACATGTAATTTCCTTTCTGTGGACGTGGCCCGTTGGGGCGTGGAAAATCAGTTGCTCAGGCTGGTAGCCAGCGCCTTTTCAAGACGGGCAAGCGTTGCTACCCAGCCCTTGGAGTGGTTGTCGCGTTGTGGGCCGGGTTGCAGATGCCCGTGGCGCAGAACAAGCCGCGTGCGGTCTCCGTCCAATGCGTCGAGCATAATCATGACGTGGCTCTCTGCGCCTCTGGCGTCGTTCTCGTCATGCCAACCCCAGGTGAACGCCACGAGCGAAGGGGGCACGACCTTTGTCACCTGTCCCGACATCTTATAGCGGCCACCCTCGGCACCGACGACTTGCGCGAACCATGGACCGAGCCTGCTGAAATCGAGGTTTTCTTCGGGCAGGGACATGCCATCATGCCCCCACCATTGTGTCGCAAGCGCACGCGTTGTGATGAAGGTGAACACCACCTCGCGCGGGGCGTCGAAGACGCGTTCAATTACCACTGGCTCGGTCATTTCCGTGACATTTCCTTGTGTAGCTCCGCTTCCAGCCGGTCGAGGCTCGCCTCCCAAAAGGTGCGGTGATCAAGCGTCCAACTGCTGACGGCGCGAATGGTCTCGGGTACCACTGAGTAGAGGCGCTGCTGGGCCCTGGCGCGTTTGCGGACCAGCCCTGTCCGAATCAAGACATTCAGGTGCCGCGAAATGGCCGGGGCCGAGATCTCGCTTTCCTCGCGCAGCGTCGCCACGGGCAGTTCCCCGTCCCGCATCAGGCGTTCGACGATGGCCAGCCGGGTGGGGTCACTCAAAGCTGCAAAGATGCGTGGCAAATCGGACATTTCAGCCGCTCCTTCCGAATCTATAATTAACATATTGGCTAATTAACGGAAGTAGAAAATGGCGTCCGAACCTTCGCTTTCGAGTTTTCCTGCGGCAATCGCGACTTTTTCGATGATTACATCTGCTATCTGGTTGACTCGGGCGCGTGCGGCAGTACAAGGCGGCTTCTAGGATATTTACGGGACGCATCTGCGCCCGGTGCAGGAGACGACCCATGGCGAAGCCTACCACAATCAAGATCCGCCTGAACTCGACCGCAGGCACGGGCCACTTCTATGTGACCAAGAAAAATGCCCGCACGATGACCGAGAAGATGACCGTGCGTAAGTACGACCCGGTTGTGCGCAAGCATGTTGAGTACAAGGAAGGCAAGATCAAGTAAGATCCTGCTTTCGCCGCCCTTGACGGGGGGCAGCTACAGTCAAGACCGCGCGGCCCGTTGAGGCTGGCGCGGTTTTTTCGTTTGCGGTGCCCATACGGAGATTTCGACATTGGCGGGGCTGCCATCCCGGTCGAAGGGTAGGGGGCATATGCCACGAAAAACCCCGCCGGACGGGGTGCGTCCGGCGGGGTCATGTCTGTCAGTGCGCGGCGTCGGGTTATTCGCGATTGCCCATCAGCTGCAGCAGGAACATGAACATGTTGATGAAGTCGAGGTAGAGGTTCAGCGCGCCCATGATGGCAGCCTTGCCAAGCCACTCGGCATCACCACCCTGCGCATGGGCAAGGTAGGTGTTCTTGATGTTCTGCGTGTCATAAGCTGTCAGCCCCGCGAAGATCAGCACACCCAGCACCTGCACGGCGAATTCGACGGCCGAGGACGCCAGGAAGATGTTGACGATCGAGGCCACGATCAGGCCGATCACGCCCATGATCAGGAACGATCCCCAGCCAGAGATGTCCTTCTTCGTGGTGTAGCCCCAGATGCTGAGGCCGGCGAAGGAGATCGATGTCACCAGAAAGACCTGGATGATCGAGAAGCCGGTGAACACCAGGAAGATGGAGCTGAGCGACAGGCCCATCAGCGCGGCGAAAGCGTAGAACGCAGTCTGCACGCCAGCGGCCGACAGGCGGTTCATCGCGGCGCCCATCCCGAAGAAGATGAAGGCCAGCGGAGCGAACATGATCACCCATTTCAGCGGCGACATGTAAATGGCCTGGCCGAGGCCGGTCAGGTATTTGTCGGCGCCGATCTGGATGCCGGTGACGCTGGGATCCGTTGTCACGGCCAGCCCGGCAATCGCCCAAGCGGCAAGAAATGTAATGAACATGCCGACGGACATGGTGCCGTAGACCTTGTTCATATGGGTGCGCAGACCCTCGTCAATCTGGGCTGTGCGAACGCCTGCCGCACCCGTCCGGATTGTGTTGTACTCAGCCATTTAAGCCTCCGAATAAAGAACCGGGCGGTCGAAGACGGTTCTCCGACCATTGGCTTTAATATCGGAGCTGAACCAACATTTTACAAGGCCGTTGACGCTTGTTCCCGTGCTGATTCCGATCACTTGGCGCCGATTTTTACGAACACCACGTTTCCGGCGCGTCCCAGACGGGGCGTCGCGCCTCGGCCTGCGCTTGGGTGCGTGTCACGCCGATGTCGTCCAGAGCGTGCTGGTCAAGCGCGGCGAGGGCGCGCCGTTGCCGATGGATTTCCGCCATCCGGATGAGGCGGGCAAAGCCGTGGCCAAAGCGGTATGCGGCAACCCCAGGCCGGGAGATCAGAGCATTGTTCATTGGTCAGATCCTTTCCATTTTGTGATGTAGCTGCTGCGCTGCATTCTGTTCGTTGATGTATATGGCGGATCGTGTCATATTTGAGAAACGAATATTCGTGAGCCAATCCATCAAGGAGTGTGATGAATGCGAAACTTGGACATCACGACGCTGCGATCCTTTGTTGCCGTCGCGCAGAGCGGCGGGGTGACGCGCGCCTCCGGGTTCCTCAACCTCACCCAATCCGCTGTCTCGATGCAGATCAAGCGGCTGGAAGAGCTGTTGGGCCTGACGCTGCTGGACCGGTCCGGTCGCAAGATCGCATTGACGGCGGCGGGCGAGCAGCTCTTGGCCTATGCCCGGCGCATGGTGACGATGAATGACGAGATCTTCGCGAGGTTGACCGATCAGGATTATGAGGGCGAGCTTATGCTCGGCGTGCCGCATGACATCGTCTATCCGGTGATCCCTCAGGTGCTTCAGCGGTTCAGTGTGGAATATCCCCGGGTGAAAGTGCAGCTGTTGTCGTCCTACACGAGCAACCTGAAAGAGCAGTTCAGGCGCGGCGAGATTGACGTGATTCTGACCACCGAGAGCGGGCTGGAGGAGGGGGGAGAGACGCTGATCGATGTGCCACTGCGCTGGATCGGCGCCCCCGGGGGCAGCGCCTGGCGGCAACGCCCGCTGCGGTTGGCCTTTTGCCGGTTCTGCCTGTTTCGGCCGGGTGCGCTTGGTGCGTTGGACGCTGCCGGGCTGGAATGGGAAATGGCCGTTGAATCGGATAATGACCGGACGATCGAAGCGACGGTAAGCGCAGATCTGGCGATCACCGCGATGCTGGAGGGGCATGCTCCGCCCTATCTGGAGCATATCTCGACCGCCGGGACCGATCTGCCCGACCTTGGGACCCAACGAATCAACCTTTATGGCAACAGCGCCAAGCCCGAGATGGTCGCTCAGCTGCAATCGATGATCCGGCAGGGGTTTGGGGCGTTCTAGCGGCGGGGGCCTTAGGCTTGAAGAAGCGCAAGCGCCTGTGCGTGGATCTCAAGATTGGCGGCGGCAAGAGCGCAGCCCCCCTGATGCGCGGGCCCGCCCGCCCAGTCGGTGACGATGCCTCCCGCGGCTTCGACCACGGCGATCGGAGCCTGAATGTCATAGGCGTTCAGCCCGGCCTCGATCACCAGATCCACCTGCCCGGCAGCAACAAGCGCGTATGCATAGCAATCCATGCCGTAGCGCGTAAGCTGCGCCTTTCCCGCGACGCGATGAAAGGCGTCTCGCTCTGCCACAGTGCCGACTTTGGGAAAGGTGGTGAAAAGCGTGGCCTCGGACAGATCGCGCGCTGGCCGGGTTTCAAGGCGCTTCGTGCCGTGCGGCCCGATACACTCTGCCACGCCAAAGCCGCCATGAAACCGCTCGCCGATATAGGGTTGGTCAATGACGCCCAGCATAGGGCCGTCTTCGTCTGACAGGGCAATCAGAACGCCCCAAGTGGGGGTGCCGGACATGAACCCGCGCGTGCCGTCAATGGGATCGAGAACCCAGGTCAAGCCACTGGTCCCGGCCAGGGCGCCGAATTCTTCGCCAAGCACCGCGTCATCCGGCCTCTCTTTGGCCAGAATTTCGCGCATTGCGTCCTCTGCCGCCTGATCGGCGACGGTGACCGGGTCGAACCCGTCATGCAGTTTGTTGTCGGTTGTCAGGGTGCTGCTGCGGAAATGCGGCAGAATCGCGGAACGGGCGGCATCCGCCAAGGCGAACGCCACCCGTCTGAATTCTTGTTTGGACTCGTCGGAATATCCCGTCATGGTGCCTCCGGCAGCTCTGGTCTGCCATTAGCTACCGCGTCGGGACGACAGCCTCAAGCGACGTCGGAAAGTACTCTGGCCAGCTCGAACAGACGGCGGCGCTGGTTTTCCGGGATCGCGTAGTAGCTACGCACGAGATCAAGGGCTTCCTTGTCACCAAGGATATCCGCAGGCACAGCCTCACCAGGTTCTGCATCGGCGGTTTCCAAGCCTTCAAAGAAGAAGCTTACCGGCACTTCCAAAGCATCCGCGATATCCCAAAGGCGGGATGCGCTGACCCGGTTCGCACCGGTTTCGTATTTCTGGATTTGCTGGAACTTGATGCCGACTCGCTCAGCAAGCTGCTGCTGCGTCATGCCGACAAGCCACCGGCGATGTCGAATGCGTTTGCCAACATGTACGTCTACAGGGTGCGTCATACGTTTTTCCTTCGTCACTTTTACAATTGTTACAACACTTACACAAGAAGCCGCCTTGCGGTTCCTCGTTATGTAACAGCCGCGCACCCCTACAGCTTGTATGTACTTATATTCGAAAATCTTCGGTAGCAAGGAATTTGATCCATCGCAGGTATAATAGGTTAATTTTACGCAATCTAGGCGGGCGCTCGTTACCATAGGTAAGTCAGGTGAGCCGTCTGGCGCAACGGTTTGACAATTCGGGCTGTTCTTGTCTCGTATGCCAAAGCGCAAACGGAGGTCGCATGTTTGGTTTTCAGGTCACATCGCACGAAAAATCCCCTCAACTGGTTGAAATTCCCTTGCCAGAACCCAAGCCGGGAGAGATTCGCGTAAAAATCGCCGCCTGTGGCCTCAATTTTGCAGACCTGCTGATGCAGAAGGGGACATATCAGGACACGCCCGCCTTGCCCTTCGTGCCGGGGATGGAGGTTGCGGGCGTGGTCGATGCCCTTGGCGACGGGGTGTCGGGTCTTCCGCGTGGGGCCCGCGTCGCCGTCTTTGGCGGACATGGCGGGCTGGCAGAATATGGCTGTTTTCCCGCAGATCGCGCGGTGCTCTTGCCTGATGCGATGTCCTATGCAGAGGCTGCGGCCTTTCAAATCGCCTATGGCACCAGCCATGTCGCGCTGGCGCATCGGGCGGGGCTTCGACCCGGCGAGACATTGCTGGTGTTGGGGGCCGCGGGCGGGGTTGGCCTGACCGCGGTCGAGATTGGCAAGCTGATGGGCGCGCGCGTCATCGCCTGCGCGCGGGGCGCCGACAAACTGGAGATCGCCCGGAAAATGGGCGCCGATCACCTGATAGACACCGATACCTCTGATCTGCGCGAAGAGGTAAAGGCGCTTGGCGGCGCGGATGTCGTCTACGATCCTGTCGGGGGTGATCTTTTCAAGGCGGCCTTCCGGGCCTGCAATCCCGAAGCGCGCATTCTGCCCATCGGATTTGCGAGCGGGGACGTGCCGAAAATTCCGGCGAACCATCTGCTGGTGAAGAATATTTCGGTCCTTGGGGTCTACTGGGGCGGGTATCTTGCTTTCCGCCCGGCCGTGGTGACAGACAGTCTTGCAGAGCTTCTGCGCTGGTACGAGGAGGGCAAGCTGCATCCCCATGTCAGCCATTGCCTCCCCCTGTCGCAGGTTACCGAAGGGATGGAACTGCTGCGCAGCCGTCGGTCCACCGGCAAGGTCGTGATCGAAATCGGCTGACCCCCATACCCTTCACCGCGCGCGCTCATTCGTGTAGGATGGGCCGCGCCGGATGAGTCCTTGCCCCTTCTGTCACCGGCGGCCCGCATTCCACCGAATGGGACTGTTGATTCAGGAGGGCTTTGCCATGCAAGACACACTTATCCGCAACTGTGCCCATCTTCTGACCATGGATGATGCCGGGCGCGAGCTGGTGGGCTGTGACATTCGCCTGACGGGCGGGGTGATTGCAGAGATCGGGCAGGGGCTGGAGCCTCGCGGCGACATCGTGGATGCACGCGGCGCGCTGGTCACGCCCGGGTTGGTGAACACCCATCACCACCTCTTCCAATCGCTGACAAAGGCCGTGCCCGGTGCGCAGGATGCGCTTCTGTTCGGCTGGCTGCAAAGGCTTTACCCGATCTGGGCGCGGTTCACGCCAGAGCATATGCGCGTCTCGGCCCTAACCGGGCTGGCAGAACTGGCCTTGTCGGGCTGCACGATGACGTCGGATCATCTCTACCTCTTTCCGAACGGGTCGCGGCTTGATGATACGGTCGATGCCGCGCGGGAAATCGGTCTGCGATTCCATACCACGCGTGGGGCCATGAGCATCGGCGAAAGCGCGGGCGGCCTGCCGCCGGATGCGCTTGTCGAGCGTGAAGAGGAGATTCTGAACGACTGCATTCGCGTGATCGATGCCTTTCACGACCCGTCAGACGGCGCGATGATCCGCGTGGGCATTGCCCCCTGTTCACCCTTTTCCGTCAGCCGCGAACTGATGCGCAACGCCGCCCTACTGGCGCGTGACAAGGGCGTGATGCTGCACACCCATCTGGCCGAAAATGACGAGGATGTCGCCTATTCCTTGGCGCAATTCGGCTGTCGTCCGGGGCAATATGCCGAAGATCTGGGCTGGACGGGGGACGATGTCTGGCACGCCCATTGTGTAAAGCTGGAGGCCCCGGAAATCGCGCTTTTTGCCCGTACCGGAACGGGGGTGGCGCATTGCCCCTGTTCAAACTGTCGCCTTGGATCGGGCATCGCGCCTGTGCGGGCAATGCGGGATGCCGGGCTGCGCGTGGGGCTTGGCGTGGACGGATCAGCCTCCAACGATACCGGCAACCTCGTGGCGGAGGCACGGCAGGCAATGCTGCTGCAACGCGTGGCGCGGGGCGCAGATGCGATGAGCGCGCGCGAGGCGCTGTTCATCGCGACCCGTGGCGGCGCCGAGGTGTTGGGCCGCCATGACTGTGGGCAGATCGCGGTGGGCAAGCGCGCCGATCTGGCGCTTTGGGATATCACGGGGATCGAAGCGGCAGGCAGCTGGGATCCGGCGGCGCTGCTGCTTGCTGGCCCGACACGGGTGCGCGATCTCTTCGTCGAGGGGCGGCAGGTTGTGCGCGACGGTCTGATAACGACGGTGGATCTTCGGCGGGTACTGACCGAACAGGCCAGACTTGCAAATGCACTGGCCTCAGCACTGTAGAGCATCACCCGAAAAGCTGCCCAGACGATTGCGCCGCTGAAGGCTCGACCCGCGTGCCGCCCACCCAGACATCGCGAATGGCGCGGTCGTCGCCCATCATGATGGTCGGGAAGACCGCTTCCCAGATGTCATTTGCCCGGCGCGACCGTTGCGCGATCGCTGGGGTGGAGGCAAGGTCCAGCACGCAGATGTCTGCCTCCATCCCCGGGGCCAGACGACCGATACGGTTGCCCTGTCGCAACGCCTCAGCCGAGCCTGCCGTCGCCAACCAGAGAAGGTAGGATGGATGCAGGGCCTGCCCGCGCAATTGCGCCACCTCATAGGCCGCACACATCGTCCGCAGCATCGAAAAGTCCGATCCGCCGCCCGTATCCGTTGCCAGACCGATGCGTTGCCCTTCCGCCGCCAGGCCGGCCATGTCGAACAGGCCCGACCCGATGAACGTGTTGGAGGTCGGGCAATGGACCAGCGCCGCGCCGACCTCTGCCAGCCGGGCGCGTTCGCGCGGCTCAAGATGAATGGCGTGGCCATAAAGCCCGTTTGTCCCCAGCAATCCGTGCGCCTCATAGGTATCCAGATAGTCGCGCGCCTGCGGAAAGAGCTCTTTGACCCAGTCAATCTCGTCCGTTTGTTCGCTAAGATGCGTTTGCATCAGGCAATCAGGGTTCTCGGCCCAAAGAGCCCCAAGCGCCGACAGTTGCTCTGGCGTCGAGGTTGGCGAGAACCGCGGCGTGATCACGTAGCTGAGCCGATGCACCCCGTGCCAACGGTTCAGCAACGCGCGGCTGTCGTCATAGGCGCGTTTCGGGTCGTCCAGCAGGCCGTCAGGTGCATTGCGATCCATGCAGGTCTTGCCGCCGAGTACGCGCATGCCGCGCGCCTTTGCGGCCTCAAAATAGGCATCGACACTTTGTGGATGCACGGTGCAGAAGCTGCAGACGGTCGTCGTGCCATGCGCCAGCAGCAGGTCAAGGTAGCGCCCGGCAATGTCTGCCGCATAGGCCGGATCGGCAAAGCGCATTTCTTCGGGAAAAGTGTAGCTGTTGAGCCAGTCGATCAACCGCTTGCCCCAGCTGGCGATCATCGCGGTCTGCGGGTAATGCGCGTGGGCATCAACGAATCCCGGCAGGATCAGCCCCTCGCCATAGGCGATTTCGGACGCTTCTGGATGGGCTTTGCGAAGCTCTGATGCAGGGCCGGTCGCGGCAACCAGACCGTCCCTGATCAGCACGCCGCCCGCACTGTCAAATCGCGCAGCACCTTGCGGCGCGCTTAGCCCGGGCTGGGCGTCAAAGCTTAACGTTTGCCCGGTTAGCAGGGTCAATTTTGTCATTCTCTGGCTCCCTTCGCCGGGCCGACGGTAGAACGTGCAAGCGCGAACGTAAATCGGTGCCGGGACTGTTGTTCCCGACGTCAATCCAATATTGATGACGGGACACGAATCCGAGGACGCTGCATGGCCGATGAAACAACAAGCCCGGAAGTCGAGGCAGAGACCGACGAGCAGGCCTATCAGCTGGACCGGCGGGCCATCAGTGCGATTCTCTATGCGCTTGATGTCGAGGATCGCGAGCAGCTTGTCGAGCTTCTGGAGCCGCTCCACGCGGCGGACATCGCTGACCTTCTGGAACAGATCAACCCGTTTGACCGGCGCCGCCTGATTCTGCTCTATGACCGGGAGTTCGATGGCGAGATCCTGTCCGAACTGGACGAGGTGATCCGCGAGGAAGTCATCTCCATCCTCAACCCGGATGTGCTGGCCGATGCTGTTCGCGAAATGGACAGCGACGATGTGGTCGATCTGCTGGAAGATCTTGAAGAGACGCAGCATGATGCGATCCTGGGCGCGCTGGAGGATTCAGACCGCGTCGCCGTGCAGCGCTCGCTGACCTATCCTGAATACTCGGCCGGCCGTCTGATGCAGACCGAAGTCGTGATGGCGCCCGAGCATTGGTCCGTGGGCGAAGCGATCGACTATTTGCGCAGCCAGGAGAACCTGCCCGAGCAGTTCTATCACGTGATCCTCGTCGATCCGCGCATGCATCCGGTTGGAAACGTGACGCTGGGCAAGATCATGGCGTCGCGGCGCGAGACGCCGCTGCGCGAGCTGACAGAATCGATGTTTCAGGTCATCCCGGTCACGCAATATGAAGGCGAGGTCGCTTATGCGTTCAACCAGTATCACCTGATCTCGGCGCCGGTGGTCGATGAGGAAGGTCGCCTGATCGGCATGATCACTATCGACGATGCGATGGCCGTTCTGGATGAAGAGCATGAAGAGGACATCCTGCGCCTTGCCGGTGTGGGCGAGGAATCGAGCCTGTCAGACCGGGTGCTGGAAACGACGCGGCAACGCCTTCCGTGGCTTGCGGTCAACCTGGTGACGGCGGTGCTGGCTTCGCTGGTCATTGCCCAGTTCGAGGCGGCGATTGCCAGCCTTGTGGCGCTGGCGGTGTTGATGCCGATCGTGGCGTCCATGGGGGGCAATGCGGGGACCCAATCGCTGACGGTTGCGGTGCGCGCGCTTGCCACCAAGGACCTGACAGGTGCCAATGTCTGGCGGGTTCTGCGACGCGAAGTGCTGGTCGGGCTGATCAACGGGTTGATCTTCGCGCTGGTCATGGGGCTGGTGGGGCTCTTGTGGTTCGGGTCGCTGCACCTGGGCTATGTCATTGCCGCCGCGATGGTCATTAATCTTGTGGTGGCTGGCCTGGCGGGCACCGGCATTCCGGTGGTTCTTCAGCGGATCGGGGTTGATCCGGCGCTGGCCTCGGGGGCTTTCGTGACCACGGTCACGGATATCGTCGGATTTCTGGCCTTTCTGGGCCTCGCCGCGATGGTTCTGCTGTGACGCTGGCGGACCGCAAAGCCGACGCGCGCCGCGCGGCGTTGCTTCGCCGCAAACTGGCATATGAGACGCGCCCGCCGGGGCAGGCGGGATACCTGTCAGAGGTGCTGGCAGGCTATCGCGGTGTACCAATGGCGGGCTACATGCCGATGCGCACAGAGATTGACCCGCTGGCGGCGATGGCCGAGGCCAGCGCCCATGGGCCGGTCGGGGTGCCCGTGATCCGGGGCGCCGGGCAACCGCTTGTCTTCAGCCTGTGGGAGCCGGATTGCGCGTTGATCGAGGGGCCGTTCGGGGCCCGTATCCCGGCCGAGGAACGGCTGATGGAGCCGGAGATCGTGATCCTTCCGCTCGTGGCGTTCACGCGGGCGGGCGACCGTTTGGGATATGGCGGAGGTTTCTATGACCGGACGCTGGAAGGGCTGCGCAGCCGTCGCGCGATCATGGCGATCGGATTTGCCTTTGCGGGGCAGGAAGCAGAAGATTTGCCGACAGAGCCCACCGATCAGCGACTTGACCTTATCGTGACGGAAACCGGGATCATCACGCCCTGATGCTGCGGCCCCTAGGCAGGCTGTTCCCAAGCGGAGCGCGCCAAGGCGCGCACAGGTTTTGCGCCGCCCTTCGGGCGTCGCCCGGTGCCGGACGCAGATGCGTCCGGCAGGCGCGGGGTTGTGACGGGTGCGCATCATTGTCTGGCCCCGCGCGCGCCCATCTGCGGGAAAAGCCGCGGCCTCTTGCTCTTCCGGTCCACCCGGCCTAGGGAAACGCCATGAGAACGCTTTTTCTTGGAGACGTGATGGGGCGCGCCGGGCGCGTTGCAATTCGCGATGGCCTGCGCCCGTTGCAGGAAGAGCTACGTGCCGATTTCACCGTGGTGAACGGCGAGAACGCCTCGCATGGGATGGGGCTGACCGCAGAGCATGCCAAGCTGCTGCTGGATGCGGGGGCGGATTGTGTCACGCTGGGGGACCATGCGTTCGACCAGAAGGACATGCTGCGTTTCATCGACACCGAATCGCGCATTCTGCGGCCGCTGAACTTCGCCAAGGTGGCGCCGGGGCGGGGGCACAGGCTGTTCACCGACAGGCGGGGGCGCAAGGTGCTGGTGCTTCAGGTGCTGGGGCAGGTGTTCATGAAGCGGGCCTTTGATGACCCGTTCAGCGCGGTTGATGAGATTCTGCGCAAGCATCCTCTTGGCGGGCAGGCGCAGATGATCCTTGTCGACATGCATTGCGAAGCGACCTCCGAGAAGATGGGAATGGGGCATTATTGTGACGGTCGCGCCAGCCTTGTGGTTGGCACGCATACCCATGTGCCCACTGCCGATGCGCAGATCCTGCCCAGTGGCACGGGCTACCTGACGGATGCAGGAATGTGCGGTGATTACAACTCCGTCATAGGCATGGAAAAGGCAGAGCCGATGCGGCGTTTCGTGACCGGCATGGCGAAGGAACGGTTCCAGCCCGCAGGTGGCGAGGCGACCCTGTCGGGCGTGCTGGTGGAGACAGACGACCGCACCGGGCGCGCCACCTCGATCCGCATGGTGCGCAAGGGCGGACGTCTGGAACCCACCCTGCCATGACCCGGTCGCGGGCACTGCCCTTCGTGGTGCTTGCATTGGTGGGGGCGGCCTGGGGCATGACCCAACCCATGTCCAAAATCGCCGTCAGCACAGGGCACATGCCTTTGGGACTGATCTTCTGGCAGCAGGTGATCGGGGCAGGGCTGCTGCTGGCGATCACCCGGTGGCGCGGGCAGGGCGTGCCGATGACTGCGCCTTACCTGAGGCTTTACCTGCTGATCGCCCTTCTGGGCACTGTACTGCCGAATGCAGCCTCCTACGCGGCGGCAAGACATCTGCCATCCGGTGTTCTGTCAATCCTGCTGTCATTGGTCCCGGTGATGGCCTTCCCGATTGCACTGGCGCTTGGCCTTGACCGATTTCGCTGGCTGCGGCTTCTGGGGCTCGTCCTTGGACTGGCGGGTGTTTTCCTGATCGCGGCACCAGAGGCGAACCTGCCGGACACGGCGCAGGTGATCTGGATCCCCATCGCGCTGATCGCCTCGGCCTTCTATGCGATCGAGGGGAACGTGGTTGCCCGTTGGGGGATGCTGGACCTGACGCCGGTGCAATTGCTGACCGGGGCAAGCGTGGTGGGGGCCGTGATTGCGGCACCGCTGGCGCTGGCGTCGGGTCAGTGGATCACCCCGGTCCCGTTGGGAGCGCCGGAAGGGGCGCTGGTGGCCGCTTCGGTCCTTCATGCCTTTGCCTATACCGGATATGTCTGGCTTGTGAGCGTTTACGGCCCGGTCTTCGCGGTGCAGGTCAGCTATCTTGTCACGCTGTTCGGTGTGGGCTGGGCAATGCTGATCCTTGGCGAAACCTATGCCACACCCGTCTGGGGCGCGATGGTCGTAATGTTGGCAGGTGTCGCACTTGTGCAGCCGCGACCTCGCGCCATGCTTGCCCCCGACGCGGGCAGAGGTCAGAATGCACACTGATATTCAGAGCGAGGGCCGGGCGGGCTGATGCAACTCATCGAATTGACTCAAACCGGGCAAGCCCTGTTTGCCTTGGCCGTTGTTGCGGCCATGTTCGTGCTGTTCCTGCGCGAGACCTACCCGACAGAGGTGGTGGCCATCGGCGGCGTTTCGGTGCTGCTGGCGACCGGGGTGCTGCCCTATGAGGATGCACTGAGGGTTCTGTCCAACCCTGCGCCCTGGACGATTGCGGCCATGTTCATCGTGATGGGCGCCCTTGTGCGGACCGGTGCGCTGGAGGCGTTCACCTCTACCGCCGATAAGCAGGCGCAACGAAACCCGCGGCTGGCCATCGCGATGATGCTTGCCTTCGTGCTGGCCTCCTCTGCCGTGGTGTCCAATACGCCCGTCGTGGTCGTGATGATCCCGGTTTTCGTGCAGCTTTCGCGCACCTTGGGGGTTCAGCCCTCGAAACTGCTGATCCCGCTCAGCTATGCCGCGATCCTTGGCGGCACGCTCACCCTGATCGGCACCTCGACCAACCTCCTGGTCGACGGGGTATCGCGTTCCGCCGGGCTGGAGCCGTTCACGATATTCGAGGTCACGCCGCTGGGGCTGGCGCTGGTGGCCTGGGGAATGATCTACCTTCGGTTCATCGGGCCGCACCTGTTGCCGGATCGTGACAGCATGGCGATGATGTTGTCCGACAAGAGCCGCATGAAATTCTTCACCGAAGCGGTGATTCCCCCCGACAGCAACCTGATCGGTCGCGAGGTCACCGGCGTGCAGCTGTTCAAGCGCGAAGGCGTTCGTCTGGTCGACGTGGTCCGCGGCGATACCTCGCTGCGGCGCAACCTGAAGGGCGTCACGCTTCAGGTAGGCGACAGGGTCGTCCTGCGCACCCAGATGACGGAACTTCTGAGCCTGCAAACCAACCGCGAGCTCAAGCGCGTGGATCAGGTCTCGGCGGTCGAAACCTCCACGGTCGAGGTGCTGATCACGCCGGGCTGCAAAATGGTGGGGCGCTCTCTTGGGGCGCTGCGCCTGCGCCGTCGCTACGGGGTCTATCCGCTGGCCGTGCACCGCCGAAACCAGAATATCGGCCGACAGCTGGATGAGCTGGTGGTCCGGGTTGGCGACACATTGCTTCTGGAGGGCGCGCCCGCCGATATCCAGCGTCTTGCGTCCGAGATGGAGCTGGTGGACGTCACCAAACCTTCTGCCCGCGCGTTCCGTCGCAGCCACGCGCCGATTGCGATCATCGCGCTGTTCGGCATCGTGATCCTTGCCGCATTTGGCGTGGCGCCCATCCTGATGCTGTCGGTCTTTGCCGTCGCGCTGGTCTTTTTCACACGCTGCATCGACGCGGACGAGGCGTTTTCCTTTGTCGACGGGCGTCTGTTATCGCTGATCTTCGCGATGCTGGCTATTGGCACGGCCTTGCAGGCGTCCGGTGCGGTCGAGCTGATCGTGCGCGGTGTCGCGCCCTATCTTGGAATGCTGCCAGGGCCGTTGCTGATCTGGGCCATCTATATCCTGACCTCTGTCCTGACAGAGCTGGTGTCGAATAACGCGGTCGCCGTGGTCGTGACCCCCATCGCCATTGGTGTCGCGCAGGCCTTGGGCATAGATCCCCGGCCGCTTGTTGTGGCGGTGATGATCGCGGCGTCCTGCAGCTTTGCCACGCCCATCGGTTACCAGACAAACACGCTGGTCTACGGGCCCGGCGGCTACCGCTTTACCGACTTCATGAAAGTGGGCATCCCGCTGAACCTTTCTGTGGGTCTGCTGGCCTCGCTGCTGATCCCACTGTTCTGGCCGCTCTGATCCCCGACGTTTTCGGGACGGGCAGGGCCCCCGGATGCATCGCGCGCGACATTGGTGCTGCGTCCGGCTGTGCCGTTGTTACGGGGTGAAGGGCCAGACGATCATCAGAACCGGCAGGGTGACGGCAACGATCAAGATTTCCAGCGGCAGGCCCAGCCGCCAGTAGTCGCCGAATTCATACCCGCCCGGACCAAGGATCAGCGTGTTGTTCTTGTGCCCGATGGGCGTGAGGAACGCGGCCGAGGCTGCAACGGCGACCGCCATCAGGAACGGATCGGCAGAGACCTCCAGCGCGCGCGCCATCTCGATCCCCACCGGTGCGGCAACAATCGTGGTCGCAGTGTTGTTGAGCACATCCGACAGGGTCATCGTCACCACCATCAGCACGCCCAGAATCATCCACGGGGCCATGCCCTGCGTAAGGCCGACCAGCGCATTGGCGATCAATTGCGTGCCGCCGGCATCCTCCAGCGCGGCGCCCAGCGGAATCATGCTGCCCAACAGCACGACCACCGGCCATTCGACGTGGTCGTAAATCTCTGCCAGTGGAATGATCTTGCCCAGCACGAAGCCGATGACGACCAGCCCCAGCGCAACCGGCAAATAGATCAACCCGAATGACGCCGCCGCGACGGCAGCCGCGAAAAGGCCAATCGCGATCCAGGTCTTGCGATCCTGGGTCACGGCAAGCCCCCGTTCGGCCAAGGGCAGACAGCCGAGGAAATCAACCACATCCTCGGCAGTCTCTCGGGGGGCCAGCAGAAGCAGGATGTCACCGGGGAAGATTTCGGTCTTGCGGACCTGACGTGTTATGCGGCGACCCTGTCGGGAAATACCCATGAGCACGGTGCGCTGGCGCCACGCCAGCCCCATCCCTTGCGTCGTGCGCCCGACAGCCGGGGAGTTCTGCGGCACCACGGCCTCGATCAGGCGCAATCCGTCGCCCTCGACCTGCAACAGCTCCTCTCGGCGGGTGTCCGAAAAGTCGAGCTTCAGTGCAGAGCGGAACTCGTCCAGCGCTTCTGGCGTGGCTTCCAGCACCAGCGCGTCCTGCGCGCGCAGCGGCGTGTTGCCCTGTCGGCCGTAGCGCCGCTTACCGTCCCGGATCAGGCCGAGAATTGCAACATCCGCCGCGTCCGCCTCGGTGCGCAGCTCGTTCAGACGTTTGCCGATCAGCGGGCTGTCTTCCGGGACGGTCAGCTCTGCGATATACTGTTGCAGGTCGAGCGCGCGCGCCCCGGTGGCGCCCCGGTCCGGGATCAGCCGCCAGCCCACAATTGCCACGAAGATCAGACCCGCCACGGCTGCCGCCCCGCCCACGGGGGCGAAATCGAACATTCCGAAAGGCGCGCCCAGCGTTTCCTCGCGGATCGAGGCGATGATGATGTTGGGCGGCGTGCCGATCAGCGTGACCATGCCGCCCAGGATCGTGGCAAAGCTGAGCGGCATCAGCGTCAGCCCCGGTGCCCGCCCCGCCTTGTAGGCGGTCTGGATGTCTACGGGCATGAGCAGCGCCAGCGCCGCCACATTGTTCATGAACGCCGACAGCACAGCGCCGACCGCCCCCATGATCGCGATATGGCTGCCGATCTTTCGCGCACTGTCGATCATCGTCCGGGTGATGAGATAGACCGCGCCCGAGCGCACCAACCCGGCCGACACGATCAGAACCAACGCCACGATCAGGGTTGCGGGGTGGCCAAAGCCGGAAAAAGCCTTGGACGAAGGCACAAGCCCCAGTGTTACAGCCAGCATAAGCGCGCCGAACGCCACAAGATCATAGCGGAATTTTCCCCACAGCAGCAGCGCGAACACCGCACCGAAGAGGCCAAAGAGAAGGGCAAGATCCGTCGTCATCCGCAAAGCATAGGCCGCGGCACGACAACTGACCAGACAGCGCAGGGCCGGTGCCCTTGCCCAAGCCCCCGCTGCTGGCATATAGACAGCGCGATACACTCCAAATTCTCTAAGATTCAGGTAGGAACGACATGGCCGGCCATTCCAAATGGGCAAATATCCAGCATCGCAAGGGACGTCAGGACGCAGCTCGGTCCAAACTGTTTTCCAAGCTGTCGAAAGAGATCACCGTTGCCGCCAAGATGGGCGATCCGGATCCGGAAAAGAATCCGCGTCTGCGTCTGGCCGTCAAAGAGGCCAAGTCGCAATCTGTCCCCAAGGACGTTATCGAACGCGCGATCAAGAAATCGCAGGCCGGTGACAGCGAGGATTACGAAGAAATCCGCTATGAAGGCTACGGCCCCAATGGCGTTGCGGTGATCGTCGAGGCGATGACTGACAATCGCAACCGGACCGCCTCCAACGTTCGGTCCACCTTTACAAAGAACGGCGGCAATCTGGGCGAAACCGGGTCTGTCGGGTTCATGTTCGAGCGCAAGGGCGAGGTCACCTATCCGCTCGAGGCCGGGGATGCGGACACCGTGATGATGGCCGCGATCGAGGCCGGGGCGGAGGACGCGGAATCCTCTGAAGACGGTCACGTGATCTGGTGCGCCGATACCGATCTGAACGAGGTTTCCAACGCCTTGGAGGCGCAGTTGGGCGAGTCGGACTCGACCAAGCTGGTCTGGAGGCCGACAACCACGACCGAGCTCGACCTTGAAGCGATGCAGAAGCTGATGAAGCTGGTCGACGCTCTGGAAGACGATGATGACGTGCAGCGCGTGACCACCAATTTCGAGGCGTCGGACGAGGTCATGGCGCAGCTCTGACTGGATACCCTGCCAACCTTGCAGGAACAGCTCGCGCGCCCCATCGGGTGCGCGGGATGCGGGCGGAGATCACGATCCGTGTCTGCCTGTCGCGCAGATCTGGCACATAGCGGAAGACAGGACGGGAACCGGGCGTGATAGAGTCGGCCATCGCGGGATTTTCACTCGGCCTGTCGCTGATCATGGCGATCGGTGCCCAGAATGCTTTTGTGCTGCGGCAGGGGCTTCGGCGGGAACATGTTCTGCCGATCGTCCTGACCTGCGCCTTTTCCGATGCGCTGCTGATTGTTGCAGGCGTGGCGGGGTTCGGCGCGCTGATTGAAAGCATCCCGGCACTTGGTCAGGCGATGCGCTGGGGCGGGGCGGCTTTTCTGATCGTCTACGGCGCCCGCGCTTTCCTGTCCGCGTGGCGCGGAGGAGAGACGCTGGAGGCGGGAAAGGCGGCAGGTTCCCTGCGCGCTGCCCTGCTGACCTGCCTCGCGCTGACCTGGCTCAACCCGCATGTCTACCTCGATACGGTCGTGCTGCTGGGATCGGTCTCTGCGCAATATGTGGCACTGCCCTTCGGGGTTGGGGCGGTGATCGCATCCTTCACCTTCTTCACGGCGCTTGGCTATGGCGCGCGGCTGCTTGCGCCGGTTTTCGTGCGCCCCATGTCGTGGCGGGTTCTGGACGTTCTGGTCGGGCTGATCATGTGGGTCATCGCCGCGACGCTGTTGCTGGGCTGAGCAGGCCCGCCCGCGCCAGCTATTGTTGCCGGAACTGACGAATTCGCCTTGAACATGCCCCTGCGGCAGGGTCTGTTGCGGCGCATGTCCCAAGCCGATCACAATATCTATAAAGGTGCCTTCCTGATGCTGCTGGCCGGGCTGTGCTTTGTCGCGGTCACCGCGCTGGTCAAGCTGCTGGACGGGCGCGTTCCGGCATCGGAGGCGGCATTTCTGCGCTATATCATGGGCGTGGTTTTGTTCCTGCCCATGCTGCGCGGCGTGATGCGGGCCCCCTTGACCGGGCGTCAGTGGCGGCTGATCGGCATGCGCGGCGCCGTTCACGCCATCGGGGTCAGCCTTTGGTTCTACGCGATGACGCGGATCCCTTTGGCGGAAGTCACCTCGCTGGGTTACCTGACACCGGCCTTCGTGACCGTCGGTGCGGTGGTCGCCCTGAAAGAGCGGCTCGCGATGCGGCGGGTTCTGGCCGTGGCCTGTGCCCTGCTGGGCGCGCTGGTGATCGTGCGGCCCGGCTTCCGGGCGCTGGATCCGGGACATGTCGCGATGCTTGGCACCTCGGTCTTCTTTGCGGTCAGCTACCTGACGGCCAAGATCCTTGCCGACGAGGTTCCCGCCTCGCTGATCGTGGCAACGCTGTCAGTCTCGGTGACGATTGGCCTTGTTCCGCTGACAGTGCCCGTCTGGGTCACGCCGGATGCCTATGCTCTGGCCGTTCTGTTCGGGGTGGCCTGTGCTGCAACGCTTGGGCATTTCCTGATGACGCTCGCCTTTCGCGAAGCGCCGATCACGGTGACCCAACCCGTCACCTATTTGCAACTGGTCTGGGCCGTGGCGCTTGGCGCGCTTTTCTTCGCAGAGCCTGTGGATCTGTGGGTGATCTTCGGCGGGTCCATCATCCTTGCCGCGGTCAGCTTTATCACGTGGCGCGAAGCCATGCTGAAACGCCGCCCGCTGACCCCGGTCTCACCGGCAACCAAGCTTTGATGCCGGGCGCGAACCTGCACGCGCGACCTTTCTTGCCCTGACCCTTCCGAGGCGACGCAAGGGAAAGGCGAAACCGCTGGTTTTGTTGACACGGATCAAGGTCCGGGCCTCCCCGGTCGGGTTAGTTGAGGCACTGGAACAGGAAAGGACAACCCGATGTCACACACGCCCCATGAGCTCGCGCAGGAATTCCCGGAACTCTCCGACAAGATGCAGGAGCTGAAACAGTCCGACGCGCATTTCGCGCGGCTTTGTGACGAATACCACGCCATCAACCGCAAGGTGCATCGGGCAGAGACGAATGTCGAACCGCTTGAGGAATTGGCAGAAGTGCAGGTCCGCAAGGAACGTGCCGCGCTGAAAGACGAAATCTACAAGCTGCTCACGGCCTGAGGATCAGGCTCGGCCTGCGGATCGGCCCAAACACATCAGCACGCGCCCCATGGGGCGCGTTGCGCATTTCAGGCCTGCTCAGTTGACCTCGTAGGGAAGCGTGCCGCGGTGATGCGGTGCGATGGTCAGGCGCCGTTCCAAAGGCGGAACAGACCGTTGGTGGCAATTTGTCCGTTCACAGATGCGACAGGAAATGCCGATCGGTTCGAAAGCGCTGTCCTGGCCCAGATCCTGCCCGTCGGCATAGACCAGCTGGGCCGCATGGGCGACCTCGCACCCGAGGGCGATGGCATATCGCCGGACCGGCGCGCCGTAGTGACCACCCGGTTTCGAGACGTCGCGGGCAAGCGAGATATAGCGCACCCCGTCGGGTGTTTCGGCCAGTTGCCGCAGGAACCGGCCGGGCGTCTCGAAGGCGCGATGCACGTTCCACAAAGGGCATGCGCCGCCAAAACGCGCGAATTGCAACCGGGTTGCGGAGTGTCGCTTGGTAATCGTGCCTGCCTGATCGACCCTGACGAAGAAGAACGGAATCCCGCGGGCCTGCGGGCGCTGCAATGTCGACAGCCGGTGCGCCACCTGCTCCAGTGAAGCGCCGAAACGGGTGGCCAGAAGCTCCAGGTCGTGCCTGACCTCCTGCGCTTCGGTCAGAAAGGCGGTGTAGGGCATCAGGGCGGCGCCCGCGAAATAATTGGCCAGCCCGATCTTGGCGATGGCGCGGGCTTCTTCGGACTGGAACCGCGCCAGATCCAGCGTCGCCTCCAGAAGTTGGTCCTGACGCAGCAGGGCAACCTGCAGCAGCATCTGGAAGGTCTGGGTAGAGGGTGCAGCCAGCGCCGAGAGCGTCAGGGTTTTGGTTTCGGCGTCGAAATGGCGCAACGGCCCGGTTCGGGACAGGCGCACTGTCACGCCGTGTCGTTCCAGCCCGGCCATAGTCCCGATGCGGATGTCGCCATGTTCCAGCGCACCGGTCGCGAAATTCTCGGCCGCACGGTCTACCGCATCAATGTAGTTGTCACAATAATGAAAGAAGTCCCGGACCTCTTCCCACGGGGATGGCCGCAGCTGCGCCCCTTCACGCCCCAGTGCCTCGTCAAGGCTGGCCAGCCGTTCATGCGTTTGCCGGTAGGCGCGGTGAAGCTCCAGGAACGCGCGGGCAAGGGCAGGGGCGTTGGAGGCGGTCAGCCGCAGATCGGCCAGCGGCGGAGCATCGTCTGCGAATACGGGGTCGGCCAGCGCCTCGCGCATGTCAGAGACCAGACGCTCTGAATCGCCCTGTGCCAGCTCTGTCACGTCAAAACCGAATTGTTGCACAAGCGCCAGCACGACCGTGGTCGAAACCGGGCGGTTGTTGTTCTCCATCTGGTTCAGATAGGGCAGCGATACGCCGAGCTTTGCGGCGAAATCCTTTTGCGTCAGCCCCATACGGGTGCGCAGGTCGCGCAGCTTTGCGCCGGCATATAGTTTCTGCGTGGCCATCAATGCGCCCTTTGCGGATTAGCAACGGACGGATGCTAGCTTTGCAAAGTCAGCGCCGCAAGGGTGCTACTCCAGCGGCTGGACCCCGAGGCTCCTTTCGCGTCTGATCACCATCAGGATCGCGACAATTGCCATCAGCGCGGTCGAGAACTGGATGAGCAAGAGCGGCCAGACACCCCAGGCGGGGTTAAGCAGCGATCCGGCAAGCGCGGAAAGCGCGGCACCCAATCCGATCTGGAACGCGCCGCCCAAGCCGGAGGCGGTGCCCGCCAGATGCGGACGCACTGACAGCATGCCTGCCGTCGCATTGGGCAGGCTCAGCCCGTTGCCCAGACCGACAAAGGTCATCGACCCGAAGAAGACCAGTTCGTTGCCCAGACCCGCAGCAAACAGCAGGATCGCCAGACCGATGCCCAAGGCGACACACAGGCTGCCCCACAGGACCAGCCTGTTGATGCCGAGCCGCGTGGCGAAGCGGGCGGTCATGTAATTGCCGAAGAAATATCCCAGGGCAGGGGCGCCGAAAAACAGGCCCAGCGTCGATGGCGACATGCCAAAGACCACCGACCCGACAAAGGGCGCACCCCCGACATAGGCAAAGAATGCACCAGAGGAGAAACCCGCAGCCATGGCATAGCCCCAGAACCGCGGGGAGCGCAGAAGCTCCGGGTATTCGGCGAATTGTGCGCGCAATGTCAGGCCGCTGCGCTGAGCCGTTTCGCCCAGATCACGCCATGCCAGTGCGAACAGTGCCACGCCAAGCGCCAGCAGGAGCCAGAAGTTGGCTTTCCACCCCAATAGCTCGTCCAGATAGCCGCCGATCATCGGGCCGATCATGGGCACAACCGACATACCCATCGTGACATAGCCGATCATCGAGGCGGAACGGTCCTGCGGGTACATGTCGCGCACAACCGCGCGGCTAAGCACCATCGAGGTGGCGATCACCGCCTGCATCATGCGAAACCCGAGGAAGACCCAGATATTGCTGGCAACAAGGCAGCCGAGCGTGGCGACGCAGAAAAGCCCGATACCCGCCAGGATCACCGTCCTGCGGCCCAGCTTGTCCGAAATCGGCCCGATCACCAGCTGAAGCCCGGCATTGACGGCCAGATAGATCGCCACCGACAGTTGCATCAGAGAATAGTCGGTCTGGAAATGCTCTGTCATCTTCGGCAGCGACGGCAGGAAGATGTTCATCGCCAGCGCGGCCATGCCCGAAAGCAGGATCAGCGTGGATATATGGGGCGGGGTTGCGCGGTCCAGATATCGGACCTGTGTCAGAGAATTCATTTTCCATTGCGTACGCCCAGTCAGCGGCCATGTCCATTCCAAATCTGCACGGATCTGTTCAGTTTGCGAATTTGCAATTAGCATGTCTTTTATTTTCCAGCATTTGCAAATTTGCCGAATAATTCTTGCTGCAGGCGCAGCATTCTGTATTTTCGCGCGAAATGACACATGGGAGAGCCCGATGAAAGATATCCTGCAAGTGCTGGAAGACCGCCGTGCCGAAGCTCGGCTGGGAGGCGGGCAAAAACGCATCGAGGCTCAGCATGGCAAGGGCAAGCTGACTGCCCGCGAGCGGATCGAACTGCTGCTGGACGAAGACTCGTTTGAAGAGTTCGACATGTTCGTCGCGCATCGCTGCACCGATTTCGGGATGGAAAAGCAGCGCCCCTATGGGGACGGTGTCATCACGGGCTGGGGCACAGTGAATGGCCGTCAGGTCTATGTGTTCAGCCAGGACTTTACCGTCTTCGGCGGCTCGCTGTCGGAAACCCATGCGCAGAAGATCTGCAAGATCATGGATATGGCGATGCAGAACGGTGCGCCCGTGATCGGCATCAACGATTCCGGCGGCGCACGCATTCAGGAAGGTGTGGCCTCGCTTGCCGGCTATGCCGAGGTGTTCCAGCGCAACATCATGGCCAGCGGTGTGGTGCCGCAGATTTCTGTCATCATGGGGCCCTGCGCGGGTGGTGCGGTCTACAGCCCCGCCATGACGGATTTCATCTTCATGGTGAAAGACAGCTCATACATGTTCGTGACGGGCCCCGACGTGGTCAAGACCGTGACAAACGAGGTGGTCACGGCCGAAGAGCTTGGTGGCGCGTCCACCCATACCAAGAAATCCTCGGTTGCAGATGGCGCATTCGAGAATGACGTCGAGGCGATGGCCGAAGTGCGCCGCCTGATCGATCTTCTGCCGCTCAACAACCGCGAAAAGCCGCCCGTGCGCCCGTTCTTTGACGAACCCGGCCGGGTGGAACCTTCGCTCGATACGCTGATCCCTGAAAACGCCAACAGCCCGTATGACATGAAGGAACTGATCCTGAAGGTCGCGGATGAGGCGGATTTTTACGAAATTCAGGAAGATTTTGCCAAGAACATTATCACCGGGTTCATCCGGCTTGAAGGTCAGACCGTGGGTGTAGTGGCGAACCAGCCGATGGTCCTGGCGGGGTGTCTCGACATCGATTCCAGCCGTAAGGCCGCGCGTTTCGTCCGGTTCTGCGATGCGTTCGAAATTCCGATCCTGACCTTTGTCGACGTGCCGGGCTTCTTGCCGGGGACGGGGCAGGAATATGGCGGTGTCATTAAGCACGGTGCCAAGCTGCTGTTTGCCTATGGTGAAGCGACGGTGCCCAAGGTCACGGTCATCACGCGCAAAGCCTATGGCGGTGCGTATGACGTGATGGCATCCAAGCATCTGCGCGGTGATTTCAACTATGCCTGGCCCACTGCCGAGATCGCGGTCATGGGCGCCAAGGGCGCGACAGAGATCATCCACCGTGCCGATCTGGGCGATGCCGAAAAGATTGCTGGTCACACGAAAGACTACGAAGACCGTTTCGCAAATCCGTTTGTCGCGGCAGAGCGTGGTTTCATCGACGAGGTGATCCAGCCCCGGTCCACCCGTAAGCGCGTCAGCCGGGCCTTTGCGTCGCTGCGTGGCAAGAAGCTGACCAATCCGTGGAAGAAGCACGATAACATCCCGCTGTGATCCGTCTCGCTGTGGCGGATCCCGCCGCGGCAACGCATCACCATCACTGGCGCATGCGCCACGAACACCCCCGGGGGAGCCCGCATGATCGAGCTATTGCAGACAACGCCACGCACGGACCGGGGGATTTGCCCGGCCGATGCGGTGTTGCTTTGCAATGACGCCGGTCGTGACGGTGGCGCCCGTGGTCTGGCCGCAGCGGATCGGCGGGCGCCCCGCGCGGGCAACAGAATATCGCGGGCCGTGGCATGACAGCACGTTGGCATATCCAGCGAGAGGAAGGGCGTTATCTGCTGAGCCGCCGCTTGCCTGCCCGTTTTGACGTGGAGGCGACAAGCGTGTTTCCGCCGATGGACCCGGCTAGGCTTGCCCGGCAGGCCCGACAGGACGTCTGGCGCATGCTAAAGGGCTTGCGTGGCTTTACGCCTGTGATAGAAGTTACCCTCGGTCACGAACGCGTGATCCTGCGGGCCGGGGGGCAGGTGCCCAAAGGTGCGGCCCTGCCGAAAGGGATAAACGCAGATCTCGCGGACCTGTTGTCCGACCCGGCGCGACGCGCACGTTGGTCGACATGGGCCGCAACGAACAGCCGGGGGCGCGCATGAGCATCATGTCCGCCTTATGCATCCGGCAAGCAGCCGCAGGTGAGCCTGGCGGCAAGATGGTCCCGGCGAGAGGAGCTTCGAAAGAAGGCCGGGACCGTCTGCAAACATCCGAAAATTCTGACGCAGATAGCCCCGCAGTTTTTGCTGGCGGGTCCGGTGCCGTCATGGCGCTTGCGGTGCTGCTGGGCGTCGGTCACGCGGCTCATGGCGAGCCTGTCACGCTCGCCCTGCCATCCGGTCAGGTTCTGGAATTTCAGGAAGCACTTCGTGAAGTGTCAGGCCAGCAGGCCGGGGCGGGAGAGGTCTACCGCTTTCGGTTTGTTGCGCATCAGATCGCGCCCGATGCGGGCGGGTTGAGCTTTGACGATGTCCTCGAGGACATGCAGATCTTGTGCCAAAGCTACGCGCTGCCACGGCTGCAGGGGTTGGAGGGCACGCCCGAACGTGTCGTCATCAGCCTGTCCGAACGTGCGGTGGAATTCGGCACGTCTGCCCCAGATCTCACCCAATATTTCGAGGCCTATGCCATCGAGGATGGCCGCTGTATCTGGGAGATGTATTGATGAAACCACATCATCTGGAGGCACTTGGCCCGATGCGGGCGAGCTTTGCGTCTTTCGCATCACAACCGGACGATGCAGCAGTGCCCGCATCATCACCCACGTTTCTTTTTGCCAAGAATTTCGATAGTCTAGGGAACGGATGCACGAGTGCAGCCGTTATTCAAACACGAGATGGCGCAGGGCCGACCGGTTCTGTCACATCAACAGAAATTGGCAGGAGACTAAAATGTCCAAGAGCATCAAGCTCATCGCACTGTTCAGCTTTGTCGCAGCAATTTCGGCCTGCGCGCCCAAGCAAGAAGAAGTTGTCATGGTCGATCCCGAGCCCATCTCCTCGGAGCCGACCTACACCGGCAAGTACAAGTAACACCACCCCGGGGCGGGCCCACCGGCCCGCTTCGACACCGGTCCACGGCCGCGCCCCCCTGACAATGGAGGGCTGGACATGCTGAAGCATCGCGGCTTTCCCGGGCGTTTGCCCGGATCTGATTTCCAATTTACAGTTCGACGTGCCAACCCCAAGGGTGCCACGCCACTCGTGCGGCGCGAACGTTACGCCGACCGCCGACCGCCTGACCGGCGTGCGGACGAGGCATTCATGGCCGCCCTCTGGCAGCAATTCGGCACTGAACCGTTCGAGCGCGGCAATCTGGACGCTGGCCGCCTGAGCTGGCTCTTTGGCCGCGAAGTCAAACCCGTCGAGGAAGATTTTGATTCTACCTCCTACGAGGCGCTTCTGGTGATCGACGAGGATATCGCTCGCGCGTCCTTCCCGGCCGTGTTCGAAGGGGATGAGTGGGCATGAATTCGCTCATCCTAAAGTGGAATAGGCGAGTTTACGCTGGGTCAGGCGCGAAGGCGACTTCGTGCTTGGCGGCGCTGTCTGAATTGGGCAGGGTAATTTTATTGCGAGAGGGTGGCGTTCCCACGCTGCCCGATCACCGTTACCCTTCCCCTAACGGGCGGCGTGGTCTACCCCTTGACCCGCCGCCCTTTTTTTCGTGGCAAGAAATGGCTCGCAACCCCCTGTATTGGCAAGGTTTTGCCGATTTTTCTCGAATTTACGAATGGGGCTGGAACAGAGCGACGACGTCGAGTGTTTGTGTTCTACATTCGCATGACGGAGGCAGGACATGCTCGGACAAACAATCAAATGGGTGGCGCTTGGCGCAGGCATTGCCGCGCTTGCAGGCTGTGGCGACACGCTGGGTGAACAGGCCATCATCGGGGGCGGCGCAGGTGCGGCCGGCGCGGTGGTCACGGACGGCGATCCGATCGTCGGCGCGGCCGTGGGCGCTGCGGCCAACGTCGCGTATTGCCAGCGATACCCGTCGCGCTGCTGAACCCGGCGGGTCGATTGCTTCGGCAAGTGTTGTTGCACCGGCCACTCAGCGCATCACAATGCAATCTGCGGGGTTTGGCCTGACGGCTGACCGCGCAGTTCAGATACATGCTTTCGAGGCCGTTCGCGCATCCCTATGCGCGGGCGGCTTTTTTCATGCTCTTGCCGCGGGTGCCAACCGCGGGCCAATTCACTGAAGGGACTGGAGATGTTCAAGAAGATCCTGATCGCCAACCGCGGCGAAATCGCCTGCCGGGTCATGAAGACCGCGCGCAAGATGGGCATCAAGACGGTGGCCATCTATTCGGATGCTGACCGTCATGCGCTGCATGTCAAAATGGCGGACGAGGCGGTGCATATCGGGCCCGCGCCTGCGAACCAGTCCTACATCGTCATCGACAAGGTGATGGATGCGATCCGTCAGACCGGGGCCGAAGCCGTGCATCCGGGCTATGGCTTTTTGTCGGAGAACCCGAAATTCGCCCAGGCGCTTGAGGCCGAGGGCGTGGCCTTCATCGGGCCGCCCGTCGGCGCGATCGAGGCGATGGGTGACAAGATTACCTCCAAGAAGCTGGCGCAAGAGGCCGGGGTTTCGACGGTTCCGGGCTATATGGGGCTGATCGAGGATGCCGAGGAGGCGGTGAAAATCTCCAACGAAGTCGGCTATCCCGTGATGATCAAGGCAAGTGCCGGCGGTGGCGGCAAGGGCATGCGGATCGCCTGGAACGACGCCGAGGCACGCGAAGGGTTTCAATCCTCCAAGAACGAGGCGGCCAACAGCTTTGGCGACGACCGGATCTTCATCGAGAAATTCGTAACGCAACCGCGCCACATCGAAATTCAGGTTCTGGCGGACACGCATGGCAATGCGGTCTACCTGCACGAGCGCGAATGTTCGATCCAGCGCCGCAACCAGAAGGTTGTCGAAGAGGCGCCCAGCCCGTTTCTCGACGAGGCCACCCGCAAGGCGATGGGCGAACAGGCCGTGGCGCTGGCGCAGGCGGTGGATTACGCAAGCGCGGGCACGGTGGAGTTCATCGTCGATGGCGAGCGGAACTTCTATTTTCTGGAAATGAACACCCGCCTTCAGGTCGAACATCCGGTGACCGAACTGATCACCGGTGTCGATCTGGTAGAACAGATGATCCGGGTTGCCGCAGGTGAAAAACTGCCGATGGCGCAAAGCGATCTGAAGATCCATGGCTGGGCCATCGAGAACCGGCTTTACGCAGAAGACCCATATCGCGGATTTCTGCCCTCAATCGGGCGGCTGACGCGCTACCGGCCGCCGGAAGAGCATGCGGATGCGGGCTCTGCCGTGCGCAATGATACCGGCGTGTTCGAGGGCGGCGAAATCTCAATGTATTATGACCCGATGATCGCCAAGCTTTGCACCTGGGCGCCGACACGGACTCAGGCGATTGAAGAGATGCGCGTGGCTCTGGACAGTTTCGAGGTCGAAGGCATTGGCCATAACCTGCCCTTCCTGTCGGCGGTGATGGATCATCCGAAATTCACGGCGGGCGAGATGACGACCGCCTTCATCGAAGAAGAATACCCCGACGGCTTTGACGGGGTGACGCTGCACACGGTCGATTTGCGGCGCATCGCTGCGGCCTGTGCGGCGATGAACCGGGTGGCAGAGATCCGGCGTGCGCGCGTGTCCGGCAGGCTGGACAATCACGAACGCCATGTCGGTGAAAAGTGGAACGTCGCCTTGCAGGACGTTGATTTCGACGCGGTCGTTTCCGCAGATCACGACGGCGCGACGGTCATGTTCGACGATGGCGAGGCTTTGCGCGTTTCGGGCGACTGGACGCCCGGGGATACCCTGGCGAAGATGGTGGTCGACGGCCAGCCGCTGGTGCTGAAAGTGGGCAAGATCTCTGGCGGGTTCCGCATTCGCAGCCGGGGCGCTGACCTGAAGGTCCATGTGCGCACCCCGCGCCAGGCCGAACTTGCCAAGCTGATGCCGGTCAAACTTGCGCCGGACACATCGAAGCTGCTGCTATGTCCGATGCCCGGCCTGATCGTGAAAGTGGATGTCGAAGTTGGTCAGGAAGTGCAGGAAGGCCAGCCGCTTTGCACCGTCGAGGCGATGAAGATGGAAAATATCCTGCGGGCCGAAAAGAAATCCGTTGTGGCAAAGATCAATGCCTCGGCTGGTGACAGCCTCGCCGTGGATGATGTCATCATGGAGTTCGAATAAGCCGCCATGCCGGTGCCGGGTCGGATAACCAAGAACCTGCCTGTCTTCGCGGGGCTGATTAATTTCGGTAACGCGGGGCGGCGGCGTGTTCGACCCGGCGATCGGCTCGGGGCCGACAGATCTGCTCAGCGCCACCGAATTGACGCCAGCGATTTGCAGCGGGAACAGATCTGTCAGGTTCAGGGGAGCGCGGGGTGGCGGTCGCGGATTTCCTGCTGGCGCATCGGGAACTTGTCGATGGAGCGTGAGATTTCGCGCACGCTCCACGGCAGCGGTTTGCGCAGCTTGACGCCGCCATCCTTGCCAAGGATCGCCAGCATGAACCCGCGTGGGCGCAGTGCCAGACGCGCGGGGCTGGGATTGGCCGGATCGGTATCGGTCAGCACAACGACGTCGCGCAATTCCAGTTCGCCGATCCGGTCGGATATGAACTGCATCTGCTGGACGTATCTGGGATCGTTGGCGCTGTCGGCAAAGACGATGACGGGCCGTTTGATCCACAGGAATTCCGACAGGTCCACACCCTCTGCGCTGCGGATCGTGGGTGCTTCTTCAACCTCGGTCACCTCTGCTAGTGGCTCTTCTACAGCCTCTTCCGCAGCGGCGGAAATGGCAGGGCTGATCGCCAGAGCGATCGCGCAAGCCGTAGATAAAAGCAATCTGCTAAGGGTCATGTATACTCCTGTAACACGGAATATAGGTCCTCAGGTCGCCATTGCGAAGGCCGTAACCCACGGGAAGCGCGAAAAATCTCGTGACTGCCGCTTGGTCAAGGGGTGCGGCCTGTGATGCTCGACGCTCTGATACCCTGCGCGGTGCCGGAACCGCCCTACCGCGCAGGGACCAGCATTTCATGGTCCGTGGCCGCTGCCGCCGGGCTCTGCCCCCATCCGGGCAGAGGAAAAGCGCAAGAAAACAGCCGAAACCGCGTTTCACCGACCCTTCGGGGCGGTGACGCGGACCGTCCGATAGACGAACCCGACGCGACGCTGGCGATCACGCATCCGCCAGCCGGTCAAACTGCAAGAGGATAAGACGATGACATCCAAGAAAGAGCAGTGGCGCGCTGTCGCCGAGAAAGAGCTGCGCGGCCGCCCTCTGGAGGATCTGACGTGGAAAACGCTGGAAGGCATTGAGGTCGCCCCGGTTTATTCCGCCGAGGACATCGAAGCCTTGCCGCATATGGGCACGATGCCGGGTGAAGAGCCGTTCACCCGCGGCGTGAAGGCCACGATGTATGCAGGCCGCCCCTGGACGATCCGGCAATATGCAGGGTTTTCGACGGCCGAGGAATCCAACCGGTTCTACCGCAAGGCGCTGGCGGCGGGGCAGCAGGGTGTCTCTGTCGCTTTTGATCTGGCGACACATCGCGGCTATGACAGCGACCATCCGCGCGTGGTGGGGGATGTCGGCAAGGCCGGTGTGGCAATCGATTCCGTCGAGGACATGAAGATCCTGTTCGACGGGATCCCGCTCGACAAGGTTTCTGTCTCGATGACGATGAACGGGGCCGTGATCCCGATCCTGGCGAATTTCATCGTGACGGGCGAAGAGCAGGGCCACGATCGCGCGCTTCTTTCGGGCACGATCCAGAACGACATCCTAAAGGAATTCATGGTGCGGAACACCTATGTGTACCCGCCGGAACCCTCGATGCGGATCATTGCCGATATCATCGAATATACCAGTGCCGAGATGCCGAAATTCAACTCTATCTCGATTTCCGGCTACCACATGCAAGAGGCCGGCGCGAACCTTGTGCAGGAACTGGCCTATACGCTGGCGGACGGGCGCGAATACGTGAAAGCGGCGATTGAACGCGGCATGGACGTGGACAAATTCGCTGGGCGGCTGTCGTTCTTCTTTGCCATCGGCATGAATTTCTTCATGGAAGCGGCGAAGCTGCGGGCAGCACGTCTGCTGTGGCACCGGATCATGACCGATTTGGGCGCGCAGAACCCCCGGTCCAAGATGTTGCGGACCCATTGCCAGACCAGCGGTGTCAGCCTGCAAGAGCAAGACCCCTATAACAACGTCATCCGCACGGCCTATGAGGCGATGTCGGCGGTTCTGGGCGGCACGCAATCGCTGCACACCAACGCGCTGGACGAAGCGATTGCCCTGCCTACCGAATTCTCGGCCCGGATCGCGCGCAACACCCAGTTGATCCTGCAGGAAGAGACCGGCGTGACCAATGTCGTCGATCCGCTGGCAGGCTCCTACTATGTCGAAAAGCTGACCCATGATCTGGCCGAAAAGGCGTGGGAGCTGATCGAAGAAGTCGAAGAGATGGGCGGCATGACCAAGGCCGTCGCCTCTGGCATGCCCAAGCTGCGGATCGAGGAAAGTGCGGCCATTCGGCAGGCGATGATCGACCGGGGCGAAGAGGTGATCGTCGGCGTCAACAAGTACCGCAAGGACAAGGAAGACCCGATCGACATTCTCGACGTGGACAACGTCAAGGTGCGCGAAAATCAGGTGGCCGCGTTGAAAAAGATGCGCGCCACCCGTGACGAAGCTGCCTGCACGGCCGCGCTCGACGAACTTGAACGCCGCGCCAAAGAGGGCGGCAACCTGTTGGAAGGGGCGGTCGAGGCTGCCCGTGCCCGCGCAACTGTTGGAGAGATCAGCATGGCCATGGAAAAGGTGTTCGGGCGCCACCGCGCCGAGGTGAAAACGCTGGCCGGGGTCTATGGCGCGGCCTACGAGGGCGACGAAGGTTTTGCCGCGATCCAGAAGTCGGTAGAGGCTTTTGCCGAAGACGAGGGCCGCCGCCCGCGCATGCTGGTGGTGAAGATGGGTCAGGACGGGCATGACCGGGGCGCCAAGGTCATTGCCACCGCCTTTGCCGATATCGGTTTTGATGTCGATGTGGGGCCTCTGTTCCAGACACCTGCCGAAGCGGCCCAGGATGCGGTGGACAATGATGTCCATGTCGTCGGCATTTCCAGTCAGGCGGCAGGGCACAAGACGCTGGCACCGCAGCTTGTTCAGGCGCTGAAGGATGCAGGTGCGGGCGATATCATCGTGATTTGCGGCGGGGTCATCCCTCAGCAGGATTACCAGTTCCTGAAAGATGCCGGGGTGAAGGCCATCTTTGGTCCGGGCACCAATATTCCGGCAGCAGCGCAGGATATTTTGCGGCTGATCCGGTCGGCACGCGATACGGCGGCCTGACCGGCCCGCCCCAATTGCCGACAGACCAGCGCGCGCCGCAACCGGCGCGCGCTTGCGTTTCAGCCAGATGCCGGGCAAGAAAACTGTGACTGGTTGGAGGCTGATACCCATGTTGAGCTTGGATCATCTTGCCGTAAGCGGCTCCACTTTGGCATTGGCCGTCTCGCATCTTGAATCCTCGTTGGGCGTCGCCAGCATACCGGGTGGGCACCATCAGGTGTTCGGCACCCATAACAGGCTGATCGGGATGGCAGACGGGCTTTATCTGGAGGCGATCGCCATCGACCCGGTGGCACCGCCGCCCCTGCGGCCGCGCTGGTTCGGGCTGGATATATTCAAGGGGCAGGCGCGTTTGACCAACTGGATCTGCCGGGTGCCGGATCTGGATGCCGCGCTGGAACGTTGGCCCGAGGCGGGCGAAGCCGTGGATCTTGAACGCGGGGATTTGCGCTGGCGCATGGCGGTGCCGCGCAGCGGGCAACTGCCCTTTGACGAGATGTTCCCGGCGCTTATCGAATGGCAGGTGCCGGTGACACCGGGCGAGAGCCTGCCCGGAAGCGGTTGCACGCTGGAGCAGTTGGTGGTGACACATCCCGAGGCAGAGACGCTGCGCGACCTGTTGGAAATTTCGGATGAGCGGATCGTCTTTGACACTGGCGCGTCCTGTCTGAGCGCACAGATTGCGACTGCCGGGGGCATTCGGACCCTGACATGATGATCCGGCCTGCGACGCCTGAAGATGCGGCTGCGATCATGCGCATCTGGAACCCGATAATCAGGGACACGGCGTTCACCTTCACCACCGAGCTCAAGACCGAGGCAGGTATCGCCGCAGATATCGCCGCGCGCGGTGCGGCGTTTCAGGTCTGCAAACGGGCGGGGCAGGTCGTGGGTTTTGCCACCTATTCTCCGTTTCGGGGCGGGCCGGGCTATGCCCATACCAAGGAACACTCGATCATGCTGGATGCACAGGCCCATGGGCAGGGGACGGGCCGCGCGTTGATGGCCGCGCTTGAGGGCCAGGCGCGAGCGGAAGGCGTGCATTCGCTTTGGGCGGGCATCAGCGGTGAAAACGCCGCAGCCGTGGGATTTCACGCCGCGCTGGGATTTGCGCATGTCGCCCGCCTGCCCGAGGTCGGCTTCAAATTCGGACGGTGGATGGATCTTGTGCTGATGCAGAAAATTCTCTGATTGTCACACTGACAAGCCCCCATCCGCCGTATAGAATCGCCCCCATGTCGATCTGGACCCGCATATCTCAGGCGATTCAGGCGCTTGCCAAGGGCGAGGGCCTTTCCGCCGTGTTCGAACGTCTGCGAACGCCGCCCGAACGCTCTGTTGCCTTCACCATCGCGGTGATTGCGCTATCGGCCAAGATGGCCAAGGCCGACGGGCTGGTGACGCGTGACGAGGTCCGCGCGTTTCGCGAGGTGTTCCACATTGCGGCGGGCGACGAGGAAGGCGCCGCAAGGGTGTTCAACCTGGCCCGGCAGGACGTGGCCGGCTACGAGGAATACGCGGCCCGCATCGCGCGCATGTTCAGCGAAGACCGCACCATTCTGTGCACCCTGATGGAGGGGCTGTTTTACATCGCGGTGGCGGATGGGCGGTATCATCCCAAAGAGGATGATTTTCTGGAGCGGGTCGCGCAGATTTTCAAAATGCCGCAACCTGAATTTCGCGGGCTACGCGCAAGGTTCGTCCCCGACGCCCAACCCGACCCTTACAGCGTTCTGGGCGTGTCGCCCGAAATGGAGCTGGCCGAAATCCGCAAGGTCTGGCGGGCGCAGGTGCGCGAAAGCCACCCGGACAAGATGATCGCACGCGGCCTGCCGGAAGAAGCCGTGCGCCTGTCCGAACGGCGGCTGGTCGATATCAACCGTGCCTGGGAAGAGATTTCTGCCCAGCGGCAAGACGCCTGATGCGGATCGCCACCTATAATGTCGAATGGTTTGACGCGCTGTTCGACGACGCTGGCCAGTTGCTGGCGGATGACCGTTGGTCGGCGCGCCGGGACGTGACGCGCGCACAGCAGATCGAGGCGCTGGGGATCGTGTTCACGGCGCTGGATGCCGATGCCGTCATGGTGATCGAGGCCCCTGACAGCCATACACGTCGTAACGGGACAGCGGCGTTGGAAACTTTCGCCCAGACCTTTGGCTTGCGGGCCCGCCGGGCGATCATCGGGTTCGTCAATGACACCCAGCAGGAAATTGCGCTGCTCTACGATCCCGACAAGATGGAGGCGCGGCACGATCCGATCGGGCAAATCACGCCCGATACGGCATGGGACGAAGTTCCGCGATTCGACGGAACCTTTCGCATCGACCTTGATATCGACGCCACGCAGGACAAGATCCGGTTTTCGAAACCCCCGCTGGAAATCGCCGCCCGGACGGCCTCTTGCAAGGAGTTGCGGCTGATCGGGGCACATCTGAAATCCAAGGCACCGTATGGCGCGCGGGGGCGTGACGCGATCATGCGGCTGTCAATCGCCAACCGTCGCAAGCAACTGGCGCAGGCGATCTGGCTGCGACGGCGGATTGAAACGCATCTGAACGCCGGGGAAAGCCTGATCCTGATGGGGGATCTGAATGACGGTCCGGGGCTGGATGAATACGAAAACCTGTTTGGCCGCTCCTCGGTCGAGATCGTTCTGGGGGACGGGGGCCCGCGGCTTTACGATCCGCACGCGGAACAGGCCCTTTCGCGGCGGATCGGGTCGCAGCCTGCAACCGCGCGCTTCTTTCTGGCGCATAAGAACAGCTACCTTCAGGCGCTGCTTGATTACATCATGGTGTCTGCCGATCTGCGCGAGACAGGGCCGACATGGCGCATCTGGCATCCGTTCGACGACCTTGGGTGCTGGAAGACGCCAGAGCTGCACGAGGCGCTGCTGACAGCGTCGGATCATTTTCCGGTGACTTTGGACATCGATATCTGACCTCTTACGTTTTTGGCCAGAGCACCTATATTCCTGTCCATGAAGCCGATCACACTCGCCCTTGTCCTGTCACTTGGCCTCGCGCCCAATCTTGTCTCCGCGCAGGAGGAAGAGCTGGATGGGGCCGAGGGGTTGAGCCTGATGGAGCAAGGCGCGCGGCTGTTCATGCGCGGCATCATGCAAGAGATGGAGCCCGCGCTGAAAGAGCTGGAGGGCCTGGCCGAGGACATGAAACCCGCGATGCGGGATTTTGCCGACAATATGGGGCCAGCGCTGCGCAAACTGCTGGAAGAGGTGGATGACTGGTCCGTCTACGACGCGCCAGAGATGCAGCCCAACGGGGATATCATCATCCGCCGTAAACCCGAGGCCGCGCCGCCCGACCGTCCGCTGGAGGACGGTGAAATCGAGCTTTGAACGCCTCGCAACTAAGGCCCGGGCGGAACATTGCGGTAGAACGCCGGTCAGGCCGCGTTATCCACGACCTTGGTTTCCACGCCGAGCGATGATGCGAGCGACGCGAACCGTGCCTCTGCCACTTCACCAAAAAGCTGCCGCGCAGCGCCGGAAAGTCGCAGCGTAAGCACTGCTTTGTCCGTGTCGAGCTCTAGCTCTGCCCCGGTTGCAGAGAAATCCGACATCCAGAGCATCGCGCCGAACCGCATCGCCTTGCCCAGCACCTCTGCTTCTTGCTGCTGGTCCGGCGGCAGAAGGTCGTAAAGCTCTTCGAACCGTGTGCCTTCGCGCTTGTTGCGGTAGCGGTGCAGCAGGGCGAGACCCAGATACACCCTCTCGGAATGTTTCAGACCGCCAAGGTTGGCCCGGGTCGCATTGTCGAAACAGGTTTCCGCCCGATAGTCGGGATGGGCGCGCCAGCTGACATCGTTCAGCAGGCAGGCGGCCTTGACGATGCGCATCTGTGCGGGGCCTGCATTGGCAAAAAGGGGCGACACGAACGCAAACAGGCGCCGCCCAAAGCCGGGCAGGCGGGCGTCCTTGGCCTCGGCGAAGTAGCAAGCCTCAATCAGCGGGTCACGGTCGCGCAAACGCTGGGGCATTTGTTCGTACAGCAACCCTTCGCGGATGCCATAGCTGGAAATGGCGATATCCTTGGGGTCGATGATGCCGACCACCTCGCGCAGCACCTCTGCGGCATAGGGCACCAGCGACATGCGCGCGCTGGAGATCGAGCAGCGGTTGCGCAGTTCGTTCAGGTCCGACTCCTCAATATAGGCGATTGTGTCGTTCACTGACTGGGCGCTCATGCGGTATTCATGCAGCACGTGCAACGGGTAGGCGCGGCGATCCATATCGATGCGCGCAATGGCCCGCCAGGAGCCCCCCACGAGGAACAGCCGATCATGTTGCGGGCCCATCGTTTTGGCCAATGTCTTGAGCGTCTTGCGGATATGGCTTTTGCGTTCCTTCGGTCCGCCCGGCAGATCACGCAGCTTCAGCGGGCCAAGGGGCGAGGTGACCCGGCGACCGACCTGACCGCTCGCGATTTCGGCCAGTTCCATGGAGGAACCGCCGATATCGCAGACCAGCCCGTAAGATCCCGGCCATCCCAGCAGAACGCCTTGGGCCGAAAGCCGAGCTTCTTCCTCGCCGTCGATCACGCAGATCTTCAGACCGGTCTTTTCTTCGACCTCGGCGCAGAATTCCGGCCCGTCCTCGGCCTCCCGGACCGCTGCGGTGGCCACGGCGCTGATCGGCGCCATGCCAAGACCATCCGCCAGGGCCTGAAACCGCGTGATCGCAGAGAGCGCGCGTTTGCGCCCTTCGGGGTTCAGCCGACCGGTTTCGGACATGCCCGCCCCAAGCGCGCACATCAGCTTTTCATTATAGAAATAGGCAGGGCTGCGGGCCGCACCATCGAACACCACAAGCCGGACAGAGTTGGACCCGATGTCGAGCACCCCCACTCGGGACAGATCGCGCGCCTCCGGATCGTTGAACAGGGCGCGCGTGAACGGCCCCCCGACTTGGTGTGCAGCAGCTGCCAGTTTGGTCATGCGAACCTCTTCGGTGGTGCCGCTTAGTCTGCGACAGGCTGGGGCGCCGGGTCAATCATCCGAGTGAGTGAGCTGCGGAACATCCGACGCTCCGGCAGAGCCCCGGCCAGACAGCGACGGATTCTCCATGAAAAACCGGTGGCAGTTGAAGGCGAATTTTCCCGGCTCTACCGGTTCGCGGTCGAATTTGCCATCCGGACCCATCACCCAGCTTTGGGCGACATCGGCAAGGTTGGCCGCCATGATCTGGCTTACGATCTGGGCCTTGACGGTCGGGTTGCTGATCTCGACCAGCGTTTCGATCCGGCGGTTGAGGTTGCGCCCCATCCAGTCGGCCGAAGATATGAACACCCGCGCCTTTTTCGATGGCAGGCCGCGCCCGTTGCCGAAACAAATGATACGGGAATGTTCCAGAAAACGCCCGACGATGGATTTCACGCGGATATTTTCCGACAGCCCTTTTACTCCGGCGCGCAATCCGCAGATGCCACGCACGACGAGCGTGATCTTCACCCCGCGTTGGCTGGCATTGTAAAGCGCGTCGATGACTTGTGGTTCAACCAGAGAGTTGACCTTGACCCAGATATCCGCTGGCCGCCCGGCCTCTGCATGGGCGGCTTCGGCCTCGATCTGCTCCAGCAGGAAGCTTTTCAGCTGGTGGGGAGAGATATGCAGGTTCTCCAGCCCCTCGGGATAGGCATAGCCTGACAGGTAGTTGAACACCTTGGTCGCATCGCGCCCCAAGGCGGCATCGCAGGTAAAGAAGCTGAGATCGGTGTAGATCTTCGCGGTGATCGGGTGGTAGTTGCCGGTGCCGTAATGGGTGTAGGTGACCAGCTTGCCATTCTCGCGCCGCACCACGGTAGAGATCTTGGCATGGGTTTTCCAATCCAGAAAACCATAGACGACATGCGCGCCCGACCGTTCCAGCCGCCGGGACTGGCGGATGTTGGCGGCCTCGTCGAAACGGGCCTTCAGCTCGACCAGCGCCGTGACGGATTTGCCGTCTTCCGCCGCCTCGCAGAGCGCGTCCACGATGGGAGAGTTGCGCGAGGTCCGGTAGAGCGTCTGCTTGATCGCCAGAACGTCCGGATCGCGCGCAGCCTGGGCAAGAAAGCGAACGACCATGTCGAAGGTCTCATACGGGTGATGCAGCAGCATGTCCTTTTGGCGGATCGCCGCGAACATATCGCCGTCATGGTCCTGTACGCGCTCCGGCACGCGTGGGGTGAAGGCGGGCCATTGCAGATCCTGACGGGCGTCCAGCACCAGTTCCTTGACATCGGCAAGCCCCACCATGCCCTCCAGCTCGAAAAGCTCGCCATCGGTCACGTGCAATTCGCGCATCACCACGGATTTCAGGGCGGGCGCGGCACCGGAAGATATGGTCAGGCGCACGACCTGCCCGCGGCGCCGTCGCTTTAGCGCCACTTCGAACTCGCGGACCAGATCCTCTGCCTCTTCCTCGACTTCAAGGTCGCTGTCACGCAGGACGCGGAACCCGAAATGTGCCTTTGTGCGATAACCGGGAAACAGCTGATGCACATAAAGCAGCACAAGGTCTTCGAGCAGCAGGAAGCGGAACCGGCCCTGATCGGCGGGCAGGGCGATAAAGCGATCCACCTGATGCGGGATCGGCAGCAGCGCCTGAAGCGTCCGCTTGTCGCGCGTCCGTTCCAGATGCAGTGCAAGGCAATAGCCAGTATTGGCAATGAAAGGGAAGGGATGCGCCGGATCGATTGCCAGCGGCGACAGGATCGGGAAAACCTGTGTCAGGAAGACCTCTTCGAGATGTCTCATATCCTGATCATCGAGATCGTCAGGCCCCAGCACGACGATGCCTTCTGCCTCCATCTCGGCTTGGAGGGTCTTGAGCACTTCCTGCTGGCGGGCCATCAGCTTGCGGGCGTCTTCGTCGATCAGCACAAGCTGTTCGGCAGGTGTCAGCCCGTCTGCGGCGGGGGTGGAGTTGCCACTTTGTGCAAGCTCGCGCAGGCCCGCGACACGGACCGTATAGAATTCGTCAAGGTTCGTGGCCGAGATTGACAGAAAGCGCAGACGTTCCAGCAGGGGCGTGCGCAGGTTCTCTGCCTCCTCCAGCACGCGCCAGTTGAAGCCAAGCCAGCTAAGCTCCCTGTTGAAAAAGCGGCCCGGCCCGGTCAGGTCGATATCGGGCAGCTCCTGCGGCGCGGGGAAGGGGGATTTGAGAAAATCGGCCTGTGTCATCGGTTGGGGTTCGCCTTCAAATTCTTTGTTCATGATTTTGCTTTAATCGTCAAACGTATCAAGTTGTTGAAGGACCTTGATGGCAAGGGGTCGGTTAATACCTTTGGGTTGGGCCAGTGCTGCTTCGTCCAGCGCGTCGACGATCCTGCGGGCCATGGCAAAAGACCGGTGCATGTGCCGCACGAGATAGGTCACAGCGTCCGGCGCGGGCACGATCTGGCGATCCGCGAACAGTTTCAGCAGCACCGCACCCAGCAAAAGATCGTCGGGATCGGTCAGGCTGGCCATCGGGGTGCCGTTCATCCGGCTGGCAAGATCGGGCAGGGACAGACCCCAGGCAGAGGGCGGGCGATCCGCCGTCAGAAGCAGCGTCTGCCCCTCTGCCAGCGCGAGGTTGTGCAGATGCAAAAGCACCCGTTCCGCCTGATCGTTCCCGGCGATTTTGGGCACGTCCTCGACACAGACGGGGCGCAGCACCAGTCGGGGGACATCTTCTTCGCGCAGGCTGGTGGCATCGACGATCAGCGCGCCGCTATCGGCAGCCCAGACATGCGCCAGATGTGACTTGCCAGAGCCTTCGGGCCCCGACAGGACAAGCTTGCGACCGGGCCAGTCGCGCCATGTCTCGATCTGCGAAACCGCGACGGAATTGGCCTCTGCGACGTAGAAATCTTCGCGTCCCAGGGCCTGACGCACGGGCAAGGTTATGCGGAGCTGTTCGGTCATGGATCAGCTCTCATCCTGATCGCTGACACCGCGATAAAGAAGGCTGTGTTTATATTGCGCCACGCCAAAGCGGGCCAGAACGCCAAGGGCTGCGGCCACCGGCACGGCCACCAACATGCCGACAAAGCCGAAGAGCATGCCAAAGACCGACAGGGCCATCAGCAGCCAGACCGGATGCAGACCAACAGAGCTGCCCACCAGTTTCGGCGTCAGGATATTGCCTTCGATCAGCTGCCCGATCTGAAAGATCACCGCGACGGCGACGATCCACCACCATTCGCCCCAGAACTGGAACAGGGCAAGCCCGATGGCCAATGCGCCGCCCACGATGGCGCCGACGTAAGGGATGAAGGTCAGCAGCCCCGCGATGACACCGACGACCAGCCCGAATTGCAGCCCCACCAGCATCAGCGCGATGGCGTAATAGGCGCCCAGCACAAGGCAGACGGTACCCATGCCGCGTATGAAAGAGGCCAGCGTCTTGTCGATATCCGCGGCCAGCTTGCGAATGACGGGCGCATGGTCGCGTGGCAAAAGCTCGTCAATCCGCGCGATCATGTTGTCCCAGTCCAATAGCAGGTACACGGCGACCACGGGCACGATGACGAACAGAAGAACGACGTTGATGATCCCGGCGGCTGAACTGAGCACGGTGTTCAGAAGCTCTCCGCCACGGTCGCGGATGGTTTCACCCAGCCCCGAGAGCGACTGGCGCACGACGCTGTCCTCGACCATCAGGGACGGGAAACGCTCTGTCAGAAAGGCTTGAAGGTCCTGGAAAAGATTGGGCGCGATTTCGAAAAGCTGCAGGGTCTGCTGAACCAGCGTCGGGATCACCAGAAGCGCCATCAGCACGAAGATCACAAGCGCAATGACCGTGATGATGCCAGTGGCCAGCGCCCGCGAACACCCGGCCCGTTCCAGCCTGTCGGCAACCGGGTCAAGGAAATAGGCAATCGCCCCGCCCAGAATGAAGGGCAACAGGACATCGCCAAGAAACCACAGGACCAGCACGAGTATTATCGTGGCAATGCCCCAGTACTTCATCTGTTGCTGAACCGGTAAACCCATGCGATGCGCCCCTTTCGGGTCACTCTTTGCCCAACTGGGCGTGTCATGCAAGCAGAGGGTTGTCAAAAAATGGCATCACAGCGCTTGCGCAGGCAGGGGGCAAGGCCCTACACCCTGTCGGACCGCAATTTCTTCGCCAAGGACATATCATGCGTCTTAGCCGCTACTTCATGCCCGTTCTCAAGGAGACGCCCGCCGAGGCGCAGATCGTCTCGCACCGCTACATGCTGCGTGCAGGCATGATCAAGCAGGCATCCGCGGGGATCTACTCCTGGCTGCCACTGGGCTTCAAGGTGCTGCGCAAGATCGAGGATATCGTTCACGAGGAACAGGCCCGCGCGGGTCATATCGCGATCCAGATGCCCACGCTGCAAAGCGCGGATCTGTGGCGCGAATCCGGCCGCTACGATGATTACGGTCAGGAAATGCTGCGCATGAAGGACCGGCACGGCCGCGACATGCTGTTTACCCCCACGGCCGAAGAACTGGTGACGGATATCTTCCGCAGCCATGTGGGCAGCTACAAGGACCTGCCGCTGACGCTCTACCAGATTCAGTGGAAATTCCGCGACGAGATCCGCCCGCGCTTTGGCGTGATGCGGGGGCGCGAATTCTACATGAAGGACGGGTATAACTTTGACCTGACCAAAGAAGACGCGCTGCACGCCTATAACCGTCACCTTGTCAGCTATCTGCGCACGTATGAACGCATGGGGCTACAGGCGATCCCGATGCGCGCGGATTCCGGCCCGATCGGTGGCGACGACACGCATGAATTCCTCGTACTGGCGGATACCGGCGAATCCGAGGTCTTCTATGACAGCGAGATCACCGATCTGAAATTCGGTGACCGCGAGATCGATTATGACAGCCATGAACAGTGTCAGGCGGTGCTGGAAGAGTTCACCTCGCGCTATGCCCGCACGGATGAAACCCATGACGAGGCGTTGTTCAACGAGGTCCCCGAAGAGCGTCGCCGCACGGCGCGCGGCATCGAGGTTGGCCAGATCTTCTATTTCGGCACGAAATATTCCGAACCCATGGGCGCCACGGTCGCGGATGCGGACGGCAACCGTGTACCGGTTCATATGGGCAGCCACGGGATTGGCGTGTCGCGCCTGCTGGGTGCGATCATCGAGGCCAGCCATGACGACAAGGGCATCATCTGGCCCGAGGGCGTGACCCCGTTCCATTGCGGGATCGTGAACCTCAAGCAGGGGGATGACGAGGCCGACGCGGCCTGCGAGGCACTTTATGCGTCGCTTACCGCGCTGGGGCTGGAGCCGCTGTATGATGATCGCAGCGAACGGGCAGGGGCCAAATTCGCCGGCATGGACCTGATCGGCCTGCCCTGGCGGATCACCGTCGGGCCGCGAGGGTTGAAAAACGGCGTTGTGGAACTCACCTCGCGCCGGACGGGCGAGTCCGAAGAACTGCCCCCCGAACAGGCGATCGAACGCATCGCACAGATCTACGGGCGCGCCAGCGTCTGAGCAGGGTCTGGCTACGGTCTGACCGCGATCTGTTCGCGGTCGGCCAAAACTGCTATGCTTGCCCCAAAAAAGGGCAGGCAGATGATCGTTAGGGCACTTACTCTGGCAGGCGGGCTGGCAGGCGCAGCAGGCCTGTCGCAATTTCCGGAGTTTTCGCAGCAATATACCCAGCGGCTTGGGGGTGCGGTGGATGAATTGACCCGCGTTGTGGATCAGTTCGACGAGGATGCGCGCACAGCCGGGTTAAGCCGTCAGGCGGCGCTGGAGCAACTGGCGCAGGGCGGCGCCCTGGGCGAGCTGCGCAGCCAATCGATGCGTCAGACCATCTCTCGTCACCGCAGGCTCAATGCCGATCTTGTGGCCTTGCGCGAGGCAGGGCCATTCACCCGCGCCAGCCGTGTGACGCATTTGACCGACCCGGACATCGCCCGCGCGGCATGGCAGGACTTTCGCCCCGCAGCCCCCCTGACATTCGAAGGCGCAGTCTTTGGCGGTACAGGCTTTCTGGCGGGCAGCATGGCGCTGTCAGCGCTGCTGGGGGTTCTAAGTTGGCCGTTTCGGCGCAGGGCACGCCGTCGCCCGGCGCGGGCGTGACGCCACAAAAGCGAACGGCCCGCGCGTTGCAGCGCAGGCCGTAGAAACTGTGTTATCGCCCTGTTGGCAGGGGCTCAGTTGCCCGTGTCGCAAACGCCGACGAGTTGCTCATATTGCGTGGTGACCCAGCCAAGCGCCTGTTCGGGGTTGCGTTCTTCGATGCGGCTGGTGAATTGCGAAAACACCCGTGCGGACCGGCTGTCATCGACCATCGGAATATTCTGGGCGGTCAGCACTGTCTGGTAGACGAAGAAGGCGATTGCCACCAAGAGGATGCCGCGCGCGACCCCGAACAGAAAGCCAAGGCCCTGATCGACGCCGCCCAGGGCGGACCGCTGCACCAGCGATGAAAAGAGCGGCGTGAACAGAGACACCACAACCAGCGCCACTGCGAAGACCGCCGCGAAGCCACCGATGATGGACAATTCGCAGCTGTCCGAGATGAATTCGCCCACGACCGGCAATTCTTTGATCAGCGGTTGCACCTGCGGCGCGAAAATGAATGCGAGGATCGCCGCGGCGACCCATCCAGCGATGGCCATGGCCTCGCGGACCAGCCCACGGGAATAGGCCAGCAGCGCCGAGAGTACGATGATGACGGCCACCACGCCGTCAATGATGGTGAAACCTTCCAAGAACCCTGTCCCTCTTTTCCGCTACTAGCCCGCGCCGAATATCTCGCCCACGAAGGATGCCAGATCGCCCATGCGCGTCAGACTTAACCCACCGGTGCCGCCGGACTTACCGCCTTCTGGCACAATGGCGGAGGTGAAACCAAGTTTTTGCGCCTCTTTCAACCGGTTTTCCGTCTGGCCGACCGGGCGCAGGGCCCCTGATAGGCTGATTTCGCCGAAAACGACACATTCAGGGGGCAAAGGCGTGTCTTCGCGCGCAGACAGTAGCGCCGCCGCCACAGCCAAATCAGCGGCCGGTTCGGAAATGCGCATCCCGCCGGCCACGTTCAGATAGACATCGAGCCCCGCGAAGGGGATGCCGCAGCGTGCCTCCAGCACGGCGAGAATCATTGCCAACCGTCCGCCATCCCAGCCCACCACGGTACGGCGGGGCTGCGAATGCGGCGAAGGTGCGACCAGCGCCTGCAATTCGCACAGCACCGGGCGCGTGCCCTCGATCCCGGCAAAGACGGCAGAGCCGGGCGTTGGCTGGCCGCGTTCGGACAGGAACAGCGCCGACGGGTTGGATACCTCTGACAGCCCGGCACCGGTCATTTCGAACACACCGATTTCATCGGCGGGGCCAAAGCGGTTCTTGACCGCGCGCAGGATGCGGAACTGGTGCCCGCGTTCGCCCTCGAAATACAGCACGGTATCGACCATGTGCTCGACCACGCGGGGGCCTGCGATCTGGCCGTCCTTGGTGACGTGGCCCACCATGATGACAGAGGTATTCCGGCGCTTGGCAAAGGTTGTCAGCTCATGGGCTGCGGCGCGCACCTGGCTGACGCTGCCCGGGGCGCTGTCGACATTGTCGGCCCACATGGTCTGGATCGAATCGATGATCACCAGTTGGGGCGCTTCGGCCTCCAGCGTGGTCAGGATGTCGCGCAGGTTGGTTTCTGCCGCGAGCTTTACCGGGGCATCGTCCAGTCCCAGCCGCTGCGCCCGCATCCGCACCTGCGCGCTGGCTTCCTCGCCGCTGGCATAGATCACCTTCAGCCCTGCACGGGCGAATTGGGCCGCAGCCTGCAAGAGCAGGGTGGATTTGCCGATGCCGGGATCGCCGCCCACAAGAATGGCGCTGGCAGGCACGAGGCCGCCGCCAAGCACGCGGTCAAGCTCGTTGAGACCGCAGGATGTCCGGGGGGGTGGGGCCTCCTCTGACGAAAGATCTGTCAGGGCGACAGTGCGGCCGCGGGAATTGCCCAGGGATTTCTTCGGGGGGCCTGCGCTGATGCCCGCATCCTCGGAGATCGTGTTCCAGGCGCCGCAGGCTTCGCAGCGCCCCGACCACTTGGTGCTAGAGGCCCCGCAGGCCGAACAGACGTAAGAGGTGGTTGCTTTGGCCATGCCGCATCTTGTGGCTCAAACCGTGCGCCCCCGCAAGCCCTGCCATGGCGGCAGGGACGGGCCGTTATTCGGCAGCGCGCTTTGATTGCAGCGCCACGATCCGTTCGTCGTCATCTGCAAAGCCAAGATCGTCTGGTAGGGGCGTGATTTCAGGCGCTGTTTCCGCGTGATCCGGTTCTACAAAGCGACCGCGCTCAGCCATTTCCTTGATGGACAGGCCAAGCTCTGGCAGGACTTCGTCCAGTTCCGCCGACAGTCGGGCAAGCTGCGCCTCTGCCACGGCCTCGTCCATGCGCATGCGTTCCGCCCATTGGTGGATCTCGGTCGCCGCGGCCTTGGCCTTATGCAGACGCTTGTTGAATTCCTCGACCTCGATCTGGCGCTGGACGAGGAAGTCCTTGGCGCGATGCACGGCGGCATCGGAATAGACCTGTGCCAGTTCCGAGGAGACATGGCTCATCTGTGCGGCCACTTCCAGCGCAGAGGGCTCCAGCTCCGACAGGTCGGGATGGTCGCGCAGGAACGCCATACGGGCACGGATTGAATCGAATTCCGAGGACAGATCGAACAATTCTTCCCGGTCACGGGCATGGGCGACCGAATAGGCTCGCGCTACATCCCGCATGCCGATTGTGAAACTGCGGTGGGAATTCTCCAGCGCCATCACCCGCGCATTCGTGGGCAGGAAGAAGGCCAGCGAGACTGCCAAAGCCGTGAAACCCGCCTGCACGACCGGACCGGCTCCTGTATAGACCGTTTCCCCGAAGGTAAGACTGAGTTGCAGCCAGGGCGCGAAACCGACGACACAGGCTGCGGTATAGCCCACAAGGCCAAGAGCCGACAGGACAACCAAGCCAAAGGCCAGACGCTGAAAGACGAAGCGCAGCGACGCGTTAAACACCAACAATTGTGTCATCATTTCCCCCAAGGAGGTCAGAAGCAAGAACCGTACATCGGCAAGTTTATGCCGAAACCGCGCCGTTCAACTATGTTTTTTTTGACCCATCGCTCCCCGTAGCGCGTGAATTCGTGAAAAATGTCACAATACGCGCTTGCGGCGTGTCGGGTTCGTGATCAGATTCGCGCGCGTTTTTCGGTCAGGATACCGATGACAAGCGAGGTCAGGATGCAGGCCGAGAACAGGTACAGCCCCCATGCGGTTTCGACCCTTCCCACCCCGACGCCCTTTGCGACCACAACATATAGTGCGATCAGAAACACGTCCGCCATTGCTAGCTTTCCCAGCAGGTTGAGCACCGGCAGAATGCGGCGACGCAGCATTCCGAAATGGATGAGCGCGAGGCCGATGGTCTTGAGGTAGGGGGCAAAGAGCGCGAGCACCGTCACCAGCAGGGCGAGCATGACGTCCGTTTCCCACAAAGACTGAAGTCCGGACAGTACAGATATTTCGCTGAGCCCGAATAGCGGCAGCAATCCGGCGCGAATCAGCGGTGCGAACCATGCGACCGGGTAGAGGATAAGAAGCGACAGGTTCAGCCAGCGCAGCACTGGAATGCTCCATCTTGCGTTGCACTGGGCGCATCGGTCGGCGCCGTGGCAGCGTTGCTGGCGTGCTGGCTCATCAGAACTGGGCCACGATCCACAGCGCGCAGAACGCCAGTGTCACCCCGACAAGGACGATTTCCACCCATGGCCAGGGGCGACGGCGAGAGAGGGCGCCGACCAGCAAAAACCCCACCGGCACAAGAAGGAGGACGGGGCCACCGGTCTGCATCCAGCGCGCGGCCGTAATATAAGCGGCGCCATGTGCCAGCCCCATTGCGGGCGCAAAGACCGTGGCGACCATGGCACCGGCGATCAGAAACGCCGCGGCGGCAGGCAGCCGGACCCAGCCCTTGCCAAGGATCAACCGCAAGAGCGCGAGGATCATCACGGCTTCGGGAAAGACAAAACGGCGCACGATCAGCAGCGCCAGCAGGGTGTAGCTTGGCTCGAACATCAGGCTCACCTCACCGATTCGATGGGGCCGTCGGCCCGCCCGTGAATGAACTGGTCAAGATAGGGGTCGCCGCTGTCATCCATCTCGCTCACCGGGCCGGACCATTGGATGACGCCATCGTGCAGCATCGCGACCTTGTCGGCAATTGCCCGCACAGAGGACATGTCATGCGTGATGGTCATGGCAGTCGCGCCCATCTCGACGACGATCTCCCGGATCAATTCGTTGATGACGCCCGCCATGATGGGATCAAGCCCGGTGGTGGGTTCGTCGAAAAAGATGATGTCGGGATCGGCGCAGATGGCACGGGCAAGGCCGACGCGTTTTTGCATCCCGCCCGACAGCTCGGCGGGGAATTTCCCGGCCACTTCTGGTTTCAAGCCGACGCGGCGCAGCTTTTCCACGGCGATTTCATGGGCCTCGTTCCGGGGGCGCTTCAGCGAGCCGCGCAGCAGCCGGAAAGCGACGTTTTGCCAGACGGGCAGGCTGTCGAACAGGGCGCCACCCTGAAACAGCATGCCGAACCTTGCCAGAAAGGCATCGCGGTCTGTCTTGCGCACGTCCTTGCCCCCGACAGTGATGGTGCCGCTATCGGGCGGGACCAGCCCGAGGATGCATTTCAGCGTCACGGATTTGCCAGTGCCAGAGCCGCCGATGATGACCATCGATTCGCCCTTGGGGACAGTCAGGTTGACCCCGCGCAGCACCTGATTGTCGCCAAAGGCCTTGTGAAGGTCGCGCAGCTCGATCATGCCGAAAAGAACACCTCGGTCAGGATGTAGTTCGCCGCTAGGATCAGGACGGATGCCGATACCACGGCGGCCTTGGTTGCGCGTCCGACACCCTGCGCCCCACGGCCCGAATTCATGCCGTAATAGCAGCCCATCAGCGCGACGATGAACCCGAAGGCAGCCCCCTTCACAAGGCCAGAGGCGACATCCCAGAATTCCAGAAAGTCGACCGTGTTCTTGAGATAGGCGGCGGCGTTGAAATCCAGCCGTGTGACGCCCACGACATAGCCACCAAGGATGCCGATGGAATCGCCAACGGCGACCAGCAGGGGCACCGCCAGCGTCGCGGCCAGCATGCGCGGCACGGTGAGGTATTTCATCGGGTTGGTCGACAATGTGACCAACGCGTCGATCTGCTCTGTCACCTTCATGGTGCCAAGCTCTGCCGCGATGGACGAGGCGACCCGTGCCGCCACCATCAGCCCGCCCAGAACGGGGCCAAGCTCTCGTGCCATGCCGATCGCAACGATGGAGGGTACGACCGCCTCTGCCGAAAAGCGCGCGCCGCCTGCATAGATCTGCAATGCCAGCGCGCCGCCGGTGAAAAGGGCGGTCAGCCCAACGACCGGCAGAGACAACCAGCCGATCTGGACCAAAGCGTGCAGGAATTCGCGGCCATAGAAGGGCGGGCGAAACAGGTGGCTGACAGCACGCGCCGCAAAGATAGACACGCGCCCGATAGAGGCCAGCAGGCTCAGGACATTGTGGCCGATCGCAGCGATAGGGCGCGTCAGCGTCATCCGCCCACGTACCGGCGGGCATAGCGGTTGCCCAGCGATGTCAGAATTTCATAGCCGATCGTTCCAGCCGCGTCGGCCAGCGTATCAACCGATTGGTGAACCCCCAGCAGCTCGACAGTGTCCGGGTCTTCGGGCAGGTGGCTGATATCCACGCCGATCAGATCCATCGAGATGCGCCCGACGATCTTGCACTTGTGTTCCCCGGCCCAGACATAGGCGTCGGGCGCCATCGCGCGGATGATGCCGTCGGCATAGCCCGCGGCAATGGTGGCAATGCGCGCCGGGGCCTCGGCCATCCAGGTGTTGCCATAGCCCACGGTTTCGCCGGGTGTCAGCTCTCGTGTCTGGATGACGGGGATGGTCAGTCGCGCCACCGGCTGTGCCTCGATAAAAGGCAGACCGCCATAGACGCCGATGCCGGGGCGGGTCAGGTCAAAATGGTAGTCACGCCCCAGAAGCGTGCCGCCTGTCGCTGACAGCGATCGCGGCGCGTCGATCCCATCGGTCATCTCCAGGAAGCTTTGCAGCTGCTGGGCGTTCATTGGATGGTCCGGCTCATCCGAGCAGGCAAGATGGCTCATCACCAGAACCGGGGGCTGGTTCAGCACGACCTCGCGCAGGGCGGTCCACTCCGCCGGTTCCATACCCAGCCGGTTCATGCCGGTATCAAGCTGGACGCCGAACCGCGCGTCGGGCAGCGCCTCGACATGGCGGGACATCTGGTCGATGGAGTTGATCATCGGCACAAGGTCCGCATCCCGGATCAGGGCGGCGTCGCCTGCCATATGCCCGGAAAAGACGCAAATATCGGGACCGTCGCCCAGAATACGGCGCAGGGCCGCGCCTTCCTCGGCAAGGGCCACGAAAAAGCAGCGCGCGCCGGCCGCGGCCAGGGCGGGTGCGACGCGGTCTGCACCAAGCCCGTAAGCGTCAGCCTTCACGACCGCACCGGTCTCGCAGTCGGTTAGCGCATTCAAAGCCCGCCAGTTGGACACCAGCGCGGCAAGATCAATGGAGAGTTCAGACTGTGACATGCAGGCTGTTTCGCACGATTGCCGACAAGGTCAAGGTGAATATTGCCGCGCTTGCGTCCGGCGGCGTTTCGATTGCAATCTGGCGCAAGGGCAAACCGGCAGGTGAAGGGCAGGGCGAATGGTCGACAGACGGGACAGTTTCCACCCCCATCCAGAGCAGCCCGCCCTGCCGCTGGAGCTGCACCTCTTCCTTCTGGCGCTGCGCTACCTCACGCATCTGCCGGTGCCGCGCGATCTGCCCAGCAGTGACGACCTGATGATCCGGGCCACGAAATACTACCCGGCTGTGGGGCTGGTAATCGGGGGGGTGTCTGCGACGCTTCTGTGGCTTTTGGCACAGCTTCTTCCGATGCCGGTGGCTGTTCTGGTGTCGATGGGGCTGACCATGCTGCTGACCGGGGCGTTCCACGAAGATGGTCTGGCCGACGCCGCCGATGCGCTTGGCGGGGGGGCGACCCGGCGCGATGTGCTCAAGATTTTGCGCGACAGTCGGCTGGGCACCTACGGGGCGCTGTCGCTGGCAATGGTTCTGGCGATCAAGGCCGCCTGTCTCATGGCGCTGCCGCTTTGGGCGGCATGTTCGGCGCTGGTGGCGGGGCATGCGCTCAGCCGGATGGGCATCGTTCAGGTCATTGCCGCCACGCAATACGCCCCGCATGAAGGCTCGAAATATCGCCCACCCGGTGTCACACCCGATGGCTACCGCTTTGCACTTGTCTCTGCCGTGGTGCTGGCGTTGGCGATGGTGCCGATCTTTGGCCTTTGGGCGCAGGCCACCGCGATTGTGATGTCATTCCTGGCGATGTCGGGATTCGCGCAGTCCTTTCTGCGCAAGCTTTCCGGCTACACGCTTGAATGTCTGGGTGGCTGTCAGCAATTTGCCGAGCTGGGGTTCTATATCGGTCTTGTCATGTGGCTTTGACGCAAAAGGCGCCTTTACAGCTTTGCGACATCGACCAAGGCGGTATGGGCGCTGCACCCCTGACCCAGCCGTGAAGTGCCGACATCCTGCGTCAGAACGTTGGGGTTGCCATGCGGATCGATATTGGATCGCGATCCGGCATACCACGCGCCTGTCGGCAGGGCGACCACGCCGGGCGTGATGTCATCGGAGACAAGCGCCCGCGCGTGGCAGGCGCCGCGCCCGTTGAAAACGCGCAACAGGTCACCGGTGGCGATACCCCGTGCAGAGGCATCAGCCGGGTTGATCACCAGTGTTTCCGGCCGTGCGCCTGCGACGTCGGCGAGTGCTGCCTCCAGCTGACTGTGCAGCTTGTCCCCGGGCTGGGGCGAGACAAGATGCAGCGGGGCATCTTGCGTAGCAGCGCCCAGCCATTCCTGGGGCGGAAGCCAGACCGGATGACCGGGGCAATCGTCATAGCCAAACCCCGCGACCGTGTCCGAGAATATTTCGATCCGGCCTGATGGCGTTGCCAGCGCGCGCCCCTCTGGATCTGCACGAAATCGGGCCAGAAAGGATGGCGGCGCCTCTGATTCCTTGATCGGCAGCCGCACCCAGTTGCGGTCTCGCAATGTGTCGAGGTCCGGGACGTCGATCCCTTCGGCGGCGGCCTCCGTCGCATAGCCTTCGTAAAGGTGTCGGATCCAGTCCGCAGAGCTGCGCCCTTCGGTAAAGCCTTCTTCTGCGTCAAGCCGCGTCGCAAGCCCGGCAAAGATATCATAGTCGTCGCGCGCCTCGCCCACGGGCGGGATGAGCGCGGGCATGTGGAACAGGTAGTCATCCATCGTGCTGCGCCCGATATCTTCGCGCTCATAGGGCGTTGTCGCCGGAAAGACGATGTCGGCGCGCTGCGCGGTCGCAGTCCACCAAGGCTCGTTCACGATCACCGTTTCCGGGCATTTCCATGCCTCGTGAAAGCGGTTGAGATCCTGATGATGGTGGAACGGGTTGCCCCCCGCCCAGTACACCAGCCGGATATCGGGATAAGGATCGCGCTTGCCGTTGAAGTCATAGGGCGCACCGGGGTTGAGCAGCATATCCGCCACGCGCGCCACCGGGATCACTTCGCTGATCGGGTTCTGGCCCTGATCCAGCGTCATGCCGCTCAGCCGTTTCATGGACCGGCCGATGCCGCCGATTGCGCCGTAGCCATAACCGACACCGCCACCGGGCAATCCGATCTGACCCAGCATCGCGGCAAGGACGGCGGACATCCAGTAGGGTTGCTCTCCATGATGGCCGCGCTGAAGCGACCAGGCGACGGTGATCAATGTCCGGGTCGAGGCCATGCGGCGGGCAAGCGCGCGGATCTCTTCCGGGGACACGCCGCAAAGCGGTGCGGCCCAGTCCGGCGATTTCGGCTGGCCGTCCGCCTGTCCCATCAGGTAGGGGCGGAACCGGTCAAACCCGGTGGTATAGCGGTCAAGGAAAGCGTGATCGGTCAGGCCTTCCTCTTCCAGCACATGGGCAAGGGCAAGCATCAGCGCAGTGTCAGAGCCCGGCCTCAGCGCAAGCCAGTCGCAGCCACCCGGCGCATCGGTGCGTTGCGGGCCGATATTGATGCACCGCATCCCCCCGGCACGGAACCGTTCAAACCATGACCCCGTTTCATGTTCGGTGATCCCGCCCATGCTGACCTGAGAATTCTTCGGGTTGATCCCCCCGAACATGACGAGCGTCCGGGTGTTGTCGGCGATGGTCTGCCAGCTGTCCTGAGACCCGTAATTGTATTGAAGGAAAGGGATGCCAAAGACATGCGGCATGATCGCCTGCGCACATCCCGTAGAATAGCTGCCAAAGGAGGCGACATAGCCGCCAATGCTGTTCAGAAACCGATGCACCTGGCTTTGCGCATGATGAAATCGCCCGGCAGAGGACCATCCGTAGGATCCGCCGAAGATCGCATTGTTGCCATGTGTCTTGCGCACCCTTTCGATCTCGGCCGCGGCGATATCCAGCGCTTCGTCCCAGGGAAGCTCGATAAAGTCATCTTCGCCGCGCGTGTGCCGGTCACCGCGTTCCAGCCAGCCCCGCCGGATCGACGGGCGCAGCACGCGGGATCTGTGATGGACTGCCTGTGGCAGCATATCCGGGATCGCCGTAGGTTCAGGATCGGCAGCAAATGGAGCGGTCGCAATGATGCGATCCCCCCTGGTTTGCACCTCGAACGCGCCCCAATGGCTGGTGGTTACCCTTGTCCGGATCGGAGAGTCGTTGCTCATGATGCTGGGTCCGTGAAAGCTGTTCCCGTTTGAGCAGATTTGCGTGGCTCAGTCCAGTGAAAGGGCATGGAGTGATGCGCAGGGATTTGCAATCACTTGCGCGTGGCTGCAGGGCATTTGCCGGGTGCCAATGGCGCGACGGCCCATCACGCTCTTTTTCGGAATGCGCTGGGCGGTTTGCCGAATTCCTCGACAAAGGCCCGCGTCATCGCGGCGGGGTTGGTATAGCCGCAGCGCAGGGCGATCTCGGTCACAGAGTAGCTGGACTGCTGTGCGTATCGCCGCGCAGCAGACAGTCTCAGGCGCTTGTAGACCGTCTTTGGCGAGGCGCCCAATTCTGCATGGAAAGTCCGCGAAAGCGTGCGCTGCGTTGTCCGGAGCTGCCGGGCAATCACGCCGATGGGCAGGGGGCTTTCCAGCGATGACGACATCAGCGCGATACATTGTTCAACAACCGCAGAGGCGCGGTGCCGGAACAGACGGTCGCGCGGCGGCTCTGCCGACTGGTGCATGAAGAAGGCCGAGACCTCCAGCCCAAGCGCCTCGCCATGGGTGCTGCAGATCAGGTCCAGCACCAGATCAAACGCCGCCATGGCACCGCCGCAGGTGATCCGGTCGCCATCAATGATGAACCGGTCTGGCCGCGCATCGACCTGATCGAATGTTTCGGAAAAAGCGGTCAGCTCGTCCCAATGGATCGTCGCCGCACGGCCGTTCAACAGCTGCGCCTGCGCCATCAGCCACGCGCCCGTGTCCATGCCCGCGACAGTCCCGAACCGGCGCGCCGCCGCCGTCAAAGCCCGCGTCGTGGCTGGCGTGGCGAAGCTGCGGACATCATAGCTTGAAAGCACGAAAAGCGACGCGCCGCCCTCGTGATCCCGCAGGCGGCAGTTGGGCAGAACCGGCAAGCCGCTGGACGATTCGACCGCCTCGCCATCCAGCGTGACAAAGCTCCACCGGTAAAAGTCGCGCATCAGGAATTCATTGGCCGCGCGCAGGGGCTCAACCGCGTTCGCAAGGCAGTGGTTTGAGAAACGCGGAAAGAGCAGGACAGCAATCTCCTGGGTGTCGCCGGCACTCACTGTCCAATTCCGCATGATCCATGTCTATTTTTGCATCACGCCGCCTGTCAAGCCAGCTACGATCCTGACAACGGTTCAGGGAGTGGCGCCATGCAGTTCGGGTTGTCGGAAGAGCAGGAGATGATCGTCTCTACCGTGCGCAGTTTCGTCCAGAACGAGATTTATCCGCATGAGGCAGAGGTCGAACGCACGGGTCAGGTTCCGCCCGAGCTGGGCGAAGAAATAAAGCGCAAATGCATTGATCTTGGGTTTTATGCCTGCAACTTTCCCCAAGAGGTTGGTGGCGCCGGTCTGAGCCACCTTGATTTCACGCTGGTCGAGCGCGAATTGGGGCGCGGGTCCATGGCGCTGACGCATTTTTTTGGCCGTCCGCAAAACATCCTGATGGCCTGTGAGGGGGCGCAACGCGAACGCTACCTGCTGCCTGCCGTGCGGGGGGAACGCATGGACGCGCTGGCAATGACCGAACCGGATGCCGGGTCGGATGTGCGGGGGATGAAGTGCAGTGCCGTCCGCGATGGCGGCGACTGGGTGGTGAACGGGTCCAAACATTTCATATCCGGCGCGGAACATGCTGATTTCTTCATCGTTTTCATCGCCACGGGCGAGGATGACACGTCCAAGGGCCCGAAAAAGCGCATCACCACCTTTCTGGTGGATCGCGGCACGCCCGGTTTCGAGGTCCGCGAAGGCTACAAGTCGGTCAGCCACAAGGGCTACCGGAACTACATCCTTTATTTCGACAATTGCCGTTTGCCCGATGCGCAGGTCCTGGGCGAGGTTGATGGCGGGTTCGAGGTCATGAACACCTGGCTTTATGCGACGCGGCTGACGGTGGCTGCGTTCTGTGTGGGTCGCGCGCGGCGCTGTTTCGACTATGCGCTGGAATACGCGGCGGAACGCAAGCAGTTCGGCCAACCGATTGGCAAGTTTCAGGGCGTCAGTTTTCAGATTGCCGACATGATTACCGAGATTGACGCGGCCGACTGGCTGACCCTTGCCGCCGCGTGGCGGCTGGATCAGGCGCTGCCTTCGAACCGGGAGATTGCGAGTGCCAAGCTTTATGCGTCCGAAATGCTGGCGCGGGTGACGGACACGACGCTTCAGGTCTTTGGCGGCATGGGGCTGATGAATGACTTCCCCATCGAGCGGTTCTGGCGCGATGCCCGCGTCGAGAGGATCTGGGATGGCACCTCCGAGATCCAGCGCCACATCATCAGCCGCGACCTGCTGCGCCCGTTGGGGGCCTGATGCGTCGGCTCGGCCGTCTTCTGCGCCCGCAAAGCATCGCCGTGATAGGCGGCGGGACATGGTGCGAAAACGTGATCGCGCAATGCCGCAGGATCGGTTTTGCGGGCAAGGTCTGGCCCGTCCACCCAAGCCGCGCAAGCGTCAGTGGCCTGCCCGCCTTTTGTGACATCCGGCATTTGCCGGACACCCCGGATGCCAGTTTCATCGGTATCAACCGCGAAGCAACGATTGACGCAGTAGCAGAGCTTTCGGCGCGTGAGGCCGGGGGCGCGGTGTGTTTCGCCTCCGGCTTTCGCGAGGCTGATGCAGAGACCGGCAATGGCGCGACGCTTCAACAAGCCTTGCTGGAGGCCGCCGGGGAGATGCCGATCCTCGGGCCGAATTGCTACGGCTTTCTGAACTATCTCGACGGTGCGGCACTGTGGCCTGACCAGCATGGCGGCGTTCGGGTGGACCGCGGCGTGGCGCTTGTCACGCAATCGTCGAATATCGCGATCAACCTCACCATGCAGGATCGCGGAACGCCGATTGCCTATGTTGTCACGGTCGGGAACCAAGCCCAGACCGGTCTTTCCGAAGCTTCCCGCGCCTTGCTGCGGGATGACCGGGTGACAGCATTGGGGCTGCATATCGAAGGGGTCGACGACCTTCGCGGGTTCGAGGCATTGGCGGCCGAGGCGAGGGCGCTTGGCAAGCATATTGTCGCGCTGAAGGTCGGCAAATCCGATCAGGCCCGCGCGGCCACGATCTCGCACACGGCCTCGGTTGCTGGCAGCAATGCAGGCGGGCAGGCGCTGCTGCGGCGGCTTGGGATCGGGCAGGTGTCCTCGCTGTCGGCACTTCTGGAAGCGCTGAAGCTGCTGCATGTCGCGGGGCCGCTCGGGTCGAACCGGATCGCGTCCATGTCCTGTTCCGGGGGCGAGGCGAGCCTTGTCGCTGACACGGCGCTTGAGGCCGGGCTGGTCTTTCCGCCGCTGAATGCAGGTCAGGTAAAGGGGCTGCGGGGCGTACTGGGGCCGCGCATCGCCTTGGCGAACCCTCTGGATTACAACACGTTTATCTGGGGCGATATTGACGCGATGACGGCAAGCTTCACGGCGATGATGGAGGGCGATGTGGCGATGGGCTGTGTCGTGCTGGATTTTCCGCGCGCTGATCGCTGCGATGCCTCCGCATGGCAGCCTGTGATCGAGGCGGTGGTCCGCACCGGGCAGCAGGCGGGGCGCAGCATGGCCATCGTAAGTTCGTTGAAAGAGACGATGCCAGAGGCGGTGGCGCAAGATCTGATGGCGCGCGGCATTGTTCCGCTCGCCGGATTGGCAGAGGCTGCTGAGGCGATCTTTGTCGCGGCGCAGCTTGGACGGCCACTGGAGGACGCAGCGCCGATCCTGCTTTCACCCAAGGCTTGCGACGCGCGGATCTTGACGGAAATGGAGGCCAAGGGCGCGCTGTCGGCCGCAGGTCTGCGTGTTCCCGCGTCGGTCCGGGCCGAGAGTGCAAAGGCGGCGGTCGAGGCCGCCCAACGCATCGGATACCCGGTCGTGCTGAAAGGCGAAGGGATTGCGCACAAGACCGAAGCCGGGGCTGTCGTTCTGAACCTCTCGGGCGCGGCAGAGCTGCAAGAGGCCGCCCGCGCCATGCCTGCTGAGAGCTTTCTGGTGGAAGAGATGGTCACCGGCACGATTGCCGAGCTTTTGATTGGTGTCGTTGCCGATCCGGCGCATGGCTATGTGCTGACCCTCGCCGCCGGGGGCACGCTGACGGAAGTGATCGAAGACAGCGCCTCGCTTCTGGTCCCGGCCAGTCGGGACGCCACGCTTGCCGCGCTCAATAGCTTGCGGATTGCCCGCCTGCTGTCTGGATACCGTGGCAAGCCCGCGGCCGATATCGACGCGATCCTTGACGCGGTGATGGCGGTGCAGGCCTATGTGACAGGCGCCTTGCCGCAGGAAGTTGAAATAAACCCGCTGCTATGTGGCCCGGACGGGGCCGTGGCGGCGGATGCACTTATCCGGATCGGAGAATGACATGACCGACACCCCCATCAGCACCGAACGCCGGGGCCATGTCCTTGAAGTGACGCTGGACAGACCCAAGGCCAACGCCATAGACCTCGCCACCAGCCGGATCATGGGCGAGGTCTTTACGGATTTCCGTGACAACCCCGACCTGCGCGTGGCCATTGTCACCGGCGCGGGCGAGAAGTTCTTTTGCCCCGGCTGGGATCTGAAAGCAGCCGCCGACGGTGACGCGGTGGATGGCGATTATGGCGTCGGTGGGTTTGGTGGGCTGCAAGAGCTGCGCGGGCTCAACAAGCCGGTGATTGCCGCTGTGAACGGGATCTGCTGCGGGGGCGGGCTGGAGCTGGCCCTGTCTGCCGATATCATCCTTGCCGCGGATCATGCCAGCTTTGCCCTGCCGGAAATCCGGTCCGGCACGGTGGCGGATGCGGCGTCGATCAAGCTGCCCAAGCGCATCCCATATCACATCGCGATGGAGATGCTGTTCACCGGGCGCTGGCTGGATGCCGAAGAGGCCGCGCGCTGGGGGATGATCAATCATATCTACCCGGCCGCCGACCTGATGGCCGAGGCGCGCAAGCTGGCCGATCTTCTCGCCTCTGGCCCGCCGCTTGTCTACGCGGCGATCAAGGAAATCGTGCGCGAGGCCGAGGACATGAAATTTCAGGACGCGCTGAACCGCATCACCAAAAGCCAGTTCGCGAGTGTCGAGGCGCTTTACCGGTCCGAGGACCAGCTGGAAGGCGCCCGCGCCTTTGCCGAGAAACGCGATCCCGTCTGGAAGGGAAAATGAACGCTGCCCGAAAACGGGATTTCGTGTCCGCAGGTCGCGCAGAAGGAGGAACGACATGCCACTGACCATGAACCGAGAGGTCTTTATCACCTGCGCCGTCACCGGATCGGGGGGCACGCAGGATCGTTCGCCGCATGTGCCGCGCTCGCCTGAACAGATCGCTTCCAGTGCGATTGATGCGGCCAAGGCCGGGGCGGCGGTGGTGCATTGCCATGTGCGCGATCCGCAGTCGGGCGCGCCCTCCCGCGATCTGGCGCTCTACCGCGAGGTGACAGATCGCATCCGCGCGGCAGAGGTGGATGTGGTGCTGAACCTGACCGCCGGCATGGGCGGGGATATGACATTCGGGCCCATTGAGGCGCCATTGCCGCTCAACCCCGCAGGGACGGATATGGCAGGCGCGACGGAGCGTCTGGCCCATGTCGCCGAATGCCTGCCAGAGATCTGCACGCTGGATTGCGGCACGATGAATTTCGCCGAGGCCGATTACGTGATGACCAACACGCCCGGCATGTTGCGCGCGATGGGCAAGATGATGACCGACCTGGGTGTGAAGCCCGAGATCGAGGCCTTCGACACCGGTCATCTGTGGTTCGCCAAGGAATTGGTCCGCGAGGGCACGCTGGCGCCGCAGGCGCTGGTGCAGCTTTGCATGGGCGTGCCATGGGGCGCACCGAATGACCTCAACACGCTGATGGCGATGGTCAACAACGTGCCGGACGATTGGCACTGGTCGGCCTTTTCGCTGGGACGGGACCAGATGCCCTATGTCGCCGCCTCCGTTCTGGCCGGGGGCAATGTGCGCGTAGGGTTGGAGGATAATCTCTTTCTCGACAAAGGGGTGCTGGCCACCAACGCACAACTGGTCGAACGTGCAGCAAGCATCATCGAAAACATGGGCGCAAAGGTCATCGGCCCTCAGGCTGTACGGGAGCGGCTGGGTCTGACCAGACGCGCACCGGTGGCGAAATGAGGGCCGCGATTGTCGGCGGCGGGGTGATCGGCGGCGGCTGGGCCGCGCGGTTCCTGTTGAACGGGTGGGATGTGGCGGTCTTCGATCCTGATCCGGATGCAAAGCGCAAGATTGGCGAGGTCATCGACAACGCCCGCCACGCTCTGCCCGCGCTCTACGACCGGGCGCTGCCAGAAGAAGGGGCGCTGAGCTTTCACGACGATCTGAGTGCTGCTGTTTCCGGTGCTGTCTGGGTTCAGGAAAGCGTGCCCGAACGGCTGGAGCTCAAGCACAAGGTTTTTGCCCGGATCGCGGAACATGCGGGCACCGACACGGTGGTCGGCTCTTCGACGTCCGGGTTCAAACCGTCGGAACTGAATGCCCAAGGGGCCGGTGTGATCGTCGCGCATCCGTTCAACCCGGTCTATCTGCTTCCACTGGTCGAGCTGGTCGGAGATCCCGCGCAATGCGCCCGCGCGGCCGACATCCTGCGCGGCATCGGCATGTACCCGTTGACCGTCCGCAAGGAAATCGACGCCCATATCGCTGACAGGTTTCTTGAAGCGGTCTGGCGCGAGGCGCTGTGGCTGGTCAAGGATGGCATCGCCACGACGGCAGAGATTGACGAGGCGATCCGCATGGGCTTTGGCCTGAGATGGGCGCAGATGGGTCTGTTCGAGACATACCGCGTGGCCGGCGGCGAGGCGGGGATGAAACATTTCATGGCCCAGTTCGGCCCCGCGCTGGAATGGCCGTGGACAAAGCTGATGGACGTGCCGGACTTTACCGACGAGTTGGTGGACCTCATTGCAGGCCAGTCCGATGCGCAATCGGGCCACATGTCGATCCGCGAGCTGGAACGGCTGCGAGATGACAACCTTGTTGGCATGATGCGGGCGCTGAAACGCAACGACGCGGCGGTGGGTGCGGTGCTGCGCGCCCATGAAACAACGCTTCCTCAGGGGGGCGAACGCGACGGTCTGCCGGTCACCGCGCGACGGCAGGTGCCCGCCAGCTGGGTCGATTACAACGGCCATATGAACGAGACCCATTACCTCGAAACGGGCTCTGTCGCGACGGACCGGTTCATGGAGATGATCGGCGCGGATGCCGAATATATCGCCAACGGACTAAGCTACTTCACTGTCGAGAACACCGTGCGCTATCTGGACGAAGTGCTGGTCGGCGACACGCTGACAGTGACGACGCAGGTTCTGCTGGGGGAGGGCAAGAAAATGCGGCTTTTCCAACGGCTTTACCGGGGGGATGGCACCTTGGCGGCGACGGTGAACTCGATGCTCTTGCATGTCGACCTCGGGACACGGAAATCCTGCCCCCCCGGCCAAGCGGTCGCACGGAAACTGGCCGAATATACCACGGCACATGCGGCCCTGCCGAAGCCATAGCCCTGGGGGGCGGCGTCGCAGCGCAGAGACCCGCCATATTCTGGGCGTCGCCGCCACGTGACCGCTAAGCGGCCATGCCCAAAGCGCCCCGCGACACGGCGCGCCCCTTGGATCGGCGCCAATTCGCCACATTCGGCGATGTGCTTGCCCAAACGTCAACCGCCGCCTATAGATCGGCCCCGCCGACAGTCACTGGGTCTTTCGGTGAACCCGCTCCGTGTGAAACGGACTGCATCAATCTGAGGAATGACAGCTCTTGCTCGACCAGACTGCGCTGCGCGCCGAACTCGCCAATCACTATGATCTCTTGCCTTCGCCGGAAGTTGCGGAAGCCCATGCGGATATCTATGCGGGCATGAAAAGGGTCGTGTCACCGCCCGACTGGGCGATCTTTGCGCCCTATGTCGCTGCCATCAACCGTCTGAAAAAGGAACGCAACGCGGTCATCCTGGCGCATAATTACATGACGCCAGAGATCTATCACGGCATCGCTGATGTTGTTGGTGACAGCCTGCAACTGGCGATCGAGGCCACGCGGGTCGAGGCCGATGTGATCGTGCAATGCGGCGTGCATTTCATGGCCGAGACATCGAAGATCCTGAACCCGGCGAAAACCGTGCTGATCCCGGATGCCGAGGCAGGCTGTTCGCTGGCTGAAAGCATCACCGCCGAGGGCATTGCCGAGATGCGCGCGCGCTATCCCGGTGCGCCGGTCGTCTCTTATGTCAACACGACCGCAGAGGTGAAGGCCGCCTCTGACATTTGCTGCACGTCGTCCAATGCGGCCCAGATCGTCGCCGCGCAGGACAGCGATACGGTCATCATGACACCCGACAAATACCTTGCGCAGAATGTCGCGCGGCAGGTGCCAAACAAGAATGTCGTCTGGTGGGATGGCTCTTGCATCGTGCACGAAAGGTTCACCGCGCAGGACTTGCGCGATTTCCGCGACCTGAACCCCGACACCCGCATCATCGCCCATCCGGAATGCCCGCCGGACGTGGTGGACGAGGCGGATTTCTCAGGCTCCACCAGCGGCATCATCTCCTATGTCGAACGCGAGCGGCCTTCCAAGGCGATGCTGGTGACGGAATGTTCGATGGCGTCGAATATCTCTGACAATCTGCCGGATGTGGAATTCGTGGGCCCCTGCAACATGTGCCCTTACATGAAGAAGATCACGCTGGAAAAGGTGCTGTGGTCGCTACACAGCATGCAAGGCGCGGTAGAGGTTGACCCGGTAGTCGCAGAAAAGGCCCACATCTCTGTTCAGCGAATGATCGATCTGTCGCAGCGTCTGGCCGGCTGACCCGATGCAGCGCATCCATACGTCCCGCGTCATCATCGTGGGGGCGGGGCTGGCGGCGCAATATGCCGCGCTGAAGCTTGCCCCGCATCCCGTCCTTATCATCTCTCCCGAAGCATTGGGCGAGGGGGCCTCCTCGGTCTGGGCGCAGGGCGGTGTTGCGGCTGCGATGGATCCGCTCGACAGCCCGGCGGCGCATGCGCGCGATACGGTCCGCGCCGGGGCGGGCACGGTCGATGCGCAGGTCGCCAGACAGGTCACGGCAGAGGCCCGTTCGCATATCCTTGACCTTACCGGCATGGGCGCGCCCTTCGACCGTGGCGGTGATGGCGGATACGTCCTGTCGCGCGAGGCCGCGCATTCCTTCGCCCGTGTCGTTCGCGTGCGGGGGGATCAGGCGGGGGCAGAGATCATGCGCGCGCTGACGGCGCAGGTCCGCGAGGCAGAGCATGTGCAGGTTCTCGAAGGCGTCATGGCCACGGGGCTGCGGGTGGATACCGGCACTGTGACCGGTGTCGAGGTTGCGCAGTGTCAGGCGGGACTGACGCAGGCCATTCTGATCCGGGGGGCAGCGGTGCTGCTTGCCGGGGGTGGCTCCGGTGGGCTCTACGCGCTCACAACCAACCCGCCCCGGATACGGGGGCAGGTGATCGGGATGGCGGCGCGGGCAGGGGCGCGCATTGCCGATGCCGAATTCGTCCAGTTCCACCCGACGGCGATTGCCTGCGGTCTGGACCCGGCACCGCTCGCGACCGAGGCGTTGCGCGGGGAAGGGGCCGTTCTGATCAACCGGCTGAATGAACGGTTCCTGAAAGATATCCACCCCGATGCCGAGCTTGCACCCAGAGACATTGTCGCCCGCGCGGTCTATGCCCAGACCCAAGCCGGGCTGGCGCCTGCGCTGGATACGCGCCAGGCGCTTGGCGCCCGGCTGCTGACAGATTTCCCAGCCGTGGCCGAGGCCTGCCGACAGTCGGGCCTTGATCCGCTGGCGGACCCGATCCCTGTCGCTGCGGCCGCGCATTACCACATGGGCGGGATCGCGGTGGACAGCGCCGGACAAAGCTCTTTGCCCGGGCTGTGGGTCTGTGGAGAGGCCGCGTCGACGGGGCTGCACGGGGCGAACCGGCTGGCCTCGAACGGGCTGCTGGAGGCGCTGGTCTATGGTCGGCGCTGCGCGGTGGAGATCGAACAGGCAATCGGCCGGGCGCCACGCGGCGCGGCAAAGCTGGCTCTGCCCGATCTGCCGCGCGCCGAAGAGCCAAGGCCCGACCTCGTAGCGCGTTTGCGACAAAGCATGACCGACGGCGCGGGCGTGATACGGCATTCGCTTGGCTTGCAGCGCACGCTTGACGACATAACCGTGATCGAGGCCGAACAGCCCGGTTGCGAGGCCCTTCACAACATGACCGCCACGGCGACGCTTATCGCCTTTGCGGCCTTGCGCCGCCGCGAAAGCCGGGGCGCGCATTTCCGCTCTGATTTTCCGCAGCCCGATGGTGCAGAGGGCGTCCGCTCATCCCTGACGCTCTCCGACGCGATGGCCCGCCGCCCTGATACCCGAATGGAACCGACATGACCTCTGCCCCTCTTCCCGACCTGATCCTGGAACCGCTGGTGCGTGCCGCCCTGATGGAGGATCTGGGCACCTATGGCGACATCACGACCCGAACAGTGATCCCCGAGGGCCGCCGTTACAGCGCGCTGCTGAACGCACGCGAGGCAGGCGTTGTGTCAGGCTTGCAGATCGCAGCGCTCGCCTTTCGTCTGGTCGATCCGACCCTTGTGATCACCGCACGGTTCAAGGACGGCGACCGCATCGCGCCCGGCGACCTGCTGATGAAGATCGAAGGCAGCGCGGCCGCCATCCTTTCGGCTGAACGGGTTGCTCTGAATTTCGCTGGGCGGCTGTCCGGGATTGCGACCCTCACCGCCGCTTTCGTCGCCGAAGCAGAGGGGACAAGGACCCGGATCACCTGCACGCGCAAGACGACCCCGGGATTGCGGCTTGTCGAGAAGCAGGCGGTTCTGCACGGGGGCGGCTTCAATCACCGTTTCTCACTGTCCGACGCAATCCTGATCAAGGACAATCACATCGCGGCGGCCGGGGGCATTCGCCCGGTTCTGCAGGCGGTCAAGGCGCGCGCCTCTCACATGATCCGGACCGAGATCGAGGTTGATCGGCTTGACCAATTGGCCGAAGTTCTGGACGAGGGGGGCGCGGATGTCGTGCTGCTGGACAACTTCGACACCCCCGACCTGTACGAGGCGGTTGGCATGAATGCAGGGCGGCTCGTGCTGGAAGCTTCTGGCAACATGCGGCAGGAGCGGATTGCAGAGGTGGCGGCGACCGGGGTGGATTATATCTCGTCCGGCGCGCTTACGCATTCGGCGCGGACGCTCGATCTGGGTCTGGATTTCTGATCCGGCACTGTGAGCCCATCGCGGCGCGGACCTTACGACGACGCGCTCACGATGGCATCCCGCCCCCGTACGACTTCAGCCATTCGGTTGGAGACGCATGTCGTCATGCAGCGCAACTGTCTGACGTTCGATCATGCGATGCACCGTCGGCAGGCCCGGCGCACGATGAAGCGCGCGAATGCGGTCCGACAGGGCGGCATCCGCATGGGTGCGGCGCTGGTTGTGGCGCACATATTCGCCCCAGGTGGGCACGTGGTAGCTTTCGCTCCAATGCTCTGGCTTTTCCAGATCCCGCAGCAAGGTCCATTGCTGGGCCCCGTCGCGGATCCGCACGCGGCGCCTTTCGCTCATGGCTTCGAGGAATTCCGAAACATCGCTTTGGTCGATGACATAATCCACCATGACCATCACCGGCCCGCTGCGATAGTTCAGGTCCAGCCGCAATGCCGGTTCGCGAAACCGGTTCAGCGGATCAAGATTGAGCGTGCCGAATTCCGGCAAGGGCAGGCGCATGCCGATAAACGCCCCGCCGACAAGCAGCACCAGCGCCCATGTCAGGGAGGTGCCGGGGTTGGAATGCTGCGCGATGGCCCCCCACAACCAGCTTCCTATCGCCATGCCGCCAAACGTGCCGGTCTGGAACAGGGCAAGGGCGCGGCCGACGACCCAGCGGGGGGTCGACAGCTGCACCGTCACGTTGAACATCGACATCGCCAGAACCCAGCAGGCGCCCCCCAGAAGCAGCGCCACCCCGCTGACCGGCGCGTATGGGCTGTGGCCGACGATCCCGCAACACAGCGCGAGGCCGAGAAAGGCACCGCGGGCGATCTGTTCGTTGATGAAGCGCGCCCGCAGATGTGCGTTCAGCAATGCGCCACCCACGGCGCCCGCGCCGAAACACCCCAGCATCGCGCCGTAAAGCAGCGCGCTTCCGTCCAGCGTGACACGCACGACCACGGGCAGAAGGGCCAGCAAGGCAACTCCTGACAGCCCGAAGAGAAAGCCGCGCAGGATCACCCTGATCAGGTTTGGCGACATCGCGACATAGCGCAGGCCCGCGGCAAAGGCGGAGCCCATCGGCTCGGGGGGCAGGCGGGTGTCGCGCACCGGGGCGCGCCAGCGGAACAGCGCCATGATGATCGCGATATAGCTGAGCGCATTGACCAGAAAGGCCGCCGCCGCCCCGGCAAGCGCCACGATAGCGCCGCCCGCCGCCGGCCCCACGCTGCGCATCAGGTTGAAGCCCATGCTGTTGAGCGACACGGCAGAGGGCAGTTCCTCGCGGCTGACGATATCGCCCATCGTCGCCTGCCAGGACGGGTTGTGCAGCGCCGTGCCGCACCCGATCAGAAAGGTGAAGGCCAGAAGCGACCAGGGGGTCAGCAGGCCGAAATAGGCAAGAACGGTCAGGACGATCGAGACCGCGAACATGAACCCCTGCGCGATCAGCATGACGAGGCGGCGATCGAAATTGTCTGCGAAGACGCCCGCCAACAGTGAAAACACCATGATCGGCAGTGTCACCGACCCCTGCACCAACGCCACCATCCGTTCAGAGCTGGAAAGCGAGGTCATCAGCCAGCCAGCACCGACAGCCTGCACCAGCCCGCCGAAGTTGGAGGCAAGTGCCGCCACCCACAGCATTCTGAAGGTTTGATTGCGGAACAGTACAAGCGGGGAGATTGTCTCGGGCACTTTGGTGATCCTGTATTCGTCAATCTTGACCAACCGATACGCCCGCACAGATGCGTGCACAAGGTTGGGGGGATTAGCGCGTGGCCCAACCAATCAACCCCGGTCTGCGGCGGGCGCAACTGCGGGCGTGGTGGGCGCATTGCCACGCGGGGGGCGTCAGGGCTGTTCGTCGAAGGTTCGGCAGACCTGCTTCCACGCATTGTTCAGATGTTCGCGCAGGGCGTCTTCGGCCGCGTCGGGGTCGCGTAGCAGAATGGCGTCGAAAATGCGGCGGTGCGCTTCGTAATTCGCCTCGTTCCTCTCTGGCAGGCGCGGCATCTGCGACCATTGCGGCTCGAGCCATGTGGAGTAGGCCTTGTGGATCGACGGAAGGACCGGGTTGCGCGAGATATCATACAGAACCCCATGGAACGCATTGTCGGTGCGGTAGAATTCGTCGCTGTCGGCAATGGCGGCCCTGTTCGCCTCCAGTGCGGATTTCAGCGCGGCGATATCTTCGCGATTGGCCTCTTTGGCGGCCTGCCGTACCAGCGCCGCCTCGATCATGATGCGTGTGTCAAACAGGTTTCTGACACCGGTCATGTTGTCCAGAAGATGGGTGGCCACCGATTCCAGCGCCGAGATTGCCGCCTCGTAACCGGGCTTGCGCACGATGGGGCGGTGGCGCGGGCGGGCAACCACAAGACCCTGCTTTGACAGGGACTGAACCGCCTCGCGCACGACGGTCCTGCTGATCCCCAACTCCTCCATCAGGCTGCGTTCGGCGGGCAGGGGAGAGCCGTCGCTGTACTCACCGGACTGGATTTTCGCCGAAAGCAGCCGGACCACCTCGTCAGATGCGCGGCTGTCCTTGCGGTCGGTGTCATGCTCCATATCCGGTCTCCGTGGTTGGTTGCGGCGTCATGTTATACCCATCACCATGTCAGCGCACCGGTCCCCCAGCATCATTGCGGGCGCCTGCGTGTTTCCTGCATTGATGTCGGGCATGGCGGACAGGTCACAGACGCGCAAGCCCTCAATCCCCCTGACGCGCAGACGCGGATCAAGCACCGCCATCGGATCGGTGTCGCGCCCCATGCGCGCGGTGCCAGCCGGGTGGTAATTCGTCTTCACAAAGCGTTTGCAATGCCTGCGCAGGGCGGCGTCGCTGTCATCATCCGGGGCGGGCAGCATCACGCGATCGATCCTCTCCGCCAGCGGTGACTGGGCAAAGGCGCGCAGGAAATACCTTTGGCCCCTGATCATTTCGGCCATATCCTCGGGCGCCTTCAGCAGATTGGGCGAAACCAGCGGCATGGCGGAGGGATCGGCAGAGGCAAGACGGACCTCGCCGCGCGACTTCGGTTTGACCACCACGGTCGTGACGGTCAGCCCGTGGCCATCCTCGACCAGATCGCGGGTGTCGCGGTCGACATAGACGATGGGCACGCAGAATGCCTGAATGGTCGGTTCGCCGTCCGGGTCGCAGGGATTGACGAACGCCCCGGCTTCCACCCCGGCAGAAGTGACCGGCCCGGTCCCGAACAGCTTGAACTGCAGCCCGTTGCGCAGCATGCGCCAGCCTTCGCCCTGCCGGTAATAGCCATATGGCCCGTTGACCCGCGCGGTGATCGGCACTTCCGGGTGATCGACAAGGTTCTGGCCGACGCCGGGCAGATCAACGCGGCAGTCGATCCCCATTTCGGCCAGGTGATCCGCCGGGCCGATCCCGGACAGCATCAGTAGCTTTGGCGTCACGAGAGATCCGGCCGCAAGGATAACCTCGCCCGCGCAGCGCACGCTATGAACGCGGCCCTTGTGGCGATAGCTGACACCCACCGCACGGCTGCCTTCGATGATGATCCGTTCCACCTCGGCCTCCAGCCGGACTGTCAGATTGGGGTTGTCTTCCTGCGGCGTGACATAGGCGTAGGCCGCAGAGGACCGTCGGCCGTTGCGGTTCATGAACTGGTAAAACCCCACCCCCCGTTGGGTGGGGCCGTTGAAATCATGGGTAAAGGGCAGGCCCAGCCCCTGCACCGCCTGCACGAACAGCCGAGAGAGCCCGTCGATGTGGCCGGGATCAGAGACCAGAAGCGGGCCTTCTGTTCCATGCCGCTCATCCTGAAGCCGATTATTGCCTTCCATCCGCCGGAAATGCGGCAACACGGCCTGCCAGCTCCAATCGACGGGATCGTTGCTGCCATGCAGAGCGGTGTTCCAGCCGTCATAATCGGATGGGCGCCCACGCATGTAGACCTGCGCATTGACGGAAGACCCCCCGCCCAGAACATGGCCCTGCGGTATGTCATGCACACGTCCGTCAAGATGCGCCTGCGGCACCGTCTTGTGGTAGCGCATGAACTTCGTGCCATTGATCATCTTGAAGATGCCCGGCGGCATATCCAGCAAAGGGTGCCGGTTGGAATAGCCCGCCTCCAACAAGAGCACGCGGGCATTGCCTTCTGACGCCAGACGCCCGGCGGCCACACAGCCGGCCGCGCCGCCCCCGATGACGATATGGTCGAATTCTTCTGACATTGTGATCCTTTTGGCTCTACCAAAAACAGCGTCTATCGGTTCGTTTAGCTTAAATATTGGCGGAAGTCGAAAAAATTCGTTGACGTTTCGCGGTTTTGATCTGATGTTGAGATTTCATTTGGTCATACCAAAAGGAATCGATTTTGCTTGATCTGGATTTTTCCGCCGACCGTCTGGATGCGGCAAATATTATCGGTGGTGGCTGGTGCGCCGCGACGCAAGGGGCGGTGATCGAGGTCGAAAACCCCGCCGACGAAACGGTGATCGGGACGGTTCCGGACAGCTCTGCCGAAGATGCCGCGCGCGCGGTCGAGGCGGCCCGGCGCGCGCAACCCGGATGGGCCGCTGTTCCGGCGGTCGAAAGAGGCCGCGCCGTGCGCAAGCTCGCCGGGTTGATCGCGGAACGCAGCGAGGATCTTGCCCGCCTGATCACGCGCGAGCAGGGCAAGCCCATCGGTCAGGCGCGGGGCGAGGTCGGCGCGACGGTCGGTTTCCTTGAATACGCGTCCGAGAACGCGCGCCGGATCGAAGGCGATATCATCGCATCGGACAATCGCGATGAAGAGATTCACATCCGCCGCCACCCCTACGGCGTCGTGGTCGGGCTGACCGCCTGGAATTATCCCGCAGCACTTGCAGCCCGCAAGCTTGGCCCGGCTCTGGTGGCAGGCAATGCCTTCGTGCTGCTGGCGCATGAGATCACGCCATTCTCGGGCCTTTTCATCGCGGCCCTGGCCGAGCAGGCGGGCATTCCGCCGGGGGTGGTGAACGTGGTGTCCGGGCGCGGGCCCATTGTGGGGCAGGCGCTGGTCGAACATCCGGGCACGGGCATGATAACCATGACCGGCAGCAATCGTGCGGGGCGAGAGATCTTTCGCACGGCGGCTGACGGGATGAAGGTCCTGCGGCTGGAACTGGGCGGCAAGGCCCCGTTCATCGTGCTGGAGGATGCCGATATCGACCGTGCGGTCGCGGCGGCTGTCACCGCGCGCTACACCAATTGCGGCCAGATCTGCACTTGCAACGAACGCATGTACCTGCACCGCGACATCGCCGACGAATTTCTTGAGAAATTCGTGGCCGCCTCGCGCGCGCTGACCATCGGGGATCCGATGACGGATCCGGGGATCGGCCCGAAGGTCAGCGGGACGGAAGTGGCCAAGGTGAAGTCGATCGTCGACGCGGCAGTCGCGGCCGGTGCCGAGGTTCTGCTGGAAGGTGGCCCCCTGACCGAGGGGCCATATGCCAAGGGTCATTGGTACGCGCCCACCGTTCTGTCGCTGGCAAACAACGACTCCCCCGTGATCGCGCAAGAGGTTTTTGGCCCTGTCGTGCCCGCGGTGCGCGTGGATGATTTCGACCATGCGCTACAGCTTGCCAATGACACCGAATACGGCCTGTCCGCCTATATCTTCACCCAGGATCACAGGCGCCTGATGCAGACGCCCTACCGGCTGAATTTCGGCGAAATCTACGTCAACCGCGCGAATGGCGAGCAATTCCAGGCGTTCCACAATGGCTGGGGCCATTCCGGGCTGGGCGGTGAGGACGGCAAATACGGTTTCGACGGGTATCTGCGAAAGCAGGCCCTTTACATGAACTGGGCCTGACCCGGTTCACCGCTGCCCGAGAGGAGCCGGGCAGATATCAACAGTGGAGGAAATCAGAATGAAACGACGTTTTATCGTGACGACGGCCCTTGCCGGGGCACTTGCACTTGGTGCCGGGATCGCAGGGGCAGAGACGCCGCCCCTGGCGCAGAAAGAGCGCTACAAGGTGGGTTTTTCGCAGATGGAGTCGAACAACCCGTGGCGTATTGCAGAGACTAAATCCTTTCATGACACCGCCGAAAGCTGCAACTGGGACCTGATCGCGACCGATGCCGCAGGCTCTGCCGCAAAGCAGGTCGCGGATGTGGATTCCATGATCGCGCAAGGCATTGACGTGTTGTTCCTTCCACCGCGCGAGGAAAAGCCGCTTTTGCCTGCAGTGATGAAGGCCAAGGCGGCGGGCATTCCGGTCTTCCTTGTGGACCGGTCGGTTGATCCGAACGTCGCCAAGGCGGGCGAGCATTTTGTTGCCTTCCTGGGGTCCGATTTCATTGATCAGGGCAAACGCGCGGCCGAGTGGTTGATCGAGAATTTTGACGGCGACAAGGGTGTGATTGTCGAGTTGGAAGGCACCACCGGGTCGTCGCCCGCGAATGACCGCAAGAAGGGCTTTGACGATCGCATCGCCGAGGATGACCGGTTCGAGATCGTGGCGAGCCAGACCGGCGACTTTGCCCGTGATCTGGGACGGCAGGTGATGGAGACGCTTCTGCAGGCCCATCCCGATGTGAACGTGGTTTACGCCCATAATGACGAGATGGCGATTGGGGCGATTCAGGCGCTTGAACTGGCCGGGCGCAAACCGGGCGAGGATGTGACCATCGTGTCCATCGACGGCACGCGGGACGCGCTGCAGGCCATTATCGACGGCAAGATGGGCGTGACGGTCGAAAGCTCTCCCTTCTTTGGGCCGCTGGCCTGCGAGGTGATGAACAAATACGCCGCGGGCGAGGAAATTCCGGGCTGGGTGCAGGTCGAAGACCGCATTTTCACGCAGGAAAACGCCGCCGATCACATCGACGAAGCCTATTGATCTTGCGAATGCCGGAGGGGGCAATCCCCTCCGGCTGCCCTAACTTGACGGAAACAGGATGACCGATCTCATCGAAATGTCCGGCATTGGCAAAGCCTTCGCCGGGGTGGTGGCGCTACGCGATGCCAGCCTCGCGATCCGGCCCGGCGAGGTGCACGCCATCATCGGCCAGAACGGTGCCGGAAAATCCACGCTGATCAAGATCCTCACAGGTGTTTACCGCCGGGATGAGGGCAGCGTGCAGATGGCGGGCGAGGATCTGACGATCTCGACCCCGCGCGAGGCACAGGACGCCGGAATTTCCACCATCTATCAAGAGCTCAGCCTGGTGCCGCTTCGCAGCGTCACCGAGAACGTGATGATGGGCTACGAGCCGCGCACGCGTCTGGGGCTGATCGACTGGAAAGCCGCACATGCCCGCACGCGCGAGATCCTCGCAAGGTTCGGCGTCGAGATTGATGTGACGCGCCAGCTTGGCCGGTATTCAACGGCGATCCAGCAGCTTGTCGCCATTGCGCGGGCAGTGTCGCTGGATGCACGGCTTGTCATCATGGACGAGGCGACCTCCTCGCTGGATGATCAGGAGATCGAGACGCTGTTTTCGGTCGTGCGGGAGTTGAAGAAATCCGGGGTAGCGGTTCTTTATATCTCGCATTTTCTCAGCGAGCTCTACGAGATCTGCGATCGCGTCACCATCATGCGCGATGGGCGGACGGTCGCAACGCATGAAGTGGCCCAGACGACGCGGCTTGGCCTTGTGTCGGAAATGCTGGGGCGCGATGCGAGCGAGATTGCGGCGGCCGGCCAGACGGCGCTGTCGGGGGAACGGTCAAAACCCGGGGCCACCTTGCTGGAGGTTGACGGGCTGGGCACGCGGACCGGGCTGCGCGACGTGTCCTTCGAGATCCGCAAGGGCGAGATCGTGGGCCTTGGCGGATTGCTGGGTTCGGGCCGGACGGAATCGGCCCGCGCGATCTTTGGCCTCGACAAGCTGCTGCGCGGAGAGGTTCGGCACCATGCCGCGCCGGTTATCGACACGCCCGCCCGGGCGATTGCGCTTGGGATGGGGTTCCTGACAGAGGATCGCAAGGCCGATGGCATCATCCCGCACATGTCCGTGCGCGAGAACATCACGCTTGCCCTGCTGCCAAGGCTGCGCCGTTTCGGTGCGGTCGACAGGGCGCGGGAGCGCGAGTTGGTGCAGGGGTATATCGACGCGCTGCAGATCAAGACCTCGGGGATGGAACAACCGATCCGCGAGCTTTCAGGCGGCAACCAGCAAAAGGTTTTGCTTGCGCGCTGGCTTGCGCTGGAGCCGGAGATCCTGATCCTTGATGAACCCACACGCGGCGTCGATGTGGGCGCGAAGTTCGAGATCCAATCGATCATTCGCAATCAGGTGGCCAAGGGGCTGGCCGTTTTGCTCATCAGCTCTGAATTCGAAGAGCTGGTGGAAGGGGCCGACCGCATCGTTGTGTTGCAGGACGGGTATTCGGTCACCGAATTGCAGAACCCCGGCATCACCGAAAGCGCCTTGATCGGCGCCATGGTCCACCATCACGAAAGGTTGGCGTCATGAGCATGGCATCGACTGTATGCAGCCAGTTCCGGTTTGATCCGGCCCGCCACGGTGCCCTTGCGGCGCTGGTGGTGATCCTTTGTTTCAACCTGATCGTCACGCCGAACTTTCTGCATACGCAGACATTGTTCGTGAATATCAGTCAGGTCGCGACAATCGCAATCGTGGCGATGGGGATGACGATTGTCATCGCGACAGGCGGGATCGATCTGAGCGTGGGCGCCATCATGGCCCTGTCCGGCGCGCTGGCGCCTCTCATCTTCCTGTCGCCCTTCGGGCTGGCCAACCCCGGCCTGGGACTGGCGGCGGCCATCATCATCCCGATCCTCGCCGCGCTGTGTTGCGGCATCTTCAACGGGGTCATGGTCAGCTATTTCAACGTCCAGCCCATCGTGGCAACGCTGATCTTCTTCATCTCGGGGCGCGGGTTGGCGCAGGTGTTGACCAATGGCAACCTGCAGACCATTTCCAACCCGTCCTTCAGCTATCTTGGCACCGGCAAGATTTTGGGCCTGCCCTTTCAGGGCTGGCTGGTTCTGGCAATCGCGCTGGTCCTGTGGTGGCTGGTCACGCGGTCCATGTTCGGGCGGCAATTGCTGGCCGTGGGGGGCAATGAACGCGCCGCGCGCCTGTCCGGCATTCCGGTCGAAAGGGTCAAGATCGGCGCCTATGTCATCTGCGCGGGCCTGTCGGGCCTTGCCGGGCTGATCGTGGTGGCCATCAACTCTGCCTCGGACGCGGCGCGGATCGGGTCCCTGATGGAGCTGGACGCGATTGCAGCGGCCGTCGTCGGCGGAACCCTTCTGCAAGGCGGGCGCGCCCCGATTTTTGGCGCCATTCTGGGCGCTGTGATCATCCAGTTGGTGAAATACACATTGCTGGCGAACGGCGTCGCCGATGAGGTGGCGCTGATCGCCAAGGCTGCGATCATCATCGGTGCCGTTTACCTGCAACAAGGCCGGAGGGACTGAACGATGCTCGACAATACCGCATTTGACCTGCGCCGCTATCTTCAGGGCGGCGGGCATTCCTATGGCGTCTGGCTTGCCCTGATTGCGCTGATCGTCTTTGGCGTGCTGCGTTACGAGAATTTCGGCGGTGCCTATAACATCTCGTCCTTTCTGAACTACAACGCGATGTTCATCGTGATCTCTGTCGGCATGTGCTTTGTCATCCTGACGGGCGGCATCGACCTGTCGGTCGGGTCCGTCGCGGCATTCACATCGGTGGTGGCGGCATACCTGTCGCCAATGGGTCTGCAGGTGGCGCTGCCGGGGGCGGTGCTGGCCGGGCTGGCTTTCGGGGCGCTCAACGCCTTCTTCGTGGTGGCGATGAACATACCGCCCTTCATTGCCACCCTGGCAACCATGCTGGGCGCAAAAGGCGGCGCCCTGGTGATTTCCGGCGCGCAGACGATTTCCATCGACTGGACATCGAACTTCACGAAACTTGGCATGGAACAGGTCTGGGGTATCCTGCCTTGGACGATTGTCATCACCGTGCTGGTCGTCGCCGCGTTGTGGATTGTGCTGGAACGCAGCTCTCTGGGGCGGGTCGTTCTGGCGATTGGCGGGGGGGAGGACGCATCCGCGATGATGGGTCTGAATGTCACCCGGGCCAAAGCCTTCGTCTATATCCTCAGCGGCGGATGCGCCGGGCTCGCCGGGGTGTTCTTGGCCTCGGGTTTTGGCGCGGGGCAGCCGCTGGAAGGCGTCGGCTGGGAGCTTTCGGCCATCGCCTCTGTCGTGGTTGGTGGCACGCTGCTGACCGGTGGGATGGGGTCGGTCACGGCAACCGTCGCGGGCGCATTGCTGCTGGGACTGGTATTCAACATACTGAACTTTGAAAACGGGCGCGGGACGATCAGCCTCAGCGCCTATTGGCAGATGGTGATCCGGGGAGGGTTCCTGTTCGCCGTCATCATCCTGCAAAGTCGCCTCGCACGTGCGGCACAAAAGGAGCTTCACTGATATGCCAAAGATCAGCCGGGTCGATGTCCGCCTGTTTGACGTCCCGTTGGCAGAGGTTCTGACCGATGCCAAACACGGGGATCACACCCATTTCGAACTGGTCACCGCGACCGTAACGCTGGAAGACGGTCGCGAAGGCACGGGCTACACCTATACCGGCGGCAAGGGCGGGCGCGCGATTGCGGCGATGATCGACCATGATCTTGCACCGTTTCTGACAGGCAAACCGGCGGATGATGTCGAAGCGCTGTATGACGCGATGCAATGGCACGTGCATTACGTGGCGCGGGGCGGGATCGCCTCTTTCGCGATCTCGGCGGTGGATATCGCGCTGTGGGATCTGCGGGGCAAGCAGACGGGCCGACCGCTTTGGAAAATGGCGGGCGCTGCCGGGGATCGCTGCCGGGCCTATGCGGGCGGGATTGACCTGAACTTTCCGCTGCCCAAGCTGCTGGACAGTATCAAAGGCTATCTCGACCGTGGCTTTGACGGGGTGAAGATCAAGATCGGACAACCCACGCTGGCCGAGGACGTGGCCCGCATCAAGGCCGTGCGCGAGCTGATCGGGCCGGATGTGACCTTCATGGTTGACGCAAACTATTCCATGGAAGAGGATCAGGCGATCGAGGCGGCCCATGCCTTCGCCCCCTATGACATCACCTGGTTTGAGGAGCCGATCATTCCCGACAACTACAAGGGTTATGGCCGGATCGCCGAGGCCACCGGAATGCCGCTGGCGATGGGCGAGAACCTGCACACGATCCATGAATTCGAACATGCGGTGGCAGAGGCCGGGCTAAGCTACCTTCAGCCTGACGCGTCGAATTGTGGCGGCATCACCGGGTGGTTGCAGGTCGCGGAATTGGGTCGTGCGCATGGCATCCCGGTCTGCAGCCACGGCATGCAGGAACTGCATGTCAGCCTCGTATCGGGGCAGGGGGGCGGCTGGATCGAGGTCCATTCCTTCCCCATCGACACATACACCACCCGCCCGTTGGTGGTCGAGGATCACAGGGCCGTCGCACCGGATACGCCTGGAACGGGCGTGGTGTTCGACTGGGACAAATTGCACGCAGCACATGAGGACATGCACAGATGACGACGATCAACGCCGCGTTCTACCGCGGAGACCGCACCTTCAAGGTTGAACAGACCGATGTCCCGCCCCCCGCTGCGGGCGAGGCGCAGCTGCGCATTGCCTATTGCGGCATTTGCGGCACGGACATGCACGTGTTCCATGGCAATATGGATGCGCGCGTGGGGCTGAACCGGATCGTCGGACACGAAATGTCCGGCGTGGTCGAGGCTGTGGGCGAGGGTGTAACCAACGTGACGCCCGGCCAGCATGTCGTCGTGCGCCCGCTGGACCCTTGCGGGGAATGCCCCGCCTGTCAGCGCGGGCACAGCCACATCTGTCACAAGCAGAAATTTCTTGGCCTTGATACGGATGGCGCGATGCAGGAGCTGTGGAACGCGCCTGCGCACACGCTCCACGTGCTGCCCGAGGGGATGCGGCTGGACCACGCCGCGCTGATCGAGCCGGTGGCCGTCGCCTGCCACGATGTGCGCATGGCCAACGTTCAGCCGGGCGAGGATGTGGTGGTGATCGGCGGTGGCCCCATCGGCGTTCTGGTCGCGATGGTTGCGCGTGACGCGGGCGGCAATGTCATCCTGTCAGAGGTGAACGAGACCCGTCTGGGCATTGCGCGCAAACTTGGCTTTGACACGGTCAATCCGGCGAAAGAGGACCTTAAGGCGGTGATCGAAGAGCGCACCGGCACCAAGGGCGCGGATGTGGTCTTTGAGGTGTCCGGCAGCCAGCCCGGTGTTGATGCGATGACGGCAGTGGCCGCCACGCGCGCGCGTATCGTCATGGTGGCCATCCACGCCACGAAGCCGCAGGTCGACATGTTCCAGTTCTTCTGGCGCGAGCTGAAGCTGATCGGTGCGCGGGTCTACGAGCCGCAGGATTACGACAAGGCGATAGAGCTTGTGGCAAGCGGCGCGATTGACGCCGAGACGGTGATCACCGATGTCAGCCCGCTGGGTGACATCCAGCAGGCGTTCGAAAGCCTCGATTCCAGCCCGACCGCATTGAAGAGCCTTATCAAGGTGGGAGAGGTCGCATGAGCGTGTTGTCCAGTTTCGATCTGTCCGGAAAGACCGCCGTTGTCACCGGCGCCAAGCGTGGGATTGGCCGCGGCATGGCCGAAGCACTGGCCGAGGCCGGGGCCGATATCGTGGGCGTCAGCGCCTCCCTGCAGCCGGGATCGGATGTGGAGCAGGCCGTCACATCGTTGGGGCGCAAGTTCACACCCTATCAATGCGACTTCTCTGACCGTGCAGCCGTGCAGGCACTGGCCGCGCAGCTTGACGCGGATGGGGTGAAGCCGGACATCCTGATCAACAATGCCGGCACGATCAAACGCAAGCCTGCGGCCGAACATCCCGACGACTGGTGGGACGAGGTGATCGAGGTCAACCTTTCGGCACAATTCGTGCTGAGCCGCGAGATCGGGCGCGGCATGATCGAACGGGGGAGCGGCAAAATCATCTTCACGGCCTCGCTGCTGACCTTTCAGGGGGGGATCACGGTGCCGGGCTATGCGGCCTCCAAGGGCGGGATTGGTCAATTGACCAAGGCGCTGGCCAATGAATGGGCGGGCAAGGGCGTGAACATCAACGCAATCGCGCCGGGCTATATCGCGACCGACAACACCCAGGCCTTGCAGGACGATCCCGACCGGTCGAAATCCATACTCGAACGTATCCCGCAGGGGCGTTGGGGGACCCCGAAAGACTTTGCCGGTCCGGTCGTTTTTCTTGCCTCTCCGGCCTCTGATTACGTCAACGGCGAAATCCTGACGGTCGACGGTGGCTGGATGGGCCGCTAAGCGCGGCATTTTTTACGCTGACTATTGAGCCGACGCGGTCGGGTTTTCCACGGCGCCGGCCGATGGGCTTGCGCGCTGGTCAGGCGCACAGAAGCGGCCTTTACTTTCGCGGTAAAGGACGATGGCGCGTGCCCGACGCATTGGGCACGGACGCGGCAGCCCATCATGCTTTGCGCAGTCCTGCACCCTCCCTGACATACGTCCTTAGCGTGGATCGCGAGTGCCTTCTGTCCTAGGCGGCGCAAGGCGGGAGGTGAGTTTGTGACCCAGAGCGTACGGCTCGGTTCAAGAAAACCCTGTTTGGCATCCTGACCATCAATCAACTTTATATGCATTAAAGTCAGTCTCTTATCCGAAATTTCACAGCGGACACAAAAAAATAGTCGACACGAATTAAAAAATAGTCGACGATTTATTCAAGATCAACGCACGATAAATTTGTATTCCGAAGGCGGGTAGCCGGGCGACCATGATGTCAGCATATCTGAACACACATTGCGGCTTTGCCGACAGCACGGCCGGGCCGGGACGGTTTCGTCCCCTGCAGACCGCGCGCCCAAGCCCGCGTCAGGGAGGCATGTCACAGATCGCGATGCGCGCCCCGAATGAATTCACGTAACCGCGGAAAGCCTTGGCTTGCGCGACCATGTTCCCGGCGTGACCCGTTTCGCGCCACAGCTCGGCTGACACTGAAAGGCCAATCGAATGTCCAAGATCGCTTCCATCGAACCTCTTTTGGCCCGCGTCGGCATCCGCAATCAGTTGCTGGTCAAGGTCACAACAGAGGATGGGCTGTTCGGTTGGGGGGAATCTGGCCTGTCCGCCCGCGAGGATGCCGTGGCCGCCGCTATCACCCATTTCGCGGAATTCCTTGTGGGCAAGGATTCACGCCAGATTGGCCGTATCTGGCAGGAAGCCTATCGCAGCCAGTATTTCGAAGGCGGGCGCGTGCTGACCGCTGCCATGTCGGCCATTGATATCGCCCTTTATGATATCCTTGGAAAGCGGCTGGAAGTGCCAGTCTACCAGCTGCTGGGCGGCAAGCAGCGCGACGAAATCCCGACCTTTCCAAGCTGCCAGGGCGCCACGATCGAGGAGTTGCTGGGCAAGGCGCGGGTGCTGGTGGATGCGGGCTGGGATTGCCTGCGGATCTATACTGGCGAGTTTGACGGCGATGCCACGTTTGATCCGCGCCAGAACCTGAACCGCGCGGTGAGGGAACTCGTCGCTATACGTGATGAATTTGGCCCCGATCTATGTCTTGGCATCGATCTGCATCACCGGCTGTCCATCGCGGAGACCGCGGATTTCCTGAACCGGTTGCCTGCAGGCACGCTCGATTTTCTGGAAGAGCCGATCCGGTGTCAGACGCCACAAGCCTACCGGACGCTGCGCGCGATGACCAATGTCCCCTTCGCGATCGGCGAGGAGTTCTCCTCCAAATGGGAGGCGGCGCCTTATATCGAAGAAGGGCTGACCCAGTATATGCGGCTCGATATCTGCAACATTGGCGGCTTCACCGAGGCGATGAAAGTCGCGGGCTGGTGCGAGCAGCATTACATCGACCTGATGCCGCATAACCCGCTGGGTCCGGTCTGCACGGCCGCGACGATCCATATGGCGGCTGCCGTGCCGAATTTCAGCTGGGTCGAGACGCGCCAGGGCCCCACAGAGAGCCTTGGCTTTCACGACCCCGAACTCTTTCCCGTCCAGATCCCGCTTGACGGGATCACCTACAAGGTACCCGACCGCCCCGGTCTGGGCGTCGAGGTGGACGAGGCGAAGATACGGGCCACCCGGCCCGAACATGTCGAACCGCCGCATCTGTCGCGGCCGGACGGCTCGGTCACCAACTGGTGAACCCAATCAACAAGGAGGAGGAAACCTGATGTTGACGAAGAGGAAGTGGACGACGCTGGCCAGCGTCATCGCGATTGCGGTGGCCGGACAGGCCGCCGCCTGGGAGGAAGCCCCGCAACTGGCCGAACAGGTCGCCGCGGGCAGTTTGCCGCCGGTTGATGAACGGCTGCCTGCCGAGCCACTCTTGATGGATGTGATCGAAGGGCCGGGCGAGTATGGCGGCACATTGCGCCGCGCCATTCTGGGCGGTGGCGACCAGCACAACATGGTGCGCACCATCGGCAGCGACAACATGGTGCGCTGGTCCCCGGACTGGAGCGAGGTTCGTCCCAATATCGCGAAATCCTGGGATGTGTCCGATGACGCCTCAAAATTCACCTTTCATCTGCGCGAGGGGATGAAATGGTCGGACGGCGCGCCGTTTACCGCCGATGACATCATGTTCTGGTACGAAGACGTTTTCAGCGATGCCGCATTGACGCCGAACAAGGATTCCACTTTTGTCGGGCCCGTCGGCCCGGTGAAGATTTCCAAGATCGATGATGTCACTGTCGAATTTGATTTCGGCGCGCCCAACGGATTGTTCCTTCAGGCGCTGGCTTATGGCTTTGGCTATCACGCCACCGCCTATCCCAAGCATTACCTCAGCCAGTTCATGCCAAAGTACAATGATGATGTGCAGGCGCTGGTAGAGGCGGAGCCGACCGTGGGGGACTGGGTGCAGCTCTTCAACCTCAAGGCAGGGCCGATGGACACGCCGCTGTTCTGGCAGAACCCGGACCGGCCGACGCTGCATGCCTGGCACCTGACCAATGCCTATGGCGCGACCGACCGCGTGATCGCAGAGCGCAACCCCTACTACTACAAGGTCGACAGCCAGGGGCAGCAGCTGCCTTACATCGACCGCATCACCTATGATCAGGTCGAGGATGTGGAGACGATCCTGCTGAAGGCCTTCAATGGCGAGATCGACTACATGCTGCGCCATCTGGGGCGCCCGTCGAACAAGGCCTCGCTGACTGACAACATGGAACGCGGCAAATACGGGTTCTTCGACGTGGGCGATCTGCCTGCGAATATCATGATCCTGATGATGAACCTCAACCATACCGACCCGCTGAAGCGCGAAGTTATCAACAACAAGGATTTCCGCATCGGGGTCAGCCACGCGATGAACCGGCAGGAAGTGATCGACCTGCTGTATTTCGGGGCAGGGACACCGGCGCAGACCGCGCCGCGCGAAGGTTCGGACCTTTATAAAGAAGAATACGCCAAGCAATATACCGAGTATGACACAGACCTTGCGAACGCGTATCTCGACAAGGTGCTGCCCGAAAAGGACGCGGATGGGTACCGTCTTGGCCCGGATGGCGAACGCTTCACCATGGTCTTTCTGGTGGCGGATGTCTTCGGCCTGCAATACCCCGACGCGATGGAGCTGATCGCAGGCTATGCCGCCGATGTCGGGCTTGATTTCCAGATCCGCACCACGGACCGGTCGCGCCTGATCGAGCTGCACACCTCGAATGATTTCGACGCCTATCTGTGGAATTGCTCGGGTGGTCAGGCGGATGCTTACCTGACGCCGATCTGCTACGTGCCGACGATTTCCAACTCTGTCAGCTGGGCGCGCGAATGGGCGGCCTGGGGGGTTGATCCTTCGACCGGCGAAGAGCCGCCGCAAGAGGTGAAGGACATCTTCGACACCTATAACCAGGTCCGCTCTGCCGCGACGCCGGAAGCTCAGAAAGAGCTGATGCAAAAGGTGCTGGACATGGCGGCCGAGCAGTTCTTCACCATCGGTATGGTACAGAATGACCCGGTCTTCGGCATCGCGCGGAACAATGTGCGCAATGTGCCCAACCCGCTGCCCATCGCCGGACAGCTGTGGTTCCCTGCGCCCTACACGGCGCAGATGTACTTCGAAGGTGGCACTAACCTGCCCTGACGCGAAGTACCTCCCGGGGGCGTCCGCTTCCCTCCCCAGCGGACGCCCCTATCCTGATCTGAACGGAGTGGCGATGATATGATCGGCTTCATCCTGCGGCGGGTTCTTTACATGGTCCCGACCGTGTTTCTGGTCTCTATCGTGACCTTCATCATCATCCAGTTGCCTCCGGGGGATTATCTGGACACGCTGGCGGCCGAGATGGGCGAGGCGGGTGCTGACAACACCGCCGTGGTCGAGCAATTGCGCGAACAGTACGGGCTGGGCCAGCCCATCTACCTGCAATACTGGAAATGGATGAGCGGCATCCTGCTGGAAGGCGATTTCGGCATCTCGTTCGAGAAAAACCTGCCTGTGACGGATGTGATCTGGGACCGGCTTGGCTGGACCTTCGCGATCTCTTTGCTGACGCTGGGCTTCATCTGGATCGTGGCGCTGCCCATCGGCATCTATTCTGCGGTGCGCAAATATTCGGTGGGGGATTACGTGGCCACGCTGCTTGGCTTCATCGGACTGGCCGTGCCAAATTTCCTGCTGGCGCTGGTGATGATGTACGTGGCCTTCAAGTATTTCGGCCAGTCGGTCGGCGGGTTGGTCAGCCCGGAATATCTTGATCAGCCGTGGAGCTGGGCAAAGTTCGCCAACCTGCTGCAACATATCTGGATGCCGGTTTTCGTCGTGGGCACCTCTGGCGCTGCGGCGCTGATCCGGATCATGCGCGCGAACCTGCTGGACGAGCTTTACCGGCCTTATGTTGTCACCGCCCGTGCCAAGGGCATGTCGGAATTTCAACTGCTGATGCGCTACCCGGTGCGCGTTGCGCTCAACCCGTTCATCTCGACCATCGGATGGATCCTGCCGACGCTGGTGTCGGGCGAAATCATCGTCGCCGTGGTGATGAACCTGCCCACCACCGGGCCGCTTCTTCTGCGGGCGCTGCTGGTGCAGGACATGTACCTGGCCGGTTCGCTGATCCTGATCGTGAGCATGCTGACCGTGATCGGCACGCTTTTGTCTGATGTCCTGCTTGCCTGGGTCGACCCGAGGATACGTTACCAATGACAGCCATCGATTCCGCATCCGAGGTGCAGGCGGCCGAGTCCGTCAAGACACCTGACCTGCTGGGCCCCTGGGCGCTGATGTGGCGGCAGTTCCGTCGCCACAAGATCGCCTATTTCAGCCTGTTTATCGTGGGGTTTGTCTATTTCGTCGCCCTGTTCGGAGAATTCCTCAGCCCTGCCGATTACCTCAAGACCAACACCCGCGCGCCCTTTGCGCCGCCGCAGGGCATCCATTTTCTTGCACCGGACGAGGATGGCGACAGCCGGTTCCTGTTGCATGCGCGCGGCTTGAAGATGGAGATTGACCGCGAAGCGATGCGCCGCCATTTCGTGGAGGATCCGGAAAAGGTGATCCCTCTGGGTTTCTTCGTGAAAGGCCACGAGTACAAGCTGCTTTGGCTGATGCCCACGAACCGGCATTTCTTTGGCCCGATCGACCCCAAACAGAAGGTCTATTTCCTGGGCGCTGACCGGCTGGGCCGCGATATCCTCAGCCGGATCATCATGGGCACGCGCATTTCCATGTCCATCGGGCTGGTGGGCGTCGCGGTGTCCCTGATCGTAGGGGTCAGCCTTGGCGGCATCTCGGGTTATTACGGTGGCTGGATCGACAACCTGATCCAGCGCGTGATCGAATTCCTGCGTTCCATCCCGACCATTCCGCTCTGGATGGGGCTGGCCGCGGCCATCCCGCTCGACTGGCCGCCGCTACGGACCTATTTCGTGGTCACGCTGATCGTGTCGATGATCGGGTGGACGACGCTGGCGCGCGAGGTGCGGGGCAAATTCCTGTCGCTCCGGCACGAGGATTTTGTCGTTGCCGCCCGGCTGGACGGGCTGTCGGACTGGGAGATCATCCGCAAGCATCTGGTTCCCAGTTTTGCCAGCCACATCATCGCGTCTCTCACGCTTGCCGTGCCGCTGATGATCCTGGCCGAAACCTCGCTGTCGTTCCTTGGCATCGGATTGCAGCCGCCCATCGTTTCCTGGGGTACGTTGCTGAAAGAGGCCCAGAACATCCGCACGATCATCGAGGCCCCCTGGCTGCTAATCGCCCCCGGCACGACGATCGTGGTCGCCGTGCTTGCCCTCAACTTCCTGGGAGACGGCCTTCGCGATGCCGCAGATCCATATGCAAACTGACACACCGATGATCGAGATCCGCGGGCTGAAAACCCATTTCTTCACCGATGACGGGCTGGTCAAGGCGGTGGAGGGTGTGGATCTGGATATTCACCCCGACCGGACGCTGTGCCTGTTGGGAGAGTCCGGTTGCGGCAAGTCGATCCTGGCGCGGTCCATCCTGCGGATCGTCGATGCGCCGGGGCGGATCACCGGCGGCAGCATCCTGTACCATGCCGCTGACGGGCGCACGGTGGACCTTGCCCGCGCGCGGGCGGGATCGCGGGAGTTGCGATCCATCCGGGGCAGCGACATCTCGATGATCTTTCAGGAACCGATGAGCTCTCTGGGGCCGATCCAGAAGATCGGCAAGCAGATCACCGAAACGATCCTGCTGCACCGGCAGGTGACCAAGGCCGAGGCCCGCGAAGAGGCGATCGACATGCTGGCCCGCGTCGGCATTCCGCGCCCGGCGGAACGGTTCGAATCCTACCCGTTCGAGCTGTCCGGCGGCATGCGCCAACGGGCGATGATCGCCATGGCACTGTCCTGCCAGCCGCGCCTTCTGATCGCGGATGAACCGACCACGGCGCTGGATGTGACCACGCAGGCGCAGATCCTCGATCTGATCGCGGAGCTGAAGGTAGAGCTCAACATGGCGGTGATGCTGATCACCCATGATCTGGGCGTGGTGGCCGAGGTCGCGGATGACGTTGCGGTCATGTATATGGGCAAGATCGTCGAGAAATCGGATGTTTACGGCCTCTTCGAGAACCCGTTGCATCCCTATACACGGGCGCTCCTGGACTCTGTGCCCCGCATCGGCATGACATCAAAGGCACGGCTTCCCGCGATCCGGGGCATGGTCCCGCATCCGCTGGCGCGCCCCTCTGGCTGCACGTTCCGCACCCGGTGCGATCATTTCATGCAAGGCACCTGTGACCTGCGCGAACCCCGGCTGCGGCCGGTGGGGCGGTGCGAAGTGGCCTGTTTCCTGCACAGCGAGGCGCCCGCCGATGTCTGAGACCATCCTTGAAGTTCGCGAGCTGACCAAGACATTCGGCGCTGCCAGCGGTGGGCTTTTGTCGAAAAAGACCGATGGGTTTGTCGCGGTGGATTCAGTCTCCTTTGACGTGCTGCGCGGCGAGACCTTTGGCATTGTGGGCGAAAGCGGCTCTGGCAAGACAACGCTGGGGCGCTGCATCCTTCGCGTGCATGACCCCAGTTCCGGCAGCGTGACCTTCACCCCGAAGGAAGGGGAAGCGCTGGACCTGGCCGACGCGCCGCTGGATCAGTTGCGCAAGGCATGGCGCAAGCTGCGGATGATCTTTCAGGACCCGCAGGCCTCGCTCAACCCGCGGCTGCGGGTGATCGACGTGGTCGGGCAGGCCTTGCAGAAATCCGAAGGGCTGAAAGGCAAGGCGCTGGCTGAGCGGGTGGGCGGGCTTCTTGAAAGCGTGGGGCTGCGGCGCGAATTCATGCACCGTTATCCCAACGCCTTTTCCGGCGGTCAGCGGCAGCGTCTGGGAATTGCGCGGGCGCTGTCGACAAACCCGGAACTGGTGGTCGCGGACGAGGCCGTCTCGGCGCTGGATGTCTCGATTCAGGCGCAGACGCTGAACCTCTTGCAGGACCTGCAGGAGGAATACGCGCTGACTTTCCTTTTCATCGCGCATGATCTGGCGGTGGTGGAACATATCTGCGACCGCGTGGCGGTGATGTATCGCGGACAGTTTGTCGAGGTGGCAGAGACCGCCGCGCTGTTCGGAACGCCCCGGCATCCCTATACCCGTGCCCTGCTGGACGCCGTCCCGGTCGCGGACCCCCGCAAGCGCCGTCGCGGCGCAGGCGCTGCCGAGCCTGTCGATGTGGGGGCGCCCACCAAGGGCTGCCGCTTTGCGCCACGTTGCCCCCATGCCACCGAGATTTGCCAGACGACCCGTCCGCCATTGCGCAACATCTCGGGCGCGGACGTGCTGTGCCATTTCGCGGGGGAAATCTGAAAATGCCGCAGCGCAGACTGGTGTGTAAAAGGGGGCGTCTCTATAGTGGCTGCTGATCGACAAAAACGGGCGAAACGAATGGCAAATGACGGCGGCGCGGAAGAAACCTCGTTATACGATGCGATCCTTGACGACATCTACGAAGGACGTCTGGCCGGGGGCCAGCGGCTGAAAGTGTCCGAGCTTGCCGCGCGGTTCGGGATAAGCACCAGCCCCGTGCGCGAGGTATTGCGCCGGATGCAGGGCGAGGGGTTTGTCCAGATCCACCCCAATCGTGGTGCCACGATCCGCCCGACGGATGCCGGGTTTCTTCAGAACGTGTTCGAGGTGCTCCAGATGCTGGAGCCCTATTTCGTGACGTGGTTCGCCGATTATGCCTCCAAGGAGATGGTCGACGAACTGGAGGCGATACAGAAGCAGATCCACGAAACACCCCATGGAGAACAGCGCGCTTTCCGGCGGCTGGATTTTCAGTTCCACGAGGTGTTCAGCCGCAACCATTACAACCAGACAGCCGCCGAGATGTGGCACAATCTGCGCACGTCCCTGAACGTTCAGGCCGCACGGTTGCGCATATCGCCCACCCGCTACGAGACGATCATGCAAGAGCATGACGAGCTGGTCGCCGCCTGCCGTGATCACGATTCTGCGCGGGCACATTCGGTCATCTGCAAGCATGTAGGCGGGTCGTTTGTGCAGATGTCACAGCAGATACGGGCGTTGGGCCTTTCGCAGAATACGTCTTTCTGAGCGCCAGCCCTTTTCTGGTGGCATGGCCACGTCGCCATGGGTCAGGGGCGGCCTGTCCAAGGCTTTCCGGGGCTGGCCCGCGCCTGTTCGCCGTGGTCGATTGGCACGCTGACCGGCCCAGACAGATCCAAGAACGATAACGGCGCCAAGCGCTTGTACCGGGCTCAGCGCCTCGCCGAGCCAGATCCAACCCAAGGCAACCGCTGTCACGGGGCTCATCATGCCCAGCATGGAAACTGCGCCGGGTTCAAGCCGCGCCACACCGCGAAACCAAAGCCAATAGGTCAGCGCGGCCCCGACCAGTCCCAGCCAGGCAAGGGCGGCCAGGTTGGTGCCTGTCAGCGCGGGCAGGGGTGGTTCCAACACGAAGGCAAGTGGCAGTAACAGAACGCCGCCAAGGGTAAGCTGCCACGCCGTGAAGCTGAGCGCAGAGACCGGAGGCTGCCATTTCCGGCTGAGCACGGTGCCTGCGGCCATGGAGGCGGCCCCGCCGATCCCGGCGGCGATCCCGATCGGGTCCAGTGATGCGTCGGGGCCCAGCAACAGCAGGGCAACACCCAACACTCCGAACAGCGCGGCGAGCACGGCAAGCGCGCGGACAGGCGTACCAAGGAAGCCGCGCGCCAGCCCGATCACGATCAGCACCTGAAGCGATCCAAGCGTCGCGGCAACCCCCCCGGGAAGCCTGTAGGCTGCAACGAAGAGAAGCGTCCAGAATATGGCGAAGTTCAGCGCCCCAAGGGCGAAGGCCCGCCCCAGCCACGCCTTTGGCGGCAGGCACCGGGTCAGGGCGAGCAGCAGCAGACCCGCAGGCAGCGCCCGCAGGACAGCGAGGGTGACAGGATACCCGTCCGGCAGGCCTTGGGTCGTGACAAGGTAAGTGCTGCCCCAGATCGCAGGCGCGATGGCGGTCAGAAGAATGTCGCGGGTCATCAGGCAACCTCCCGTAGGGACGGCGCTTTGGCGAGACGCGCGGCAAGGTCTGCGACATGGGCGCCTTGAAATTGCGCCCCGGCCAGATCGGTTGCAGTGGGCGAAAGCGTGCCATCGGCCCCGGCAATCGTCCCCGCACCGTAGGGGGCACCCCCGATGATGCCATCGCGAGAGGTCTGCCCGGAAAAGGAATAGGGAAGCCCCGCGATCAACATGCCGAAATGCTGCAAGGGGATCTGCGTCGACAGCAGCGTCGCTTCGTGGCCCCCATGCTGCGAGCCGGTGGAGGCGAAGACCCCGGCCACCTTGCCAACAAGCGCGTTCTGCGCCCAGAGCCCCCCGGCCTGATCGAGGAACTGTTTCATTTGCGAAGCCATCATGCCGAACCGTGTGGGTGTGCCAAACAGGAAGCCGTTATATCGGGCCAGATCGCCAGGGGCGGCCTCTGGCGTTTCATCATCGACATATCCGGCCGAGCGGCGGATTTCTTCAGGCACGGTTTCGGGAACGCGCCGCAGATCCACCGTCGTTCCGGGAACGCTCAGCGCGCCTTGCGCCTCGGCCTTTGCAAGCGCGCGGACATGGCCGTAGCTGGAGTAATAAAGTACAAGAATTCGGGTCATGAGATCCTCTCGGGCATGGGTTGCGATGCCGGGAAGATCGGTGATCAGGCGCGCGGGAATAACCGGCTCAAGCGCAAATCACTCTTAATCTCTGGTTATGAATGCCTGCTGCGCAGGGCATTTCGAAGGTGGTCGAGAAAGGCAGAGACCTTGGCATCCATCCCTAGGCGCGAGCCGGTCACGGCGTAGATTGCCGGCGCGGGGAGTTCATAATCGGGCAGGACGCGCACCAGCTCTCCGCGTGTCTCGGGCGTGTCGGACACGAAATCGGGAAGCGTTCCGATCCCCTGTCCGGCGACAAGAAGGTCACACAGCACCATGCTGTTGCCAACCCTGACGGCGGGATCGAGCCTGACGGTTGCATCCTCGCCCGGTCCGCTGAGCCGCCACTCTGTCAGGTGATCGGCCAGCAGAAACCCTATGATGCGGTGCTGGGGCAGGTCTTGCGGCCGTTTCGGGTGGCCTGCCGTCTTCAGATATCCCGGCGCGGCAAAAATCCTTTGCCGGATGATGCCGATCCGGCGCGCCACGAGCGAGGAATCCGGCATGCCCGGCCGGATCCGGATTGAAACGTCGAACCCGCCTTCGATCATATCCACGACCCGGTCGTCCATGGACAGGGTCAGGCGCAGATCGGGATAGGCGGCCAGAAAGCCCGGCAGCAGGGGCGCAATCACCATCTGCCCGAAAGAGCTGGACACGTTGACCCGCAGGTGCCCCCGAACCGCGCCTGCGCCTTCCCTGATATCGCCCTCAACCCGGCGGACCGCATCAAGAATGGCAAGCGCCTCCTCGTAATAGCGCTGCCCCGCATCTGTCAGCGACATGCTGCGCGTGGTGCGCGTCAGCAAGGTGCAGCCAAGGCTTTCTTCCAGCAGCTTGACCTCTCTGCTGAGCAAGGCCGACGAGACGCCAAGATCCTCTGCCGCGCGGGCAAAGCTGCCTCGTTCGACGATGCGGCAATAGGCGGTCATGACAGAGAGCTTGTCCATGTCGTTCAGTGTCGCCGTTGGGCGCGACCTTGTCGACGCCATTTGCAACCTTGCGCCGCCCTGGCGCCGCGCCGGGTTTCAAGTATCGATCCCGCAGAACCTGCTTTCGGGGCGGAGGCCGAAGCAGATCCCATGCAGCACATTGCTCAGGCAGTGATTTTGCGTCGATGAACTGCCGCTGGCGGTTGCATCAGACGAAGGCGCGACCCTGTCTGACGCTTCGCCATCACCCGCTGTTCATACCCACAAGCATGGCGCCAAGGGCCACGAAATGTATCAGCATGATCGCCCTGTCATTCCACAGCACGCCGACCGCCAACCAACCAAGAACGCCGACGAGGAACAGGTAGAGGTTCCAGGGTGTCCAGCCGAAGGCCGTCGCCGAGTAGCCCATGATCTGGATGAGTGACGCGACCCATTTGACGGTGAAGGCAAGGCGATCCCTGGACACCAACCCCCCGGAGACATCAGACAGCACGGGTCAGCCCTCCGTCGATCCGCAGGTTTTGGCCTGTCATGTAGGCGCCTCCTTCGGACGCAAGCCATGAAATCAGCGACGACACCTCGCAGGCCTTTCCATAACGCCCCAACGGGATGCGGCTGCGGCGGTCTTCGCTTTCAGGCAGGCTGTCGATGAACCCCGGCAGGACATTGTTCACGCGAATATTGTCAGCCGCGTATTTGTCCGCGTAAAGCTTCGTAAAGGCTGCGAGGCCCGCGCGAAACACGCCGGAGGTCGGGAAGAGGGGATCAGGCTCGAACGCGGCAAAGGTCGAGATGTTGATGATCGCGCCGCCACCCTGTGCCTGCATCAGAGGCGTCACCAGCCGCGTGGGTCGGATGACGTTCAGAAGGTAGGCTTCCATGCCCAGATGCCAGTCATCATCCGAGATCTCCAGCACCGGGCCTTTTGGGCCGTGACCCGCCGAATTGACCAGAACATCGACACGGCCCCACCGTTCTTTCGCGCCGTCCACCAGCGCTGCTATGTCATCTACCGAACGGTTTGACCCGGTGACGCCAAAGCCTCCCAGTTCTTGCCCGAGCGTTTCGCCCTTGCCGGAGGAGGACAAGATCCCAACCCGAAAGCCGTCTGCCGCCAATCTGCGCGCAGCATCAGCACCCATGCCGCTGCCGCCCGCAGTAACAAGTGCCACTTTCTCTACTGACATTGCAGTCTCCTTCATTGCTCTGCCTTTCAGATATTGCAGATTGCGCGATAATTCGCGCCAGAATTGATCTTGCGTGACAGTAGGATTACTATTGTCATATGACCCAAACCCCGCCTCTCAACAGCTTGCGCGCTTTCGAAGCGGCTGGCCGCCATTTGAATTTCCGCGCCGCCGCAGACGAAATGGCCGTGACGCAGGGTGCCGTTGCGCAGCAGGTCCGGCATCTTGAGGCCCACCTGGGGATACCCCTGTTTGAACGGTTGCCCAAAGGGCTGGCATTCACGTCATCTGGCCGCAGCTATCACGGGCGCATCACCTCGGCGTTTGAGGAGTTGCGAAATGCCACGGCGAGCCTGCGGCCGGAACCTGACAGGGTTCTGGTAAGCGTCACACCGACCTTTGCGGCAAAGTGGCTTATCCCGAACTTGCCGGCTTTTTCGGCCGCACATCCGCAGATTGACCTGCAAATCCTCGCCACAGAAAAAGTGTCTAGCTTTCATGGTGATGGCATCGACGTGGCGATACGTCAGGGGCAGCCGCCCTTTGGTGCGTCACTGGAAGTGGTCCGTCTTTTCAGGCAAGAGGTCATCGCTGTCGCTGCACCCTCTCTGCTCGCAGGCCACGACGTGCCGCTGTCCCCGGAAACCCTTTCGATGCTGCCAAAACTCCATGATGCGCACGATCTGTGGCCAGGTTTCCTTAAAATGCTGAAGCTAGAAGATCGCGGTGGCCACGGCCTGCGTCTGAGCCAAACAGCCCTCACCATGGATGCGGCCCTGTCGGGTCAGGGCGTCGCACTTGTCAGCAGTTTTCTTGCCAGGCGTGACATAGAAGCAGATCATCTGGTGCAAGTCGTGCCCGAGACACTTCTGGGTGAGCAGCATTTCTACATGCTGGCGCTGCGCAAACCGAAACGGAACTCATCCGCACAAGCTGTCATCGACTGGTTCACGTCGATGGCGGATGCGAGTGGCTGAACGGGCCGGGGGCTTGCGGGTGTAACCGCGTTAATGCAGCCTTGGCGAGGCCCGCCAAGTGGGTCGTTTAGCAACCTGACCGACCAAATGGCCGCGGCTCGCCATCTGGCCCGGACTGCAAGATAGTCAGTATTGCGCTCGGCGTACGCAAAGGAACAGCGGGCATCAGGTGTCAGGCCCGTCATGATCGGCGAGACATTCTTCGTGGTCGCGCAGGACCTTGAGGATGCGGCAATCGGCGATCCGGTCGGCGCTACACTCCCTGATCATCCGTTGCAGCTCGGCCCGCAAGGCCTCCAGTCGGGCGATGCGCGCCTCTACCTCACGGAGCCGTCTCTGCGCGACCGCGTCGACCTCTGCGCAGGACCGTTCCGGGCTGTCGGCAAGGTCCAACAATTCCCGGATTGCGTCCAGCGAGAAGCCAAGCTGTCGCGCATGCCGGATAAACGCAAGGCGATCAAGCTCGGCATCCGTATAGCGGCGCTGGCCGCCCTCCGTCCGGTCAGGTTCAGGCATCAGGCCGATCTGCTCGTAATACCGGATCGTTTGCACCTTTGTCCCGGTCCGCTTTGCCAGAGTGCCAATCGAAAGCATGGGTTGTCTCCTTACCCTGCAAGAGCCCGGCAGCCCCTGCCGATGACCGCGACGCAGAAATATTTTCCAGCAAGGCTTGAACCTACAGTCGCTGTAGATCGTATATCGAAGATAATTCGGGAATCACAATGGAGAACCCTCATGGCCGACGCGAGCGCAGGACAACGGGAATGGCGCGTGACGGGCATGGATTGCGGCGCTTGCGCGGCGAAGGTTCGGGGCGCGGTCGAACGGTTGCCGGGGGTCGAGGATGTCGATGTCGCCCTCATGGCAGAGCGGTTGCGGTTGACGCTGGACGAGCGCCAGACCTCTGCTGAGCGGGTCGAGAAGGCCGTGCGAGGTGTCGGTTTCGGAATCTCACCCAAAGGGGCGCCGCCAGAGAAGCCGAAGGGCGGTTTCATTCTGCCGGATGGGGCATTTCCGGCCGCTGCGGATGACGAAACCGAGCGCGAAGACACGGCCGGTCAAACCGAGGACGGAGGTACGGCTTGGGTGAAAACCGCCAAGGGGCGGCTGGTCCTTGTCACGGGCGCCTTGCTTGCGGCGGCTTGGGCTTCCAGACTCATCCTGCCGTCAGAGATTGCCCATTGGGGCTTTGTTCTGGCGACGTTGGTGGGGCTCTGGTCCATCGCACTGCGCGCGATTGCCATGGCGCGGGCTGGCATGCCCTTCACCATCGAGATGCTGATGACAATCGCCGTTGGTGGCGCGCTCTTGATTGGCGAGCCGGAAGAGGCCGCGCTGGTCGTTTTTCTTTTTGCCGTGGGTGAACTTCTTGAAGGCGTCTCGGCCGACAAGGCCCGCAACAGCATCCGCGCGCTCTCAAAGCTGGTGCCGAAGACCGCGCGACTGGAGGTGGGCGAGACAACGCGGGAGGTGGCGGCTGAAAAACTCCGGGTGGGGCAGGTCGTGCAGGTCCGGCCCGGCGACCGTGTGCCCTGCGACGGCGAGGTCATCGAAGGTGTGTCGGGCGTAGACGAAAGCCCGGTGACCGGCGAGAGCGTTCCAACCCTCAAGGAAAAGGGCGCCGCGGTTTTTGCCGGGTCGGTCAACACCGAAGCCCTTCTTCGCGTGCAGGTTACGAAGGCGGCCGAGGACAATACCATCGCCCGCATCGTGCGCCTGGTCGAAGAGGCAGAAAGCGCCCGTGCGCCGACCGAACGGTTCATTGATCGGTTCAGCCGGGTTTACATGCCCGCTGTCGTGGGAACCGCGCTTTTGGTTGCGGTCGTCCCGCCACTGGCACTCGGGCAGGCATGGGGCGAATGGGTCTACCGGGCGCTGGCCCTGCTGTTGATCGGCTGCCCCTGCGCGCTGGTGATTTCGGTGCCTGCTTCAATCACCTCTGCACTTTCGACCGGGGCCCGCAATGGACTGTTGATGAAGGGCGGCGCAGTGATCGAAGCGGCCGCCCGCACCACCCATGCGGCCTTTGACAAGACCGGCACGCTCACGCATGGCAAGCCGCGCGTGACCGACATCACGGTGTTTGTCGGGGGCGAGGACGACTTGCTTGCGCTCGCGGCCGGTGTTGAGAGCGGTGCGAGCCATCCGCTGGGCCGGGCAATCTGTGCGGAAGCGGAGCGTCGCGGCGTCGGTGTGTCTGCCTCCACAGGCGCGCGCGCATTGCCCGGTAGAGGCGCGGAAGCGGTGATTGGTGGCGCGCGTGTTTGCGTGGGCTCTCCGCGACTGGCGGAGGAACGCGGGGTTCTTACGGATGATCTGTGGCCCCGGGTCGAGGCCTTGGAAGCCGAGGGCAAGACGGTGGTTATCGTGTTGCGCGAGGACGTACCCCACGGCCTTATCGCGTTGCGCGACGAGCCTCGCGCCGATGCGGCGCAGTCGGTCGCACAGCTTCGCAAGCTGGGTGTTTCCACCGTCATGCTGACCGGTGACAACCCGCGGACCGCACAGGCCATCGCCGAGGGGCTCGGGATCGAGCAACGCTCCGGCCTTATGCCGGCAGACAAGGTCACGGCAATTCGCGATCTCGCATCCGGGGGTCATGTCATGATGGTCGGGGACGGCATCAACGACGCGCCCGCGCTGGCCGCAGCACATGTCGGCGTCGCCATGGGGTCGGGGACGGATGTTGCGCTGGAGATCGCTGACGCTGCAATCCTGCGCAACCGCGTAACCGATGTGGCGGCGTTGATCCGGCTGGCGCGCGCGACCATGTCGAACATCCGCCAGAATATTGCCATCGCGCTCGGGCTCAAGGCGGTCTTTCTGGTGACAACGGTGCTTGGCATTACCGGGCTTTGGATCGCAATCCTGGCCGACACGGGCGCCACCGTTCTGGTCACCATGAACGCCCTTCGGCTGCTGTTCTTTCGGCCGACCGCCCTGACAGAAGCGGCGGAGCCAGATGCGCGGGAGGCGCAAGAATTCGTCCGCGCCAGTTGACGTGAGAGGATCAAAGGAGCCGTCTATGACCCTGCACCGCGCAGCCATGGCCCCAGAGCCCTCTTTTCCGGTAAGACCCAATCAACGATGCCGCAGGTCAACTATTTCCCGCTTGTCGCGCAGTCCGACTCTGATCAGATGATACACGTTGTTCAACGAAGTGGCGGGGCGCCCAAGCGCTCCCGGTAGCGCGCCGGAGGCACACCCATCGTCTTGCGAAACTCGCGTCGAAAGGTCTCCGCCGATCCAAACCCGCAGGTCTCCCAGATATCCGAAAGCGGGATGGCGCTGTTTTCTAGCAACTCGGCAGCACGCGACACCCGTTCAACCTTGAGCCAGTTCGACGGGGTCGTTCCTGTCTCTTCGTGAAAGCGTCTTGCCAATGTCCGCCCGCTTGTCGCGGCAGCACTTGCCATGCGCTCGATCGGCCATTGTTCGTTGATCGACGCGCGAATACGGTCCTGTAGTGCTGCCAGACCTGACCCCATGCGCGCCCTTGGTTCCGGGCGTGGCACAAACTGCCGCTGGCCGCCGTCCCTTTGCGCGGGCAGAACCAGCCGGCGCGCGACAGAGGCCGCAACCTGCGCACCGTAGTCCTGCCGAATGATGTGCAGGCCAAGGTCCAGCCCGGCCGCCGACCCGGCAGAGGTAAACACGCGGTCGTCCTCCACAAACAGCACATCCGGGTCGACGGCAGTCTCTGGATATCGCTCTGCAAGCTTATCCGTGTATCGCCAATGGGTTGTGGCACTCTTGCCCTTCAATAGCCCGGCCGCAGCAAGAACAAAAACGCCTGAGCAGATCGACGCGACGCGCGCGCCACGATCGTATGCGGCGCGCAGTGCGGCGCAAAGGTCCTCGGGTACGGGCGTGTCTGCGCCGCGCCATCCGGGAACAATGATCAGGCTGGCATCCTGCAACAGGCCAAGGTCCTCCTGCGCATCCACGGTAATCCCACCGACAGCGCGGATCGGTCCCGGCTCTGCCTTGACGGTCGCAAACCTGTACCAGTTTTCGAATTCCGGCCGTGGCAAGGCGAACAGTTCAACGGCGATGCCGAATTCGAATGTGCACAAACCGTCATAGGCAATGGCGCACACCAATGGGTGTTTTGCCGGGAAAAAGTTGGATTTTGTCATCTTGGCAGAATTCGACCGTATGTTGTCATGTTTGCCAGTATCGGGATTATTCGAACCATGGCAAGTCTTCGTCCGAACACTGAAACGGAGACATGCCAATGACCATCCAAGCTGACCTTCTGGCCACTATCGAGACCTATTTCGACGCGATCCATGAATGTGACACCGAAAGGCTGAACGCGGTCTTTCACCCGGCGTCAAGCTTGTTTGACGCGGACAATGGCACCGTATTTGTCGAGCCGATTGAAAGCTTCAGCCGCGATGTCGCGGGCCGCGTCTCCCCCGCCAGCACAGGTCAGGTGCGCGAGGCCGAAGTGCTGATGATCGACTTTCTGTCACCCGTAAGTGCCACCGTGAAAATCCGGATCCGCGCGCATCGAAACGTTTTTGTCGATCACCTCGGCCTCGTTTTGGGGGCAGAGGGTTGGCAGATTGTATCGAAGATCTGGCATCTCGAGCGCAGGATTGACGCAGCTGAAGTGACTGAAAGAACGGTTGACGCCGCATAACGCTCGCCGCGCAACGCATTGAACAAACCTACAAAGGAATACCACATGACCAAGATGAACGCTGTCGGATGGTTCGACATTTACGTGGATGATCTGGACCGGGCCGTGGGCTTTTACGAAACAATGCTCGGCTCTGCGCTTGAGCCAATGGGTGACCCAACCGGCGAGTCCCGGATGATGAGCTTTCCGGCAGAAATGAGCGCCTACGGAGCAGGGGGTGCCCTGACGAAAGCCCCGCATGCCGGTCCGGGCATCGGCGGCACCATCGTGTATTTCATGGTCGAGGATTGCGCGGTGCAGCAAGAGCGTGCTGCAAAGGCCGGTGGCGCTGTGGTCCGGCCCAAATTCTCGATCGGCGACTTCGGCTGGGTTCTTCTTTGTCAGGATACTGAAGGCAACATGATTGGCTTCAATTCCATGAAGTAGAATGCGCAACTGCGGCGCATCAACGGGCAATCTACGGGTTGCCCGAGCTGCATTCCGGCACGCCCTAATTTCATAGACGGGCCACTGACAGCCGACCCGCGCGAGCCCGTGCCCCGGGCACAACTTTCAGCTTGCGCACGAACTCAGTTCAATCGCGTCAAATCACAGATTGCCATCGCGCCAAGGGTCAGCGTGGCGAGACTCCCCAGTTGGAATTATGCGGTCAAGCCGTTTGGAGGCCGACTTGGCAAAACGCCCCTCCAGCTTAGGCATCCTCGCGAGATCGTCGCCATTGTTGAAGTCAGCTTCGTTGATCTGTTCACACTGCAGACAAATTTGATCCACGTGACCTATTCCAGAGCAGACAGCGCCTTGGCGACGGAATCGCGATGCCGTTCGCTATCACCGTCGTCAAGAAAGCAAAGATGCGTGCCGCCGTCGTCGACCAAGGCAGCGCCGATGGTTCGGCGGATGTCGTCGATAATTACGAACAGGCCTTGGCCGCCGCCGCGAAACCGATTTGTTTCGATGAATATGGATAAACAGCTGGCTATGGGCCAAATGTCTTCTCTCTGGCGTTGAAAGATCAGTTCGAGCGTCGGTGCGTCTTTCTGCACAGCCGGACGAAGCGTTGCCGAACCTGCAGGGATGATCGGTGGGTGCAGAAGGTGCCACTGTTCCGGGGCCAGCACGAAATCGTGGCAAGGTTCGGATCTTTGCGTGCCATGAAAGAACAGGCGTCGGGGCGCTGGATGTTGCGCGAAACCCAAGCGGAGCAGCAGGGCATGAGACGCGTCGTTTGTTTCCCGGCAAGTGGCGGTTAGTGGTGGGGCCGCATGACGGAACCGAGCGGAGAGGGCCAGCATCAGCGCGCGCCGCATGTGGCCCTGTCCCCAGTGATCAGGTGCCAGCCAGTACCAGAGCGTGGACCCGATGCAGAGCCCGCCCAGGACTTCGCCACTCTGCACGATGGCCCGGATGTGTTCCCCGGGATGTTGGTCGTGTTCAAGCAAAACGCTTGGGTCGAAAGGCCGAGAGACCGCCGCGAGCCATGGGGCCACCCGTTCGTCGTTCAGCTGCGATGTGATCGCGGTCAGATCTGCGGGTGCCAGAGGCCGAAGGGTCAGTTCCTTGTCTGTCAGAACTTCGGGAAATTGGTCCATTGGCCTGCGTCTCCGGCTTCGATGTTCTGACAGATCAGTACGAAACGGGGGCGGGAATCAATATGGCGATTCGGTTTGCCAAGGCGATCGCACAAGCCTTCTGCGCTGCAGCAAAAATGCTTGTGGAATAGCCTGTTACACGCCCTCACCAAAAACGTAACACAAATTTACACTTTTTATCCGAAGCGGCGGAATGCGCTCGAAACTACGGCTCTTTGCGGTGAAAACGTTGCGTCAACCTGTCGCTGCTGTAGCCTTCCCGGCAGTCTGAACATCGGCATCCGGGGAGGGGAGACAATGCGCGTCAGAGATCAGCTTCGGTCTGCTTATGAACACCATGCAGGCCTAATTCGGGCGTCGACCAGACGGCGCACCCGGCATCGCATCCCAAATCGCCGACAGGTCGCGCGCCATATGGTGGTGGACCTGCCGCAGCAAGGCGTCCTTGAGAGAATTGTCCATCTTGTCCAGCGCTTTGCGCGCAGTTTCGAAGTCTCTGGGATCTCCGGACTTCAGTGCTTTCTGGATGGCATTGCAAAGATGGTCGTCAACATCTTCGGGCCGGCCACACGCCTTTCTGAGGGCCTCGAAGAAACGCAGATCAACAGGGTCAGTCATGGTTTCGGCCTTTCGCTGCGGAACCCGGGTGTTGAGTATGAGAGGACGCGATGATGGGTCAATCCCGTAGCATCGACGACATACTGAAAGACCGCCTGACAGCAACGCAGGCCATCGCACAGGCCAACACCGAACAGTTGCGGCTGAACCAGAAGGCCAGCGGCATCATGGTGCTGGACCTCAAAGATGAACGGGACGGTGTCGCCAATAGCGACCACGAGGCCGCAAGGACACGCAACGCCGCCGCCCTGCAAGACAATCTGGACAAGATCAACCGGTTGGAAAAAGAGCTTTCGTTACTTGACGAAGAGCTGGCAGCCGCCGTCAAAAAGGACAGCTGAATGACACAGCACAAGCCGCCGCAGGCGATGACGCTATTCGATCTGATCGCCCGCACATGGGAGGTGAAAACCGAAATCAGCGGCCTTTTGTTCAACGCGAAAGGAACGGCGCTTACGGCCGTGCTCGCAGATGGTCGCCTTGCCTTTGTCTCGGTCAACGATGCTGAAAGCCCGGATAGCCGCGTGCGGATAGAGGCCGATACAGGCCGTCCAAGCATCCGCCCCAGATCGAAACCTTTGCCGCCCCCGGTGATCACAGAGGCACCAATTGCGCGAACAGATGTGGCGCCTTGCCGTCTTGGGGATCAGGGGATCGCCTTTGCCCATACGGAGGCAGACGTGCTTTGGCGGGCAACCGCGCGAGGACAGGTTCTGGCGATGAACGCGTCACCACGCGCCGAGGCTACGGCACTTGCCGCCCTTCCGAAGGCGGGGTTGATCGCTGCGGCGTTTGACAGCCAGCTTTCCTTGCTGACCGAAGCAGGCGGGGCGGAGATGAGCTTTCTGGACCTGCCTCATTCGGTCACGCGGATTGCCGTCGCCGCCGACGAGTCGCTGCTGGCTTGCTGGGGCGAGGGGCGTGTCAGTGTCGTATCGTCGGCTGATCTGGAACTGCGTCAGACGTTTGATTGCGAGGGCACGGTGCTGGATCTGGAATGGTCCCCCTGCAAGCGTTGGCTGGTGGCGGGTTGCGCCGACAAGGCGGTAACGCTTGTCGATATGGCAGCTGGTGCCTGCGACCGGATCGTCGATTTTCCTGCAGCGATACATAGTCTGGGCTTCAGTCGCGCTGGCAATGCTTTGATTGCGTCAGGTGCGTTTCGCGTTGTCGGCTGGGCCTTGCCTGACCTGCCATTCGGTGACCACGAAGGCACGCCGATATCCACGGGCAAGCCGGGGCTGACCATCGTTGATCGCGTCGCCGCCCACCCCACCCGTAACCTTTGCGCTGTCGGCTACAGTTCGGGTCTGGTGATGCTTTGCCGGATCGGCCACCCTGACGAGATGCTGGTGCGCGAAGGTACGGGGAAAGCGATCACGGCGCTGGCCTGGTCCGACGATGGGGCCCATCTGGCCATAGGCGGGACCGATGGCCATCTTTCGATCGCGACGTTCCCCAAGAACATGTTCAAGTAAAACCTAACCGGGAGGGAGCCCAATGACACAAGCATTGTCCACGGAAGAACAAAGCAAGGATCGGTATTTTCAGCAGCTGGCCAAGGTTGCCGAAGATATGGTCGAGGAGCATGGCAAGGATTTCGCCGCAGGGGCGCTGGTTCTGGCCGCGCGTTGGGTGGCGGAAAACCGGCTTGGCGCGCCCGAAGACCTCAAGCACTAGTGGCGTCTGGTTGTCTGCCGTGACGCGGCGGACGGCGTCGAAAGGCTCTGGATCTGATTGACGATAATGTCGTTCAGCGGAGCGGCCAGCGCGGCAAGCGGGCTGGCCGACGCCTTTGACGTGGCCGCCGCGCGCAGGGCGTCGGTCAGCGTTGGGGCCACGAGTTGTGAAAAGGCACAAAGCTCATGCATGCGGAAAGTTGCGAAGTGCAGACTGTCAGCATTCAAAAGCACATGACCCTGCTGCCGGGATGGCGCGTTGGTTTTCAGCGCGTTGCTGTGGACGGCCGCCCCCAGCGTGGTCAGTACCGACCGGCGCCATTTGGCATAATCGGTATCGGCGGAATGATCGATGCCCACGGAGTAAAGCTTTTCGGAAATGCTGCGAAACGCCCGCCCGCCTGCGATATGGCGCCGCCAGAACTCGCTTGCCTCTTCGGCGGATTGGCAGGCCGCGAAACGGTCGGCCAGTTTCGGCCGGATCAGGATGACCAGCGCCATGTCCACGTCTTCGGAGATCGAACGGGCGATCTGCATCGCGGGCATCGGCAGATCGGTCAGGGCCAGCAGGCGCAGCGCCGCAAGCTGTTCGGTCAGACGTGCCGACAGGGCCGCAAGCCCATGCCATTGCGCAGCGCCAAGTCCCTCGGTGCCATTCTGACGTCCGGCACTTGCGGCGGCGTGCAGCGCCTGCACCCAGATCACACATTGATCGAACAGGAACACGAGGTCGACATCCGTGCTCGTCGCAGATGCCTCGACCCGCGGAAGGGCGCGAAAGCCGTGAAGACCGCGGATCGCTGTCCGCCAATGACTGTCAAAGTCCAGCCCGGCGGCAGACCACAGCTGTTTGATCCGCGCCAAGAGTTGCGGCGACAGGCCGGGATAGGACAGTTCGGGCGCCGCACCATCAAGGGGGACGATACTGCCAAGCGGACTCTTGCGTGTCATCTCGCGGTCTTTCCTGGGCTGCGTTGTTCAAGGATAGTCAGAGCAGTTGCCGTCCGGCCAGAACTTTATCGTCTTTCTGCAGTTGGTTGGGTGAAATGAAGCCGGGCCTTCATCTGCGTGCCACGCAAAGCCAGGTTTTCAGGCTGGGGCAGGTCGTCAGCTTGCTGCAGATGTCGGCGGCGGAGCTGGACGCGCATCTGGCCGAGGCCGCGCAAGAGAACCCGATGCTGGTCTTGCGAACGCGGCCCGGTGCGGGGACGAGCGCCACGGATATTCTGGAAATGACCGCTGTCGCGCAGGCCAACAGCCTTTATGACCATGTTTTCCGCGAACTCGCCGGGTTGATCGCCCAAGGCGGCCTGATGGAACGGGTGATCACAGCCCTGATTGCAGAGCTGGAGCCCTCGGGCTGGCTTGCCCGCCTACCACGCGAGATTGGCGAAACTCTGGGTGTCAGTACCGATCTGATCGAAGCCGCCTTGAAGGTCGTGCAGCATCGAATTGAGCCGGCTGGGCTCTTTGCACGCGATTTGGCCGAATGTCTGCGGCTACAGCTCGAAGATCGGGATGCGCTTTGCGACGCGACGCGGCAAGTTCTGGACCATCTTTCGGTGCTGGAAACCGATGGCGTTGTAGGGCTGGTATCAGCGACCGGGCTTGAGCCGGAGATCGTTCAGGACTGCCTGACGGTGATCCGGCGGCTTGATCCGAAACCGGGCAGCGCCTTTGCCACCGATCCGACGCTGATGCGGGCCCCTGATGTGCGCGTCACCCCCCGCGGGGAGGGTTGGCAGATAGAATTCCTGTCGTCGCAACAAGAACATATCAGGATTTCCAGCCTGCCGCGAGGCAGCGATGCCCCACGGGCGCGAGAGGCTTTGGCCAGGGCCAGGGCGTTGAAACAAGCGCTTGAAATCCGCTACTCTGCATTGCGTCAGGTGGTGGGGGTCGTGGTCGATCGGCAAGGCGGGTTCTTTCTGCACGGTGCTTCGGCGCTGGAACCGATGTCCATGTCCGAGATTGCCGCTGAAACGGGGTTTCACCTCAGCAGTGTCAGCCGGGTGTTGAACGGTTTGCTGATCGAAGGGCCGAATGGGATTACGGCGGCACGTATGCTGTTTTCGGGCACGGCTTCGGTCAAGGCGTCCCAGTCAAAGCCGCAGGTGCTGGCGCGGATCCGCGCCCTGCTTGCCGGGGAAGATCCCGCAAAGCCGCTATCCGACCGGCGGTTGACGGCAATTTTGCAAGACGAGGGCATCATGGTGTCGCGCCGTGTAGTGTCGAATTATCGCCAGCAAATTGGTATTCTGCCAGCTGCGAAACGTCGGTTCCGCGCCTGAATTTGCACCGCCGCGCGGGTCGTCTGCCGGTCTTGCGTTCCCCCAAATCCGAACCGTTTAGCCAAGCCTTTTCGGCCCGTTACATCGCAAGTGTAACGCGCTAGTGGCAGGCGTCAGTGGACAGGTGTAACGCGGTGTAATGTCGCACCTGAGACAAGTGTAACACTATTTAACGGTTCGCCCCGCCGCCCGGCGTTACAGTTTTCGGCCCACAGGGCGGCGCAAGTTTTTTACGCACAAAAAATTACACAAAAACAGAATATTACGGGTCAATGGGGCGAGAAACCTTCGACTTTGCCAAAACTGGAACCGGTCTTGCCAGAAGATAGGCACAAGATGCGGGCGCCCCGGACGACAGGGGGCTCAAAGAACGAAGGACAGGGAGAGAGGCCAACACCCCGCCGACAGATGCAGCTTCGCATTGGCAGGGCAGGGCGGGCCTGAACTTCACAACCTTTGCCGAGAACCGGCGCCACCAGACGTGGCGCCAAACCGAAACGGCAAAAGCCGCCAACAGGCCGGGCAACCGGCCGCAGAGCTGTAAGGAGGCTCATGGCATGACTTTGACGCTTAACAAGATCACGTCGCAACGTGGTATCTCGGTTGGGGAGGCCACCAAGAAAATCTCCGATCTCGGCTGGAACCCGTCCTACGTTCAGGAAGCCAGCACGTTTCCGACCGATTACAAGATCACCAAGGCGCCGCGCGACCCGATGAAACAGGTTCTGCGCTCTTATTTCCCGATGGAGGAGGAAAAGGACAACCGCGTCTACGGCGCGCTGGACGCGGCACTTCGCGGCGATATGTTCCGCAATGTCGAACCGCGCTGGATCGAGTGGATGAAGCTGTTCCTGGCGATCATTCCTTTCCCCGAAATCTCTGCCGCGCGGTCCATGGCAATGGTTGCACGCCTGTCGCCGGGTGAAGACCTGCGCACCGGGTTCACCATGCAGATGGTCGATGAATTCCGCCACTCCACGATTCAGATGAACCTGAAGAAGTGGTACATGGAAAACTACATCGACCCGGCGGGCTTTGACATCACCGAAGAGGCCTTTGGTAAGTGCTATGCCACCACGATTGGCCGCCAGTTCGGTGAAGGGTTCATCACCGGCGATACCATGACCGCCGCCTGCATGTACCTGACCGTGGTTGCCGAAACCGCCTTCACCAATACGCTGTTCGTGGCCATGCCGTCAGAGGCTGCGCGCAACGGCGACTATGCGCTGCCCACGGTGTTCCTGTCGGTGCAGTCGGATGAAAGCCGCCACATCGGCAACGGTCACTCGCTGCTGATGGCCGCGCTGAAGGAGCCGGAAAACCATCTGCTACTGGAGCGCGACCTGCGCTATGCCTTCTGGCAGAACCACGCCATCGTCGATGCTGCAATCGGGACGTTCATCGAATACGGCACCACCAACCGCGACAAGGACAAGGAATCCTATGCGGAAATGTGGCACCGCTGGATCTTCGAGGATTACTATCGCACCTACATGCTGCCGCTCGAAAAATACGGCGTGAAGATTCATCACGACGATGTTCAGGAAGCGTGGAAGCGGATCACCGAAAAGAACTACGTCCACAAGGTTGCGCAATTCTTCGCCGTGGGCTGGCCGGTGAATTTCTGGCGGATCGAGGCCCAGACCGACAAGGACTTCGAGTGGTTCGAGCACAAGTATCCGGGTTGGTACGCCGAGTTCGGTGATTTCTGGAAGTGGTACGCAAAGCTGTCCAAGCCCGGCGAAACCGTCATCACGTTCAATCAGGACACCGGCTATGTCTATCCGCATCGCTGCTGGTCGTGCCTCGTGCCGTGCCTCATCCGCGAGGACATGGTTGTCGACGAGATCGACGGAGAGCTGCACACATTTGCGCATGAGCTGGATCGCTGGACTGCGGTCGAGGCCTTCTCGGACGAATACCAGGGTCGGCCAACGCCGGCGATGGGCAAGTTCTCGGGCAAGCGCGAATGGGAAAGTGTCTATGACGGCTGGGATCTGGCCGATGCGATCAAGGATCTCAACTTCGTCCGCGAAGACGGCGAGACCCTGACAGCCCAGCCGCATCTGCGCTTTGACAACAAGGACATGTGGAAGCTGGAGCATGTCCGCGGGCACACTTTGCGGTCGCCGCTGAACATGCTGCGCGGCATGGCCCCGGCAGAGCGTGAAGCGCATATCGCTGAATATCAGGCGGGCTTCACCATCAATCCCTGCAACTAAGCAGCATCGCGGGGGCCGCGCAGGCCCTCGCAACCCCGGCGTCAGATTTGGGCGCGCGGATCATAGGGAGGAAACAATGACGGACACTTACAACGTCCGATTGGAACCGGTCGGCGTGGAATTCGAGGTTGAAGAGGACGAAACCATCCTCGACGCCGCATTCCGCCAGGGCATCGCCCTGCCGCATGGATGCAAGGAAGGACAGTGTTCTGCCTGCAAATGTGTCAAGCTCGACGGCGAAACCGAGATGCTGAAGTATTCCACTTTCGCTCTCAACGATATGGAAAAGGACAGCGGCCACGTCCTGATGTGCCGGACCCTCGCCTATAGCGACGTGGAAATCGAGCTTCTGAACTATGATGAAGAGGTGCTCTCGAAGTCCATCCCGGTGAAGCAGTATTCCGGCAAGATCGTTGATTTCCAGAAACTTACCCATGATATCCGCGGGGTTCAGATCGAACTGGATGCGCCTTTGAAATTCTGGGCGGGTCAATATGTCGACATCACGGTCAAAACGGAAGAAGGGGAGGAGATTACACGCTCGTTCTCCATGGCAAATCCGCCGAGCGAAGCCCAGAAACTCGGGTTCATCATCAAGAAATACCCCGACGGACGGTTCTCCAACGAGCTCGACGACGGCGGCATCAAAGCCGGTGCCGAAGTCAGTGTCGAAGGACCCTACGGGATGTGCTTCCGACGCGAAGACCGACAAGGACCGGTGATCCTTGTTGGGGCCGGGTCCGGCATGTCGCCGGTCTGGTCGATCCTCAACGATCACATTGCAAGCGGCGAAGATCGTCCGGTCTATTTCTACTACGGGGCCCGCTCGCAAAGCGATCTTTTCAAACTGGACGAGATCGGCGCGTTGACGGAAGCGCACCCCAATGTCGAGTTCATCCCCGTGCTGAGCCATGAGGAAGACGGCAATGGCTGGACCGGCGCCCGCGGCTTCGTTCACGAATATGTCGACACGCATCTGAAAGAGCTGGGCATCGATGGTGAGGGCGATGTCTATGCCTGCGGACCGCCCCCGATGATCGACGCGCTGACCCCCGTCCTGTTCATGCATGACTTCGATACAGACCGCATTTTCTACGACAAGTTCACGCCCACTTCCGGTTCTTCGGGCCACTAAGGCTGGCCCGAACGCTAGTGACGTGAACAAAACCCAAGGGAGGCTACCATGGTAGCAACATCAAGTTCTGTCGGATCCGGCGCTGCCGGCGCGGCGCAATTCGTCGGCTCGAACAGCCGCAAATACAACTATTTCGAACCGCGTGGCAAACGGGCGACGCATTACGAGGACGTCACAGTTGACGTGCAACCCGATCCCGAAAGGTACCTGATCCAGAACTGGATCATCGAGTTCGAGGGCGGCAAGGGTGGCGGCGCCTATGTCAAGGACAGCACTGCCGCGCTTTCCAGCAACTGGCACGCCTTCCGGGCCCCGGATCAGGAATGGGAACGGACGCATTATCAGCGCCAGTCCAAGATCGAGGCCATGGTGCAGGCGGTCATTTCCAACGCCCGCAAGGCAGGCGCGCACAAGGCGTTCGACAAGAACTGGCAGACCATCCTGCAGAAGCATCTGGGCGCCTGGAAACACGCGGAATTCGGTCTTGGCACGTCGCTGATGCAAGCTCAGCGCTATGGCTATACCCAGATGATCAACAACGCCACTCTGACCAATTCATCCTACAAGATGCGTCTGGCGCAGGACATCACGCTTTATCTGGCCGAGATCGGCATGGATATCGACGGCTGGGACGACACGCTGGGCAAGAAAACCTGGCTGGAAGACCCGATCTGGCAGCCCTGCCGCGAGGCGATCGAGACGATCATGGGCGCCGAGGACTATCTGGAGCAATATTTCGCCATCAACATCGTGTTTGAACCGCTGGTGGGCGAATTGGTCCGCTCGGGTTTCTTCATGCAGGCGGCAGCGGCCAATAATGACTTCATCACCCCGCCGGTGATCTCTGCTGCCGAGGCGGATTATGAGCGCAACCTCGCCAACACGGTCGACCTGATCTACCTGCTGGCGCATGAGGAAGAGAACGGGGCGCATAACCGCAAGCTCTTCAAATCCTGGCTCGCGAAACACGGTGATCTGGCTGAAAAGGCCGCGGTCGCGTTGCAGCCGATCTGGTCGCAGCCGCATTCCAAGCCGGTGTCTTTCGAAGACGTCAAGGCCGTCTCGAAAGAACGCCTCGACCGGATCGTTGGCGAGCTGGATCTCGGATAAGTCCCTGAAAGGAGTACAAACATGTCTAGCATAGCGCGCAATGCGACCAAGCAGAACATCTTCAAGTCGATGAAGGATATCGACCTGACCTCGCGGGAAGTCTCGCACCAATGCGGGGTCACCATGAATGACAGCGTCGAGGCTCGAGCCATCGCTGAATTCATGGAGGAAAACGATCCCAAGGTGACGGTCACCTACAACCCGGCGACCATCCGCATCGACGGTGAAGGCAAGCTGATCTTCAAGATGAGCGAAATCACTGAATATCTTGGCCGCGACATGACCGCCGAGACCTTCGAGGTGAACACCTCCACCCATTACGGACGGATGGTGCGGGTCGACGACGACACCGTGATCCTGTTCGGCGACATGAACGAGGTCATGGAATTCATCTGATCGCCAATTGAAAGGCTTCGGGGCCACGCATTCCGGCCCTGAAGACACCAAGGAATTCAGCGCAGATCCAAGGGAGGACAACATGTACACCACAAAGGACGGGAAAGAGATTTTCGTGCTCGACGGGCACACCCATTTCTGGGACGGCAGCCCCGAGAACCAGGCCAATGTGCATGGCAAGCAATTCATCGATTGTTTCTACGCCTATCACACCAATCTCAGCCCCCCGGAGGAGCTCTGGGAGAAGTCCCGCTTCGAGAAATATTCCGAGGATGACATCTATCGCGATCTGTTCGTGGACGGGCCGGATGACATGGCAATCATCCAGACAACGGTGCTGAGCGATTTCTACAAGAACGGTTTTGGCTGCATCGAACGCACCCATGAAATGGCCAAACGGCATCCTGAACGCTTCATCGTCAATGGCGCGTTTGATCCGCGCGATGGGGAGAAGGCGCTCGAATACATCCATTATATGAAGGAAACCTTCGATATCACCGGCGTGAAGATGTACACCGCCGAGTGGAATGGCGACAGCAAGGGCTGGGCGCTGAATGATCCTGCCGCCTACAAGTGTTTCGAGCTGTGCGACAAGCTGGGTATCAAGAACATCCACGTCCATAAGGGGCCAACCATCATCCCGCTGTCCAAGGACGCGTTCAGCGTTGACGATGTGGATTATGCCGCCACCGATTTCCAGAACCTCAACTGGATTGTCGAGCACTGCGGCCTGCCGCGCCTGGATGATTTCTGCTGGATAGCGACGCAGGAAACGAATGTTTATGCCGGTCTGGCTGTTGCGATGCCCTTCATCCATTCGCGTCCGCGCTATTTTGGCGAAGTGATGGCCGAATTGCTGTGGTGGATTGGCGAAGACAAGATCCTGTTCGGGTCCGACTATGCGATATGGACGCCAAAATGGCTGGTCGAGAAATTCTGGGATTACCAGATCCCCGAGGACATCTCGGCCGAGCGCGGCGGCGTACAGCTGACCGACGAGATCAAGGAGAAGATCCTCGGTTTGAATGCGGCGCGGCTGTATAACGTCGATGTGGCGCAGAAGAAGGCGCAACTGGCCGGTGCCCCCGTCCAGATTGCAGCGGAGTAGGCGCATGCTGGTTGCAAATCTCTCCGCAGAGCTGGAGCTGGAGGTTCGGGAACGGCTTGATGCCGTGACCGACCCAGAGCTGGACGAGCCCATCACCGATCTTGGTTTCGTCGAAAGGGTCGAGGTCACGGATGCCCGCAAGGTCAGAGTCGAGTTTCGGCTTCCCACCTACTGGTGCTCGCCCAATTTCGCCTTTCTCATGGGGTTTGGCATCCGCAAGGAGGTGACGGCACTTCCCTGGGTGGTCGAGGTCGAAGTGCTGTTGCACGATCATTGCTTTGGCGACGAGGTCAACGAGGGGATCAACAGCGGTCGCGACTACCACGAGGTCTTTGCCAAATACTGCGATGGCGCACGGCTGGACGAGGTGGTGGAAACGTTTCAGGCAAAGGCCTACGACCGGCGGCAGGAAACGGTCCTGCTTGGCGTGCAGGCGCTTGGCCACGGACCCGCTGACATCGTGTCGATGACGCTTGGCCAGTTGCGGGATGTGACGTTTCAGGGCGAAGAGGAGCTTCGTCAAAAGCCGCGCTACCTTCACTTGCTGGAAGCGCGTGGTCTGGCCTGCGATCCGGAGGATCTGGCCTTTCCCACATGGGCAGGGGACGAGATCGAACCGGGCGCCCTGTCGGACCACCTGGCCCGCCTGCGCAGCACCCGCATCAACATGGAGTTCAACGGCGCGCTGTGCCGGGGGCTTGCCAAGACGCGCTACAAAGAAGTCGAGATCGGACCGGATGGCCCGACGCTGATTGATTTCATCTCGGGCCGCGTCCCGCTACGCGAACAGGCCGCCCTGCGCGGCTAAGTGGCTGCACAGAAAGAAACTAATGGGAGGAGGCGCGGGATATGCCCGGCGCCAAAGGAGGAAGATATGGCTAAACTCATGGTACATGGCAAGACGGCCCGCAACTGCTTGGCACGGGGGGTCGCGCGGCTTGCGGCGGCTGTCGAACCCACGCTTGGCCCCAAAGGGCTGAACGCGATGGTGGATCGCCCGGTGGGCACACCGCTGGTCACCCGCGACGGGGTCAGCATCGCGTCAGAGATCGCGCTGAACGACAGGTTCGAAAACATGGGCGCACAAGTCGTGCGCGAAGTGTCCATGCAGACCAATGATGTGGCCGGGGATGGCACCACCACGGCGATTGTGCTGGCCAACGCGTTGATCCAACGCGGCGTGGATCTGACAGACAGTGGCGTCAAGCCGGTGGATCTTTGCAAAGGGATCGACCTGGCCGTGGCCCGGGTGGTCGACGCAATCGACGCCTCCTCTTTGGATTGCGACGATCACCCGGAATACCTCGAAGCCGTGGCGCGCGTCTCTTCGACCGATGTAAAGCTTGGCGAACTGGTGGCCGAGGCCCATCGCCGCGTCGGGCGGGACGGTGTGATCTCTGCCGATTTCGGGGTGACGATCGAAACCACTCTGGACGTGGTCGAGGGCATGTCCTTCGAGCGGGGCTACATCTCGCATCACATGGTCACTGACCGCGAGAACATGGAGGCGGTACTGCGCAACCCGCTGATCCTGATGACCGATCAGAAGATCCTCAAGCCGGAGATCCTGAACAATGCGGTCACGATTGCCGAGGGCGAGAACCGCCCGCTTCTGATCATCGCGGAAGAGATCGCGCCAGAGGTCGTGATCAAGCTGCTCGAAACGGGTGGGGCCGGAAAATACCTGATCGTGCACCCGCCGGAATACGGCCATTGGCGCACGGCGATGATGGATGATCTGGCCATTCTGACGGGCGGCGAAGTGCTGGCCCGTGATCTTGGCAAAAAGGTTGAGAATGTCACCCGCGAACAGCTTGGCGGGGCAGAGATGGTGCGATCGCATGCATCGGGCACATCCATCCTGCGCGGCGAGGGGACGCCAGAGGCAATCACCGCACGCCGCAATCAGGTGCAGCGCCAGCATGACACCGCGCCGCCCAATATCGACAAGGACAAGCTGCGCGAACGCCTGTCCAAACTGACTGGCGGCAGCGCGATCATCTATGCGGGCGGGTTCACTCCGGTTGAACAAAAGCGCACCATTCAGCTGATCGAGGACGCGCTTTGTGCGGTGCAGGCGGCAGCCGAGGATGGCGTCGTCGCAGGTGGCGGCACGGCGCTGGCCCAGATTGGGCACTGCCTCGACAAGCTTGACGCGCTTGGCGACGTGGCCAAGGGAATTCAGCTTGTCCGCTCCATCCTGACCGAACCGCTGCGCCGGATTTCGCGCAATGCCGGCGCGGATGCGGCCTCTGTTGTGCAGGCCGTGACCGAAGGGCCGGAGGGGCACGGGTACAACGCCGCCACCGGAGTTTTCGGCAACATGTTCGAGGCGGGAATCGTCGACCCGGCCCGCGTTCCTGCCAGCGCGCTGGTCAACGCGGCCTCGGTCGCCACGCTGATCCTGACCACCGAAACGCTGATTGGTGATCTGGATGAGGGCGAGGCCGATCCGACCGAAGGCCCCGCGCGTGGCGGCGGCGCCGAGCTGCTTGGCCGGGCCTGAACGCTGATTGCAACGTGGGACTGGCCCCGAACGGGGTTTGGCCGGTCCCATCCCATTGAAGGAACGACACCATGAAAGCAGCAAGACTTTACGAATACGATCCTGCGATGAACGTGGAGCTCAAGATCGAAGACGTGCGTCCTCCCACGATTGCGGCTCCCGACGAAGTGATCGTAAAGGTCGGTGCGGCGGGCCTGTGCCGCACCGACCTGCATATCATCGAAGGTGTCTGGAAGGACATCATGGATATCGAGGGCGGCCTTCTGCCCTACACGATGGGCCATGAAAACGCAGGCTGGGTCGAGGATGTGGGCAGCGCCGTCACATCCGTCAAACCCGGTGACGCGGTGATCTGCCACCCGTTCAACAGCTGCGGGATCTGCATGAGCTGCCGCTACGGCCACGATATGTATTGCGACCATGGCAAGTTCCCGGGCCTGGGGCTGGATGGCGGCTTTGCCGAGTATTTCAAGACAAACGAGCGGTCCCTTATCAAGCTGAACACCGGCATCACGCCGCTGGAGGTGGCACCCATGGCGGATGCGGGTATCACCGCCTACCGCGCTGCGAAAAAGGCTGCAAAACTCCTCAACCCCGGTGGTTACGTGCTGCTGCTTGGCATTGGCGGCCTGGGCCATATTGCGCTGCAAGTGCTCAAACACACCAGCGGCGCACGGGTGATCGCAGTGGACCGGGAACCGGCGGCGCAGGCGCTGGCGAGGGATCTGGGCGCGGATATCGTGCTGGATGGGGGCCCGGACCTGATCGACGAGGTCAAGGACCTGACCGGTGGCGGCGCGCATGTGGCGATTGATTTTGTTGGCGAACACGGGACCGAGAATACCTGCTGGAAACTCTTGCGCCAGGGCGGAGAGCTGATCATGGTGGGTTATGGCGGCACGGTTGAGGTGCCGACATTGGAACTTGTCGCGAACGAGATCAAGATCGGCGGCAGTCTGGTGGGCGACTTCGTTGAACTCGTGGAGTTGATGGAGATGAACGCCGACGGCAAGGTGCATATGCACCAGACCGAGTACAAGCTCGCCAATATCAATCAGGCGATCACCGATTTCAAGGATCGCAAGTTCACCGGGCGGGGCGTCATCGTTCCGTGATCGTCGTGCCCGGGTTGCCCGAGGTGCCGAAAGGCACCTCGCCCTGCGGCTGATCCCTTGCCGGGTCGGTCGCAGAGCCCCCAACGTTAAAACTGCAAAGGTAAAATATGGCCAAGGCAATCCATTCCATGATCCGCGTGCTCGACGAGGATCGCTCTGTTGCGTTTTACCGCGAGGCCTTTGGCCTCGAGGTGGCAGACCGGCTCGATTTCGACGGTTTCACGCTTGTCTACCTCTCCAATCCAGAGAGCGCGTTCGAGCTTGAACTGACTGTCAACAAGGGCACGACCGAGCCCTACGATCTTGGCAATGGCTACGGGCATCTCGCCGTCAGCGTGGATGACATCGACGCGGAACATGCCCGTTTCGAGGCCGCAGGCCTTGCCCCACGCAAGCTGGTCGATTTCCAGCACGATGGCGAAACTCTTGCCCGCTTTTTCTTCGTCAAGGATCCCGATGGATACGAGATCGAGGTTCTGCAGAGAGGCGGGCGTTTCAAGTAAGACCAATCATGTCAGGGAGGACAAGATGACATCACGCAAGCAAGGCATGACGCGCCGCCAGCTGTTGTCGCAAGGAGCGATGGCCGGGGCGAGCTTCGTCGTGGGAAGCGGGTTCGTGGCCGGGCAGGCCCACGCCGCAAACTGGGCGCTGGAGGTGACCCATCTTCAGCCAGAGACGATGGCGACGCTGATCCAGATGGCCCGCGATATTTATCCGCACGATCAGGTCTCCGATGAATTCTATGCCATCGCCGTCAAGGGCTATGACAGTGAAGACGCCGCGCCGGGCATCGAGGCTGGGATCGCCGCGCTGAACGAGGCCGCACGCGGCATCGGCTATGCCCGTTATGTCGATGTGGGTTGGGAACGCGACCGCGCCGACCTGCTGCGCGGTATGGAAAACAGCGCCTTCTTCCAGCAGATCCGCGGAGGGCTTGTGACTGGTCTTTATAACCAGAAAGCCGTCTGGCCGATCTTTGGCTACGAAGGCGAGAGCTTTTCCAAGGGCGGCTATATCGACCGCGGGTTTGACGACATCAATTGGCTTTGAGGGAGGGCTTGATCAATGACAGCACCATTTGACTTGTCCGACGACACCGTCGTCGTGGTGATCGGGACCGGCGCCGGCGGCGGCGTTCTGGCCAACGAGCTTGCGCAAAAGGGCGTCTCTGTCGTCGCGCTGGAAGCGGGCGGGCGGTACCTGCCCGAGGATTATATCAACGATGAGTGGGAGAGCTTCGGCCAACTGGCCTGGACCGATCCGCGCACGACGTCCGGCGACTGGCGTGTGGCCAGAGATTTCTCCGGCCTGCCCGCATGGATCGTGAAAGCTGTTGGCGGGACCACGACCCATTGGGCCGGTGCCTCGCTGCGGTTTCAGGATCACGAATGGAAAGCCAGGACGACCTATGGCGACGTTCAGGGGGCAAACCTGCTCGACTGGCCGATCGACCCGCGCGAGATGGATGATTATTACACCCGCGCCGAGGAAAAGCTGGGCGTCACCCGCACCAATGACCGCGCGGGCCTGCCGGGCAACACCAACTTCAAGGTGTTCGAGAAGGGCGCCAAGGCGCTTGGTTATGAAGAGGTCCATACCGGGCGCATGGCGATCAACTCCGCCGATTATGACGAGCGCCCGGCGTGCCAGCAGACGGGGTTCTGCTTTCAGGGCTGCAAATGGGGCGCCAAATGGTCAGCGGCCTATACCGACATTCCACGCGGCGAGGCGACGGGCAATCTGGAAGTGCGCGAGCGGTGCCATGTCTTGCGGATCGAGCATGACGAAGAGGGAAAGGCGTCCAGCGTCGTCTATGTCGATGCCGGTGGCACGCAGCAGGAACAAAAGGCGCGCGTGGTTTGTGTCGCGGGAAACTCGATCGAAAGCCCGCGTTTGCTGCTCAACTCTGCGTCGCAGATGTTCCCAGACGGGCTGGCCAACAGCTCTGGCCAGGTGGGGCGTAACTACATGCGCCACGTGACCGGATCGGTCTACGCGACCTTTGACAAACCGGTCCGGATGTGGCGCGGCACCACCATGGCCGGGATCATTCAGGACGAGGCCCGGCACGATCCTGAACGGGGCTTTGTCGGCGGCTACGAGTTGGAGACCCTGGCGCTTGGCTTGCCGTTCATGGCGGCCTTCCTTGATCCGGGTGGTTGGGGACGCGAGTTCACCTCTGCGCTGGACCACTATGAAAACATGGCCGGCATGTGGATCGTGGGCGAGGATATGCCGCAGGAAACCAACCGCATCACCCTCAACCATGCGGTGACTGACCAGCACGGGTTGCCGGTGGCGGATGTGCATTTTGATGACCATCCCAATGACATCGCGATGCGCAACCACGCCTACAAGCAGGGCATGGCAGTCTATGATGCGGTCGGCGCCACGCGGACTTTCCCGACGCCGCCTTATCCGTCGACGCATAACCTTGGCACCAACCGTATGTCCGCCAATCCCCGCGACGGGGTAGTGAACAGCCACGGGCAAAGCCACGACATCGCCAATCTGTTCGTGTCAGATGGCAGCCAGTTCACCACGGGCGCGTCGGAAAATCCAACGCTGACCATCGTGGCGCTGGCCATCCGTCAGGCGGAATTCATTGCCGCGGAACTGGGTCGCCAGAACCTCTGACCCGTCTGCCCGCAAAAGTTCAGGTGGTCCGCTTCGCGGGCCGCCCCCAGACTGACTGTTCCCTTTGCAGGGCAATTCAAAGGCTTTTCCGAAAGTGGGAACATGATAATCGGAAACGACACGCGGCGAACGCGCATTTCTGGCAGGCGAAGAACCTGGAAGACAGCGATTACGCGCCGCGGGAAGAACTGATCGCGCTAGGTGGCGGTGCCGCGACGGGCGAGCAGGCTTACAGGCCGAAAACACCGGCCCGCAGTACTTTGCGCGAAAGCTGCGGGCGCAGACACAAAGCGCCTTTCTGACCGCAAAACGCGCGTCTTGATCCACGGCAGAGCCCTGCCTGCCGGTTTAACTACGACCTTTATAAATTGGCATCATAGGGCTTGTTCTGCTAATATTTGCAACGGGAGGAAATTCAGTGGTTGATATATTCTCGAAACGCGAAGGACCGCGTCTCGAAGACGTGAAGGCTAAGCGGCTCTTGTCCGAAAACGCCGGCACGATCCGAAAGCTTGCGGACCAGATCAGCAATGGCGGCTTTTCCAAGATGCGCGCCGATCAGGCGCGTCGCAAGCAAGAGCCCAAGCCCGAGGGGTTGATCATCCACGACATGAATGCCCGCGTGTCCAGTGAGACGCCGGAACCTTACGTGAAAGTCAGCCTGAACAACCGCGTCGTTCTGGTGGATAAATCCACCGGACGGCAGATGCAGCTTTTGGGTGAAATTCGCGGCAACTTCATGTCGAAATATTTTGTCCTGGCGACCAAGGATAACGGATTCCTGTCCCCGCTGGAGGACGATATGCTTGCTGCCCTTGCGCATTTGGAGGGGGCCGACCTCACGGGTGATTTCACCGATAGTGACCTGGCCCAAGCTCTTGAAGACCTGATTGTTCCGCGCGGAGAATAGCCTTTCGCCCGCGTGTTCTGTTTGCCGTAATTCACCGAAGGGACTTGAACCGGGGCCTGGCAAAGGGGCCGTAATGACGAACTCGAAAAGCAAGAGGGCCGATCGATTGCCTGATGACTCCAGCTATTCGGAACATGACACGCGCGAAGCCTGGGAAAAATTTGTTTCCGCCGGGCGCGAAATGGAACAAAGACCACCCAAGGTACGCGAGGAAATCCTGAATTCCTGGCGGCGCAGCCGGGATTCAGGGGTCGATGCCAGCAGCATCGCGTCGCGAAAGGTTTATGACGAAACGCAAATCCATCTGCGGCGCGAACGTAACGCGGTGCTGCGCAGGGCCGCATCTGCTGCCTTCAAACGGCTAGAGCCGCATCTCAAGGAAGCGCGGACCATTCTGATCCTCGCGGATGAACATGGCGTCATCATCGATGCGATCGGTGACGCACATGTGCTGGATGAGGGGCAGGAGATCCATCTGGAACTTGGCGGCGATTGGAGTGAAAAGACAATCGGCACCAACGGCATAGGCACGGCCCTGAAGACCGGTAAACCGGCATATGTACACGCGTCGGAACATTTCGCCGAAGGTGTGCAGGACTGGACCTGCGCGGGCGCGCCCATTTTTGACCCGTTCACGCAGACCATCATCGGCGTGGTGGATCTGTCCGGCCCGCCCCATATTTTCCGCCAGCACAATGTTGCGCTTGTTCTGGCCGCCGCGCGCGAGATCGAAATCGCATTGGCCGAACAGAAACAGATCGAACGCACGCAGTTGCTCGAAGCGTTCCTGATGTCGGATTACAGCCGGGCGCATGACAGCGTGGTTCTGGTTGACCAGACCGGTCGCGTGCTGTTCCGGCGCGGTTTTGGCGAAGACATGCTGCGCCGTGCCAAAGAGCTGTCGGTCGGTCACAAGCTCTTGCCCAAGTTGGAAGGGCTGACCGATCAGGATATTCCCAAGCTTCTTCCCCTCAATGTCGAGGCTGAAGGAATCGAACGGCTGAAACTGGAAGGTGTGTATCGCGGTCTTGCTCTCTTTTTGAAGAACAAGGAAAACCTGCAACGCAAAGCGGGGGAGACCTGCACCATCAAGCCGCGCGTGAATGTTGCCGAGGGTGAAATCCGCATTGTCGGCTCGTCACCCAAGATGGTGGACGCGATGGGGCTTGCGGAACGGGCGGCGCTGGCGAATGTCTCGGTTCTGATCCATGGCGAAACCGGGGTCGGCAAAGAGCTGTTCGCAAGGCTGATCCACAGCAGGCTGCCCGATGACAGGGCGCCCTATGTTCCCGTCAATTGCGCCGCCATCTCCAGCGAACTGATCGGGGCAGAGCTGTTCGGTTACGCCGAAGGTGCCTTTACCGGCGCCGCGCAGGGCGGGCGCAGCGGAAAGTTCGAACTGGCCAACAAGGGCGTGCTTTGTCTGGATGAGATCGGCGACATGCCGATAGAGCTGCAACCCTACCTGTTGCGGGCGCTTGAACAGCGGGCGATCTACCGGATCGGGGACAGCCAACGCCGCCCCGTCGATGTGCGGCTTGTCGCGATGACAAACCGCGACCTGCGGCAGGAAATCGAGAAGGGAAATTTTCGCCGGGACCTGTTCTATCGGCTGGGCGTGATGACAATCGAAGTGCCGCCGTTGCGCGAGCGCGGCAATGACGTGCTAGAGCTTCTCGAGTATTTCTCACAGCATTACGCAGAAGAAACCGGGCATCAGCCGATGATCTTCACCGACAAAGTGCGGGAATTTCTGCTGCGATATCAATGGCCGGGCAATGTGCGCGAATTGCGTAACGTGATCCAGCGGTTCTATCTGGTCAAGTCTGACAGCCTCGTGACCGAACGGGATCTGCCGCCGGAGATCCTTGACGATTTCGAAGGTGGCGACGAGGATTCGCTGGAACATATCCTGGGCGGGCATTCTGGCGATCTGGAAAGCATCGAGGCCAGTGCCATTCGACGGACCATCGTGGCAGAGAATGGCAACCTGACGAAAGTTGCGCAGGTTCTGGGGATTTCCCGCCCGACCCTTTATCGGAAGATCAAAAGATATCGCATCCGCAATGACTGAACGTATCCAACGGGTTTGACCCGATGTCTCAGTCTCCGCATCCAGTGAGTTTTGTGCGCCCTGAGGATGGTGTAACTTCAAAGTTGATGTGTTCTCGTAAGAATGGGAATCCGGACCTGACAGCCGCGCCTGAAATACGAAATCATGCATCAAGAAACCGGAACGGCGAGCTCTTACAGCTGGTTTCGTCGCGACCTATTCTTTAGCAGGCCGCTGAAATAGTCGTCAGGCCGGAACGTTGTTCTTCCAGCGGGTGACCTGACCCGTCATTTTGCGCGCCTGTCAGGCTTGTTCTATGCCTCCGGTCTTCGTTTTGATCCTCATGCGCCCAGCAACCGGGGCAATCGGGCGAGATTATTGGCCGCCATCATCAGGATGAAGCGGGATCGTACCCGCTCGACGCCGCGATAGACGGTTTGTGCCATGCCGCCGACGGTTTTGGCATAGCCGAAAGCCTCTTCTATCTTCTTGCGGTGTTTCAGGGACAGTGCGTAACCGCCATGTCTGGTGGTGCGCCCGTTGATCGCGGAATATCGCGCCTTCCGGGCGACATGCGGGGTCACGCAGGCTTGCCGGAGGTCAGAAACAAACTCGGCAGCGTCATATCCCTTGTCAGCCCCCAGCGTCAGGCGCCGGGTCGATCCGGGGGAATGGCGATGCACCATATCCAGCGCGGCCTTGCGTTCGGCGTGGCCGTCAGCCTGGGTCAGGTCGCCCTGAACGATCAGCCCGTGGCGGTTTTCCATCAGCGCATGCCCCATGAAACACAGCACCGCACCCGTGCCGGGAGATTTCTTGTAGAGCCGAGCCTCCGCGCCGGTGGTTGAGGCGTGGGTGGCATTCGAGCGCTTCTCGCCCTTGAAATCGACCTCGGCGTTGCGGTTGCGGTTGCGGTGATTGGAGCGGGGCATCGGTTCGGTCTCGGGTTGGGTTTGTTCGGGATGGTCGTCGGGCGTGAAATCATGCGCGAGTGGATCACCTGGCCTTTCATCGTCAGGCGGCATGCCCTCCGCCTTCGGCTCGAAACTCTTCATCGAGGCCCAAGCTTTGATCAGCGTGCCGTCGACCGAGAAGTGCTCGTCCGAAAGCAGAGGCGCCACCTCGCGGTGCGCCAGGATCGCGGCCAACACCTTGCGCGACATGTCCGTCGTCAACAGCCGGTCGCGGTTCTTCGTGAACATTGTGGGCACCCAGACCTGGTCATCGATTCCCAGCCCCACGAACCAGCGGAACAGCAGGTTATACTGCATCTGCTCCATCAGTTGACGTTCGGACCGGATCAAGAAAAGTATCTGGATCAGGCTGGCTCGGATCAGGCGCTCCGGCGCAATCGAGGGGCGGCCAAAATCCGCGTAGAGCTGGTCAAAATCATCATCGAGACTGGCAAGCGCGTCGTTGACCACCTGCCGGATCTTGCGCAACGGGTGCTGCGGGGGAATGCGCTCCTCAAGATCAACATAACTGAACAGCGATCCACTGGTCTCGTCCGTCCCGCGCATCTTCACCCCCACACAAGCCGCCCAAATGGTGAATCATGTTCTCAAATTGTTGTCGAGGGCGAGGTTTTTCAGCAGCCTGCTAGGCGCGATACGTTGCCTCAGTTAAGATTTCTTTTTCACCTGAGTCGACCGGGTTTCGTTCGCGGACAAATCGTCGCCACTCCGGCGCAATACCGAAACGACCGAACAGTTTCGCCACCAGCCGTAGCCGAAGCGGTTTCCGAAGATCATGGGAAAATTTTGGTAGCGGAGGAGGGACTTGAACCCCCGACACGCGGATTATGATTCCGCTGCTCTAACCAGCTGAGCTACTCCGCCACGGTGGAGGCTGAGTAGTGCAGCCTCGGACGCGGGTCAAGCGCAATTTTGGCAGTTTTGGGCAGGATTTTCAGACTGTCGGTTCAAGCGAATGTCGGCAAAGGAAAACGGGCAAAGGGTCGGCGCCGGAACAGCGCGCCGCATCCGGGTCGGCGCGACAGTCCTTGCGCGCCTGGCCATGTGTTTGTCAGATTCTTGCGAGCAAAACGGCACCGTGTGAACCGGCATCTGACATCGGTCCTAACGTATCACTGAACCGCCCGTTCGGGTCAAGGGCCGTCTATATCCTCGGACTGTCAGCCCTGGAACAACTCGCCCTTCGTGTCGCTCGTGCGCACAGGGGCGAAGTCGTCCGGGTAAAGCTTCTTGGCCAGTTCGCTCGTGAAGGGCAGGTTTTGCAACGCAGTCTTGGGGAAACGCTTCACGACCTCATCGCGGTAGAAACGGACATCTTCCAAACTGTCGACCGATCCCAGGTCTTGATCGTTATTCACGTAGTGGTTGTCTCGAATTTGGCTGAACTTTGCGTGCGCAGAGAAATCCGTGACGTTCAGTCCAAGGCTCCGCTCGATGTCGTTCATACTGTCATTGAGCGGAACTTCGTCCATGTTCAGTGTGATGATCCGGCCGAAGTTCAGATTCCAGATCGGCTGGATCTGTGAACAGACATGTATGTCGGCCTTCTTTGCCGTACGGCGCAGATCGACATCCTTGTAAAGCTCACCGAACTCCCGAAGTGTCAGACCATCTTTCAGGATGTTGATGCCTTTTCCCATAGCGAATTCATCAGCGAACCGTGTGCGTACCGCGTGGCGGAAGGTCGCAACGAGCCGTTTCATAGGGTCACGCGTGACCTTGATCAGGGTCCAGTTTTTGGGGCCTTGTTCCATCAGGGTATCACGGCGGCGCTGATACATCGCTGACTGGTAATAAACCTTGGTCCGGTACCTGTGCGGCCAGGAATGAAAGTAGTTGGCCGCTGGCAACAGGCGTTCATGCAGGAAATACCACGTTACAACGTGTGTACATGCCGATTTAGGAGAGAATGAGACGACAATTGGGTGTCTGGTGAAGATCAGCGGGCGCTCCCCCAATTGCGAGGCGGTGAGTTGCCTTTTTTTCCGGCCAAGGGGCGCCGCACCCAAACGCGTCAACATGAGCAATCCTCTGCAATAATACCGCTGCTAATCAGGTCATAAATCCACATCGGCGTATATACAAGCCAAACAAAAGAGATAAGCGTTACGTCGCTTGCTGATTGAAAGGGCCGATATGGCACTGATTTCGCCTATTTTGCGCGCATCAAGCGCCTCGAACATGCCGTGTCGAATCGGCAGGGGGGCCTGCATGTGCAAGCCGGGCGATATAGATATCGGCCTGTAGTCGGCAGGGGGATTGAGTGTTTGAGCGCCAACTCGGGCACGTAGCGGTTGTGGTTCTCAATCCCTATGAAGCACGGCGCCGGGGTTCATGATGCCGTGGGGGTCCAGCGCGTCCTTGATTGCCCGAATCGCGGACAGTTTCGCCGGATCGCCGTATCGCGACAGATCCTCCACCTTCAACCGTCCGATGCCATGTTCGGCACTGACGGAGCCACCGAGTTCATGGGCCAGGTCGTGGACGATCCGGGTGAGCCCGTCTTTCACATTGGAAAACTCTTTCTTGGAGCGTCCCACGGGCGGGAAGATATTGAAATGCAGATTGCCGTCCCCGACATGGCCGAAACAATTGATGCGGAATTGTCCCTCGGCGCAAATCGCGTCTTTGCCACGCCGGATGAATTCAGCAAGCGCCCCGAGCGGGACAGAGATGTCATGGCTCGCAATCGACCCGATATGGCGGTTTGCGAGCGGGATGGATTCGCGCATTGTCCAGAATTCGGCTCTTTGCGCTTCTGACTGCGCGATCAGCCCGTCAGTCACCAACTCGGCTTCGGCGGCGGCCGCGAAAAGGTCTTCCAGCGCCTCTGATGGCTCCAGACCACGGGGCAGGCCGATCTCTGTCAGAACGATCCATTCTGGCATTGGATCGAAGGGCAGGCGCACTTGTGGCATGGTTTCAGCGAGGAAATCCGTGCCGGTGCGGTCGATAAGTTCAAAAGCACTGACGGTTTCGCCCATCTGGTTGCGGGCAAGCGACAAGAGCGAAAGGGCAGCCGCAGGGTCGCGCACGGCCATGATTGCAGTGCCACGCCCGGCCGGGATCGGGGAAAGCTTCAGCACGGCAGCGGTGATAATCCCCAGCGTGCCCTCTGCGCCGATCAGAAGATTGCGCAGATCGTAACCGGTGTTGTCCTTGCGCAATCTGCGCAGCCCATGCCAGATCTGACCATCGGGCAGCACCGCCTCCAATCCCAGGCAAAGCTCGCGGGCATTGCCGTAGCGCAGCACGTTTACACCGCCCGCATTCGTCGCCAGATTGCCGCCAATCCGTGCCGTGCCTTCAGAGGCAAGTGACAGCGGGAAGAGACGCGCGGCCTCTTGTGCGGCCGATTGAACCTCTGCCAGGGTTGCACCGGCCTCGGCAATCAGCACATTTTCCAGTGGATGCACGGCGCGGATCGCCGACATGCGTTCCAGTGACACGATCAACGGCGCGGGGCCGGAGCCAGTAACCTGCCCGCCGACCAGCCCGGTGCCTCCGCCATATGGGATGATGCCGACCTGCGCGGCGTTGCAGGCGCGCACAATTCTGGAAACCTCTTCGACATTGCGGGGCAGCGCCACCCAGTCGGAATTGCCCTGCCACGTGCCGCGCGGCTCTTCAAGATAGCGCGGCTCTGCCGGACGAAGGGTGTCTTGGGGCAGATCCTTCTGAAGGCTTTCGGCGAAATTGGCATCGGCAGCGTTCAGCATCTTGGGCCTCCGGGGTGTTGCGCGCATATCCATATCACGCAGCCGGAGGGCCACAAGTCCGGCGCTATTCCGGGTCGTGCAGCCATGCAGGTTGCAGAACGACCACGGTGGGCCGTGGCGGCAGGCTGCGCAGCGACAATTCGATGCTGCTATCCGCACGGCGATCCACGAGGAATTCGTGCTCGATCCCCGTCAGGAACCGTTCAAGGGCTGCACCGGAAAACCAGTGCATCGGGATCACGACAGAGGATTTCAGCCGGTTCAGCATGTCAATCATCACCGATTGCGGGAGCGTGTAGCCACCATCAACCGGCGCCATGACCACATCCAGCCGCCCGATGGCGGCGTATTGGGCATCGTTTGGTTCGTGGTGCAGGTGGCCCAGATGACCGACACAAAGGCCTTCGACCTCGAAGATGAAGATGGAATTGCCGCGATCCTCGCGCCCGCCGAATTGTGACCGGATATCGGTAGAGACATTGCGGACCAGCATTTCACCCAGATCAACATGGTGGTCGATCCCCTCGCCAAAGGGCCCCCAGCCGGGCAGGACAGTGGGAATGGCCGGGTCCGGATTGGCTGTCCAATGAGTGTCATGCGCGTGGTTCATGGTCACGACATCCGGAATCATCCGAGTCGGACCGATGAAGCCGGTGAAATCGGTCACGGCGTTCAGCCCGCCCGGCGTCTGGATCAGAAAGGAGGCGTGAGAGATGTAGGATATCCGCACCGTGTAATCCGGCAGCGGTTCGCTCCACGAGGCCTTATGCAGATATTGCAACCCCGGCGCGGCATCCGCAATGGCGATGCAATGGCTTGGCCTGCGGGGTTCCGGCGCGGCATCTGTCTGTGCCTGGGCGGCCGTGAAAAACAACAAGAATAGTAGCGTAAGACGGATCATCGGGCGACCTCCTGCGGGTGAAGATAGCACGGCTTTAGAAAATGACAGAGCGCTTCATGCCCGTCCGTGCGGAGGCTGGGTTGCGAAGCTCAGCCAGCCTCGGTCCGGCCGCGGCGATCCATTCGAAGTGCGGAATAAAGGACATGGGTGCGCCAGCGTCCGTTGATCTGAAGATAGCTTTGAGCAACGCCCTCATATTTGAAACCGCAGCCTTCCAGCACCCCGCGTGAGGCCATGTTCTCGGGCAGGCAGGCCGCCTCCAGACGGCTGATATCCATTCGGGTGAAGGCGTGGTGCACAAGCGCCAGGATCGCCTCGCGCATGTAGCCCCGCCGCGCAAAGGGTTCGCCAATCCAATAGCCCAGCGTGCCCGATTGCGATGGGCCGCGCCGGATATTATCCAGCGTGATCGCCCCTAGCAGCATGCTGTCCTCGCGCCGTATCAGGAAGAGTGGCAGCGCCGTGCCCCCCGATACCGCGCGGCTGGCCCAGTAGACACGGTTGGTAAAGGCCTTGCGGCTGAGATGGTCGTCCGACCAGGTCGGCTCCCACGGGACCAGAAAACCGGCGCTGTCGTGGCGCAGGGATGTCCAGGCGTTGAAATCCGAATGCTGCGGCGGGCGCAGCGTCAGCCGCTCCGTCTCGATCCTGACTTTGCGCCTCGACAGCAGCATCAGGCCACCCGGCGGGCCTGCAAGTCATCAATGCTGGGCGCGGAGCCGATTGGCCCGTAAAGCGCCAGCGCGGCGGGGGCACGGCCTGCCAGATCACCCGCAAACTCGCGAACGCCGGGCAATGTCACGGCCTCGATCCGGGCGACGGTTTCCTCCAGCGAGGGCACGCGGCCCCAGATCTGGATCATCCGCGCATGGCGTTCGGCGCGCGAGGACGGGCTTTCAAGCCCCATCAACATGCCGGCCTTCATCTGGGCGCGGGCGCGGTCAACCTCGGCTTGCGTCATGTCATCGGCAGCCCGTTTCAGCTCGTCCACGGTCAGCCCTATCAACTCGCCCAACTGCTCGCCGCTGGTGCCTGCGTAGATCGTGGTCATCCCGGTATCGGCATAGGCACCGGTCTGGGCGAAGATCGTGTAGCAGAGCCCGCGCTTTTCGCGGATCTCCTGAAACAGGCGCGAAGACATGCCGCCGCCAAGCGCCACGGACCAGATCTGCGCGGTATAGATGCTGTCGTCGCGGTAACCGGGGCTTTCAAAGGCAAGCGCGAAATGGGCCTGTTCAAGGTCCTTGTTCCGGCGGTAGTCGCCACCGGCAAAGCGTGCGGGCATCGCTGCTGCGGCGTTGCGTGGTTTCAGGTCGCCGAACAGGTCCTCGGCCATGGCGACGATGGCATCGTGATCCACGGCACCTGCCGCCGACAGGATCATCTGATCCGGGCCATAATGTTCGTCAACGAAACCCGCCAGATCGTCACGGCTAAACCCGCTGACACGGTCCACCTCGCCCAGAATGGTGCGCCCCATGGGCTGATCGGGATAGGCGCGTTCCTGCAGCCAGTCAAAGATCACGTCATCAGGCGTGTCATGCGATTGGCCGATCTCCTGCAAGATCACGCCGCGCTCGATCTCGATCTCATTCGCGTCGAAGACGGGGTTAAGCAGGATGTCAGAGATCACATCCATCGCCAGCGGCACATCGGCCTCCAGCACGCGGGCATAATAGGCCGTCACCTCTCGGCTGGTATAGGCGTTGATATATCCGCCCACATCCTCGATCTCTTCGGCGATCTTCAGCGCGCTGCGCGTCTTGGTCCCCTTGAAGGCCATATGTTCCAAGAAATGCGCGATGCCGTTCTGCTCGGGGCGTTCATGCCGACCGCCCGCCGTCACCCATATGCCGATAGAGGCAGATTGCAGGCCGGGCATCTTTTCGGTGACAATTCGAAACCCGTTGGGCAGCGTGGCGGTTCTGACGGTCAATTGGCAAGTCTTTCGCGGATCAGTGTTTCAAGGGCGCCAAGGTCATTTCCGACCCGGGTCACGCGTTCCGGCCGGTCATACAGGTCCGCCATCCGTTCGGGAAGCCCCGGACGAAGGCCGCTGGCCTTTTCCACCGCATCGGGGAATTTTGCCGGATGTGCTGTGGCAAGCGTGATCATCGGGGTCGATGCGTCGCGATGCGCCTCGGCCACCTTCACGCCAACGGCGGAATGGGGGCAAAGCAGCTCTCCCATCGTGTCGTGCGCGGTTTTGATCATGGCTAGGGTTTCGTCTTCGGACACACGATCTGAATCGAAATGCTCGTTCAGCGCCTCGCGCGCGCCTTGCGATACGCTGAACCCGCCGGCTTTGAGCTCGTCCATCAGCTGTGCCACGGCCTTGCCATCGCGCCCGTAGGCATCAAACAGCGCGCGTTCGAAGTTGGACGAGACCTGAATATCCATCGACGGGCTGATCGAGGGGTGAACCTCGGAGGTGCGATAATCGCCCGATGTCAGGCACCGGTGCAGAATGTCGTTCTGGTTGGTTGCGACCACCAGCCGGTCAATCGGCAGACCCATGCGCTTGGCGATGTAGCCTGCGAAAATGTCGCCGAAATTGCCGGTTGGCACGGTAAAGCTGATCTTGCGATCCGGGGCGCCAAGGCTGACGGCGGAGGAGAAGTAGTAGACGACCTGCGCCAGCACTCGTGCCCAGTTGATCGAGTTGACCCCGGCCAGCCGCACTTCGTCGCGGAAGGCGAAGTCATTGAACATGTCCTTCAGCCGGGCCTGGCAATCGTCAAAATGCCCATCGACGGCGAGCGCGTGAACGTTCGCCTCGGACGGGGTGGTCATCTGGCGGCGCTGCACCTCTGACACACGGCCATGCGGGTAAAGGATGAAGACATCAACCGCGTCCAGACCGCGAAACGCCTCGATCGCGGCCGATCCGGTGTCGCCCGACGTGGCGCCAACGATGGTCACGCGCTCGCCGCGCCGGGTCAGCGCGTCCTCGAACAGCTGGCCGATCAGTTGCATGGCGAAATCCTTGAAGGCCAGCGTCGGCCCGTGGAACAGCTCCAGCAGGAAGTGATTCGGCGCAAGCTGCACCAGCGGCGCACGCGCGTTATGCCCGAACCCGGCATAGGCCTTGGCGATCAGATCGGCGAAGACCTCATCGCTGAACGTATCGCCGACAAAGGGGCGCATGACGCGAAAGGCGACCTCTTCATAGGGCAGGCCGTTCAGGGCGCGGATATCGGCAGCGCTCATCTGCGGAATCGTCTCGGGCACGTAAAGCCCGCCGTCACGGGCCAGCCCGCTCAGCATTGCCTCTTCGAAACTCAGCGCTGGGGCGCTGCCCCGGGTCGAGATGTATTTCACGTTCTCAGCCTTCCTTGCCTTTGCGCATTCGCAGCACATAGACAGCAGTCATGATGAGCCATATCGCAGCCAGCGATAACCACGTTATGGCATATTGCAAGTGATCGTTGGGTATCCCGGATGTGTCGACGGGCAATGGCGTCACGCCGGGCGGTGTGGGGTCTTCGGCACGGACGATGACAAGCACGGGCTCCGTGCCCAGCACGCGGGCCATCTGCTCTATGTCGCGCGCGAACCAGATGTTGCCCTCGACATCATTGTCCGGGGTGGAGCCGTTGCGGTCATCCGGCCAATGCAGGTTGCCGGTGACATGCGCCGCGCCAGTCTGGCGGTTCGCCGCCATGTCTTCTGTCGCGACGAAGCCGCGGTCAAGGAGGATGGTGCGCCCGTCCTCAGTCGTGAACGGGGCAATGATGCGATAGCCCGCGCCCACGCGTTTGACCGACACGAGCACGTGAAGCTCGCCCTCGCCGATGGTGCCCTGCAGGTCCACCGGTTGATATTTTTGCGTCTCCGGATCCGGCGTGGCGGGCAGGGGGGCTGCGGGGCCGGCGATCGTGGTTTCGATCCGCTCCAGAATATCGCGCTTCCACTCCAGCCGCTGCAACTGCCAGAGCCCCAGCGACACCAGCAGCGCGGCACCTGCCGCGGCGAAGATCAGGGTCAGGAAGAGGCGTTTCACGAAAGGGGATCCGTCCGAAAGCAAAAGGCGCGCCCGAAGAGGCGCGCCTTGGTTTATTCCCGTGCGGCAGGTGATTTCAACCGCAATCGGCGAGGCAATCAGCCACCCCAGATATAGACGGCGGCAAACAGGAACAGCCACACGACGTCAACGAAGTGCCAATACCAGGCGGCCATCTCGAAACCGAGGTGGTTTTCAGGGGTGAAATGCCCCTTGAGCATACGGATCAGGCAGATGAACAGGAAGATCGTTCCGATGATCACATGCGCGCCGTGAAAGCCCGTCGCCATGAAGAAGTTCGCACCATAGATGTTGCCCGAGAAGCCGAACGCAGCGTGGCTGTATTCGTAGGCCTGGAACACGGTGAAGAGGACGCCCAGAACAATCGCGATGATCAGGCCCCATTTCATGTCCTGGCGGTTGTTTTCATGGACCAAAGCGTGGTGTGCCCATGTCGCAGCCGCACCAGAGCAGAGCAGGATCAGCGTGTTGATCAGAGGCAGGTGCCATGGGTCGAATGTCTCGATCCCTGCGGGTGGCCAGACACCGTCGACGGCAGGGCTGAGCGGGCCCATCGGGTACATGGCGTGTTTGAAGAAGGACCAGAACCACGCGAAGAAGAACATCACCTCGGAGGTGATGAAGAAGATAAAGCCGTAGCGCAGGCCGATTGCCACGACCGGCGTGTGGTCGCCAACCTCGTTCTCGGTGATGGTATCAGACCACCACCCGAACATGACATACAGGACGCCGACCAACCCGATCAGAAAGATCCAGGGTCCGCTGTCGTGGAACAACAGCACTGCCCCAAACAGCATGATAAACCCTGCGACTGCCCCAAGAAGGGGCCAGATCGAGGGGCTCAGGATGTGGTAGTCGTGGTTTTTGACATGGGCCATTGCGTTTCCCTCGTGGCTTGGCTCAGTTTACGTTTTTATCGTTGGCGGGACCGTTTTCCAGAGCGGCCTGGGCCTGTTCGGGCAGGTCGATCTGGTGGAACGTGTAGGAAAGAGTGATGTGGTTGGTATGTTTCGCGTCGCGGTCATCGACAATCTCGGGATCGACGAAGAAGGTGACAGGCATCTCGACGCGCTCCCCCGGTTGCAACACCTGCTCGGTAAAGCAGAAACACTCGATTTTGTAGAAGAAGCCACCGGCGGAGTAGGGGGCGACGTTGTAGCTGGCCTGCCCGGCGACGGGTTTGTCGGTGGGGTTATAGGCTTCGTAGAAGGCAAGACCCTCTTCACCGATGCGGAGCGTCATTTCGCGCTGCATCGGTTTGAATTCCCAAGGCATGTCACGGTCGGTGCTGGCGTCAAACCGGATCTTGATCGTGCGGTCGAGGATTTCTGCATCCGCGCCAGTGGCCACGTTGGTTGCGCCGCCAAAGCCCGTCACGCGGCAGAACCAGTCGTAAAACGGCACCGAAGCCCAGGCCAGCGCGCCCATTGTCACGACAACGCCGACCAGCTGCAGGGCGGTTTTGTTCTTGCCGTTCATAGCCATCAGTTCTGCACCTCGGCCCGTGCGGGCTCATAATCGCCGCGTGTCACCTTGACGACCGTCAAGCCGAAGACAATGGCGATCAGTGCAGCCAGAACCAGACCAACGCCCAGATTCCGGCCAAAGCGGCGCTTGTGGATCTCGTGCTGTTGCCCAAAGCTCATGCCCATCCTCCAAGGCCAAAGCGGGTCAGCCCGGCCTCTACCAGAATGGCGACGAAATGCGCGAAAAGATACAGCAGCGACAGTTTGAAGAACTTGCGTTCTGCGGCGAAGTTGTCGGCTTCGCTCAGTTCTTCGTCCCGGCGCCAGATGTCGACCGCCCCTTTGAGGAAGAGCGCGTTCAGCACCAGTGCAACGGCCAGATAAACAGGGCCACCGACTGACGTGAAAGACGTGCCGATTGCGAGCGCTGCCAGAAGGACGGTGTACGCCAGAATGTGGTTGCGGGTGGCGCGACGGCCGTGGGTGACGGTCAGCATCGGCACGCCCGCATCATCGTAATCCGACCGCATGAACAGGGCCAGCGCCCAGAAATGCGGCGGAGTCCACATGAAGATCAGGGCGAACATCAGGACCGATTCGATGCTGACTCCACCGGTTGCGACAGCCCAGCCGATCATCGGAGGGAACGCACCGGCCGCGCCGCCGATCACGATGTTCTGCGGGGTCCAGCGTTTGAGCCACATGGAATAGATGACGACGTAAAAGAAGATGGTGAAGGCCAGCAGTCCGGCCGCAACCCAGTTGGCTGCGAGGCCCAGAAAGACGACGGCAAAGACAGACAGCGCAAGCCCGATGGCCAGCGCGTCATCCGGCGCAACCCGGCCCGAAGGGATCGGGCGGTTGCGCGTGCGCTTCATCACCGCGTCGATATCTGCATCCCACCACATGTTCAGGGCGCCGGACGCGCCGCCACCAATGGCGATGAACAGGATTGAGGCAAAGGCAATGAACGGATGCACGGCGACCGGGGCCGCCAGGACGCCCACGAAGGCCGTGAAGACGACCAGCGACATCACCCGGGGCTTCAGAAGGGCGAAGTAATCGCCGAACTGCGCCTCGTCTTCATATGCGTTGGTGTTGATGCTGGTGTCGGTCATCTTTGTCTCCGGTGCGGCGGGGAGGCCCCTCCGCTGGGCAGGGTCGGCTTGGGGCGGCGGTAGACCCGCCGCCCGTCAGGATCAGTTGGCGGCTGCCACGTCGAAGGAAAGCGGCTTGCCCGCATATTCCTCGATCGCGCCTTGCAGCCACTGTTCATAGGCTTCTTCGCTGACGACCTTCACGGTGATCGGCATATAGGCGTGGTCCTTGCCGCACAGCTCGGAACACTGGCCAAAGTAGACGCCTTCCTTTTCAGCCTTGAACCAAAGCTCTGCCAGACGGCCGGGAACTGCGTCCTGCTTCACGCCGAAGGCCGGGATGGTCCAGGAGTGGATCACGTCGCCGCCAGTGACCTGCATGACAACGGTTTTGCCAACAGGGACCACAACCGCAGTGTCGGTGGCCAGCAGGAATTCGTCTTCGGAATAGCCTGCCTCTTCCAGTGCCGCGATGACTTCGGGCGACTTGACATAGTTGCCGCCCGTGGCCGGCTGGCCGATCATGTAGCTGTCAAAGGCGAATTCGTGGTCGACATATTCGTAGCCCCAGTACCACTGGTAGCCGGTCACCTTGATGGTGATGTCGCCTTCGGGGATTTCCTGCTGCTTGAACAGCACCGGCAGCGAGAACGCGCCGATGAATACCAGAATAACGATGGGCACGATCGTCCACGCAATCTCCAGCGGAGAGTTGTGGGTGAACTTTGCCGGTGTCGGGTTCGATTTGCTGTTGTAGCGGATCATCACCCAGATCAGCAGGCCGGTCACGAACAGCACGATTGCGGTGATGATCACCAGAATCATTCCATCCAGCCATTGCAGGTCGCGGGCCAGTTCGGTCGCCGCAGGCTGAAAGCCTGTCTTGCCGGCGGTCGGGCGCCCTATGATTTCCAGACCGTCTTGAGCGGCGGCAGGAAGTGCGGAAAAGGCCGCCAAGAGGCCAGTCAGCGTGGATTTCAGTCGCATGTGTCACCCTGATCGGTTGCGTGTCTTTGTCGGGCGAGGCGGCGCCGAGGACATCTCTGTCTGGCGGACCCCATTGTGTTGTCGCTGCTTAAAACCATATTCTTCGGGACAGATAAAGAAAGTTGCTTGCGGCAAACAGACGCTTTCTTTGATTTAGATCAAGTTTTGCCGGAGGTTTCCATGCCCGACACCCCGTTTCGCCCCTTTGAAACCCTTCTGGATCAAGGGCGCACCCTTACGCAGCTACGTGCGGCGCTGGATGGCGCCGAGGATGGCGAACTTTTTCTTGAACGCCACAGGTCCGAGATGTTGATGTTCGATGACGGCCGCGTCAAGACAGCAAGCTACGATGCCTCTGAAGGGTTCGGCCTGCGCGCCGTGAAGGGGGAAGTGGCCGGATATGCCCATTCAACAGAGATTTCCGAATCTGCCATTGCGCGTGCGTCTGAAACTGCGCGGCTGGCCGTTGGGGAGGGTGGCGGCACGCTGGCCGATCCGCCAATGCCGACCAATCGCAGGCTCTACACCGATGCCGACCCGATCACCGGCGCCACCTTTCCGGTGAAGCTGGACACATTGCGCGAGATCGATGCCTTTGCCCGAGAGCTTGATCCTCGGGTCGTGCAGGTCACCGCGTCTGTCGCGGCCTCGCTTCAGGAGGTCACGATTCTGCGCGCGGATGGCGTGATGGTGTCCGATACCCGGCCAATGACGCGGCTGAACGTTTCGGTCATCGTCGAGGAATCGGGCCGTCGCGAGGCAGGCACGGCAGGAGGGGGCGGCCGCTACGGGCTCGACGGGCTGCTCGACCCCGAGGATTGGAAGCAGAAGGCGCGCGAGGCCCTCCGCATCGCCACCGTCAACCTTTCGGCAGAACCCGCGCCCGCAGGCATCATGGACATCGTGCTGGGACCGGGATGGCCCGGCATCCTGTTGCACGAGGCGATCGGCCACGGGCTGGAGGGTGATTTCAACCGCAAGGGAAGCTCTGCCTTTGCCGGGCTGATGGGGCAACGGATCGCCTCTGAAGGTGTGACGGTGCTGGATGACGGCACGATCCCTGATCGGCGCGGATCGATCAGCGTCGATGACGAGGGCACGCCGTCGGGCAAGAATGTCCTGATCGAGGACGGCATCCTCGTCGGCTATATGCAGGACCGCCAGAACGCCCGGTTGATGGGTGTGGCGCCAACGGGCAACGGGCGCCGTGAAAGCTATGCCCATGCGCCGATGCCAAGGATGACGAATACCTACATGCTGGGCGGCAAGGCCGATCCGGCGAGCATTGTCGGAGATCTGAAGGATGGCATCTGGGCCGTCGGTTTTGGCGGCGGGCAGGTGGACATCACTAACGGCAAGTTCGTCTTCTCCTGCACTGAGGCTTACCGTGTGAAAAACGGCAAGGTCGGGGCGCCGGTAAAGGGGGCGACGCTGATCGGCGATGGCGCCACAGCGCTGAAGAACATCCGGGCGCTAGGCAACGACATGGCGCTTGATCCGGGCATGGGCAACTGCGGCAAACAGGGCCAATGGGTGCCGGTGGGCGTTGGCCAGCCAACCGTGATGATCGGCGGGTTGACCGTGGGTGGGGCTGCGACCTGATCCAGGCGCAACCCCGGCCAGGTTGATTCGGACAATTTGATCGAGCTGATCGATTCTGCCGATGGGGCGCACTGAAACCCACGTGCGCCCCATCATTTTAAGTGTTTTGTTACAGTATCTTACGTGTCGCACCTGCGGTTTTGCGCAAGCTTTCGCGATCATTCATCAAGCATTAACCAGCCAAGGCTTACCGTCCAATTCAGCAAGCGGACGGGGACATGATGACCAAGGCAGCACCTTCCACTCACCCCCAACTCCCAACCACCACGGAAGATGACCGGTTGGCATGTCTCCGTCTCTTGCGGTCGCGCCGGGTTGGTGCGACCACGTTTCACCGGCTCTTGCAGGAACACGGCTCTGTCCGCGCGGCGCTGGACGCGCTGCCGCAGATTGCCGCTGCTGCAGGTGTTGAGAATTACACGATCTGCCCCGAAGCCGTTGTTCACGCCGAATACAGGGCAGGCAAGGCTGCCGGTGCGCGGCTGGTTTGCTGGGGAGAGCAGGAGTATCCTGCGGCAATCGCCGATCTGGCCGATGCGCCCCCTGTGCTTTGGGCGATTGGCGACACCTCTATCCTGTCGCGGCCGATGCTGGCGCTCGTTGGCGCGCGCAATGCTTCCTCGCTGGGGGCGCGTATGGCGCGCAAGCTGGCGGGTGACCTGTCGGATCTGGGCTATGTCGTGGTATCCGGACTTGCGCGGGGCGTGGATACCGTGGCGCATCTTGCAAGCCTTCAGGGCGGAACCGTCGCGGTGCTGGGTGGGGGCGTCGATGTGATGTATCCTGCCGAAAACAGCCGTCTGGCCGAGGATATCGTCGCCAATGGCGGCTTGCGCCTGTCGGAGATGCCGATGGGCCTGCAACCGCAGGCACGGCATTTCCCGGCCCGCAACCGCATCATCTCTGGCCTTGCGCAGGCAGTTGTCGTTGTCGAGGCGGCGGCGCGGTCCGGGTCGCTCATCACGGCGCGCTGTGCTTTGGATCAGGGGCGCGAGGTTCTGGCAGTGCCCGGACATCCCTTTGATGCGCGGGCCGGCGGATGCAACATGCTGATCCGCGATGGCGCGACACTGGTCCGGTCCGCCGAGGATATCGTGGAGCAGCTTCCTCAGATCACGGCAGAGCCAGAACAGGTCGAGCTTGATCTGGAGGCGCCGCCCACAGCCCCGGTGGCAAGGCGGAGCGCCAGGCCGCCGAAGGAAAAACCACCCGAACCCCGCCACAACCTGCGGCAGGTCGCAGCACTCCACCGGATGATTCTGGACAGGCTGGGCCCGTCCCCCGTGGCCGAGGATCAACTGATCCGCGACCTTGGCGCACCGGCCCAAACCGTGGCACCTGTGCTCATTGACCTGGAGCTTGATGGCAAGGTCACACGCCAGCCCGGCGGGTTGCTCTCACGCGGCTGACAAGGCGAGCGACGGGTGGGCAATTCGCCTATTGGTGGATCGGCTGAACCGGGTCGGCAAGGAAGCGCGCAGAGCGCCGCATTGACTTTTCTCTCTTGCAACGCCCATGTAGCGCCGCCATACGCCACCCGAAGCCATGCAGTGAGGTCGCCCGTAACATGCCCGTCGTTGTCGTCGAATCCCCGGCCAAGGCCAAGACAATCAACAAGTATTTGGGGGACGACTACACGGTTCTCGCCTCTTACGGCCACGTCCGCGACCTGCCGGCCAAGAACGGATCGGTCGATACAGAACATGATTTCGAGATGACCTGGGAGGTCGGCGCCGACAGTCGCAAGCATGTCAAGGCAATCGCCGATGCGCTCAAAAACGATAATGCACTGATCCTCGCGACCGACCCCGACCGCGAAGGCGAAGCGATCAGCTGGCATCTTGAAGAGACGCTGCGCAAGCGGCGGGCGGTGAAAAAAGACACACCCGTCAGCCGGGTGGTGTTCAACGCCATCACCAAGGCCGCCGTCACCGAAGCGATGAAGAACCCCCGCGAAGTCGACGCGCCGCTGGTCGAGGCCTATCTGGCCCGCCGCGCGCTGGATTATCTGGTGGGCTTCAACCTGTCGCCGGTCTTGTGGCGCAAGCTGCCCGGCGCGCGCTCTGCCGGGCGGGTGCAATCGGTCTGCCTCAGACTTATCGTTGAACGTGAGATGGAGATCGAGGCGTTCCGTCCGCGCGAATACTGGTCCGTCAAGGCGTTGCTGACGACGCCGCGCGGCCAGGAATACGAGGCGCGCCTGACCACCCTCGCGGGCAAGAAGCTCGACCGTTACGATATCGAGAACGAAACGCAGGCCGAGCTGGCGGTTCAGGCGGTCACCAGCCGCGACCTGTCTGTCGCCTCGGTCGAGGCCAAGCCTGCCAGCCGCAACCCGTCGGCGCCGTTCATGACCTCGACCCTCCAGCAAGAGGCGAGCCGCAAGTTCGGGATGGGCGCCCGGCAATGCATGAACGCTGCGCAGCGCCTGTATGAGGCAGGCCACATCACCTATATGCGGACAGATGGCATCGACATGGCGCCAGAGGCCGTGACCGCCGCGCGCGACGCGATCAAGGAACGCTACGGCGCCGATTACGTGCCCGACAGCCCCCGCGTTTACAAGAACAAGGCCAAGAACGCCCAAGAAGCGCATGAATGCATCCGGCCTACCGAAATGACCAAGGACGCGGCGGCGCTGAAACTGACCGAATCCGATCAACGCAAGCTGTATGACCTGATCTGGAAACGCACGCTGGCTTGCCAGATGGCGAGCGCCCGGATGGAGCGGACGACGGTGATTGCCGCCAGCCAGGACGGTCAGGTTGAGCTGCGCGCGACTGGTCAGGTGGTGCTCTTCGACGGTTTTCTGCGCGTCTACGAAGAAGGCCGCGATGATGTGGCGGGCGACGATGATGACAAGCGCCTGCCGCAGGTTCATCAGGGCGAGCCTGCCAAATTCGGCAGCTCGACCTCGCTTCGGGCGCAGTATGACAAGGGCGATGACAGCGTCGTCGATACCTCCAAAGGCATGTTGAAAAGCGGCTCTGCCGTTCTGTCTGATAACGGGGCCGTGCTGGCCTTGCAATCCCACACCCAGCCGCCGCCGCGCTATACCGAGGCAACGCTGGTCAAGAAAATGGAAGAGCTGGGCATCGGCCGCCCCTCGACCTATGCCAGCATCGTGACGACGATCCAGGAACGCGAATATGTCCGTAAAGAGCAGAACCGCCTGATTCCAGAGGATAAAGGCCGGATCGTGACGATCTTCCTGCTGAATTTCTTCAAGCGATACGTGGAGTATGACTTCACCGCGGCACTGGAGGACGAGCTGGATGACGTGAGCGCGGGTCAGAAGGACTACAAGGAACTGCTGGCCCGGTTCTGGCGTGATTTCTCTGCAGCGATTGCCGAGACGTCCGAACTGCGGATTGCCGAAGTGCTGGACGTGTTGGACGACGCGCTTGCGCCGCAGCTCTATCCGCCGCGCGAGGACGGGTCGGATCCGCGCATCTGTCCGAAATGCGGGCAGGGCAAGCTGCATCTCAAGACATCGCGTACCGGCGGTTTTGTCGGATGTGGTAACTATCCCGAATGCACCTATACCCGCCCCATCGCGGGCGAGGGGGCAGATGGTGAAGAGCGCTTGCTGGGTGAGGACGAGGGCGACGAGATCTGGCTGAAAGCCGGCCGCTTCGGCCCCTATGTCCAGCGCGGCGAGGCGACGCCGGAAAACAAGAAGCCCAAACGCTCCTCTTTGCCGCGCGGGTGGAACAAGGACGAGATGACGCTGGAAAAGGCGGTGACCCTGCTGTCCTTGCCGCGCACGATCGGCATGCATCCCGATGGGGGTGAGATCCGGTCCAATTTCGGCCGTTTCGGCCCCTACTTGCAGCATCAGTTGCCGGACGAACCCAAGCCGGTCTATGCAAATCTCAAGGACCCGGCGGATGTGTTCGAGATCGGCATGAACCGCGCGGTGGAGTTGCTGGCCGAAAAGCGCGCCAACCCCGGGCGCAGGGGCACGGCGGCAAAGGCGCTTCGTGAGATGGGGGATCATCCCGACGGTGGCAAGATCTCGGTCATGGAAGGGCGCTATGGTCCTTATGTGAAATGGGAAAAGGTCAACGCGACCCTGCCCAAGGGCACGGAGCCCGAGCAGTTGACGATGGAAACCGCGCTGGCGCTAATTGCCGAAAAAGCGAAGGGCAAGAAGAAACCCGCCGCTAAAAAGACGGCAGCGAAAAAGCCTGCCGCCAAGAAAACGACGGCGAAAAAGACCACGACCAAGAAGACTGCAGCCAAGAAACCCGCGACGGAATAAGACCTTACCGCCCGCAGGTCGCAGCACTGGTTCGCGCTGAGCGTTCCGCCAAAGCAGGGCGGGACGCGCCGACACATCTCGTTTCAACAACATGTGACTGGCCTTTTGAGCGTTTCGGGGCCAGATACTGGTAGGAAACGAGCAGTAAACGAGTCCTGACAATGCGATCTAACCGTATCACCCGCCGGGCGCTTCTTTCTGGCGCTGCCGTGACCTTGTTCACACCCGCGATTCTGCGTGCGCAAGGCCAGGTCGTGCGGTCCAATGTCTCCAGCTTCATGGGACAGGACTGGCGCGATCACTTTGAAACCTTGGGCGTGGGCGCGATCGTCTGCGATACCGGCTCGCGCGCGCTTCATTACTGGAACGCGGATGGCAGCGACTATCGCATCTATCCGACCTCGGTGCCCAAGACCGACGAGCTGACCAAGCGCGGCTATACCGAGATCGTGCGCAAGAAAGTGGGGCCCTCCTGGACGCCCACCGCCTCGCAGATGGAACGGTTCCCCGATTGGAAACCCGTCCCGGGCGGCGCGCCGGAAAACCCGCTCGGCTCGCATGCGATGTACCTTGCATGGCCTGCCTACCTGATCCACGGCACGCATGACACGCGCAAGATCGGGCGGCGGTCGTCGGATGGCTGCATCGGCCTTTACAACTCCAAGATCGAAGAGCTTTTCGGGATCACGCCGGTTGGAACGCAGGTTCGGCTTATCTGATAGGTGCCAGCCTGAAATCTGATGCCGCACAGTCCGGCCTGCGTTGACTCTCTGCCCCTTGCACGCGACAACTCGCGCATTCAGTCAAGGAGCGTCTCATGAAGAAAGTCTACGGATCGGCGGCGGAAGCCCTCGATGGGCTGCTGTTCGACGGCATGTCGATCGCGGCGGGAGGATTCGGCCTTTGCGGCATCCCGGAACTGCTGTTGCAGGCGATCAAAGAGGCCGGCACGCAAGAGCTGACCTTTGCGTCGAACAACGCAGGCGTTGACGATTTTGGCATCGGTATTTTGCTACAGACCCGCCAGGTCAAGAAGATGATTTCATCTTACGTTGGCGAGAATGCCGAATTCATGCGCCAGTATTTGAGCGGAGAATTGGAACTGGAATTCAACCCGCAGGGTACGCTGGCCGAACGCATGCGCGCGGGCGGTTGCGGCATTCCGGGGTTCTACACCAAGACCGGTGTCGGCACGCAGATCGCCGAAGGCAAAGAGCACAAGGATTTCGACGGCGAAACCTATATCCTTGAACGCGGTATCGTCGCGGATCTGGCCATCGTGAAAGCGTGGAAAGCCGATGACACGGGCAACCTTGTCTTTCGCAAGACTGCGCGCAACTTCAACCCGCCCGCCGCGATGTGCGGCAAGGTCTGCGTGGTCGAGGTCGAAGAGATCGTCGAACGCGGCACGCTCGACCCCGATCACATTCACCTGCCGGGGATTTATGTGCACCGCATCATTCAGGGCGAGCACGAGAAACGCATCGAACAGCGGACCGTCCGCAAGCGGGAGGAAGCATAATGCCTTGGGATCGCAACCAGATGGCCGCGCGCGCGGCAGAAGAGCTTGAAGACGGCATGTATGTGAACCTTGGCATCGGTATCCCGACGCTGGTCGCGAACTATGTGGGCGACAAGGACATCACGCTGCAGTCGGAAAATGGCATGCTGGGGATGGGGCCGTTCCCGTTTGAAGGCGAGGAAGATCCTGACCTGATCAACGCGGGCAAGCAGACGATCACCGAACTGGCCCGCACCGCCTATTTCGACAGCGCGACCAGCTTTGGCATGATCCGGGGCGGCAAGATCGCGGCGGCCATTCTGGGTGCCATGGAAGTGGCAGAGAATGGCGATCTGGCGAACTGGATGATCCCCGGCAAGCTCGTCAAGGGCATGGGCGGGGCCATGGATCTGGTGGCAGGCGTCGGCCGCGTCGTGGTTGTGATGGATCACACCAACAAGCATGGCGACAGCAAGCTGCTGAAGGAATGCACCCTGCCGCTGACCGGCAAGGGCGTGGTGGACCGGATCATCACCAATCTGGGCGTGCTGGACGTGGTCGAAGGCGGTTTGAAGATCGTCGAGACCGCCGAAGGTGTCACCGAGGACGAGCTGCGCGCCGCCACCGAGGCGACGATCGTCAACTGATCTTCCAATTGTCACCCCACGGCGTGCGCGTTCTGCGCGCGCCGTTTCCAGTAAGCGAAGGCGCAGATCGGGGATCGGCCCCGCGGTCGCCTTGCAGCCAACTCTCCAAATCACCGACACGGCCGGGTCTTAGTGACCTTCAAAGGCGCAGAGGGCGTGGACATCCATGCCGAGCGCTTCTAGCCGTTTGCGCCCGCCCAGGTCGGGAAGGTCGATGATGAAGGCGCAGCCGATAATCTCGCCCCCCAATCGTTCGACAAGGCGTATGCCGGCCTCTGCGGTGCCGCCCGTGGCCAGCAGATCATCAACGACCAGAATGCGCTCGCCCGCCTTGATCGCATCGTCATGGATTTCCACCACGGCTTCGCCATATTCCAGCTGATATTCCTCGGAAATGACCGCGCCGGGCAGCTTGCCTTTCTTGCGGATGGGCACAAAGCCAACGCTCAGCTGATGGGCAATCGCGCCGCCGAGGATGAAACCGCGTGCCTCAAGTCCCACGACCTTGTCAAAGCGGATCCCGGCATAGGGATGCAAGAGCTGGTCAACCGCGATGCGAAAGCCGCGCGGGTCGGCAAAGAGCGTGGTCACATCGCGAAACAGGATGCCCTCATGCGGGAAATCCACGATCGTGCGGATGTAGTCCTTTACGGTTTTCATGGCTGTGGGCGCCTTTTCGTCTTTTGGATATCACGCGGGCTTTGGGTGCTGGAGGCGTTTTGGTCAAGATGTTTCGTGACTTGGCTGCCCGGATCAGTCCAGAACCCGGCCTGCGACCGCGTCCAGCCGCGCTACCAATGCCGGGTCGCGATGCTCCGGCGTGGTGAGGATCGCGCCTTCCAGCGCCCGGTCGCATCCCTTTGGGCAGGGCGGATGGGCCGCACCCAGAGCGGCAGGAAGACGGGCGATCAGCTTGCGGGCTTTTTCAGCGTTGCCGCTCATGGTCGCGATGATCGTGGCAATAACAACCTCGCCATGGTCCGGGTGCCAGCTGTCGAAATCGGTCACCATGGCGATGGAGGCGTAGCAAAGCTCTGCCTCGCGGGCGAGCCGGGCTTCGGGCATGTTCGTCATTCCGATCACATCAGCGCCCCAGCTTTCCCTGAAAAGGCGCGATTCCGCCAAGGTAGAAAATTGCGGCCCCTCCATGGCGAGGTAGGTGCCGTCACGGTGCACGGTCACGCCCGCATCCTCCGCCACGGTGGCGCAGGTTGCCGAAAGCTCTGGACAGGTGGGATGGGCCAGGCTGACATGGGCCACGCATCCGGTGCCGAAAAAGCTGCCTTCGCGCAGATACGTCCTGTCGATGAACTGATCGACGATAACAAAATGCCCCGGCGCCATTTCTTCGCGGAAAGAGCCACAGGCGCTTACGCTTATCAGATCCGTTACACCCAGCCGTTTGAGCGCATCGATATTCGCCCGGTATGGCACGGAGGAGGGCGCATGCACATGCCCGCGCCCATGCCGGGGAAGAAACGCGATCTCGATCCCGTCGATCTGCCCGGTCAGGATCTGGTCGGAAGGGCGGCCCCAAGGCGTTTCGACATCCTGCCAGCTGGCATCCTCCAGCCCGTCAATGCGGTAAAGGCCAGACCCTCCGATCACCGCAATCATCCTGTCGCTCATGTCACTTGCTCCTGCCGGTTTTTGGCAGCCTGCACTGCGGATGAGGCGAAGAAAAGTGTTTCGCAAAGCTTGGTCGAGCCATGCGCTGTCGGCATGCCCGTTTTTTGGCCGCGGCGGTGGTCAATCGGGTGGGTTTGCAGTAATAGCGCCCGATAGCGCGAACAATTTTCCGAAGGACTGCCCATGCCCCGAGCCATGCTGGCTTCGTTTGCCCGTCGTATCACGACATCCGATTTGACCATTCTATCCGACGAAAAGCTGACACCGACCCGGTTGCGGATCGAACTGCTGTCCGGCCTCACCGTGGCGCTGGCGCTTGTGCCAGAGGCAGTGGCCTTTGCCTTCGTGGCCGGGGTGCACCCGCTGGTGGGTCTTTACGCGGCCTTTCTGGTCGGGCTCATCACCGCGCTGATTGGCGGGCGTCCCGGCATGATTTCCGGCGCCACGGGCGCCTTGGCGGTCGTAATGGTGGCGCTGGTCGCACAGCACGGGGTTGAATACCTGTTTGCGACGGTTGTCCTGATGGGGCTGTTGCAGATTTTCGCGGGCGTCATGCAATGGGGCAAGTTCATCCGGCTGGTGCCGCATCCGGTGATGCTGGGCTTTGTCAACGGGTTGGCCATCGTCATCTTTCTTGCACAGCTCACGCAGTTCAAGGTGCCCGGATCGGTCGTCAGCAATGGTCACGGCATGACCGGCGGTGAGTGGCTGTCAGGGATGCAGCTGTTCCTGATGCTGGGACTGGTTGCGCTGACCATGGGGATCATCTGGGCCACGCCAAAGATCACCAAGGTGATCCCTGCGCCCCTGGCGGGCATCGGCATCGTTGCGGCCATCGTGATCGCGATGGGTCTGGATGTGCCGCGTGTGGGCGATCTGGCCTCGATCCAGGGCGGCCTGCCTGCGTTCCACATCCCGGTGGTGCCGCTGAACTATGAGACATTCCAGATCATCCTGCCTTACGCGGTGATTCTGGCCGCGATCGGCCTGATCGAATCCCTGCTGACGCTGAACCTTGTCGGCGAGATGACAGGCAAGCGCGGCGGGGCCAGCCAGGAATGCGTGGCGCAGGGCGTTGCCAACACCGTCACCGGTTTCTTTGGCGGCATGGGCGGCTGCGCGATGATCGGTCAGTCGATGATCAACGTGAAATCGGGCGGGCGCACCCGTGTCGCGGGCATCGCGGCCGCGCTCTTCCTGCTGGTCTTCATCCTCTTTGCGTCGCCCATCATCGAAGTCATTCCGCTGGCAGCACTTGTCGGCGTGATGTTCATGGTGGTGATCGGGACCTTCGCCTGGAACTCTCTCAAGATCCTCGCGAAAGTGCCGCTTATGGATGCGTTCGTGATCGTTCTGGTGACGGTTGTGACGGTCTATTCGGACCTTGCCGTTGCGGTTGTCGTTGGCGTGATCGTCTCGGCGCTGGCCTATGCCTGGAACAACGCACGCCGCATCCACGCCAAGACCCGCGATTCCGTGACCGATCACGGTGCCAAGGTCTATGAGATTCAGGGACCGCTGTTCTTTGGCTCGGCTGACGGGTTTGCAGAGCTCTTTGATGTCGCGGGCGACCCCGATGTGGTGATCGTCGATTTCGCGGACAGCCGCGTGGTGGATCAATCCGCGCTTCAGGCGATTGAGGCTCTGGCGGCCAAGTATGAAGCCGCGGGCAAGGTCATCAAGTTGCGTCACCTGAGCCACGATTGCCACCGCCTGTTGAAAAAAGCGGGGCATCTTGTTGTCGATAGCGACGATGATCCGGATTACGAGCTCGCCGTGGATTACAATGTGCGCACGGGTATTCTGGGCGGGCATTAACCGCAGGCCTGAACATATGTCATAGGAAAAGGGGGCCACGGCCCCCTTTTCCACGTCAGATCCTTTGGACCTGAGCGCAACTTGCTACCGGTTTGACGCAACTCGGTTGCCAGTGATTACGCGCCACGCCGTTGGTCATTCGCCCGGACGTTGCAGGCTGAATTTCTCGCGAATGACGGAGTAGTCGCGATAGCCCATGCGGGTCAGCGGATTGAAGCTGAGCACATCAAACTCGCCATCCTTCAGGCAGTCATCGCGCAGATGCACGCCAGTGACCTCGCCAAAGACTGCGAAATTCGCGGCCCCCGGCAGCTTTACGATCTGCGTCAGCTTGCATTCAAGATTGGCCGGGGCCTGGGCAACGCGGGCGCAGGCGATGGTGTCGCATTCAGCTTTCTCAATCTCTGCCAGTTCGAATTCGTCAACCTCGCGGTCCCAGGGCCCGGACGTCTTGTTCATCACGTCCTTCATCGCGAATTCAACGATGTTGACGCAGAACACCCCGGTATCGCGGATATTCGCAACGCTGTCCTTTGTGCCGTCCCGGTCAGGCTTGGCCGAGGTGGAGGCAAACATGACCTGTGGCGGCTCATACGCCACGGCATTGAAGAAAGAATAGGGGGCAAGGTTGTCACGCCCGTCGGCGCCCCGGGTCGCGATCCAGCCGATCGGGCGGGGGGTCACAATGGCATTGAACGGGTTGTGGGGCAGGCCGTGACCGTCTTGCGGGCGATAGAACATTTGCGCTTTCTCCTGTTTGATCGGGACCTTGGACCGTGCTAGGGCAAAGTCAACCGCGAAGTCCAAAGGCCACACGTGTACCACCTTGAAAAAGAGAAACCAGACGATTGGTGGGAAGTGGAAGCGCTTTACGATCTTTGTTTCGCGCCCGGCCGCACCGCATTGTCTTCCTACCGGTTGCGCGAGGATGTGGAGCCGGTCACCTCGCTTTGCAGGATCGCACGCGATGAGATGGGCACGCTTGGCGGCGCGCTGCGCTACTGGCCCGTCCGGGTGGGGGACAGACGCGTCCTTCTGCTGGGGCCGATTGCCGTGCATCCCACCACCCAGGGTGAAGGGCTGGCCGCGGCGATGATTCGCGACAGCCTTGCCGCCGCGGGCGAGGAAGGCTGGGAACGCGTGCTTCTGGTTGGCGATCTGCCCTATTACAGCCGCTTCGGTTTCGAACGTATCGCGGGGGTGGAAATGCCGCCGCCGACCAACCCCGAACGGGTGCTGGCCCTCTCGCTGGTGCCGGATGCATGGGCAGGTGTTACGGGCACGGTAGAGCGGGACGCTTGAAACCGGGACCCGGCACGCCAATCTTATCTGTATCCAGCAGGAGGATATGATGACCGGAACCGCGCTTCTTACCACGGATGTCGATGCAGAGCTTGATCAGCTTGCGCGGCGACACAAGGCGGCTGGCGGGGTGGGAATGCATGTGCTCAACCTTCTTGGCGGACAGGCGGAAAACCTGCTTGAACGGCTGCCCGACACGATCAAGGACCGGCTGGAGGACGCCACAACGCGGGCGTTGACGGTGGCAATGTCGGCCGCTGCGCGGTCGCGCAACGTGGTGCCAGACCAGCGCGGCTGGCTCAACACGGCGGTGACCACCACGATGGGGGCTGCGGGCGGTTTCGGCGGCCTGCCCACCGCGCTGACGGAATTGCCGGTCACGACGACCGTCCTTCTGCGTGTGATTCAAGGGATTGCGGCCGAATATGGACTTGATCCGGAAGATCCCGAAGTGCGCAAGCTGTGCCTGTCGGTCTTTGCCAGCGCCGGGCCGCTGGAGAGGGATGACGGTGCCGACCTGGCCTTCCTGTCGGCGCGCGTCACGCTGACGGGTGCCACGGTGCATTCGGTCATCGCGCGGGTCGCGCCCAGGCTCGCCACGGTGCTGGGCCAAAAGCTCGCAGCACAAACGGTGCCGGTGCTCGGCGCAATTGCCGGTGCCGCCACGAACTATGCCTATACCAGCTACTATCAGGAAATGGCCCATGTGCAGTTCGGGCTGGAATCGCTGTCGCGCCGCAGTGGGCGTGCGCCGGTGGAGCTGATCGAGGATCTGCGCAGACGCCTGTGACGGCGAATTGCGTGGTTCAGGCCGACCGCAGGTAATCCATCACAGCGCCCCGCACCGATTCCTCGCCCCGGTCGCGGGCCTCTTCGATCACCGTTTTGACCTCGCCCAGATCGGACCGTCGCAGAAGGTGCTTTACCGGCCCGATGGAGGCAGGCCGCATGGACAGGGTGCGAATCCCGATCGCGGCAAGGCATAATGCTTCGACCGGACGGCCGGCATCTTCGCCACAGAACGAAAGATTCGTGCCCGTCTCTTCGCAGCGCCTGATGATCTGTTCCAGAAAGGTCAGAAAGCTCACGTTCAGCGTGTCATACCGACGGCGCACCCGCTCGTTTTCCCGGTCGGCTGCGAAAAAGAACTGCTTGAGGTCGTTGCCGCCAATCGAGAGGAACTCCACCTCTTCAAAGAACTGTTTTGGCGCATAGGCAAGCGACGGCGTTTCCAGCATCGCCCCGATTTCCATCCGGCTGGGCAACGCGTGGCCCAGCTTGACCTCGCGGGCGAGCGCCTTGTCCATTTCCGCACGTGCCGCGCGGAATTCCTCATATTGGGCGACGAAGGGGAACATGACCGAAAGCGGCCGACCCTGGGCGGCCCGCAGCAGCGCCTGAAGCTGCATCCGCATGACCCCCGGCTTGTCGAGCCCTACGCGAATCGCCCGCCAGCCAAGCGCCGGATTGGGCTCGTCATTGGGTTTCATGTAGGGCAGGACCTTGTCCGACCCGATATCGAGCGTGCGGAACACGACGCGTTGACCCTGTGCCGCGTCCAGCACGCGCGCATATAGCGCGGAAAGCTCTGACCGGCGGGGCATCTTGTTGCGGATAAGGAATTGCAGCTCTGTCCGGAAAAGGCCCACCCCCTCTGCGCCGGATCCGGCGAGCGAGGGCAGATCGGCCATAAGCCCGGCATTCATCATCAGTGCAATGCGCTTGCCACACTGGGTTTCTGCCGGTTTGTCACGGATCGAGGCATAGCGTTTCTGCGCCTCGGCCTGCATGGCCATCTTGTCGCGAAAGGCCGTGACAACCGTATCATCGGGGCGCAGATGAACGATCCCCTGATCGCCATCGACCATGATATGATCGCCGTTGAGCGCCTCTGTCGTGATGCGCCCGGCATGGATGACGAGCGGAATGGCCAGCGCCCGCGCCACGATTGCGGCATGGCTGCCGACAGAGCCTTCTTCCAGCACAACGCCCTTGAGTGCGCGCCCGTAATCCAGCAATTCGGCCGGTCCGATATTGCGAGCGACGAGAATCGGATCGGCGGGAAGTTCCGCACCCGTCTCGCGGCCCTGACCGGACAAAAGGCGCAAGAGGCGGTTCGACAGGTCATCCAGATCGTGCAGGCGTTCGCGCAGGTAGCCATCTGTCACCTGCGCCATGCGCGACCGCGCGGTGGATTGCTCCTTTTCGACGGCGGCTTCTGCCGAAAGACCGCGATCGATATCCTCTTCCATCCGCCGCATCCAGCCTTTGGAATTGGCGAACATCCGATACGCCTCCAACACCTGAAGCTGTTCCGAATCGCCGCCCGAAGCGCCTTCGAGCATCCGGTCCACGCCGATGCGCAGCTCTTCAATGGCTTCATGCAGGCGTACCAGCTCTCGCTGGGGGTCGTCTGCAATCGGGTTCGTGACCACGACACGGGGTTCGTGCAGCCAGACATGCCCCTCGGCCGTGCCTTCCTGGCCGGTGGTTCCACGCAGCACGACCTGATGCTGATGACGCGCGGACAGGGCCGCGCCCTCTCCGACGAAGGCGCCCAGCTCTGTCATTTCCGCCAGAACCATGGCGACAACTTCAAGGGCGTAGGTTTCGTCGGCGGTGAACTGGCGCGCTTGCTTGGACTGAACCACCAGCACGCCGAGCGTTTCACCAAGCCGCTGGATCGGCACGCCAAGGAAGCTGGAATAGATCTCTTCCCCGGTCTCCGGCATGTAGCGGAAACCCTTTTCCGACGGGGCATCGGCGGCATTTACGATGCTGCCGGTCTTGGCGACGCGCCCGACAAGGCCCTCGCCAAGACGCATGCGGGTCTGGTGAACGGCTTCGGGTTTCAGACCCTCGGTCGAGCAAAGCTCCAGCGTGTCCTCATCGCGGAAGAGGTAGATGGAGCAGACCTCCGTCTTCATCGAATCCGCGGTCAAATGGGTGATGTTGTCGAGGCGAGCCTGCCCGGCTGCATCCTCGGCCATCGTGTCGCGCAAACGGCCAAGCAGCTTGCGGCTTTCGGATTCAGTCGTTGGCACCATGTTACTGTCGGTGTTCCTTCGATCCTCGGTCGACCAACCTTAGACCACATGCATGCCGGATGCGAAACGAGTAATGCGGCCGCATCACTGAAATTTCGCGTTAAACGGGAATCCCTTGCCGATCAGTCTTTTTCAAGCTCGAAAGCATCATGCAGCGCCTGGACGGCCAGCTCCATGTATTTGCGGTCGATAAGGACAGAGATCTTGATCTCGGACGTGGCGATGACCTTGATGTTGATGCCTTCCGCCGACAATGTCTTGAACATCTTCGCGGCGACACCGGACTGGCTGCGCATCCCGATCCCCACGGCGGAAATCTTGGCGACATCCTTGTCGGCAATCAGTTCCTTGTAATTGATCTCGCCGCGCTCTTTCGCCTCTGAAAGCGCCTTTTCGGCCCGCAAAACCTGATCGTTCGGGCAGGAAAAGGTCATATCCGTACGGCCGGCTTCGGCGATATTCTGGATGATCATGTCGACATTGACGCCGGCATCGGACAACGGCCCGAAGATCGCCGCAGCGATACCTGGGCGGTCGGCGACGGAGACAAGGGTCATCTTCGCCTCTTCCCGAGAAAAGGCGATACCAGAGACCGGGCGATTTTCCATGATTTCCTCCTCGTCGCAGACCAATGTACCTGCGTCGTCAGATTGCTCTCCGAAAGAGCTGAGAACGCGCAACTTCACGTTGTATCGCATTGCCAGCTCTACAGAGCGGGTTTGAAGCACTTTGGCCCCCAGAGAGGCCAGTTCCAGCATTTCTTCGAAGGCAATCTTGTCGAGTTTGCGTGCCTTCGCACTGACGCGCGGATCTGTTGTGTAGACGCCGTCCACGTCGGTATAGATGTCGCAGCGTTCCGCGTTAAAGGCGGCTGCAAAGGCCACGGCGGTGGTGTCTGATCCGCCCCGCCCCAGCGTGGTGATGCGACCTTCGGGGCTGATGCCCTGAAAGCCCGCTACCACGGCCACGCGCATGCCTTCGGCAAATTTCGCGTTGATGTTGTCGTTCGGGATTTCCTCGATTCGCGCGGCGGAATGGGCAGAGGTGGTGCGCACCGGCACCTGCCAGCCCTGCCAGCTGCGCGCCGGGATATCCATCTCTTGCAGGGTCAGCGCCATCAACCCGGCGGTCACGTTCTCGCCAGAACTGACAACCGCGTCATACTCGCGTGCATCAAATAATGGGGAGGTTTCGTTCACGAAGCCAACCAGCTTGTTCGTCTCGCCCGACATGGCCGAAACGATGACGATCACGTCGTAGCCCTTGGCCACTTCGACGCCCACACGTTTGGCGGCGCGCCGAATGCGATCCAGGGTGGCGACGGATGTCCCGCCGAATTTCATCACAAGAACTGGCATGCTTGGCCCTCGGGTTCTGGTTCAGGGCCATTTACGCAAGCAATTCGACAAGGGCAAGGGCTGGCGGGCAGGCCCAACCGCGCCAAACGGCCGCGAGGGCCGCGCATAAGACACTCCAGCTGCTGTAGTTTCGGATGCAGGGGGCGGCCTGACGACGTTCGTGCGGCACGTATCTTTCAGGATGATTGCGGCGGTGAAATGCCGGGTATGCTCAGTTGGTCTTGCGCGTCGGCATGAAGGGCAGGGGGGCTACCTGTATGCCATCCTCGATCAGCTTTTTGGCGTCTTCGCCCTTCGCCTCACCCCAGATCGAGCGAGTGGGTGCCTCGCCATCATGCATCGCGCGCGCCTCGGATACGAAGTCCCGACCGACATAGGTGGCATTCTTTTCGACATGCTTGCGCAGTTCCGCCAGCACCTGTTCTGCCGGGGTCGCCGGTTGCGACAGGGGTGTGGGGGTGTCGGGCACGTCGGGGCCGCGCGACTGGCTTACCCGCGGGGCCATGATCGCCTTTTCCACCTCTGTCGTGCCGCAGACCGCGCAGGCGATCATGCTGGATGCCTTCAGCTTGTCGAAAGCGGATGCGGATTGAAACCAGCTGTCGAAGCGGTGATCTTCCGCGCATCTGAGAGTGTACTGGATCATGTGAGGCCAAAAAAACGTTGCCCACCAAAGATAAGCACGGTCGCGGCAAGATCAAGCGGATCTAGCGCTGCAGGGTTTTCGGATCAAAGTGCAGCAGCAGTTGCGCAAGCTCCGGCTCCTGCACATAGGCTGCGGCTTTTTTGCGGCCGAACCATTTTCGCTTGCGCTGGCCAGCCTCCGGGTAGGTCTTGGACAACGCCTTGACTTTCAGGGGATGAACCATGGCCATGCAGGTCATGCCAGTCTGGCGACCGCCCGCCTTGAAATAGGTGAACAGCCCGATGCATTGGTCATGCAGCGCGCCGCGCACGCCGGCCTCTTCCCAGGCTTCGACTTGGGCAGATTGCCCCGGCGTCTTTCCCGGTACCGGCCAGCCCTTGGGCAGAATCCATCGATTGGATCCGCGCGTGGTGATCAGCAGGATCTGAGGTTTTCCCTTGCGAATCCGGTAACATAGCGCCGCGCATTGCGTGTGCAGGCCGCCGGGACCGACGGTGCGGAAAGTCGTTGTCTGAGGCTTTCCGTTAAGCATCATCCGATACCGATTACGGTGGCAGGGTGAGTCAAGTGTTAGAGGGCAAATCGCGACTTGGCCAGACTGAGTTTCCGGTCCTGTCGGCAATTGCGGCAGTGGATCGGAGTTTCACGCGGCGAGCAGTCGCCCGAGATCGGCTTTCACCCTCTCCAACGCGTCGGCCTGATGCAATGCATCTTGTGCCGCAACACCCAGACGGGCCTGTGCGGCCGGGTTTTCCAGCTCGACCAACGCCTGTGCCAAATCTTGCGGGGTCTTGATGCAAAGCGCGGCCCCGGCGCGTTGCAGCCGCGAAAACGCTGCCGAAAAATTGTGCACATCCGGGCCGTGGACAATAGCACCACCAAAGGCGGCGGGTTCGTAGGGCGTGTGGCCACCGCGATCGCTCAACGTGCCGCCGATAAAGACGATGCCCGCCTGCGCGTACCAAAGTGCCATTTCGCCCATTGTGTCGGCAAGAAGCACCTCTTTCGCAGGCGGCTCGCCAAGGCTGCGCCGGGAAAAGGCCAAACCTGCCGCTTCAAGCTGTGCCGCGACGCCATCTCCGCGCCTTGCGTGGCGCGGCGCAAGGATGAGCCGCAGATCCGGGCGGCTGGCACGGGCCAGAAGATGCGCCTTGATCACCACCTGCTCGTCCCCGGGATGGGTGGAGGCCGCCAACCATGTCTGTGCCCTGGGAAAGGCCGCATGCAGCGCGGTGTCGGGTGTCAGGTCGGGCGGTGGCGTGTAGCTTGCCTTGAGGTCCAGAACCGGCCCGGCAGCAGAGGCGCGCAGCCCCAGCGCCCGCATGCGGGCAAGAGACCGGCTGTCCTGCGCGGAAAGATAGCTGATCCGCCCCAGGATCCGGCGCGACAGGCGCCCGACGCGTGCCCAACCCCGCGCGGTGCGCTGTGTCAGTCGCGCGCCGAAAATCGCGACCGGAATGCCCGCTGCCGAACAGCGCATCACCCGGTCGGGCCAGAGTTCTGATTCCATGGTGACATGCGCCACCACCTGCCATTTCTTCAGCATCCGCCGATTGATGAAACCCAGATCGAACGGCGCAAGACGCGCGCTGACCCGGTCGAGTTGCCACGATTTGGCCAGCTCCACGGCAGATGCAGTGTTGCAGGTGATCAGGATACCAAGGTCGGGGCGGAGGCTGAGAACATGTTCAATCAGCGGGCGGGCCGATGTCAATTCCCCATTGGAAGCCGCGTGCAACCACAGATGCGGCCCGGGGGCTGCAGCGCCGCGTCCCAGACGACCGGCTGCGAGCGCCCAGTCGCCACGCAGACAATCACGCAGCAACAGCACGAGCGACACGAAGGTCATGAGTATTCGGTAAACGATCACAGGCGACAACGATGCTTTGCGGGAGAAGAGGAGGCTGTGCTTACGACCTATGCCGGAGCACCGCTTTTGGCAAGTCTGGAGTACCCTCTCAGCAGGTCAGAACCGGGAACCAATCCTCGCGAAGGCGTTGACCTGCCTGCATTTCATGCCCCGGAAAGGGCGGGGAGGTCGGGCCGGGACGTTCCACGTAACGCGCATCGTCGCCCACCAGCCGCAGCGAGAAAGCCCGCCTGCGCTGCTTCGTGGTATTGCCGCGCGCGCCGTGCAACACGTCGAAGCCAAAGGCCACGGCGTCGCCGGGCTGCATTTTCCATTCCAGCACGCGCATTCCCTCGGCATCCGGATCGGGCACCGGCATGAAGGCGTCCGGGTCAGGATAAAAGGTCTCTTCGGTCAGCCAGCGCGTTGGCAGCACGGGCTTGTCCCAGCAATGCGAACCCGCGACCAGACGCAAGGAAGCCTCCTCGACCGGATCGAGCGGCACCCAGAAGCTGACGGTCTGACGGCCCTGAACAAAGTAATAGGGGCCGTCCGAGTGCCAGGGCGTTGGTTTCGATGTGCCCGGTTCCTTGACCAGTACATGGTCGTGAAACAGCTGCACCGACCGGCTTTGCATCAAGCCAGCGGCTGCGGCAACGATCCTGCCATCATGCGCGGCTGCCTCGAATTCCTCGATGCGTTGCCAGTTGCAGTAATCGTCGAAGAAACGCCCGGCTTCCGTCTCCTTTAGGTTCTCGGCAGCATAGGGGCCCGGGGCCTGCATGTTACGTTCCACCCCGCGGCGCAACGCTTCGACCTGCCCGGCGAACAGGCCCGGTATCATCACCGCGCCGTCGCGTTGAAAAGCGGCGATGGTTTCGGATGCAATTGGGTCGGACATGGCACCTTTCCCTTCCTGGTCAACAGCGCCGATCCTGCGGAGGCGTGGAGAGGAAGTCCAGCCGGTACAGGGGTGATAATTCCATGCAAAATGGCTGTATGCCGAAGCGCCTTGGTGTCTAATTCAATTTGAAGTGGTGGAAACTCGCCGATCTTTAATCTGACGCAAAGGGCGAAAATTACAGTGAAATCATGATTTTATCGGGTGACATCAAACCGTGCGTGCGGTCAAGCCAACCCCGCGAAGAAATTTCCGTATTCCCCTTTAGAGATGGCGCGTTAGATTGGGCGCGAAGCGGGGCAGTCTGAAGGTATGCGATGTCGCTGGATCGGTTCCTGAAAGTTCAGGCGCAGACCTATCCGGTTGCGCTGGCCGAAGTGCGCGATGGCCACAAGGTCACGCACTGGATGTGGTTCATCTTCCCGCAGCTTGCCTCGCTCGGACGGTCGGAAACCTCCAAGATTTTCGGCATCCGCGACGGGGCAGAGGCCGCCGCATATCTTGCGCACCCGGTTCTGGGCGCGCGGCTGATTGAAATTTCGCAGGAAATGTTGCGCCACTCACAGACGCCGCCCGAGCGTATCCTTGGCAAGGTCGATGCGCTGAAGCTGCGTTCCTCCGCCACGCTGTTCGCGGCCCAGTGCAACGAAAAGGGCGTGTTTGATGACATTCTGAGTGCCTTCTACGGCGGAACGCCATGCCCGCTGACCTTGAAAGAGTTGTCGCGCGAGTAGCGCCGCGCCTCAGGCAAGGGTCGCGCGGATGTGGGTTTCCAGCTTCTTGAGCAAGACGTCGTTGTCGAATCGCTCTTCGGCGACGCGGCGGGCAAGGCTGGCCATCTCCCCGGTGTCTGTGGCCTGCATTGCGCGGCCGATGGCGGTGGTGAAACCGTCCGCGTCATGTTCTTCCACCAGCCAGCCGGTCTTGCCCTCGTCGATTGCTTCGGGGATGCCGGCATGTCGGGTCGACACGGTGATACAGCCGCAGGCCATCGCCTCTTGGATCGCGGTCGGCAGCCCTTCAGTGTTTCCGTTTGCGGCTGTGATTGAATGTTGCAGAAAGAACTGCGCGGTCGCCAGCTTTCCACGCACGAAATCATGAGGCTGGCTGCCGTGAAAGATCACGCGCTCCTTCGCGCCCAGTTCCTCGGCCAGCGCCTGTGCGGGCGCGAGCAAGGGGCCGTCGCCGATGAAATCGAGCCGCGCATGCGGTAGGTCGCGGGTGGCCTCGGCAAAGCTGCGCAAAGTGGTCAGCGGCGCTTTCTTCTCTACAAACCGGCCCACCGCCAGACAGCTGAGCGGTTGCTTTTGCCCCGGAACGAAGCGCCGCACATCGACGCCCGATGGGATCACGACAGAGTCCGGGTGACGGATGTCATGCCGGGCCAGGTTATCCAGCAGGAATTGCGAGACTGAAAAGACGCCCGCAAGGCGCGGCATCATCCGCCGGTAGGCCTCGCGCATCCGTTCGGTCTGAATCGCCTTGGAGGCATCCGTGCCCCGGAAATAGGTAAAGATCGGCAGGTCCAGCTCATTGGCCAACGGGGCCATCGCCAGCGCCTGCGTGCCGAATTCCGCAAGGATCAGCTCTACCTTCTGGTCACGCAGAAAGGTGGTCAGGTCACGCTTGGCCCGCCCGAAAGGCAGGCGCGACGTGTTGTGCAGGATGCGGTTGCGCATCATCCAATATGGCGCGGTCAGCAAATCGGTCGTGGTTGGCCTCTCCCGCCGCGCGAACCAGGCCTTGTCGTAAGGATTGCTGCCGTGAAAGCGACCGCAAACCACAACCGTATCGCCGCCGAACAAGTGCTGGATATGGCGATTGATGAAGGTCTCACCGCCGATGTGGTATTCGCCTGTGACAATCGCCGTGCGCATGCGCTTCGTTCCCTGTTGATCCTTGCAGGGTTCCGTAGCAGCGCCGCCGCCGTTCGGCAATCTATTGAGGAGACAGCCACGGACCGGGCAGGGGGCAACCCGTCGAAATTCGGGCAAGCCCCGAAGGCGCTATTTCCGGTTGGCCGTCAGGGTCCCCAGTGTCTCTTCCAGATGCTTGGAATTGACCGGTTTGCACAACACCCGTTGTCCCGTCAGACCGCACATTTCAGGAAAATCCGACGGGGCGTATCCGCTGAGAAACGTCAGTGGGACACCGGTCGCGATCAATTTTTCTGCAATCGGGGCAGAGGTCTCGTTCTTGCTCAGATTGAAGTCAAGCACAGCTGCATCGGGTAGATGTTCCTCCAGCGCGGCCATCGCCGTGGCCACGTTGTGGTAGGGCCCCAATACATCGTAGCCCATGTCTTCGACCTGCATCGCGAGATCCAGCGCAATAAGCGCGTCATCCTCGACAAGAAAGACCGACGGCCGCGAGGCGTCCGCGCGTGCAGAGGCGTCCGCGCTTGCAAGAGCGGCTTCAGTCACGGTGTGACCACTCGGCGTTGATTGGTCTATTGGTCATCCGGACCCCTTGATCGACTTAGCTTGCGGCCTTTTCATGCCGTAACGCATTCACTTTGCAACGAAAAACGGGGCGTCTTGTACCACTACACTTCGGTTCTGCTTTCAGGAAACGCGAAAGCGGCGGGTTGGTTCCCCATTTTTTGAAAAAATCCTGTCACGGGTGACAGCAGGCGACAGGCGCCTTGCACTCGTCGCGACAGGACAAAATTGGATGGGTGGTAGATACAAAGAGGGCCCGCGCGGCATTGCCTGCGGGCCCCGGATTGTCATGCGTAGTAGATGTCAGGCGCGACGGCGGCGTCCACCGCGACGACCCGACGTCGCCTCGCCCGGCTGACCGCCCACCTTGTTGAACTGAATCCACGAGCCCCCGTTGGGATCATTATTGGTCAGCAGGTTTGCGGCGCGGATCGCCTCCATCTCCTTGCCCGGGCGAGGCCGGGTGGAGCCCATGCCGAAAAGCGTCACGAAGGTTTCGTCGTCCATACCGTCGGGAAGGATGATCCCGGCTGCCAGAACTTCGGCCTTTTTCTCGGCGATCTTCTTTTGGTTCACTGGCAGCGCCACCGGGTTCATGATTGCAGATGTCATGCCCGCCCCCATGGCCATCGGCAGAAACGCATTGTTGATTCCGTGCCGGTTGGGCAGACCAAAGCTGACATTGGACGCGCCGCAGGTGGTGTTCACGCCCAGTTCCTCGCGCAGGCGACGCACAAGCGCGAAGACCTGAAGCCCGGCCGTCGCCATTGCCCCGATCGGCATGACCAGCGGATCGACCACGATGTCATGCGCGGGAATGCCGAAATCAGCCGCGCGTTCGACGATCTTTTTGGCCACGGCAAAGCGCACGTCCGGGTCTTCGGAAATACCGGTGTCATCGTTGGAGATTGCCACGACGGGCACGTTGTATTTCTTAACCAGCGGCAACACGAGCTCCAGCCGCTCTTCCTCACCCGTGACGGAATTGAGCAGGGGGCGGCCTTCGCAAGCCTCAAGCCCGGCCTGCAACGCACCGGGAACAGAGCTGTCGATGCAAAGCGGCGTGTCGGTGACGGCCTGAATGCGATTGATCAACTCGGGCATCAGCATCGGCTCGACAAAGTTGTTGTCGGCATAGCGCGGGTCTTCGGCCATCTTGTTGGAGAAGACCGCGCCGGAATTCACGTCCAGAATATTCGCCCCGGCCGCAGCCTGCGCCAATGCGTCGGCTTCGACGCGGGAAAAATCGCCGCGCTCCAGTTCTTCGGACAGGATCTTGCGACCGGTGGGATTGATCCGCTCGCCAATCACGCAGAACGGCTCGTCAAACCCTATGATTGCTGTTTTGGTTTTGGATTCAACGACAGTACGGGTCATTCTATTCCTCTCAGCTATTGGCTGGCTTGGTGGCGCCGCCACCATTTTGGGTGGCCCAGGCCGCATTCGTCTTGATCCCGCCAAGCGGGAAGAAATGCACCTGTTCGATATTGAAGTCGGGGTTGGCCGCCTTGTGGGCTGCAAGCTTTGCAAGCACGTCGGTCGGCTCGTAGGGCAGCAGCAGTTTTGTCACGTCCATCGCACGTTTCTGCAAGACCTTCAGCGAGGGGCCCACACCGCAGGCGATGGCAAACTTGATCAGCGTCTGCAGCTTGGCGGGGCCGGCGATGCCGATATGGATGGGCAGGTCGATGCCAGCCGCCTTCAGTCCGTCGGCCCATGCGATGATCGGATCGGCGTCAAAGGCGAATTGCGTGGCAAGCGCCATCTTCGCATCGGTGCGTTCGCTGAATTTCTGTTTCCAGCGCAGCGCGTCATCGACATTCGTCATGCTGCCATCCGGGTCGATGTCGCGGTTGCCCTCGGGGTGGCCCGCCACGTGCAGACGGGTGAAGCCCGCCTTGTCGAACAGACCGGTTTCCAGCAGTTGCATGGAGCTGTCAAAGGCCCCCACGGGTTGGGATACACCACCGGCCAGAAGCAGGCCCTGCGTGACGCCCGCCTCTCCCTGATAGCGCGCGATCCAATCGGCGAGCGTGGCCTTGTCCTTTATGATCCGGGCGGGAAAATGCGGCATGACGGCATAGCCGTCGCGCGCAAGCCGTGCTGCCGTCGTCACCATGTCGGTGATCTCTGTCCCGTCGATATGGGCGATATAGACACGCGTGCCCTCGGGCAGCAGGTCGCGGAAATTTTCGACCTTTTCGGCCGTGCGCGGCATGACCTCGATCGAGTAGCCTTTCAGGAAGGCTTGCATCTCGGGCGAGGGGCCCGGCGCGGTTTCAACTTTCTTGCGGAAATTCAAAAGCGCCATCGCGGCCTCCCAAAGCCTGGCTGGACTCATGCCCGGCCATTGTTGTCGATCAGTTGCTTGATACGGTCTCGGTCATATTCGGCATCCAGCCGCGCCACCTCGGCTGCCAGAACCTCTTCGGAGGAGCCGTCAACCGTATAGGGCGCCGCCTTGCGCCATTCTGCCAGGTAATCATCCGTGCCCGCCGCGCCGGATTTCATCGCCGCGCGGTCAATCGCCTGTTCGAAACGTTCGGGCAATTGAGCCTTCGCCCCGCGACGGCCCTTGCCGACGATGACCTGCGCAGGAATATCCCGCCAGTAGACAATAGTGACATCGGGCATCTTCGATTCCCCAGACCAGTTAAGCATCTGTAATTCACCGCAACAGCGTTCCGGCGTCGTTTTTCGACATCTGTGACGCTTTGAGCGACGCCGCCACCTTATGTCCAGCGGCCTTGGGGGGCCAGTGCTGCGGGCTTGAAATAACCGTGGGCAGATGATGAGTGCGGCTCATGTTATCCCAAGCTATCCCTGCCACGGCTTGACCCTGTGTGGCGCAGCGCGGATAGTGGCGCCAGTGACGGACGCGCGAAAGCGGCGCCGACGGAAATGTTTACAGGTTGCTCTTGGCCATCTTCCTTCCAGAATACAAAGTCGCCTACATGGCCGTTCCGAAAGCGGGCTGTTCCTCGGTCAAGGCAGCGCTTGCGCATCTTGACAGTCGCGTGACGATCCCGCCTGCCGAGGACATCACCGTGATGACCTGGCACAAGATTTATCCAACCACACGCTTCAGGCAGCGGCGCTGGAACCGGTTTACGGATTTCTACCGCTTTACGGTGGTGCGCGATCCCGCCCGCAGGATGATGTCGGTCTATACAAACCGGGTTGTGCATTTCCGTGATCTGCACAGCAGCTGGAAGATGCAGACCGACCCCAATTACGCCCATCTCAGCAAGGATCCCGATCCGGACTTTTTCTTTCAGAACTTGCGGGACTACATGAAGGCGGCCTCTGTCATCAAACACCATTGCCTTGGCACGCAGCTTTTCATCGGGCCGCACCCGCTGCAATATGACCGCGTCTACCGGACCGAGGACATGGGCGAGCTGGCACATGACCTGTCGAGGATCGTTGGCAAGCCCGTCGAGATGCCGCGCGAGAATTCCTCTGACATCAAACTGTCGCTGGGGGATCTGGCCCCCAAGACCATCGATGCGATCCGCCCGATGCTGGATGAGGAATACGCTCATCTGTCCGACTATTTCGAGAATCCGCTCTAGCATCTTAACGACATTCTTGCAGCCCGGCCCCTAGCTGCGTATCGTGACCACAAGTTGAAAATCAGGAAGGCGCAAAAATGGCGCCAAAGCGTCCCAAGGGTGCGGGCGCATTCCCGAAACCGGTTGAGTGGTCCGCGCCGAAGCCGCCCGATCCATCCGAGCTTTATGCCGCGTTGGATCTGGGCACGAACAGTTGTCGAATGCTGATTGCCCAGCCAAAGGGCAGCCAGTTTCACGTAGTTGACAGTTTCTCCAAGTCGGTTCAGCTCGGCTCTGGGCTGGAGAAGTCTGGCCGTTTGAGCCGCGCGTCGATGGGCCGTACCATCCAGGCCTTGCGGGTCTGTCACCAGAAATTGCAGCGCCACGAGGTGCGGCGGATGCGTCTGGTTGCGACAGAGGCCTGCCGCCGTGCGGTCAATGCGCGGGATTTCATCCGTCAGGTCCGGCGCGAGACCGGGTTGGAGCTGGAGGTTATCCAGCCGGAGGAGGAGGCGCGGCTTGCCGTGATCTCTTGCGCACCTTTGGTGTCCACCAAGACCGAACAGCTTTTGGTGGTCGATATCGGCGGTGGATCGACAGAGCTTGTCTGGATTGACCTGTCCTCGGTGCCGCACCGCGAACGGCCGCGGGCGATCATGCGCCTGCATGCGGGGTTTCACACCACTGTCAGCCCGTTTGCCGCGGCAAAAGTGGTGGATTGGATATCTGTCCCGCTGGGTGTCGCAACACTGCGCGATCAATTCTCCGACGTGGAGGATGACGCGGCTCGCTATGCTTTGATGAGCTGGTTCTTCGAGGAAAACCTGTCTGAATTTGCACCCTATAAGGACGAACAGGCCCGCGAAGGGTTTCAGATCGTCGGGACGTCAGGCACGGTCACAACGGTTGCCGCCTCTCATCTGGGGTTGAAGCGATACGACCGTACAAAGGTCGATGGGCTGCGAATGACATCCGATCAGATCGAAAAGGTCATCAACCGCTATCTTGAAATGGGCCCTGCGGGGCGCCACCGTGACCCGCGCATCGGACAGGACCGGCAAGCCCTGATCATGTCGGGGTCTGCGATCTTGCAAGCATTGCTGCGCTGCTGGCCGACGGATCGCCTTTCGGTCGCTGACCGTGGTCTGCGCGAGGGGTTGCTTTACGCTCAGATGTGCAGCGACGGTGTGCTGGAGGATGGTCCGTACTAGCGCGGGCGCTGGTCGGTCCGAAGTGTGTTAATGCGCCCTTCGGGGCGACTTTTCTGCCGGATCGCGGGGCCAACCAGGATTAGGCGGTGGAAAAACCCGCCCGCATGGCCCATTTGGGTCCTAAGTAACGCAACACCCGAGGCAGGACATGACAAAAAACACCTCCGGGCGCGGGCAGCGCGACCTGAAAGTCAAAGTCAAAAGCGCGCGCGGGCGGAAATTGTCCTCGACGCGCTGGCTGCAACGTCAGCTCAATGATCCTTATGTCAAACGCGCGCAGGCCGAAGGCTACCGGGGGCGGGCGGCCTTCAAGATCCTGGAGCTTGATGAAAAGTTCCGTTTCCTCGTGCCCGGCGCGCGGGTGGTGGACCTTGGCTGCGCACCGGGCGGTTGGTGCCAGGTTGCGGTCAAGCGCGTGAATGCGCTTGGCGAAAGGACCGGCAAGGCCGTGGGGTTTGTTCTGGGCATTGACCTGCAAGAGGTCGAGACGATCCCGGGTGCAGAGATCCATGTGCTCGATTTTCTTGACGAAGGCGCGGACGAGCAGGTGCGCGAATGGCTGGGCGGTACGGCCGATGTGGTGATGTCCGACATGGCCGCGTCATCTTCTGGCCACAAACAGACCGATCACCTGCGGATCATCAATCTTTGCGAAACCGCGGCCTATTTTGCCTTCGACGTACTGACACCGGGTGGCACCTTCGTTGCCAAGGTGCTGGCAGGCGGGGCAGAGGGGGACCTGCAGAAGCTTCTCAAGCAGCGCTTTGAGAAGGTCGCGAACGTCAAGCCGCCATCCTCGCGCGCCGACAGTTCGGAGAAATTCGTTGTGGCAACCGGTTTCCGGGGCGACATTCAGTCCTGAAGCGGCCATCTTTCCAAAGAGGCCAACGCAATGGCCTGAAACCTGCGCGCGAAATGCGGCGACACGCAAGCATATTCCTGATCATGCGCCGCAGCCCTGTCAGTAACATGTGGCTCGCGTGACTTTGGACGCGGTGGCGTTCTGAAGACGCCGATTATCACATTAGCGCTGCTATCTGCCTGGATCACTTGGTTTCCCCTTTGTTCCCGAGCTTGGAACGGAAGTCTTGGGATTTTCCTAACGCAAAGACCGGTCGCCCAAAGGGGCAGCCTGCACATTGCGTGAGGCACGGGGCCGGGGGGCAATCCATTGTTCGCTGGACAGCTCTGACGCTTGTGCCAATGCTGGGCCGTGTGGAACGCGGAAAGGCAGAGCGATGCAGACGGTACTAATATATGGTGACAGCAACACCCACGGCACGAAGCCTCTGCAACGGCCGGGCCAGTCAGAGCGTTTCTCACCCGCCCATCGCTGGCCCGCGGTGATGGCTGCGCAGCTTGGACCGGATGTGCGCGTCATCGACGAAGGATTGCCCGGGCGCACGACAGTGCATGACGACCCTATAGAAGGGGGCGCCCGGAATGGGCTGAGCGTCTTGCCCGCCATCTTGCCAAGCCACGCCCCGATCGACCTGTTGGTGATCATGTTAGGAACAAATGACCTGAAATCGCGCTTCTCGGTCACATCATGGGAGATTGCCCGCTCGGTGGAACGTCTCGTGCTGGCAGCGCGCGACGAGCTTCCCGGCCTTGCCGTTCTGATCGTCGCGCCCGTTCCGGTGCGCGAAGTTGGCGGGTTGAAAGAGGTCTATGTGGGGGCCGAGCGACGCCAAGAGGGTCTGATTGCTCACCTTGCACAGATCGCGAAGGCGCAGGGCTGCGGATTTGTTGATGCAGGCTCCTATATAGAAGTGTCCGATATTGATGGCGTGCATTGGGACGCCGAGGCCCATGTCTCCTTCGCAGCCGTAATGGCCGAGAAGGTGGCAGATCAGTTGGGGGCAGAGGGATGAGGCGCGCTCTTCTTATTGCTCTCCTGCTCGCCGGTTGCACTCGCGTCGGTCCGGAAGGACCGCCCATGCCACAGGTCAGCTATCGAGACAGCTCAGTTGCGATCTCGTCCAGCACGAGGTTCGACCCACAGCGTTTCGCTGGTACATGGACGCGATTGGCCAGCTTCAATCCTGAATATGACGGCGCAGCCTGCAAGGAGATCCGGTTCACGCCGATGCTGGATGGGCGAATGGCCGTCGCGGGATGCCAGCCGTCACCGGGCAGGGCGGCGGGAACAGTACTCTATACCGTAGCTCCCTTTGGTCGCCTGGAAGCGGAGGGTGCCGAACCGATCTGGATCCTTTGGGTTGCCGAAGATTTCGGAACAGCCGTCTTGGGCACACCTTCGGGCAGTTTTGGCTGGATTCTGAATCGCGGCGACGGCATTCGACCAGATCGTTTTCGTGCCGCTCGCGAATTGCTGGACTTCAACGGATATGACACCGCGCGGCTGCGACGCCACTGATTCACCGATTCAGTACGATTTCTCGGCACGAGACCCATCCGCAGACCATTGATTCCGGTTCGGCAACGACAATCAGGGCAGATTCTTCGGCGTGTTTGCGCTGTTCTGTGGGTGAAAGGTGGTGAAAAGGCCGGGAACGGCCAGCTTGCGCAAAATATGCGCTTTTGATAGAGCCGACGTAAATTATTTAATAACAATAGTTTAGCAGATGAATGGCCGGAATAATTTGACCGAAATGGAAAAAAATGGGGTTCAGGGCGATTTTCTTCAAAAAACTGCTTGCGGGCATCGTCAACTAACCGTAGAACCCCCTTCACCGGCGGCGCTGAGGCGCTAACGGGACGCCGGACGGGGCGG